>CATLPD010000002.1 GCA_950054485.1 uncultured Alphaproteobacteria bacterium | reverse complement strand
GATATTGTTAATAAACGCTTAAATCTCCCTTGGTAAGGGTGAGGTCGAGAGTTCAATTCTCTCTAGCAGCACCATTTCTATTTTTTACCTAAATTAAATATATTCCTGATAAAATATATGTATTGTTCTATATACCTACGTATAGACGGCTTTATAGGAGTGCCTAAAATTTTCGAAAGACTAAAGAAAAATTTTGTAATACGGGTTGTCCTGCTGACGATTGTTATGATGTCATGTGTTGTGATCGGCCTCAGCTATGCATCCGATCAACTATGCCTGCCAACCGAGAAAATGTCAGCCAATCTGGGCGCCGATAAATATGCCTTTACCGCCACATTAATTGCAGGCACAACGGAAAAAGGCTTTGTCATGCAATTATTCACCAAAAAAGATGGGTTTGTAATGACTTGGGCCAGAAACTATGGCCGTACCTCTTGTGTGGTTTTGAAAGGCGACGAGTGGATCTGGGCCCATCATCCTATTATTTAAAAGCGATAAATTATGGTAATAAATATTTAAGCTTTACGCTTTACAATAACATTAAAGTTAATGAATTGGGGCTTGGTTAATGCGTAATATAGCTAATTTTGAATACGAACCTTATCCATCAGACAATCATAGGCTTGAGGGAGATAGCTTTGATTACCATCTAAACCCTATCGACAAAGATATGAATAAAGATGGGGTGAAAGGTTTTAACTTGGTTCAATACCCGGGGACGCATCCTGAAGATCTGGAAAAATTTGATCTGGTTATAGGTTTTCATTCTGATCAGGCTGGGCGTGAGCGTTTTGTAGAAAATTTGAATGGTCTTTTGAAGGATATTGGAGAATTCGAGCAAGAGTTTAATGGGTATGATAACTCCAGTCTCAGCTTGAAAATTAAAAAGATAAAGCGCCCAGATTTTCTAAAGGTCCTTTCCGCCTTGAGCCAGGATAAACGCCTAGATCGGGATAATGAAGCGTATAAAATATTGGATAATGTTACAGCAGCAAAGCTTTTGGATCACGAACTTGAGAAAACAGGAATAACGCCCATGGAAGCGGGGTTGGTTAATATCCAAGAGCTGAAATTTGAAAGAGATATGGGAGTTGTGCTGAAGTACGTAGACGTTGAGCTTGAAAACTATGCAGCTACCCCTGTAAATAAAATATCAGAAAACAGCAGTGGGTCGCATATTGAAGATGCAAGAATCTATACAAGCACCGTAGAATTGGAACATAGTCAAATCAACTTTGTTGCCAAGGCTTTAAAACAGGCTGGTTTATCGATTAAATCTTCTGGTAACGGATATTTGAAAACCGAAGCAACAGCTGAAATGGTGACAGAGGCTTTAAACAAAGCAGATATGTTGCCGACATCAATTCATGAAGCTACAAAAGAAGCCGCCGCGCGTGTTCATCCCGGGCAAAAGGAAATTAATCAAGCTCACAAGGCGAGTCAACCTGTTGCACCAACAATGCAAAGCAAGATCGCCGGGCACGCGCTGTAGTATTAAATAAATTTCATGATAAACTGATGCATGTAATATCCGATGGCGATCATCGCAATGCCTGCGCACCAGTACAGCCAAAAATTCAGATCATATTTGCCGATAAAAAAGAACGGTACAAAAAACAGGCAGGATAGGGGAATCGCAACCAAAATGCTTTTGGCGTATTGCGCGGTCTGATCAATATCCTGATGCTGCCAATAGGCAAAAGCAATCGCCAGAATGGAGACCAGCGGCAGGGCTGTTAGAAAGCCCGCCAGCTCCGGCTTTTTCCCGGCCAGCCAGGATACGAATGCGATAGTTGCCGCAGCCAACCCGACTTTTAAGATTGCAAACATATATATTCCCTCTTAGTAATTCACCAACTGCAAGTCAACGACATCCTGATAGGCATCTTTGGCATGTTGGTTGTACCCGTCTGTTAAATCTGTAACCAGAAACTGGATATTTCCATTTTTCGAGAGTTTCTCATCGTGTTCGGGGTGGCGGTGCAGGTAATCTTTCAAGCTAGGTGGTGTAATGTCGGCTTGGGAGATCAGTGGGGTATCACGCCCCATATATTGCGATATATGATCTGATAATCGGCAATAATGTGTGCAGCCTAATATCAAGCTCTGAATCTTGCTTGCTTTCAGCGGTGCCAGATAATCGGCTAGTACAGGCGGAATATATTTAAGACCGCCATTTTCCAGCATAGGGGCCAGCAAGGGTGCGGCCTTTGCTGATATTGTTATTTCAGGATTCAGTTTGCGCAATTCTTCACCGTATACGCCCGATTTAACTGTTGCTTCGGTTGCCAGTAGGCCGATATGGGTGTGTCCCAGACCGATTGCTTTTTCAAGGGTCGGTACAACTACCCCTAAGACGCGGCGATCAGGGTAGGTGTCAGCCAGCCAGGTTTGCTGCAATCGGCGCAGGGCTGTTGCACTAGCCGTGTTACAGGCCAGTATGACGATTTGACAGTTGTGCGCGGTGAAAAGATATTCAACAGCCCTACGGGTCAGCTCATAAACTGTTTCATGGGATCGACTGCCATATGGAACATGCAGGGTATCACCCAGATAGACGAGATTGTAACTGGGCAGCGCATCGCGGATCGCCCGCGCAATCAAAAGGCCACCAAGGCCGGAATCAAATATGCCGATTTTCATCTGATCATCTTACAATTAAAGCATGAAAGAAATGGTATGTTCCTTCAGGCGGCAGGGTTTTTCCTTCAACACAGCCTGATATATCTCCGTTAAAAACATCTGGATCTCCTGTTGCATAAAGTTCAAAACCGCACGCATCTTTGTAGGTGCCGTCGAACTGATGACCCAGATTTCGATGTTCATAGAAGATGTTGTTATCTTGTGGGATATCCCCCGTATTATCCATTCCGGTCGTTTTAAGAACAATTTGTTCGCATACCTCGCGTTTTAAGTATGGCGCATGAATTAACAGCTCCACGCTTGTTTCACGGTCACCACAAGCCTCGCTGGTGCCAACATTTCTTAATTGTGAAGCGCCTGAAAAGTGATACTTGCCGTAGAGTGGTTCGGCTGAGTTTGCGGAGTCAAGGAAATCGGGGTTTAACTCAGGAAAAGTAAGCCCACCGCCACTCTCACCAAAAACATTACACATACCATTTGAAGGGGCGTTTGCATTCCAATAGTCATCAGCAGAATCGACATCACCATCAGCGTCACTGTCAAAGGCAAAGCTGATCTGCGTATCGCCGCAACCGTTAACGGCGACAAGTTGATCGACGGCATTTTTTATATCCGAGGCGGTTTGTGCGATTTCTGAAGCCGCCAGCATCAGTTTCTCATCATCAATATCGGTCGCGCCCGAATTTGTTTCCGTCATAGCAATGCTCAGCGCGCCGAAAAGGGCAATCGCAATCAGAATAATAAACAGGACATTTCCGTTTTGCTGCTTCATAATTTTATTCTATCCCAAAAATATGGCAAAAATAAGGCATTATTTTAAAGTCAGGATGACGGGCACATGGTCGGATGCTTTTTCCTCACCGCGCGGTGTTTTATCGATTTTGCAATCTTTCAAACGGTCAGTTGCCTGTGGCGATAGCAAGAAATGATCAATACGAATGCCCTTGTCCTGTTGCCATGCACCGCCCTGATAATCCCAAAAACTGTAAGCAACGGTATTATCGTTTAATGCGCGAAAGGCCTCGGTGTATCCCAGGTTTTCAATCGCACGAAATTTCTGACGGCTTTCGAGACGGAACAGCGCATCATCAGCCCATGCAGCCGGGTTATGGCAGTCGCGGCCTTCAGGGATGATATTGTAATCGCCACCCAGAACGACAGGTGTTTCAGATTGCAAAAGGCCTCTGGCGTGGGTGCGCAGGCGGTCCATCCAGTTGAGCTTATAGGGGTATTTTTCAGTATCGACGGGATTGCCATTTGGCAGATATATACTGGCAACGCGAACGCCATTGACAGTGGCCTCTATGTAACGGGACTGTTCATCACTATCGTCACCCGGCAGGCCGCGTATCACATCACTGATTTCGTGCTTTGATAAAATGGCAACGCCGTTCCAGCTTTTTTGACCAAAAACGGCACAATTATAGCCAATGTCTTCAAAATCTTGTGTTGGAAAACCATCATCCATGGTTTTTAATTCCTGTAACAGGACGACATCAGGATCATTATCTTTGACCCACTTTGTCACATTCCCCAATCTTGCGTTAATTGAGTTTACATTCCACGTCACAATACGCATTTGAACTCCTAAAACTTAATTGAAAAAGATGTGCCGCATCCGCACATAGATTCGGCATTCGGGTTATTAACCTTGAACATTGATCCCATCAGATCATCAACAAAGTCAACTTCCGATCCATTCAGAAGGTCGAGCGAGGCATCATCCGTTACCAATATTACCCCGTTATTTTCAAAGGTCAGGTCGCCATCATTCATCTGATTATCAAGCTTGAAGGCATATTGAAACCCGCTGCAGCCCCCGCCTGAGACGGTCACGCGCAACATGTCCGCGCCGCTTTGATCTTTTTCAATCAGCGTTTTAACGCGCTTTGCGGCGGAATCTGTCAATTTGATCTGGCGCGTATCGGCCATAATAAAAACTCCTTTATCTTCATGAGTAAAATAGGCTATAAATCAATGAATATCAAGTGTTTCAAAGGAGTAGGCTATGGCCATTGCAAAAGTCAAAACGCCGGATCAGGATCCGTTAAAAGATTTAATCGCCGATGATGGCAAGGCGATGTTTGCCGCGCGCGATGCGGAAAGCCGTGGACGTATTCATGACGAGCCGCCCAGCAAAACACGCACAGATTTTCAACGCGACCGTGATCGCGTGATTCATTCAAGCGCTTTTCGTCGTTTGAAGCACAAAACACAGGTTTTTATTTCAAACGAGGGCGATCATTACAGAACGCGCCTGACCCATAGTATCGAGGTTGCACAGGTCGCGCGATCATTCGCAAGATCTTTAAAGCTAGACGAAGATCTGGCTGAAGTTTGTGCCTTGGCGCATGATCTGGGGCATACGCCTTTTGCGCATGTGGGCGAAGATGCCTTGAAAGAATGCATGCAGCCCTATGGCGGGTTTGATCATAACGATCAGACCTTGCGTGTTGTAACCAAGCTTGAAAAAAGATATCCGCGATATGGTGGTTTAAACCTGACGTGGGAAACATTGGAAGGGCTTTGCAAGCACAATGGCCCTGTGACTAAAAAGAAACTGGAAGTTACGTTGAACGAGCTTAAAGATCAAACAGATCTGATGCTGGGCACTTATGCGTCAGCCGAGGCACAGGTCGCGGGTATTGCTGATGATGTCGCCTATAACAGTCATGATTTGGATGATGGTATGTCCGCAGGTTTCTTTGAACTTGACGACCTAAAGGATCTGCCGGTTATCGGTGGAATTGTTTATAACGTGCGCAAGGAATTTCCTGATTGTCCCGAGGCCATATTACGCCACGAAGTCATTCGTGAAGTTATGGGACATATCGCGATGGACGTTTTGGCTGAATCGCGCCGCCGTCTGGCTGATCTGAAACCAAAGTCTTCAGATGATATCCGCCATGCATCGGGGCAGATGATTGATTTTTCGGATGATTGGAAAAAGGCCGATAAAGAGCTTAGAAAATTTTTGTTTGATCGTTTTTATCTGAACGAACGCCTCAGCCGTATTCGTATGACGTCACAAAAAGTTATCAAGGATTTGTTCGAAGCCTTTATCACGAATGATCGCTGCCTGCCGTATAGTTGGCGCAAACAAATCACTCATGTGCCGAAGGGATGGAGTGATCAAGACTGGAAAGCGCGTGTTATCGCAGATTACATTGCCGGCATGACGGACCGCAAAGCGGTGCTGGAACATCAGGAAATGTTTGATGTTTATCAGGCGTTGTAATTAATTCAGCAGCGTAAAGTCTATGGTTGTAATAACGCGGACTTTTTTCTCAATGGCTTGTTGTTCGCCGTAATCTTCGCCCAGGCGGGGCAGGATATTAAACCAGCCTTGGCTGGCACGCAGGATCGGCCCGACGTTGCTTCCGCTGTCTTCTGCAAAACGTCTTGCAGCTTCACGGGCATTTTTTGTGGCCTCAGCAATCATTTCGGGTTTCACATCATTCAGGCGTGTGAAGATATAACGCGGATTTGACGGCTGCAAAACGATACCCTGCTCAATGAGGCTGGCAACATCCTGCGTCGCTTTTTCAATATTACGAACGTTGGTGGTTGATGCCTGAAAGCTTTGGCTGATGACATAGACGCGCCCGAATTCTGTCGTATTGCCCGTGCGGCTGCGCTCTTGCTGTCGCTGATAGACATTCAGGCGCTGTAATTTGATTTCTTCATTTGAAATGTCATGCGCGTTCAAAAAATCGCGAATGATTTTTTCGCCTTTTGCCAGTTCGGCCCGTCCCTGCGTTAGGTCATCAGTTTGAACTTCGTAATTCAGCTCCCACAC
This sequence comes from uncultured Alphaproteobacteria bacterium, assembly GCA_950054485.1. GTDB lineage: Bacteria > Pseudomonadota > Alphaproteobacteria > Micavibrionales > CSBR16-224 > CATLPD01. The sequence continues at coordinate 435,524 of CATLPD010000002.1, read as the reverse complement.
TGCGATATCAGCGATAACATCGCGTTCGGCAAGGCCTTTAACTTCGACATGGCGGTCGTTTCCGCGAATATTAATCAGGCCGTTTTGTATAAAATACCCCATACCCAACATACTGATCGTAAAGCAGATTATGGCGGTGAGGGCGACGGCTGTTTTATTCATGGCTGTATCCTTGATTATTATGTTTCAAAGATAATCGTTTCTGCCCTGAATACAACTGAATAATTTGCGTATTGTCGCGCCTGTTGATAATCTAATTGCGCAAAAGATTCGAGAACTGGACCCGACATGAATATTTACAAGACCTACGAAAATGAACTTGTGACAGCGCTGAAAAATATCAGTGCTGAATTTGACACCTCGCGCGTTGTGGTTGAACAGCCGCGTGATCCATCACACGGTGATATGGCCACAAATGCTGCCATGGTTTTGTGTAAACAGGCCGGAAAGAACCCGCGCGCTTTTGCTGAAGAATTGCTGCCGTTGATCAAAGAGCTTAATGGCGTTGAAAGTGCAGAAATTGCAGGGCCCGGTTTTATCAACTTTCGTCTTAAACAAAGACAGTGGGCCGATCTTTTAAATTACATTTTAAATGAGGGGATCGGCTATGGTGATACTACAGTTGGCAAGGGCCAGCCTGTAAATATCGAATATGTTTCTGCTAATCCGACAGGGCCGATGCACGCAGGGCATACACGCGGTGCTGTAATCGGTGATACTTTGGCGAACCTGTTGGATAAGGCCGGATACAAGGTCACGCGTGAATATTATTTTAATGATGCGGGAACGCAGGTTGATGTTCTGGCGCGCACAGCCCATTTGCGCTATCGCGAAGCCCTGGGTGAAGATATCGGCGACATTCCTGAAGGTTTGTATCCCGGCGATTACATGAAAGAGGTCGGGCAGGCGCTGGTTAAGCGTGATGGCGATCAATGGCAGGGCAAATCGGAATCAGAATGGCTGGTTCCTGTACGTGAATTCGCCGTTGAACATATGATGAAAATGATCCGTGAAGATTTGCGATTGATTGGCATCAAGCATGATGTCTTCACCAACGAGCGCGACATCGTCGAAAGCGGAACTCTGGATACAGCCTTTAAATTTCTGGAAGATCTAGATCTGATTTATACAGGCACATTACCGCCGCCAAAGGGCAAGGAAATGGAAGATTGGGAGCCTGTGCCCCTGACATTATTCCGTTCCAGCAAGTTCGGCGACCAACAGGATCGCGCCTTGAAAAAACGTGATGGCACGTGGGCCTATATAATGCCTGATATTGCCTATCACTATGATAAAATCAAGCGTGGTTACAACCTGATGTTGAACGTTTTGGGTAAAGACCATGCAGGTTATCAGGAACGCCTTGAGCCGACAATCGATGCCTTTTCAAACGGCGATGCCAAATTGAAAGTCATCTATAATTCGATTGTTAAAGTGTTTAAGGGTGGGGAGCTGGTGCGCTTTTCCAAACGTTCCGGTAATATCATCACGCTGCGCGAAATGGTCGAGGAAGTGGGGGCCGATGTTGTCCGTTTCTTTATGATGACACGCACGCCTGACGCTGAAATGGAATTTGATTTTGACAAGGTTGTCGAACAGTCAAAAGACAACCCCGTATTCTATGTGCAATATGCTCATGCGCGATGCTGTTCCGTGATGCGCAATGCTGGCGAAATGTTTCCGAATATGGATTTATCTGTAAAGGCGCTGTCATCTGCAGATCTTTCAAAAATCGATGACGAAGACAGTCTTTATATGATTAAAGTGATGGCGGGTTGGCCGAAAATGGTTGAAAGTGCTGCTGAAGCATTTGAACCACACCGTATAGCGTTCTATCTTAATGATCTGGCTTCGGCCTTTCATAGCCTATGGAGCAAGGGCCGCACGGATACAACCTTGCGCTTTCTGGATGAAAATGATGCTGAACTGTCCCGCGCGCGCCTTGCATTGGTTGCGGGGGTAATGACAGTGCTGGCATCAGGCCTTGCGATTATGGGCGTAAAACCTGTTGAGGAGATGCACGGATGAGTAATGATCAAGACAATCACCAATATGGCGAGGGACGTAACATGGGAAATGACCCGATAGAGGTGCTATATGCCTATCGCCCCGAACGTCAGCCGCATAAGGCGCGTCGACGCTTTTCAGCGCGGGCCATTCTGGCGGTCGTTATTATCGCGATGGCGGCTATCGTATGGTATGCGTATCCGCGTGGCGCGGATCGTTTTGATGATATTGAGCTGCCACTTGTGCGTGCGGATAACCAGCCGTACAAGGTTTTGCCGGCCAGCCGTGGCGGTATGGAAATTCCACATCAGGACAGCACGATATTCAGTGCTATTGATGGCAATCGCGAGCCCGAGGTTGAAACTCTGTTGCCCGAACCCGAGCAGCCAATGGATCGCAATAATATAAATGTTATCACTTCACGCCCTGAAAATTCGCTGGTACAGGCGCCTGATTTAAATCTTGATACAAAGCTGACAGAACAACGGCCTGTCGAGAGGCGAGAGCGCGCCCAGTTAATCCGCGTTCCGGACAGCACCCCCGGTGATCGCGGGATGCCAGCACCTGCCATGGTTGATGACCCGGAAATTGAGGAAGACTTCGAAACTGTACTGAAATTACCGGAAGTGAAGCCGGAGCCGATTGAAACAACTGTTATCGAAAAAAAGACAGAGGATGTATCTGAAACCGTCAATCCCGAAACCCGTTTAAAAACAATGTTTGGTGGTACACATTTTGTGCAGCTTGGGGCCTTTAGAGATAAAGGCGATGCCCAGAAAGAGTACGCGCAAAAACAAAAGCTCTATGGCGATATTATTTCCGGATATACGGTTCATTACAAATATGCCGATCTGGGCGCGAAAGGTGTTTATTATCGCGTTCAAATTGGCCCGATGTCTGAAACCGAGGCGCAGTCTGTATGTAACCGTATTCTTGAGATTACATCCGGAGGGTGTCTTGTCACAAAATAAAGCGATTATTCTGGACCCCGATGGTCCGATTTTGGGTGTAGAGGAAAAAGCCCTTTTCCGTGATCAAAACCCGCACGGCTTTATTTTGTTTCAGCAGCACTGTCAAAACCCGGATCAGGTACGTCGTCTTGTTGATGATTTGCGCGAATGTGTCGGACGCGACAATGCGCCTGTACTTATCGATCAGGAAGGCGGGAGTGTCGCGAGATTGCGCATGCCTGAATTTGAGGAATTTCCGGGCGCTTTGAAGTTTCGCCAGATGGCGAAGACCGATCTCGATCTGGCTGAGCAGGCTGCTTTTGATAATGGCGAATTGATGGCGCAGCAATTATCTGATTTGGGCATAAATGTGAATTGTACACCGGTTTTGGATATCCCTGTTCTGGATAGTCATGAGTTTCTGGCTGCGAAACGAGTATATGGTGATGATCCTGAAACGGTTACGGCACTGGGCCGCAAGGTTTGCGAAGCGCATCTTGCAAACGGGGTGACCCCCATTTTTAAACATATACCTGGGCACGGGCGCGCAACGGTCGACAGCCACATTGATCTGCCAAAAATATCAGCGGGTTACAGTGATTTGCAAAAGCAAGACTTTAAGCCTTTTATTGAATTATCCAAGGAGCCTTGGATGGCAGGGGCGTGGGCCATGACGGCCCATGTCATATATAACGATATTGATGCTGAACGCCCGGGTACGCTATCACCAAAAGTAATTACAGACATTATACGCGGTGAAATCGGGTTTGACGGCGTTTTAATTGCAGATGATGTATCGATGAAAGCGCTGCGCGGTGATATGGCCGATCTGGCGTTTCAAACGCTATCGGCGGGGTGCGATCTGACATTGCTATGCAATCAGGATTTTGAAACCAACCGTCGCGTGTTGGAAAAAACGCCTGTTTTACGTGAAGAGTCTGCCGCACGCTTGAAAGCCGCTGAAGATATTCGTGTGAACCGTGCGCAAGGTAGAGCCCAGCTTATTGCTTAAATTTAACAGCGCACTGTTGAACGGCGGGGTGCATTTTACGTCTTTTGATGATTTCAACAGTATCACCAACTTTTATAGTCCCTAGCTTTCTGGCAACTGCATTCTGGCCAAAGAAAACACCTTGCAGCCCATCCGCGCTGCCACGGCGTGTCTTGGCAAGCGTTGCGATCGGTTCATTAGAGGTCTGAAGACCTGTTTGTTGTTCAACGGTTGTCAATTTACAGCGTGTACAAGGCTTTACAAATTCCAGCAGAACATCGTTTCCAATTTTGCATGTATAAATCACATCTTCTTCGAATGCGTCCAGACCATCCAGAACGATATTAGCGCGAAAGCGGTTCATATCGATTTGATCGTCTATATGAGCCTGTAAGGCATTTAGAGATGCGGTGTTGGTGACCAACAATGGAAATCCGTCTGCAAAGCTAACGATGTCGTTTTTGCCAGTAAAATCAGGATTGGCGTTGCGGTTGAAATCGTCAGACATTTTCATTAGGCGACACGGTGTTTGTAGAAAATCGGAAAAAAATGTTGCAGCCTTGTCACCCATGTCAACGGCTTTGACATCATCTTTCCATATGCGTGCGTTTCTTGTTTTACCACTTACATCAAGCGGGAGTTTCAAAAACCTGCCGTTCGGTAATTTGAATTCAACAGTTTCGTCGTTTTCAGATGTCTGAATTAGGGCCATTTTCTCGCACCCGCGGTCACGTTGCGATATGAATTTGCCTTCGTTAGGGCCTTCGGCCTGTACCAGCATGTAACGGCGGTCGCCCTTTGGTCCTTCAGGCAATAACTCAAGCCCTTCAACTGAAATACCAGCGCCGGATTTCAGGGGGTATATAAAGCATTCTTTTACTGAGATAGTCATGTCTTAACTCCTTTGATGAAACCTACAAAGCTCTATTTGTTATGTCAATACATATTTTCTGGAAATCTGATTAAAAATGCGCTAGAAATAACTGTATTACAGACATTAATCGGGGTTTTTAGATTTGAGCGATCAATCAAGCGCAAAATCTGTTGAATTTGAAGAGGATCTGGAGCCGGTCTATGCCCAGTCGGCAATTCCGGTAGAAGATCAGTTATTGCTGGATATCGACGGCTATGACGGCCCGCTTGATATGCTGTTAAACCTTGCGCGCGATCAAAAGGTTGATTTGACGCAAATTTCAATTCTGGCACTGGCAAACCAGTATCTTGATTTCATTGAAACAGCGAAAAAACTGCGCCTTGAACTTGCGGCGGATTATCTGGTGATGGCGGCGTGGTTGGCGTACCTGAAGTCACGTCTTTTGATCCCTCAAGAAGAAGAAAATATCGACGAGCCTACAGGCGCGGAAATGGCCGAGGCACTGGCATTCCAGCTGCGCCGTTTGGAATCGATGCGTGATGCGGGCGAGGCCTTGATGGCGCGCCCACAATTAAACGTCCATTTCTTTGGCCGCGGTAATCCGGCGGGCCTGAAAATTCGTACCAAGGCGGTGCACGAGGCCGAGCTTTATGATCTGCTGGCCGCCTATGGTGATATTCAGCGCCGTCAGGAACATTCGACCTATACGGTCAAACCGTTCGAGCTGATGTCAGTCGAGCAAGCGCTGGAGCGTATTCAGGCGATGCTGGGACGTATTCCGGGTGACTGGATGGATATTTCGCAATTTTTACCGGGCATGCAGGATAAAGAGCCTGTTGTGCGCCGTTCGATGATTGCATCGACTTTTGGGGCGTCGCTGGAAATGGCGAAACAGGGCATGATTGAAATTAGACAAGAAACATTATACGCGCCGATTTACGTGCGCCTAAAACGGAACAAGCGGGAGGAGCAAGAATGAGCCTTGATAACGAAACCATCGAAACAGAAAATCAGGATCCTGTTGTAACGGTTGACCTGGAACAGAGCCTGCGCATTCTGGAAGCTTTGTTATTTGCATCGTTCGAGCCTGTTTCGGTGCAGGACATTATCGAGCGCACACCTTCGGATATGCATGATGACCTGTCGGATTGCCTTGAAATGCTGCAAAAACGCTATGAAACGCGCGGTATTAATCTGGTTGAGCGCGGCGGGAAATGGGCCTTTAGATCAGCCGAAGATTTGTCGCCTTATCTGAATATTGAAAAGGAAGAGCCGAAAAAGCTGACGAATGCTTCGTTGGAAACTCTGGCGATTATTGCCTATCACCAGCCTGTTACACGGGCTGAAATCGAATCCATTCGCGGCGTTGCAGCCAGCAAGGGGACGCTTGATATTCTGATGGAAGCCGGATGGGTCAAGCCCGGCCGCCGCCGTCAGGTTCCGGGGCGTCCGTTGACTTATGTGACAACACCGCACTTTCTGGATCAATTCGGTCTGGTCGAGCTGAAAGACCTGCCGGGTGTTGATGATCTGAAGGCCGCAGGATTGCTGGATACACGCCCTGCGATCGAGGCGATGCCGCAAACGGGAGAGCTGTTTGGCGACGATGATGACGAAGGCCGCAAGTCACTGAACGTTGATATAGAGGTTGATGTTGATATCGTTGACCCCTATGTTAATGAAGAAGATGACGATTAAGGAGACACTGTCATGAGTATAGGTTTGCCACAAATTCTGATTATTTTACTGTTGGTTCTGGTTATTTTCGGTGCCGGAAAATTGCCCAAGGTCATGGGTGATATGGGGAAAGGCATGAAAAACTTTAAAGACGGCCTTGGCGGAAATGATAACGAGACCGAACGTACAGCAAAAACTGTGCGATCTGACCCACCGACGCTTGAAAATCCGCCGCAGGATGCAAAAGCAAAAGATTCTGAAAATTCAAAAACTGAAGTCTAATTTGTCGTGTTTGGTATCGGCGGTATAGAATTCCTGTTAATTGCAATTGTTGCCGTTCTGGTCATTGGCCCGAACGAATTGCCGCGTGTTTTGTATAATCTGGGCAAGGCAACCCGCAAATTCCGCGAATTTACAAGCTCCATATCCCAGGGCATTGACAGTATCAGCCGCGAGGGTGAGCTGGACGATATCATCGCCAAAGCCAACGAAGCAGGCGATGCCCAAACAATGTTTCGTGCAGAACAGCAAAAAGCATTGGAAGAACGCGCTAAGAATGGCGAAGGCATCAATGTGTCTGCTGAAGATGATTTTGACGAGGCCGCATCAGATATGGATGCCGAAGTAGGGGGCAAAGATGACAGCAGAGAGTGATGCTGAAATGAAGCCTTTGAACGATCAGAAACAGGCTGGCGACATGACGCTCATCGAGCATCTGGTGGAATTACGTCGCCGCGTTATGTGGTCGGTTTTGGCGCTGATGATTTTCTCCTGTATCTCGTACCTTTTCGCACCGCAGATTTATGATTTTTTAATTCAGCCGCTTGCCGATGCTCTGCCTGGTGAAAACCGCCGTCTGATTTATACCGGCCTGACCGAGGCGTTTTTCACCTATATGAAACTGTCCATATTTATGGGCTCCTTTCTGGCATTCCCGATTATCGCGGTGCAGCTCTATCGATTTGTAGCGCCGGGGCTTTATAAAAATGAAAAGCAGGCTTTCTTACCGTTTCTGATTGCAACACCTGTGCTGTTTGTTCTGGGGGCGGCCTTTGCTTATTACGCCGTCTTCCCGACAGCATGGAAATTCTTTGCCAGTTTTGAGCAGGCGGGCGGCAAAGATATGCTTGCTATAGCTCTGGAAACCCGCGTCTCTGAATACCTTGGCCTTGTCATGAAACTGATTTTTGCCTTTGGATTATGCTTTCAATTGCCTGTCCTGCTGACCCTGATGGGGCGGGTCGGGCTTGTTACAGCCGAAAGTCTTGCTGCAAAAAGAAAATATGCCCTGATTGGCGCCTTTGTTGTTGGCGCAATCCTGACACCGCCGGATGTTATATCACAGGTGATGCTGGCGTTGCCTGTTATGGCGCTCTATGAAATTTCGATCTGGTCGATCAAATTGACACAGAAAAAGAATACTAAAACTACTCAATAACGGCCAGATATCCGAAATGATCGCCAATCGCGGGATCGACTTTAGGGTGTGCAATAATCCAACTATCAGAAGTTTCGGGCACTTTAAAAGCCCTGTTGTTACCTTTTAAAATGGTTTGGCCTGCAGATAGCCGCTGAGCATCTTCTTGGATCTCTAAAAGGTGTTCGCTATCGTCGCGCTTAATAATCGCAGCTTTAAAAACAATTCGTTTTTGATGCAGATGTGTATGGAGGTGTTTTTCGTCAATCATATGATGATAGGAAAGGATTGATAAGACGGATTTGTAGGCTTTATCTTCTGCATTTTTATCATCGTGCTGACCGGCTTCAATACATATTGCCGAAGTCGCGCACATTTCTTTTGCACCGTATATGGCGGCAAGTGTGAATTTCTCATGTTCTTCAAATCTGCGCCCCATAACCTTGAGGTCTTCAGTTTTGACAGATAATTGTGCGTTTCGCCAATTCAAATAAACACTATCGTAAAATGTACACGGCGCAAGCTCTAGGCTTTCATTGCTGTCTGCGCAAATCACATGTCCGTCGGAATTCATGTCTACGGAATGGATGTCAATTAGGTGCCATTCTTTTGTGTTGCTGGATATATTCTCGAGCGCTTTAACAAAATACGATCTGAGGCGTTCTTCAGGCAATTCCCCTTTATTATAGTTCGGGCAAATATAACGGTTCATATCTGTAGCTACGTATCTTTTATTTTGATCTTTGGCAAATGGGTTTAATAAAGGAAAAAGAACCAAACGCCCTTTTAAAAGGTTGAGTTTTCCTGCTTCAATCTCTTTGACAAGTTTATGAACAACGATCTCGCCAATAGGCTCGTTGCCATGAAAGCGCCCTGTAATGACGATTGTCGGCCCTTTTATGCCCGAATTTATAATATGTTTTTCAAGTTCCATGGGCTTTTATCATAGACCTGCCATGTATAATTAGCTATAAATAAAGGGAGAGGTCTTCTCCTTTTATTTCAATTCCTGTTTTTAGGTGTAATATGTTCGATCTGCGTGCAATCCGCGAAAATCCTGATTTTTTTGATAAAGGCTGGGCCCGCCGTGGCCTGAAAGCGCAAACACCTGCCATTTTGTCGCTGGATGAACAGCACCGCGCTGTCATTACCGAAATGCAGGATTTACAGTCCGAGCGTAATACCGTGTCCAAAGAAATAGGCAAGATCAAAGGGCAGGGTGGCAATGCAGATGCGGAAATGGCACGTGTTGCTGAAATTAAAGAACAGATGCCTGCCTTGGAAGAAAAAGAGCGCCAATTGGGTGAAGAGCTGCATACACTGTTAAGCAGCCTGCCGAATATTCCAGATGATGCCGTGCCAGAAGGCAAAGAAGAAGACGATAACGTTGAAATTCGTACATGGGGCGAGCCGAAACGCGCCAATGATATCAAAGACCATGTTGACCTGGGTGAAAGCCTTGGCATGGTTGATTTTGAAACCGCCGCCAATATGTCGGGTGCACGCTTTGTCGTTCTGCGTAAAGACATTGCGCGGTTGGAACGTGCGCTTGGCCAATTCATGCTGGATGTGCACACACAAGAAAACGGCTATACCGAATTATCTGTGCCGTTGATGGTGCGCGAAGAATGTATGTACGGCACAGGTCAATTGCCCAAATTCCGCGAAGATCAATTTCAGACAACACGTGGGGACTGGTTGATTCCAACATCAGAGGTTGCGCTGACAAATACAGTTCGCGAACAAATTCTGGATGCGGCTGATTTGCCGTTACGCCTGACAGCCTATACGCCTTGTTTCAGGCAGGAGGCCGGATCAGCCGGTAAAGACACCCGCGGTATGATCCGACAACACCAGTTTTACAAGGTTGAACTGGTCAGTATTACAACGCAAGAATCCTCGATGGAGGAACTGGAGCGCATGACAAAATGCGCCGAAGATATTCTGCAACGTCTTGAAATTCCATATCGTACGATCATCAAATGTATCGGTGATACAGGCTTTACAGCGGCTAAATCCTATGACATCGAGGCCTGGGTGCCGTCACAAAACACATACCGCGAGATTTCAAGCTGCTCGACCTGTGGTGATTTTCAGGCCCGCCGTATGAAGGCGCGCTATCGCTATGCGGGTGAAAAAGAAACGCATTTTGTGCATACTTTAAATGGCTCGGGCGTTGCGGTTGGCCGCGCCTTGGTGGCTGTTTTGGAAAACTATCAAAATGCGGATGGTTCGATCACCGTCCCCAAAGTTTTGGTGCCTTATATGAACGGCACAACCGTTATTAAAAAAGAAGGATAAGAATGCTTAATTTCCCCAAAGATTTGAAAAATGCGCGTATTTTGCTAGCGAATGATGACTCTATTCATTCCCACGGTTTCAAGGTTTTAGAGGAAACAGTTAAATCGGTTTGTGATGATGTGTGGGTTGTCGCGCCAGAATCCGAACAGTCGGCTGTCGGCCATTCCCTGACGATTCATTCGCCCTTGCGTATCCGTAAATACGGGGACAAACGCTATTCTGTTTTTGGTACGCCGACCGATTGTGTGATGATGGGTGCGAAACACCTGATGAAAGACAAGATTCCTGATCTTGTAATCTCGGGCATTAACCACGGTCATAATGTTGCAGATGATGTTACTTATTCCGGCACAGTTGCTGTTGCGATCGAGGGCACCATTATTGGTATCCCGTCTGTTGCCTTCAGTAATTCATATGACAGGGAAACCGGTATCTATAATTGGGATTTACCACGTCAGAGCATCCCCAAAATTTTAAAAAGCCTTGAAGGCCAAAGCTGGGCAGATCATGTCCTGATTAACGTTAATTTCCCGTATGTGAAGGAAGGCGTTACGCCTGAAATCGTTGTGCGCGAGCAAGGGCATTATGAACCGTCAATGAGCGATATCGTTGAATGTGAGGACCCGCGCGGGCGCCCGTATTATTGGATTGGTCCACCGGATAGCAGTTCAAAGTGTTTTGAAAATGATTGCGATGTTGCGGCCTTATATGCTGGTAAAACAACAATTACGCCTTTGTCATTGAATCTGACGCATACGCCAACCCTGAAAACTTTAGAGGACATATTCAAAGCATGACCGTAGAAGCCCGCAAAATACGTTTGATTATGAAGCTCCGCAAATCGGGGATTACGAATACCGCTGTTCTTGCTGCCATCGAACGTGTCCCGCGCGAGGCTTTTATACCGAAAATGTTCCATGATCAGGCCTATGAAGATACGGCGCTGCCAATTGGTCTGGGTCAAACGATTTCCCAGCCGCTGGTTGTGGCGCTTATGACTCAGGCGCTGCGCGTTAATGATCGTATGAAAGTCTTGGAAATCGGGACGGGGTCCGGTTATCAGGCCGCCATTCTATCAAAAGTTTGCCGCCGTGTTTATTCTATTGAACGCCACAGACCTTTGTTGCATAGGGCGCAAAAAGTTCTGGACAGTTTGCAGGTTCGAAACATTACAACAATCTGCGGTGACGGTATGCAGGGCTGGGTCGAGCAGGCTCCGTTTGATCGTATTATCGTTACAGCCGCTGCCACAACAGAGCCGCCAGAGGCCTTGCTTGACCAGCTTTCAATCGGCGGTGTGATGATTATCCCGATGGGGTATGATAAGGCATCACAGCATATATACCGTATTACGCGTTACGAAGACGGCTTTGACTGCGAACGTTTAATGCCGACACGTTTCGTGCCTTTATTGCCGCATATTGCGACACCTTCCGAAGAAGCGGAGCTTCTCCGCAATCCACCAGAGCATCTCGCTCTACAACCAAACTGAAGAATGAATAAAAAAACAAAAACAATTCTAATGATGACCGCACTTGCTATTGGCTTGGCGGGATGTATGGAACGAACAGCCCCGCCGGCGCCTGTCGTAAATCTGGGGCGTGATCTGGACTCCCCGACGGGGGCGATCATGGTATCGCAGAATGATACCCTATATGCAATTTCCGAGCGCTATGGGTTATCTTTGCGGGATATTATTGATGCAAACGACATCGCTCCGCCTTATGCCATTCAGTCAGGCCAGCGCTTGAAATTACCAGCACCGCGAACATATACGGTCGAGCAGGGGGATACCTTGTATCGCGTCTCGCGGATGTTCGGCATGAGTATAACCGAACTGGCCCGCCAGAATAATTTGCGCGCGCCTTATAATATAAATGCAGGGCAAAGCTTGCAGGTCGCGTCACATACACCGGCGCCTACCGTTCAAACAGCCAGCTACAGTGTTCAGCCTGTGGTAAAAACACCTGAAACTTTAAAATCAATGCCAGCCCAAAAGCCGGCTAAGATTGAAAAGGCGGTTCTGGCGCCCCCGACAACGGTCAAAAAATACACGCCGAAAACATTTGAAGACCGCGGGTTTGCTTGGCCTGTTAAGGGTAAGATTTTGTCATCTTATGGGCCAAAGGAAAGTGGCCTGCATAATGATGGTGTGAATATTTCAGCTGTGCGCGGCGCATCTGTTAATGCGGCGAATAGCGGCCAGGTCATGTATGTCGGCGATGCACTAAAGGGGTTCGGGAATCTGGTACTGGTGCGTCACGCGAACGGATGGGTAACAGCCTATGGGCATTTGGACAGTGTCAAAGTAACGCGCGGACAAACACTATCGCAGGGCGATATGATTGGTACAGTCGGTAGCACCGGGCGTGTTGATCAACCGCAATTGCATTTTGAAATTCGCCGTGGCAGCGAAGCGCTGAACCCGGAAAAATATTTACCTAAAATATAATGTTATGGTGATGATGTGCCTGAAACGCCACCATATCTTAGCGAGGCGTTACTGTAACTATCGTTATTGTGTTTGATGCTGGCACGCGCCGCCATCAGGCCGTTGATTTGTTCCTGTAGCGTGTGGATTTGGCGTAAAGTAATTTGTGTTAATACATCAATACCCATTTGCTCCTGCGCCACCTGATCCAGTGTCGATTGACTGACTGTCAGGAAATAGTTTGAATCGTAAAAACGCTCTTTTGTCAGGGCAAGCATGATCTCGTTAAAACTTGCTTTGTCCGAAATTTGGGTCGGTTCAACCCCCGCGCGCTCACGGATCGGGCGAATGGTATCTGATACGTTTGAGTCTGGAATGGCTGTGCGGCGGCCAATGATGTTGGAAACGGCTGCAACTGGCATATTACGCAATGCAAGCAATTGACGCTTTTTCAGCATACCGTTTTTTCCGCCATAGCCACCAAACGCCTGCTCTGAAATAGGCTGGCCGACATTTGGAACGACCAAGTTTCTAAGGATAGCCTCGGTTGCCAGTTTTTCTTCCATTTTATCCATATCGATAGTGTCTTTTAAAAGAAAGCTTTCGACGCTGATGTCAGCATTTGGTAATTGGGGGCCCTGCGGGTTACAGCCGGCTTGTCCGCCATTCATGGAGGGGTCGCAAAAATGTTGTGAGTAAATTTTATATCTTTCGCCGTAATCCGATGTAGGACCGAATTCAGATGGTGATCCTTCACTGTTAAGGCCAACTTTGTTCATTTGTTCGCCAAGGGCGCGTGTGATTGCACCTGAGATCTGAAAGCCGCTGGATAACCCGCCTTGGCCTGTTCCGTTACCACCGCCAGCGCCGCCGTTGCTGCCACCGCCAGAGCCGCTGCTACCGGTAATACCGGTAGCAATCTGGCAAGCTGTTTCAGAAATGCCGCCTGACACTTGTTCAATTTCGTTTAGTTCGGTATTCAGTTGATATTCATCAATATTTTGTGCGTTAATACCGCTGCCGTAATTGCGGGCCCGGTCCATTTGTGCTGTATTCAATTGTGCGGCGCGGTCCTTTTTTCCGGGCAGTAAAACATCTAGCCAGTTTTGTATTAGGTTTTGAACAAGCTGTTGTCCGCCCTGGAAATTCTGTGCAAACCCGAGCCCCAGAACATCGCGTGTCCAATTTAACGGGTTTGGAATGCCTAAGTGGCTTAATACAGCGTTGACGTTAGGTTGTGGCAAGTTAAGTGTGCCGTTGCCACCTCTGTTACCGCGTTGGGCATACGAAACCGTAAGGCTACTGACAACCAGTACAGCCACAATCGCAGCGATTAAAACGCGTCGCTTGAAAAAAGGTTTTTTGCTCAATTTTTAGCCCTCATATCCTTAATATTATAGAATAAAAAGGAAAACGAAAAGTAAATAAATGGATAATTTCAGCAAAGTTATTATAGGGAGAATGGGGCGACTGATGGGCTTTGAACCCCAAAGTGGCAAACCGGAGGTTTGCGAGAGGGTATAAAGCGGGTTCATTTATTTGAATGAGAGAGAATGGGGCGGCTGACGGGGTTTGAACCCGCGACAACTCGGATCACAACCGAGTGCTCTACCCCTGAGCTACAGCCGCCACATGATTTATGCCCAAATCGGACATGCACATTCATAAAGGTTTTCGGGACAGATGGTCAAGAAAAAAATAGCAAAGATTTGAATTAATCCCTTTAAAAACAAAAGGAATCATATAACCTGTGTGAGTATAAGTAACACGGTAAAAATTTAGAGGAAAAAATGACCTATCCATTTAATATTAAATCTGCAGATGACCTATTAAAGATTTTAAAGGAACACAACGTTGAGTATGTTGATTTCCGTTTTACAGACTCAAAGGGTAAACTGCAGCATACAGCACAGCATATCAGCACGATTAACAAAGATGTCCTGAAAGAAGGTATTCTGTTTGACGGTTCTTCCATCGCGGGTTGGAAAGATATTGATGAATCAGACATGATTTTGGTTCCTGACATTGAAACCGCGCACCTTGATCCTTTCGTCAATCATTCTTCTATGAATATTTTCTGTGATGTTATCGAACCTAAAACGCAGGATAAATATGATCGTGATCCTAGATCTATCTCGAAAAAAGCAGAGGCCTACATGCGCAAGACGGGCATTGCAGATAGTGTTTATTTTGGTCCCGAGGCCGAGTTCTTTATTTTTGATGATGTGCGCATCCATATGGATATGAACCATGTCGGCTATCAATTTGATAGTGAAGAGGGGCCATACAACCGTGGGCGTAACTATGAAAACGGTAACATGGGGCACCGCCCGGCATCTAAAAGTGGATATTTCCCCGTTGCGCCGGTCGACAGCGGTGCGGACATTCGTGCTGAAATGGTATCGGTTTTAAAAGAAATCGGCCTTGAGATTGAAAAACATCACCACGAAGTCGCGCCATCACAGCATGAGCTGGGAATTAAGTTTGATACAATGACCCGCATTGCGGATGCAATGCAGAGCTATAAGTATGTGGTTCATAACGTTGCCCATGTTTACGGTAAAACAGCAACATTCATGCCAAAGCCAGTCTTTGGTGATAATGGTTCAGGCATGCATTGCCACCAGTCGCTTTGGAAAGATGGCAAGCCTTTATTCTCGGGCGATAAATACGCGAAATTATCGCAGGAATGCCTGTGGTACATCGGCGGTATCATCAAACACGCACGCGCGCTGAATGCCTTTACAAACCCAACGACAAACAGCTACAAGCGTTTGGTTCCGGGCTACGAAGCACCTGTTCTGCTGGCTTATTCAGAACGTAACCGTTCTGCGTCAATCCGTATTCCATACGGCGCATCAGCAAATGCAAAACGTATTGAGGTTCGTTTCCCTGATCCTGCGGCAAACCCGTATTTGGCTTTTGCGGCCCAGCTTATGGCAGGGCTTGACGGTATCCAAAACAAAATTGATCCGGGTGAAGCGATGGACCGTAACCTCTATGAGATGGAGGCTGAAGATCTTAAATCGGTTCCGCAAGTTTGCGGATCATTGCGTCAGGCTTTAAATGCTTTGCGCGAAGATCATGAATTCCTGATGAAAGGTGATGTTTTCAGCAAAGAAATGATTGAAGGATATATTGATCTACGCCATCAAGAATTGATTGCATATGAAACAATGCCGCATCCAATCGAATTTGCGATGTATTATTCTTGCTAAGTGTAAATTAAAACTAATCGCGCCCGTTACATCTATTGTGCGGGCGCTTTTTTTGTCTAATTTATGGAGTGGAGTATCAAATCAAACGCGCGTGTGTTTCTGGCCCATTCGTAATAATCAATTTCCTTCTTGGGTGTCAAAAGATAGATAAAGGTGTTCCAATCGTCTGACTCCAGCGCCGAAATCCATAGCTCATAGTTGTTATGCCGTGTATTCGTGAAACCAACGTCATATTTTTCGATATACGCCGTATCAAAAAGCAACCCAACATTCAGGGGCGCATTTGCAGACAGTTTTTCAATTCTCAGCGAATGACTTGTTTCAATTGATGTCTTTAATTGTGCGACAACATCTTCAATATCCTTGTTTCCTGTTTTATTATAGAAAACAAAACGGATCATCCCCTTGATGTTTTCAGCTTTGTCGATATTTTGCAATTCGAACTGTTTCTTATTGGGATCTTTCATAGCGGAATTCTGGATAGTCCAGGATACCGGATAGCTGAATTTAAAGCTTTTCTGAAAGGTGTAATCGGTCATGTCTTCGATGGCGGAAGGTGTGAAGTCGGTTATTTTAAAACTCTTTAGGATCTCCAGTCCGTAATTGTAAAATTTTTCTCCGGCAACAACGGGCGCATCATAGCGCACGGCTAACAAGCGGCTGCCCACGATATATGCCTTCATTACAGATTTATAAGACACTCCTTTTTCAAGATGGATGAAGTAAATCTGGGATTCGTTTTCAGATGAATTGATCATTTCCCCTTCTTGGGTATAGCCATTTTCGAAGATAAAGTTCTGCAACCAATGTTCAGCCAATATTTCATGCTCCAACGCAATCGCTTGTATTTTCAAAAGCGGGCGGTCACCACCGACGATTACAGGCCCGCGATAAATATCGATTGTTTTTAATAGGCGGCTGTCCACATTTGGTGGAGACGACTGGTCTGCAGTCAGGTATTCCCAAGATGAAGGAAGCCTAAGCTCAAAGGATATGGGCTCTTGCTCAAAATATGTTTTTTGGACTACTTTGGCTTCTGCATTGAATTCCTCAATGTGTTGTGTGGCAAGACTGTTGTCGGTTTCGTCTTGTTCAATCTTGTTTTTTCCCCAATTTAACAGGCCTTTGATATAGTCCATGGCTGATGCCTGCGAAGCGGGCAGGGCCAATGCCAAAATAATCATAAAAGAAAAAATAATACGCATTTAATCGACTTTCTTTGACTGTCCGTTTTCATCGATGGCGACGTAAGTATATTCGCCCTCTGTCACTTTAACCTCTTCACCTGTAAGCCGTCTTTTCGCCCAGCTTTCTATTTTTACGGTCAGTGAGGTATTACCCACCCGCTGAATTTCAGTGTAAAAGCTGACAGTATCCCCGACATTGACGGGTTTATGAAAGCTCATCGCATTAACGCCCACGGTTGCAACACGGTTTTTAGCACGCGCAACGGCGACTACGGCACCGGCCAAATCCATCTGGCTGAGCAGCCACCCGCCAAAGATATCACCATTCGCATTGGTGTCAGATGGCATAGGAATTGTGCGGAGTGTAGGGCAGTTACCTTTATTTTTCAGGCTTTCGTCGTTTTTCACTGGAAATCTGTTCCTGTTTTGGTTTAATTTATGAACATCATCTTCGTTATTATAAGAAAAAAAAATGGTTTCGACAGCAGATAATACAGCACAAGAATATTCAGCATCAGATATTGAGGTTCTGGAGGGGCTGGAGCCCGTCCGCAAAAGACCCGGTATGTATATTGGTGGTACAGATGAACGTGCCTTTCATCACCTGGTCAGCGAGATTCTAGATAACTCGATGGATGAAGCGGTTGCAGGCTATGCTAACCGCATTTCGATCGAGCTTGAGCCTGGAAACCGTATCACAATCGAAGATAACGGCCGCGGTATTCCAGTAGATGATCACCCCAAGTACCCTGGAAAGTCAGCATTAGAAGTCATTATGACGACGCTGCACTCCGGCGGTAAGTTTTCAAACAAGGCCTATAACACCTCTGGTGGTCTGCACGGGGTTGGTATTTCTGTTGTAAATGCGCTGACAACGGAAACGATTGTCGAGGTTGCGCGTGACAAACAATTATATAAACAGGAATTTTCGCGCGGAATTGCGCAGGGCAAAATCCAGAAACTGGGCGCTGTCAGCAATCGCCGCGGTACGCGTGTAACATTTGTGCCTGACCCCGAAATTTTCGGACCGGACATGAGTTTTTCACCTGCCCGCGTTCATAACATGGCACGTTCAAAAGCCTATCTATTTAAAGGTGTTGAAATTCGCTGGGTTTGTGATCCGTCATTGATCAGCGAAGGCGACGATGTTCCGACTGAAGAAACATTGCGTTTCCCAAATGGTATTCTTGATTTCTTAAACCGTCGCCTTGAAGGGCGTGATGGGTTTATTCCCGCGCCGTTTTACGGTGAAATTCCGTTTTCGGATAATCAAGGTAAAGTCGAGGTTGCGGTCTCTTGGCCCGCAGATGAAAACGGCTTTACAAGATCATATTGTAATACTGTTCCGACACCGCAGGGTGGGACCCACGAAATCGGCCTGCGATCAGCATTGGTCAAAGGAATTAAAAACTTTGGCGAGCTGACGGGTGTCAAAAAGGCATCGATGATTACAGCTGACGATGTTTTGGGCGGCGCGGCCGTTATTTTGTCCGCCTTCATCCGTGACCCGCAGTTTCAGGGACAAACAAAGGATAAACTGGCAACAGCACATGCATCCCGTCTGGTCGAAGCCGCTGTGCGCGATCATTTCGATCACTGGCTGACAGCGGACCCGACGACGTCGAATACACTGTTGGAATATTTTATCGAACGTGCGGAAGAGCGTCAGCGCGCCAAGGCAGCAAAGGCAACCAAACGCAAATCAGCGACGCGAAAATTGCGCTTGCCGGGTAAATTGTCGGACTGTAGCCGCAAAACATCTGAAGGGACGGAGATTTTTATCGTCGAAGGGGATTCGGCGGGTGGTTCTGCTAAGCAAGCCCGTAATCGCGAAACGCAAGCCGTGTTACCGCTGCGTGGTAAAGTTTTGAATGTTGCGAGTGCAACGGCAGACAAGATTCGCGCAAATAATGAAATATCAGACTTGGTGCAGGCGCTGGGGTGTGGATATGGTAAGGATTTTGATCTGGATTCGTTGCGATACGAACGTGTCGTTATCATGACAGATGCTGATGTCGATGGTGCGCATATTGCGTCGCTTTTGATGACGTTGTTTTATAAAGAAATGCCGGGCCTTATTGAATCGGGCTCGCTATATCTTGCGCTGCCGCCGCTATACAGGCTGGCTGCAGGGGGCGAGGTCAATTACGCGCGTGATGATGCGCACAAAGACGAATTGATGAAAACCGTTTACAAAGGCAAAAAGAAGATTGAAATAAGCCGTTTCAAGGGGCTCGGTGAAATGCCCGCCAAGCAGTTGAAAGAAACGACGATGGACCCTTCAAAACGCAGTTTGCTGCGCGTTACTGTGCCGGACACTGAACATGGCATGGCTGAAAAAATGCGTAAAGTGACCGGAACGGGCAGACTTGTCGAACAATTGATGGGTAAAAAACCTGAGGAACGTTTCAATTTTATTCAGGAAAACGCTGTTTTTGCTGAAAATATTGACGTATAAGTCCTTGATAAAGCTTATGAATATAAAAACCGCTTGCATAGATATAAAAAAACTGATATTATGTTAAACAATAGTTAATTGACCAAGGGGATACAAAAATGAAAAAATCTGTTTTATATGCACTGGCTGCAGTTGGTATGGCTCCAGCAATTTCGATGGTCGCTGCCGAACCGGCACAGGCCCAAAGCGCGGGTGATATCCTAGAGGATGTTTTTTGCCGCGGTGATTGCGATCGCCAGTGGGAAAGGTCGCAAAGACGTGCCGAGCGTAACGCTGACCGCCGTTACAATGATCGTGTAAATGAACGACGTAATCGCGAAAGAAACTTGCGTCAGGTTCCAGAGGCGACTATGCGATATGTTCAAAGAAATGGTGGGGATTATTACGCTATTCGCGATTGCGCTGCACGCGCCGTGATGTACGAGAATGTAAGAGCAAATACAGCTGTTAATTTTTGCGCAACCCAGTTTGGACAGGCCGCACGTAACAATGGCAATGTCCGCACAACGCAACCGCAATATAATGAGGATGTATACAGACGCGCTCGCCAGCAACAAGGGCAGCGTGGCCAATCTGATGTTCGTATTACTGTTACATATGAAGAATTCAATCGTATTGTCGAGCGATGCGCACGTGACTTGACGCGCGAAAATAGACGCATTTCTTACGAGGCTGCACAAACTGTGTGCGCAAGAAGCGCTCAGGATCGTGTTACAATCGGACGTTCACGTTAATACAGGAACTTTTCTCGGTTGTTAAACCTTTGTAACATTGTAGTTTGAAAGCAGATTGCAAAGCGAAGGTATTTGAATGACACGAAAGATTTGGCTGTTCAGCGGCTTTATCATATTATTGATGACTTTATATTTTGCAGGTTTGCAAAGTTACATGTCTTTGGATGTTTTAAAAGCCTATCAGGCTGAGTATTCTACTTATTATCATCGCAACCCTGCGACCAGCTTAATTTTATATTCGCTGTTGTTTATTGCTTTCACGATTGTATCCATTCCCGCGACGGCGATACTTACGGTTGCGGCGGGCGCGCTATTTGGATTTATACCGGGTGTTTTAATTTCGTTGTTTTCTGCGGTCACAGGTGCGGTCTTTGCGTTTTTGTTGGCGCGTCATTATCTGGGAGAAGGGTTACAGGAAAAATATTGCGATCAATTAAAGCTGATTAATGATGGCGTCGCGCAGGAAGGCGGTTTTTACCTGTTCAGTCTGCGTGTCATGCCTATTATGCCTTTTTGCCTGATCAATTTTTTGATGGGGCTGACACAAATGAAGCTATTAAAGTATGTGTTGATAACAATAATTGGCGCTTTGTCTTGGGTGGTCATATATGTGTATGCTGGTACCACGTTGCGCACAATCAAAAGTCTCGAAGACATTATTTCGACCGAGGTCTTTATGGCTTTAATTCTTTTGGGCTTGTTTCCCTTACTCATGAAAAAAATTATCCCGCTGATTTCAGAGAAAAAGAGAAAAAAACACGCCGCATGAAAAATTGCCACTTGTGCTGAAAGGCGTTTTTTGATTCAATAGAGATGTGGGGATTTTCTCGTCTCATTTAATTTTCGAAAAAAATGTAACCTTTGTTCGCTATCCTGCGAATAATAAAATATATACCACCGCGGTGGTGGATATTGGTTAAAAAACAACTATCTGAATGAAGTAAAATGAAAAGACGAAACTTTATAAAATCATTGTTGGCGACCTCGGTATTGGTTGCCGTAGGGAGCTCGCAGAGCATGGCAAATCACGGAGATATTAAGGCGATCGATTTATCGGATCGCGAATGGAAAGAAAAACTGACACCTGAAGAATATCGTGTACTGCGCAAAGAAGGCACAGAACCGGCAGGGACCAGTCCGCTGAATACTGAAAAGCGCTCAGGCGTATATGCTTGTGCGGGGTGTGGGCTGGAACTGTTCAAATCGGACATGAAGTATGATTCTGGCACGGGCTGGCCAAGCTTTTTCAACGTGATCGAAGGTCATGTTGAAACCAAAACTGATTGGAAGCTGGTATGGCCTAGAACCGAATATCACTGCGCGCGGTGCGGGGGGCACCAAGGGCATGTGTTTGAAGATGGTCCGGCGCCGACGAGCTTAAGATACTGCAATAACGGCGTGGCTTTGAATTTTAAGCCGAGTGAAACAATGGGGGGAATGGATGCTGACACGTTATGATGTTCTAGCTTTTTTTATCGTAACTTTACTTATAGGGATATTTATAATGACAAAAAGCAGCTTTAGTCAGGAACCCCAAGGGGCGAAGACAGCTATTTTCGCTGCGGGGTGTTTCTGGTGTATTGAAAAAGATATGGAGGCTTTAGATGGTGTCAGCGAAGCTGTCTCGGGATACACAGGCGGACACGTTGACAAGCCGAGCTATCAACAGGTTTCCGGCGGTGATACCGCTCATCGCGAAGCAATCCGCGTGACATATGACCCTGCCAAAGTCAGTTATGAAGATCTGTTGAATGTTTTTTGGAAAAACCATGACCCTTTTGATAATCAGGGGCAGTTCTGTGATAAAGGTTTTCAGTATACGGCAGCCGTTTACTATCAGAATGATGAAGAAAAAGAGATGGCCGAGGCCAGCAAAAAGAAATGGGAAGCAAAGCTGGGGCAGGATATTGTGACAGCAATCGAGCCAGCAGCTACATTCTTTGACGCTGAAGATTACCATCAGGATTATTACAAAAAGAACCCTGTCCGCTATAAATTTTATCGCTGGAACTGCGGGCGTGATCAGCGTCTGGAAGAAGTTTGGGGTAAATAAAAGATTTTTCTTTTCTATCAGAATAAATTCGTGTAGGTATTTAACCCTTACCACATACACCGTGCGGGTGTGGCGAAATTGGTAGACGCGCCAGATTTAGGTTCTGGTATCGAGAGATGTGTAGGTTCAAGTCCTATCACCCGCACCATTTACTCTTATTTATTCCAGAATTACGACATCAGATTGCGGCTCATGTATGAAATATGCATTTCGCCTAATCTTCTTTGTTCTTCTGAAATACAGAATTCGTAATAAAGATAATTGACATTCGGGTAAAAAACCGCATTAATACAGGCAAACTAATATATAGGAATTATGATCATGAAAATTGAATCCGTCAAAAAAGACAAATTGACCCATGAATACAAAGTCACATTGGACGACAAAGAAATCCAGAAGAAGATGGATGCCCGTCTACAGGAAGTTTCGAAAACCGTTCGTCTAAAAGGTTTCCGCCCAGGTAAGGCACCTTTGAATATCGTGCGCGCACAATACGGCGATGCGATCAAAGGTGAGGTTCTGGAGCGTGCAGTCAATGACGGTGCAACAAAGGCGATTAATGAAAATAAATTGCGCCCCGCAACACAGCCAAAGATTGAAATCAAAAGCTTTGAAGATGGTAAAGGCCTTGAATTCCATATGTCTATTGAAATTCTACCTGAAATCAAGCTGATGGATTTTAAAAAACTGAAACTGGATCGCAAAACAGCGAAGCCTGATGCGAAAGAAGTGAAAGAAGCATTGGAGCGCATTGCGTCTAACCAGAAGACAACAGAGCCTCTTAAAGAAAAGCGCGGCCTGAAAAAAGGTGACGTTGCAATTATTGATTTCGATGGCAAGGTTGATGGTGAACGCCGCCCGGGTATGAAGGGCGAGGGCCACCCTCTGGAACTAGGGTCGGGCAGCTTTATCGATACATTTGAAGATCAATTGATCGGTAAGAAAGTCGGCGATAAGGTCGAGGTTAAAGTGACATTCCCAGATCCTTATGCAAGTAAGGAATTGGCAGGAAAGGACGCTGTATTTGATGTTGAGGTCAAAGACCTTCACAAATCGACGACGCCGAAAGTTGATGATCAGTTCGCGAAAAGCCTAGGCTTTGATGATCTGAAAGGTCTGAAAAAAGCAATCGAAGACCAGATGCAGCAAGAATACGACAAGATGTCACGCATGCACATTAAACGCGATCTGCTGGATGAAATGGATAAGGCACATAAATTTGATCTGCCACACGGCATGGTTCACGCCGAAGAGCATAACATTCTGCATCAAGTTGCCCATCAGCAAGGCATTAAAGAAAGTGAAATTTCTGATTCGGATAAAAAAGAATATGCTGAAATTGCAGAGCGCCGCGTAAAGCTGGGCCTTGTATTGGCTGAAGTTGGCCGTGAAAACAAGATTGAAGTGACGCAGCCTGAGTTGCAGCAAGCCGTTATCCAAGAAGCCCAGCGTTACCCGGGGCAGGAGCAGCAAGTGTTTGAAATGTTCCAGAAAAACCCGCAAGCGCTTGAGTCTCTTAAGGCTCCGATTTTTGAGGATAAAGTTGTTGACTTTATTCTGGAAATCGCTACCATAAAAAATAATCAAGTTTCAATTGAAGAATTGATGCAGGATCCTGATGAGGACGACGCTGCTTCAAAGCCTAAGAAAGCTAAGAAAAAGGCCGAGAAGTCAAAATCAAAATCATCGGATAAAAAACCAGAAGCAAAAGCGAAAACCAAGAAGAAAAAAGCTTAAGATTCGTTTTTGTAAACTGTCTTAAACAGTCACGGACAAGGGTGTTGTGTAATTTGTCGGCGGTGATTGTGTCCTGATGTGTTTGTGACAAAACAACATATTTGGAAGGAAGATAGTAATGACTAAAGTAAATCCGTTAACAACTGATCAAAGCGGTAGAATCATGTTTGGCGGCGAAGGTGCAGAACCATCGCGCATTAATGGTATTCCGACAAGCAGCATCGATCTGAACCGTATTGTTCCAAACGTACGTGACGAGCGAGGCGGCATGGATCTGTTCTCTAAACTTTTGGAAGAGCGTATTATCCGTCTTGACGGACAGGTTGATGGCGGTATGGCTGCTGTTTTCCAGGCTGCGGTAATGTTGCTGACATCAGACAACAACCCTAAAAAAGATCAGCCGATTCAGGTTATCATTAACTCACCAGGTGGTTCAGTATTTGACGGTCTGGCTATGTACGATCTTATGCGCAGCGTTGACGTTGAAATCCAAACAGTTGTTTCAGGTATGGCTGCATCAATGGGTTCGATCCTATTGTGTGCGGGTGACAAGCGCGGTGCGACACCAAGCTCTCAGGTAATGATTCACCAGCCATCAGGTGGCGGACGCGGTACAGCAACAGCGACACGCACAAACCAGGATCTGATTGAAGGTATGTGGGATGATCTGACACAGATCTACGTAAACCACTCTGGAACACCACACGAAGATTGGGATGAACTGCTGCGCGCCGGTGATATCTGGCTGAAGCCTGGCCAAGCTAAAACACTTGGTTTGGTTGACGAAGTATTCGAGCATAGCGCGAAGAAAAAAGCACCGTTCGAACACATGACACGCAAAAGCCCACGCAAACACTTCAACGAAGATGTAGTGCCAAGCGTATTGCAACGTGTTGCAGACCGCAAGAAATCTGCGAACGACGATACACCACAGGCTGATAAAAAGCCGGCTCCAAAGTCAAATGACTTGTCAGGGCCTAAATAATTACACCCTTCTAAATAGAATGGAAAACAGCCGGATGTATGTCCGGCTGTTTTTTTATGTGCTTTTTTAAAATTTTTACAAAGTTTCAATTGTTTTGCGTTTTCATCATGCTATGCTTAAATTAAGCGTTGTATCTATAAAACAATCCAGATAAGGACATAAAAATGAGTGCAGATATCGAAGACATTGTAATGAACCTGGTACCAATGGTCGTTGAACAGACGGCAAGGGGCGAACGCGCATATGATATTTATTCGCGTCTATTGAAAGAGCGCATTATCTTTCTGACAGGTCAGGTCGAAGATCACATGTCATCACTGATTTGTGCGCAGTTGCTGCACCTTGAATCGGAAAATCCGAAGAAAGATATCTATATGTACATTAACTCACCGGGCGGTGTTGTGACATCCGGTCTGGCAATGTATGACACGATGCAATATATCAAACCTGATGTTGCAACCGTTTGCATCGGCCAGGCAGCGTCTATGGGTTCGTTGTTATTAACAGCGGGCGCGAAAGGTAAGCGTTACGCTCTTCCAAACGCACGCGTTATGGTTCACCAGCCGTCCGGCGGTGCGCAAGGGCAGGCGACTGATATTGAAATTCAGGCGAAAGAAATCCTGAGCTTGCGTCATCGTCTGAACAATATCTACGTCAAGCACACGGGTCAAAAGCTGAAGACCATTGAAGAGAAGCTTGAACGCGATACGTTTATGTCCGCTGAGGAAGCAAAAGAGTTCAATATTATTGACCATATCGTCGCAAACCGTGAAGAGGTTAAGAAAGACGAAAATAAATAAGTGTATACTTAAAAGATTGGTCTAGGGCAGCGCTTGTTCACGATAAGTAATGCCCTATATCTTTATTATACAGGTCAAAAACCAAGGGTAGAAAATTGATGAATATTCTGGGATCTTCTGGATCAGATACTGCAAAGCCACTTTTGCCATTGCGCGACATTGTCGTGTTTCCACATATGATTGTGCCACTTTTTGTGGGACGTGATAAATCAGTCAAGGCGCTTGAGGCGGTCATGGAGAAATCCAAAAAAATCGTTTTGGTGACCCAGAAAAAAGCTGACAAAGATGATCCGACACCGGATGATCTTTTTTCGGTTGGCGTTGTCGGGAATGTTCTACAGCTTTTGAAATTGCCCGATGGTACAGTCAAGGTTCTGGTCGAAGGCCTTTATCGCGTCAAGATCAGCAATGTATCCGAAAAAGATGGTTTGCTATGCGGCGACATTTCAGATTTCAAAGAACCTTCTACCAGTCAGGAAAGCCTTGAGGGATTAAGCCGCGCTGTTTTGACTCAGTTCGAGCAGTACGTCAAATTGAACAAAAAGATTCCACCGGAAGTCATGACTTCAATAGGTCAAATCGAGGATCTGTCGAAAATGACAGATACGATCGCATCGCATCTGGTTTTGAAAATCGACGAAAAACAGGGATTGCTTGAAACGGCTAGTCTCGCTGAAAGACTCGAAAAAATATTCGCGTTCATGGAAAATGAAATCGATGTGCTGGAAGTTGAAAAGCGTGTGCGTAGCCGCGTTAAAAAACAGATGGAGAAAACACAGCGCGAATATTATCTGAACGAACAAATGAAAGCCATTCAGAAAGAGCTGAATGACGGAGAAGAGGGCGGAGATGATATCTCGCAACTAGAGGCTCAGATCAAGAAAACAAAGCTATCTAAAGAAGCCCGCGATAAAGCGGAAGGCGAGCTGAAAAAACTGAAACAGATGAGCCCGATGTCAGCTGAGTCCGGAGTCGTTCGTAATTACCTCGATTGGATGCTTTCTGTTCCGTGGAAAAAACGCAGCAAGGTCAAAAAAGACCTGAAGGCGGCCAAGAAAATTCTGGATCGTGATCATTATGGTCTCGAGAAAGTAAAAGAACGTATTCTTGAATATCTGGCCGTACAGACCCGCACTGAAAAAGTTAAAGGCCCGATTTTGTGCCTGATGGGCCCACCTGGTGTCGGTAAAACGTCCTTGGGTAAATCGATTGCCGAGGCGACAAACCGTAATTTCGTACGGATGTCACTGGGTGGTGTGCGTGATGAATCTGAAATTCGCGGTCACCGTCGCACCTATATTGGATCGATGCCGGGTAAAGTGATACAAGGCATGAAAAAAGCAAAGACATCAAACCCGTTGTTCCTGTTGGATGAAATTGATAAATTGGGCAATGACTATCGTGGCGATCCATCTTCGGCATTGCTCGAAGTTCTAGACCCTGAACAAAACGATACTTTCCAGGATCATTATCTTGAGGTTGATTACGACTTGTCGGATGTGATGTTTATCTGTACATCAAACAGTCTTGATATGTCTCGCCCGCTGCTTGATCGTATGGAAATCATCCGCCTGTCAGGATATACAGAAGATGAAAAAGTCCAGATCGCAAAACGTCACCTGATCAAAAAGCAACTGGATGCAAATGGCCTGAAAGCAAAAGAATTTTCAATCACTGACAAGGCGTTGCGTGATTTGATCCGTTATTACACTCGCGAGGCTGGTGTGCGTAATCTGGAACGCGAATTATCCGGTTTGGCGCGTAAAGCGATCAAAGAAATTTTGATGAACAAACGCAAATCACTAAAGGTAACACCAAGCAACCTTGAAAAGTTTGCAGGGGTAAAACGTTATCGTTACGGCCTAGCCGAAGATGAAAACCAGACAGGTGTTGTCACAGGTCTGGCTTGGACAGAAACAGGTGGTGATCTGCTCTCGATCGAATCTGTTATGATCCCGGGCAAGGAAAAGACTGCAGCCACGGGTAATCTGAAAGATGTCATGAAGGAATCTGTCCGCGTTGCGGAAACGCTGATTAAGTCACGCGCGCCATCGCTTGGTATTGACCCGCGTATATTCGACCGGAAATCTATTCAGGTTCATGTGCCGGAAGGCGCGGTACCAAAGGATGGCCCGTCTGCCGGTATTGCCATGGTGACGACAATGGTTTCATCCCTGACAGGTATTCCTGTTTACAGCAATGTTGCCATGACAGGCGAGATCCGTCTTTCGGGTCGCGTACTGCCTATTGGGGGACTAAAGGAAAAACTTTTGGCCGCCTTACGTGGTGGAATTACCAAGGTTCTTATCCCGCAGGATAACAAAAAAGACCTGGCCGAGATCCCTGATAACGTCAAAAAAGGACTCGAGATTGTTCCTGTTTCAACCATAGAAGAAGTGCTTTCACACGCACTTACGGAAATGCCGGAGCCGATTTCTGACGAAATTTTGGCAGAAATTGAGAAAATCGCCCTGAATCCCGCCGAAAAGCACGAAAAAGACGTGATTCACCATTGAGTTTTCCTGAAAAATAGGCATCATAGAATCACTTAGACACTTCGAATCGTAGCAATAGCAACCGATGCGAGGTGTTGGGGACAGATTACAATATTTATATTTTTAACTTGTAATCTTTAATTTAACTTATGAAAGGGAGAGACCCCATGAACAAAACTGAACTTAAAGAATTCGTTGCTAAGAAATCTGGCGGTAGCCTGGCTGAAGCTGAGCGCTACATCAACCTGATCCTTGAAGGTATCGAATCAGGCGTTAAAAAATCTGGTTCTGTCACACTAGTTGGCTTTGGTACATTCAAAAAGACACGTCGTGCAGCCCGCAAAGGCCGTAACCCACGTACAGGTGAAGAGATCCAGATTAAAGCTGCTAACCAGGTTAAATTCTCTGCTGGTTCAAAGCTGAAAGACGCTGTTAACTAATATCAATTTTGATATTTAACAGATCTTTTAATCGAGATTTGAAAAGACCGGACGCATTTTGCTCCGGTCTTTTTTTTATTTTGGTGCTTGACAGTTCACTGCGGGTTCGATAAAAATCAAACTCCTATGTAAGGGCGGCTAGCTCAGTTGGTAGAGCAATTCGTTTACACCGAATAGGTCGGCGGTTCGAGACCGTCGCCGCCCACCATTTTCCATTGCATATATAGCAATCCTTATTTCTTGTCATAGTCGTTTTTGCATGCTAATAATGTGCAATAACAACATATGGGGATAAGTAATGTATTATCAAATCGATTATATCGAATTGCCAAAATCGTCTGACGATCTGATGACAAATGCGGATCGCTCACAGGTTAAAAGTCTGTTCAATAAATACAAATCTAAAGACAATCCTCATAAGGCCAAAGGACTGGGTGAAATGTTTTATCTAGGCGCTGGCGGGCTTTCGTTTGGCGCTGCAGCACTTTGGTTTGCGGCTGATGTTGCCTTTTTGGGTATGGCGTCCACTTTGTCAATTGCGGTTGGCTGCGTCATGCTGGGTTTCTCTGAATATAAACGTCAGGGCGATCGCTGCTATCATTGGCAGAATGCAGAAGGGCAGAGCGTTATTTCGTCACGCAAAATCGCCAGAACCATCGGTGCAATCGAAAGCCGTCTAAAATCAGCATTTAAAACAGGCGCGGATACATACGATCTGGACAAAGATGTCGATTATCTGTCGCAGTTTGTTCTGACAGAGAATAAAGCCGCCTATAAAAAACCGCTTAAGCCTTTAATCTGATATCTTGCATCGCTGCGCATTCAGTATGCCTGAAGCAACCGGTGATGTGATCATTCACCATTCCTGTTGCCTGCATATGCGAATAGATAATAGTCGTGCCCACAAATGTCATGCCACGCTTTTTAAGGTCTTTTGATATCTTGTCACTTAATGGGGTATTGGCAGGCATATCTTTTAAAGACGCCCAGTGATTCTGTATCGGTTTAAAGTCAACGAACTGCCATTGATATTTTGAAAAACTGCCAAATTCCTTTTGAATATCTAAAAAAACGCGTGCATTTGTGCGGGCGGCTTTGATTTTTAGCTTGTTACGAATAATTTCCGGATTCTGGTGCAAGGCTTGTAAATCATCATCGCTCATTGCTGCGACTTTTTCAGGGTCAAAATCATGAAATGCTTTGCGGTATCCTGCGCGTTTATTAAGAACCGTCTCCCAACTGAGGCCGGCTTGTGCGCCCTCCAGCACGATGAATTCAAACAGGATTTGATCGTCCGTAACGGGCACGCCCCATTCGTGATCGTGATAGTCAATATAAAGCTGATTTTTCGGATTTGCCCATCCGCATCTGTGTTTCATGCTTTGATTTTGCAACAGAATCAAAAAACCGCAAGTTTTTTTACAAAAACGGTTGACAACCAGCACTGAATAAGGGAAATATACACCCCTATGAGCCGACATCGTAAATACAGATGTCAACCCAATGCGCGGGTGTAGCTCAGTCGGTTAGAGCGCCGCCCTGTCACGGCGGAGGCCGCGGGTTCAAGTCCCGTCACTCGCGCCACTTTTTCTTCCTTAAACGCTTCATTTCTTTGATAAAAAAATAGAATTATTTCTTGCAGACTCTACTTGCCCTGTATAGGGTAGGGGCATACAATAACCATGGCAAAAACCAATCAAGAGCAACCCAAAATGCCTCAGGAATTACTTGTCGAATATCTGCCCGTTCTTATCTTTATCGCGATTGCCGCGGGCCTTTCTATTATAATGGTTGTGGCCTCTTATCTGGCGGCGAAACAAAATCCTGACAAAGAAAAGCTTTCGGCTTATGAATGCGGATTTGAAGCTTTTGATGACAGCCGCGGGCGCTTTGATGTGCGTTTTTATCTGGTATCGATTCTTTTTATTATTTTTGATTTGGAAATTGCCTTTTTGTTTCCATGGGCGGTTTCGCTGGGAACAATCGGTGTAATCGGTTTTTGGTCTATGTTTACGTTCCTGATGGTCCTGACCATCGGTTTTATTTACGAATGGAAAAAGGGAGCCCTTGATTGGGAGTGATGACAGTGGCTGAAACACGAACAAAAAGCGGATTAATTTTGCCCGGGCCTGAACAGGATGCGATTCTGAAGGCTGCAACCGATGAAATGAATGAAAAAGGCTTTATCGTTGCGAAATTCGATAATTTACTGGATTGGGCGCGTACAGGGTCTCTATGGCCGATGACCTTTGGCCTCGCTTGCTGTGCGGTCGAGATGATCCATTCTTATATGTCACGTTATGACCTTGACCGTTTTGGTGTTATTCCGCGTCCGTCACCGCGTCAGTCTGACGTTATGATTGTTGCGGGTACGCTGACCAACAAGATGGCCCCGGCACTGCGTAAGGTCTATGACCAAATGGCAGAGCCGCGCTGGGTGATTTCTATGGGATCATGTGCAAATGGCGGTGGTTATTATCACTATTCCTATTCTGTTGTGCGCGGCTGTGATCGCATCGTGCCTGTTGATATCTATGTTCCGGGTTGCCCGCCAACAGCAGAGGCGCTGGTCTACGGTATCTTGCAGTTGCAAAAAAAGATCGCCCGTGAAGATACGCGGATTGTGAGGTAGGGCGATGAGTGTACAGGATTTAAAAGACCTCAAATCATATCTGAAAAGCAAGCTGGCAAATGCTGTTTTGAAAACAGATATTTCCTATCAGCAGCTGACAATTACCGTCCGCCGCGAATCTGTTCGCCGTGTGATCAGTTTTTTACGTGATGACGCGGCCTGTAATTTCAAACAGGTTGTTGATATTACAGCGGTTGACTACCCAGAGCGTGACGAACGTTTCGAAGTGGTCTATCACATGTTAAGTCTGCATCATAACTTGCGCATTCGCGTTAAACTGAACACAGACGAGAAAACGCCGGTGGATTCCATAGTTGATTTGTTCAGTACAGCGAACTGGTTTGAACGCGAAGTCTGGGATATGTATGGCATCTATTTCAAAGATCACCCTGATTTACGCCGTATTTTGACCGACTATGGTTTTAACGGCCATCCGCTGCGCAAGGATTTTCCGCTGACGGGCTTTGTCGAATTACGCTATGACGAAGAACAAAAGCGCGTAGTTTACGAGCCTGTTAAATTATCACAGCAATTCCGTAAGTTTGATTTCCTGAGCCCATGGGAAGGGATGACCGATGTCCAAAACCTGTTGCCGGGTGATGAAAAAGCACATATGCCCGAGCACGGTCTTGAGATGATTGAAAAGATCACAGATGAAACAGACGATGATCACCGCTACAAATCAATCGGCGGCAAGGGGCATTAAATGGCAAAAGATAACGTAAAGATAAAAGATCAGACCCAGATCAAGCCTTATACATTGAATTTCGGGCCACAGCACCCTGCGGCGCACGGTGTTTTACGTATGGTCATGGAAATGGACGGTGAAGTTGTTGAACGCTGTGATCCACATATTGGCTTGCTGCATCGCGGTACGGAAAAGCTGATCGAACATAAAACCTATACGCAGGCGATTCCTTATTTTGACCGGCTTGACTATGTTGCGCCGATGAATCAGGAGCATGCCTTTGCATTAGGTGTGGAAAGATTACTCGGCATTACAGTGCCGTTGCGCGCGCAATATATCCGTGTTCTATTTTCGGAATTAACACGTATTCTGAACCATATTCTAAATATCACGACTTACGCCCTTGATGTCGGCGCGATTACGCCTTCACTGTGGGGATTCGAACAGCGCGAAATCGGCATGGAGTTCTATGACCGCGTTTGCGGTGCCCGTTTGCATGCAAATTACTTCCGCCCTGGTGGTGTGCGTCTTGATATGCCGGCAGGCCTTGCTGAGGATATGTACAGCTTTGCCGAAGATTTTCCGAAGTTTCTGGCTGATCTGGAAGGCTTGTTGACTGAAAATCGTATTTTTAAACAGCGCACTGTTGATATCGGTATCGTTTCAAAGGACGAGGCGATGGATTGGGGCTTTACGGGCCCAATGCTGCGCGGATCAGGTGTTCCATGGGACCTGCGTAAATCGCAGCCCTACGAAGTATACGACAAGATGGATTTTGATGTGCCGATCGGAACAACGGGTGATTGTTACGCACGTTATCTGGTGCGTATCGAAGAAATGCGCCAGTCTGCCAAAATGATGATGCAGGCGATCAACGACATGCCATCAGGTCCTGTCATGACTGAAGATCATAAGGTCACACCGCCGTCGCGCGCAGATATGAAATATTCGATGGAGGCGCTGATCCATCATTTTAAACTTTATACCGAAGGCTATCACGTGCCAGAAGGTGAAGTTTATGCCGCTGTTGAAGCGCCAAAAGGCGAATTCGGTGTCTATCTGGTTTCAGACGGCACAAATAAGCCGTATAAATGTAAAATCCGTGCGCCTGGTTTTGCGCATTTACAGGCAATTGATTATATGTCACGCGGACATATGCTGGCGGATACGGTTGCGATTATCGGATCTATGGACGTAGTTTTCGGGGAGATTGATAGGTAACATGGGCGTTAAATATAAAAAATATCCGAACCAGCCGAAAAGCTTCACATTCACAAAAGAGAATATGAAGAAAATCGAGGCAATTATCAAAAAATATCCTATCGGTTTTCAGCAGTCTGCCGTTATGCCGCTTTTGGATCTGGCGCAACGCCAACATGATAACTGGATTCCCGAACCCGCGATGGAAGAAATTGCGCGTATTCTTGATATTCCTGTGATCCGTGTGGTCGAGGTTGCAACATTTTACACCATGTATAATCTGGCACCCGTGGGCAAATACCATATTCAGTTATGTTCGACGACACCCTGTATGCTTTGCGGGGCAGGTGATCTGCTAAAGACCTGCAAGAGCAAGCTGGGCATTGGGCACGGTGAGACTACCAAGGATGGTAAATTTACTCTGACCGAAGTTGAATGTCTGGGCGCTTGTGTGAATGCACCAATGGCACAAATCAACGATGATTATTACGAAGACCTGACACCTGAAATTTTTGAAACCGTTATTGAGAGCCTGTCATCCGGTAAGGATGTCCCTGTGGGGTCACAGACCGGCCGAAAAGGGTCAATGGCCCAATTGGGACCAACGTCTTTAGAAAAAGAAGCCAAGGCCGCGGGTATCGATATGGCGCCGCCACCAGAACTCAAGAAAAAGAAGGGAGGTAAATAATGCTTAAAGATCAGGATCGCATGTTTACAAACCTTTACGGCTGGCAGGGCGCAGATTTGAAATCGGCGCAAAAGCGTGGCAGTTGGGATAATACAAAAGCCTTGATCAAAAAAGGCCGCGAATGGATTATTGATGAAATGAAAGCATCAGGCCTGCGCGGCCGTGGTGGCGCGGGTTTTCCGACAGGCCTGAAATGGTCATTTATGCCCAAAGATTCAGGAAAACCTCATTATCTGGTGATCAATGCCGATGAATCTGAGCCGGGTACATGTAAAGACCGCGATATCATTCGTCATGAACCGCAAAAGCTGATTGAAGGTGCGTTGCTTGCATCATTCGCGATGCAGGCTCATGCTTGTTATATCTATATCCGTGGAGAGTTTTATCGCGAGGCGGAAATCCTACAGGCCGCGATCGACGAGGCATATGATGCTGGAATGCTGGGTAAAAATGCTGCGAAATCCGGATGGGATTTTGATCTTTATCTGCATCGCGGTGCGGGCGCTTATATCTGCGGTGAGGAAACGGCACTGCTATCCAGCCTTGAAGGTAAAAAAGGTATGCCGCGTAACAAGCCGCCATTCCCGGCGATGGCGGGGCTTTATTCTTGCCCGACAACGGTGAATAATGTTGAAACCATTGCTTCTGTGCCGGATATTTTGCGTCGCGGTGGTTCATGGTTTGCAGGTTTAGGACGTGAAAACAACCATGGCACGAAACTGTTTTGTATTTCCGGTCACGTGAACCGCCCCTGTAATGTCGAGGAAGAACTCGGCATCCCGATGAAGGAGCTGATTGAAAAACATGCAGGCGGTGTCCGCGGTGGTTGGGATAATGTTCTGGCTGTCATTCCGGGTGGGTCTTCAACACGTTTACTGCCAAAAGATATTTGTGACGAAGTTCTGATGGATTTTGATTCCTTGCGCGCCGTGAATTCAGGCCTTGGGACAGCCGGTCTGATTGTCATGGATAAATCAACAGACATTATTTTTGCGATTGCGCGTTTGGCACGTTTTTACTGGCATGAAAGCTGTGGACAATGTACGCCGTGCCGCGAGGGTACAGGTTGGCTTTATAAAGTTATGCAGCGTATGGTCACAGGTCATGCCCGCGTTGATGAAATCGATATGCTGCTGGATGTCGGCGCACAGATGGAAGGACATACAATTTGTGCCCATGGTGATGCGTCTGCCTGGCCGATACAAGGTCTGATTAATCATTTCCGTCCTGAAATGGAAAAACGCATCATGGAATACCGCACCCGTGCGGTTGATGCGGCATAGGGGGGCGGCAATGGCAAAGAAAAGAAAACAATTTGTGATTGTAGTCGGCGGGGCATCTGCCAACGGTAAGTCAACTTTGGCGAGAAAGCTGAAAGAAAACTTTAATGCCGAGGCCCGAAAGACAATTATTCTGGACAGCGACAACATTCGCAAAGAGCTTTGGTATAAAAAAGAAAAAATAAAACATTATGATGTGCGTGCCGTTTTACCGCCCAAAGCCTACAGTTCTGAATTTAGCATGCAAACATACAAGGAAATGTTCAACCGTTATGAAACAGCCTTGGATGAGGGTAAAAACGTGATTCTCGATGCGACATTTCTGGATAGCTGGCATCGTAATCAGGCGCATGCTGTTGCAAAGGAATACAAGGCCTCTTTTAACCCGTTCTGGCTGGAAAATGAACAGTCCGAATTGGAAAAACGCGCCGAAAACCGTGAAAAGGGTGTCTCGGATGCTAACGGTTTTGTGGTCGGCTTGCAGTTTAAAAAAGATTTTGGTGATTTAACAGGTTGGCATCGCATCCGCACTGATAAATCTGCCGAAGATACACTCAAGGTGGCCCTGCGCCATTTAAAGATATAGGGAAGTTGATATGCCAAAGCTGACAATTGACGGAATTGAAATTACGGTTGAACAGGGCACGTCCATTTTGCAGGCGGCCGAACAATTGGGTATCGAAATTCCGCGTTTTTGTTACCACGACCGTTTGTCGGTTCCGGCCAACTGTCGTATGTGTCTGGTCGAGGTTGAAGGCGCACCGAAACCTGTCGCCAGTTGTGCGCAGCCCTGCGGCAACGACATGAAGGTTTTGACAAAATCACCAAAGGTGGTGAAAGCCCGTCAGGGCGTCATGGAATTTTTGCTGATTAACCACCCGCTGGATTGCCCGATTTGCGATCAGGGCGGTGAATGTGATTTGCAGGATCAGTCTGTTGCTTACGGTTATGACCGTTCACGCTATGCGGAAAATAAACGCGCCGTCAAAGAAAAATATCTTGGTCCATTGATCGACACACATATGAACCGTTGCATTCAATGTACGCGCTGTATTCGCTTCAGTGAAGAATTGGGCGGCGTTGAATCCTTGGGATTAATTGGCCGCGGCGAAGTGGTTGAAATCGCGCCTTATGTTGAAAAAATGATAGAATCTGAACTATCTGGTAACCTAATCGACGTATGTCCGGTTGGTGCTTTGGTGTCACGCCCGTATGAATTTAAAGCGCGCCCGTGGGAGCTGCGTAAGACCGAAACAATTGATGTGATGGATGCGGTTGGGTCGAACATTCGTGTCGATAGCCGCGGTAACGAAGTTCTGCGCGTTCTGCCGCGCCTGAATGAAGAAATTAACGAAGAATGGATCGGTGATAAAACCCGATTTGCTTATGATGGTTTAAAAGTACAGCGCCTCGATCGCCCATATATACGCGATGGTAAAAAGCTGCGCGAAGCGACATGGGAAGAAGCGTTCGCGCTGATTGCCTCTAAGCTGGAAAAGATTGATGGCAAACAAATTGGTGCTCTGGTCGGTGACTTGGCTGCGATGGAAGAAATCAAAGCGCTAAAAGATCTGATGAATGCATGGGGATCACCACATACGGACTGTCTGATAGACGGGGCTGTGTTTGATGCTGAAAATGCAGGCGGCTATTTGTTTAATACAAATATTGCCGATATTGAAAAGGCTGATGCCATTCTACTGGTGGGTACGAATCCGCGCTGGGAAGCGCCTATGATTAATCTGCGCATTCGTAAAGCAGCGCTGGCAAATCGCGATTTGCCGATTGGTGTGATCGGCGAACAGCTGGATTTGAATTACAAATATGAATATCTGGGGGCGGGTGCTGATACCCTGACCGGACTTCGTAAATCAAAATCTGCCTTTGTTAAAGCGTTGAAAAAGGCGAAAAACCCTGTTGTTATTCTGGGGGCAGGTGCGCTGCGCCGTAAAGATGGAAAAGCCATTCAGCAGGCTGTTGCCCAAATAGCGGAAGAATTCAAAATCATTAAAAAGGACTGGAACGGTTTTAATATGCTCCACACTGCAGCCAGCCGTATTGGCGCGTTGACCTTGGGCTTCGTTCCGGGACGCGGTGGATATAATGCTGCCAAAATGATTGAAGAAACCAAATCAGGCAAAATCAAAGCGCTATATTTAATGGGTGCCGATGATGTGAATTTCAAAGGCCTCAGCAAAAAGGCATTTGTGATTTATCAAGGGCACCATGGCGACCATGGCGCAATTCATGCGGATGTGATTTTGCCAGGTGCAGCCTATACCGAAAAGGCCGGTGTTTACATGAATGTTGAAGGCCGCGCACAAATTGCCCGTCAGGCTGTCTTCCCACCGGGCGAGGCACGTGAAGACTGGAAAATCCTGCGTGCGCTGTCTGATTTTACAGGTTCTCCTTTACCTTACGATAATTTGCAAGGACTGCGGGCGGCGATGGTTACCGACCATCCGGAACTCCAAGATATTAATGTTCCGATGAAAGTGAAATGGAAGGGGCTGGGTGTTCCCGGCAAAATCCTAAAAGCAGGGTTTGAAACATCTATCAAGAATTACTATCAGACCAATGTCATATCGCGTCATTCTGTAACGATGGCGGAATGCACGGCCGAGGCATCAGGTAAAACAAACAAGAAGGTGGCGGCAAATGGCTGAATTCTTTGACATTTATATGCTTCCCGTTTTTGAAATTCTCGGCAAAATCTTGCTGATCGTTTTGCCGCTTTTGGGTGCGATGGCCTATCTGACATATGCCGAGCGTAAAGTGATGGCGGCGATGCAATTGCGCCAAGGCCCGAATATGGTGGGTCCTTTTGGTTTATTGCAACCTTTGGCTGATGGTTTAAAGCTGTTTGGTAAGGAGACGATTATTCCGTCTGCTTCCAACCGTGCAATTTTCGTTTTGGCACCGATGCTGACTTTCATGCTGGCTTTGATTTCATGGGCTGTGATTCCTTTTGATGTGGGAATGGTGCTGGCGGATGTAAATGTCGGAATTCTTTATCTTTTTGCGGTTTCGTCTTTGGGGGTATACGGTATTTTGATGGCGGGATGGGCGTCAAATTCGCGCTATGCGTTTCTTGGCGGCCTGCGATCTGCAGCGCAGATGGTATCCTACGAAGTTTCGATCGGTCTGGTGATTGTGACAGTTATTCTTGTGACAGGATCATTGAACCTGACAGAAATTGTGATGGCTGAACGCACATGGTGGATGCATTTGTTGTTGTTCCCGATGTTTATTGTTTTTGTGATTTCGGCACTTGCCGAAACAAACCGCGCGCCGTTTGATCTGCCCGAGGGTGAGTCAGAATTAGTTGGTGGATATAACGTTGAATATTCATCCATGACATTCGCGCTGTTCTTCTTGGGCGAATATATGAACATGATTTTGATGTCAGCGATGACCGTCATTCTATTCTTGGGCGGCTGGAAAGTTCCGTTTGGCCTGGAATGGGAATGGTTGACGATGGTGCCGGGATTGATCTGGTTTGTATTAAAGATCTGTGCCGTCTTATTTATCTTCCTATGGTCACGTGCGACATTGCCGCGTTACCGCTATGACCAGCTGATGCGATTGGGTTGGAAAATATTCCTGCCGCTATCTTTGCTTTGGGTTTTGGTTGTTGCCGGTGCTTTGATTATGAATGATGCTTTACCAATGCCGGCAGGAGTGGAAGGATAAGATGACGTTTCTTGATAAAACAGCACGCAGCTTTTTTCTGGTCGAAATTGTTAAAGGGTTTTGGCTGACGCTGAAATATTTCTTCAAACCCAAGGTTACAATTAACTACCCGTTTGAAAAAAATGCGATCAGCCCGCGTTTTCGCGGTGAACATGCTTTGCGTCGTTACCCGAATGGTGAGGAGCGCTGCATTGCCTGTAAATTATGCGAGGCGATTTGCCCTGCATTGGCGATTACGATCGAGGCTGAAGCCCGCGATGACGGTTCACGCCGTACAACGCGCTATGACATTGACATGACCAAATGTATTTATTGCGGTCTATGTCAGGAGGCTTGCCCCGTTGATGCAATTGTTGAGGGGCCGAATTTCGAATTTGCAACAGAAACGCGTGAGGAGCTTTACTATGATAAAGATAAGCTGCTTGAAAACGGCGAGCGCTGGGAGGCGCAAATTGCCGCGAACCTTAAAATGGACGCACCCTATAGATAAGGTATAAAGATGATAGTCGAAGCAATTGTATTTTATATGTTTTCTACCATTTTACTGCTCAGCGGTATCATGGTGATATCTGCGCGCAACCCCGTGCATTCGGTGCTGTTTCTAATCCTGGGTTTTTTCAATGCTGCGGGACTTTTCGTTTTATTAGGAGCAGAATTTTTGGCAATGATCCTTGTCATTGTCTATGTCGGCGCAGTTGCCGTTTTATTCCTGTTTGTTGTCATGATGTTAAACGTCGACATGAGCCGCATGCGCGATAATTTGAAGAAAAATATGACAGTTGCGGCTGTGGTGGGATTTGTTCTGCTGGGCGAGCTGGTGTGGATTTTTTCAAACTGGCATTTCTCGGAAGATGCAGAGCTGAATGTTCAAACCCCGTTTTCAGCAGAGGATGCAATGGATAACACACGCGCCTTGGGTGAAGTGATGTACACAGATTATATGCTTTTCTTCCAAATGGCAGGTCTGGTCCTGTTGGTGGCTATGATTGGTGCGATTACCTTGACACTGCGTCACAGACCGGGTGTGAAGCGCCAGAAAATTAATGAACAGGTGAACCGTCAGGTCAAAGATGTCCTGCGTGTCGAGCAAGTCGAGAGCGGATCAGGGATTGTATAAAGGAAATTAGAATGTTGGAAATTGGAATTGTACATTATCTGATCGTTGCGGCGGCTTTGTTCGTAACAGGTGTATTCGGCATCTTTTTAAATCGCAGTAATGTGATTTTGATATTGATGTCGATTGAACTGATTTTGTTGTCTGTCACAATCAATCTGGTGACGTTTTCGCATTTCTTGCACGATTTAACGGGGCAGGTCTTTGCTATGCTGATCCTGACGATTGCTGCAGCCGAGGCTGCCATCGGCCTTGCCATTCTGATGACCTATTTCCGCAAAAAAGGGTCAATTGATGTCACCGAAATTAATATCATGAAGGGGTAGTTGAAAAATGGGTCTTATTGCAGTTTTCCTACCGTTATTTAGTGCGATTTTTGCCGGAGCCCTTGGCCGTATTATCGGTGATCGCGCGACACAGGCAATAACATGCACATTTCTGTGCGTCGCAGCAATCGCATCAATTGTGATGTTTAATTCCGTTATTCTGGAAGGAAATACGGAGACCATCAAGCTGATGTCTTGGATTAAATCCGGTGATCTGGAATTAAACTGGGCATTACGTTTCGACACGTTGTCTGTCGTGATGCTTTTCGTAGTGAATGTGGTTTCTGCCATGGTTCACATTTATTCCGTCGGCTATATGAGCCACGATAAATCGAAAACCCGCTTTATGGCCTACTTGGGGTTATTTACCTTTGCCATGTTGATGCTGGTAACATCAAATAACTTTGTTCAGTTATTCTTTGGCTGGGAAGGGGTTGGCCTTGCGTCATATCTTTTGATTGGTTTCTGGCATCATAAACATTCGGCCAATGCCGCTGCGATTAAAGCCTTCGTGGTTAACCGTGTGGGTGATTTTGGTTTATCGCTTGGTATATTTGCCGTCTTTATGCTTTTCGGGACGTTGCAATTTGATCCGGTCTTTGATCAGGCATCTGAAATTGCCGGGACGACTTTTGAATTTTTAGGTCATCAGTGGGATGCTTTGACAGTGACTTGTTTCTT
Source organism: uncultured Alphaproteobacteria bacterium (assembly GCA_950054485.1). GTDB lineage: Bacteria > Pseudomonadota > Alphaproteobacteria > Micavibrionales > CSBR16-224 > CATLPD01. The sequence goes on along the minus strand of CATLPD010000002.1, from coordinate 394,467 downwards.
ACTGTTTATCGGTGCGATGGGTAAATCGGCGCAGTTGGGTTTGCATACATGGTTGCCTGATGCGATGGAGGGGCCAACACCAGTTTCAGCCCTGATCCACGCTGCGACAATGGTGACAGCCGGTGTATTTCTGGTTGCGCGTCTTTCCCCTGTGTTTGAATATGCGCCAAGCGTGATGGAGTTTATTACAGTGATCGGTGCGCTGACGGCGCTGGTTGCTGCCACGATTGCGATCACACAACATGATATTAAACGCGTGATTGCCTATTCGACTATGTCGCAGTTGGGTTATATGTTTTTCGCGCTTGGAGTTTCGGCCTATGGCGCGGCCATGTTCCACTTGTTCACACATGCGTTTTTCAAAGCGCTGTTATTCCTGGGAGCCGGATCGGTCATTCACGCGATGTCCGATGAACAGGATATGCGCAACATGGGCGGTATCTGGAAAGAAATTCCAATCACTTATGCGATGATGTGGATCGGGTCACTGGCCCTGGCGGGTATTCCGTTCTTTGCGGGTTACTATTCCAAGGATATGATATTAGAGGCCGTCTATGCAGACCACTCGTTCGTTGGTAATTTCGCATTCTGGTGTGGCATTGCGGCAGCCTTTTTGACGGCATTCTATTCATGGCGTTTGATCATCATGACATTCCACGGAAAACCACGTGCGGATGAAAAAGTTATGGCTCATATTCATGAATCACCACCCGTGATGTTATTTCCGCTGATTATACTGGCCCTTGGTGCCATTCTATCAGGTTACATTGCATATTCATGGTTTGTCGGTGAAGACCGTTTTGAGTTCTGGCGTGACACGCTGTTTATTCTGGAGGGTAATGATACTGTCGAAGCCGCGCATCATGTGCCGTCTTGGGTACCAATTTTGCCATTTGCTATAGGCCTGGCCGGTATCGCTTTTGGGTATCTTCTGTATATGTTCAGAAAAAGCTGGCCGCAAAAAATTGCAAATACCTTTAAGCCTGTACACACATTCTTGTATAAGAAATGGTATTTTGACGAGTTGTATCATAATGCGATTGTCGTGCCGCTGATTAAATTCGGATATGTTTTCTGGAAGGGCGGGGATAAAAAGATTATCGATGGTCTGGGCCCGGATGGTATTGCCAATAGCGTCAAGGAAGGCGCATTTCAAATCCGTAAAATTCAAACGGGCTTTGTCTATGACTATGCTTACACAATGCTGGCCGGCGTTGTTATTTTTATCACGCTATTCATTGTGATGCTGTAGGGAAGGAATTGGGTCATGATTAATTTTTCAGTATTATCTGCTATTACTTTCCTGCCGTTATTGGGTGCGATATTTATTTTATTTATTCGCGGTAATACGGAAGACGTATCACGCAATGCACGCAGCGCGGCGCTGTTGTTTTCATGCGCTACATTTGCCTTGTCGCTATATATGTATTTGCATTTTGATGCGACGTCGGCGGATTTCCAATTTGTGGAAAGTGCCAAATGGTTTCCTGCATTGGGGATCGGCTACAAAATGGGGATTGACGGTATTTCCGTTTTCTTCGTGTTGCTGTCAACTTTCCTGACGCCGATTTGTATCCTCGCAAGCTGGGACAGTATCAAGGAACGTGTTAAGGAATATATGGTCGCATTTCTGGTTTTGGAAACCATGATGATCGGTATGTTTTGCGCGCTTGATACGATTTTATTCTACGTCTTTTTTGAAGGCGTGCTGATCCCGATGTTTATTATTATTGGCGTTTGGGGTGGCCCGCGCCGTGTTTATGCATCGTTTAAATTCTTTTTATATACGTTGCTGGGATCGGTTTTGACTTTGGTCGCTTTTTTGACAATTTACTTCCATTACGGATCAACAGATATTCCAACACTGATGCAGACCGATATTGCAGAACATCTGCAGCCTTGGCTGTGGTTGGCGCTTTTTGCTTCTTTCGCTGTTAAGGTTCCAATGTGGCCGGTTCATACCTGGTTGCCGGATGCTCACGTTGAGGCCCCGACAGCAGGTTCGGTTATTCTAGCAGGGGTCTTGCTGAAAATGGGTGGATACGGTTTCCTCAGGTTTTCTATTCCGATGTTGCCGATGGCGACAGATTATTTCATTCCAATGGTCTTTACGCTGAGTGTGATTGCGATTATCTACACATCATTGGTCGCGCTGGTTCAAACAGACATGAAAAAGCTGATCGCTTATTCGTCAGTGGCCCATATGGGATTTGTAACCCTTGGAACATTTACCCTGACTGCGCAAGGGGTTGAAGGGGCGATCTTTCAAATGTTGTCGCACGGTATCGTTTCAGCAGCGCTGTTCCTGTGTGTAGGCGTCGTTTATGACCGTTTACATACACGCGAAATGACACGTTATGGCGGCATTGTTAATAATATGCCGGCCTATGCTGTTGTCTTCATGGTCTTTGTCATGGGGTCAGTCGGTTTACCGGGCACAAGCGGGTTTGTGGGTGAATTCCTGATCCTGATCGGCGCTTTCCAGATTTCAACAACCTTTACGGTTCTGGCGGCGACGGGTGTCGTTCTGGGTGCGGCCTACATGCTGTATCTATATCGCGGTGTTGTCTTTGGACCATCCGTAAATGAGGATGCAAGCGCGATGAAAGATCTGAATGCGCGCGAGATATTCATATTTGTGCCTATGGTTGCCCTGGTTTTATGGATGGGTATTGCACCGAACAGTTTTTTAAGACCGATGCAGCCATCTGTAAACAAGTTGATTGACAGCTATGACATGCGCTTTTTAACACGTGAAAAAGCCGCAAAGATCGAGGCGGAAAAATTTGAAGATGCACCGGTGCCATTAGCCGTGCCCGAGGAGGTTGAATAATGTATAGTCTGGCTGATTTTTATTTCCACGCAACAGCGGCTTTGCCTGAGATTGTACTCACTGTTTTTGGTATGATTATTCTGCTGTTCGGCTTGGTGCGCGAAGATAAAAGCACTCCACAAGTGACTTTGATGACGGTCTCTGCCTTTGCTGTTACGGCTCTGGTTATTGCGGCAATGCCATCAGAGCCATTCAAAGGTTTTATGGGCAGTTTTATCTATGACCCGTTTGCCCAATTTATGAAATTACTGGTTTTGATGGGCGGGGCTGCTTGTCTTGCAATGACCTTGTCCTACAACACGCAAGAGAAAATAAACCGTTTCGAATTTCCCGTTTTGGCCCTTTTTTCAACAGTCGGGATGATGTTCATTATCTCGGCGAATGATTTGATGTTGGCCTATGTCGGACTAGAATTGATGAGTTTGCCGCTATATGTTCTTGTTTCTATTCGCCGGGATTTCTTACGTTCATCCGAAGCGGGGATCAAATATTTTGTCCTGGGGGCTTTGGCCTCAGGAATGATTCTGTACGGGATATCTCTAATTTACGGCTTCTCGGGTACGATCAACTTTACAAGACTTTCTGAAACACTAGCGCTTCAGGATGGCGTATCCATTACGCTCAGCTTTGGTCTGATCATGCTGATTTGTGGTGTCGCATTCAAACTATCTGCCGTGCCATTTCACATGTGGACGCCTGATGTCTATGAAGGTGCGCCGACGTCCGTTACCGCATTTTTGGCAATCGCCCCCAAGACCGCTGTATTCGCACTCTTGGCACGCATTCTGTTTGATGGTTTTGGCGATATGACAGCACAGTGGCAGGATGTCATCTGGATTATTGCCGCGGCTTCAATGATTGTTGGTGCCTTTGCGGCTATCCCGCAAACCAGTATCAAACGTCTTTTGGCATACAGTACCATTGGTCATATGGGATATGCTTTGGTGGGAATGACGGCGGCCAGCTTTGATGGCGTCCGCAGTATGATAGTCTATATGGCTTTGTATATGGTCATGAATATCGGCGTTTTTGCGATTGTGTTAATGCTACGTCAAAACGACCGCCAGACGACCGATATTGATAATCTATCAGGCCTTGGTAAAACACATCCAGTTGTGGCTTTGATGATGACGGTTCTGATGTTCTCGATGGCAGGTATACCGCCGTTGGCAGGTTTCTTTGGCAAGTTGTTCGTCTTTCAAGCCGCCGTTTCAGCCGAGCTTTACGGCCTTGCGGTCTTGGGCGTTCTGACAAGTGTTGTTGCGGCTTATTATTATCTGCGCATTATCAAAATCATGTATTTTGAAGAGCCTATTCATGTTCTGGATAAGCCGACACGTGATCTTGAGGTCATCAGCGGCATAGCGACGATCTTTGTGGTCGCCTTTATTCTGTTCCCGCAATCGCTTGTGAATGCCGCACAGGCCGCAGCAACTGCTTTGGTCACCATATAAGTCTATGGGCAGCGGTTTTAATATCAAAGTCTTTGATATTCTGGACAGTACAAATGACACGGCAAAAGAGCTTGCCGGGCAGGGCACTTATCATGCTGCGGTATTGGCGCGCCAACAAAGTAAAGGTCGCGGGCGCAGCGGTAATGAATGGATATCACCGGCAGGAAATCTTTATTTATCCGTTATTATTGACGATCAAATCAGTTTGAAAAATGCAGGGCAGCTCTCTTTTGTCACTGCAATATCTTTACGTGAATGCCTCAGCGATATTTCCGAAGGTGAAATTTTAAACAAGTGGCCAAATGATTTGTCTTTAAATGGAAATAAGGTATCAGGTATACTGCTTGAAAGCGAAGCATATAATAATCAAACAAAATGGATTGTTATTGGTCTTGGTGTCAATATTAAACACGCCCCTGATGGAGCAGCTAAGCTTGATAGTGACATGCCCCCCGAAGATTTGGCCGCAAGATTTCTGAAAGTTTTTTCGAAAAAGCTACGGACATGGCGTGATGATGGTTTCGCGCCTATTCAAAAAGAATGGCTTACCCACGCAAAAGGGTTGGGTCAGGAGATCACTGTCCGCCTGCCGAATGAAACAAAACATGGCATTTTTAAAACAATAGATGAAAACGGCTGCCTTATATTGGCGCAGGATGCGGGCGATGTGAAAATTGCTTCGGGCGATGTATTTTTCAATTAAGTGTGATATACCTGTGTCATGAACAAAATAAACAAAAGCAAACTGACATTTATTCCGCTGGGCGGATGCGGTATTTTCGGCGCGAACCTCAGCCTTTACGGCTACAAAGGGCAATGGATTGTCGTCGATTGCGGTATGGGCTTTGGCGATGATACGATGCCGGGCGTTGATATTATCTTGCCGGATATATCGTTTTTGGAAGAAATCAAAGATGATGTTTTGGGGCTATTTGTCACACACGGGCACGAAGATCATATCGGCGGGATCGAACATCTTTGGGATCGTATTCGAAAGCCGATTTACGCGACGCCTTTTACCTCGGGGTTGATCCATAGAAAGCTTCAAGAAGTCAATTGGGGCAATCAGGTTGAATATAAATTTCTGCCTGATGATGAGGCTGTTAAAGCCGGGCCCTTTAAGGTTTCGACAATCCGAATGGCGCATTCTATCCCTGAAATGCGGGCCTTGAAAATTGAAGTTGATGGTGTAGGTGCGGTCTTGCACACGGGTGACTGGAAGCTGGATGCGAACCCGATCGCGGGTGATGTCACAGATCAAGGCGCGCTGGAGGCATTATCCAAAGAAAATATTCTTGCGATCGTTGGCGACTCAACAAACGCCATGGTGCCCGGGCATTCCGGTAGCGAATTAAATGTCTGCGAAAATATGACGGAATTATTCTCCGAATTTAAGGGCAAAATTGCGGTCAGCTGTTTTTCATCGAATGTGGCGCGACTGGTATCTATCGCAAAAGCGGCAGAGGCGAATGGTCGCAGTGTCGCACTTGCGGGACGATCGCTGTGGCGTATTAATGATGTTGCAAAAGATTGCGGGTATCTTGATGGTATTCCCGATTTTCTGGAGGCCGATGATATTAATTATCTGAATGACAGCCAGATCGTATACGTTTGCACAGGGTCACAGGGCGAAAGTCGCGCGGCGCTGTCACGCATAGCGGATGATGCCCACCGCACAATTGAACTGGGCGAGAATGATATCGTAATGTTATCTTCGCGAACAATTCCAGGAAACGAAAAAGCCATCGAGCGTGTTAAGAATCGTCTGCTGGGTAACGGCGTTACGATTATTACAGACCGGGATGCGCCGATCCATGTATCGGGTCACCCTTATCGTGATGAAATCCGATTATTATTGGATTGGGTCAAACCGCGATATGTTTTGCCGGTTCATGGCGAACATATGCAAATGGAGCGCCATGCCGATCTGGCGGAAGAATGCGGATATAAGGCGCCCGTCATTCCTATGAACGGTGATGTAATTGAAATATCAAAAAGTGGTCTAGAGAAAGTCGGCGAAGTGGCGTCAGGCATGTTGGCGCTGGAAGGTAAACGTCTGGTGCCTATTGACCACGAAGCTATTTTAAACCGTCGCCGCATCATGTTCCACGGCAGCGCTGTTGTGACTTTGGTTGTTGACGGGGCGGGCGAGCTGGTTGCAGACCCGAAAATTTCAGCCATCGGTCTGATTGATGAAGATTGTGAAAATGATGAAAAATTTATCATCGAGGCTGCAAAAATAGTTGCGGAGCAAGTGCGTAATATACCGAAGAATAAACGGAGTAACGATTATCAGATTGAGGAAACGGCACGTATTGCCGCGCGGCGCTACTTCGAATCTCAGTTTGATAAGAAACCCCAAACCCGTGTGCATTTAATCAGGATTTAAAATGGATATCTTAACGACTGTATTTACGTTCTTTCTGGTGTGGTGGGTGACTTTATTTGTTGTTTTGCCAATGCAGATCGAAACGGACGCAAGCCCTGACAGGGGCAATGACGCGGGCGCGCCGAAAAATGCGCGTATAAAGTATAAGTTGAAATTAAATACAGCAATCGCCGTTGCTGTGACATTCATAATATGGATGATCTTTTATATCTATGGCACGGAAATTGAAGATTATTATCTGAATGCAACATTTGTATAAGGATATGAGATGAAAAAATTGATTTTATTGTTTCTGGTTTTGGCCATGCCCGCTTTGGCTCAGGATATTGTCATCGAGGAAGACTATTGCCAATATCTTACAGAATATCAGCCCACGGCAGATGTTGAATATCAACCCGGAATCGATGTTAATGGCAATGCTGTGGTGCCAGCAGATATCGGAGGCGCGCAAATCGTGGCAGCAGAGGTTATAGAATTTAACATCGCCGTAGACGTTGCAGAATATATTGGCCTGCCGACCCAACCTGGCATTGAAAATTTCGCCAATGTCGGTACAATCCAAGTTGTAAACAATCAGTTGTTTTTTAACGGCGAGCCGCTTAAAACTGATAGTGAAAAAGCGCTATTGGCGCTGTGTCAAACCGACGAGGATATAACCGATGAGCCAGCAACAGGCGCAGAAACAACCGAATAAAAAGTTCAAATCCGCAATTTCACCTACACGTGAGGAGGATTTTCCCGAGTGGTATCAGCAGGTTATTAAGGCTGCTGATATGGCGGAAAACGCGCCTGTACGCGGCTGTATGATTATTAAGCCCTATGGCTTTGCCCTGTGGGAAAATATGCAGCGCGTTTTTGACGGCATGATCAAAAAGCTGGGTGTTGAAAATGCCTATTTTCCGCTGCTTATTCCATTGGAATATATCGCAAAAGAGGCCGAACATATTGACGGTTTTGCCAAGGAATGTGCGGTTGTAACCCATTCAAAGCTGGAAAGCGATGGTGAAGGCGGGTTGAAACCGGCGGGTGAATTGGCCGAGCCCTTTATTATCCGTCCGACATCCGAAACGATTATCGGCGAGAGTTTTTCAAAATGGATTAATTCCTACCGCGACCTGCCAATGAAATTAAACCAGTGGTGTAATGTGATGCGCTGGGAAATGCGTCCGCGCCTGTTTTTGCGTACATCCGAATTTTTATGGCAGGAAGGGCATAATGCCTTTGCCACAGCCGAAGAATCAAATGCAGATGCCCGTCTGATGGTCGATAAATATCGTGAATTTGCCGAGGATTATTTGGCGATCCCGATGATTGTCGGGGAAAAAACAGCTGACGAGCGTTTTCCGGGTGCGATTGCAACCTATACCATGGAGGCGATCATGCAGGATGGTAAGGCACTCCAGGCTGGAACATCGCATGATTTGGGCCAAACATTCTCGACCGCCGCTGACATTACTTTTCAGGATCAAAACGGCGATAATAAAAGGGCTTGGACGACCAGTTGGGGCATTTCAACACGTCTGATTGGCGGAATGATTATGAGCCACGCCGATGATGACGGTATGATTATGCCGCCGCGCGTTGCGCCTGTTCAGGTGGCTATTCTGCCGATTGTAAAAGGTGATGATAATGATGATTTGTTTGCCTTCTGTGAAAAAATTAAGGATCGTCTGGCCGAGAAAAACATCCGTGTAAAATTTGATGACAGCGATAAACGATCATCTGACAAAATGTGGGCGACGATTAAACAAGGTGTGCCTGTGCGCGTTGAAATCGGCGGCCGTGAAATGGAAGAGGGCAAGCTGACCTACGTTCCCCGTGATCTGGGACGCGACGGCAAACAGACTTTGGAAGTTGATCAATTTGTGGCCTCTATCGAAGATATTCTGGATCGCATTCAGCAATCAATCTTTGATCGCGCTAAATCGCGCATGAAAGATCAGATGCGTGAAGTTGATAATTTGGATGACCTTCACAAGATTTTTGTAGATGCTGAGCCTGTATTGGTTATGATGCCGACAAGCTTGCTTGAAGATCCAAAATTTGAAGCAATCAAAAAAGAGTTTTCAATTAAAACCTGTTGTATGCCTTTCGCACATAATGGCGAAAAGGTCATGGTCGGGAAATCTTACTAGGTTATCTTTTAAAATGTCATCCCCGCTTGCGCGGGGACCTGGCTAATAGGAAGTATTTTCAAGGCGCCAGATGCCCACAATATACCGGGGTGGGCATGACAATGTCCCTTTTATAGCATCTCAAATTTATGATGTATGCCTACGCGGTGCAGGAGGGGCGATTGAATGCCTATTGAAATTTAACGGACTTTTATTTTGACAGTGTTCTATGTTGTGGCTTTGATTTATAGGCTGGGCTTGTTTCTGTAGCCTTCGGGCTAGCATGTCTGGCCCAATTGCTTTTTAATGGTGCTGATCCTGGTAGTCCGTGAATTGATGGTGTCATTGGCATAGCTTTTCCCTCCGTTTTATAGCTCATGTAAATACTAACACAATGTTAATATTATGTCAAACAGGGTTAATATCAGCTTGTAATCATATAAAGAAAATCATAGGGTAACTGCATGATGAATCTATTTTCAAAATTTGCTTTTGAATTGGCTGTTGCTGGCCGGTATTTACGCTCTAAAAGACGTGAAAGTTTTATTTCGATTATCGCGTGGTTTTCGCTGATCGGCATTATGCTGGGTGTGGCGACACTGATTATTGTGATGTCTGTCATGAACGGTTTCAGATCCGAGCTGATTGGCCGTATCCTTGGACTGAACGGGCATATCAATATTTACGCGAACAGCGGCAATTTAGAAAATTACGATACGATTTTACAGCGCGCACAAAAAGCGGGCGGAAATCTGGTTGTCAGCGTTATTCCGACAATCGAAGGACAAGCCCTGATGAACGTGAATGGCAATGCCATGGGGGTTGTTGTACGCGGTATCAGTGATGAAGATTTTCAGCGCAAACCCATTTTATCAGATTCCTTGGTAGAGGTTATAAACCGCGAAGGCGGTCATTTCGATGACGGTTGGGTATCAATTGGTAAAGTTATGGCGGATCGTTATGGTTTGGCTGTCGGCAGCCAGATTACGCTGATCGCACCAAAGGGCCGCGCTAGTCCATTCGGGACCATTCCGCGCAGCCGGACGTTCAAGGTGGGTTCGATCTTTGATGTCGGAATGTACGAATATAATTCCAGCTTTATTTTCATGTCTTTAAAGACTGCTCAACTATTCTATCAGATGGGGGCAGGCATTACAGCGCTGGAAGTCATAACAACCACGCCAAGCCAGCCGCAAATGGCAAGAAACTCTTTAATGGATGAGTTCGGTAAAAATGTTCGTGTTGCCGATTGGCGCGATACGAACGCCAGTTTCTATACGGCTTTGCAGGTTGAGCGCAATGTGATGTTTTTGATACTAACACTGATCATTCTGGTTGCTGCCTTTAATATTATTTCCAGCCTAATAATGTTGGTAAAGGATAAAAGCCGGGATATTGCGATTTTGCGTACTGTGGGCGCAACACGCGGTATGATTATTCGTGTTTTCCTGATTACCGGTGCATCGATTGGCTTTCTCGGCACCCTGATGGGGGCGGTCTTTGGAACGATTTTTGCGATGAATATCGAAAGCATTCGCCGCTGGCTGGAAGGTATGACGGATACAGAACTGTTTGCCGATGAAATTTATTTTCTGTCACGTTTGCCATCGCAAATGGATGCAGGACAGGTGACTGCAATTGTTGTTATGGCGCTGAGCCTCTCGTTTGCTGCGACATTGTATCCGGCATGGCGTGCTGCGCGCCTCGACCCTGTGGAGGGCCTGCGCAATGAATAGTCCGATTGATCCAAAAGTATTAGAATTAAAAAATGTAACCCGCAGTTTCAGGCAGGGTGATAAAACACTGTCTGTCTTGAAAGGGGCCGACCTGCAAATTAATCGCGGCGAAATTGTCGCTTTGACAGGGCCAAGCGGGTCGGGTAAGTCGACATTGCTGCAGATAGCAGGGTTGCTGGAGCCACCAAATGAAGGTGACGTATTCATTGATGGCCACAAGGTCGAGGATAGGGCTGACTCTACACGCACAGAATTACGCAGATCGCATATCGGCTTTGTTTACCAGTTCCACCATCTTTTGCCCGATTTTAATGCGCTTGAAAATTTGGTATTACCCCAAATGATTAAGGGTGAGCCCCGTTCTGACGCCCAGGACAAGGCGTTTCAAATGCTGAAACGTGTTGGTATCCACACACGCGCTGACCATTTCCCATCTGAATTATCGGGGGGGGAACAACAACGTGTCGCGATTGCCCGTGCGCTTATTAATGATCCGGCCTTGCTGTTGGCGGACGAGCCGACAGGTAATCTTGACCCGCACACAGCTGATGATGTTTTTGATCTTTTAATCGAAACGGCACGCAATGCCGGTCTGGGCGCATTGATTGCAACGCACGACTATGATCTGGCTCGTAAGATGGATCGCCAGTTAAAGATCGAGGATGGTAAGATTATTAAGGCCGACCTGTAGGGTAGAGGCTGCGGCCCGTCTTTTTTGATTCTAAGGGCGCTGTCGGTTGGTATTCCAGCACGTTGCAAACGTCGTTTTTGTAGTACGCTTCAAGGGTGACATAGATATCAATAATTCTTTCAGTAAGCGCGTCATAGGCTTTTTGACCATATTCGTCAATATCATAGGAGTAAGCCCTGTTTTCTCCAGCCGTCTTAAAGCGTGTATCCAGTTTTGCCAGATATAGTTGCGAGCAGGCTTCCTCATTGTCTTTCACTTTGTGCACAAACATAAATTCATTGTCGAAAATTTGAATAATGCCGGTCAGGTCGACCGAGCCTGATGAAATATAGGAAAAGCCCTCGCCATGCGCACGTCCTATGGTTTTCAGCTTAACGTCCATGCCGTTCTTTTGACATTGATCTATAATGCGGCTTAGGTTTTGGATGACAGATGCGCATCGTCCCCCGACGACGTATGAAGCCTGGGCGTCTTTAAATTTTTTTTTGAAGTCTTTGTCGTTCATTCGATTTAAGGCTTTCTAGCTGAAAGGGTAGGCCCGTTTTTGCGCGACATGGGTTGAGGCGTGGAAAGGCCGGTTTCTTCATAAAATGTTTGTTCGGCAACGCAATGGGCTGCGGTCGTTGCAATGCCTTTTAGAAAGTCTTCACAAGATTCTTTGTCCGACAGGTTGTAGACTATACCGTCTGTTTCCTGATCCGGTGTCGGTCCAACCTGCGTAAAAAAGCTTTCATGCTTGTTTATAACCCCGTTATGCATATAGATTTTATCGTTATCCAGCAGAAACAGCAGATATTGGCGATCGTGAATTTCCAAAACCAGTTGTAAATCGTTCCAATGTTTCTGGGGCATCTTAATACGTGTCTTTTCCTTAAGCTTTAAAGGCGATATCGAAATGTTAGAGAGCCCAGCCGATTTTAAAACTTCAAGCTGTTCTTGCAGTCTTTGGATAACCGCTTTGTACTTGTGAGTATACTCAAGACGTTGCTCTAACACCGTATCATCAAAGTGTTTTTTTAAACTGGTATGCAAATCGTCTTTTATTTTACCCATAACTACCATTTTTAAATCCTCTTAAGTTGCTCTAAGATAGCAAAAATTTGTCATAATGTCAAACGGATATTGGTTTTGAATTGATTTTCACGCAAGAATTTACTAAAAATGCTTATGCCGTCTCAATTCGTTCATCTTCGCGTCCATTCCGCCTATTCACTGGCGGAAGGTGCTATCAAGATTAAAGACCTGCTGAAAAAAACGCAGGCTTTTGATATGCCTGCTGTGGCTGTAACCGATACCAGCAACCTTTTTGGAGCGCTTGAATTTTCCAGCAAAGCTGCCGAAGCCGGAATTCAGCCGATTATCGGGACTCAGATGGCAATTGCTAGACCCGAAGAAAGCACCCCCGGCAGTGTGACAATGGATGATCCTGACCAACTGGTATTGCTGGTGCAAAACCAGACGGGTTATCAGAACCTGCTTAAGCTTGCGAGTATGGCCTTCTGTGAAAGCGGGCAGGAGAACCCGACCCATATCACATGGGAACAATTGGAAAAATACCACGAAGGACTGATCTGCCTGACTGGCGGACCAAAAGGAGCAATCGGCCGATACCTACGTGAAGGCAGAAAACAGGACGCTTCGGAGATTTGTGATCGTCTGCATAAGTTTTTTGGTGACCGTCTTTATATCGAGCTGTTACGCCATGGCTCACTCGATGAAACTACGATTGAGGACGGCTTTCTTGATCTGGCCTATGACAAGAATATTCCAATCGTGGCGACGAATAACTGTTATTTCACGACGCGCGATATGTATCAGGCGCATGATGCCTTACTGTGTATTGCGGGCGGGCGCTATGTGATTGAAGAAGACAGGCCCAAAGTTACAGCCGAACACTACTTCAAATCTCCCGAGGAAATGGTGGAGTTGTTTAAGGATTTGCCTGAAGCAATTGAAAATACAGTTAAAATTGCGCAAAGGTGTTCCTTTGTTTTGAAGTTTCGCGACCCCATTCTGCCGCGTTTTGATACGGGCGAGGGACGTACCGAAGAAGAAGAACTGATCAAACAGTCCGAAGACGGGCTAAAGTGGCGCTTGGAAAAATATGTTTTTACAGCGGATAATACCGATGAAGAAAAAGAAGATATTCGCAAGAAGTATCAGAAGAGACTGAAATACGAGCTGGATATCCTAATTAAGATGGGTTTTTCGGGGTATTTCCTGATCGTTGCGGATTTTATCCAATGGGCCAAGGATCATGATATTCCTGTCGGTCCGGGGCGTGGTTCCGGTGCGGGATCTCTGGTTGCCTGGGTAATGAAGATTACCGATTTGGACCCGATACAGTTTGATTTGCTGTTCGAGCGCTTTTTGAACCCTGAACGTGTATCCATGCCGGATTTCGATATCGATTTCTGTCAGGAACGCCGTGAAGAGGTCATAAAATACGTACAAGATAAATACGGTCGTGATCGTGTTGCACAGATTATTACCTTTGGTAAGCTGCAGGCGCGTGCTGTTGTTCGTGATGTTGGGCGTGTTTTACAGATATCCTATGGCTATGTAGATAAAATCGCCAAGATGATCCCAAGCAATCCGGCCAATCCAATTTCTCTACAGGAAGCCTTGGATACCGAACCTGATCTGCGCGCTGCTCGTAAAAATGATGAAGTTATTGACCGTTTAATCAGTATTGCGCTGAAACTGGAAGGGTTGTATCGCCATGCCTCGACCCACGCAGCGGGTATTGTGATCGGGGACCGTCCGCTAGACGAGCTTGTTCCCCTTTATCAAGATCCGAAATCAGACATGCCGGCGACCCAGTTTAATATGAAATTTGTCGAACCTGCGGGTCTCGTAAAGTTCGATTTTCTGGGCTTGAAAACCTTATCGATCATCAAAAAAGCAATTGATACCATCAAGGTGACGCAGGGCGTTAAACTTGATCCGCTGAAATTCCCGATTGATGACGAGGACACATTTAAAATGTTGGCCCGCGCTGATAATGCTGCGGTATTCCAGTTGGAGAGTGCGGGCATGCAAGACCTTTGCCGTCAGATGAAAGTTAAAAATTTTGACGAGGCGGCGGCTATTATCGCGCTGTTCCGTCCTGGGCCCATGGAAAACATCCCACGTTATCTGGCGTGCCAGAAAGGCGAGGAAGAGCTTGATTACATGCATCCGCTGCTGGAACCTGTCGTTAAAGACACATACGGGGTTATGATCTATCAGGAACAGGTCATGAAAGCGGCGCAGGTTCTGGCGGGTTACAGCCTTGGCGGTGCGGATCTGCTGCGACGCGCGATGGGTAAGAAGATTAAAGAAGAAATGGATGCCCAGCGTGAATTGTTCATTCAAGGCTCTAACGATAATCATCAGCTGGAAGAAGAGAAGGCCTCTGCTATTTTCGATCAGATCGCGGCCTTTGCCGGATATGGTTTTAACAAGGCGCATACTTATGCCTATGCGTTGGTCGCATACCAGACAGCCTATTTAAAAGCGCATTATCCTGTTGAATTCATGGCCGCGACGATGACCTATGATATGGGGAACACGGATAAACTGGCCTTTTTCCGCCAGCAATTAAACAATATGGGCATTCCGCTGCTCATGCCGAATATCAATAAATCGGAGGTCGAATTTGCCGTTCAGGTCGAGGAAGATCTGCCATCTATCCGCTATGCTCTGGGCGCCTTAAAAGGGGTCGGCGGGGCCGCGATGCATTCGTTGTGCGAAGAGAGAACAGCCAATGGATTTTTTAAAGACCTATATGATGTAGCGCAACGTTGCGATGCCAAGGTTTTAAATAAACGTCAGATGGAATCTTTGGCGGCGGCTGGTGCATTTGATTGCATGAATGAAAAACGGTCTGAAGTTCTGGCATCAATCGAAACCCTTTTGCGATATGCATCGATGTTGGCGCAGGAAAAAGAAAGCGGTCAACACAGCCTGTTTGGAGGCGGGGCAGTTGAATTGCCAAAGCCACCGTTACCTAATTTGCAGCCCTTCGAGCCACTGGAAAAGCTTGAAAAAGAATTTAAAGCTGTAGGTTTTTATCTGTCCGCGCATCCGCTAGATTCAATGGAAACCCAGTTGGAACGCATTGGTGTGACATCTTTTGCCGATGTCCAGCGTAAGTTGAAAACCATGCCCTCCAGCCGTATTAAAATGGCAGGGATTGTGACCAAAAAGCAGGAAAAAGTATCCGCTAAAGGCAACCGTTTTGCCTTTGTTCAATTGTCAGATTCTACCGGGGTTTTCGAAGCAACGGTCTTTTCGGATGTATTATCAGCCAGCCGTGAAATTCTTACAACAGGTTCAACTGTAATCGCGCAAATGGATGTTCAGATTCAGGGCGAAGATGACATCAAATTTTTGGCCCAGCATTTTGAACCACTTAGCAAAGCTGTTGATTTTGTAACCCAGCAGGTCATGATTACTATGTCGGATGCAGAACACATATCCGATATTAAAGAGATATTGGGCGGCGTATCATATGGTAAAGTTAAATTTACTGTAGCATTAAAGGCAAAGGGCCGTGATCTTGAAATAAGCCTTCCCAGCAGTTACGCCGTAACCAGTGAGGAACTGAGCCTGATTAGAAAGGTTTCCGGGGTTGAGGACGTGCAAGCAAGCTAGCCCTTGGTTTTAAGGACCGGTTGGTAAACTGGCTGATATCCGGCAGATCAGGATTATAAGCACTCAATTTTTCATGGGCCTCGATAATCTCGGCATCCGTTTCTGCATCGCTGAAATTTTGTTCGCTTAATCCTGCAAATACGTCATTTTCGCGAATAGTTGTCGTGATTTTACGCGCCTTGAAATTAAAGGTTGTTGTGATTTCACGAATTTCATCAGATTTCATTGTTTCGTGATACTCAAAACGGTTGATTGATGTCGGTGTGGCCGATTTCCAGACACCGCCTTGTTGAGACAGCATCAGTTTTATACCCATGGCATCGCCAGAGTACATATTATCAAGAATTTCTTCGATGCTTTCTTCGCTTTGACTCAGGATGTATTCGAAACATGTGCTGGATTTACTTTCCACAGCCAGTGCAAGAAGGCTACCAATTGAATCATAATCAGTCAGTGTCACATCGTTTGACTTCAGCAGTTTTAACACCTCAATGCGGTCATTTTCTATAGCTGCGGTAATGCAATCTTCCCCGACGTCAGGGAAATAATATTCACGCCTTAGCGCAAACTGTATACGCCATAAATTTCCTTCTCCGCAAGCATCAATCAGTTTGTATTCATTCCATTCGAAATCACGCACCCATTTGCGATCCGCTTTAGTCGGGCCAGGGATGATATCGCCGTTCGGCGCTGTCATATTTTCATCAACTTTGGTTATGCGGTAATACATTTACAATTCCTCAGTCATTTGGGTTAAATCCGCGAGGCAATGCACTGATGCCCAGCCCTTTGAGTGTGCTGGTTTTCATTTCAGCAATTGGAGTAGGTTTTCCGTTTAATGCTTTAAGTTTGTCGAACGCTTCCATAAGCTCGACATCTGTTGGCTGATCATCAAAACGTTCAAAACATGTGTCTAATTGATTATTATCAATTAGGGTGGTGGTCTTGATTTTTTTGCTCTTAAAGTTGAATGTGGTGCGTATCGTTAGGATGGTCTCTTCATCCGTTTCATAGTGACGGCGCAGGATTGTCTGATCGTCCTGCTTTTCCCAATGATATTGAACTACACCTGCAAATTGGGCCATTTTGATTTTATCAAAATCTGATAGCTCCGGTGCACGAAGTGCATTTTCACATTTTGCGCCCCATTCCAATAGCTTATCAAAAGCCTTGTGATCATTATCTTTAAAGGCGAGTCTTAGAGCTGCATTATAATCATGCGCAATATCGTATTTGTGATGTTTTAATAGTTTGTATTTTTCTAGTTCGCTGTCTTGAGCAGCAAGAAAGAATAAACGCGCCAACAGTTTCGGTCTGGTCCGCTCATCTTCCAAAACTTTGTGAAATTGCCACAGAGTTGTTATTTGCATGTTGTCGCATTGATATGCAGATATATGCGGACGTTCCAGATTTTCCGCGAACCATAATTTATCTTGGTCTGTAGGAGAGGGAACGGTCACATCGCCAATCGTCTTCGGACTGTTAAACTCTTTTTCGGCCTTTATGCGGGCTTCCTCAGCGGCGCGTCGTGCTTCTTCAGCTAATCGGGCGGCTTCACGCTCTTCTGCCGCTTTGCGTTGGGCTTCTAGGCGTGCTTCTTCTTCGCGTTTTCTTTGACGCTCTTCGGCCTTACGGCGATGTTCTGCAGCACGTTTTTCGCGCTCTATGCGTTGGCGCTCCAACATTTCCTGGCGTTCTTGTTCTTCCTTTGCACGTTCAGCGGCGCTTTTTTTATCAGCGTCCATTTTTTTACGGTGTTCCGCTGCATCTTTTATGGCATCGTTATAATCCCAGTCTGACGCGCTATAGCCAGATGCGTAATGTAAAAGAAATTCGTCATCCTGTTTCTTGCTCATGGTGCGCGGCCTTTCAGCACCGGATTAACGGACGGAGCAGCTTTTTGCGATCTACAATTATAATTTTCGGGTGGGGTGGGCATGCCGTCCATTTCAAGGAGTTTCTGGTAAGCCTCGTCAATCTCGTTCAAGGTTTCCTGATCGCTGAATTTTTCAAAACGGGGCTCGAACTTGTGTTTGCCCTGTTCGGTATATATTTTGATTTTGCGGCTTTCAAAATTGAAAACTGTTCGGATTTTATAGGTTACGTCGCCGTCTTGTTCGAAATGGCGGCGCAATATGGTTTGGTCATCTTGTTTCTCCCAATAGTGTGCTTTGCGTCCGGTCATTTCAGCGAGAGCTCTAAGCTCGTCAGGTTTGGCGTGTTTGAAAGCTAAGTTTATATCAGCACCCAATTTCAAAAAGCTATGAAACGCTTTTTTATTTTTATCTATTGCAGATTTCACAAGGTGCTGTCCGCAATATACGTTAACATTCGCGCCTTTCAAAATAAGTAGCCGGATCAAATTATGCTGGTCGTGAACGACTGCGTTGTACAGTGCTTTTCCACGGTTGTTGTCGATTTCTTTACCGTTATCAATGAGATATTTAACGCGCCAAAGGTTGGTTTCTTTGTAAACACTAGCGTTACGCCATGTTTCGAAGTGGTCGAAATTATATTCCTCACGGCTTTGATCAAGAATGTATTTCCACTCCATATCCTCAGCAGTTGGGGTAGGGATAACAATATCGCCGATAATTTCAGGCTCGTATTCCTGCCTACGCTTGTCTGCGCAGCAGCTAAATTCACATCTTGTGTCTCCGGTTCCGGGCATAGAAGTACCAACCTAAAAATTAACAATGTATTAATATACACAAATCCTGCAATTATGTCAATTAATTTTTATTGTTAATTTTGCGCGAAAGGCTTGCAATTCGGCGATAAAACAGGTACAAATCGCATCAAGCAGATCACAATAAGGTGAAAAGCTTAATTCACATGCAAAGGACAGGCTGCGTTTATACGTTCTGCCGCACCGGTGTCCATAAGGATTTCACCCCTTTGCAGAGGCATAACCGGAGAAATAAAGGAGATTATCATGACTATGCCAACATTCACAATGCGCCAGCTATTAGAAGCAGGTGTACACTTTGGTCACACGACCCGTCGCTGGAACCCGAAAATGAAACCATTCATCTTTGGTTCACGCAACAACATCCACATTCTGGATCTGGAACAAACCGTTCCTTTGCTGCATCGTGCGCTGCAATCCATGCGTGACATCGTTGCAAATGGCGGCCGTGTTCTGTTCGTAGGTACAAAGCGTCAGGCTGCTGAAAAGATTAAAGAAGCTGCCGGTCGCAGTGGTCAGTACTACGTCAATCACAGATGGTTGGGTGGAATGTTGACGAACTGGAAAACAATTTCAAATTCTATCAGACGTCTACGTGAACTGGAGACTTTGTTAGCGGATGAAAGCAAAGTATCAATGTTCACAAAGAAAGAAGCTTTACAGTATTCACGTGAACTTGAAAAGCTTGAACTATCACTGGGCGGTATCAAGGATATGGGCGGTCTGCCGGATGCATTGTTCATTATTGATGTGAACAAGGAAGATCTTGCAATTGCAGAAGCGCAAAAGCTTGGTATTCCTGTATTCGCTGTTGTTGATACAAACTGCTCACCTGATGGTATTGATTACCTGATTCCAGGTAACGATGATGCGACACGCGCGATTTCGGTTTACTGTGATCTGTTCGTTGACGCTATCCTTGATGGTCTGCAGGCTGAAATCGGTTCTGCCGGCGTTGATGTTGGCGCCAGCGATAAACCACCGGTTGAAACTGTACTGACAGACGATTCAAAGCCGAAAAAGTCAAAAGCAAAAGCATCTGCTGATAAAAAAGCCAAAACAGAAGATAAAGCTGTTAGCGAAAAGAAAGATGATAAAGATGCCAAAGTTGCCAAAGACAACGATGGTATAGCTGAAGAAAAAAAGGCAGCGGCTCAATAAGCCGCTGTCCTGAGTATAGTGTTAGTTAACGAGTATAAGAGGATATAAAAATGGCTGAAATTACAGCAAAAATGGTAAAAGAACTTCGCGATCAAACCGGTGCCGGTATGATGGATTGCAAAAAAGCATTAAATGAAACAGATGGCAATATTGAAGATGCTGTTGATTGGCTTCGTAAAAAAGGTATCGCGTCTGCAGCTAAGAAATCAGGCCGCGCTGCTGCTGAAGGCCTTGTTGCTGTCGCAACATCTGGCAACAAAGGCGCAATCGTTGAACTGAATGCTGAAACAGACTTTGTTGGCCGTAACGAAAAATTCCAGGCCTTTTTGGAAAAACTGGCTGAATTCGCCCTTGCGAATGAAATAGGTGATGTTGAGACTTTGAAAGAAGCTGAAATGGACGGTAAAAAAGTTCAGGATCGCGTAACGGATTTAATCGCAACAATCGGTGAAAATATGCAATTGCGCCGTGCCGCTTTCGTGAAAGTGGATCAAGGAGTTGTCGCTAACTATATCCACAGCGCTTTGAAAGATGGTATGGGTAAAATTGGTGTTCTGGTTGGTCTGCAATCTTCAGGCGATGAAGGCAAGTTGCAGCAGTTGGGCAAACAAATTGCGATGCACGTTGCTGCAGCCCGTCCGGAAGCTTTGAAGGTTGATGACGTTGATGCAAGTGCGCTTGAGCGCGAGCGTAACGTTTTGGCCGAACAGGCCCGTGCAAGCGGTAAGCCAGAAGATATCATCGAGAAGATGATGACAGGCCGCATTCGTAAGTATTACGAACAAGTTGTTTTGCTTGAACAAACATACGTCATTGACGGCGAAACGAAAGTTTCACAGGTTTTAGAAAATGCTAAGTCCGATGTTGGCGGTGACGTTACATTGACAAACTACATTCGCTTTGAATTGGGCGAAGGCGTTGAAAAAGCTGAAGAAGGTGATTTTGCGGCAGAAGTTGCTGCAATGGCCGGCTAATCACTTTGATCGTTTCCCTTGGGAAAGCGTCAGATAGTTGCTCACGTATTCATATACGTTTCGCTCTATCTTCCTTTCCCAAGAAAAACGCTCTTTGTGATGCGAAAACCTAAGGGGATCAAAATGACGGATATGCCATATAATCGCGTGCTACTGAAACTGTCAGGCGAAGCCTTGATGGGCGAAAATGATTATGGTCTATCACAGAAAACCGTCAAACGTATTGCCAAGGATATAAAAGAAGTAACAGACCTGGGGATTCAGGTCTGTATTGTTATTGGCGCCGGAAATATCTTTCGCGGTGTTGTCGGTGCGTCCAAGGGAATTGACCGTGCAACCGCTGATTATATGGGTATGCTGGCAACTGTTATTAATTGCCTTGCCATGCAAAGCGCTATAGAGGAAGAGGGCGTACATTGCCGTGTTCAATCGGCCATTCCGATGTCAACGGTTTGCGAGCCCTATATTCGCCGTCGCGCGCTGCGTCACCTAGAAAAAGGTCGCGTTGTTATCTTTGCCGCAGGTCTGGGTAGCCCGTTTTTTACAACAGATACCGCAGCAGCCCTTCGTGCCACAGAAATGAACTGTGATGTGTTGTTAAAAGGTACAAAGGTTGATGGTGTCTACACGGACGATCCTGTTTTAAATCCGAATGCAGAGCGCTATACTGAATTAAGCTATATGAAGGTTTTGACGGATGATTTGCGTGTGATGGATGCATCTGCCATCTCTGTTGCCAAGGATAACAAACTGCCGGTTATGGTCTTTTCAATACAAAAAGAAGGCAGTTTTGCAGAAGTGGTTCAAAAACGTGGTGATTATACACTGGTTATCGAAACACCTGCATCAGAACAATTGAAAAAAAGGAAAGAGGTTTAAAATGTCAGAAGTTGATATGAAAGATCTGGAACGCCGTATGTCGGGAGCCATCGAGGCACTGCATACCGAATTTCAAGGCTTGCGCACGGGGCGCGCATCTGTAAATTTGCTTGAGCCTATCCATGTTGATGCTTATGGCTCGTCAATGCCACTCAATCAGGTTGGTACGGTCAGTGCACCGGAACCGCGTCTTTTGACTGTGCAGGTTTGGGACAAGGGTATGGTTAATGCCGTTTCCAAGGCTATTATGGAGTCTGGTTTGGGTCTAAACCCACAGCCTGATGGACAGCTTATTCGTGTGCCGTTGCCTGATTTGACCGAAGAGCGCCGTAACGAGCTTGCAAAAGTGGCTGCTAAATATGCAGAACAGGCCCGCATTGCAATCCGCAACGTACGCCAGGATGGCATGCAGAACATCAAAAAGCTGAAGAACGACAATGAAATATCCGAAGATGATCAAAAGCATTATGAAGAGGATGTTCAAAAGCTGACCGACCGCAAAATTAAAGAGGTCGATGATACGCTTGCCCAAAAGGAAAAAGATATCAAGCAAGTATAAGGTTTGCCTTTGCCTACGTCTTCTACACAGCACGATCAAGTTATTCCCCAACACATAGCTGTCATAATGGATGGTAATGGCCGTTGGGCGGGTAAGCGCGGCTTGCCGCGACTGGAGGGGCACCGTAAAGGCTCTGAAGCTGTTCGTCGTTGTATCGAAGCTGCAAAAGATGCAGGGGTGCGCTATCTAACTTTATTCGCATTCTCGTCTGAAAACTGGAACAGACCCAAGGACGAGATCAGCGGCTTAATGGAATTGATGCGTTATTACCTTAAGCGTGAAACGGCTGAGCTTAAGAAAACAGGTGCGCGGCTTGAGGTCATAGGCGATCTTGACCGTCTGGATGATGATTTAAAATCTATGATCGCCCAGGCTCAGGATGTCACAAAAGATAATGATGATATGGTTGTCACCGTCGCCCTCAGTTACGGGGGGCGTCAGGATATTTTACAAGCAGCAAAAAAGTTAGCAAATCAAGTTAACTCTGGTGCCTTAGATGTTGAAAATATTGACGAAAAAAAATTCTCAGATGCGCTTATGACCTCGGGAATTCCTGACCCGGACCTTGTCATTCGCACCAGCGGCGAACAACGACTCAGCAATTTTCTGATGTGGCAATTCGCTTATACTGAAATTTATTTCACAGATACGTTATGGCCTGATTTTTCAGCCGATGACATGAAAGAGGCTTTAGAGCATTATGCTGGCCGCGATAGACGTTACGGTGCATTGCCATCCGAAGCTGCAGAAGGTAAATAAATGGCAGTACTTGAAAAGAAAAAATCAGATCTGAAGATTCGCTGTCTGTCCGGTGCGGTCATTATATTGCTGACACTGGCCCTGATTTACGCAGGACGGCAGGCTTTTACAGGCTTTGTTGTTGTGCTGGGTGCTATGTCCACATTCGAATGGGCAAGAATGCTGATCGAAAAGCCTAAGTCTGGTATATATGAATTTTCTGCCATACTTGGCGCCCTTGTTCTTGCTGCTACAATCTATATGAACTCGATGACGACAGCGCCGATGATTATATTGTTCGGGGCAATGTTTCTGGGGATTTTTATGCATTTCCGCAGCTTTGATGTCAGTTTCGGCAAGGTGCTGGGTGGTTTTTTCTATATTTTGTTTTCTCTATCCTATGTCGGATTACTGATGATGTATGCGGGAAAGGACGTACCGGGCCCTATCGGTAGCCCTGTATTCGTACCCTTTGATCAGGATGCTTTGAAGATCCTTGTTGCATTTCTATTTGTGACAGTATGGGCCAGTGATTCAATTGCTTACGTGTTTGGACGCCTGATAGGCGGGCCGAAACTAGCACCGAAAATCAGTCCTAAAAAGACATGGGCAGGTATGTTGGGCAGCATGACGGGGGCTGCGGCGGCTTTGTATCTTGGCGGATATATCATCGAGCAGCAATTTGGTATCAAAATAGCCGAAACGCTTGATCTTGTTCTATTTGGTGCATTTTTAGGGGTGGTCGGACAAGTTGGCGACCTCGCGATTTCTGTTTTTAAACGGGCTCATAATGTGAAAGATACAGGTAATGTCATCCCGGGGCATGGCGGTGTACTGGATCGTATAGATGCGCTTTTACTCATCGCGCCATTTTATGTTTACGCTGTTATGGCGGTGGTTTGATGAAAACCCTAGCACTTTTTGGATCTACAGGTTCTATTGGAACCAGTACTCTTGATATTGTTCGCGCCCGACCTGATGATTTCAAAGTAAAGGCTCTTACAGCGCATTCAAATTGGGAAAAACTCGCCGAACAGGCGCGTGAATTCAGCCCGGATATCGTTGTCATTAGCAATGAAGCGTATCAAGCCCAGTTAAAAGAAGTCCTTGAGGGTTCAAAAATTGAGGTTTTGGCAGGCGAGGCCGCCTTGATCGAGGTTGCTAAAATAGATATTGATCTACATATCGCGGCGATTGTCGGTATCGCCGGATTAAAACCTGTTTTTTCTGCTGTAAAGGCCGGTAATGATGTTGCGCTTGCAAATAAAGAGGCTTTGGTATGTGCCGGTGATTTACTGCTATCCGAGGCAAAAAAGAATAACGTCAATATTTTGCCTGTGGACAGCGAACATAATGCGATCTTTCAAGTGTTCGATCAAAATAGCCGTGATTCAATTTCCAAAGTGATTTTAACGGCGTCGGGTGGCCCCTTTAGAACGAAAAACCGGGCTGATTTATCTGCGGTGACACGTGATCAGGCATTAAAACATCCGAACTGGTCAATGGGAGCCAAGATTTCAATCGATAGTGCGACCATGGCCAATAAGGCGCTTGAGATGATTGAGGCAGTTTACCTGTTCGATCTAAGGCCTGAGGAATTAGAAGTCGTGATTCATCCTCAATCACTGATTCATTCCATGGTAGAGTATAAAGATGGTTCGGTTTTGGCGCAGATGGGCGCGCCGGATATGAAAACGCCGATCGGCTATGCCTTGAATTGGCCGTCGCGCGGAGAGGTTAACAGTCAACGGTTGGACTTTACAAAAGTTCTTAATTTTGAATTCTATCCTGTTGATTACGATCGATTTCATACTGTGGATTTGATGCGTGATATTATAAAAACCGATTTGAATAAGGCCATCGTATTCAATGCCGCCAACGAGATTGCGGTAGATGCTTTTTTGAAACAAAAAATTGCATTTTTGGAAATAGAGCCTATGATTCAGGAATGTTTGGAGCATATAGAAGTACTGCCAATCAATACGATTGATGATGTTTTTGCTCTGGACCTTGAAACGCGTCACTACGCGCACGATATTGTAATGACTAACAGGATAAAAGCAGGTACAGGATAATGGGTTTTTTACAGGATTTTCTGGCAGCGCCGTGGGATTTTACAGCGGATTATCTTTTGCCGTTTGTTATTGTTCTGAGTGTTCTGGTGTTCGTTCACGAATGGGGGCACTATATTGTTGCCCGCATGTGCGGGGTAAAGGTTGAGATCTTTTCAATCGGTTTTGGGCGTGAAATATTCGGTTTTAATGACAAGAATGGAACGCGCTGGAAGTTTTCACTGATCCCGCTGGGCGGATATGTTCAGATGTTTGGCGACAGTGATCCCGCAAGTGCGACCCATGAAGGCGCCAAAACTAAAAAGATGAGCAAAAAAGATCGGGAAGTTGCATTTTTCACACAATCTATTCCGAAACGCTCGGCTATAGTTTTTGCCGGCCCTGCTATTAATTTCATCTTTGCGATTTTATTGCTGGCGGGTTTGTATGCGACGCACGGCCAGCCTTTTACACCGCCTGTTGCCGCCAGTGTTATTGAAGATGCACCGGCTGCGCGCGCGGGTATTCAGCCTGATGATAAAATTTTATCGATTAACGGGCGCGCAATTAACACATTTGAAGATATTGTGCAGTCTGTCGCGATCAATCTGGACGAGGAATTAACCCTGCAGGTTGCGCGTTCGACAGGAGAAATAGGGAATTGGGATATAGAAAACCCGATTACAATGTCTCTTAAACCCGAAATGACAACCTTTGAAGACCGCTTCGGTTTTAAACATTCAAAAGGCCTGATCGGTATCGCGAGCCCAGAAGGGGAAAGCGGGTTAAAGCGGCATTCTTTCGGCTCTGCCGTCAGTGCGGCCATTATAGAAACCTGGAACATTACAACGGGTACTTTAAAGGCGATTGGTCAGATGATTACAGGAGCGCGCAGCGCTGATGAATTAGGTGGGATCTTGAGAATTGGTGCCTATGCAGGCGAATTCGCGCAAGCGGGCGTCGTATCGCTGATTTCTTTTGCGGCGCTTTTATCGATTAACCTTGGCTTGATCAACTTGTTCCCGATCCCTATGCTGGATGGCGGGCATTTGGCAATGTATGGTGTCGAGGCGCTTAAGGGTAAGCCTTTGGGTGAACGGGCGCAGGAATATGCATTCAGGGTTGGTTTTGCTGCCGTAATCTGTTTTATGCTGTTTGCGACGTGGAATGATCTTGTGCAATTGCGTGTAATCGATTATCTTAAATCTATAGTGTCTTAAACCATTCATTCGAAATGGAAACGTCAGGCGGGGAATTTATGAATCAATCATACAAGCTGATAACGGCTGTTGTCTTTATGTTTGTGCTATGTGTTTGCGGTTTGAATATATCAGAGGCGCAGGCCCAGCGAATCAACCAAATCCGTATTGAAGGGGCCGAGCGTATTGATCCGTCCACCATCATGACATATTTGGAAATTCAATCAGGTGACGAATTTAATACCTACAGTATGAACAAATCAATTAAGACCCTGTATGCAACAGGTCTTTTTGCAGATGTTCTTTTATATCAGCAAGGAAACGATCTGGTAGTTAAGGTTGTTGAAAACCCGATTATTAATGAAATTGCCTTTGAGGGTAATGAAAAGATCAAGGACGAGAATCTTCTTAGTGAAGTTTCTTTGCGCCCACGTACGGTTTTGACGCGTACAAAGGTTCAGGCCGATACAGAGCGTCTTTTGGATATTTATCGCCTCAGCGGCCGTTTTGCAGCCAAGGTTGAGCCCAAAGTGATCAAGTTAGACCAAAACCGCGTCAATTTGGTGTTCGAGATTGACGAGGGGCCTGAAACACGCATTCGTAAAGTTAACATTATCGGTAACGAGTATTTTTCAGACGGACAACTTGAAAGTGTGATCAGCAGTAAGGAAAGCCGCTGGTATCGTTTCCTGACATCAAACGATAAATACGACCCGGATCGTCTGGCCTATGATGCAGAGCTTTTACGCCGTCATTACCTGAACCATGGCTTTGCTGATATTCAGGTTGAATCTTCAACCGCTGAACTTTCACCGGACCAGAAAGATTTCTTTTTGACATTTATCGTTAGTGAAGGTGAAAGATATAAAGTCAATAACATTGAAATTGTCAGCCGTATCCCTGAATTGTCTGGGAATCAGCTGGTTGATGCCATCACCTTTGAAAAAGGGGACTGGTATAATGCGGAAGAGGTCGAACGCACTATTGTCGAGCTGACCGAAAAAGCAGGTAACTTACAGTATGCGTTCGTTGATATTCGTCCGTCCGTCAATCGCGACCGTGACAACAATCTGATTGATATAACATTTACCGTTAACGAAAGCCGCAAGGTGTTTGTCGAGCGCATTGATATTAATGGTAACGTTCGCACCCTTGACGAAGTTATTCGCCGCGAATTCACATTGGTTGAAGGTGATGCCTATAACCGCACAAAAATGACAAAGTCTGAACAGAACATCCGTAATCTTGATTTCTTTGAAACGGTAAGTGTCGAAGAAAGACCGGGCTCAACACCCGACAAAACTATTGTTGATGTGAATGTTCAGGAAAAATCGACGGGTGAACTTTCAATCGGCGCCGGTTTTTCGACACAGGATGGTCCACTTGCAGAATTCAGAATTCGCGAGAAAAACCTGCTGGGACGGGGTCAGGAACTGGCATTCTCGACAACGATTGCTGGCGAACGCACAGAATTTGACCTCAGCTTTACCGAGCCTTATTTCCTGAAACGTGATTTAAGCGCGGGTATTGATTTATTCCGTATTACACGTGATCAGGATGAATTAGCCTATGATCTTAACCGTACCGGTGGTGGCTTGCGCCTGGGATATCCGGTCGCTAAAGACCTTCGTCAGACGCTTGGCTATCGTTTGGAACAGAATGATATTCAGGATGTTGACCCTGCCGCTTCATTCTTTATTCGCGCACAGGAAGGTGAACGTACGACGTCTGCTATATCTCAGCAGTTGGTATATGATACACGTGACAGTATTCTTGACCCGACAGAGGGTTTGGTGACACGCTTCACAACAGAAGTTGCGGGATTAGGCGGAGATGCGCAGTATGTTCAAAACCGTATTGGTGCTAACTATTTCTATCCTATTCGTGATCAGTGGATCTTTAGCGTATTGGGCGAGGGTGGATATATATTCGGTTATGGTGACGAGGATGTTCAGGTGAACGAACGTTTCTATCTGGGGGGTAATACACTCCGCGGCTTCGAGCGTTCCGGTGTTGGCCCACGTGATGTAGCGACAGATGACAGCCTTGGTGGTAATACGTTCTATCGCGGGTCTGTTGAATTGGCTATGCCATCAGGGTTGCCGGAAGACCTTGGCGTGCGTGCGCATGTATTTTCCGACTTTGGATCTTTGTGGAATGTTGATGACAGCGGTGCAACAGTTGAAGATGAAAATTCACTTAGACTTTCTGTTGGTGCTGGGCTATCTTGGAGGTCGCCTCTAGGACCGTTACGTGTTGATTTCGCAACACCAATCCTGGATGAAGAATATGATGTAGATGAAGTCTTCCGTTTTAGTTTCGGAACCAGCTTCTAATAAAAAAGGTAATATCTAATGTTAAAGAGTCTATCTAAGTTTTTGATTGTTATGTCTTTCTGCGTTTTTAGCTATGCAGCTCATGCACAGGACGTCGCAGCTGTTAATATCGGCGTTGTCGATACGCAGGCCGTTTTGCAAACATCAAAGGCCGGTAAACACATCCAAAGTCAGTTGGATGCAAAGCGTCAAGAATATCAAAAACAGATTTCAGGCAAAGAAGATAGCCTGCGTGCGATGGAAAAATCCATTCTGGACCAAAAAGGCAGCCTCAGCGAAGAAGAATTTGCAAAGAAGCGCCGCGAATTTGAAAAAGAAGTCGTTGCAACACAGAAAATGGTTCAAAGCAATAAACGTAGCCTTGAGGCTGGTTTTGCGCGCGGACTTGCCAAGTTACGTGATGAAATTCGTGAAACGATTTCTGTTGTTGCGCAGAAACGTGGATATGCTTTGGTAATGTCACAAGACGCTGTCATAATTGCTGCCCAGCAGATGGATATGACGCAAGATGTCATTACCGCACTTGATAAGAACGTTTCAAAAATTGATATTGACTGGGCGGCCAAGTAAAAGGGCTTAACACTATGATTGATCCAGATTTTTTTGACAAAGCCTGCGACAGTCTGTCCTTGAAAGAAATTTGCGAGATTTCAAGCGCGCACATGCTGGATCGCAAGCACGCTGATGTGACGGTTCAAGATCTTGCACCTTTGGATCGTGCTGACCAATCCCAAATTTCATTTCTTGAGAATAAAAAATATCTTGAGCAGTTTAAGGCGACCAAGGCACGCGCCTGTTTTGTCACCGAAAAGATGGCAGAGCATGCCCCCGAAGGAACGATTTGCCTGATCACAGATGCACCTTATATGGCCTATGCATTGACAGCGCAGGCTTTCTACCCGATTTGGGATAAGGGGAGCGGTATATCTGATCAGGCCGTAATATCAAATACATGTAAGTTGGGCACAAATGTTACTGTCGAGGCTGGCGCTGTCGTTAAAGACGGTGTGCAGATCGGCGATAATTCTGTCATCGGTGCCAATAGCGTTATTGAAAAAAATGTCAAAATTGGCGCAGACTGCCACATTGCATCTTTGGTGACGTTATCGCATTGCCATATCGGTGATAGGGTTTCGATTGCAACGGGCGCACGCATTGGTCAGCCGGGGTTTGGTTTTGCTATGTCCGCAAAGGGATTTGTATCTGTTCCGCAGTTGGGGCGCGTTATTATCGAAGATGATGTTGATATCGGCGCGAATACCACAATAGATCGCGGCACAGTCAACGATACGATTGTCAGACAGGGCACGCGCATCGATAATCTGGTGCAATTGGGGCACAATGTTGAAACCGGCAATTTATGTGTTATCGTTTCACAAACAGGTATCTCAGGAAGTACAAAGCTGGGTGACTTTGTTGTAACAGGCGGACAGGCAGGATTGGCAGGACACTTGAACATTGCATCCGGAACCCGTATTGCGGCCCAGTCAGGCGTGATGAAAGACATTGACGAGCCGGGCGAATATATGGGATCGCCTGTATTGCCTTTAAAAACCTATATGCGACAAGTCGCAACCTTAAGAAAGATGGTTAGTCCGAAAAAGGGGAAAAAGAATGACTGAAAGAACAATTGATATCACACGCATCATGGAATTGATTCCACACCGTTATCCATTTTTATTGGTAGACCGTGTGCTTGAGATTGAAACGGGCGAATCTGCAACCGGCCTTAAGAATGTTACCGCGAACGAGGAGTTCTTTAACGGTCATTTCCCCGGTGCGCCGGTCATGCCCGGCGTCTTGATTATCGAAGCGATGGCCCAAACTTCAGGAATTTTGGTTGTTGATAGTATGGGAAAAAGCGTTGAAGGGTCACTGGTTTATTTTATGGCGATTGATGGCGCTAAATTCCGTCGCCCCGTACGCCCTGGCGATCAATTGAAAATCTACGTTAAGAAAATTCAAAACCGCCGGAATGTCTGGAAATTTGAATGTAAAGCGAAAGTTGATGATGAGCTTGCCGCTGAGGCGACTGTCACTGCCATGATCATGGATAAGCCGGAATGACATTAGACCTGCATGGCGGGCGTCTTGGTATCCTTGCAGGTGGTGGGGACCTGCCAAAAGAAATAATCGAATATTGTCAAAGCCATAGCATTGAATGTTATGCTGTTTACTTTAAGGGGCAGTCAGATGATGATCGCCTTGATAGCGTTGATCATGATGTCGTCAGGCTGGGCCAAACGCAGAAAACCCTGAACCTTCTGAAAAAACATGATTGCACACATATTGTTTTTGCCGGTAGTATAAGACGTCCAAGTCTTTTTGATTTAAAGCCAGACCTCAGAACAGCAAAATTTTTTACGAAACTGGGTATGGGAGCCGCGGGGGATGACAGATTGCTTCGTGCGGTCAGAGCTGAACTGGAAAAAGAAGGTTTCTTAGTTCTGGGTGCACATGACATCCTGCCAGATATCCTAACGCCTGAAGGTTTATTGACGGATGTATCGCCTGATACACGCGATTGGGAAGATATAAAATCGGCCTATCACATCCTTGAAAAAACAGGTGAGCTTGATATCGGACAGGGCTGCATCGTACAGCATGGTTTGGTTTTGGGAATAGAGGCGATTGAGGGTACGGATGCTTTGATTGAACGCTGCGGGTATCACAAGCGTAGTGGCGGAGGCGGAAGTCTGGTTAAACGTCTCAAGCCCGGGCAAGATATGCTGATGGATATTCCGACCGTTGGTGAACTCACTGTAGAGAAACTAAAAAATGCCGGCTTAAAGGGGATGGCACTGGAAGCCGGAAAAAGTCAGATTTTGAATTTGTCGGAAACGATTTCCGCAGCAAATGCAGCAGGACTTTTTATTGTCGGGTTTACAGCTGATGAGCTCTGATTCGAAAATTTTTCTGATTGCCGGTGAAGCGTCCGGGGATTTGTTAGGTGCGCGCCTGATGTCCTCTCTCAAGAAGCAAAGCGGGAATATCAATTTTTCCGGCGTGGGCGGGCAAAATATGAAGGCCGAAGGGCTCATTTCTATATTCCCTATGGAAGATTTGTCTGTCATGGGGATTGCCGAGGTTTTACCAAAATTATCCCTACTGCTGGCACGCATATCAGAAACAGTTGAAAAGATATTGGCTGATCAGCCGGATGTTGTTGTTAGTATTGATGCTCCTGATTTTTGCTTCAGGGTTGCGAAAAAGCTTAAAAAACGCGGATACAAAGGCAAGATTGTGCATTATGTGGCACCGTCTGTTTGGGCGTGGCGTCCGGGACGGGCGAAAAAAGTCGCAGGTTTCCTTGATCATCTACTTTGTTTATTGCCGTTTGAACCCCCTTATTTTGAGGAGCATGGCCTTCCTGCAACATATATCGGGCACTCCGTTGTTGAAAGTAATATTATAAAGGCCAGCAGTCAGAACTTTAGAAGCCTTTACGATGTGCCCGATGATAAGCGCATCATTCTTGTTTTGCCCGGTAGCCGACAGGGTGAATTGGCGCGGCATCTTGATTTATTTTTACAAACGGCTGAAACCTTATCGGTAATGCATCCGAATTTGGTTTTTGTTATGCCGACTTTATCGCATTTAAAGCAACAAATTGAAACGGCCGCGGCGAAGCGCGCAGTTTCGGTGATCGTTACGGATAATGAAATGGCGAAATATAATGCATTTGCTGCTGCTGATTTCGCGCTTGCAGCTTCAGGTACGGTTGCGCTGGAACTTGCCTATGCGAATGTTCCGTCTATTATATGTTACAAGGTCAACTGGATTACCGGTGTTATTGCAAATATGTTGGTAAAAACTGACTATGTCAGTCTACCGAACATTATTCTGGGGGAGGAAGTCATGCCCGAATTATTGCAGAAAAACGCAACAATAGAAAATCTTGTTAATATGAGTGATTGCTTTTTGACAAATGAAACCTTTTTAAAGGCACAGCAACAAAAATTTGATCTGATGCGGGCAAAAATACAATCAGCGGGCAAAACGCCCAGCGAAAAAGCAGCAGACGTAATCCTGGAGTTAATAAAATGAATCTTGAACCGTATTACGAATTAAATGTCACCAGCTATCAGGAAGTCTTTTTACGCGTGTTCTTGGCATGTGTTTTCGGATTCGTGCTAGGCTATAATCGTGCCAAACAGGGGAAACCGCTCGGCTATCGTGTGTACATGATTGTATGCGTTACAACCTGCCTTTTATCCCTAATGGCCGTGGAGATGAAAGGTTTCCTGACCGAGGATCTTGTGACGCTTGATATTGGTAAAATCATCTCGGGTGTGTTAACCGGAATTGGCTTCCTTGGCGCGGGCGCTATCATGAAAAAAGAAGATGATAACGTCATGGGGACAACGACAGGTGCTTGTATATGGGGTGCCGGGGGTTTAGGACTATTGTTAGGCTTCGGATATTACCCGCTGGCGATTATCGGGTTTATAGTATTGGCTTTTACAATGATTTTTCTGAACGATCTGTTAGGGGTGTTTATAAAAGAAGATCATTTGGATAGCCATTAACTCATTGAAAAACGAGTGCCGGTTCTGGTCTTTATGGACGAAATAGTTTGAACAGGCGCGTTGGCATCCTGTCCATTTGTTCTATTCCCAATTTTAAAATATTTAATGTCATCTAGACTTCTAGTTGTGGATTCACCGGCATATTCCTTGCTGGGCAAAGATTGAACCGGACTTACGATTTGGTCTGCGCCACCATTTACTTTCATCACAAGAGCATATGTACTGCGTCCATTTTGTGGTTGGTCAGGTGTGATTTCCGCTATATATATGTTTTCCCGGTCAAAGCCGCCATCAATCATAAGTTGGCGTGTAATCATTATCATTTGCATGTCTGATATAGGGGCGCTGTCTTTGTGAAAATTGTATATCTGGTAGGCTGTATAGCCTATGAACTCAATACGGTTATTCTGGCCATCTGTATCTTGTAACATATTTGCCTTTTCCGCTTCCGAATATATCCATTGCGCGCGTGCGCGTCCCGATCTTACGCTTTCTTCAAGTGATTGATCCCCTTCAAAATCCATTTCATATGATAAGCTATCGGCGATAATCATGTCAGCAATTGGCCATTCTGCCTGATCACTGCGATGTATTAGGGAAGTAAGTTCCTGCATATCGCGTTGAGATGAAGGATTGATCATAGGTGATATTTTTTCGGTTGTGCCGCCAAAGGCATGGTTAAATGCCCTGCTTAGGGACAGGCTATGCTCAACCTTAAATATATCTTCATGGTTTCTGATAGAATGCAGATAATATCCACGTACCTCGGACATATATTGGTTTGTCGAAAACATTCGTCGAATCAATTAATAATGGATCATCGCTTCCTTCGGGCATCCATGAAATCAAGGCATGTCCGGCTTCAAAAGGCTTCATATTGTTTATAATCGTGAAATAAATCTCTCCTTGGTCAAACCCTGCATCAATCAATAGCTGCTGGGTCAAAAGTGCAAGGCCGTCACAATCATTCTGACCCTGATCCAGAACATCTTTTAATGTTTCAAACCGGCTTTCTGTTGTTTCGGGGTTTTCGCTGTCATAGATATAATATGTTCCACTTAATTGATTGGAAAATTCGACGACCTTTTCAGCCAGTTCGTATTTGCTCATATAATCTAGTGTGGAGAGATACTGCATGACTGATCGCATTTTGGTAAAGTCATGTTCAAGTCCGTTTTCCCGATCAGCGAAGACACTTGTGCTATAGGTCTCTCCGAAAGGGCCTATTTCTGCCTCCAGAGGCGGCGGCGGTGGCAGGAAGAATCCCTCTTGTTTAGTTTCATTCATCCACCGGATGCTCATCTCAACGAAATAGTCGTTATCTTCGGCATTCGGATCTACTTGATCATAGCTTTGGTCGTATAAACTAGGATCATCGAATATGGGTCGATCTTCGTACATAGAGTATGTGCCATATAATACCAGACCGAGGGCCATGACAGTGGTGGCTTTAAAGCCGCCCATCAAACAATCACATACATGGTTCAGTATCGTGCTTTTTGGTTTTTCTATGTCTTCCGCCATAGAGGTAATATATATGAAAACTATTGATAAAATTTTAACACGTGACACCTTATGGCGCTGGATAGGTTATCAGGGTTATGGGCATCAATTTCGGTAATCAGCGCATTAACTGATATTTTTTGTGCTTTCGCGATATCTTTTAATGCATCCCAGAACGGTTTCTCTAGGCTGACACTTGTGGCGTGGCCCGCAATATTAACTGACCGTTTAATAACTTTTATATCATCAGTCACGCGGGCTTACCATTGATTGCGGGTCAACCCATTCGTCAAATTCCTCTGCCGTAAGTAATTCCAATGCCACAGCTACTTCTTTCAGGCTTGATCCGTCTTTATAAGCTTTCTTTGCGATTTTTGCCGCATTATCATAGCCAATGTGTGGGTTCAAGGATGTTACCAGCATCAAACTGCCATACAGGTTGTCACGTATATTTTTTTTGTTAGCTTCAATGCCGACAACGCAATTATCGGTGAAACTGCGGGCGCCATCCGCAATCAGGCGTATGGATTGTAATAGATTATAAATCATAACAGGTTTAAAGACATTCAGTTCAAAATGCCCATTGCTACCGGCAACTGATATGGTTGTATGATTACCCATCACTTGTGCGCAGACCATCGTCAAGGCCTCTGACTGTGTCGGGTTAACTTTGCCGGGCATAATCGATGATCCGGGTTCATTTGCAGGCAGTATAATTTCACCGATACCACAGCGTGGACCTGAACCCAGAAGGCGGATGTCATTTGCAATTTTCATGAGAGAGCAGGCAATTGTATTTAGCATCCCCGACATTTCAACGATCGCATCATGGGCTGCCAAAGCCTCGAATTTATTTGGTGCAGTTACGAAAGGAAGTCCTGTGACTTCAGCGACCTGTTTTGCGAATTCTTCGGCAAATCCTTTTTTTGAATTGATCCCCGTACCGACAGCCGTGCCGCCCTGTGCCAGTTCATAAATGCGGGGCAGGGCGTCTTTGACGCGTGCGATTCCCATTTTAATCTGGTGTGCATATCCTGAAAATTCCTGTCCCAGGGTGACTGGGGTTGCATCTTGCAAGTGCGTGCGGCCGATTTTGATGATATCGGCAAATGTTTTGGTCTTTGCATCCAGCGCTTTATAAAGATGATCAAGTGCTGGAATCAGCGCATGATTAATCTGCTCGCCTGCCGCAATATGCATGGCTGTCGGGAATGTATCGTTTGATGACTGTCCGCGGTTTACATGATCATTGGGGTGAATAGGCGATTTGCTGCCGATTTCACCGCCCAGCATTTCGATTGCGCGGTTAGAAATAACCTCGTTCGCATTCATGTTTGATTGTGTGCCTGAGCCTGTTTGCCAGACAACCAAGGGAAAATGATCGATTAGGCTACCGTCGATGACTTCTTCTGCGGCATTGACGATCGGTTGTCCGATATCTTTTTCCAGCTCGCCAAGTTTCATATTGGCTAATGCGGCGGCTTTTTTTTGAATGCCTAATGCGCGTACCAGTGGTTCAGGCATTTTTTCACCGCCGATTTTAAAGTTTTGAAGGCTGCGCTGGGTCTGCGCGCCCCAATATTTATCAGAATCAACTTCAATAGCGCCAATAGAATCGGTTTCAGTGCGGGTTTTAGTCATGTTTTCTAGCTCCGGTTATATATACCGAAGATTATACGAACAGACTTTAGGGTGCAAGAACGCGTTGTATAAATCTGGATTCTGTATCCGCATTATCTTTATAGAGTTTTTGATCAAGCATGAAATTGCCTGCAATCCCTGCGTTCAAATTTTCTTCGATAAATTCTGCTACAATTTTTGCGAAGGCTTCGCTTTCAAGGCCATATATTTTATTTTCCGGTTCGAATATAGTTGTTCTGGCCATTTTGTTAAATGGAGCGGTCAAAGCTTTTTTTAAATGAAAACCAGTGCGTACAAGTAAATGGCCAAAATCTTTGGCAGGGCTATATTCGCTCCAGTGGGCATTATAAGACCAATTATCTATACGCTTTTCATCTTTGCTGAATGTTGTATAGGGTTTAATCAGTATACGTGCAAAGGGGTAGTTTATATACGGGTCGTTTTCTGAAACCATGTAGGCGATCAGTGTTCCGCGTTCAATATCCCTAGAAACATAAGGAAATTTTTCACGATCAGCGGCCATGCATGACGGCCACGCACGATTTGTTGACATGCGGGCAATGTCCATCGGGTCTTTAGAAATCACAATCAGCATATTGCCGATGGTGCGCGTGCTATCAGCTGAAAAGGCATCAAACAGTCTTTGATTTTTTTTGAGAAGCTTTCCAATTTTAAAGCTCTGCTTGTCTTTCTGGTCAGTAGCATAGCCTTTTTTATAATCGGTAATTATGTATCCGTCATTTGCCAAAAAGGCTTCAATTTCATTCTGGGTTTCTGATGTTATTTCTCCTTCAGGGCGCAGATATATGCGATTGACTCCGTTGAAAAGCTCTATGACATCAGGGCTGTCAACGCGGGCAACGGTTGCTTTTTCGAGCATTTTCTTTTGTTTTGCCGAGAATCCGTGTTCAACTTTTTGCAGGGATTTAAGTGTGTCTGACAAGGCTTGCGGGCCCGAATGGATAGTTTCTTTAATAAGGTGCGGGTTAAGTTTAACGCATTTTTCTTCGGCTTCGGCCAGAACGTTAAATAAAGTGTAGAGATTGTAGATGTAATTACTGTCATCAGAGGGCATAAGATTACGCGCCTTTTGAAATTTTTGCTGTTGCCAGTTTTCAAAAAGCTGATTTTCTTCGGCTTTACTAAGCCGGGAATAGGTTATTGAGTTTACCATTTTACACGCCTTAAATTTTCCATAAAAGTAACAAATGTGACTGAGTCGGTCAAGTTTTTTTATACCTTAAACTGTAAAAATTGTCTTTTTATGCTATAATAATTAGATAGGTTGCCTAAAATAGGGACTGAACATTAAAAAGTGCAAATCTGCAATTGCGATTTGTGTGAACCAAAGCAAGATGCCACCTGTTGGGTCTTGGTACATAGATAAAGGAGAGGTGCCACAATGGACTTCGAAAAATTTACCGAGCGTTCACGCTCTGCTATGCAAGCTGCACAAACGCTTGCCATGAGAAATAATCACCAACATTTAAAGCCCGAACACTTACTGAAATGTCTTTTGGATGATGACAGCAATGTCATTCAAAACCTGGTCCGTAACGCAGGCGGCAAGCCGGAAAAGCTGAAACGCAGTGCTGAGGAATTGATTGCAAAAAATCCTGCCGTTGAAGGTAGTGGCGCACAGGGCCTTCATATGTCCAAGGATCTTGCTAAAATTCTGGATAGTGCGACACAAATATCTGAAAAAGCCGGTGATAAATATGTAACGCTCGAGCGTATCTTTCAGGCTATGCTTATGGAGGGTGGAGATTCTGCAAACATGATCAAGGCGGCTGGTATGACAGCCAATTCTCTTAATCATGCTATCAATGATATGCGCAAAGGTAGAACGGCTGACAGCGCGACGGCAGAAGACCAGTTTGAAGCGCTTAAGAAATATGCGCGTGACCTGACCGAAGCCGCACGTGACGGTAAATTAGACCCTGTAATCGGCCGTGATGAGGAAATACGCCGCACGATGCAGGTTTTATCACGTCGAACCAAAAACAACCCTGTTTTGATTGGTGAGCCGGGCGTAGGTAAAACGGCTATTGCCGAAGGCCTTGCGCTGAGAATTGTAAACGGCGATGTACCGGAAAGCCTGCATAACAAGACGCTGATGGCCCTAGATCTGGGGTCAATGATTGCGGGTGCAAAATACCGCGGTGAATTTGAAGAGCGCCTGAAAGCAGTTCTTGAGGATGTGCGTGCAAGTGCGGGCGAGATTATTCTGTTTTTGGATGAAATGCATACGATCGTTGGCGCCGGTAAAGGCGATGGAGCAATGGATGCGGGTAATATGCTGAAACCGGCGCTGGCACGTGGTGAACTGCATATGGTCGGTGCGACGACATTAAATGAATACAGAAAATATATTGAAAAAGATGCAGCCCTTGAACGTCGCTTTCAGCCTGTCTTCGTTGCAGAGCCAACAGTTCAGGATACGATTTCGATTTTACGCGGTTTAAAAGAGAAATACGAGCTGCACCATGGTGTGCGGATTACAGACAGCGCCATCGTGTCAGCATCGCAATTGTCTAATCGCTATATCACCGACCGTTTTTTGCCGGATAAGGCGATCGATTTGATTGACGAGGCATCATCACGTCTGCGCATGGAGGTCGATTCAAAGCCTGAGGAGCTGGATGAGCTGGACCGACGTATCGTACAGTTGAAGATTGAGCGTGAGGCTTTGAAGAAAGAAAAAGATAAGGCATCTCAAGAACGCCTTGAAAAGCTGGAAGAAGAACTGGATGATTTGGAAAGCAAGTCAGCTGATATGACATCACAGTGGACCGCAGAAAAAGAAAAGCTGGTGAATGCGCAGGCCCTGCAGGAGGAGCTGGAACGTGCGCGCGTCGAGCGTGAACAAGCACAAAGGGAAGGGGACTGGACCCGCGCTGGCGAGCTGACTTACGGCACGATTCCCGAATTGGAGGCCAATCTGGCCGAAGCCCAAAAAGCAGCTGAGTCGCACATGATTAATGAGGAAGTGACAGACAATGATGTCGCATCGGTTGTCAGCCGTTGGACTGGTATTCCGGTTGACAAGATGCTGGAAGGCGAGCGTGAAAAGCTAATGCATATGGAGGAATTCTTACAGCAACGGGTAATTGGTCAGGAAGAGGCCATCGGTGCAGTATCAAATGCTGTACGTCGTGCGCGTGCAGGTCTTCAGGCCAAGAACAAGCCGATTGGTACATTCTTATTCTTGGGCCCGACAGGTGTCGGTAAAACCGAACTGACCAAGGCTTTGGCAGAATTTATGTTCAACGACGATGACGCGATGGTGCGTATTGATATGTCGGAATACATGGAAAAACACGCTGTAGCGCGTATGATTGGCGCGCCTCCCGGCTATGTCGGTTATGATGAAGGTGGAGCCTTGACCGAGGCTGTCCGTCGCAGGCCATATCAGGTAGTTCTGTTCGACGAGGTTGAAAAGGCGCATCCCGATGTCTTTAACATTCTTCTTCAGGTCTTTGATGATGGCCGTTTAACAGATGGGCAGGGCCGTGTCGTTGATTTTTCGAATACGGTTTTGATTATGACGTCAAACATGGGGGCCGAACATCTTGTGGCTATGAAAGAGGGCGATGATCTGGATGTCGTCCGCGAACAAGTTATGAATGTTGTTCGACAGAGTTTCAGACCAGAGTTTTTAAATCGCATTGACGAAACATTGCTATTCAGACGTCTTAGCCGCGAAGATTTAACAGGTATTGTAGATATTCAATTAGAAGACCTGCGCGGCATGCTGGCAGATCGTGGTATTATCCTCGAGCTGGATGATAAGGCCCGGAACTGGTTGGCGGATAAAGGCTATGACCCTGCCTACGGTGCGCGCCCGCTCAAGCGGGTTATTCAGCGTGACTTGCAAAACCGCTTGGCGACATTGCTACTCAGTGGTGATGTCAGTGATGGTGGTATTATTCAGGTGTCTGCGAATGCAGAGGAATTGACCTTTAAGGTAAAACCACCTGAGAAAAATGATCAGGCTAAACCAAAAGTAGCATAAAAAAAGCCCCCTTATGGGGGGCTTTAATTTAGTGCATTATCTTTGACTTATGCAGCTTTTGTTAAAACTTTTTCAAGTTTTTCAGCTGCTTTTTTCTCGTCAATTTTTTCAACGGCTGCGACTTCACGTGCCAGACGCTGCAGTGCTTCCTGATAGATTTGACGTTCTGAATAGGATTGTTCGCTTTGATCTTCACGGCGCAGGTCGCGCAGAACCTCTGCAATTGACACAGGGTCGCCCGAATTGATCTTTGTTTCGTATTCCTGGGCGCGGCGGCTCCACATTGTGCGGCGTACTTTTGATTTACCTGTCAATGTTGTCAGGGCATCTTTCAAACGATCTTTAGATGTCAGTTTACGCAGTCCAGAATCTTTGATCTTGTTGAGTGGCAATTTAAGACGCATGCGGTCTTTTTCAAAAACAATAGTATAAAGTGTTACTTCGATACCGGCGATACTTTGTGTTTCTATGCCGTCAACCTGACCGACTCCATGGGCTGGATATACAACGAAATCGCCTTTGTTAAATTCTGTATCTGCTTGTTTTTTAGCCATATTTTTCCTCTTTCCTACTCTGATGGGGCCAGAGTGCCGTGTTTTGGTCAAATTAATAGTAATTTAACTTTTTATTAACCTAAGATTAACACCTTTTCCGTAAAAAAGCAAGATTTATTTTATGGAACGGGTATTTAATCGCCTTCACCGGGCTCGGCGCTAAAATCCTCAGCCATCTTATTTGGCTTGTCCTTGAACTTTTCGGCTTCAGGCATTGGTTCTTTCTGTCGTGTGATATTTGGCCAGATTTCCGAATATTCGCGGTTCATTTCAAGAACATCTTCTGCCCGGGGATCTATGTCAGCAACAATCGCCTCGATCGGGCATTCAGGTTCGCACACGCCGCAGTCAATGCATTCATCGGGATTGATGACCAGCATGTTCTCGCCTTCGTAAAAGCAATCGACGGGGCAAACCTCGACGCAGTCTGTGTATTTACACTTGATACAGCCTTCCAGGACCACATAAGTCATAAGATATCCTTACATTTAATTAGGATATTAAATAGCTGAATTATAATGAAATTTCAATGTTTTTATCGGGCCAAGATTACGGAATAAAGTGTATTACCCAATGATACGCTAGGCGCTTTCTCGCAAAACATTTTTTGACCGACAACACGCGCGTCTTCACTGCCTATAAAATCAGGGGTAAGTCCTGATAAGGCCGGGGATGAGCCATTGAAGCTTCCATAGTCAGTACCGAAAGACCCTTTAGAGTGTTCGATATCCGCATCGCCTTTCTCTAAAAGGTTTAAACGGTAATTTACGGCATCGCAGACTTCATCCCGAACACAATTATAAATTAAGACAATTTCCGGCAAATCAGTGCCGATACTGTCAAAACTTGTTATACGAAAATGATATTTATACCTTCCATTCATCAGCCCACTGTTACAAGACGTGGGCGCGGAATCAAAAGCGTTTGTTGGAAGCTGTGGTGCTGATACGCCGCCACCATTAGTGTGAAAAAGATTACAGGCGTCTGTTGAACAGCTTGTTAAGTTACCGTTATCGCCTTTGGCAGCATCGTAGAGATCGATTTCACTGATATCATATTCATTGACCAACAAAAAGCGTTTCAGGCTATATTCTAGATTACTGCTTTGTTCGAATATCTCGTTAACGGTCAGTTCTATTGTCTCATCATCCAGATTTGTATTCATACGACTGGAATTCGTGACAGCAAAGGTGAGGGCGGCAAGTATACCGACCGCAATAAGAATCAAAAATAAGGCATTACCGTTTTGTTTCATGAGTTCATTATAAACTATAAATACGGCAAAAATAAGGCAGAAAAAAGCCCCGTTACCGGGGCTTTTAAATTTTTAAGATGCTTCAGCTTTTGTGTCACTATCATCGTCATCTTTTTCTTTTTCTTTTTTAGATGATTTGGATTTAGCATCGTCTTTATCTTTTTTCTTGGCTTTCTTGTCGCGGATATATTCAGGCGTTGTATTGTCTTTGACATTTTCAGCCGTGACTTTAACCGTTGTAATATCATCCTGGCCCGGAATATCAAACATTGTATCCAGCAACAGATTTTCCAAGATTGATCGAAGCCCGCGTGCGCCTGTTTTACGTTCGATTGCACGTTTTGCAATCTCTGTTAGTGCGCCATCTGTGAACTCCAGTTCAACATCTTCCATTTCGAATAGACGTTTATACTGTTTAACCAAAGCGTTTTTAGGCTCTGTTAGAATGGTGATCAGTGCATCTTCATCAAGATCTTCCAGAGTCGCAATGATTGGCAAACGTCCGATAAATTCTGGAATCAAGCCATATTTCACAAGATCTTCCGGTTCGACTTCGGCCAGGATCTCGCCCGTACGACGTTCATCAGGACCTTTAACATCGGCACCGAAACCGATTGTCGTATCACGGCCACGGCTGGAAATAACTTTTTCAAGCCCCGCAAAAGCACCACCTGCAATAAATAGGATATTGGTTGTATCAACTTGCAAGAATTCTTGCTGTGGGTGTTTACGTCCACCTTGTGGTGGAACAGATGCAACTGTACCTTCCATCAGTTTCAGCAGCGCCTGTTGAACACCTTCACCGGATACATCACGTGTGATAGACGGATTATCTGATTTACGGCTGACTTTATCGATTTCATCAACATAAACGATACCGCGTTGCGCCATTTCGACGTTATAATCAGAGGCTTGCAACAGTTTCAAAACGATGTTTTCGACGTCTTCACCAACATAGCCGGCCTCGGTCAATGTTGTAGCATCGGCCATTGTGAACGGAACGTCAATGATACGCGCCAGCGTTTGTGCCAACAGAGTCTTACCGCAACCTGTCGGGCCAACCAGCAGAATATTGGACTTTGATAGTTCAATATCAGATCCGCGGTTGCCTTCCTCGATACGTTTATAATGGTTATGAACCGCAACAGACAGAACACGTTTTGCGCGTTTCTGACCAATGACGTAATCGTCCAGAACGTCCTTAATTTCCTGAGGTGTTGGAACGCCTTCGCCCGAGCTGACCAGCTGCGTCTTATCTTCTTCCTGAATGATGTCGTTACACAGTTCCACGCACTCATTACAGATAAATACATTCGGTCCCGCAATCAGCTTGCGTACCTCATGCTGGCTTTTGCCACAAAATGAACAGTAAAGTGTATTTTTTGAGTCGCTTGATCCAGATGACTTGCTCATAAGACATCATTCCTTTCTTATTATCCTTTAATGATATATTGCAGAATTTTCGAATAACAATACACCATCTACATCCAGAATAGACCAGAGGTTTTCAAATGCCAACCCCCATATGCGTTTTCAAACGACTTTTATTGCAAAAAAAGCGTAAGTTTTCTATAAAACAGAAATGACAAAGAAATACACAATTGCTGATTTAAAAGAAGTTTTCGCTCTGATGGATGATTGGGAGGATCGATACCGTTTCCTAATTGAACTGGGCGAGGCGTTGCCGCTAATGCCGGTTGAGCTGAAAACAGAGGCCACGGAGGTTCGTGGATGCACGGCGCAGGTCTGGATGGTCCTGTTACCGAACAATGATAATAAGGTTGATTTTCGTGCCGACAGCGATGCCCAGATTGTCCGGGGTTTGATCGGTGTGCTCTACAGTATATATCAGGGGCAAAGCCTGAATGAGGTTAGCTCAATTGATATCGACGGCATTTTTGAAGATTTAGGGCTATCAGGTCACATCAGTCCAAACCGGCGCAGCGGTTTTTTCTCTATGGTTGAACGTCTTAAAACGCTTTCAATGGCCTAGTTGCCACCATAGATCAACGAATCCTTGATATATTTCTGGATCAAGTCAATGCCCATTTGCTCTGAATTATATTTCATTTCAAGCATCAGTATGCTGTCTTTACCTTTAAAATATTGATAATAGTGACTATTCACCTTTTCGTTGTCATCGATCTTTAAGCCATAAAGCGTGCCAACCATAAAATCTTGGGAAATAGGTTCGGTTTTTATTTTGTAATTGCGCAGCCCCTGTTCTTCAACCAAAGACTGCAGTTTTGTCTCCATAGCGGCCAGATCTATGCTGGAATAATCAGCTTCGCGGTTATAAAGGCAATAGGCATCAAGTTTGAAATATGTTGATTTATCATTCGACATTACGTGATAGATCAGATGTTCCCCAGCTTCTCCATATGTTGGCATATCCTTGATTTTCATAGGCAAGGTCATTTCGCCCCATAATATCTTGCTGGTCGGGGCTTCAGGAACCTGAAAGCTGAAATCGCATTTTTTGTTCGTATAACGGTAATGTTTTGTCAAGTCGACCGAAATCGTTGACGGCGAAAAAACGTCCTCTTTGTTTTTGGCAACGGGTGTTACATTTTTCGGAGCCTCCTGTGATAAGGCCGGCATAACAAAAAACATACATAGAATAACGGTCAGTATATATTTCATATCTTTTATACGCATAAAATCAGATTTCCCACGTGGCGGGATCTGCGTTTTTTTGCTCTCCAGAGTTCATATCTTTAACTTCATGTGGCTTGCCATCTTTGAAAGGTGGAAACCAAACAAACGGAATGGCCTTTTTTTCAGCATAGGCCAATTGTTTCTTGAGCTTGCTCGCGGCATGATACATTTCAACCTTGTAACCGCGCGCGCGCAATGTATTTGCAGTTTCAAGCGTTACACCGCGTTGTGCTTCATCAGGAAGGACCATAAGGATATCCGCAGGAG
This sequence comes from uncultured Alphaproteobacteria bacterium, assembly GCA_950054485.1. GTDB lineage: Bacteria > Pseudomonadota > Alphaproteobacteria > Micavibrionales > CSBR16-224 > CATLPD01. The sequence continues at coordinate 349,604 of CATLPD010000002.1, read as the reverse complement.
ATTTTCGTTCGGCCTCTTTAAAGTGACCAATTTCGATTAACAATGAAAACAGGCGGGTCAAACCGATCGAAACACCAATTCCGGGCAGTTTCTTGTTGATATAGCTGCCTGCAAGATCATCGTATCTTCCGCCCGATCCGATGGCGCCATAGTCTGTATCTTTTAGATAAGCTTCCAAAATGGTCCCGGTGTAATAGTCAAAACCGCGGACAATCGACAAATCGACCTTGATAGCACCTTTTGGTAAATGCGATAGATTCTCGACGACGAATTTTAATTCATCCAACCCTTCGTCCAGAAGGTCGTTTTGAATGCCGAGTGATTTAACCTGATCATAAAAACCGGTGTCTTCCGATTTAATTTCGGCCAGTGCCAATGATTTCTGGGCAATATCTTCTGAGAGGCCCGCTTCCTCGGTCAGACCTTTAATAACGCCGTCAGCGCCGATTTTATCAAGTTTATCAAGGGTGCGTGTAGCAGTGGTGATATCTTCTACGCCTAAGGCCGTCAGATAGCCGATCAATATTTTACGGTTTGACAGGCGCAGTTCGACAGGCGGAATATCCAGCGCCTGATAGGCTGCATACATAATTGCCGGAATTTCTGCATCAAAGTGCAGGGGTAGGGCATCGATGTTAATAACATCAATATCACATTGGTAGAATTCACGGTAACGGCCTTTTTGCGGACGCTCGCCACGCCATGAACGTTGGATTTGATAGCGTTTGAATGGAAATACCAAATCATTAAAATGCTGCGCCGTATAACGTGCAAACGGCACTGTCAGGTCAAAATGAAGGCCTAAACGCGCATCTTTATCGTCGTCTTCATCAGCTTGCAGACGGGTCAGTGTATAGATTTCCTTGTCCGTTTCACCTTTGGCCAACAAAACATCCAGTTCCTCGACTGACGGGGTTTCGATGTTACAAAAACCATAAGTTTCAAAAACATTGCGGATTTTATCCATCCACTCCATTTCAACCATGCGGTGTTCGGGTAGCCATTCGGCATAGCCGCTGATGGGTTTTGGTTTATATATTCTGTTTTTATCGCCCATAGGATGCTCCGTTATCTTATCATTTAAGCTACCCTAAAGCGCGCCTTGTTTCCATGCATTTTTCATTGACATAAGGGTGCCGAGGGTTCATACATATCTGTATTGCAATAAATTGGGGAAAGATATGGCGCTTTCAAAAGAACATAAGGCTGTCAGCCAGACTGACGAGATTTTAACAGACCTGCTGACTGAAATTGCAGATCTGGATTATATGGTCAGAAAAGGAACGTTTGAATCCTTTCCAAACAAAAAGTTTTGGATATCTGAATTGGATAAACGTAAAACGCGTCTGGAACGCCAGCTGGATACCGCCGAGGCCACAATGGCAGGCGTGACATGGCCCCAAGGTCTGAAAAAAACCTATAACCACGCCAAAGAACGTCAGGCTGTCACCAAAGCGCAGTTGACGAAGGTTCAAAAAAAATTATTACTTTAAGGATACACAATGTACGATAAGCAGAATAAACAGGAAAGAATTAGAACAGCACGCGAATGGTTATCACGTCATTCTGAAATTCTTGAAGATCAAAAAGATTTGGTTCGTTTATATAAATATGAGCCTAAAAGGTGGCATAAACACGCGGTTGAAGACCTTGAAGAGATGAAAATTCGCATGGATGATCACCTGCAAGTCATAGAAAAACGTGTTGAAAAATATAAAACGCTGCCGCGCACACTGACAGCCCAATTTGAAGTTGCTAAAAAACGTAAAGCTGCTGCCAAAGGCGAGATTACCAAAACACAAAATAAAATTCTTCGTAAATTAGACAAGTAACTATTTCTGATCAAAGAGGGCGGTAAGCTCGTTCATCAATGTGCCGCCCAGATCTTCCGCATCACGCAGAGTGACAGCCCGTTTATAATACCGGTTCACATCGTGACCGATTCCAATGGCCATCAATTGTACGGCTTTCTTGGCCTCGATCCAATGAATGACAGACCGCAGATGGCTTTCAAGATAGCCGGCAGAGTTCACAGACAGGGTTGAATCATCAACAGGTGCGCCATCCGATATCACAATCATAATGCGGCGGGCTTCGGGCCGTTTTACAAGGCGGTTATGCGCCCAAAGCAATCCTTCGCCATCGATATTTTCTTTCAGCAGACCTTCACGCAGCATCAGCGCCAAATTGTTTTTGGCCCGTCGCCATGGGGCATCGGCCTTTTTATAGATAATATGGCGAAGGTCATTCAAACGCCCAGGGTGCATGGGTTTACCAGCCGACAGCCAGTGTTCGCGCGACGTGCCACCTTTCCAAGCGCGGGTCGTAAAGCCGAGAATTTCAGTTTTCACGCCGCAACGCTCCAGCGTGTGGGCCAGAATATCAGCGCTCATCGCGGCAATTGTAATCGGCCTGCCGCGCATTGACCCAGAATTATCGATCAAAAGGCTGACAACCGTATCGCGGAACTCTGTATCGCTTTCATGCTTATAACTCAGTGGAAAGTTGGGGTTTGTCACAACCCGAGATAGACGGGCAGGGTCCAGAATGCCTTCCTCCAGATCGAATTTCCAATGACGCTGCTGCTGAGCCAGCAATTTGCGTTGCAGGCGGTTGGCAAGACGTGCAATCACGTTCTGCAACGGCTGTAATTGTTTATCCAGCATCTTGCGCAGGATTTTTAATTCAATATCTTCGCATAGGTCTTCAGCCGGAATAATTTCGTCAAAAGCTGTTGTATAGACCCTATAGGCTGACATCTGTCCTGTTTCTTCCAAAAAGTCACGGGCATAATCCGGCATACCGGATGCTTTATTTTCGCCGTCATCTTCATAGATGCCGTCATCGTCATCCTGACCGAATTCTGTTTCCGATATATCGCCCGGCATTTGTTCGCCATCAGCCTCTAGTGGCGGGGCTTCGCCTTCTTTTTGATCAGCCCCAGTATCATCGCTGGTGTCGTTGGGGGCTGTATTTCCCGATGTATCTTCCTCATCACCTGCTGAAGGGTTTTTTGCCTCGTTCTCGGGCATGGCATCAAAACCAAGATTTTGCATGAAGTCGCGTAGGTGCTCGTAAAAATTTTGTTGGTCATTGAGATATTGTTTCAATCCAGATAAGGCCTCGAGTGAGACGGGAATAGATTTTTTAACTTTTTCGTTAAGCGTGCCGTTCGAAAAAGCTGCGAAACTTGCCATACGCCAGATTTCATGGAGCGGCAAGGTATCGCCCTGAGCCTGAATTTGCACATCATGTAAATTGGACAGGTTTTCAGATACGCCAGCCATTTTTGACGCACCCAAGGCCTCGTACCGTGATTGTTCAATGGCATCGAAAATGGCCTTATATTCGTTATCAGGCGGGGCAAATTTCTGGTGTAAATCCGCATCATGATATTTCAGCTTTAATGCAATCGAGTCGGCAAGGCCGCGTAGACGGTTGTCTGTCTCATCGGTCGGTTCAGGCAGAACAATTTCGTTTTCGCCCTGAAACATATCTTTACCCGAAAAGGTGATGTTTAATTCATGCTGTTCTGACAGGGCCTTGACAGCGGATGCTGTCGCGTTTTTGAATTTATCAACCTTTGTCAGATCATCTGCCATCGGGATTAGGCCTTTGGTGTATCGCTTCGGCTGGACCATTCTGTCCATGACCCGTCATAGACGGCAACATCTTTATATCCCAATTCATAAAGGGCTAGTGCATCGACACAGGCCGTCACACCGCTGCCGCAACTGGCGACAAGATTTTTATCATTGATATTAGCTGACTGCCAGTAATCCTGCATTTTGTCTTTATCAACTATTTTGCCGTTATCGTGATTTATAAAACCGCCGAAAAACAGGCTATGGCTATTGGGAATATGTCCGTCGCTTTCAAAACGATCTGCAGATCGTGCATCTATTACTGTAAAGTTTGCATCTTCAAGATTTTGCATCATATCCGGCAGTGTCTTGACTAAATCAGCTTTAAATTCAGCCACAAAGTCACCTTTGGCAGGGTGTGTTTCAACCATCTGCTCGATTTCATTTCCGTGCGCCAGCCATTGCGGGAAGCCGCCGTTCAAAACGCGAACATTATCATGTCCGAATACGCGCAGCATCCACCATGCACGGGCAGCTGCCATGAACATGCCTTTTTGATCATAGACGACCACCGTATCCCCGGCGTTCAGGCCAAGGTCACGCATCTTTTCCTGAAACAAGTCGGGCGTGGGCAGGGTATGTTTAAAATCAGCGTCAGGATCGGCAATATCATCAATGTCGAAAACCTGCGCACCGGGTATGCGGATTGGTTCGGCCATTTGCCGCGGGTAGGTGGCATCAAAAAGCTTTACATCCGGATTGCCGATTATATCTTTTAATTCATCTGTTGAAATCAGTGCGCTCATGATTGATCATCCTTGTTTAATCTGAACCAGTTAATAGCAAGTATAGTCTGCATATGCAGGAATTCAAAATTCTCCACCATGTCGTATGTTTTTTGACGGGGGATCAAATGCGTTTTGATTTCTTCACCTTCATCCGCATTGCCGTAGATTCCTGTTTCGGGCGCTTGCTCAAGCTCGGTATAATAAAAGAAATCCTTTTCCGTGATGCGTCCCGAACTGGGATAGGCTGTGCAAAATAGCTCCAGATTCTGTGGTTTTACACCGGCTTCTTCTTCTGTTTCTTTTATGGCTGTGTATTCAGGGGTATGTCCGTCTTCGACCATTCCGGCCACACATTCCAGAATAAAGCCGTTATCATCATTATAAGGGTTGAAATGAACACCTGTTCTGAATTGCTCACAAAACAAGAAGGCGTCTTCCTGCCTGCAATAGATTAAAACGACGACAGCATCTTTGGTTTTAACAACCTCGCGGTTAATTGGCGCAGTATATTCAACGTCTTCACGCATGCTTGGCGGGCTAAAGTCATATTCGTCAATAGCGTTAAAACCGTTGAAGACTTCCTGTTTTTTAATGATCTTTGGATTTTCTTTCATCCTCAATAAATAGAAAATTTAAGGTTTTCATGCAATGATTAAAGAATGGAAGTTCAGCAAATGACACCGGAATTGGTTTTAATGGCCTATGCGCGCGGTCTATTCCCCATGGCAGATAGCGCCACGGCCGAAGATATATATTGGTATGATCCGGAAATGCGTGGGCAGCTTTCAATATCACATTTGCATGTACCGCGGCGTCTACGCAAAACGGTCAGGCAAAATCCTTATGATATCGGTTTTAATTATGATTTTGCAGGCGTGATGCAAGGCTGTTCAAAATCAGCCCCCGGACGAACGGATACTTGGATCAATGGCGCAATCCGCGATGTTTTTGTTGCCCTTCATCGCGCCGGGCATGCCCATTCGGTCGAGGCCTGGCATAATGGCAATCTTGTTGGCGGGCTTTACGGCCTTGCAATCGGTGGAGCGTTTTTTGGGGAAAGTATGTTTTCAGATAAGACAGATGCCAGCAAAATCTGTCTGGTGCATATGTGTGCACATTTAAAACAGCAGGGATATAGTATTTTTGATACCCAGTTTATCAATCAGCATTTAAAGCAATTTGGCGTTTACGAATTGCCGCGTGATGAATATTTGGCGAAACTTGAAAATGCATTAAAACTGGATGTGAATTTTGTGCCGGATCAATCTTCCAGAATCTCAGGTTCTTCTTCTGGGGGCGTTTCAGATGCTTCTTCGTTTGATTCGTCGGTTTCGTTTGCTTCTTCGCTGGACTCGGTTACTGAGTTTCTACAGTCAATAACCCAAACGTCATAGACAGGGTGATCCATAGCAGACAAAGCCGGGCTGGATGCAAACATCCATCCGCTGAAAATCCAATGTGATTCCTCAGTATCCAGATCTTTTTGCCAGACTTCCATGAAGGCAGCTGATTCAGGTGTATCAATCGGGTCTGATTTACGACAGGCACGAACACGGATATATAGGTTTTTGCCAAAACGAACTGTCTGATCAATATTGGTTTCAAAAGTTTGAATACGTGCTGAAACCTTATCCAGCCCTCTCAGGACTGCGATATCGGTGTCTGTCATCTCTGCGGTTGCAGGCTGAACAAAAATCAGCGATGTGAAAAACAGCAGGCTTAGAAAGCGGATCAGCAAAATTTTATTCCTCGGTATCGGTGTCTTCTTGTGTACTTACGTCTTCGGGCGCGTCTTCACTCGAAGTTTTGTCTTTCGAGAAACTATAGATAGCTTGACCCAACAAAGCTTCAATACCCGGTGTGGATTGTGTGAATTCAATGATATCACCATCCTGCATCATCTCTTCGTCAGCGCCTGGCTCGAGCGACAAAAACTTTCCGCCCAAAAGGCTTTCGCTGCTGACAACGGCGGCTGTATCATAGGGCAGGCTGATGCCGTCCTGAATCTGCATGCTGACAATTGCTGAATAAGTTTCAGGGTCCAGTTCGAAATCCGTTACTTTTCCAACTTGGACGCCGCTGATGCGCACAGGCGAACCACGGTTAAGACCGTCAATCTTGGAGAATTTTGCCTTCAGCTCGTATCCCTCTGTCGGACCGACTTGGCCAACTTCCTGAAAGAACAATACAAAGGCGACGGCCACAACAATAACGACGGCGCCTAAAAGTGTCTCTACGGCATTTCTTTGCATTTTCAATTCCTTATGCGAATCAGTTATGGATTACTTTGTTTTTATATGTTTATTCGGGTGGTGTCCATGCCTGATAATCACCGGTCGCTTTTGCGCGCTCCTGATGACGCGAAGCATGTCCTGCAGGCACATAGGCTTTATCAGTTCCGGTCAGATTCGGCATGTGCGGCTTTTGCCATTTTTGACGATATTCGCTGTCCTGATCTTTATTCGGGAAAATATCTGTCTGGTGATGCAGCCAGCCATGCCATTCAGGCGGGACCTTGCTGGCCTCTGCAATACCGTTATAGATTACCCAGCGGCGTTCGCGCTTGCTATAGGGTCTTGGTTTACCCGTGTAATAAATGTTTCCGTACATATCTTCGCCGATTTTTTTGCCGCGAAACAAAGTCACCATATTGATTTGCAATGTCGATAGTACGCCGAAAAAAGATTTTATCTTGTCAAGCATGCCGCATCCTTGGGTTTGTGCCTTTTGCAAGACTATAATTCAAATCACTATTAATGCCAAGGTTTATCAATTGCTTTTTATCCTGAAAAAAGATAGTAATAATAAGATATCAAAGCAATTTTTTGGGGTTTTCTGTTGGCTGCCAACACACATATTTTATCTGTTGAAGATCAGGGGATCGAGGCTGTTTTGAACCGCCTTTATTTCGAGGCAAATCGTCATCACGCCCTATCTGCCGGCATTAGCTATTTCAAACATTTCTTGGATAATATTTTTGAGGCCATGGAAAATAACGGCGATATTGGATGCGCCATTGAAACAGCTGTCGAATCCGGCGTGCCGGAAGGGCTGATTAAGATGGCCCTGCAATATTCGGAATGGGGCTTTGAAGCTGTCCCGGGGTTTGATCAGATTGAAAAAATGTTAGAGACTGATACGGGGAATGACCTTGTTTATCAGATTTTTACGCCTGATAAGTTTTTCGAAGCTGCATTGACCGGTGGATCATACCGCAAGGAAAACGGATCGGTTCATGACATTCGTGCTGCCAAAATATGGGCGCAGTTGGTGCATTATATCTGGCAGGGTATGCGTATCAATCTGATCACCCAAAAGTATTTCCTGAACGATCATGACACTTCTGATTTAGTCCTCAGCGACTATATATCCCAAGATGGTGAAATTTATTTCGAGATGCTTTTTGAAAAAATCAAAGAAACCAAGGGGCAGGAAATTATCGTAAAAGGCATTTTCGATGCACTTGCGCTTCTGGGGTGCGATCTTGCAAGGGATGGCGATGCTTTGAATAGTGCAATGGCTTTGTTAGGTATCATACAAGCCCAAGCTGCTTTTATAGATGCTGAGAATGCCGATTTTCCTGACAAAAGAATAAAAAAGATTATTGATGTCGCTATTGGACGTCAAGCAAGCCCACTTCAGTCTCATGTTTTCTCGGAAACAAGCCTGAATTCAGATTTAAAAAACAGGTTTAAAAATAGCTTTTATCAGCTTGATATTAAATCAAAAAAACAAGCCTTGTCGGGGCTTTCGGTTTCCATTTGCGCAGATGATCTGTATAAGGGGCTCGGCGGGATTCAAACATCCCAGCAGGTTATGATATCCGCGGCTTTACAATCTATTATTGTAGGCGCCGTTCCTCACACTATCATTTTGGAGCCGGATTCTGGATTGAATGATGTTAAAACGATTTTGACTGATGCCTGGGGGCAGGGGCTGTGTTATCTGGATGTATACCGACTTAGAAGCAGTTGGGACGAGCCTTTGCTTTCGACTGACATCTCGAAATATACCAAAGGCAAACTTGATACAAAACTGACAAGCGAAGTGATGTGATGACCAACAGGGCGCCGATATTTCTTGCGATTGACACATCTGATCTGAAAACAGCACAAAAACTTGCTGCAGATGTGTCGCCCTATTTTAAGGGTATCAAGCTGGGGCTTGAGTTTTTTATGCGTTTTGGAAGTGATGGCGTGCGTTCGGTTTTAAAAGCTGCTGATCATGACACAAAGTTTTTTCTGGACCTTAAGTTTCATGATATTCCGAATACGGTTTTTAAATCGGTTCAAAATACGCTTGATCTGAAACCTGACTTTGTGACGGTACATGCCGCAGGTGGAACAGAGATGTTGAAAGCTGCTGTGAAAGCTGTTGAAAATACAAAAACAAAAATACTGGCAGTCACTGTTCTGACCAGCTTGGATGACGCTGATATAAAAACAATATCCGGAAAAACGGTCCAGCAAACCGTTCTCGATTATGCCGCGATTGCAGAAAAAGCAGGGGTTCATGGTCTTGTATGCTCACCGCATGAATTGAAAGTCTTGAACCAAAAACTTGATTCGCATTTAGATTTGATTGTGCCCGGCATAAGACTTCATGCCGATAATACCGATGATCAAAAACGTATCATGACGCCGATAAAAGCCTTGGAAAATGGTGCGAGTTATCTTGTGATTGGGCGTGCTGTAACCCAGAGCGATCAGCCCGCTTTAGTCGCTAAAAAAATTGCACATGATATTCTAGAAAAAGAAACCAAGGTCGCCTGATGTCAGATCGGGGTGTCAAAATATGCGGACTAAATACACTTGAAACGGTTCAGGCTGCGGTTGATGCTGGCGCTGACATGCTCGGCTTTGTTTTTTACAGTGGGTCCCCGCGTTCAATTAGCCCCGAGTTGGCAACGGAATTTGTCAAGCGCTTGCCAACAGGTGTTAAAGCTGTCGGTTTATTTGTTGATCCAGATGATGCATGGCTGGAACAAGTCTTGGGACAAGTGCCGCTGGATATGATTCAATTGCACGGCAATGAAAGTCCTGACCGCGTAGGCGAGATCAAAGCCTATTACCCGTTACCGGTGATAAAGGCTGTTAAAATCGGCAGCGAGGACGATTTAGCCGATATACTGAAGTACCGCCATCGTGCAGATATCATTTTGCTGGATGCGAAGCCGCCGAAAAATGTGACAACGATGCTGCCGGGTGGAAACGGCATATCTTTTGATTGGCATTTGCTGGCCGAGCTGGCAATTCCCGGCCCTTGGATGCTGTCAGGTGGGCTGAACCCGGAGAATGTGACAGAGGCCATCGAAATCACGAATGCACCTGTTGTCGATGTTTCCAGCGGCGTTGAAACCGCCCCCGGTCAGAAATCAATTGAGTTAATCCAAAACTTTTTAAAACAAGTCGCGCGCTGCTGAGCGATCAGTAAATACCACCTGTACCAACAGTCACGCTCTGGGTACCTGTTGCTTTGGCGGCAGGGGTGCTGTCCGGTTCTATATATGTACGCATTGCGCCGCCATCATAGATCATCGGGCGTGTCGTCGGTTCTGTACCTGCAATAAAGTTTTCCCAAATGATCTTGTCATCACCCGGCATTGCACGTGTGCCGGTCTCTGAATTAATCTGTACGCGGCGTATACCGTCAGGCACCTTAAAAGGAACGGCATCAACGTCTTTCAGAACTGTTTCAAGAAAATCTTTAACGATCGGGGCTGAAACGCGAGATCCTGTTTCCTTACTTCCCATTGGGCGCGGCTTGTCGAAACCGACATAGGCGCCGACCACAAGGTTAGGGGTAAAGCCGATAAACCAAGTATCCTTAGATTCGTTTGTTGTACCTGTTTTGCCGGCAATCGGGTGTCCGATTGAACGTAAGCTTGCACCCGTACCGCGCTGGACCACACCCTCCATGATCGATGTCATCTGATATGCGTGGCGCGGATCAATGATTTGTTCTCGAACATCGGGCACGTTCGGTGTCGGCTGATCGGCCCAAGACATTAACGGACCACAACTGGCGCAACCACGATTATCATGTTTGAAAATTGTGTGCCCGTCACGATCCTGAATACGGTCGATAAAGGTCGGGATAATCTTTTTACCACCGTTTCCAATCGTGCCGTATGCAGATGCCATGCGCAGCAGAGTCGTTTCACCCGCGCCCAGAGACATTGCAAGCATTGGGCGAAGATCGTTATCAACATTCAGCCGATCGGCCATTTCAACAACTTTGTCCATGCCAATATAATTCGCAAGGCGGACTGTCATCAGGTTACGCGATTTTTCAATCCCGATACGCAGAGGCGTAGGACCATAAAATTCATTTGTATAGTTTTTTGGGCGCCATTTCGGAAGGCCGGGCCCCTGATCATAAACAAAGGGAGCGTCCAAGACCAAAGTTGCAGGCGTAAACCCGTTTTCCAGCGCAGCTGTGTAGATGATCGGTTTAAAAGACGATCCGGGCTGGCGTTTTGCCTGAGTTGCGCGGTTAAATTCACTACGGTCCTGAGAAAAACCGCCAACCATCGCCAGTACACGACCGGTATTGGGGTCAAGTGCTATCAAGGCACCCTGAACTTCAGGAATCTGGCGCAAATAATATACCGGCATGTTATCTGCTGTCTCATCAGTTTTCTCAACGAGATGGACATCACCGACCTTTAACAAGGCGTCAACGGTCGAGGGGGCGCCTGCTGTGCGGAAATCGCTGATGCGCTTTGCCGCCCATTTCATTTTATTGTAGGTAATAGCGGCCTTGTCACCGCTTGGAAGGCCTATGGTGGCTTGTGTATTGCCTGTTTCCAGCACGACAGCCTTTTCCCATCCGCTGATACCTGCGGGGGCTTCAACAGCCAGCAGTTTTTGTTGCCAGTCTGTTGTGTCCTCGATCTTTGCCAAAGGCTCGGAATGCCAGCCGTGGCGCATATCATAGGCAACTAGACCATCGCGCAGAGCCTTTTCTGCAACCCTCTGCATATCTGCATCAACCGAGGCGTGAACAATCAGGCCGCCTTCGTACAGGCTGTTTTCCCCATAAAGCTTTCGTACTTCACGGCGTACCTGCTCGGAAAAATAGGGGGCGGAGATAAACTGACTGCGGTCACGGTCACGGACTTTGATCGGCTCTTCTTTTGCCGTTTCGGCCTGTTCTTCATCAATATGGTCATCTTCCAGCATGCGGCCGATAACCCAATTGCGACGTTCAATCGCCGCATCATAATCGGATTGGGGCTGATAGTTGTTTGGTGCTTTGGGCAAGGCTGCCAGATACGCCATTTCTGCGATACTCAGCTCGTCCAGCGTTTTGTTGAAATATTCAAGTGCAGCAGCTGCAACACCGTATGCACCGCGCCCAAGATAAATTTCATTCATATATAGTTCGAGAATTTTTTCTTTGGTAAATGCTTTTTCAAGACGGAATGCCAGAATAGCTTCCTTGATTTTACGCTCGTATGAAACCTCGTTTGTCAGCAGAAAGTTTTTTGCAACCTGCTGCGTAATGGTTGAGGCACCTTCGGGACGTCTGCCCGAACCACGGTTCTTAATGTTGGTTACAATTGCGCGCATGACCCCCATGAAATCAACACCAGGGTGAATCATAAAATGCTGGTCTTCAGCTGATAGAAAGGCATTTTTGACATTTTCAGGCATCGTATCGATTGGAACGAAAACGCGTTTTTCTGTGGCAAATTCAGCCATAAGGTTACCGCCTGCCGAATAGACACGTGTCACAATCGGCGGTTCATAGTTTTTCAGCTTAGTGTAATCCGGCAGGTCATCACCAAAATAAAACAAAACCCAGACCAAAAGGCCAAGTCCGACGATTGCGCCGACAAAACCGATTGATAAACAGGCGATAAAAAACTTTCTCATTGATTCTCTCTTTTAGGCCACATCCATTTTTATTGGGCCATCAGCCCGACCATGTACAAACTGGTCTACATAATTATTGTTCGAATTTTCAATTTCTCCAGCCTTACCATGCCAAATAATTTTTCCACGGTAGAGCATCGCGATGTTATCGGCGATTTTTCGTGCGCTGGCCATATCATGAGTGATAGATAGAGTAGTCGCACCCAAGTCCTCACGGCATTTGATAATCAGGTCATTAATAACATCAGCCATAATGGGGTCCAGCCCCGTTGTGGGTTCATCAAAAAAGATGATTTCAGGATCGCTCGCAATAGCGCGGGCCAATGATACACGTTTTTGCATACCGCCAGAAAGCTCGGCCGGGAACTGATCCGCAATTTTTGATCCTAATCCTACAGCGCGCAGCTTGTCGATCGCAACGTCACGCGCGTCTTTCTTTGATATATCCGTGTTTTGCAAAAGGCCAAAGGCAACATTTTCCCAGATCGGAAGACTGTCAAACAGGGCGCCGCCTTGAAATAGCATTCCAAATTTTTTCATCAATTCATTACGCTGTTCAGTATCGTATTCTGTCGTGTCCACACCATCCACGCGCACGTGTCCGCTGTCGGGCTGCATCAGGCCCAAGGCACATTTTAACATGACGGATTTCCCGGATCCCGATCCGCCAATGACGACCAGTGATTTTCCCTTTGGAACAGAGAGGTCTATACCGTCAAGTACATGGTGTTGACCAAAGCTTTTGTGAACGTTATCCAAGACAAGTTTTGCCTGCGCACCGTCTTTTCCTATTTTTGTATTTGCAATCATGAGAAAAATACCTGCGTCAGAACATAGTTGAAGACCAAAATTAAAATAGATGAGGAAACAACAGCGTTAATCGTTGCCGACCCCACACCTTGTGCACCGCGACCGGAATAATAACCGTAATAGCAACCCATCAAAGTTACAATGAAACCGAAAACAGCGGCCTTAACCAAGCCCGAGAATACATCTATAAACTGCAGAAAATCCCATGTTTGTCTTAAATAGCTTTCTGGAAGAAAGCCTAAAGAATAAACACTGACGGCATAACCACCCATAACACCGATAATATCTGCAATCAGAACCAGAACGGGCAGCATCAGCGTTCCGGCGATCAGGCGCGGTGCGATCAGGTATTTAAATGGATTAGTTGAAAGTGTTACCAGTGCGTCAATTTGCTCTGTCACCCGCATTGTGGCGATTTCGGCTGCGATAGATGCCCCGATGCGGCCTGCGACCATCAAGCCGGCAAGAACAGGCGCTAGTTCACGTGTGATTGAAAGGACAACCACATTCGCAATCGCGCTTTCAGCATTGAAACGTGCAAAACCCGTATAAGACTGAAGGGCCAGAACCATACCGGTGAATAGGGCGGTCAGCCCGACAACGGGCAGGGAATAATAGCCGATATCAACCAGTTGACGGCCTATATGACGCGCATAAAACGGGGGCGTAAAGCAGCTTTTGATGCCGCGCGCTGTGAACAGCGACAATTTCCCGACGCCGGCAAAGAATCCCAAAATCATCTGTCCGACTTTTGTGCATGCGTTCAGAACCTGCATCAGAACAAAACCGATGGGGTTATAGGCTGTTTTACGTTGCCTGACGTTGGTATCATTCACGATAAAATCTCCTTAGGAAATACTTTCATTGGAATAGCACTTTTTTATGGATTTTCCAAGCCTTGTAAGAACATCATATCCGATTGTATCTGCATCGCGCGCTAAATCATCGACGCTTTGATAGGGGCCTAAAATCTCAACCATATCGTCTGTCTTAGGTTTCGGGCTGCAATTTGAAATATCTATGATTGTTAAATCCATTGAAACGCGTCCGATAATCGGGCATTTCTGTCCACGATAATACACAGATCCGGTATTGCTGAGTTGGCGGAATAATCCGTCGGCATAGCCGATGCCCAGCGTTGCAGTTTCAATCGGTCTTTCAGCTTTGTAGGTTGCGCCGTATCCGACTGTCTCTCCCTTAAGCAAAGATCGGGTTTGCAAGACAGGCGCATAAAGCGAGACGACATTTTCAATATGTGTTTGATCATGCGGCAAGGATTCGCCGCCGTAAAGTGCGATGCCGGGTCTGACCAGGTCAAGGTGCCATTCCGAATTGGAAAAGCTGGCTGCTGAATTCGCAAAAGATGCCGGAATATTTTTAAAATGCTGGCGAATGCGCGCAAAGTTTTTAAATTGCTGGTCTGTTTGAATATTGTTCGGTTCATCCGCGCTGGCTGCATGCGTCATGATAAATTTGATATCAGCCTCAAGCCTCTTGATTTTTTGAATGCTATTAAATGACAAGCCCAGCCTGTTCATTCCCGTATCAAAATGTAAAACGACAGGAATATCCCTGACGTATCGCATTTGATGCAATGTATTAACAACAGGCGTTATATTGTTGTTTTTAAACAAAATATTTTCATCAAATGATTTAACGCCATCTAATACATAGATCTGCCGTTTTTTGGGGAGTATATTATTCAGCTCCATTGCTTCACCTGTACGTGCAACAAAGAAATTCCGGCAACCAAGTTCATAGAAGAGGGGGGCCAGTTTTTCAATGCCAAGGCCATATGCGTCTGCTTTTACAGCGACAGACATTTGCGATTGACCCTGCAGGCGGTTTTCAATTGTACGGTAATTTTTGGCAAGTGCGCCGATATCGATATTAAGCTCTAAACCACGTGTCATGGTTGTCACTCGGAGACGGCATAATCATGGTGCATATCCAGATCGCTAAAGCGTGTGAATTCACCTGTAAATTGCATGCGAACCGTACCGATTGGACCATGACGTTGTTTAGCAACGATACATTCGGCAATGCCATGGGCCTGCTGGCAACGTTCCTGCCAGTCCGAATAACGCTCGTTAAAGCGGGCTTCGTCTTCCTCGGGTCTGCGTGCGGGCTCGTCACGTTCCAGATAATATTGTTCACGGTAAACGAACATCACGACATCGGCATCCTGCTCGATCGACCCTGATTCACGAAGGTCGGATAATTGCGGGCGTTTGTTGTCGCGTTGTTCAACGGCACGCGAAAGCTGCGCAAGTGCGATAACAGGAATTTGCAATTCTTTGGCCAGAATTTTAAGACCACGTGAAATCTCTGATACTTCCTGTACCCGGTTTGCCTGACTGGATTTACTGGAACCCATGAGCAGCTGCAAATAGTCAATTACCAAAAGGCCAAGGTTGTGTGTGCGTTTCAAACGACGCGCGCGTGTACGGATCGAATTGACCGTTAAGCCCGGTGTATCATCAATGAACAATGGAATCTTGCTCATGAGGGTTGAGGCTTCGACAAATTTTTGAAAGTCCGTATCTTTGATTTCACCGCGACGAATTTGATCTGATGGAATACCTGTTTCATCTGCCAGAATACGATTGGCTAGCTGCTCGGCTGACATCTCCATCTGGAAGATACCGACGGCAGCGCCTTCTTCACCATTTGTTTGGGCAAATCGTTTGGCCGCATTATAGGCAATGTTCGTAGCCAAAGCCGACTTACCCATTGATGGACGTCCGGCAAGGATCAAAAGGTCAGAGCCCTGAAGCCCGCCCAGTTTCTTATCAAGATCAAGCAAGCCTGTGGTTACGCCTGTAATACCGCCATCATGCTGATAGGCTTTCTCTGCCGTTTTAATAGCAGCCGTTACGGAATCGAGCAGGGGGATAAAACCGCCCTTGAAATCGCCTTGTGTTGCCAGTTCGAACAATTGCTGTTCGGCCTGACCGATTTGTTCAGAGGGGCCAAGGTCAATGTCGGGCTTGTATGCGTTATTTACAACGTCTTCACCCAGAACAATCAGCGCACGACGCAAATGCAATTCGTAAATCTGGCGGCCGAATTCATAAACATCGACAACAGAGATAATGTTATCCGCCAGATCATCCAGATACTGACCGCCACCCAAATCTTTCAAGGCTTCATCATCTGCAAAATACTGTTTTAATGTAATCGGGCTGGCATCTTGCCCACGATCAACCAATTTTGAAACGGCTTCAAATATACGGGCATGAATGTCTGTATAGAAATGCTGCGATTTTAGAAATTCAGATACTTTTTCAAGATTGTTGTTATTAACCAGCAGCGCACCCAAAAGGACCTGTTCTGCCTCGTTGTTATGGGGCATCGTACGGCGCGTGGCAGAATCGTTTGCTGCGGCAACTTGTGAAAGGGGGCTGGTTGTATTCATATGCGAAAAGTAGCGAAAAATAACGAATTATGCAATTTGTTTCTTGCAAAATTATAAATTATCGCCTAGTATTGTCATAAGATAATAAGATTCAGGATTTACTTATGAGCAACGCGAAACCCGTTCCTAGCCAGAAAATGTATTTATTCCGCATGATGCAGGATATGCTTATAGTAAAAGAAGAGTTTGACGAGACTTTAATACAGTTGCGCCAATCAGTTGTTTCGGTCGCCCTGGAGCACGAAAAACTGGCTGATTGCTTTCTGGAGCGATTAGAGCGTATTGCTTCTTATGCAGGTAATGAACATTTGAAAGATCGCTTTGACTACGTTAACACGATGTATATCGACGACATGAAAAGCGAGGAGCCTATTTTTGATGATACATTTCGTGAAATAGAAATGCTGCGCGGTCATTATGATCACGCTGTAAGCTTTGCAGGTCAATTGTTGCAAGATTTAAATAAAGACCTTCAAGAGCTGCATGAGATGAAGCCGGACATCATAAAGCGCCGTGGATTAAAACAGCATTTCCAATTGGTAGAGGTGTATGAGATTGCTGAACAGGATATTGGTAAAAAGCCTAAAGCAAATCCCGCACCCAAACTTTAAGGTCATCAGTCGAATGCAAACAAAAGTAACAAATCTAAATTCTGAATTTAATCAAACAATTAACCGTGTTCACGATCGTTTTACACATCTTGTTGAAACATTGGATGAAGTCCGAAACGACTATATTGATATGCTATGGTGTCATTACCAGAATGCTGAGTTTTTGCACCTTCTAGAGCATGCGATGGTTTTAAGCGGCTCAAACGAGCATATCTCCGTATATAATTTGTTGAACAGGGAAATCAATATTCTAAAGACAAGTTGGCAAGCAATGCCTGTGGATGAAAAAGTTATAAGCCTTAACACATTGCAGCAATATGCTGAAAAGTTTGAGAATGAAGAAGAGACGATTAAAAGAATGCACCACAGGATGAAACACCTGACATCACAGTTGCCTAAAAGCACGCGGCGACCTAAGCGCGATGTATTCATAGTGCCATAAATCAAAAAAGCCGGGATAAACCCGGCTTTTTCAATTCAATTCTTGAAGTCTTATGCAGCAGGTTGTTCTTCCGTGCTGTCTTCACCTTCAGAAGCTTCGGCTTCTGCAGGTTTTTCTTCTTCTGCAACAGTTTCAACGGCTTGTGTCGCCAGATCTGGTTCATGCTCTTCTGTTACCAATGCTTCGCCACGGTCTTCCTGAACTTTGGCTTCTTCAAGGGTACGTGCGATGTTGATGGTCACTTCCGCAATCACTTCAGGGTGCAGAGCAATACGCACAGGGTATAGACCAAGTGATTTGTAGTTTTGCTCAACGATAACCATTTTCTTGTCAACCAGGCCTTTGCCTGCTTTTTCGTTTACAACACCGGCAATATCACGGGCTGCAACTGAACCGTAAAGCTGACCACCTTCAGATGCCTGACGGATCAGGGCAACTGTGATGCCGTCAACTTTCTTCAAGGCTTTTTCAGCATCAGCTTTGCGCTTGTCGCTTTCGGCCTGAATTTGTTTCTTTTGCGCCTCGAAATAGGCGATGTTATCTTGTGTTGCGCGCAAAGCTTTGTTTTGCGGCATCAGGTAGTTACGTGCGTAACCAGGTTTTACTGTGACGGTGTCACCCATATTTCCCAGTTTTTCAACGCGTTCTAATAAAATAACCTGCATTGTTTTATCCTTTCGAAATTCGGGTTACTTGTGGTTACCAGCGTATGGCAGTAAAGCCAAGTAGCGGGCACGTTTAATAGCTTGTGACAAGCGACGCTGTTTCTTTTGTGAAACGGCTGTAATACGGCTTGGTACGATTTTTCCACGCTCGGAAATATAACGCTCCAGCAGTTTTACATCTTTGTAATCGATTGCCGGTGAATCTTCACCCGAGAAAGGACAAACTTTCTTGCGGCGGAAGAATGGTGCTTTTTTTGGACTCATAATTGTTCTCCTAGATCTCTAATCGCTTATGCAGCGTCTTTTTTCATCATGATGGTTCCGTCTTTCGGGAACTCGTCAACCTTGACCGTCATAAAACGCAGGACATCTTCATGCAGGCGCATGTTGCGTTCCATTTCAACAATAGCGTCAGACGCGCCATCAATGTGGAACAATACGTAGTGACCTTTGCGGTTTTTGTTGATGCGGTACGCCAGAGAACGCAGGCCCCAATGCTCGGTGTTTGCAACTTTGGCTTTGTTGTTTGAAAGAATTTCTTCAAAAGATTTTGCAAGTTCTTCCGTTTGCTTGGTCGAAAGATCCTGCCGTGCGATAAACACGGTTTCGTATAAAGGCATATAAATGCTCCTCTTGGTTAAAAGCCGGTTTCACCATGTAAACCAGCGAGGTTATGTTCTGCCCACAGTTGGGCAATGGCGTATTTATACAGTGATTCTGGTAAAATGCAAGGGTTTTATGACCCGACGCGGGGCTGTCGGGTTGCGCGGGAACGTGAGGCTTGCTGTAATCTTTTCACATCTTCTCTGGCGATAATAATCCCTTGCTGATCATCGTCAGAAATAATGTAATCAATATTTGGATCTAACCAGACAATTTGAGCATATTGGGTATGTGCGAAACGGCGACGTGCAAGTTCGGAAAAATCAGAACCGATGTTGTCAGAAAGTGAATAAACGCTTCCGATCAAAGCGCTTAAGTCGATAGTATTATCGATACGTGTCTTTGCTTCTTCCTGCCATTCTTCTTCTTCACGCTCTAACTCTGCCTGAATATCACGCTCGGTTCGGCTCGGATCAGCTTGCAATCTCTCTTCAGCGATTCTTTCCTGTCTTTCTTCCCATTTGCGGTCATAATAGTCTCTGACTTGCTGATTGGCCGCTAGCAATTCATCTAAAGAAGGGATCGGCCTACCGTTATCAAGGGCTTCCTTGTATAAGGTAAAGTCGTATTCGCCGCCAACCTGCATTTCCCATCTATGGTTAAAGTCACGGCCAAACTGAATATTCATAGCTTTGTCAGCATAATAATTGGCATCCATTTCAACATGGGTGCCATGCATTTGATCGCGTGCGCAGTGTCGCAATTCGTGAAAAATTGCAAAATATGCAAAGCCTGTTTCTGATGACATTAATTCGTCAGTTGAAAATTCTGTATCACTGTTATCTCTGAGTATCGGGGCGGCATTTTCAATGTTTATAACACAAACATCGCCGAATGGCGCGAGGCTGGAATCAGAGAAAACGAGATTTAAAGGGGTCATTGTATGAGATGCATACGCGTAAGCGTTTGCAAAAGATAATCTCAGCTTTTTTACTCCGTATGCCGCAAGGCCTAATACGCCGGGGGCACGTGTCATTTCGTGTAACGCGTGAATGGGATTGTCTGTTTGAACCTTTACAGTTCCATAGGGTTCGACAGAAGCAATGGCTTCTTCGCTAATATTATATTCCTCCGCAACATCCTCGATATCCGGCAACATATGCCCAAGCATAACATGTGCCGCAAGGTTTCCTGCCATAATTGCAATCAATCCGGAAAATCCCACCTTGTTGGAAAAGGGCCACACCCATTTCCAAACCCAGCGTCCTACTTTATGGTTGGTAAAGGCGTTGAAGCGGTCTTTTAGTGTTGGTTTCGCAGATTCTTTCTCCATGCAAGAAATCTATCACAGGCAAAATATTATGTCAAACTATTTCAGGGTTTTGTACAAAAAATGCGGCATTAAAACCGGGAAGTTTCAAGGAGGCGTCTTCCAGCTGATATTTGAAACCATGTCCCTCGACGGGTTGCCAGTCACCGAAAGGCACTGGTAGTAAAACTTCATCCGTGCCCAGATTAAAAAAACAGATCAGGTTATCACCACGTGTGAAAATTAAAACGGGTTCGTGTGTACTGTGAAAATGTATGCGTTCAGTAATTAGATCAGGGACAGTTTTTCGCCATTTCAAAAAGTTGCGCACAAAATTTAAAACAGAATCTTTGTCCTTTTCCTGCACATCAATTGACTTTGCGATGTGCTTTTCAAAGATTGGCAGCCATGGCGTCACGTCTGAGAACCCTGCGTTATCTTCGCCTGATTGCCAAGGAATAGGGGTTCTACTGCCATCGCGGCCGACATATTCGGGGTAAAGGATCTTGCCTAAAGGATCACGAATGTCATCTTCTGCCAATTCGGCGTTTTCCAGCCCCAGTTCTTCGCCCTGATATACGAAAATTGTACCCTTTAGGCTGCACAGCAATGCATAAAGCATTTTGGATTGTTCCGGGCTGGTTTTTCCATCAACAGCCCAACGTGATGAAACACGCGACCAGTCATGGTTCGTAAAGGCCCAGGATGGCCAACTGGTGGGCGAGCTAAGGATAAAATGTTCAACTACATTGCGAATTTTCGCAGCCGAATATTCAGGTTCGGATAATTGGAAATTATAGGCCGTATGCAGCAAACTTTCGTCTTTCGTATATTCAGCCGCGCGTACCACGCTGTCATCACTGAACATTTCGCCAACCAGCATACGATCATCATATTCATCACATACAGCGCGAAGCTGTTTAATAACATCAATATTTTCGGGACGACATTTGTTATAAACGTGATATTGCATGTCATAGGGATAGAAAAAACCTGCTTTACCCAGTTCTGACCCAAAACGGGTATAGCCTTGCGTTTTTGGCGGGTTGTCACGGAATTCGCGGTCATATAAATACATATTGGCGACATCCAGACGGAAACCGTCAACGCCGCGATCTAGCCAAAAGCGCATCACATCGGAAATAGCCGTGCGGACTTCGGGATTATAAAGGTTCAGATCCGGCATCGATTTTTGAAAGTTATGTTTGTAATACTGACCGCGACGAATATCGAATGTCCAAGCCGATCCGCCAAATTCTGCCAGCCAGTTATTCGGTTTACTGCCGTCCTCACGCGAATTATGCCAGACGTACCAGTCTGCTTTCGGATTGTCCTTGTCCCTTCGACTTTCCTTAAACCATGGGTGCTGATCTGATGTATGGCTGTAAACCTGATCGATAATAACTTTTAAACCCAATTTATGCGTTTTATGCAACAGGTTATCAAAGTCTTTTAAAGTTCCGAAAATGGGGTCTACATCAGTGTAATTTGAAACATCATATCCGTAATCATTCATCGGGGATGTGAAAAAGGGCGATAACCAAATACCATCAACGCCAAGGTCAGCAACGTAATCAAGTTTACTGATAATGCCT
This sequence comes from uncultured Alphaproteobacteria bacterium, assembly GCA_950054485.1. Classification (GTDB taxonomy): domain Bacteria; phylum Pseudomonadota; class Alphaproteobacteria; order Micavibrionales; family CSBR16-224; genus CATLPD01. The sequence continues at coordinate 327,899 of CATLPD010000002.1, read as the reverse complement.
GGCAAATCACCAATGCCGTCGTTATTTGTATCAAGGAAACTGCGCGGATATATCTGATAGATGACCGCACCTTTCCACCAAGGTGTTTTTTTGTTGTTATCGCTCATATGAATAGGATATTGATTCACAGCGAGTCGTCAATTAGACTTTACAGGAATTAGAAAATTAGGAGCACTCATGAAAAAAGCATTCGTATTTCCAGGGCAGGGCAGTCAGTTCATCGGTATGGGCAAAGACCTGTATGATAATTTTACTGTTGCCAAGGATGTTTTCCAAGAAGTCGATGATGCACTGTCACAAAACCTGTCAGGGTTGATGTTTTCAGGCGATGAGAATGATTTGAACCTGACAGAAAATACACAGCCTGCCTTGATGGCAGTTAGCGTGGCGGTTGCCCGCGTACTCGAGAAAGACGGCGGCGTTGATTTTGCGGGTGACGACAGTATTTTGATGGCGGCGGGGCATTCGCTGGGTGAATATTCTGCGTTGACAGCCATGAAAGCGCTGAAGTTGGCAGATACAGCGCGCCTTTTGAAAATTCGCGGCACAGCGATGCAAAAGGCTGTACCCGTTGGTGTGGGGGCAATGGCCGCCATTTTGGGCATGGACTATATGGATGTCGTGGCAATTGCAGATCAGGCTGACGGGGCCGAAACATGTGCGGTCGCGAATGATAATTCGGTTGGTCAAGTCGTGATCAGTGGGCATAAAGGCGCGGTCGAGGCTGCTGTTACTTTGGCGACGGAACGCGGGGCACGCAAATCAGTCATGTTACCTGTTAGTGCACCATTCCATTGTGCTTTGATGGCGCCGGCCGCAGATGCCATGCGATCAGCTTTGGAAGATGTCGATGTATCAACACCGCTGGTGCCGATTGTTGCCAACGTTACGGCTGATCAGGTTCTTGATGCAGCAGAAATAAAGCAATTACTGGTTGAACAAGTCACCGGAATGGTGCGTTGGCGCGAATCTGTTTTGTACATGAAAGAGCAAGGTGTCGAGCAATTGGTTGAACTTGGCGCAGGCAAAGTGCTGTCAGGGCTGACAAGAAGAATAGACCGCGATCTGCAATCAGTCGCGGTCCAAAATCCTGAAGATATAGAAAACTTCTTAAAAGGCTAAGGCCTTAAATTTTTGAATTATTTGCCTGGCTGTCCGAATTTGTAACCGGCTGAGCCTTTTTGTCCTGCCTCTTTTTCAGAGTCGAACTCGGCTTTTGTCTTTTTCAATGCATTCGGCTTACCACCCATATCAATCAGATCCTTACGAATACGTTCGATCACGTGTGGTACCGTATATTTTGAAAACGGAATATCAGGGTGCAACTGAATCTGAGGTGTTCCGTTGATGAAAAGCGTTGTTTTCTTTGATACAAGCTGTGTATAGAAATCGAATTTTGTCTCGATCTCTTGATCCGCTGTAACTTCTTTACGCACAAGAATTTGATCTTCGATACGTGAAAACTCAACAGCCGGTTTAACATTTTTACGCGCAGCAGCGGCCTCGAAAGCCTGTTGATTTGCTAAAAGCTGTTGCAGCTCGGCTTGTGTAATTACACGTTGTTTTGGAGCCCCCGTTGGTGGCGTTTTTGGCGGCCCACCGGCATTGTTTGTAAATACGTCCAAAACGTTGCTGTTTTTCTCTACCGGATCTGTTTTTTTCTCAGCTTTCATTTCCCTGAAACCTTTCACTTGGTTATTATGTAACAAGTTTTTTATGTTCTTGATAATAAAATTATCGCTAATTTTCGGCGTTTGTCAAAAGATTTTTTCATTTGCAGTGCTAAAAAATATCTTTATCGTGTTAGCAAAATGAAAAGTAAGGAGAATTCGATGTTTGATTTAAAGGGTAAAACAGCTTTGGTTACAGGCGCGTCTGGTGGTATTGGCGGGGCCATTGCAAAGTTTCTTTATGATCAGGGCGCAACCGTGGCATTAAATGGCCGCAAGAAAGAGGCGCTAGAATCTCTTCAGAAAGAATTGGGCGATCGCGCACATGTTGTCGTTGGGGCATTGGATGATGCCGATAAGGCTGATGCGGTGATAAAAGAAGCCGAAGAAAAAATGGGCCAGATCGATATTCTGGTGAATAACGCAGGTTTGACACGTGACGGTTTGACAATGCGTATGAAAGATGAAGACTGGCAGGCTGTTCTTGATGTAAATCTGACGTCGGCATTTCGTCTGTCACGCGCTGTTATGCGCGGCATGATGAAGCGTCGTTGGGGCCGTATTATCAATATCACCTCAATTGTCGGTGTAACGGGTAATCCAGGGCAAGCGAACTATTGCGCATCAAAGGCGGGTATGATCGGGATGTCAAAATCGATGGCCGCCGAAATCGCAAACCGTGGTATCACAATTAACTGTGTTGCGCCGGGCTTTATCAAAACAGCTATGACGGATGAATTGGGTGATGCACAGCATGAAAAGCTGATTGCGAACATACCTGCTGGCGCTATGGGGACACCTGAAGATATTGCGGCTGCCGTATCTTATCTGGCATCAGAAGAAGCCAGCTACATGACAGGCCAGACCTTGCATGTTAACGGCGGAATGGCGATGATCTAAAGGGTCAATTTATTTGACATAACCAAACAATAATGGTATATTTTCTGAGTATTAATTCAGGGAATAAGCCTATGTTTGTCAAAACACCAGAGGAAAGATTAGCTAAAAAATTCTCCAGTGCTTTATTCAAAGTAGATTCTGAATGCATAGAGGCTATAAGCGTCTATCTCGATTATTGCGAGCGTTGGCTGGCCGCGGGCAAAACATTCAAAGTTGACAGCCGCTGGACTAAATTTGGTATAAACTTGGGTAAATTTGCAGACGTCAATAATAACGAACGTTTGAACGTAGTCCCATGCACTGATCCTGGTTACATTCCGTTTTATTTAACAAGATATAGTGAGCATGGCTGTCAGGTTATGTCTCCAGATTTACCGGATGAATGGCACCCGCCGATTTGCCCTGAAATATATAATGCCTTGCGCGAGCGTGGGTTAAAGAAAAACTTGGAAGCCATTTTTGATATTGATGATTTTTCAAGTTCTATGAGGCTTTACAAGGTCTATGAACCTGAAACAGTTAAAACTCGGACACATAAATCGTTGGCATGTTTTATTGCTAACAATCTGGCTCAAATAAAAACAGATCAGGAATTGGAAGAACTGTGTAGAAATACACGGGGTAGAAATCCGTATATTTTCAATGCAGATCACAACGAAGAGAATTTTTTCAATGAGCACGATTGGGTGACATATTTTTTATGTACTGAAGTTGAAGAGCTTATTCAGACACAAAGACAGAATATTAAATCCGTTAAAACCTGGCAGCCGTTAAAGGTCTGATATGGGAAAAAAAAGAACAATAGAAGAAAAACTGGCTTCAAAAATTTTTGGTGGTCTAAATCATCCATCAAAAGGCATGGTTGATGCGTTACGTTTGTATCTGGATCATTGCGAGCAATTATTACAACAAGGCAAGGTTTTTCTAAACCCGATGGATACAAATCCTCTTACTCCGATATATATCAATGAAGAAAAAGGTACTTTATCTTTTCACGATGATCATCCCGTAGAAGATTTCAAGACGATCTGGTCAAGCGATGACCATACAAAATATACTCCACGCATATCCAAAGACGTATATGATGCTTTGCGTGAAAGCGGTCTTGAAAGGCCATTAATTCAGATTTTTCAGTTTGAACATATTGTCGATTATATAGATATTCTTCGTCAATATGAACCGGAGCGATGTAAAAATAGAGATGCCGGTGAAATGGCAACTGAAGTTCTAGAAGACTTTCTCGGTAATTTTTCTGAAGAACAGTTAAAGGAGTTGTTACAGACAACCTATCAGAAAGCGAAGTATGAGTTATGCGGGGATGAATGGAATTCAGTCCTTGCATTTAAGCTTTATGGTGCAATCGGTGATAAGCTTACTGATTATCGCTCTACAAAAAAGCGTGTGGTTAACTGGCGGCCATTAAAACCATAATCCAAAAAAGCTTTGCATTCTTTTTGATCTATGCTATCCAATGTCTACTTTTAACTACAGAAACAACCTAAAAAAGGGGTTAGAACTATGAGTGATGTACAAAGCAGAGTAAACAAAATCGTTGTCGAGCACTTGGGTGTTGATGAATCAAAAGTAACACCGGAAGCTAGCTTTATCGAAGATCTGGGCGCAGATAGCCTTGATATCGTTGAATTGGTAATGGCGTTTGAAGAAGAGTTCGGCGTTGAGATTCCAGACGATCAGGTTGAAAACATCACAACCGTTGGTATGGCGTGCAGCTATATCGAGAAAAATGCAGAAGCTGCATAAGCAGATTCTTTTAGGTTTTTAGAAAATCGGCCTCTTTGTGGGCCGATTTCTTTTTGCAAAGCCATTAAAATCTCTTAAAATACCTCTCATAATAATAAACTGGAGTGAAAATATGCGTCGTGTTGTTGTAACTGGTATGGGATTGGTGTCACCGCTTGGTGTGGGTGTTGACCACAACTGGAAACGTCTTTTGAATGGCGACAGTGGTATCGGGAAAATCACCCATTATGATGCATCTGATTTGCCGTGCCATATTGCTGCTGAAGTCCCGCGCACAGAGGGCGACGAGCCACATCTTTTTAACGTTAATCGTTACATCGAACATAAAGAACAAAAGAAGATGGATACATTTATTCACTTTGGTGTAGCAGCCGTTCAAGAAGCCATCGAGGACAGCGGCTGGAAGCCGGAAAGCGATGAAGACCAGTTCCGCACCGGCGTTTTGGTCGGCTCAGGCATTGGCGGCTTACGCAGTATTCACGAAACAGCTGGTATTCTGGCCGAAAAAGGCCCGCGCCGCGTATCGCCGTTCTTTATTGCAGGCGCTTTGATTAACTTGGTATCAGGTCAGATTTCGATCAAATACGGCTTTAAAGGGCCGAATCACGCGATTGTGACAGCCTGTGCTACAGGTACGCATGCAATCGGTGATGCCGCACGTATGATTGCGCTGGATGATGCAGATGTAATGGTTGCAGGCGGAGCCGAGGCAACGATTGAACGATTGGGAATGGCAGGCTTTGCAGCATGTAAAGCGCTTTCGACCCAATATAATGACCAGCCGACGAAAGCATCAAGACCATTTGATGAAGGCCGTGACGGCTTTGTTATGGGCGAGGGGTCAGCGATGCTGGTTCTGGAAGAGTATGAACATGCAAAAGCTCGCGGCGCCAAAATTTATGCCGAAGTCATTGGTTACGGTCTGTCGGGTGATGCCTATCATATTACGTCACCGGCCGAAGACGGCAATGGTGGTTTCCGTGCCATGGAAATGGCGATGAAACGTGCAGGTCTCAAATCAGGTGACGTTCAATATATCAACACACACGGTACATCAACACCTGCGGGTGATGTTGCTGAACTGAAAGCGATTAAGCGCCTGTTTGGCAGTGATGTCGGAGATATCAGCATTTCATCGACCAAATCTTCAATTGGTCATTTGCTGGGTGCTGCGGGCGCTGCCGAGGCGATCTTCAGCATTAAAGCGATCAATGACGATGTCGTGCCACCAACTTTGAACCTTGAAAATCCGACACCTGAAGCGGATGGTCTTGATCTGGTGCCGCACAAAGCCAAAAAGCGTGATGTCAAAGTTGCCCTGTCAAATTCATTCGGTTTTGGTGGAACAAACGCTACCTTAATCATGCGTGAAGTGTAATATGAGGTTTTTCGGCTGGATATTTGCTCTGGGTTTGACGGCTCTTATTCTTGTAGGGGTAGTTGTGGCCTATGGGTCGATGCAGTTTAAAAAGGCGGGGCCGCATACATCCGATCAATATGTAATGATTATGCCCGGCAGTTCTGTCACCAATATAGCAGCGCAATTAAGAGAAGAAGGCGTGATTAATAATCAGGCCGCTTATATCTTTCCATTGGTAACACGCATTCAAACCAGGCCCATGACTTTAAAAGCCGGTGAATACCTGATCACAACAGGCTTAAGCGCCGGCGATATCATGAATAAAATGGCCGAAGGCGATACTGTGCAACGTCAGGTCACGATCCCCGAGGGCCTAACCAGTCTTGAAATTGTAAATATCTTAAATGAAATCGAGGCTGTTTCTGGAGATGAGATCACAGAAATTCCAGCTGAGGGCACTGTATTGCCTGAAAGCTTTGCCTATAGCCGTTATCATACGCGTCAGGATCTTTTAGAGCGCATGCAAGACGACATGACGGCTTTGGTTGATAGCCTATGGGAGAACCGCGCGGCTGATTTGCCATACGAAACCAAGGAGGAGGCCGTTATTCTGGCCTCTATCATTGAAAAAGAAACGGGCGTAGCGTCAGAACGCGGCGAAGTTGCCGGTGTCTTTGCAAACCGCCTTCGTATTGGAATGCCGCTTCAGACAGACCCGACGGTCATTTATGCGATTACAGAAGGTAAAAGCAAGCTGGATCGACCGCTTTACACAAAAGATCTGAAAAGGGATCATCCATATAATACCTACCTGAATGCGGGGCTGCCGCCGGGACCAATCGCAAACCCGGGTAAAGCCAGCCTTGAAGCGGCTATGAATCCCGCGAAACACGATTATCTGTATTTTGTCGCAGACGGATCAGGTGGTCACGCTTTTGGTAAGACGCTTGAGGAACATAACAATAATGTTGCCAAATGGCGTCAAATTCAGCGTCAAAACAGCCGGTAACTTTGAAACATGTATAAAACGACTTATATCACTTAATAGGTTGAAAAGTTTTTTGTGGTAAAATTTAATAATGAAATTAAATCTGGACAAAGATATCCGTAATGCAACTAGCCCTTTAGAAGGGAAGATGTTGCTTGCACTGCCAAATATAAATGATGGTAGTTTTTTTGATAAAAGCCTTATTTATGTGTGTTCGCATTGTTCCGAGGGTGCCATGGGTCTGATTATCAATCAGCCGATGCCAATGGTTGAATTTGATGATTTGAACCAGCAGTTAGGATTGGTTAAATCGGACATCGTCTTTAAGCCGAAAGTCTTTTTTGGCGGCCCTGTTGAAACGGCACGTGGATTTGTACTACATTCTACTGACTTTAAAGCTGACCATTCTGTGCAGTTGTCGGGGGATCTGGCCCTGAATGCAACAATAGATATCCTTAAAAATATTGCCATGGGTGAGGGGCCATCAAAAAGCCTGCTTGCTCTGGGCTATGCAGGTTGGGGTCCCGGGCAGCTAGAAGAGGAAATTCGTAAAAACTACTGGCTAACCCTTGATTATGATGATGACATTCTTTTTGACAGTAATTCATCAAGCAAATGGCAGGCTGCAATGCAGAAGATTGGTATTTCCCCCGAACACCTTAGTTCTTTTTCCGGTCAGGCGTAAAGCAGGCCTTTAATTTCCCTATCAATTGAACTATATTCGTGAAAAGCTTTACAAAGAGAGATAATATGCGCTTTTTCACCCTTTTATTTTTGACCCTGCTTTTTCTATCAATACCCAATACTGGCTATACCCAGTCGCTTGGGGATGATGTTCAGAAAATAGCTGAAGAGAAAGAAGCTGAGCAAAATCGTAATCCGTTTGACTTACCCCCATACAATACAGGAGATATAACGGTCTTCGGGGAAGTGAAAAACTATACAGTCGGCGAGGAAGATACATTTCATGATATTGCCCGCCATTTCGAGCTTGGTTTCGTCGAATTACGCGCTGCAAATCAAGGCATCGATGCTTGGGCCCCTATCCCGGGCAGTGAAATTGTTCTACCAAGCTTGCATCTTTTGCCACGTGCCCCGCAAGATGGGATTATTATCAATCTAGCAGAAATGCGCTGGTATTATTTTAAACCCGGTAACAAGGTTCCGGTGACTTTCCCAATTGGGATCGGGCGTGAAGGCCTTGATACCCCAGTAGGGCGCACCACAGTTGTACGCAAGGCCGCTGGGCCGTCATGGCGTCCTACAAAACGTATGAAGGAAGAAAATCCGGCGCTGCCGGATGTTGTACCTTCAGGACCTTCAAATCCGCTGGGGTCGCATGCGTTATATCTGGGGTGGCCCGAATATTTGATGCATGGCACGAATAAACCCTATGGTATTGGTCGACGCGTTAGTTCAGGCTGCATACGTATGTTGCCGGAAAATATTACAAAAGTTTTTGAAATGGTACCCGTAGGCACGCCCGTTACAGTCGTTGATCAGCCGGTTAAGGCGGCGATGGTTGGCAATGATCTATATCTGGAAGTTAACCCGACAGGGAAAGACTTGGGAGATATAGAGCTTTTGGGACACTTTGATAAAGAAGAGCTACCTGAAGATATGGTTACTGTTCCAGATGGTCTAAAAGCGCTTTTGAATAGTGCAATCGGTGACAAAGACGTGAACATCGACTGGGACCTTGTGGAAATGGCCTATATAGAAAAGAAATCTTACCCGGTAAAAGTGGGTACAATTCCAGCAGACATCAGTGAAGATTTGAACGCAGCTGTATCAGAGCAACCGCAGCAGCAAAAAGAACTGAATGAGGAAGAAGAGCAGACCCAAGAACAGCGCCTTAAGTTCAAAAATGAGTATAGAACCAATAGATAAAATTATTTTTTTTAATTATATACGCATAAAAAAAGCCGCCCCGAAAGGCGGCTTTTAAACTGAATAACCAGTAATTACTTGGTCATTGTGTTGTTGTATGTGCGGTCTGCGCGTGTTTCTGTACGAACAGGTTCAACACGAACAACTTGACGCTGCATAGCGCCATCCTGACCAGCTGTACGGCCCAGGTTAACTGGAACGTATTCATTGTTAGCTTGGCCTGTACAAGCAGCCATACCAAGTGTCGCAACAACAGCAAGTGTAAGAGTAAGTTTTTTCATTGTTTCTTCCTTATTTCAAGTTAGTTCATTTATCCTAGGATAGATTGAAGTCTTATTCTTGAAGGTGAATTCGCAAATAACACACTGTACAATCTGAATAAGATTCTAGCGCATTCATTGCAATAATCAACAGATTTATTTTTTTTTATTTCAGGAACTTATTCACTATTTAAGCGTTCCAGACGGTCAAAAAAGCCGTCAATCGATGATTGGATCGTTTCCGTTAGTCTGTTCTGGTAGGCCGCAGTTTGCAACAACTGCGTGTCTTGGGTGTTGCTCAGAAAGCCTGTCTCAATCAATACTGACGGCACATCCGGAGCTTTTAACACAGCAAATCCGGCATAGCGGTGGGGATTCTTAAGGTATCGAATGTTATTATTCTTAAGGCCGGAGACGAATAATTCTGCAAAAAGCTTCGATTCGTTCAAAGTCTCGCGCCTGACAAGGTCTAACAGGATATTTGCGACATCTTCTTCTTCTACACCCAGATCAACACCGGCAACAACGCCGGCATTGTTTTCTTGTTTGGCCAGGCGCGCTGTTTCTTTATCGGACGCCGTCTCTGACAATGTATAAACCGAGACACCACGTACCGTCGGTACATGTATTTTATCAGCATGTAGGGATATAAAAAGATCGGCCTTATGATCACGTGCCTTTTTAAAACGTTCACGCAATTGAATGTAATAATCGGACGAACGGGTTAAATGAACGTTATATCGGCCTGTTCTTTCCAATTGTTCTTTTAATTTCTTTGCTATATTCAGAACAATATCTTTTTCTCGAATATTGCCGCCTCCGATACTTCCCGGATCGCCACCGCCATGGCCGGCATCGATCACAATGGTATATTGGGGACGGCGAATCAGAAATGATGGTTTGGCCGTCGGCATCGGATATCCGGAATAAGGAAGGGTTTGAAACTCCTGCACGCTATCTAATGTCGACAGGTTCATGCTCGGCGCAGGGGGGCTGGCAGGTATGTCTTGCCCCATAGCGGTGCTGAGATCAAAAACAAGTCTGTAGTTCTGCTGCGTATTTGACGGGGCTATATAAAAGTGATTGTCGACTCGAACATTTTTTTTCAGATCAAAAACTATACGTCGTCCCATATTATCAAGTGTACCGTATCTGGTATTGGTGATCAGGCCTGTCGGGTCGCTGCCCTGATAAGCAGGCTTTGAAAACCCCATAGAGAAATCAATAACGAGGCGTGGCGGAGATTGTAATAGCTGGTAGGTATATTCGTTTTTCGGGGTCATATCCAGGACGATCCTGGTGCCGTTTTCATGTTGTCCGAAACGTATATTCTGGATCGTCTGGGCCATGGCGCTTGCAGACGAAGAACATAAAAGAACTATGCAGATGCAGAATATGGATAGATAACGATACAATGAAACCCCGGTTCACGCTTAAGATGCCTTGTATATTATAGTTTTTTACACGAAGTAAAGCAATTCGTGATTGAACGAATCAAATAAAATGTTTATCTTATCCAAAGGATTACTGTGGCCTGAAAAGGTACTGAAAGCGCTCAGCGTTTTTGATTTTTATCTTTTAAAGGCACGTATACTGAACAAATGTTGGCGTAACCTTACTAAAAAGGAGAAGGGTAGATAGATATTACAAAGATGACTTTTCCTTTGTTCTTTTAAGGTTTCTTCTATTTTCCCTCCATACGCTTAAATTACTGGCTAAATTTCGGGTAAAACCTATGACAGGTTTACTATGACTCGAGGTTTATCCGCTGACATAAGGACGATAAAAATGACAAAAAAAATGCTTATTGATGCAACTCACGAAGAAGAAACGCGCGTTGCAATGGTTCTGGACGATAACCGTCTGGATGACTTCGATTTTGAAAACAAGGTTCGCAAAACACTTCGTGGAAACATCTATTTGGTGAAAGTAACGCGGGTTGAGCCATCCCTGCAGGCTGCCTTCGTTGATTTTGGCGGTAATCGCCATGGTTTCCTGCCTTTTCCTGAAATACACCCCGATTATTACCGTATTCCGATTGCCGATCGCGAGGCGCTGATTGCGGAACAAGGCGCAGGCGATGTTGAAGAGGTTGACGGTGACGAGGATGAAGACGGTAAAAAATCCAAAGCAGCTGACGATAAAGAGGTTGAATTTGTAGGCGGTGAAGAAGATGTCGATGATACACCGACCTTCAAACGTAATAATATCAAACACCGCTATAAAATTCAGGAAGTGATCAAACGCAACCAGATCATGCTGATTCAGGTTAACAAGGAAGAACGCGGCAACAAAGGTGCGGCTGTATCTACTTATATCTCATTGCCGGGCCGTTATTGCGTATTGATGCCGAATTCACCGCGCGCCGGTGGCGTCAGCCGTAAGGTAAACAACGCCAAAGACCGCCAGAGATTAAAGAAAACTTTGTCCGACCTGAATGTACCAGATGGAATGTCCGTCATTATCCGTACCGCCGGTATTTCGCGTACAAAGGCCGAAATCAAGCGTGACTTTGAATATCTAATGCGTCTGTGGGATAAAATCCGCGATTTAACAATGCAATCAACTGCCCCAGAACTGGTGCACGAAGAAGGCGATTTGATTAAGCGCGCCATCCGCGACTTGTATCGTCGTGAGATCTCGGAAATTATTGTTGAGGGCGAAGAAGGATACAAGCGCGCACGCGATTTTATGAAGATGCTGATGCCAAGTCATGCCAAGCGTGTTAAACAATACAAGAGCGACGAAGGCGTTCCGATGTTTTTCAAATACAAGGTTGAAAAGCAAATTGACGAAATTTACAGCATTAATGTGCGCCTAAAGTCCGGTGGATATATTGTAATTAACCCAACCGAAGCTTTGATTTCAGTTGATGTGAACTCGGGTAAGGCGACAAAAGGCCGCCATATCGAGGAAACAGCCCTTAGAACAAACGTTGAAGCTGCAGAAGAAGTCGCACGTCAGTTGCGCCTTCGCGATCTGGGCGGCTTGGTTGTGATCGACTTTATCGATATGGAAGAGGCGAAAAACAACCGCATCGTTGAGCGTCATTTAAAAGAAGCTATGCAACGTGATCGTGCCCGTATTCAGTTTGGCCGTATCTCGGCCTTTGGTCTTTTGGAATTGTCACGTCAGCGCATGCGCCCAAGCTTGGTTGAGACGAACTTTGAAGTATGTGATCACTGCCATGGTATTGGTGTTGTTCGTACCGTTGAAACATCAGCAGCCGTTGCTTTACGTGCGATCGAAGAAGAAGGTCTGCGCGGTAGAGCAAACGCAATGAAAATCTCGGTTAACCCTGCGGTGGCCCTATATATCTTTAATAACAAGCGCGAAATGCTGGCCGAAGTTGAAGAAAAATACGGTATGACAATCGAACTGTCGGCCGACGAAGATCTGATTAAACCTGATTATAACGTCGAGGTCACTGAAGATCGTAAAGGTGGTAAACCTTTGATTGATATGTCAGAGCCAGTATTTAAAGGGCCTGAAGTGAATATAGATGATGACGACAGTGATAATAATGGTGGTAAACGCCGCCGTCGTCGCAGCCGTCGTGGTGGCAGACGTCGTAACAACCGCAACAAGAATCAGGACCAAAACCAGGATCAAACTGCGGATAACAAAGAAAACAAAGATTCGGATAACGATAATAAATCTCAAAAGCAGGATACAAAAGCTGCTGAAAAGAAATCATCCCGTGGCAAGAAATCGACACGCGGACAAAAAACAGCCAAAGCGGCACCTGAAAAAGATGATAAAAAATCTGATACGGCTGCCGATAAATCTGCCGACAAGAAAGACGATAAAAAATCTGACACGGCTGCTGGCAAGTCTTCAGACAAGACAGAATCTAAAAAAGATGATTCTAAAGATAAAAAATCATCTGCTGACAAAAAGGCCGGATCAGAAAAGAAAAAGCCTGCGGCTAAGAAGTCAGCTTCAAAAGCCAAGCCTAAGGCGAAATTAAAGGACAAGTCTGACAAAGCTGATGTTGTCGATATAAAGGACAGCAAAGATAAGAAGACCAAAACTGATAAGCCTGTGGAAGATAAAAAGCCGGATACGACGGGTTCTGACAATAAAGGCGATGAAAAGGCCGGTGGTGGTAAAAAAGGATGGTGGCAGCGCTGAGGCCTTGCCACTTACTTTTTACGTTTCGTTGATGATTTCTTTTTACTGTTTTGGTTTGCCGACAGCGGGTAATAGCACATAACTTTTGTGCCCTTCTTCTCCTCGCTGTCTATTTCAACACGACCGCCATGTAATTCAACGATATGTTTTACAAGCGATAACCCCAAACCCGCACCGCTGTGACGGTTGTGGTTTGATTGCTTTTTCTTTTCAACCGCATTTTCCGATTTTTCAAACGGTATGAAAATTCTTTCCAGGTCTTCGGCGGGTATTCCGACACCTTTATCTTGGACATAGACCATAATTTCATCGCCGGATTTCTTTGCACCAACAAGAATTTGTCCACCCGATGGCGTATAATCAATCGCATTACGGATTAAATGCAGCATAACCTGTTTGAAACGGCGTTGATCGGCCATCAGACTACCGATATTCTTCGGTGTTTTGTTTTCAATTTCAATACCTTCACGGCGTGCCCAGTCCTGCGTCAGGTCAATGACGTTATCGATGGTTGTTGTCAGTTTTATACTTTCCAAGTCCAAGATCAGGTATCCAGCCTCGATCGTCGAAAGATCAAGAATATTATCGACCAGAGTAATCAGCCTGTGGCCGGCACGGATCATATTTTCAGTATAACTTTTTTGACGTTCGTTCAGCTTGCCGAAATATTCCTCGTGCAGAATTTCGGTAAAGCCCATCATGGCATTCAAAGGGGTGCGCAACTGATAGGATACATTCGCAAGGAAATCCATTTTCAGCTTTTCTGCGGCCTCCAAAGCAGCATTCTTTTCAATCAGGGCTTGTTCGACCTTGATGGTGTCTGTCATGTCGGTAAAGGTCACCAAAACATTTCCATCCGGCAGGCCAATACTGCGGTATGAATAAATGCGGCCATCTTTCAGTGTTACCCGCCCTGAAGACTGTTTGTGGTTAAAACACATATTGACCAGCTCGCTTTTCTGCTGATCCCAGTTTTGCGTTTTAAACAGAGGCTTGGTCTTCTCGAAAAATGTATCTACTTTTTCATCGACATGATTTTTTGGCGGCTCAAGATCCCATAGTGTGTAGAAAACAGGGTTTGACAGCTTAATCATGCCGTCGCCGCCAACAACGGCCAAGCCTTCGGCAAGATTGTCCAATGTCTCTTTCTGAACTGCCACCAGCGTATTATAAGATGTTTCAAGCGCGATGCTGCTCGTTACATCCTCATAGGTTATCAAAAGACCGCCATGGGGGCGGGGAACGACAACCATACGCAAAATCGTCTCGTTTGGCAGGTATATAATGCTTTCTTCAGGCTCAATCAGGGATGTGAACTTATCCATCCATTCCTGTTTATATTTAACAAAATTGGCCTGCTCAGGAATTTTTCTGTTTTCACGCAGCTTGTCAAAAATATCGGTTATACGGGGTTTTTTATTCAGCCAGCGTCCGTCCAGTGCCCATAGCTGTTCAAAAGCCGCATTGTAGAAATCAAGTTTTGCATTTTCATCGTAAATCGCGATCGCAGTTCTTAACTGCTCCAGAACTTCATAGTTCGAACTTTGAAGGTGCTGCATCTCTGTTTCCAGCTCTTCCACCCGACTGATATCTATGGCGCAGCCAACGGTCCCTTCATCAGGTGCGGGCAGGACGTTTACATCAATTTTTTTACGTTTGCCCTTAATCAAAAGGTATCCGGTTTGCGATTGTTTGCGTTCTTGGGCGATTGCACGTTGTGCCAGAACTTTTAAACCGCGCCCGTCGTTTTCATCTGTAGTTAAGGGAAGCTCGGTCTGATCCGCAATAATCGAGGCCGGCGTTTCATTGATTACCTCGGCATAAGCCTTGTTAACCCAACTGATTTCCAGATCTTTGTTACGGATCCATACCGGAATCGGCAACGTATTCAGGGTTAATCTGAATTCTTGTTCACGCAATTCGATTGTTTCCAGGGATGAAAGCGCATCAGTGATCTTGCTGCTGTAATCCGTGATATCGAATGCCCATATGACGTTGAACAGTTCTTCACCTGCAGCAAGCGATCCGCGCTTTCCTGTCAGGCGTATAACTTTTTTAGTCATCGGGACTGTAATCGTCAAATCAAACGGCTGGCCGAATTCAAGCAGTCTATCGTAAAGCCCTTCGAGCGATGCAGCATCATCAGGCGATATGGCCTCTTGCAGGTCTTCAATCGACTTGATTTTGTCGATATCAAATAATAAACAAAAACCGGGAGACAAGGCCTGTACGCCGCTGGCATTCCAGCCGCAATATTCAAAGGGTAGGGCACGTAAAAAGGCTTCAAGGCGGTTGGAATTGGCCCTGAGTTTACGTTCGCGTTTACGACTTGGAATGACAAGATCCAGCATAGATGAGACTGTGCCTGACACGTTTTACACCATTGTTTTGTGAATTTTACACCAAGTCATAGTTTAGGACTTTGCGTTATAAAGAACAAGTATTAGAAATAAGCATAAGCCCTTTAAAAGCGCATTTTTTGCGCGTAGTTTCGCGCTGTTTCGCGCGCCATTGCCATTTTGTGGTCGACGCCGCCATGTTCAGCATTTAAATCCGCGTTTTCCCAGCCACAGACCAAAAGCCCGTTTTCTTTGAATTGTCGGCAGATATTCTGCGCGTATTGAAGGCTACGTCTTTGTGCTTTCAGGCCAGGCTGTGCAAACGCATGATCAAAGGCATCACGCAAGGGTTGAAAATGCCCCTGTGGATTGCCATGTTTTTCCAAGACTTGCTTTAAATCTGGGGTCATGCCCGAAGCATATGTAACGGCAGGACGGTCAATAACAACATGAACTGTCCGATCTGGTAAATTAATAATCCCCAAATTTGGACCACGTCGGTCATCCAATTCTATACCGTCTTCCAGCAACTGATAATTCAGGCTTTCCGCATCTGCGTCCGTTGCACCGAGGGCCGTTGCAGGGCAAATTTCAATTAGTGTATTATCAACACTTAATGTTTTAAGAGGTTGCAAAACAAGGGGGTGGTTAACACGTTCAAAACTGCTGCTTTCAATACGGATCAAGGTTCCTGTTTGTGCAAGCAGAACAATAAAGCCCTGTGATGATGCTTTGATATAATCCCCATGGTCTGGAATGGGTAAAGACATTAACATGAACAGTTGTTCAACCGCCCGCGCAGTTTGCACGCCAAACTGTAAAGTTGTGTCTGCGAGTAATTGTGACATCACTTAATAATCCCTAATTAAGGACTATTATAACACAGCAATTTAATTATGTAAACTATATTTGATTAAAATAAACCCCGCACTTGGCGGGGCTTAAAGTTTAGAACTTAGTATCTATAATGTTCCGGCTTATATGGTCCGTCGACCTCCAGACCCAGATAATCAGCTTGTTCCTTTGACAGTTTTGTCAATTGTGCACCAATTTTCTCAAGGTGCAGGGCTGCAACTTTCTCGTCCAGATGCTTTGGCAGAACGTAGACTTTGTTTTCGTAGTTAGCGTGGTTTTCCCACAGTTCGATCTGTGCCAGAACCTGATTTGTAAATGATGCTGACATCACAAAGCTTGGGTGACCTGTTGCACAGCCCAAGTTCACCAAGCGACCTTTGGCAAGGATGATCAAGCGCTTGCCATCAGGGAAGACAACTTCGTCAACCTGTGGTTTGACTTCTTCCCATGTGTAGTTATCAAGGGCAGCAATCTGAATTTCACTGTCAAAGTGACCGATGTTACATACGATAGCGCGGTCTTTCATCTCGCGCATGTGTTCGATTGTGATAACGTCTTTGTTTCCTGTCGCAGTTACAAAGATGTCGCCTTTTGATGCGGCATCATCCATTGTCACAACTTCATAACCTTCCATAGCAGCCTGTAGGGCGCAGATAGGATCGATTTCTGTCACCATAACACGCGCGCCTTGAGAGCGCAGAGATTCCGCAGATCCTTTACCAACATCACCGAAACCGGCAACAACAGCAACTTTACCGGCGATCATAACGTCGGTTGCGCGTTTCACCCCATCAACCAGTGATTCACGACAGCCGTAAAGGTTGTCAAATTTTGATTTCGTAACAGAGTCATTGACGTTAATGGCGGGAACGGTCAGTGTGCCTTTTTTCTCCATCTCATAAAGGCGCATAACACCTGTTGTTGTTTCTTCTGAAAGGCCCTTAACGTCTTTCATCAGTTCAGGGTATTCCTTGTGCATCAGAACGGTCAGGTCGCCGCCATCGTCAAGGATCATATTTGGTGTCCAGCCGTCCGGTCCTTTGACTGTGGCGTGGATGCATTCCCAGAATTCATCATCGGTCAGACCCTTCCATGCAAATACAGGGATACCCGCTGCGGCCATCGCTGCAGCTGCATGATCCTGTGTCGAAAAGACGTTACAAGATGACCAGCGTACTGTAGCACCCAAATCAATCAGTGTTTCAATCAAAACAGCCGTCTGGATTGTCATGTGAAGGCAGCCGGCAATACGCGCGCCTTTCAACGGTGATTTGCCTTTGTATTCTTCACGCAGAGCCATCAGGCCTGGCATTTCTGTCTCGGCAATCGCAATTTCTTTGCGGCCCCAATCAGCCAATGTAATGTCTTTTACTTTGTAATCGCCTTCGGCAACTTTTAATGTTTCTGCAGCAGTCATAATAATATCCTTTTTCATCTATTAACCTGACACAGGTATAGCGTGAAAATGGCATGAATAAAAGGAATTTTAACGGTTTTCGCCAAATTTATCGCTAACAAGATTACAAAGGACATCAATCGCACGATCAGCATCCGATCCATCAGCTATGATTGTTATTTCAACGCCGTTATGTGCGCCCAGCATTAAAAGCTCCATAATCGAGTCACCGGGTGCATTAAGCTGAACATGAGAAACTGTTATTTTGGCATCAAATTGTTCGACAGTTTTTACAAACTTGGCGGCGGCGCGGGCATGTAGACCACGTTCATTAGTGATTTTGACGGTCTTTTCAACAGACATTATTTTTTGTCTTTATTGTCCAAAAGCGCAGATGCCGCATGAATATATTTGCGCCCTGCATCCTGCGCCTGTACGACTGCATCCTTGATGTTGGTATTCGCACGGATAGAGGATAGTTTTATCAGCATGGGCAGGTTGATTCCTGCCAAGGCCTCGATCTTGCCGTCTTCAGACATAGATATTGCCAGATTGGAAGGGGTGCCGCCGAACATGTCTGTCAACAATATGACACCGGCACCCGTATCGATTGCTTTGATTTTCTTTTCAATCGCGATACGGCTTTGTTCGATATCATCGTCAGGGAACATACATATACTGGCGACATTTTCCTGTGGCCCGACAACATGTTCCATTGCGGCGATGAATTCTTCGGCCAAACGGCCATGTGTTACAAGCAGTAATCCGATCATATTTTTTATCCTTTGGCTTTGCTTTCAATTGTATCACCGCGTTTTTTCTGTTCCAAGACCCATTTTTCAAGATCGCGGTGTTTTATAGCTATGCTGTATCCGTGCTGGTCCAGCCATTCATATAGCTGTTCAGCAACGAATACGGATCGGTGGCGACCGCCCGTGCAGCCGATACCTATTGTCAAATAGCTTTTACCTTCTTCGCTGTAGCGGGGCAGAAGGTCTTCCAACATGCGGGTCAGATTGGCAAAGAAGCTGATAAAACCATCCTCCCTGGAAAGACGTTGCTGGATTTTTTTATCTTTACCTGTCAGCGGTTTAAGTTCGGGGTCGTAGTGGGGATTCCATAAAAAGCGTACATCAAAAACAAGATCGGCATCGCGTGGAACGCCGTTTCTGAAGCCAAAGGATGTAACAAAAGTCATTAGACCATATGCGTTTTCGGTTCTGAATTTTGCAGCGATCGTACGCCTTAGGTCATGAACAGAGAATTCCGACGTATCAATGGTTTCGTCAGCATTTTGAAAGATCGGGGCCAAAAGCTCTCGTTCTTTCTCAATGCCATCAATGATCGACCTGTCAACTGCAAGCGGATGGCGCCGGCGTGTTTCACTAAAGCGCTGTTGTAAGATAAAATCACTGCAGGTGATCAAGGCAACTTTAACATCTATCTGATTTGATTTTTTAACATCATTTACAGTATCCAGAAAATAGTGCGCGTCAAAATCGCGCGTCCTGCAATCTATGCCAATCGCAAGGGGGCGGCCATCTTGTTCCATATGTTCAACGGCGGATGCGACCAAGGCAATTGGCAAGTTATCTATGACTTCATAGCCAAGGTCTTCCAACCCCTTTAATGCTGTCGACATACCTGCGCCCGACAGACCGGTCACCAATAACACTATTTTTTTATGATGTGTGCTCATGTTTACAGCTTAAAGTATTTGCAGATAAGCTCAAGCGTCATATTCCTTTTGTGGTAAGGTGATTGTGAAACGTACACCCAAATGCTCGCCATCTTTATCAATCATATTCTCTGCCCAGATTTCACCATTGTGCGCATGAATGATTTGACGTGAAATACTAAGCCCCAAACCGGAATGTTTACCGAACTCCTGTTTTTTCGGACGCTCCGAATAAAAACGGTTAAAAATACTCTCGAGTTTATTTTCGGGAACAGCAGGACCGGTATTTTCAATACGAATATAAATCAAATCATTTTCTTTATTCAGTTTCAGAATAATAGGGGTGCCGTATTCGGCAAATGAGATGCCGTTGTTTATAATATTGCTGAGCACCTGACTGAGGCGTCCTTCGTGCCCCGTAATAAAGGCCTGATTTTTAGAAAGGCTGGTTTGAAGCTCAACTGCATGATCAGTCTGAACCTGTGTGTTGTACATATCTTTGATGTTGTTCAGTAAAACATAAATATCCAGGCCCGATTTCTCGACACGGTTTAATTCGGCATCAAGCTTGGAGGCAGAAGAAATATCGCTGATCAATCGGTCTAAACGCTGCGTGTCGTTGTAAATGATATCTTCCAGAACCTTGCGTTTTTTCGGATCTTTAACTTTAGGGAGTGTTTCGACCGCGCTTTGCACAGATGCCAGCGGGTTTTTAAGCTCGTGCGCGACATCGGCAGCAAAACTTTCAATGGCTGCAAGACGGGCGCTGAGCGCTTCGGTCAATTCGCGCAAAGACAATGACAAATCACCGATTTCATCGCGCCGGTTGGATAAGTCCGGTATTAGGTTTTTGTCAGATTGCGTTGTACGCATACGATCCGCTGCTTTTGACAATTGTCGTATCGGTTTTGCGATTGTGGCAGACAGATATAGCGACAGGAAAATCGTAATGGCAAGCGTCCCAAAGAAGACGCGCAAAACGTTCAACTGAACGGCATTGATGGCATCTTCAATTCTGTTTCCCTTCCTAATCAGCATAATGCCGCCCAAAACCTGTTTTAGGCGCGCAACGGGCCGACTGACGGATAACAAGATCCTCTGGTTTTCATCATGCCAGACTTGTCTGAAAACATCCCCCTTCAGGGTATCGATCATATTTGGGAAGGTCTGTATTTCATTCGTGTCCGTTGATGGAAAAGGCTTTAAATTCAATCGTGTAGGGAGAAATCTTAAGTAGAATGACAGGGTGTTTTGAAAGTGGTGCTGCCAAGATTGCATGTAATCAGGTGCTGGCAGTTCGTAAATCTCAACAACACTTCCGGCGCCTGATAATCTGTGACTGTCTGCGACCAATTGGCCGCCGCTATCAAACAAAATGATTCTAAAGTCTGTTTCTGCGCTCAGCTTTCTGACCATCAGCTGTGAAAGATCACGTGCCAGACTTGGGTTTTCATCAAAACGTTCGCGCACGCCACCTTCGGAAATGGCAGCTGCGATCATTTTTGCCTCCTGATTCAGCGCATTCAATTCACTTTCAACAAGCTTGTTTTCATACTGGGTTGTATATAAAAAACCGAAAGCCAGCATAAACAACGCGGCAATATTCACCCCGAGTATTTTTAACGTCAGAGGCGATACTTTGCGTAAGCTTTTTGAATAAAATGGTTTCATGGGTTACTTGTTTGTATAGCGATAGCCGATACCATAGACCGTTTCAATCAGATCAAAATCATCGTCGAAATCTTTAAACTTTTTTCTTAAACGCTTGATGTGGCTGTCAATGGTTCGATCATCGACGTATATATTGTCGCCATATGCAAACTCCATAAGCTGTTCGCGTGATTTGACATGCCCCGGATTCATCGCAAGGCTTTTAATCAAAAGATACTCGGTAACCGTAAGGTCCAGAACATTTCCTTTCCACGAACACAGATGTCTTTCATCATCAAGGTGCAGATGGCCGCGTTCTATTTGGTTTGATGTGTTGTCTGTATCCTGTTTTTTTTGTAGCAATTCCCGACGCCTTAATACAACGCGAATACGCTCCAGTAACAGACGTTGCGAAAAAGGTTTTGTTATATAATCCTCCGCCCCCATGCGAAGCCCAAGAACTTCGTCAATTTCATCATCTTTTGAGGTTAGAAAAATAACTGGGATATCAGACTGTTCTTTAAGTTTTTTGATGACTTCGATCCCGTCCATTCGCGGCATCTTTACATCCAGAACCACCAGGTCAACGGGGTTATTTAAGACACCGTTCAAACCTTCTTCGCCGTCGTTGTAGGTGTCGACATTATAGCCTTCAGCCTCTAGCGCAATAGATACCGAGGCCAGAATATTCTGATCATCATCTACAAGGGCAATTTTATTCGACATTTGATAACTCTTATTGGTACAGGTTTGGATAAATGGACATTATGCGTGTGATCGCCTGATAAGGGTTTTGTTCCTGTATTTCGGATAGCAAAACAGGATAGGCATAATCAATTTCATCATAGGTTAAAACACCATCAAGATTGGCATCCATCACTTTGTAAATTCCGGTGATGAAATTAACAGATTGATCATAGGCCGGTGTCAGGTTTTCTTTGATATTATAAGTAGCGAAAGGGCGATAATCCAAAAGCGGCGCCAGATACATGCCGATAATAGAGGCTTTCACAGCTTCATCCTGACTGACACTGCCCGATCGATCCATATCAAAAAATTTGAAGGCTTCTTTCAGGCACCCGTCCTTGGTTCCGAAACGGCAATAACGCTCCAGCATATCCAGTGTGGCCATAGCACTCGGCGCGATATCATGGGGCAGGGGCGGCGCAGTAGAACAGCGCAGATATTGGCGACTTTTATCGATTGGAAGCTGCGACCAGGTTAAACGGTCATCTAGACGCGTTTTTTCAGGCAGTATTCCGATTTCCATGATGCCGTCATTGTGAATTTGCACAGGATAAATATCGCTGCCATTTTGGATAACAAAGTAATCGGGATTAACCTTATTCACACGTGCAGTATCCAGCGTTGCGTTGTCCTCGGTTATATACAGAACATGCGTTTTGCCATGATAAACAAATTTTTCGGGTTCTGCGCAGTCTGGAACGGCCCATATTCCTGCAAAAATATCAGGAAGTTCCTGAACCTGTGCTTTTGCCGGTACGGAAAAAAAGATGAACGCAACTAAAAAAATATAAAAAACCTGCATGACAAACCCTTGTACAACGTTTATATTGTGCGGGATTTGAACGTAATGTAAAGAAATTTGATGACTGATCAAAAAAACATCCGCAATTTTGCGATTATTGCCCATATCGACCATGGTAAATCAACCTTGGCTGACCGCTTGATTCAAACCTGCGGGGGCCTGACCGATCGCGAGATGAAAGAACAGGTCCTTGATAATATGGAGCTGGAGCGCGAGCGCGGTATCACCATCAAGGCGCAGACGGTTCGCCTAGACTATAGTGCAAAAGATGGCAGCCTTTATCAGTTGAATTTGATGGACACGCCAGGCCACGTTGATTTTGCATACGAAGTATCCCGCTCACTGGCGGCTTGTGAAGGATCTCTGTTGATCGTTGACGCGACACAGGGTGTCGAGGCGCAGACACTTGCCAACGTATATCAGGCAATTGATAACGATCATGAAATTATCCCCGTCATAAATAAAATCGACTTGCCCGCCGCGGATGTTGATCGCGTTAAACAACAAATTGAAGACGTGATTGGCATTGATGCATCCGATGCCATCGAAGTATCTGCAAAAACCGGTGTCGGAATTAGCGACTTGTTGGAGGCGATTGTCACCCGCCTGCCAGCCCCAAAAGGTGAGCTTGATGCCCCATTAAAGGCTCTTTTGGTCGACAGCTGGTACGATTCCTATCTGGGGGTTGTGATTTTGACCCGTATCTTCGAAGGGCAAATGAGCGAGAAAGATAAACTGCGTTTTATCAACGCCAAGGCTATTCAGGATGCGGAGCAGGTGGGGGTTTTTACACCTAAGCTGGTGCGCTCAAAGACCCTGAAGGCAGGAGAGATGGGATATCTGACCTGTGGAATTAAGGATATTTCCGAAACCAATATTGGGGATACGATTACTCACGAACGCAATCAGTGTTCAGCATCTTTAAAAGGGTTTAAACCGTCTGTTCCAATGGTTTTCTGTTCACTGTTTCCGGCTGATGCCAATGATTACGATAAGCTTCGTGATAGCTTGGGAAAGCTTGCCCTGAATGATGCCAGCCTTCATTACGAGCCTGAAAACTCAATGGCGTTGGGTCTTGGTTTCCGCTGTGGTTTCCTTGGTTTGTTGCATATGGAGATCATTCAGGAGCGCCTTTCACGTGAATTCGATCTGGATTTGATCCCGACGGCCCCATCCGTTGTCTATCATGTTTATCACAATGATGGATCAAGAATAGAGCTTTATAATCCGGCCGACATGCCGGACCCCGTATATATCGACCATATTGAAGAGCCCTGGATTAAAGCAACCATTCTGGTACCCGATGAATATCTGGGCGGACTGCTGGGATTGTGCGAGGAGCGCCGAGGCATACAGCAAAACCTGACCTATGTCGGTAATCGTGCGATGTTGGTTTATCAATTACCACTTAACGAAGTTGTCTTTGATTTTTACGATCGCCTGAAATCAATCAGCCGTGGGTATGCCAGTTTTGATTACGAATTTTCCGAATACAAAGAAGATGATCTGGTGAAAATGTCTATTTTGGTCAATGGCGAGCCCGTTGATGCACTGGCTATGATCGTGCATCGTTCACAGGCCGAGCGCCGCGGGCGGGGGATGTGCGAGCGTCTCAAAGACCTGATACCGCGTCAAATGTTCAAGATTGCTATTCAGGCTGCAATTGGCGGCAAGGTCATTGCGCGTGAAACCCTTTCTGCTATGCGCAAAGACGTGACGGCCAAATGTTATGGCGGTGACGTATCACGTAAACGCAAGCTGCTGGAAAAGCAGAAAAAAGGTAAAAAGAAAATGCGCCAGTACGGTAATGTGGAAATTCCACAGACCGCCTTTATTGCCGCCCTTAAAATGGGTGATGATTAAGACACTTAGGTTGTTAATCGCGCCAGCATACGATTTGGCCAAGACTCTATAGAGTTAATTCTAACTTCTCGCGCCTCATCACGTTTACTTTTTATGGCTGAAAGCTCGTCATGAGAAAGTGAAAATGCTGTTAAATCTTTTTGGCCTGAAAGTAGACTTTTTTTCGCATCTTCTTCGGACATTTTAAAAAACACAATCTTTCCGCGTGGGCCATCTTCTTCTCCACTCATTGCCGAGTTAGGTCCCAAAGGAGGATTTTCCATTCTTACCAACGTAATGTCATCGTAATCATTTTTTGCAGCATAATCTTGTGTGTCGAAATAGGTGGCGCCATCTTTTACTTCATAGATTTTGCTAATATTGATTTTCTCTTGGCTTATTTTACGCGAAGCAACATTGTAAACATTTGCGAGAACGATGAAAGTTTCTTGAAAATCAGTACTCATAACTTAACTCCCTATATATTGTCAAAATTGATATTCAATTTTTTTCTAATTCATCCCGTTTGGAAATGATTTTTTGATGGCTTTACTGACTTGATCAATGCTTTGATGCTGCCCTTCATTCAGATAGGGGCTCGCGGCCTGATATCCACGCTCGGCAATTTCCTTTGTAAATTCAATTAAGGCAAAATATCTATCGGCATTGCCTGGCGTTTGCATTGTTTCTTCCTGTGTTGCCGGATCATAACTGATTTTATGCAGGGTCATTTCATCCTGAAGATAATAAATATCCTGAATACCACTTTTGGCGAAAGTCTCAGTATAATAGGTCCCATGGTCCGTTAAATTAAGCGAGACCGTCGAGTTATTTGTTAGGATTTCAATGCCGATACCCTTATCGTCGTTCCATACGCGCGCGACTTGTAATTCGACATTTTCAGGGTCGCGATTAAGTGCATGATAGAAGGCCACTGCATCTGGCCCGATTATCTCTTCATAGACGTGAATTTTATTTTCATTTTCTGACATACATAATTTTTACATAGTATAGTTAAAAATAAATGAAAAAAGCCCGCAACACGGCGGGCTTTGAATCAAGTTGTTAGAAAGTTTAGTTATCAACATCCATAGACATTGAACCATTGCCTTCATCTGTGATGCTGATTTCAGTATCACCGAATTGTGCAGATGCAACTTCACGGTTATCAAACGGGTTAAAATCACCATCCTGGGCGTAAGACCAGCCCATGATAGCCAATACTGCAACGATCACAATCAGAAGGATCAATCCACCTGTTGTCATACCTGCTTCTTTAGTTGTTGTCGCCATTTCCAGCTCCTATGATTTTAAGTTGTATGCCTTTTTCTCCAATAAGGCTTCAACCTACATACACCAAGGTTCAGAAAAAGTTCACTTGATCAGACTGAAAAATTGCCTTTGATATGATTTAATTGCCCCAAAGTTGAAGAATCATTAGTTTCTTGGGGATCATCCCAATGATCTTGCAGATCTTTTGCCATTGTTTTGCCAAGTTCTACACCATATTGATCAAAGCTGTTAATATTCCAAATGATGCCTTGGACAAAAATCTTATGTTCATAAGCTGCCAATAACTGCCCCAACGTATAGGGTGTCAGTCGATCAAGGATAAAAGCATTACTGGGGCGGTTACCCGGAAACGAACGGTGCGGTTCAGCTTTGTTTTCGATTCCCTCCATCAGCGCCTGCTGTTGCGCCAGAAAATGTGTGACCAGTTTTTTGTGATGCTCCGGATAATCATGGTCCGGCGCCGCACAGATAATAAAATCCGACGGGGTCGGGGCCGTACCCTGATGCATCCATTGGAAGTAGGAGTGCTGAACATCTGTTCCCGCACCGCCCATAATCATCGGACCGGTTTGCATATCTACAGGCATGCCATCGCGGGTCACGGTTTTACCGTTACTCTCCATATCGACCTGTTGCAGCCATAGGGGCAGTTTTGATAAACGTTGATCATAGGGAACGACAGTATAGGCCGGATAATTCAGAAAGTTACGGTTCCAAATGCCGGTTAATCCCAGCAATACAGGCAGATTTGTCTCGGGTGGGGCAGTACGGAAATGATCATCCATCGCGCCTGCGCCATCCAGCAGGTCTTCGAAACGGTCCATTCCAATCATAAGCGGAATAACCAGCCCGATCGATGACCACAGACTGTATCTGCCGCCAACCCAGTCCCAAAATTCAAACATGTTTTCGGGATCAATGCCGAATTCGGAAACGGCAGCCTCGTTCGTTGATAAAGCAACAAAATGCGAAGATATTGAATCTGGGTCGCCATAATGATCCAAAACCCATTTACGTGCGGTATGAGCATTCATCATTGTTTCTTGTGTGGTAAAGCTTTTGGATGCAATCAGGAAAAGCGTCGTTTCAGGGTTATAATGTTTTGTAATACGTTCAATATCGTGGGCATCAATATTTGATACGAAATCGCATGTTAGGTCAGGATCGTGGTAGGTTGCCAAAGCATCAACCACCAATGATGGCCCCAATTGCGATCCTCCGATACCTATATGAACGATGTGGGAAATCGGCTTGCCGGAATGCCCGCGCCATGTTTTATCGCGGACATTTTTGCAAAAGCGCCGCATTTTATCTTTAACAGCTGCAACATCAGGTGATACGTCTTTACCGTCAACTAGTACAGGGTGGGGCTTGGATTGCCGCAGCGCTGTATGCAACACAGCGCGATTATCTGTTTTGTTGATTTTCTCACCCATGAAATAGCGGTTTCTCCAATTTTCAAAACCGCTTTCTTTCAGCAAGGACAACAACATGTTTATCGTCTCCTGATCAATCAGGTTTTTTGAATAATCGAAGAATATATTTTCGACCTGCAGTGAGAAGTTATAAAAGCGATCCGGCTGATCATCAAAAAGCTGTTTTATTGTCTTTTTTGATAGATTATCTTTTATGTTTTCAAGGGTTTTCCAGCTTTCGCTCATCATTCAATTCCGGGTATGGTTTCAAGTTTCTGATCAGGTTGAAAACCTGTAGGATTACCAACTGTAATAATCATCAATCGTTCAGGGTCCAAAAGGCGCCCTGCAACAACGCGGGCCTGATCAGCCGATACGTTGCGCAGACGATCATTGCGGCGGTTAATATAGTCGGCATCAAAACCATTTTGCTGTAAACCGTTCAAAGCACCTGAAATCGCATCTGTTGATGTCAGCGCCAGAACCAATGATCCGGTCAGATAATCCTGTGCGTTTTTGATTTCAGCCTCGGTCGGACCTGTTGTTGCCATGCGCTGCCATTCTTTTTCGAGCAAAGCTATAGCCTCGGCGGCGTTGTCATTAGATGCAGACAATGAAGCCTGAATAGAGGGCGCACGCGCCATATCTGACATATATGATGATACGCCATACGTCAGGCCCTTCTTTTCACGAATTTCTTCCATCAATCTGGAATCAAAACCGCCGCCGCCAAGCGCGTAATTTATAATCTGCGCAGCCGGCCAGTCTTCATCTTGCACGGGAATGCCCTTGTGCCCGACGATAATATGCGTTTGCGGGTTATCAAATTCATACAGAAAGCTCTGCCCCTGATTTTTGAATTCAGCATCCTTTTCTGGTGTTTTAATATCTGATGCATCTGCTAAGGGGCTAAAAATACGCTCAACAAAAACCTTTGCGCTCTCGGCCGTGATATCGCCGGCGATCGCAATCTTCAGACCATCTTTAACAAATTGATCCTTTGCAAATGCGCGCAAATCATCAGGCGTCATATTTGCAAGAGTTTGTAATGTACCTTGGCCGGGAAGGGCATAGGGGTCACCTTCAAACATCAAACCATTGAAACTGCGTGCAGCAATCCAGTTTGGACTGGTAAGGTTCTGTCTGATTGTTGCCTCGGTCGAGCTTTGCATACGATCAAAAGCATCCTGATCGAACCGGGGCTGGCTTAATGCAAGCCCTAAAAGTTCTGCGGCTTTATCTTGATTACGGGTCAATGTTTTGATGCCGCCTGTGAAATGGTCGCGTCCAGCTGAAAAGCCCATTGATATAGAATTATCGGCCAATTCTTTTTGAAAAGCCTGACTGTCAAGATCACCAGCGCCTTCATCCAGCATTATTGAAAGCATATACGCCAGACCCGTTTTACCTTCGGGATCCATCGCAAGGCCACCAGGAAATGAAAAATTCATTGATATAACAGGCACGTTATGGTCTTCGACCAGCCATAATTTAATGCCGCTTTCTGTCTCAAGCTCCTGAACATCCAAGACCTTTTCAGCTTGGGCCGGCAGTGAAAAGAAGATAAAAGCAAAGGCAATTAGAATGGAGCATAGATTCTTGCTCATTATTCTTCTCCCTCGGCTTCAGGTTCGGGCGGTAAAAGGTATGAGATAACAGGCTTGTCATAGCCATTCATAATCGAAACGGCTGCATCGTGCGCCTGTTCGACCGTGATTGCAGCGACATCATCAGGCCAGTTTTCAACGTCGTCTATCGTATAACCTGATGTCAGGGCGCGTCCGATAATCATCGCGGGCCCCATCAAACTATCCCGTTCAAAGATGGCGGCATCCATCAAACGCTGTTTTGCACGCGATATATCTTCTGCAGGCAGCGGCGTTTCAATATATTTTTTCAAAATGACTTCAAATGCTTTTTCAGCATCACCGATTTCAACGCCAGGCGCGGGCACAATATAGAACGTCAAAGCGCTGTGACTTTCCGATACTGAATTATAATAAACGCCCGCCTGAACGGCTTGCTTTTGATCGACAACCAATTCTTTATACAGGGGCGATGTCGTATGGCCGCCAAAGGCCTCGGCCCAGACCTGTAAAGCCTCGCTGTTTTTCGGCGCGCGGTAGTTATATTGCAATGTCGGTGTACCAACCCGCGGATCAGTCAGAAAGATACGATGATCTGTTTTTATCGGTGCGGGCTCAGGATATGATATTTTCGGCAATGCCACAGGTTCCAGAACGCCGTAATATTTTTCAGCTAATGGCTTTAATTCATTCATCGTAATATCGCCCGATACAATCAGGATTGCGTTATTCGGAGCATACCAGCGCTTATAAAATTCACGGGTATCTTGTGGTGACAGGTTTTCAATTTCATTCATCCAGCCAATCACGGGTACGCCATATGGGTGATTAGCAAACAGAGCGCTGTTGACTTCTTCGCGCAATATCGATGCAGGGTTGTTGTCTGTGCGTTCTTTGCGTTCCTCGATGATCACGTCGCGTTCGGTTAGAATATTCTCATCACTGGTGTTCAGATTTACCATACGGTCGGCTTCCATCATCATCACGGTTTCAAGGTGCTGTTTTGGAACTTGCTGGAAATAGGCTGTATAATCCTGCGATGTAAAGGCATTATCATTGCCACCGAGGCGCTTGACCATCTTTGAGAATTCGCCTGCGGGTGTTTTGTCTGTTCCTTTGAACATCAAATGCTCGAAAAAATGTGCAAGACCCGACTTTCCAGCTTCTTCATTTGCCGCGCCAACGTCATACCAGACCATATGGGCCACCGCCGGTGCGCGGTGATTTTCGATGACAACGACACGCATACCGTTCGGCAAAGTCATGGTTTTCGGATTAAAAACTTCTGCATCCGCCATAAAAGGCAGGAAAATAAAAGCCAGAATAAGGCAAAGACGTGATAACATGTTATTCCTGATCGTTGTTTAGGCGTTGAAATAAAACTATCTTGCCCCTATAAAAAAACAAGGAAAATTTTTAAGGCGGATTAATATGGTGAAAGCCCCGACAGAAGAAATGAAACATTATCGACAGCAAATCGATTCTATAGATATTGAAATTGCAAAGCTGTTGGGCCAACGCTATGGCATTGTTGCGCATGTTGCCAAACACAAAAAAGAAATGGGCATTCCGTCAGTCTTGCCCGACCGCGTTGAACAAGTTGTTCAAAATGCGCGCCGTTTGGGCGCCGAGCATGATGTAGACCCTGACCTGATGGAAACCTTGTATCGCGCGATTATAAAACGCGCATGCGAATATGAAGATACGGTTATAGACAGTTGAAAATAAATAAGAAGAAAATTTCTGGCGACCTACAGTCACGTCTATGCATCTACGAAACTCTGGATGCTATTCTATATAAACGTCAAAATTTTGATGTTGCCTTTGATGCATCTTTGCGCGGTTTTGGCCCGATGGATGGGCGCGATATTGGTTTCGCGCGTGAGGGCACAATGCAATGCCTTCGCCGCCTTGGGCAGATTGATGACATTTTAAAAACACTTGCTAATCGTCCATTGTCGGAAATTGTGCCTCAACAACTTGTAACGTTATTGCGCGTTGGCGCAGTGCAGATTCTCTTTATGGATGTCAAAGACCATGCCGCCGTTGATACGGTCATGCGTCTGGCGGGTGAAATGGGATATGACCGTGAAAAAGGATTTTTAAACGGCGTTCTGCGCAATTTGACCCGAAAACATGAAGAATTAATGACTGCGCAAAAAGGTAAAGAGGCCATATTAAACACGCCGGAATGGCTGTTTAAAACATGGGTTCAGGATTACGGCGAAGATCAAGCACTGAAAATTGCCGAGGCGCATATGATTCCATCGCCTGTTGATATCACAGTGAAGAGCGACCCTACTGGCTGGGCCGAAAAACTGGGTGGAGAAGTTTTACACAATGGTTCGGTTCGCCTTCAAAAAAGTGGCCGTATTCCCGATCTGGAAGGTTATGCAGATGGGGAATGGTGGGTTCAAAATGCCAGCGCCGCACTGCCTGTTCAATTGATGAAAGTCGAGGAGTGCGCAAATATTGTCGATTTGTGCGCGGCCCCCGGCGGTAAAACGCTGCAATTGGCCGCAGCAGGCGCAAAGGTCACAGCTGTTGATATTTCAAAAAACAGGCTGCAGCGCCTTGAGGAAAATCTGAAGCGCTGCAATCTTTCGGCCGAGGTCGAGGCAGCGGACGCGAAAGTCTGGATGCCCAAACGTCCTGTCGATGCGGTCTTGATTGATGCGCCCTGCAGCGCGACCGGTACCATCAGGCATCAGCCTGATGTGATGCACCTGAAATCACAAAGAGATATCGATAAATTGATCGAAACACAGAAAGCGATTCTGCAGCGGTCCGCCAAATTCGTGAAAAAAGGTGGCGAGCTGATTTATTGCACCTGTTCCTTGCAAAAATCAGAGAGTGAAGAGGTTGTGAAAGATTTTCTATCTAAAAACAGTAACTTTGAGCTTTCCGTTTACACTTCAGATGAGCTGAATTTGCCTGAAGATGTGCTCAGCCCTGAGGGGTTTATACGCCTGATGCCCTTCCATGCCGAGAAAAAAGGCGGGATGGACGGATTTTTCATTGCACGTATAAAGCGTATTTGATATTCTGAAAATGTCTTGAAGTGCCGGTTCCGGCAATATTATTCAATTTAAATAAAGCTGATTAAGATGACCGCTGTTCGTATTGCGCCTTCTATCCTGTCTGCCGATTTTGCAAAATTGGGCGAAGAAGTTCGCGCGATTGACGAGGCCGGCGCCGATTATATCCACATAGATGTTATGGATGGGCATTTCGTGCCGAACCTGACAATCGGTCCAAAAGTCGTTAAAGCCTTGCGTCCACATTCGAAAAAGATATTTGATGTGCATTTGATGATTGCACCTGTTGATCAATATATTCAGGAATTTGCGGATGCCGGCGCTGACATCATATCGTTTCATCCCGAAGCTGGCGCGCACGCGCACCGTACAGTTCAAATGATCAAAGGTTGCGGGAAAAAAGCGGGGCTGGCATTAAACCCCG
The DNA here is from genome assembly GCA_950054485.1 of uncultured Alphaproteobacteria bacterium. GTDB lineage: Bacteria > Pseudomonadota > Alphaproteobacteria > Micavibrionales > CSBR16-224 > CATLPD01. The sequence continues at coordinate 295,871 of CATLPD010000002.1, read as the reverse complement.
CAACACCGACAGATGTATTGGATCATCTGATTGACGATTTGGATCTGATTTTAGTCATGACGGTTAACCCGGGGTTCGGTGGGCAGAAATTCATTCCTTTATTGAACAAAATCAAAGACGTTGCAGACCGTATCAAAGCAACAGGACGCAAAATAGACCTTCAGGTTGATGGGGGAATCACCCCTGAAACTGCCAAACACGCCGTATCACACGGGGCAAATCTTTTGGTCGCGGGGACCGCAGTTTTTAAAGACGGGCCATCCGGGTATCAAAAAAATATAAAAGCATTACGCGGAGAATAATAAATGACGACCACCAAAGGCGTCAAATTTAGCGGAATACGTCCCCTGACCAAGCTGACGGATCAGGCAAAGGCCCTTGCATTTTCAACACCGCTTTATAACTTGACCCTGATGGGTGGATCGCCCGACAGCCTTCAGGTGATACCAACTGATCCGTGGCCCGGCCGCAGTGACGTCGGGCAAGACCTGATGCAGGGCATTTTCCTGTTTGCAGGCGAGCGTATTGAAATGAACAGCCTGAATTGGGAGCCGCCGGGCGTTTCCGAAGATTGGGTTGCCGAATTCCATCGTTTTAACTGGCTGCGCGATATTAAGGCTGTCAGTACAGGTAAAGCCCGCCTGCAGGCCCGCGAAATGATATCGAACTGGATTGATAATTATGATCGCTGGCAGGATGTGATCTGGCGCCCCGATGTTTTGGGTGCGCGTCTTTCGAACTGGATCGGGGCATTTTCATTCTACGGCCTCAGTGCGGATGAAGAATTCCAATCAAAGGTCCGTCTGAGTATTGCACGTCAAACAAAACACCTTGCGCGCGTCATAACGGATGGTCATTTGCAAATGGTTGAGAGCTTCGCGGCTTTAAAAGGCCTGATTTACGCAATGATCGCAATCGGAAGCCCGAAAAAGCAACTGGAACATCCGTTTGAATTGGTTCTGGAACAAATTAAAAAACAAATTCTGGTAGATGGTGGGCATATCAGTCGATCACCGATTGTCTTGTCGCAAGTTCTTATGATCCTGATTGATCTGCGCACAGTTCTGAATTTGGCAAAACTGCCCGTGCCGGAACAAATTCAATTTGCCATTGATAAAATGGTACCAGCTCTTCGTTTCTTCCGTTATTCCGATGGAAATCTTGCCCATTTTAACGGCGGTTTCGAATGGGATGCCAACCTGATCAATTGCATTATCAACCTATCCGGTGCGCGCGGGCGCCCGTTGAAACGTCTTGAGCATACAGGCTATACAAAGCTTCGTCAGGGCCGTGGGCAGTTATTGATTGATACAGGCAGCGCGATTGCGCCTGAATATAGTCGCAATGCCCACACAGCGCCGCTGGCCTTTGAATATGTTTTCGGCCGCGAACGCATTTTTGTGAATTGCGGGGCTGTTTCAGAATACGGTCAGTGGTTTCGCGCGATGCGATCAACCGCAGCACATACGACGCTGACCATAGATCAGCGCAATGCCATTTTGGTGAATGAAACCGGTGAATTTACCAGCCTGCCGGATATTCAGACTGATTACAAACTTGAAAATAATTCTTGCCTGTTTGATGGCAGACACGATGGATACACGGCGCGCTATGGTATTACACATGCACGCCGTCTGCTTTTGAAGGATGCAGGAAATGCACTGATAGGCGAGGAGAAGCTGACAGGCGGCGGGAAGGGTGTGCCGTTCGCGTTAAGGTTTCACCTGCATCCTTCATCTCAGGCCTCATTGGTTCAGGGTGGGGGCGAAGTTCTGATCCAAACGAAGAGCCGTACAGGCTGGCGTTTTATTTGTAAGGGCGCCGTTGAAATCGACCTTGATGAAAGTGTATATATCGGCCATCGCGGTGAAATCAGAAAATCCCAGCACATCGTTGTGCGTGGCGTGACAGATCAGAATGAAACGGTCCTTAAATGGGGATTAAGCCGCATCCTTGGATAAAACTGGCCTTATAGCACGAATAATGCTAGAAAACCCTTATGACAGATAAACCATTTAGCAAATCGGGTAAAAACCCAAACCCGCGCGGACAGCAAAAGAAAGTTAAGGTTAAAACAGCCAAAAAACGTTCGAATGCTTCGACGCGTTGGCTTAAACGCCAATTGAATGATCCCTATGTGGCTGAAGCGCAGGCGCAGGGCTATCGTTCACGTGCCGCTTTTAAGCTTTTGCAATTAGACGAACAGCTAAACCTGCTACGAAAAGGCCAGAATATTATTGATCTGGGCGCAGCACCCGGTGGTTGGACGCAAATTATCGTCGATAGGGTGAAACCCGATGAAACAGGCGCAAAGGTTGTCGCCCTTGATATTCTTGAAATGGATGAATTACCCGGTGCAACAGTTCTGCACATGGATTTCATGGATGATGATGCACCCGACAGATTGAAAGAGGCGATGGGTGGTGATATGGCAGATTTGGTTGTCAGCGATATTGCCCCGCCTACAATTGGGCATAAGCAAACCGATCACCTTCGTATCATGGCTTTGGTCGAGGCGGCCTATTATTTTGCGATTGAAGTTTTAAAGCCAAATGGATCGTTTGTCGCCAAAGTCTTTCAAGGTGGCGCGCAGCAAGATTTGTTACAGCATATGCGTCAGAACTTCAAAAAGGTCAAACACGTTAAACCGGATGCCAGCCGTTCGGATTCTTCAGAAATCTATGTTGTGGGTCTTGGATTTCGCGGTTAGAATATAAGCAATAGTTTCTTGCGTGAAAGAGGGGATATCATGCACAGCAGTAAATATTCTGAATTTACAGGCGCCAGCTACGAAGATGTTTCGATCGTACCTGCCCAAAGCAGCTTGACGATTGATGATATTCAAACAAAAACACGTATTGCCGACCGGTTTTATCTGAACATTCCGATTTTATCATCTGCACTGGATATCGTAACAGAGCATGACATGGCTGCCGCCATTGCGCGATGTGGCGGCCTTGGCGTTATTCATAATAATATGCCGATCGGCCATCAGGTCGAAGAAGTCCGCAAGGTTAAACGCCTCGAAACCAAGATCATCGAAAAGCCGATTGTGGTATCTGCCGAAACGCCATTGGCAGAAGCCCTTGATTTGATGCGCAATTTTAATATCAGCGGGCTACCCGTTATTGATATGGAACATAAGCTGGCGGGGATCTTAACCAATCGGGATGTCCGCTTCGCATCTGATTTAAATCAGCCGGTTTCAAGCCGTATGACGACTGAAAATTTGATTACGGTATCAAAAGATATTGAACCCGATGCGGCGCGCAAATTGATGTTTGAACATCGCATTGAAAAATTGATTATCGTGGATGAGCAAGGTAAATGCGCCGGCCTTTTAACGGTTAAAGATCTGGAACAAATGAAAAACAATCCAGATGCAACGCGTGATTCAAAAGGGCGCCTTAAGGTTGCAGCGGCTGTTGGAATTGGTAAAGACGGCTACGATCGTGCACAGGCGTTGGCCGATGCGGAGGCCGATATCATCATTGTAGATGCCGTCAATGGACACCATCAAGATGTTCTGACAGTTGTCAGTAAAATTTCACAACTGCAATCCAGCAAAATCAAAGTTATTGCCGGTAATGTTGTGACTGGTGACGGAGCCCGCGCGTTAATAGACTGCGGCGCACATGCCATCAAGGTCGGATGCAAGGGCAGACACTCGGGTGTCGGAGTTCCCGCGCTTTCTGCTATTATGGATGTTTCCGATGCGTGCAGTATAAATTCGACACCGGTCATCGTTGATGGCGGTATATTTACAGCGGATGACGTCGCAAAGGCCATCGCTGCGGGTGCCGATGCGGTGATGCTGAGCCATCCGCTTGCCGGGACAGATGAAGCACCGGGAACAATTGTCTATGAAACGCGCAATACCTATAAGGTGCGGGAAGGGGCGCGTGATAAAGAATTGCGCCGTCCATCATACAAAGGGAAAACAAGCCAAGTCATTGAGACATTAATTGATGGTTTGAAACAATCAATGGTTGAAAGCGCCAGCCAAACGATCGAAGATTTGAAATATAATACAAAATTCGTCCGCCACCATTTTATGAACGCCCAAGATAACGAATATGCTCCAGATTGATAAAAATATCAGCATGTGCCTGACAACAGGTCGTAGTGGCACCAATTTGCTGGAAGAATTACTTTCTTTGGCAGATGATACGTGTGCGTTACACGAGCCTGCACCATATTTTTCTGATCATATCGTAAAAGTTCGTGACAGTGAAAAGCATGCGCTGTATTTTGTCAAAAATGAAAAACTGCCTGCGATTTTAAACATTCCTGAAAAGAATTACGCTGAAACCAGCCACTTGTTCGGCAAAGGCTTTTTCGAAGCATTTATCGAGCTTAATATCCCTTTTAATTTGATGATTTTAAGTCGTCCGCCGCGTGAGGTTGCCAAAAGCCTTTGGCGTATCGGCGCCATACCCGCCCGAACGGAAAAGGGCGTCAATAGCCTCTATCACCCGGATGAAGGAAATGTTCTGAAGGTTAAGGACTGGCAAAGTCTTTCGAATTATCAGCTTTGTTTCTGGTATTGTCTGGAGGTTGAACGCCGGAAAGATTTATATAGACAAACATGCAAAGATAAGGGGCTGCCTGTTGCTGAAATATCTTTGGAAGATCTGCGGGACTGGAATAAATTTGTGGGTTTCGCAGAAAAGCTTGGTTTAAATATTCCCGCCAGCGCCGAAGATAAATTTAAGGCGATTACAGCAACAAAAGTGAACAAAAAGCGTAAATATTTTTCAAAGATACCTTTAAAGCCGCTTTCTATGCAGGAAAAGGATCTTTGGAAAAAAATAGATGATCCGAAACTAAAATCTATTGTCGAAGCAAGATACGCGAACTAGTCAGCTTCACGTGCATTTACGAACATACCGCATGATGCCTTCACATCAAAGCCGACACGCGGGTGCACCTTCATACGCGCTTGGGGCATGTATTCTTTGAAAATCTTCAAGTTTCTTTCAATAATGCTTTCACAGCTTTCTACGCCGCGTTTATCATCCGCGGGGTTATAACGCACGATATTCAAATTGACGCGCAGATCACGGGCTTTTATGGCTTCGCAAATATCGATAATGTCTTGTTCGCTGTCGTTTTCGCCTGCAATGAAAGCGTAGTGGATCTTTGGAATCTTAGAGGTATGGCGCTGCCATTCCACCAATTTATCCAGCGCTAAATTCGGGTCCATAGCCAAAGGTAACCATTTTTTTCTGAAGTCAGGATCCATCGAATAAATCGAATAATAGATATCAGGGTGATGAACAGGAAAGACATCGCATAATGATAAGTCTTCGAAAGACTTAGGCAGGATTGTCGAGATCAAATAGCGCGGAAGAAGACCAAGTTCGCGTGCCTTCTGTGCCAAACCTGACATGATATATTCTGCATCGTTACAAAGATGAACGTTATTCAAAGGCTCGCCGCGCGCCATAAAGTTATAATGAACAACTTTGGCGTTTTCTGTATTTTTTGCATACCAATTCAAAACACGATCTGCGCTTTCAAGAATTTCATCGCCTGTGGCATCACGGCTTTTGGTTTGTCCTGTGGCGGTCAAATGGCACATGCGGCACGCCTGACGGCAACCTGTTTGCGATGAAAGATATACGACAAAGTAATCCTGTTGGCGACGTACATATCGGCTTTCTAAAACACCGATGTCTTTATTTTCGATCCAGTTTATAGAGGCATCTTCCTGACTTTGCATGACTTGAACATCAGCTGGTACAGGGTAGGACAAAATTTTATTGTTTTGCTGCATAACGTATTTTCCTGAAGGTTTCTCAAACCTATCAAAATAATATCATTACGTCAAAAGATTCTATTAATCAGCTGCCGGATTTTGCCATGGCTTTTGCCATCTCAAGGATCTGCTGTCGCAGCTTGGGATCTTGAATATTATAATAGGCGCGGACAAGATTATAGGTTTCACGCTTATTCATGACATCTTGTTCGGGTCCTTCAAATTCGGCCTGTTTTGTATCTGCAAAACCTTTCTTGGACGCATTTTCAAGCCCTTCGAAAAAATAGCCTACTGCAACCTGAAGAATTTTGCTGAATTCAAACAGTCGAGACGCTCCAATACGGTTTGTACCGCTCTCATACTTTTGTATCTGTTGGTAAGTCAAATCGACTTCTTGGGCAAGCTCGTCCTGACTCATGCCGATCAGGTTACGACGGGCTTTAAGCTTAGTACCTACGTGCTTATCAATCGGATGAGATGATCGCTTATTGCTTTTACGCATTCTTAAAATAACTCCTAAAATATACAACTATAGTATAGTTGTATAATTACCTGTGCAATAACTTTCAACCCTTTTTAAGGCCAGCTCCACCTTTAAATATTAACATAATAAACATCAAAGCAAAGACAAGAGCCCAAAATATTTTTTCTTTATAGCGAAAGTATATTGGGGCCTTAATTTTGTGCGGAACTGAAGAGTTAATCGTACCATCCGTCTGAAGCGCAAGCTGTAAAACAATTTGACCATATGGATCAATTAAAGCCGATACGCCTGTATTCGCAGCGCGCGCAACTGGAATACCGGTTTCAATTGCACGTGCACGCGCCATTGCAAGATGTTGATATGGACCAAGCGATTTCAGATACCAGCCGTCATTCGTAATATTAACCAAAAGATCAGGTCGATCGCCTTGCGCTGTGACGCGGCCGGGAAAAATAATTTCATAGCAGATAAGGGGGCTAATTGAAAAGTCATCATCCACTTTCAAGCTCTGCGGTCCAGGCCCGGCCTTGAAATCGCCTGTCGCAGATAATGTTTGTGCCAGACCTCCAAACTTAAGGTATTTTCTAAAGGGGACATATTCCCCAAAAGGGACAAGGTGATGTTTATTATACTGCCATTCTATATCACTTTCAGCATTAATACCGATCATTGAATTGTAAAAGAAAAATTCAAATTCTTCATTCGTGCTTCGCGCATCCGTAACGCCTGTAAATAAAATTTGATCGGTCGCCACAACATCTTTCAAATAAGTACGAAGTGCTGGCACTGCTGATTTTTTAACAGTTAATGCGGTTTCAGGCCATAAAATATAATCCGTATTTCCGTTGCGTGTAAGGTCCAAAAGCTTTTCAAAATGCTGAAGTTCTTTAGATTTATCCCATTTTTCGATTTGTGCAATATTAGGCTGCACGATCAATATTGTTTTATCGCCATCGAAGGTCTGGTTTATGTTGTGAGTCCGTGCAGCGCCAAAACCGTATAACAATAGTAACATGACGAGTGGGGCATAAGCATATCGCTTATCAACAAGGGCCATTCCCAAAAGCGAAGCTGTTAGAAAAGCGAAGATGTTAAGGCCATAAGCCCCCAGCCAAGATAAATTCTGACCAACCGGACTATCTACCCATATGTAAGATGGTAAATTCCATGGAAAACCGGTAAAAGCCCATCCACGAATATATTCAAACAGGCTGAATATTACGGCGGTCCCCAATGCAAAACCAAGCTTGTTCGTTTTGGTATATGTGGTAAGAATCGATGCAAGGCCATAATACAAAGCCAGAACAGCCGGCAAAGCAATTGCTGCAAAAGGCGTTAACCACCACCACATAGCCCAATCGACGTGCAACGCCAGACTGATCCAGTAAAGGCCGAACACAAAATAGCCGAAACCAAAGCTCCAGCCAGCCCAAAAGGCCTGTTTTTTATTTTGCGAATAATAAAGCAGCAGTGAAAAAGCTGAAAAGGCAATTATATACAAAGGCCATAAAAAGAAAGGGGCCAAGCCCATGACGCTGATGGCGCCAAATATAAAGGCCACCAACGCGCGTTTTTTAGCAGACAAATCTGCAACAGAGTTAATTTTTGATTGCAACATAGGGTTATTCTTCAGGCGCTTCGGTGTCAGGGTCCGGCAGGTTCCTAATTCTTATGCGGTTAATACGGCGTGGATCAGCATCCAGGATCTCAAATTCTGTACCGTTGTCATGCGTTATGATTTCACCGCGTGCGGGCAAGTGCCCAGCCAATGAATTTACAAAGCCGCCCAAAGTGTCAACATCTTCGTCGTCACCTTCGCCGAAAATAGCCTCTCCGTATTTTTCTTTAAAATCATCCATTTCAAAGCGGGCATCAACGATAATTGTGCCGTCTATGCGTTCAACCAATTGGGGCTGAACTTCAAAATTATGTTCGTCTTCAATCTCCCCAACGATTGATTCGATCAAATCGTTAATCGTGATCAAGCCGTCAATTCCGCCAAATTCGTCAACAACCATTGCGAGGTGAAGTCGCGATTGACGCATCTGTAACAGCAAATCCATCACACGCATCGATGGGGACACCACCAGAACATTGCGCATAATATCACGCAGGGAATAATTCTCGCGGTCCAGCGCCAGCTTAATAACGTCCTTCATATGGATCGAGCCAATGACATTGTCCAGATCGCCTTCGTACACTGGAAAACGGCTGTGCGGTTTTTCCGTCAAAAGAGCGATCAAGTCTTCGAAGGCGATATTTAGATCAACACCTGTAATATCGGCCCGCGGAACCATAATATCAATTACAGCCATGTCTCGTAGATCAAGAATATTTGTGATCAGGGTGCGTTCGTGCTCGGCTATTGAAACATTTGTATTATCTTCATCAACTGTATTTGAATCCGTAATCAGCTCGTCAATTGCATCCCGCAGCTTGTCATCTGATTTTTTTTGCTGAAGCAGGCTTTTCAGCACATTCATCAGCCCTCTATTTTGATTCAGCCCGTTTCCGGAACTGGATTTACCATTGCAGGAGGAGGGGGATAAAACGGTGATGTCGTTATCGGTTTCAGGTTTGGTTTCAGGCATTTTCCATTCCTTCGTAAGGGGCTTTGTAGCCAAGACCCGTCATAATGAGGGTTTCTACATGTTCCATTTCTTCAGCTTCATCATCTTCCAGATGGTCGTACCCCAGTAGGTGTAGCATACCATGAATTATCATGTGGGCAAAATGAGCATCAAAATCTTTTTCCTGCTCTTTTGCTTCTTGCACGATCGTCTCGTATGATATCAGAATATCCCCTAAGGGCAAAAATTCATTTATATTTAAGTCTCTTGACTTGATTTCTTCAACCGTTAGCTGAGGAAAGGATAGCACGTTTGTCGGTTTGTTCTTGCCGCGGTATTCGTGATTTATACTTTGGATCATTGCATCATTCATTAAAACGACGCTGACATCAACCATCTCGGCCTTTTCTAGCACAGGGATCTCAATGGTATAAAGAACAGTCCTGACATGCGCTTCTATAAAATCCTCGAGCGGGATTTCCAGATCAGCATCGCGCCAGACAGGGTCTTCAATGCTGAGGCTTACGGCAACATTTGAAAGGGACGGCGAAGGTTCGACAGGCTCAGGCATTATTCTTCGTTGCCGCCTCTGTTGCGCTTGTTCTTATCGCGCTTATCATATGCTTTGATAATACGGGCAACGGTATTGTGACGCACCACATCATTATCGTCAAAACGCACAAAGGCAATACTTTCGACATTATTCAGGGCATCCTCGGCGTCATTCAGGCCTGATATCTGGCCCCGTGGCAAATCGATCTGGGACGGATCCCCGTTAATAACCATTTTTGAGTTCTCGCCCAAACGGGTTAAAACCATTTTCATCTGTATGGCGGTTGTGTTCTGTGCCTCATCAAGAATGATAAATGCATTTGCCAATGTACGCCCGCGCATGAACGCCAAGGGCGCGATTTCAATTTGTCCTGAAGCCAGACGGTTTACAACCTGTTCAGGCGGCATCAAATCATTCAATGAATCATAGATCGGACGAAGGTAGGGGTCAATTTTCTCGCGCATATCACCCGGCAAGAACCCAAGTCGTTCGCCGGCCTCGACAGCAGGACGACACATGATCAAGCGGTCAACTTTACCCTCTTGCAGCATCTTTACAGCCTGTGCAACGGCTAAAAATGTTTTACCAGTACCGGCAGGACCTAGACCAAAGACGACATCATTCTTTTCCATAGCATCCAGATATACAGCCTGGTTAGGCGTACGGGCTGTAACTTGCTTGGTTTTTGTCCCTTTTTGAACATTGATTTGCGGCTTTTTAAAAGCATCCATCGCCAGTTTGCGTGCCTCAGGGTCAAGATCTTTTTGGCCAAGACGCAGTGCTGCTTCGACTTCAGGAACGCCGACTTCCAGGTCACGTGTCAAACGCTCCCATAATGAATCAAGTGCGCGCTGTGCCTTTTTCAGGTTATCTTTTGTTCCGCTCAGCATGAGCTCATTACCTTTGGAGGCAATGTCGACGTTGTATGCGTCTTCGATCATGCTGAGGTGGATACCATGTTCCCCAAACAGTTGTGGGGCCAGTGTGTTATCGTCAAATTGAAGCCCAATGCGACGAACGGCTTCTTTACTACTCAAAGTTCAAAAACTCCTGATATTGATTCTTCTATTCAAAGTCTATCAGAAAAAGCTGAAAAAACATTAACTTTTTGGTTTTGGTGTCGTTGGCGTAGCTTTTGATTTCTCCGAATAGGCCTGAACAGCGAGTTCTGCAATCGGTCCACGCATAACATTTTTAAGGGTTTTGACCGCAACACGGCCTTCACCTTTAAATGGTGTGAAACGTTCAACCGCATCCATAAGACCACTGATCTTGCCGACCTTTTCAAGGTCATTTTGTTTGGCATCACCGCAGATCACGAGCCTTGAGTTTTTACCAACACGGCTGATCAACATTTCTGTTTGTCCGATTGTGTTGTTCTGCGCCTCGTCGATAACGACAAAAGCATCGTTCAAAGTACGTCCACGCATTTTGGCGACAGGGATTACTTTTATCGTACCATTGTCAAGGAAATCAGCTGTTTTCTTGGCACCTATAATCTTACAGAATTCGTCTAATACAGGCTGCATATAACCGGAAAGCTTTTCTTCGTCCCACCCTTTGCTGTAACCGTAATCTTCTTCAGCGTTCACGGCAGGGCGTACAATTACAATTTTATCAACTTCTCCGCGCTTAAGGGCTTCGACCGCTGTTCCTATTACACAGTGTGTTTTTCCCGTACCGGCAGCGCCAAGAGCAAACGTAATTAGATTGCCGCGTATCAAATCAACAAGTTCTTCTTGTTCGCCTTTATATGGGCGAAATCCTTTTGCCTGTTCGTTACGGCTTGCGACTTCAAACATTTCTGAAATTGATGGTTTATTCATTCCCATGGTTTTGTCTTTCTTATATTAAGGGTTAAGCCGCATTACTTAAAATAACACCATCTGCGGTAACGATGGTGCCGGATACAGAATTGGCAAACGCCTTTTCAATTTTTACATTTACAATTTGCCCGTACAGGCGTTCATCAGCCTGAACATGGGTTGACTGCATAAAGGGTGAACGACCGTGCATCTGGCCATCACGGCTGCCTTTCCGATCCAGCAGGATCGGTAAAGTCATGCCAATCGTATTTTTGTTGAATTCAACCTGTTGCTTATTCAAAAGCCCTTGTAATTCCTGCAAGCGGCGTGATGCGATATCTTTATGGACCATGCCGCCCATATTTGCGCCCGGTGTGCCGGGGCGGGGGCTGTACGCAAATGAATAGCAGAATGTATAGCCGATATCTTCAACCAGCTTCAATGTGGCCTGATGATCATCTTCGCTTTCGCCGGGGAAGCCGACAATAAAGTCAGATGAAAGCGCCAAATCAGGCCTAACATCACGCAAACGATCAATGATACGACGATAATCATCGGCGGTATGTTTACGGTTCATCAGTTTCAGGATACGGTCTGATCCGCTTTGAACAGGCAAATGCAAAAATGGCATTAGTTTTTCAACGTCGCCATGCGCGGCGATCAATTCATCATCCATATCACGGGGGTGTGATGTGGTATAGCGAATGCGCTCCAGCGCATCAAATTCAGCCAATTCGCGGATCAGGCGGCCAAGGCCCCATGTCTTACCGTTTTCGTCATCGCCGTGATAGGCGTTAACGTTCTGGCCCAGCAGCGTGATTTCACGTACGCCGTTTGCAACCATGCGACGGGCTTCTTCAAGAATTTGTTCCGGCGGGCGCGAATATTCAGCACCGCGGGTATAGGGCACGACACAGAAAGTGCAGAATTTATCGCAGCCTTCCTGAACAGACAGAAACGCAGATACCCCCTGGCTTTGCGCTTCTTCGGGCAATTTATCGAACTTATTATCCGTGCTCAGCTCGGTATTGACGATACGGGACTTGCCATAGGCACCTATTGTTTTGGCCACCATTTCAGGCAATTCGTGATAGGTCTGCGGACCGAAGACCATATCGACATATGGGGCCCGCTCCATAATGTAATCCCCCTCAGCCTGTGCCACACAGCCGGCAACCGCGATCAGGGCTTTGTTTCCCTGTTCCTGTTTTCTTTGTTTATGTGGCTTCATACGCCCTAATTCGGAAAATACTTTCTCAGTCGCTTTTTCACGGATATGACAGGTATTTAAAATGATGAAATCCGCATCATCAGGTGCGTCAACTGGCTTATATCCCAGCGGCATCAGAATATCCGCCATCTTGTTGCTGTCATAGACATTCATCTGACAACCCCAAGTTTTGATAAACAGTTTTTTCTGATTTTGTGCCATTTTTACCCGTCTAGAATCGTTATTTTTGCTATTCGCTTTTTAAAACATATTTATGACCAAATGTCCAGCGCTTAAACATAATCACCGTAAAAGAGTGATTGACTATTCCCCGTGCGTATTTAGACTCATGGAGTTATTTACTTAGCCAGGGACACCCTTTATGACTTTAAAAGCTTATGCCTTCTCATTGATTTTATTGGCCTTAACTTTTTCAAACTCCTATGCGGCCTCTGGTTGTTATAACGCGCAGGAATTTGAAGCCGAGCAAGGGCTGCGTATCCACAGCGAATTAATGGTGATTGGTCTGACCTGCCAAAAGGTGCGCGGCGGCGAGGGGCTGTATAACAAATACCGTAAATTCACGAACAAAAACCAGTATTTGCTAGGCCAATACGAGACGACCATGCTGTCCCATTTTCGTTCGACCGGTCAGGATGCTGAAGCATCGCTTCATGATCTGCGCACCGAACTGGCGAATGAAGTTTCCCAAAAAGCCATTCGTATGAATATGGCGGCCTTTTGTCGTCATTATGGCGGGCGCATTGATCAGGCATTGACCATGGATCACGATACGATCCGCCGTTGGGCACAACAGGAATGGCCGACACAACCAGCGTCCAAGCCAAAATGTAACCGTTATTACTGATTTTGCATTGACATATTTATGCGCACTGTTATTATGCAAATAAAAACGGGAGCAAAATATGCTGGAAAGTTTAAAAGCGAAGTTTACACGCGCGAAAGTTAATCACCCACGCAAATTAGGGTGGGGTAGCCTTGCATCATTAAATACTATGGGGGCTTGTATGCTGCCACTTGATGGTGGAGCTACTTTATTGTGTACAGGGTTAATAACTGCAAGTGTTTCCGGCCCGGCGATTTCAGAGACATTGCAAAACTTGGAAGATTATAAAACCAAAGCGAGAATACATCATCTTGGCGCCAATTATCCTGCAAATAAGGCTCAGCAAAGGGCTTACCAGCGATTGGAAAGTAGAATTTCTACACTTGAGCGTAAATTTGAAAACGCACCATCAAATAAGATCAGGCAGAAATTTTTAAAGAAGGCCCAAAAATGCGCCGATAAACAACAATGGATTGTTGACGGTTTGAAAAAAGAGGCATTAAAGACCACAGAAGAGCCCATAGAATTCAAAATTCAGCGCGGCCCAAAATCAAACAAACCGCCAAAGAACTGATCAGAAAACGCTTAGCTTTATTTCATATTCCGCCTGTGTTAGCATTTGTATAAATTAACGTCGGGGGACCCCATATTATGACACGCTTTTTGACCGCATTTTCTGCGTTTCTAACAATTGTATTTGCGAATATACCTGCTTTTGCCCAGCAAGACGGGATCGAAGATTTGCCGGCGGGCTTTGACCAAAGAATTGATGAGGCTTTTGCCCCCGTATCAGAAGCCGCCTTGAATACAGTATTCTACAGCGTTGACATGTTGGGGCAATCCGTTCCTTTGGTCTTAATCTGGTTGGTATGCGCATCTGTCTTTTTCACTTTCTATTTTGGTTTTGCCAATATCCGCTATTTCAAACATGCGATTGATCTTTTGCGTGAACCGACGAAGATGAAAAAGAAAGATAAGAAGGGTGAGATCAGCCGCCTGCAGGCTTTATCGACCAGTGTGTCGGGAACTGTCGGTCTTGGGAATATCGCAGGTGTTGCCGTTGCAATATCAGTCGGCGGGCCCGGTGCGATGGTCTGGATGATCCTCATGGGGTTGTTTGGTATGTCGACCAAATTTACTGAAATTTCGCTGGCGGTCAAATATAGACATGTTAACAAGGACGGCGATTATTCCGGCGGTCCGATGTACTATCTGCGTGATGGTTTCGGGTCGATGGGTTATAAAAAGCTGGGTTGGTTCTTTGGCGCTTTCTTTTCGCTTTGCTGTATTGGCGGGGCCATTGGCGGCGGTAACATGTTTCAGGTCAATCAGGCCTTTCAGCAATTTGTGAATGTAACAGGCGGCGAGGCCAGCTTTATGGCTGGCAGAGGCTGGTTGTTCGGTGTCGTGGTCGCATGTTTAGTCGCAGCTGTTATTATCGGCGGCATCAAATCAATCGCCAGAACAGCTGAGAAAATCGTGCCATTCATGGCCGTACTTTATGTTGGTGCTGCCTTGTTTGTCATTTTGTTCAATTATGATGCAGTCCCTGAGGCTTTTGGCATTATTTTCAAAAGCGCCTTTGGTGTTGACGCTGCAGCCGGTGGCTTTTTTGGCGCTATTATCCAAGGGGTAAGACGGGCTGCTTTCTCGAACGAAGCCGGTTTAGGTTCGGCCTCGATTGCGCATGCTGCCGTTAAAACGGACAGTCACGTCAGTCAGGGGATTGTCGGTATGCTTGAGCCATTTATCGATACGGTCGTTATCTGCACAATGACAGCGCTGGTCATTGTCGTTAGTGGCGTTTATGTGGATAGCAGCGGTGTTGAAGGCGTTGATCTGACATCACGTGCTTTTGGTGAACATATATGGTTCTTCCCGTATATTCTGGCTTTGTCAGTTATTCTGTTTGCATTTTCCACAATGATTGCCTGGTCGTACTATGGTTTGAAATCATTTACCTACATCTTTGGCGAGACGAAGCAGGCTGAAATAACATTTAAAGTCTTATATTGTTTGTTTGTGATCATTGGCGGCGGCGCAACTATGGGGAATATCATTAACTTCATGGATGCGGCGATTTTCGCGATGACGATTCCAAACATTATTGGATTATATGTGCTTGCGCCCAAGCTAAAGCAGGACTTTACAGCCTATATTGCCAAGAAAAAGAAAACATAGCATCGCCTTGTTAAACCCGTTTTAACTTTCTTTTGTCATACTGGTTAAAGGACGGGGTTTATTCGAGGGGAGTATGTTCCATGCGATATGCATTTGTGCTGTTAATGGCATTTGCAGTCTTTTTTGCAGATATAAATAACAATAATCAATTATCGTTCGTGACAACGGCGTCTGCGGCAGATAGCGAAGATGAAGTCAAAGACGCACCTGAATATGAATATTTTCAGATGAGCCCTTTGATGATACCTATCATTCAGCAAGGTGGTATCGTTCAGCAGGTCAGTTTGGTCGTATCGATTGAAGTGCCCTACGGGAAAATTCCGACGATAGAGCGCTATCAGCCGCGTCTTGCTGACGCATTCATTCAAGACCTGTACGGAGTATTAGGGGCCGGCTACGGTTTAGTTAACGGTAAGGTTTTGGATGTTCATGCTATTAAAAAGCGTATGCTATCTGTAACCCAGAAAGTATTAGGACCGGAAACCGCAACAGACGTTCTGTTACAGGTCGTTCAGCAACGCCCGCTATAAAATCCATAATAATTGGGAACTCTACCTAAGGGAATGTGTTTGTGAATTATGAACATAAACCATAGGAGATATACCATGAACTTTTCAATCAAAGCCTTTATGCTGACATTGGCCATTATTGGCGGTACCAGCATCGTTACAGCTTGTACAACACGTGAAGTTGGCGCGGCAGCCGCCGGCGCAGGTGCAGGTTACATTATTGGTAAAGAAACAGACTAATTCCACTTTAAATAAGCTGATTATTTCAGCGCAAATCCTTGGCAGAGATTAAAATCTATTATACTGTATAAAGCAGTATTTCAGTTTTAACTCTGCCAAGTTTTTTTATATGACAGTCAAAGAAATTTCTACAGATGTTCTGGTAATCGGCGGCGGCATTAACGGCGCCGGTATCGCACGCGATCTTGCGGGTAGGGGAATGTCTGTGGTCTTGTGCGAACAAGGCGATTTAGGCTCTGCCACATCATCCGCCAGTAGCAAGATTATCCACGGTGGTCTCAGATATCTGGAGCACAAAGACTTTAAACTGGTGCGCCAATCTTTAATGGAACGCGAGGTTTTGCTGCGATCTGCACCACATTTGATCAGCCCTATGGACTTTGTTCTGCCACATAATAAATCGCAACGTCCATACTGGTTAATACGCCTGGGCGTATTTTTATATGATTATCTGGCGCCACGCGATTTTCTTCCGGGTTCAGAAGGCCTGAATTTCAAAACGCATGAATTTGGCGCTCCATTAAAAGACGAATATAAACGCGGTATCCTTTATTCTGACTGCTGGGCTGATGATGCACGTCTGGTTTTGGCGAATGCGTTGGACGCGTCCGAAAAAGGTGCGCAAATCTTTACCCGTATGAAATGTAAAGCCGTTCGAAAAAAACGTGGCGCACAAGTCTGGCGTATTACGTGCGAAGACCAGATTTCGAAACGCGAAGTATTCATTGATGCCAAATGCGTTATTAATGCTGCCGGTCCTTGGGTCTCACAGATTATCGAAGGCATTGATAAAAAACTAACCGAATACAAAACGCGCCTAATCAAAGGCAGCCACATCATTGTGCCGAAAATATTTGAGGGATCTCAGGCCTACACATTACAAAACGACGATGGGCGCGTCGTCTTTGCAATACCATACGAAGGTGAATTCACTTTGATCGGAACGACAGACGTGAACTATCGCGGCGATCCGGCAGATGTGTCAGCATCAAAAGACGAGATTTCTTACCTTTGCAAGGCTGTAAACGAATATTTCAAAGTTCAGATCAACCCTGCAGACGTTGTTTCAACATACAGCGGTGTACGCAGCCTGTTTGATGATGGCAAGGACAATGCCTCGAGCGTGACCCGAAATTACAAACTGGAAATAAAGGACTATCAGGGTCTACCCATATTATCGGTATTTGGTGGTAAGCTGACCAGCTACAGAAAGCTGTCAGAGCAGGCTGCAAATATGATTTGCGAGCGTATGGGGAATGCCAGCGAACCCTGGACGGAATTCGCCGTGCTGCCGGGCGGTGATATTAATACAGCTGATTTTTATATGTATTATAAAACCTTCCAGCGCGAATTTGCCTGGCTGCCCAAGGAAATCGCCTATCGTTATTGCAAGACATATGGATCACGTGCCAGATTCTTTTTACGCGGCGCGAAACGATTGGAAGATCTGGGCCAGCATCTTGGCGGTGGCATATACGAGGCCGAAATCGCCTATCTGGTGATGAAAGAATGGGCCATGACGATGGAAGATATTCTAACCCGTCGCTCAAAATGGGGTCTGCATATCACAGACGAGACCAAAGCCAATATTGAAAAGGTTTTGCGTAAATATAAAAACCATTTTTCAACACATACGGCAGATAGTCAGTTTAATAACGCATCCAAATAGATATGAAACATCAAACACCTTTTATTTTATCAATCGACCAGGGAACAACCAGCAGTCGCGCCATACTGTTTTCGCGTACAATGGACATTGTCGATATTTCACAAAAGGAATTAACCCTGCATTACCCAGAAAATGGCTGGGTCGAACAGGATGCGAATGATATCTGGAATGATACGCTTGAAGTCTGCCGTGAGGTGATCAAACAATCAGGCGCGAATGATATTTCTGCGATCGGTATCACAAACCAGCGCGAGACAGTCGTTGTCTGGGATAAAAACACTGGCAATCCGATCTATAATGCCATCGT
Organism: uncultured Alphaproteobacteria bacterium; assembly: GCA_950054485.1. GTDB lineage: Bacteria > Pseudomonadota > Alphaproteobacteria > Micavibrionales > CSBR16-224 > CATLPD01. Next base: position 277,735 of record CATLPD010000002.1, on the reverse strand, counting down.
CTGGCAAGACCGCAGAACAGCGGAATACTGCCGTCAATTAAAGTCTGCTGGACATGAAGAAAACATACAACAGAAGACCGGCTTGCTGATTGACCCGTACTTTAGCGCGACCAAAATAAAATGGATGTTGGATAATGTTGATGGTGCGCTTCAAAAAGCGCAAGCTGGTGATCTATTATGCGGCACAGTTGATTGTTTTTTGATCTGGAAATTGACCGGCGGGTCTGTCCATGCCACAGATGCAACAAATGCTTCGCGCACAATGCTGTTTAATATTCAATCTCATGAGTGGGACAAGGAGCTTTTGGAGCTTTTTAATATCCCAATGTCGATGTTGCCCGAGGTTAAGGATAACGTTGCAAATTTCGGTACAACAGACCCGTCGCATTTGGGCCAGAGCATTCCGATTACAGGAGCGGCAGGGGATCAACAGGCTGCATTAATAGGTCAAGCTTGCTTTGCAACCGGCATGGTCAAAAGCACATATGGCACAGGCTGTTTTGCCCTGATGAATATCGGCGATCAATTCAAATTATCACAAAATAAACTTTTGACGACGATTGCCTATAGGTTTGATGGAAAGACGACGTATGCTCTAGAAGGCTCTATTTTTATTGCCGGAGCGGCCATTCAGTGGCTACGCGATCAACTGCAAATTATAAATCATGCGGGTGAAACAGATGCCCTGGCGCAATCCGTTGATGATAACGGTGGCGTCTATATGGTGCCAGCCTTTACAGGGCTTGGCGCACCTTACTGGCAGCCTGATGCCCGCGCTACCATAACAGGGCTGACACGCAATGCAGGCCGCGCCCACATCGCCCGTGCTGCTTTGGAGGCGCAGGCCTATCAAACATGTGATCTTGTCAAAGCCATGGAAAAAGACTCGGGCCAAAAGTTAAAGGATATGCGCGTTGACGGCGGAATGGTTGCCAATGACTGGATGTGCCAATTTCTGGCAGATATGACCGCTGTGAATGTTGATCGCCCGCCGATTATTGAAACGACGGCTTTGGGCGCTGCTTATCTGGCCGCAATCGGGGCAGGGTGGTTTGGCAGTATTCTTGATATCACATCAGCATGGTCTGCGGAACGATCTTTTGCGCCGACCATGTCTGGCGCATTGCGCGATAAATTGTACGATGGATGGCAAAGCGCTGTTAAACAAACTTTGGCTGGTCTTTAATATATTAATAAAAAGCGCCCCGATGGAGCGCTTTTTTGACCCTGAAACCCGTAAAAACTTTATCCTCTAAACGCCGTTTGTCCGGTTTTCCCTATTTGGTAGTGTGGAAACGAATGAATTTTTCATCCTGTAATTTCATAATAGGGCGAAAGAGTTAATAAGTTCTTAACAGGTTTACGATTTACCGTGACAATGTTTGAATTTTTTACCAGAGCCACATGGGCATGCCGAATTGCGCGGCGTTCCGCCCCAGGTCTCCGGATCTTTTTCATCAAAGCTAGGTTTCGTATATGGCGTTGTTGAAATATTCGACGCCTTAGCGGAAGCTACATCGCCTTCGTTAGCGCCAAACCCATCATCTGCTGATGGCTGGTAGGCACGCAGTTTTGACGTGTCAGGCTCTTTCATTTCCGGCAACGGCTGCTCGAAACGGATTTGAATAATGCTGAGTGTCTGCGTCACGTTTTCACGCAATTGATCCAGCATATTTTCGAACATCGAAAAAGCTTCGGTTTTAAATTCGTTCAGTGGGTTTTTCTGTCCCAGGCCACGCAGGCCAATACCTTGACGCAAGTGCTCAAGATTCAGCAAATGCTCTTTCCAGCTTTGATCCAGCAACTGCAGTAACATCGATTTTTCAATCTGACGCATCATCTCGGGCTTCACATTGGCCGCTTTTGCCGCCATATGTTCATCAGAGGCCTTAATCAAACGTTCGGTGATTTCTTCATCCGCGATACCTTCTTCTTTGGCCCATTCATCAACAGGAACATCTACATTCAAAAGACGGTGTGTTTCGGTCTTAAGGCTTTCGATATCCCACTGATCCACATAGCTTTGTGGTGGAATGGTGCGGGTGACCATATCCTCGATGACCTCGTATCGCATATCTTTAATGATGTCAGATACGTCGTCGCTGTCCATGATTTCATGGCGTTGTTCGTAGATGACTTTACGCTGATCATTTGATACGTCATCATATTCAAGAACTGATTTACGGGCCTCGAAGTGCATAGCCTCGACTTTTTTCTGGGCACGCTCGATGGCCTTGCTAATCCATGGGTGTACAATGGCCTGGCCTTGCTCCAGCCCCATTTTTTGTAAGAAAGCATCCATCTTGTCCGATCCGAAAATGCGCATCAGATCATCTTGCAACGATATAAAGAAACGTGTTTCACCAGGGTCACCCTGACGACCTGAACGACCGCGCAACTGGTTATCAATACGGCGCGACTCATGGCGTTCTGTACCAATAACATAGAGGCCACCGGCATCCAGAACTGTTTTCTCGTCTTTTTTGATCTCTTCCTTGATACGTTCGATACGTTTTTTACGCTCGGCTTCATCAATGCCTTCAGGGACTTCGTCCATGATGCGGCGCTCAAGGTTACCCCCCAATTTAATATCCGTACCGCGTCCGGCCATGTTGGTCGCAATCGTAACCGATCCGGGCTGACCGGCTTGGGCAACGATTTGCGCTTCCTGTTCGTGATATTTCGCGTTCAAAACGTTGTGCTTTACTTTTGCTTTTTTCAACAGGCCTGAAATCAATTCGGACTTTTCAATCGAAGTCGTTCCCACCAAAACCGGCTGATGGCGATCTTGTGCTTCCTTGATCAGGTCAACAATTGCCAGAATTTTTTCTTCGAATGTGCGATAAATTTCATCATCTTTATCAATACGGGCAACGGGCACGTTTGTCGGAACTTCGATACATTGCAGACCGTAAATTTCTTCGAATTCTGCAGCCTCGGTCATCGCCGTACCGGTCATACCTGACAGCTTTGGATAAAGGCGGAAGTAGTTCTGGAATGTGATAGAGGCCAAAATCTGGTTTTCATTCTGAACCTGAACGCCTTCTTTCGCTTCGATTGCCTGATGCAGACCATCAGACAAACGACGGCCATCCATCATACGGCCTGTAAATTCATCAATCAGGACGATCTGACCGTCTTTAACGATATAATCTTTATCCGACACAAACATTTTGTGGGCGCGCAAGCCCTGATTAACGTGGTGAACAAGGGCCATATTCTGCGGGTCAAACAAACCGCCTTCGGTCAGAAGGCCGTGTTCTTTTAACAGCTCCTCGGCATGTTCGTTACCGCGGTCTGTCAGGCTGATATTTTTGAATTTTTCTTCCAGCTCAAAGTCTTCTTCGACCAGAAACGGAATAATCTTATCAACCTCGTTATACATTTCAGCGGTATCTTCAATCTGGCCGGAAATAATCAATGGCGTTCTGGCTTCATCAACCAAAATCGAGTCGACCTCATCCACGATAGCAAAGTTAAAGCCGCGCATTGCCATTTGCTCCTTACGGAATTTCATGTTGTCACGCAGATAATCAAAGCCGAATTCATTATTTGTACCGTATGTCACATCGCACGCATATGCGGCCTGACGTTCAACCGGATCCATGTTTGCGATAATGGTTCCAACTGTCATGCCAAGAGTTTCAAAAACTGGGCGCATCCAATCGGCATCACGTTCCGCCAGATAATCGTTCACGGTTACGACATGTACGCCTTTGCCCTCTAAAGCATTTAGATAAGAGGGCAGGGTCGCAACAAGCGTTTTACCTTCACCGGTACGCATTTCAGCAATTTTGCCTTCGTGCAAAACCATACCACCAACCAACTGAACATCAAACGGGCGTAGGCCAAGTGCGCGTTTGGCCGCTTCGCGAACTGTTGCAAAGGCCTCAGGCAGGATGCTGTCGAGCGTATCTTCGCCTTGTTGCAGGCGGGCACGGAATTTGTCTGTCTGTGATTTCAAATCAGCATCACTTAGTTTTCCGATCTCAGTTTCCAATGCATTAATCTGGTCAACCAACGGCTGCATTCGTTTCAGGTGACGTTCGTTGCTGGATCCAAAAATTTTATATGCAAGTGAAGCAAACATGTTCTATTCCTTAGTTTTATTGTGTTTACAGTTATAAACCTTTTACAGTCAGGGTCAATCGGATTTCGTCTTGTCTTTTATGAACAGACCTTATATCGTAATGGCAGGAGTTTCATATGAATAATAATATAAATCTATACGGTGCGAACTGCCGTCACGCCATAAAAAGCGATGATGTTGAAACACTGTATAAGTATCTGCCGGCCTTAAAAGATGCGATGGCTAGCCCGTCGTTTGACACAGAGTTTCTTCCAAACCTTCTGGCAGATGCGGCGCAAAAAAACGCCCATTTATGTTTTCGGTATATTCTTGAAAATTCTACTAATTTTTCCAATCTGGACAGCAGAAAAGCCTATCGATTTATTATTGAAAAAAGAGAATACGACCTGATTGAGAATTACTGGCGGAATGCTAAAAAACATATGAGCCCGCAAGAATACGAAACTATCACACAAAAAACATGTCTGGATCATGCTTTTAACAATCAAGATCTTGAAATGATAAAATTTCTAGTCGAACGAGGAGCGGATATTAAGGCCACGAATAGTTCGGGATCATCCCTGTTTATGCCGAACGCTATCGACAGTAATAACCTCGAGATTCTGAAGTTCTTGTTGGACCAGGGTGTCACATCAGCGCCTCTGCATGGCCGCATCCATGCTTTGATGCGCGACAAAAACAACAAAGACATTGTCCCGTTTATTGATTTGCTTTTAGAATATGGTCATTTAACGCCGGACCGCTTCACATTGGACAAGCTGGTGGATATACAGGACTGGCATGGTGGCTACCATTTACCTGCTCCACGTGAAGCCATTAATCATGTTCGAGATACTTTTTACCGCTGGCAAAAGAGGTCCCAGTTCGAGCGCTTTCCCGTGACCTTTAAACCCGCTATGAAACTGGAGCACCTTTCAAACGCATTTAATACGGCAGCTGGTGTCAAAACTACCGCACTACACAGTCTTGCGCGTTCAGACCGTTTTGAGGAAGCGGTTACGATCGCTATCAGGGATAAAAACCACTTTTCAGCCAATATGTTGTTCCAAAAGGATGGGCGAGGCGATACGGTTATCGATATTTTGGGTGCCCGAAACCGCCTTCAAACATTAAATAAAAGTATTCTTTGGCAAGATCATATGGAAGAATTTAATCATATCGTCAATAAAACACCACCTGTTTATAGGGCTCAGCTAAGTGTGAATAATATGGATACTGATCTTTTTTCAAATGATGCGCATCAAAAAAAGAAAAATCCTTTAAAACGCTAGTAATTTCCTATTTATTATACTTGAATCATATAGCGAATTGATTACATTTAAACTGAAATCTAACTTTAGGGAGACTATTTCACATGTCTAAAAACGGAAAAATTTTCAGCTCTGCCATTGTTGCCGTATTAGTGATCGGTATGGGCGCATGGTTTTTAATGAATTCATCATCTGATGGTATTGCTGCAGGCAGCGATTCAACAGTTGTAGCTGTTGTAAACGGTGACGAGGTCACACGTGCAGATGTTAAGAAAGTTGCTTCTACATTACCGCCAAATGCGCAGGTATCAATGGAGCAGATTTACCCGATGCTGGTCGAACAGATCATCAATGACCGCTTGCTGGAAGAACGCGTTTCAAATTCTGAAATTAATGACGATCCGGAAGTTGAAAAGCGCCTTGCCGAAGTTCGCTCACAGATTGTACGCAGCCTTTACGTCGAACGCTATGTCTCTGAAAACGTAACTGACGAGCGCGTGAAAGAAGAATATCAGAAGATCAAGAAAGAGAATGAAAACGTGCAGGAAGTCCACGCCCGCCATATTCTGGTCGAAACGGAAGATAAGGCCAAAAGCCTGATTGATCAGCTTGAAGGTGGCGCAGACTTTGCCGCTCTTGCGAAGGAACATTCTGTCGGTCCGACAGGTCCAAAAGGTGGAGATCTTGGGTATTTCACAAAAGATGCAATGGTTCCGGAATTCTCCGAAGCTGCTTTTGCAACCGAAAAAGGCAACTATACCACCGAGCCTGTTCAGACACAGTTCGGCTGGCACGTAATCTATGTTGAAGATATCCGTAACCGTAAAGTTCCAAGCTTTGCAGAAATGGAAGATATTATCCGCAATCAGCTAAATCAGGATGTTGTTGATGAACTGGTTCAGGATCTGAGACAGAACGCAGAAATCAAAAAGTTTAACTGGGACGGCGAGGCCCAATCAGTTAACTAATAGTTGATAGAATTTAAGACAGGCCTCTATTTCTTTTTAGGAGTGGGGGCCTGTTTTTTATTACCCGCAATCTTCATGAAATAGCTGAAATGTTCATTTGGTAATGACGCTGAATTATACTGGTCAACGCAGTATTTATAATTAAAAGGGGTCAGGTCGCTGCTTGCCTCTTTCTTGAATTCGATATGTTTTTTGAATAAATCCGCTTCCATATCCTCAAGTGTTTCAAGCGCAACACCCAGACCGCCGACGCAAGCAACTGTGGTATCCGAGAATTTAATACCTGTTGGCGTGCTTAATTCTGTTCTATGTACGATATCATAGAAACCATTCTCAAGACGTTTTGCGATATATTGATCGACAGACTTGTTTGATGTCAGGACTTTTTTGGTTTTGTAAGCTAGCGCTGTATCAGGTTTATTTCGTATACGGTCAAATAATTTTTTTAAGTTTATCATCGTTTTATCCTGTTAAGTATCGATAAGAACTGTATACAGTTTTTTACATTATGTCAACAGCGCCTGTTCTGATGTTTGTGTATGTTTGTAAATATCTTCAATCTGGGGGTCAAAAATATCGAACTCCCGCAATTGATGAACCGTCTTTTCCAGATACTCGAAATTACTACCGCGCAGGCCCTGAGCCTCGGCTATAATCTGGGCTGCTTTTTTACGGCACTTTTCTTCGTAATAATAGGAAGAGTGTTTGTTACTAACAAAAACACAGGCCAATATCTTGCGATTCATGTCATTTTCAAGTGTAACGGGCACACGTTTTGGAATATAGGCATCGTCTACCCACATCTCACGTTTCCACAGTTTCGCAAGCGCTTCTTTTAGATGTTGCGGTGCAATACGATATGCAAGACCACGGCAAGACCCGCCGCTATCCAGTCCCAAAACCAGACCATGGTTGTCAGGCTGGCCACGATGATAGTCACATTTGATGCAAAAACGTCTGTGGTAGCCACATATATGGGCTGACTTAACATCCTCGTAAACAAAATCAGGATTCCACATCAGTGATCCATAAGCAAAAACCCAGATATCATCTTCCGGACGGATATCAAAAGCTGTGAAAGGATCAGAGAATTTTCTTTTTGACGTCATTGTCTTCATTCTTGTTATATATCGATTTTATTTTATAGTAAAAAAATTAATAAATTCATATGTTTTTCTTAAATATAGCTGGCTTTGAAGGGTAAAATAATGCATCATAATTATGGGGATTTTAATTTTTGGGGTATTTTCATGCATAAGAAATCAATTTCAGCCTTCGCAGTCCTTATGACTTCAACGGCTCTGGCACTAGTTCCTGCTGTGGCATCGGCAACGATGAAAGGTAATCTGGGTTTCGTAAGGCCGCTTGCAGACTGGAGGATCGGCGAAATCGTATCACCCGCTCAGGGGGTTGAGGGCTATTGCGCGAGTGTAAATAAATTCGAACAGGGCTTCACACTCGCTTTGGCTAAAGCCAAAAACGGCAATTATTCTTTTGCAATTGATTTCCCTGAAAAACGTTTCAAGCCAGGACAAGTTATACCTGTGTCGTTACAACACAGCCAGGGATACAGTGTCCAAACGCAGGCAACCGCCGTAAATTCACGCTCTGCAATAATTCAACTCGGTCAGGAAGACTTAATGTTTTCGGCCTTGCGCGGCGAAGGCCACTTAAACGTGGGCTTCCCTGATGTCGACATGAAGATGTCTCTGGTGACTTTTTCAAAATCAGCGGAAAAACTTGATAATTGTGTTCAGTCCCTAAAGCTACAGCCGGTTGAAGTACAAGAAGTGCGCGCAATACCGCCCAAGATGCAAAATGTTGAAACAAATGTTGTTGCACAGCTATCGCCTATGCCTGCAACAAATATTGCAAAACATACCGTTAAGGACTTGGATGTTATATCTCCTGCAGCTGGCGAGCCTGATGGACAAATGATGGAAATAACGGCCGAGGTTGAAACATCGGCTGAAGTCAAGAATGAAGAAGAATTGCGTCAGCAAAGGTTAAACGCCCTGAATTCGGATGTAGTCGCCGTAGAGGCTGCTCCGGAAATGGTTGTTGAAGAGATCACGGTAAAGCCAATCACGCCCACAGCCCCCACAATACCAAGTGCCGAGGTTGTCGCTGAAACCGATAACCTCGATATAGAAACAGAAACAACTACACAAGATGTTTTGAACAGCCCGATCGTCGAGGCAAAACCCATCGAACAGCCGGTTGCTGAAATGGCGTCACCCATCGAGGATGTTGATATCAAAGTGCCCGCAATAAAACCTGTAGCCAAGATTGAGGCAAAGCCTGCAATGGCTCCGGATACTACAGAGCTTCAAGAGAAAATAGAGTTGCTGGAAAAATCAAACCGCGAACTGGAAGTTGCAAGAAAGGCATTGGAAAAAATGCCAAATGACACTAGCGCATCACAACAAGCTTTGATCAAAAAGATGGACCGTCAAAAGCAGGAAATCGCATCCCTGCAATCTGAAATATCGATTAAAAGCAACGCCATAACGGAAAATCTTAACCCAGGCACTCAGATCCCTACCAAGCCTAAAATTGAAGTCGGTGCCGTTGCTGAACAAAATATAGCCGTTGATGAACACGAGATGACAGTCGATCAGCTTGTCGAGCAATACGAGCCGCGTGCGGGTGGTAATATGGCCGCCGTTGCAAATGTTTCACCTACTAATGACGAGAACACGGACACCCTAACAGCTCAGAAAGCTCCCGTATCTTTGACAACAGGACTGAACAAGCAGATGAAAGCACCCGCAAATGTCAGGGATGCCGTAACGCAGTCAGGCTTTGGAAATGTACGGTTTTTGCCGCAAAAAGTTGAACAACGCCAATTCAAGCAAGAGCTATGGACAGCGTCACTGAACGGTACTGCTGTAAAAGGTAGTATCTCGTCTTATAAAAACCTTTCCAGCGATAATTTTGTTTCGCATGTTAACGGTTTTGTGAAGGCTTTTGCACAAACACAATGTGAAACATCAGCGTCAGCTTCAAATAATGGTTTACAGGTCTTGTCTTCGGATGTTGCGATTGCAAACTTGGGCTGTAGCACGGGGCAGAGTGCAAAACACGTTTCTCTGATTTTCTTTGTGAACGAACAAAATCAGTTTTCTGTGTTGCATCACGAAGCGCCTCAGCAACAACGCGGATTGTTGCACGAAATTAATGGAACATTGATTCAGTACATATCTTCTGCTATCCATGGACATAACACCATGAACGACTTTAAAGCTGAAGATACATCTAGTGAAAAGACACCAGTTAATCCGATTTAATTTATTCATCACAACGCTCTTGTGTTTTGCCTGCGTCTCCTTAACAAGTGTGCATGCCGCTGAATGGTATATTAAGCACAAAAGCTCGCATAATATTAATGAGGATATAGTTTCAGGATATTGCCTGGCCAGTGTTGATTTTGACGGAAACAGACAAATCGTTATAGCACGTGACTACAGCGGCTCGGCATCACTTGCCTATAGACATTCGCGCAATATTTCTCCAGCTGATATCACCACTTTCAAAATAGATAATCTAATAGAACGTCGATTATCAACAAAAGTCGTAAATACAGACACTTTAATCGCGTCTTTAATGTATGATTACGACTTTCTAAATGCCTTAAAGGCAGGAAGTACGCTTGAAATATCCCATGGCAACCAGTCTATGTCAGTTCCTCTATCAGGGTCTGCATATGCAATCAAAAACATCGATAATTGCTTGAAAACAAATAGCGGCATGCATAATGCAGGGGCACAAAGCCCAGTGAACACAGGCGCGATACCTGTTCCCGGATCAATCATGTCTCAAACTTTTCACAAAAACCCGGTCTATAGAAAAGATTTTTACAACGATCCCGCCAGAACATATATCAAGGTACATTTCCCCGGCCAAAAAATGCAGCCCCCCGTCAGCGCGATGCCGGTAGAACCCGTTGAACGTATAGAGCTGGGCACTGGCAAATCCATGTGCACATCTGCAGAGCCCAAAGCTGCGGATTATCTTAGCCAAAAAATTGCATCGTCTTTGGGGCCCAAAGTCGTAAAATTCATTCAAGAAAAGCAACCCGATTTGAATACGCCCATTTTCTGGGAACAGGACAATGTTAAAGCTAATCTGATCACAACAGGTTTGCAACAACACGATTTGATGGAGAATGTCTTCGCCGATCTTGAAAAAACATGTGTGGGTGATTTTGCGCGCCAGCATATAGTAGAAGATTATTGGCAGGGCATACGTTTAGATCATTACAAGGTCGCGTGCTATCATCAGGACCAAAAGACCCATATCGATCTAAATTTTATCACCGATGGTTTTGAAACAGCTATATTGTCTTTTGAAGCAGCCCCCGTAAACCTCGAAAACCTGAGTAAGCATAGGGCCTATATTCTAAGTGAATTGTAACTATTAAGCTTTATTACGTTGAAAATAACGTATGCAGGCATCTTTCAGAGCATCTTTTAAAGTCTGGTTTTGTGCGGCTTCGGCATCTGCCGGTAATTTTTTCTTGATCACAGCCTGTAAGGTCATCTTATGCACCATTAAGATGCTAATCGCCTGCTCGTCCAAATCATCGATGACTTCCAGAAAATTGATCAGCATCGCCGCCAAGTCACTGACGATAGGCTGATTGAACATGGCCCCTTGGGCTTTTAACTGTGATAGGGGATACAGGACAGATTCAAAGGCATCCTGACCTTTAAGCTCACCATCTTTAACCTTATGGCTAGCCGCATCAAGAATTTCAAAATAATTTTCCGCAATCGGCCGAAAATCCTGTTCGTTCCTGTTGATCATATCTTCGGCTTTTTGTATCAGATCAGGTGCAATACCTCCCGAGCCAGCTTTTTGTTTAAGAATGTTCGGCGGATTAAAAAATTCGGCATTCCGCTGTCGCGGCATATTGGCAAAATCTACTTTTTCGTAAGGCGTATCTATCATGGCATATTAATCTTTGTCTTTGAAATCAATAAAAAACTCGTCGTCCTTGGGTGGGGTGGGAAGAGGGGGGCTGGCCGCATTTTGACGGCGGTCAGTGCCGGAATATCCATCACGCTTTCGACGCCGGTCTGGGCCAAAAAAGCTGTCCGCTTTTACAAATTGGCGCGGACGCTCGATAATTGACTCTACTTTGTCGTATAGGGCCTTTGCAGTAAATGGCTTGACGATAAATTCAGTAATTCCCGAATCGCGCGCCATAATGACACGCCTTTTCTGGCTGTATCCTGTCATCATTATAACCGGCACAAACGGATTAACGCTGTTATCGGTCTGGCGGATTTTAGCTGTCAGATTGACCCCGCCATTTTCCTCATCCAGCCAGTCGATGATAACCAGATCGGGGCTACGCCTTTGAAACTCCTTAAATCCTTCGTCCACGCTATATGCAGAATAGATCTTGCTAATGCCAAACGCGCCAAGGACATTTTTAATCAGGCTGAACATTGCCGTATTATTCTCGACAACCAGAACCTTGATATTAGAAAAATTATAAGCCATTCAAAACAATACCGATTTTATCTTAATATTTTATAGTATGCTAACATGGTTAATATTGATTTAGTAGCCGAAATTCCCTTTTCCTGTGACAGAAAAAATGGTATAAAAAGAGAACAGATCTAGAACAAACCTGGGTAGACAACATGGCAGGCCATTCCAAATTCAAAAATATTCAACACAGAAAAGGCGCACAAGATAAGAAACGTGCCAAGCTTTTTAATAAGCTTGGGCGCGAAATAACTGTTGCCGCACGTATGGGGGCTCCGGATCCGGACATGAACCCGCGTTTGCGTCTTGCCATTCAGACCGCCCGTAAAGAGAACATGCCCAAAGACCGCATCGAGCGCGCAATCAAAAGCGGTACACCAGGCAGCGATGATGGAACAAATTATGAGGAAATGCGCTATGAAGGTTATGGCCCGGGCGGAATTGCCGTTATCGTAGATGCCCTGACAGACAACCGCAATCGAACCGCAAGCGAGCTGCGCACAGCCTTCAGTAAAAATGGTGGTAATCTCGGCGAGACCAATTCGGTCAGCTTTATGTTTGATCAGGTTGGGGCAATTGTTTATCCGGTGTCCGTGGCCAGCGCCGATGATATGTTCGTAGCCGCGGCCGAAGCCGGCGCCCAAAATGTCGAAAGCGACGATGAATTTCACGAGGTGATTACTGATGTGAACGACTTTGGTGATGTGAACAGTACATTGGAAGACAAATACGGAGAGCCTGAAAGTGCCGGTCTGGTCTGGAAACCGCAAAATCTGGTTGCCGTTGATGAAGAAACCGCGGGCACGCTTTTAAAGCTAATCGATGCTTTGGAAGACAGCGACGACGTGCAAAATGTCTATGCCAATTTTGATATTGATGATGAAATTATGGACCGTCTGGCTGGCTAAAAAACAAGGGGTGTAAAACATGCGGATTTTGGGGATTGATCCTGGGCTGCGTTTCACGGGATGGGGTATTATTGATTATGTCGGTGCGACCCCTAAGCATATCGCAAACGGTACAATCAAAACGAATTCGAAAATTGCAATGGCCGCGCGACTGGCTGAAATTATGCGCCAGATGCAGGATCTGATTAAAACTTGGTCCCCGGCCACGGTCGCAATTGAAGAAACCTTCATGAATAATAATGCGGGCACAGCCCTTAAACTCGGACAGGCGCGCGGTGTTGCTATGACGGTTCCGGCCATGGTGGGCCTGAATGTCTATGAATATGCACCCAACCTTATAAAAAAATCTGTTGTCGGTGCTGGGCATGCCAATAAAGACCAGATACAAATGATGCTTAAGGTTCTCATGCCGAATGTTGAATTCGATTCCGAACATGCGGCAGATGCCCTTGCGATTGCGATGTGTCATGCGCATCATATGCCCGCACTGAAACAGAAAAACGAAATGGTAGAGGTCTGATATGTTTGCAAAGCTGACAGGACAAATTGATTCAATATCATCAAATAGCCTTATTCTGGATGTGAATGGTGTCGGCTATCTGGTGCAGGCATCTGCCAGAACGCTTGGCCGTATTGGCAATAATGGTGATAAAACCAGTTTACTGATCGAAACGAACGTCCGTGAAGATCAAATCAGCCTGTTTGGTTTTGCCGATAGCTTGGAAAAGGAGTGGTTTAACCTGCTTTGTACCGTGCAGGGGGTTGGGGCCAAAGCCGCACTGGCTGTTCTGGCCGTGATAGAGCCGGAAGACCTGCCGATGATTATTACAGCCGAGGATAAAGCCATGATTTCACGTGCTGACGGCGTTGGTAAAAAGATAGCGCTGCGCATCGTAACAGAATTAAAAGACAAAGCCGGAAAGATGATGACTGATAGCGTTGGTGCAACATCCATTAAAATCGGTGCATCACAAGGTGGCAGCGCGCAGATCAATAAGTCGGCAGCAGTTGCCGCCAACAGTGACGCCGTTTCTGCATTGGTTAATCTTGGTTATGGCCGCGCGGAGGCCTTTAGCGCCGTTACATCTGCCAGCCGTAATCTGGGCGAACAAAACGGTGATGTTCAGATCTTAATCCGCGAGAGCTTGAAGGAACTGAGCGCATGATGGAAACTGCTGAGGCCATAATCGAACGCGAAGTGTCTGCAGACCGTCAAGGACATGATCAAGAAGATCAGGCGCTGCGACCACAAACACTTGGCGAATTTATCGGCCAGCCGAAGTTACGTGAAAATCTGAAAGTCTTTATCGATTCAGCCCGCAAACGTCAGGAAGTTCTGGATCACGTTTTATTCTTTGGCCCGCCGGGCCTTGGGAAAACGACATTGGCCCAGATCGTAAGTAAGGAGCTGGGTGTCGGTTTCCGGTCAACATCAGGCCCTGTGATCGCACGCGCGGGTGATTTGGCAGCCTTGCTGACGAACCTGCAGCCGAATGATGTTCTTTTTATTGATGAAATTCATCGCCTGAATCCGGCGGTCGAAGAAATCCTATATCCGGCAATGGAAGACGGTCAGCTTGATATCATCATCGGGGAAGGGCCAGCCGCCCGCTCGGTCAAAATTGATTTGCCGCCATTTACACTTGTTGCGGCGACAACCCGTTCCGGCCTCTTGACAACGCCTTTGCGTGATCGATTTGGTATTCATCAGCGTCTCGAATTCTATTCTGCTGATGATCTGGCGATCATAGTCGAGCGGCTTTCAGGCTTGCTGGGGATTGCCATTTCAAATGATGGCGCGATGGAAATTGCGCGCCGCAGTCGCGGTACGCCGCGCGTTGCCGGCCGGTTGACAAGGCGCGTTCGCGATTTTGCCGCTGTCAAAAACGAAGATACAATCACAGCCCAAATCGCTGATCATGCCCTGAAACGCCTTGAAATTGATCATTCCGGTCTGGATTCAATGGATCACAGGTATATGCGCTGTATCATTGATAATTATGGCGGCGGCCCTGTTGGCGTTGATACACTTGCCGCAGCTCTATCCGAACAACGTGATGTCATCGAGGATGTGATCGAGCCCTATTTATTACAGCAAGGTCTGTTACAGCGCACGCCGCGCGGACGAATGATCTCTGACTATGGTTATAAATATTTGGGACTTGATAATCCAACCCCACAAAACAGCAGTGATTTATTCTCCTGATTTCAACGGACAATTCTGATCGCCGCATTCAGGCGGATGATTGGGATTATAATAGATATTACAATTCGGGCAGGGGACCAGTTTTTCAGGCATGTCGACCTTTGGCGGTCTTTGAGCGTTATATTGGTCTTCTACATTCGGCGGGTCCAGTTTCTTATCGATCGCACCCCGAATAACTTTCGAGAAAAAATAGATGGCAGCGCCAACTAAAACGGTTCTGAGAATTTGAAAAATCATTTGTTTAAGAACTTATTCCAGATAAAGAAACGATCCATAGAGGCAATAAAATCAAAATAATTCAACTGATTAAAGGCCTTTGTTGATGTAAATATCGACGCCAAAAACCCTTTGCTTTCCTCGAATTCCAGAAACCTTACGTCTTTACCAAATTTCTTTTTCATGAACTGCTGCATTTCCTGACAGCCGTCAATTAGTCCTAGTTCTTCGGCATTTTCACCCGACCATATATCACCGTTAAACAGTTTTTTATCCGATCCCTTCAGTTTTTTACCGCGTCGTGTTTTGACCCAGTCAATAAATTGGCCGTGCAATTCTTTTTGAATTTGTGTCAGGCGCTTTATATCTTCAGGATCTTCAGGTTGAAACGGATCCAGCATCGATTTATGATTGCCTGCGGTGTATACGCGGCGTTCTATCTTGTGTTCTTTGATAAACTTGTCAAAACCAAAACCGGAGGAAATAACACCGATTGACCCAACGATTGACGCTTTATGCGCATAGATTTCATCTGCCGCGCAGGCCAGCCAATAACCGCCGGATGCGGCAACGTCCTCAATAAAGGTATATGTTTTGACCTTATTTTCTTTTGATAACTCTTGAATACGTTCTGCAATCAGCGCTGCCTGTACAGGCGTGCCGCCGGGTGAATTGATAATAACCGCAACAGCCTTGATATCCGGCACGCTGTAGGCATTTTGCAGGATGGGGTCAAGCGTTTCAATATCAAGCGAACCGCGACTGAACATACTGTCGGCATTTGGGGCAATCACGCCATTCATTCTGACAACAGAAACCAGACGTTTCTTTTTCATCCAATTGCCGACAACAGGCAATTTCAACATAAATTTGCGTATTTTTTTGTTCATTTCAAAAATGCTTTTATTTTGGTTTCGCCGTTTAAAATAGCCGCAGCCTCGTCGGTATAATTCCGTTCCTGCCTGTGCAATACAAGACCTGAGTGCAGAACAGTCTGACCCGATTTATGCTTTCTTGCTTGAAATATAATACGTTTTGCGGGTTTGTCTAGCTTTGGGAAAAGCGGATAGAACTGAAGCGCGCCAAATTGATGTTTGCGGCTTAGCTTTATAACATCATCAAATCTGATGGCCGGTAATATCCCGTACAAATATCCACCCTTTCTTAGCCCCGTATTCGCAGCCTTGAACCAGTTTTCTAAGACCCCTGAATGCGCCGTCGCCTTGCTTATATCCGGTGAAGATATATTTTGTCCATCTTCGTAGTAGGGCGGGTTCATAACAGCGACATGAAAAGTATTTTTTTCAACTTTATCAATGCTTTCATTTAAAATTTTAAAGTTATCCCCTTTAAGGTTTTGCCCGGCTATCTCTGCCAGTTCTGGCTGAATCTCGTATCCTGTAACATTCATACCCGGATCAAAATGATTCAGACATAATCCGATCGTACCAACGCCACAGCCAAGATCAACAATATGATCATCAGGGTGGGGGTGGCAGGCCGCCGCCAGCATAATTGGATCAATTGCCGTACGATAACCATTTTCCGGTTGTTTTACCGTAACCTGACCGTTTAACAGTGTATTTTCGATAAATTTCATCAATCAATCTCTTTCAAAACCGACTGTGCGGTCAATAGGTCATCATCTGCGACCATAATACGTCGCTGGATGGCGCCGATTGAACCTTCAATAAAGCTGGTATGCCTGTCCAATTCTATTGCCTCAATATTGTGTTCGGACAATAGATGTATAACGTAACTGATCTTTACAGGGTCGTTTGTACGGAGCAATTCTTTCACAGTATAAATATATTTCTTTGCTTTAAGGTTGAATTACACTATAAAAAAACAGAATTACGAATACAATGATGATATGACTTTGGCCACTAAATCAGTTCAAAACAACCATCAAAGCCCCTTAGAGGTTTTGTCAAACCTGCTTGCAGACGACATGAAGGCTGTAAATGCCTGCATTATGGACAAAATGCATTCAGATGTTGCTTTGATACCACAGCTGGCCAGCTATCTGATTTCTGCTGGCGGTAAGCGTTTACGCCCGTTATTGACAATCGCATCTGCGAAAATGTGTGGTTATAAAGGCGACAGAGCCCATAATCTGGCCGCATGTGTAGAATTTATACATACGGCAACCTTATTACATGATGACGTTGTCGATGACAGCAATATTCGCCGCGGCAATCAAAGCGCAAACGCTGTATTTGGCAATGAAGCCGCCGTATTGGTTGGTGATTTTCTGTTCAGCCGCGCGTTTCAGCTGATGGTCGAGGACGGATCTCTGCCCGTTTTACGTATTCTATCCGGTGCCTCTGCTATAATTGCCGAAGGCGAAGTTATGCAGCTTTCATCCGCACATAATATGGATACGGGCTTTGATACATATTTGCAGGTGATTACATCAAAAACAGCGGCTTTATTTGCCGCAGCTTGTGAAACCGGCGCTGTTATAGCTGATCAGGACGAACAAAGATGTCAGGCTTTGCATGATTACGGCCTGAATTTAGGTATAGCGTTTCAAATTGCTGATGATGTACTGGACTATACAGCTTCACAGGATAAGCTTGGAAAGTCACTTGGTGATGACCTGCGTGATGGCAAGATCACATTGCCGATTATTTATGCGCTCGAAAATGCAACAGATGACGAGCGCGCATTCTGGTATAGCATTTTTGTGAACAAAAAGATTGATGATGAGACGTTGCCGCGCGCGATTAAAATTTGTGAGGCGCATAACAGCTTTAAAAAATCTTTGGAAACTGCAAACCTCTATAAGGAAAAAGCGATATCATCTTTGTCTTTATTCGATGACAACGAGATAAAAAGCATATTCGTTGATTTGTGCGACTATGTGATTGCGCGTTCATCCTAATATTGGCCCTTTTAAACTCGTCTTTTATTTTACATAATATATATTATCACATTTTTATGGTCTGGATTCAGGCGTATCTTTAACCCCCTATCTTTTTGAAAATTAACTGTTTTCAATCCATTTATCTGGTATATTTATAGTATGAAGAATAAAACAGCACATAGATATCAAAAAGGTAACGCTCTGTTTCTAGTGCTTATCGCGATTTTGCTTTTTGCAGCACTTGGCATCGCAGCAACGAAATCTTCTAATAACACACCATCATCTGACCAACATGAAGCAAACCTTGAGGCCACACGCCTTCTAAAGTGGCTCAGTGCTGTAAAAGCTGGGGTTACGACTACCATGATGGTTAATGAAACCCTCGAGACAAATATCAGCTTTGCTGACCCGCGCACCGGGCAGTCAGGTGTGCCAAGCGCCACGACAAATACTGAAAACCCGAACAGCCGCGGCGAAATAGATGAAATATTCACCGATCTTGTCACATGGCAGGATTTTCGCCATTTGACACAGGCTCGCTCCACCAATATTGACCTCTACAATCATATCTTTACAGGTGGCCATGTTGCTGATGGTATAGGAACAACGGCCGCAGATTTGGTTTATTTCATGCGAGATGTTTCATTAGAAGTATGTCAGGAAGTTAATAAAAAAGCCGGTTTAGGTCTAACCGACGCAACTATGCCAAGTGATACCACTATTTCAAATGCCCATTTTAAAGGCACATACGGTGGCGCCACATTACAGAATATAGATGGCAAACCATTTGGCTGCTTCTTAAAAGTTCCCTCGCCTGCAGAATATTGGATTTATTATATTATTCTCGCCAGATAGGATTACTGCTTGATTGCCTATTTCATGTTTTGTAAGTTAGACACAATTCTATGAACAGAGGTATTTATGAAGAAAATTCTTATCGTTTTATCATGCATATTGTTTCTATCAGGCATAGCTCCGGATGCTTTGGCACAGGAAGCGGCGACTGATGGCGTTCAAATCAATCAGGAACAACTTGATAACCTGATTTCAACACTGGAATCAGATGAAAAACGTGAAGAATTCATCGGCAATTTAAAGATATTATCCGAAGCGTCGGCCGAAACGACAGAAGACAAAGCAACATCTCTGTCAGAATTATTCGGATTAGATAAACCCATCAAAATACTTCAAAGCTATTATCAGGATACATTGGATCAATATAACATCAGCTCGTCCATGCTCAATAACATCATAGCAACAACGCTGATTGTCCTTGTCGCCTTAATGCTGATGTATATCAATTACCGGATCAGCATCAAAATTAAAAATAGACTGATTTCTTTTAAAGACCGCTTTGACCTGTCTCATAACCGTCTGCACACATATACACGGGTTCTGCGTTTTTGCGGGCATTTGATTATTCTTTTGGTTGCGGCCCTCATGATCGGGATCAACTGGGGCCTAGATCCACAAAGCTCTGCTATTCTGGCATTGGTCAATTTTAAAACGCTCTTCAGTATTATTCTGGTCATGCTGATTGGTATCGTCGTTTGGGAATTTATCGACGGATCAATCGAATATATGCAGGTTCATGCGGAAATTGATAAGCAAGCTAGAATGAACACCCTGGCCCCGATTATCCGGAATATCGCTCTAGTCGTCTTTCTGACAATGTTCTCATTAATTTTGTTATCTGAATTGGGCGTGAACGTCCTGCCCCTACTTGCGGGTGCTGGTATCCTAGGAATTGCTATCGGTTTTGGTGCGCAGGCTATGGTTAAAGACTTTATCTCAGGGTTCTTTATTATTTTTGAAGACCTTATACAGGTTGGGGATGTCGCCAATCTGGCCGGCCATACAGGTGTTATTGAACGTTTAACCATCCGCAAGGCCCAGCTGCGTGATTTTGAAGGAAACGTATACACGGTGCCTTATGGCGAGATTACAACAATCACAAACCTTACCAAAGATTTCTCGTACTATGTATTCAACATGGGTGTTGCCTATCGCGAGGACCCTGACAAAGTCATTGCGGCCATGCATGAGGTTGATGAAGTCATGCGAAACGACCCTGAATATAAAGACTTTATTCTGGAGCCGTTGGAAGTTGTCGGCGTAGACCAATTTGCCGACAGCGCTGTTGTCATCAAAGCGCGCGTCAAGACCCTCCCTATAAAACAATGGTTTGTCGGTCGCGGATATAACCGTTTACTGAAATACAAGTTTGACGAAAAGAACATCGAGATACCGTTCCCGCATCAGACAATTTACTTTGGCGAAGATCACAAAGGCAAGGCGCCTGCCCTGCATGTAAAACAGGTAGAAAATAAGAAAAAATCTTAGGAAAATTTAGCAAAATAATGTCTTTGCCCCTTTGACTTTCTAATATTTTTACCTACCTCAATTGAGTGTTCAACTACCTTGATTGAGTTTCATATGCCCTATTCAAAACTTTCAAAAATAATTGGTAGCGCAAACACCATTTCCTTTCCTGTGGAAAAAGAATGTGATCACGGGTGGCCGTTTACCGACGGTCATCAAAACTTTAAACAGTTGTTGAAATATACAACTGCTTAATCTCCTATCACACTGTACTCCGTGATCACGGGACCGGTCGGAATTTTCCGGCCGGTTCTTTTTTTGTCTTAAACAATGTGCTATACCCTGTTTTAAGGAAAAGGAACAAAAAAATGCTGACTCAAACACAACGCCTCGTCGAAATTATGAAACAGTTGCGCGATCCGGAAAACGGCTGCCCGTGGGATTTAAAGCAGGATTTTAAATCTATAGGCGCTTATACGATCGAGGAAGCCTATGAAGTGATTGATGCCATCGAAGATAACGATATGGTCAAACTGAAAGACGAGCTGGGTGATTTATTATTGCAGGTGGTTTTTCACGCCCAGATGGCTAAGGAAATCGGTGAATTTGACTTTGAGGATGTAGCCGAGGTTATTTCAGAAAAAATGGAACGCCGCCATCCCCATGTTTTCAGCGATGTATCTGCCGAAACAGCCGACGAAGTCCTGAAAAATTGGGAAGACATCAAAGCACAGGAACGTAAAGACCAGAAACAGGACGACAGCGTCCTCAGCGGTGTTACACGCGCCCTTCCCGCACTAAGCCGCGCAGAAAAACTGTCAAAACGTGCCGTGCGTGTCGGTTTTGAATGGCCAAATTTTAAGGCTGTCATGAAAAAACTGGATGAGGAGCTGGACGAATTTTCCGATGAAGTTAAGGCCAATGATCAGCAGAAGATGCATGAAGAATTCGGGGACGTCTTGTTCGTCATGGTTCAGATTGCACGTTGGCAGAAGATCGACCCTGAAATGGCGTTACGCGATGCGAATTTTAAATTCGAACGCCGCTTTCGCGCAATGGAAGCATTGGCAA
The DNA here is from genome assembly GCA_950054485.1 of uncultured Alphaproteobacteria bacterium. Lineage (GTDB taxonomy): Bacteria > Pseudomonadota > Alphaproteobacteria > Micavibrionales > CSBR16-224 > CATLPD01. Next base: position 256,336 of record CATLPD010000002.1, on the reverse strand, counting down.
AACAAAAAGGCCAGAAATTTGAAAGCCTGAGCCAGGAAGATCAGGAAAAATTATGGCTGGAAGTCAAGCTGGGCGAAGCTAAAGCCGCCTGATTATTTTTTCTGAAGAACGCTGTGGAAATTAGCAGCCATCTCCTGCCAATCAGCCTGATTATAAGTCGATAGCAGATATTTCTGCCTTTGTCTGACATTATATGGGTCGGCATCAGCGCCTGCGGCAATATAGCCCCCCGCTTCTTTAATTATAATCGAGGGCGCAGAATGATCCCATGGTGTTGTTGAACTATGAAAGGTGAAATCAATTTTGCCCGTGACCAGTGACCAGTAATCGTGCAAAGAGCATCTGATATTACTGATTTGTCCGCAAAACGGATTAAGCTTTTTGAAATGCCATGCTTGTGCCCCGCCAACATGACCACAGTATTGAGACGTGGGTTTATCCGGTGCGGTCATCTGCAGTGGTTTTTTAATATTATCCGCGCCGCATATATACGTGCCCTCGCCTTTTTTGGCAAAAATAAACTGTTGGTTCAAAACATCGTACATGACACCGAAAACAATTTCACCCATGTAGCTCAGGCTCAGTAAGACACCCCAGTTTGACCGTCCATGCGTAAAATTATACGTGCCGTCAATCGGGTCGACAATCCAGACCGGCTGATCAGCATCCAGGCATTTCAAAACATTTTTATCTTTGTAAACAGCCTCTTCACCGACCACAAGACTATCGGGAATAAGCTTTGGCAGAACCTTGGTCAGATATTCTTCAGACGCTTCATCTGCTTCCGTTACAAGGTTTCCAGGGGCTTTCTCGCGAATTTGTTCAGCGTCCATAGACTTATAATATGGCAGGATATGTTTATCCGCATTTTCACGTAATACTTCGAATATTTTGTCTTCAGTGGGCAGCATCGGTTATGTTTTCTTTATAATTATCGGAGTTAAGTTTCGCATACAGCCTCTCGAGGATATCGGATGGGGCCTTCAAGTGAAATAGTATGTGATCTTCGGCATCTTTCCTATCAACGACAGTGCAGTGATCATAGATCCACGAGACGATATCGCCATCAGTATAATCTATTTTGATATCAATCTCTTGATAATATTTCTTCAAGTTCTTAACCAGAAGCTTTTCTAAAACATCAAGCCCTGTCTTTTTCAACGCAGACACAGCTATAATGTTTGATGAACGCTCTGCGATATTGATCAATCTTTCTTGTTCTTCAGCATCAAGCAAATCAATTTTATTCCAGACTTCGTATATATTGTTGGATTTATGAATATTAATCCCTAATTCATCAAGTGTTTCCAACACATCTTTCTTTTCGGCTTCGCTATGTTCGGCTGCAATATCACGTACATGCAGGATGATATCTGCCTGTTCTACCTCCTCAAGGGTTGCACGAAACGCCGCAATCAGATGGGTTGGCAAATCAGATATAAAACCGACCGTATCAGACAAAATGACTTTCAGGTCTTGCTCTAATAATATGGCCCGCATTGTCGTATCCAAAGTAGCGAACAGCAGATCTTTTGCAAAAACATCGGCCCCGGTCATGGCATTGAACAGTGTAGATTTGCCGGCATTCGTATAACCGACTAATGCAACAATGGGATAAGGTACTGATTTGCGTGCTTTATGTTGTATTTTTCGCGTCTTACGAACTTTTTCAAGCTCCGCCTTCAGTTTTGTAATTTTTTCACCAATCAAACGACGGTCAATTTCGATCTGGGTTTCCCCCGGCCCACCAACAAATCCAAGCCCGCCGCGCTGACGTTCAAGGTGGGTCCACGAGCGTACTAGGCGTGATTTTTGGAACATCATGGCGGCCAGTTCAACCTGCAATTTACCTTCGCTGGTTCTGGCCCGTGCCCCAAAAATTTCGAGGATCAGACCTGTCCTGTCAATAACCTTGGCTTTCCAGGTCTTTTCTAGGTTCCTCTGCTGAATGGGGGAAAGATCATGATCGACAATAACAAGGTCAATTTCATGGTCCTCGATCGTCTGTTTAACATTCTCAATATGGCCTTTTGTTAAAAGCGTGCCGGGCTCTATCTTGCTGAGGGGTAAAATCTCGCTAGCAACGACATTTATGTTCTTAACAGCTGATGTCAGGGCCACAGCTTCCTCAAGCGAGGCCTCGGGGCTTCGCCTTATATTCTCATCCGGTGTTCTTGATGGCGCCTGCTTTAAAAAAGGCTCGATTACATATGCGTTCGTCATTCCCATGCACTATAGATACATGAGTTCGTCAAAGTTTCAATGATATAATTGATAACTATTCGTCAGGACAATCTACAACATCGCCGTTCAACACAATGGGAGTTGAAGGGCAAATTGTTGAAATCGCATGTTTGTAAACCAATTGTACATGATCATCACGTTTCAACAGCATGGAAAAGTTATCAAACCAAGTGATACAACCTTGCAGTTTTACGCCATTAACAAGAAAAATCGTTACAGAAGCTTTTTCTTTCCTAACAGTATTTAAAAAATGATCTTGCAAATTCTGCGCTTTATCAGACATTTTTTTACTAACCTTATATGCATTACAGTAAGTTTTTTTAAATTTTTAATAATTCTTAATAACACAATGTATTGAGATAACAAGTATTTTTTTAAAAATATTCCGGCCTTACCGAAAACATTTGTTCGATATCTTTGACTTTATTGTGCTCGGCCAAAATAATAACTCGATCATGTGGCCTGATAACCGTATCGGGTCTGGGGATAATAACCTCCCCTTTTCGGTAAATTGCGCCGATAATCGTATTCTTCGGACGTTTCAAATCTTTTAAGGGTATGTTGATCGCGCTTGATGTCTCTAGAGCCTCAATCTCCATAACTTCGGCAAAGCCGTCACGCAGGCTATGAGCAGAGATAATACGCCCCTTTCTGACATGCTGTAAGATTGTCGAAACCGTAATAGAACGCGGACTTACAATGGCATCAATCCCCATATTACAAATGAGCGGGACAAAATTTGTATTGTTTATCAAGGTGATAGATCTTTGTGTTCCATATGTTTTGGCCAATAAGGAGGATAGAATATTCGCTTCATCACTATCCATGACCGTAATCACGACCTCTGTATGGTCCGAATTGGCCTCCTCCATAATCTGACGGTTCAAACCGTCACCATGTAAGACCAATGTTGACCCCAGCTTTTGTGACACCGCATGTGCGCGCTGCAGGTTCTTTTCAATTAAACGCAGGTCGATATCAGGATGGTGTTCTTCAATTTTTTGAGCCAAAAGCAAACCGATATTCCCACCACCAATAATAATAGCACGCCGTGTTGATGGGCTTGTCTTACCAAATGCTTCAAGGCAACGCTTTAAATGATCACTGTCGCATACAAAATAAACTTCATCTTTTGGAAGTAAAACTTCATCGGCATTAGGGATAATTTTCCTGTCGTCGCGTAGAATCGCCACAATTTCAATGGACAGATCTGGGAACAAAGGCGTCAGGTGTTTCAATGGAGTATTGATAATCGGACTATCTTTATCACATATAACACTGGCCAAACTGATTTTTTCATCCGCAAAATGAATCAGGTTGAATACACCCGCAGTGTTCAGGCGGCGCAAAATGGCGTTTGAAACTTCAACCTCCGGCGAGATAATCAAATCAATCGGCATATGATCACGACTGAACATATTGGCCCAGGACGGATCCAGATACACCTGTTGGCGCACACGCGCAATTTTCTTTGGAATATGAAAGATGCTGTGAGCAACCTGACAGGCGACCATATTAACCTCGTCAGCATGGGTCGCTGCGATAATCATTTCCGCATCGTGCGCGCCGGCCTGCTCCAGAACATCGGGATGTGACGCATTACCCACATAACCACTGACATTCAGGTGATCGTTAATCTCGCTGATTAATTGATGATTTATATCGATAACAGTAACATCGTTATCTTCTTGCGATAAATAGGCCGCAATATTCGATCCGACCTGACCTGCACCGCAAACTATGACTTTCATGAACCCCTCTCCCTTAGAAAGATATTCTACACAATTCAGGTACCTGTGTCTTCTTTTTCCTGTCCACTCTCTTCATCGTCATTAATCCCCAAGGATTTTATTTTCCGATGAAGTGCAGATCGTTCCATACCAACAAATTCGGCTGTTTTGGATATATTTCCGTCAAAGCGCTCGATCTGTGACTTTAAATATTCGCGCTCGAACAGGCTGCGTGCATCACGAAGAGGTTTCGACATTAAATCCGAATATGCCTGAAATCCGGGGTTATCATTTGAATTTGCCTGCGACGTTCCCTTTATTTCAGGGGGTAAAACATCATAGGAAATAACGTCCCCGCCCGATCCGGCATTCACAATAATAGACCATTCGACGATATTTCGCAGTTGGCGGATATTGCCATGCCATGTGTATTTTTTCAGAAATGCGATTGCATCATCACTAAATTTGACCGGTTTCAAGTTGTTCGACTGGCATATTCGGTCCGAGAAAAAGCTGATCAAATCCGGAATATCCTCGCGACGATCGGCCAAATCCGGCATATTTAAGGGCACAACATTCAGACGATAATATAAATCTTCACGAAACTCGTGGGCTTCGATCTTTTCCTTAAGGTCCTGATTTGTGGCCGCAACGATTCTGACGTTCACATCTAACCGTTTCTGCCCACCGATGCGTGTAAAGCTTTGGTGGGTCAAAACATTTAAAATTTTGGCCTGTGTTTCTTTGGGCATGTCAGCGACTTCATCCAGAAACAGAGTACCTTTATCAGCTTGCTCGAACAGTCCGCGCTTCAGGATTTTACTCTCTTGCTCAACGCCAAACAACTCTTCATCCAGCCTTTCAGGGGTCATAAGGGCACAGTTCAGAACAACAAATTGCCCTTCGGCGCGGTTGGAATGCTGATGTATCAAACGTGCCGCAATATCCTTACCCGTACCGGGGGCACCTGTAATTAAAACCCGGCTTTCAGTTGGCGCGACACGTTCAATTGTTTGTTGAACCTGTTTCATCTTGGCGGAAGGACCATTGAATTCCAAAATCGCCTGATCCATGGCTTTTTCACGCAACACCTTATTTTCTTTCTTTAAGGACAGGGTTTCCAACGCCCGCTTAACAAGGATCAGGAATTTATCTGTTTTAAAAGGCTTCTCAATAAAATCATAGGCACCAAGCTGTAGAGCTTTTACCGCCATTTCAATTGTGCCATGCCCGCTGATCATAATGATTGGCAAATCCGCATCATATTTCTGTAGATGCTCCAGAATTTCCAAACCGTCCAGTTTACTGCCTTCCAGCCATACATCCTGAATAATCAGATCCGGTTTTTTTGTTTTGATTTCTTGCAGGGCTTCATCTGACTGGCTGGCCATACGAGGACTATAGCCTTCATCCTCAAGTATACCCGCAATCATCAGGCGAATATCTTCTTCATCATCAACAATCAAAATGTCACTGGTCATCTATTTTTCAAAGCGCAATGTAATGCGCGCCCCTGTTTTATTTGTTTTGTTTTCCAGCTCAAGGTTACCGTTATGGTCATCCAGAATCTTTTTAACGATCGCCAATCCCAAACCTGTTCCTTTGTTACGCGTTGTCACATATGGTTCAGTCAGTCTTGGTAAGGCATCTTCAGGTAATCCGGGACCATTGTCCTCGATAATAACTTTAACATAGGCGTCTTCTTCTTCCAAACCAATGGAAACTTTATCACCTGTATTCTTTTCTTTGATCGCATCAACAGCGTTTTGCAAAATATTATTTAAAACCTGTGTGATCTGGCCACTGTCACAGACCGCGTAAATTTTTGATTTGTCCGATTTGACATCAAATGAAATCTTGGGATAAGCCTGTTGTTGCAACGTTACAACATCAGACACCAAAGCCGAAATATTGATTTTCTTCTTTTCCGGTTCAGGCATGCGGGCAAAATCGGCAAATTCATCAACCATACGGCCAATTTGTTCGACCTGTCTAATAATCGTATCCGTACACTTTTGGAAGGTATCAGCATCTTTACTGATCTGCGGTAGATATTTGCGTGTCAAACGCTCGGCCGATAGTTGGATAGGTGTCAGCGGGTTTTTGATTTCATGTGCGATGCGGCGCGCTACGTCAGACCAAGCAGCTTTTCTCTGCGCCTCCATCAAAGGCGACACATCATCAAATGTGATAATAACATCGCTGTTTTGCTCGTTCCCTTCGCCTGTAATCCTGACAGAAAAAATACGGTGCTTCCCATCCGGGGTACGGTAATCAATTTCGTGTGTTTTGACTTTTTTACTTTTTTTGTCGAGCAAAGCTGCGAATTCCGGCGATACTTTCTTTAGGGATAAACCATTTAACGCATCAATCCCATAGCCAAACAGTTTGGCTGCTGCAGGGTTTGACAGTGTGATTTTACGCCTATGGTCTACACCTAAAATACCGGATGACGCACTTGTCAAAACAGCCTCCATAAATTGGCGTCTTTCGTCAATTTGATGATTTGCATATACCAACTCGTCACGCTGGGTTTCAAGCTGCAACGTCATATTGTTAAAGGATAAGCCCAAGGCACCGATTTCATCTTGATTATTTGCATTCTCAACGCGCGCCGTCAGGTCGCCGGAACGCACGCGCTCGGCCGCTTTGATCAGATTACTAATCGGTTCTGCCAATTGACCTGCGAAAACAAGGCCAAGCCAAATCGATAGTAATAAAAGCAACAAGGCAACAGCAATAAACATGAACATAATAGACAGCTGAAAGGACGATCTGCGGCCTTCCAGTTCTGTATACGCCTGAACGGCCTCTCGTGCGTTCGTCAAATGGGCAATCACCTTGGAATCAACCAAACGCCCGACCAACAAGAATGTATCGACATATTGATCCAGCTTTACAAGCGCCCTAACGCGGTCCTGTGCCTGATTCTGATCACTAACCAGCAGAACGATATCACCGTTACGTGCCTGGTTTAAAAGACGTTCGGGTATAGGGTCAAATTCCAGAGTAAACGCAAGACGTGAGCGCGCAACAACGCGCCCTGACGATGTAAAAACAATAGCTTCGGATAAGTTTCTAAGCTGTGACTGGGTTTGGACAAAACCCTCCATAGCGTTACGGTTATCGGATAATTCAAAAGATGCGCGATCCAGATCATTTGCCATTGCCAGCACGTCGGCCCGCATCGTTTGCTGGTGTTCATCAAGATAAGCTTCGGCCACTGCAATCGATTCATTGACTGCCGTGGAAACACGTTCACTGAACCAGCCTTGAACACCAAAATAAAAGAAAAAGACTGAAAACACCGTCATTAAAATGGCAGGTACGGCCGTAAGAAGGCCAAAAACGAACACCAGTCGCACGTGCAACTGCGACCCGGCAAGCCCTTCCTTGCGACGTGCCCAGATACGTGTGATCTGACGCGCCACCAAAACGGACAGGATCAGGAAAAGTCCCAGATCGATGTTGATTAACCAGAAAATACGATCCGTTGCTTCGGGAGTTTCGGTAAGTGTTTTATATGTTGCAATACCGGAAATAAAAGTCGCCATAACGACAACAAAGACAATAAACTTTGAAGGACGAGTCGTCATAAGCTTGCGCATCAGGCGCTGGGCATAGCCATCAGCCAGCGAGATATTTTTTGCTGATCCGGTCAAATTATGTCCTTCATTAAAACAAGGTATTGTATGACATAAATCCCCTTAAATTACAAGTTTTACACTGCTTTACCTTGCTTAAAACTTTGCAATGGAACACAATGGGCTATGAAAAGAATTATCCTAGAACTGGAACGTTATTTAAAACCAAGGTTGACCGTCTTGCCCGAGGGGTGCCGCATGAAAGACCCTGCAATACTTCTCGCGACATGGTTTGGATCAGGCCTGATCCGTCCCGCGCCGGGAACGTTCGGATCTTTGGCGGCTATTCCTGTGGGGTGGTTGATTTATTTTCTGTTCGGTTTTTACGGTTTTCTGGCCGCAATCGTCATCGTTTTTGTTGTCGGGGTCTATGCTGCACAAAAATTTGATGAAAAATCGGGCGCACATGACAGCTCCAGCATCGTCATTGACGAGGTTGCTGGCATGTGGATTGCCGCAATCCCAGCTGCTTTAAACATATGGGTTTGGGCAACGGCCTTTATTCTTTTCCGCCTGTTCGACATCTGGAAACCTTGGCCGGTCTGGTGGGCTGATGAAGACCTGAAAGGCGGCCTTGGCGTCATGACCGATGATGTTCTGGCAGGGATTTATGCCTTTTTGGGCACCGCAATGATAACCTTACCGTTTATGGGAGAATTATATGTTCAATAACAAGATTAAAGAAACAGCGGAAACCGTTGTAAAAAAATACAAAAAAGCAAAAAAGAAGATTGTAACCGCAGAGTCATGCACAGGCGGACTTGTTGGCGGTGCCATTACATCTGTTGCTGGCTCATCATCCGTGTTTGAAGCTGGTATTGTCACCTATTCAAATGATACCAAAACCTACCTGTTGGGGGTTGATCAGGAAGTTATTCAAGAACATGGCGCAGTCAGCGAGGATTGTGCAGCCTACATGGCGATGGGAGCCTTGGAATTCACAGAAGCGGACGTCAGCGTTGCCGTTACAGGAATTGCGGGCCCTGACGGCGGATCAGACGAAAAACCCGTCGGTACCGTTTGGTTTGCTGTCGGCGTTGTAAACGGTGATGATGTCGATATCCATACAGGTAAATACGTATACGAAGGCGACCGCGACGCTGTGCGCATGGGCGCCGTTGAAACCGCTCTTAACCTTTTAAATGAAATCCTGGAATAGGCTGTTTAAGACTTCAGTTTTTCGAATGTCAGGCCGATGCGTAGCGCGCGGCTGGCCGCCAGAATAATCGATATAATAAATCCGTCGACGCCCATAAAGCAAAAGCGGCGCAAGAAATATTGCTTTAGAAAAAATAACGGCGGATCAAAAATCAATTGAAGAACGCCGGGACGCTTGCCTTTTCGTACCCAATCTTCAGCCTGCAATTCACAATAACTGCGTGTCTTATCCCATAGTTGACTATAAGACTTATAGGAAATATGCGCGATATCTCCGCCAATATCACCAAAGTCAGTGACATCATGAATAACAACCTTGTCATGTACGGCGCTATCTTTAAAGCCGGCGCGTCTGCGGTCATACAGGCGCGGCGTAATATTGACCGGGCAAAAAGCTTTGGGCTTGATCGATTTCGCCAAAATACCGATCTGACAGAAACGAAGCTTATATGCGGCTTTACGATGCGCTTCGTCACGCTGCATCAATGTACGGATATTGGTTTTAACATCGTCCAGCAGAATTTCATCCGCATCCAGATTCAAAATCCAGTCATATTTGCATTGTTCTTGACCGAATACCTTTTGCGGTCCATAGCCCTGCCAGTTCTTGTGAAATATCCTGTCTGTATAGGCTTTTGCTATATCGAGCGTACGGTCTGTCGATCCGCTATCCACGATAACAATGTCATCTGTCAGATCTTTAACAGCCTCCAGCACCTGTCCAATGCGGTCCTCTTCATTAAAGCATATAATAAAAACCGATAAAGGCAGCTTAGACATTCTGCTTGCCCCCTACTCCATAAATCTCTGCGGCGCGCTGTTCAAAGGCTTCTGTCATCTTACTCAGCGCCATATCAAAAAACTGGGCAGCAACAGATTGAAACAAAAAGCTTTTAAATTCGAATTCAACATGAAAAGTAATCTGACAGCCGCCCGGTACATCTGTAAAACTCCAGTCATTTGTCAGATGTTTTAAAGGGCCCTTGATATAATCAACATGAATTGATTTTGGACGTTCATAGCTGACATTACATGTAAATCTTTCGGTATAGATTTTATAGCCCGCCGCCAATTCCGCGTGTATCAGCCCCGGCTGGCGGTCACGTACGCGCAATCCCACAACCCACGGTAAAAATTCCGGATATTTTGCAATATCAAGCACCAGATCAAAAAGCTGTTCTGAACTATAGGGTAGAATGCGTGTTTCGTGATGCTGTAGCATAACTAGCCTGCCGCATTCAATTTGGCCTCGCGTGCGGCGCGCAATTTTTCAAAATCTTCATCCGCGTGATAAGACGAACGCGTTAAAGGCGAGCTGGCAACCATTAAAAACCCTTTGGCACGGGCCAGTTTTTCGTATGATTTAAATTCATCCGGCGTGATAAAGGCTTCCAATTTTGCGTGTTTTTTGGTCGGCTGCAGATATTGGCCGATTGTAATAAAATCGACATCAGCAGCACGTAAATCATCCATCACCTGCATCACTTCCTCGCGTGTTTCGCCAAGGCCGACCATAATTCCCGATTTTGTAAAGATTGACGGGTCAAGGCGTTTGACCTCGGCCAATAAAGATAAAGAATTAAAATAGCTACTACCCGGTCTTATTGTCGGGTAAAAACGCGGAACCGTTTCAAGGTTATGATTAAAGACATCAGGGCGCGCCGTTACAATCGGCGGTAATGCGGCACGCTTGCCCTTGAAATCAGGTGTCAAAATTTCAATGGTTGTATTAGGCGACAGACGACGAATTTCTGAAATCGTCTTCACAAAATGCTCGGACCCACCATCGTCCAAATCATCACGGTCAACAGATGTCACAACGACATGCTTTAATCCCATTTTTTGGACGGCGACTGCAACGCGGGTCGGCTCCATACCATCCAGCGCATTCGGCTTACCTGTTGTGATATTACAAAAGCTGCAGGCACGCGTACAAATTTCACCCATAATCATGAATGTCGCATGCTGTTTCGTCCAGCATTCGCCAATGTTCGGGCAGGCGGCCTCTTCACATACGGTTGTCAGATGCATGTTACGCATTAATTTGCGGGTTTCGTGGTATTTTTCCGAATTTGGTGCTTTCACACGAATCCATTCCGGTTTACGCGGAATCGGATTATCGGGACGATGGGCCTTTTCGGGATGGCGCAGTTTTTCTTTAGTGTCTGACATACCCTATATCTAACAGTTTTTTGATGAAATGGCGAGAAAATCTTGCTTTGAAGTGACGAAAAGCTATTTCATTCCTATGATAAATATCATTCGATATAAAGACCTTGGAAATGCTGATTATGGCTGGTTAAACGCACATTATCACTTCAGCTTCTCGCATTATTATAACCCCGAACGTATGTCTTTCGGCAAAATCAGAGTTATCAATGACGATATCATTCAACCAAAAAGCGGATTTCCAACACATGCCCATGATAACATGGAAATTATTACATATGTTCGCCAAGGGGCCATAACTCATGAGGATAACCAAGGCAATAAAGGTCGTACAGCCGCAGGTGACATTCAAGTCATGAGTGCTGGGCACGGCATTACTCATTCAGAATATAATCTGGAAGATACGGAAACCCGCCTTTATCAAATATGGATTGAACCGCGTGAATTAAATGTCGATCCTGCTTGGGCGGCACATGAATTCCCGAAGGGGCCCGTTACAGATGCCCTACCCCTTTTGGTATCCGGTGACGGAACAGCACCATTACATATTCATGCTGATGCAAGAATTTTTGGCGGTGTGATAGACGCAGACCAGAAACTGACACATAAAACGGCAGGTTCTACATATATTCTGGTCTCTAGTGGTCAAGTTGATTTAAACGGGCAAACCCTGAGAATGGGCGACGCTGCGGAAATCACAGATGAAAGTGAAATTATATTCCAAACCTTGGACCAGGGCGCGGAAATACTGCTGATTGAAACCTAGAAATGAATAACCTTGTCATAGGCATCCAGTACGGATTCGTGCATCATTTCTGACAGTGTCGGATGCGGGAAGATCGTATGCATCAGTTCTTCTTCTGTCGTCTCAAGCGTTTTACCGATCACGAAACCTTGTATCAATTCGGTCACTTCCGCGCCGACCATATGCGCACCTAGCAATTCACCTGTTTTTTCATCGAAGACAGTTTTGACAAGACCTTCGGGCTCACCCAAAGCGATTGCCTTGCCATTCCCGACAAACGGAAAACGTCCGACTTTGACTTTATAGCCTTGCTCGATCGCTGAGGCTTCTGTCAATCCGACTGATGCGACCTGTGGGTGACAATATGTGCAGCCTGGAATATTCGTTTTCTTCATCGGGTGGGCATTTTTACCCGCAATTTTCTCGACACAAATGATGCCTTCGTGACTGGCTTTGTGTGCCAGCCATGGGGCAGCTGCAACATCACCAATTGCATAAATACCCTTTTCAGCCGTTGCGCAATAATCATCTGTTACGATATGCCCGCGATCGAGTTTAATTTTTGTTTTCTCAAGACCTATATCTTCCGTATTCGGAACAATACCGACCGCCATAATAACGCGATCAAATGTTTCTGTCGTTTTTTTGCCGCCTGCCTCGATCTCGACCGTGACATCTTTAGATGATTTCTTAAAGGGGCCCATCTTGGCACCTGTCAAAATCTTCATACCTTGTTTTTCAAATTGTTTTCGGGCCAGTTTTGATATCTCGATATCTTCAACCGGCATCACGCGATCAGCAATTTCAACAACAGTAACATCTGCGCCCAAGGTATTGTAAAAACTGGCAAATTCAATTCCGATTGCGCCCGACCCGACAACCAATAATCTTTTCGGCATATCGTCAGGCACCATCGCCTCGCGGTATGACCAGATCAATTTGCCATCAGGCTCCATCCCCGGCAGGTTACGTGCGCGGGCACCTGTTGCCAGAATAATATGTTTTGCGGAATAGGTTTTACCGTCAACTTCCAGTCTGCCAGTACCGACCAGTTTCCCATGCCCCTCCAGAACAGTCACTTTGTTCTTTTTCATCAAATGGCCTATGCCGCTGGACAGCTGCTTTGCAACCTTTCGTGAACGATCAACGATTTTTTTGAGGTCAAAGCCGATCTTTTCAGCCTTCAAGCCAAAATCAGCAGCGTGCTGCATCAGATGGTAAACTTCGGCAGAGCGCAAAAGCGCCTTTGTCGGAATACAGCCCCAATTCAAACATATCCCGCCCAGATTTTCACGTTCGACCACGGCCGTTTTCATGCCCAGTTGGGCCGCGCGAATGGCCGCAACATACCCGCCCGGGCCACCGCCAACAACAATGATATCAAAATTTTGATCAGACATGATTACAGTTTTTGCAATTCAATTATTCTTTTTTGTAAAACAGCTGTCGTATCGGCTGAAGACAGAGTGTTTTGGTAGTTTTTAATCCAATCGCGCGCATCATTCGCCGATATATTAAAAACCAACTGAGATGTCTTGAAAAAACGTTTTTTACGATCTTCCGCGCTTTCACGTTCAAGAAGGCTTTCATCTTTCATAGCGGAAACATAGACTTGTTTTACAATCGCAAGGTGATCCGCATCAGCACGTGCAATTGCATCAATTGGTTTTATGCCATTCAAACCTGCAACATCATCCCTATGTAGCCATTTTTTGGCTATGCGCGCGTCTTTGAAAACATCATTTGCGATGTGGGTCAGCGAACGTTTTTTGCAGCGATTACAATCCATTTTCAAATCCTTGCTTTATGTATAACAAATACTTATACCAACATTGCAAACGGGTTTTCAAGATAATTCTTGATGGCGCCAAGGAATTGCGCACCGACAGCCCCGTCAATCGTGCGATGATCAAATGATCCGGTTGCCGTCATGAACGTCGCGGGCACAACATTTCCTTTGTCATCAAATGCCGGACGTGTTTCCCCTGCCCCGACTGCGATAATGGCAGATTGCGGGGGATTGATGATTGCGCTGAAGGATTTGATCCCAAACATACCCAGATTTGAAACGCTGCAGGTTCCGCCCTGATATTCTTCGGGCTTTAACTTGCCATCACGTGCGCGCACCGCCAGATCCTTCATTTCATTAGAAATTTCGGACAGTGATTTTTGATCGGCATTCTTGATGATCGGCGTAATCAAACCGGCTTCTGTTGCAACGGCGACAGAAACATCCGCACGTTCATAAAACAGAGTAGCATCATCCGTCCAGCTGGTATTGGCATCCGGCACCTTTTTAAGGGCAAGAGCCGTTGCCTTGATAATCAGATCATTGACCGAAATCTTATACGCACCATCGGCCTGATCATTGATGTCTTTGCGAATCTTCATCAAGTTATCAAGCTGTATTTCAATGGACAGGTAGTAATGCGGCACTGTTTGTTTGGATTCCAAAAGGCGCTTGGCTATTGTTTTACGCATACCGCTGTTCGGTTCGGCGCGGTATGGCATGTCCAGCATATCAGCTAGTTTGCGTGCATCAGGTCCTGCAGAAGGCATTGAAACAGACGACTGAACCGAAGATACACTTCCTGCTTTCGCACCTTCCAGATCGGCTTTGACAATACGACCCTTCGGACCTGACCCTTTTACGGATGATAGATCAATCCCTTTGTCCTTAGCAATACGGCGTGCCAGCGGGCTCGCAAAAATGCGATCGCCTTTTTCTACTGCCAGTTTTTTTGGTTCTGTTTTAGAGGCAGGCTTTTTAGCTGTTTCCTGAACCTCTTTTTCGACAGGTTTTGGCGCAGCCTTATTTTCATTGGCGGTATTCGATAAATCTATATCATCGGCGCTTTCATCATCTTCCAGCAAAACAGCGATTGGTGTGTTTACTTTAACACCGCCTGTCCCTTCGGAAATCAGAATTTTGCCGATTTTACCTTCATCAACAGCTTCGAATTCCATCGTGGCTTTATCGGTCTCGATTTCGGCGATCACATCGCCAGCTTCGACGGTGTCCCCCTCTTTTTTGTGCCATTTGGCGAGGGTTCCCTCCTCCATCGTCGGTGATAATGCAGGCATTAAGATATTAATCGGCATAGCACACCTTTTTCGCAGCTTCGGTGATATTGGCAGGTTGCGGCAAGGCCAGCTTTTCTAGATTTGAGGCATAAGGCATCGGAACGTCGGCACCGTGTACACGCACGACAGGCGCATCCAGATAATCAAAGGCCTCTTCCATCATAAGGGCTGCAAATTCAGCCCCCATACCGGCTATCGGCCATCCTTCTTCACAGGATACCAGACGGTTTGTCTTTTTAACAGAATTCACAATTGTTTCTGTATCCAGCGGACGCAGCGAACGCAGGTTAATGACCTCGGCCTCGATGCCCTGTTTTGACAATTCTTCGGCGGCCTCCAGCGCTTTGCCGACCATGATCGAAAAGGCAACGATCGTCACATCCGATCCCTCGCGTTCGATTTTCGCTTTACCGATTGGAACGACGTAATCTTCTGATTCCGGCACTTCAAAGCTTTGCCCATAGAGGATTTCATTTTCAAGAACCACAACAGGGTTCGGATCACGAATAGCCGCCTTTAAAAGGCCCTTGGCATCTGCCGCCGACCAGGGTGATACAACTTTTAATCCGGGGACATGCGCATACCAGCTTGCAAAACACTGTGAATGCTGTGCGCCTACACGTGACGCGGCACCGTTCGGTCCACGGAATACAATCGGGCAGCCCATCTGCCCCCCAGCCATGTAAAGGGTCTTGGCAGCAGAGTTTACAATATGATCAATGGCTTGCATCGCAAAGTTAAACGTCATGAATTCAACAATTGGCTTCAGGCCCGCATAGGCGGCACCCGTTCCAATACCTGCAAAACCCATCTCTGTAATTGGCGTATCGATAACGCGTTTATCGCCGAATTCATCTAGCAGGCCTTGTGTAACCTTATAAGCACCCTGATACTGGGCGACTTCCTCACCCATTACAAAAACATCTTCATTGGCACGCATTTCCTCGGCCATCGCATCGCGCAAGGCTTCGCGTACAGTCATCGTTTTTGTCTTTTCAAAGAACGGCGCCTCGTCAACATCCAGAACATCATTTGCAGGTTTGGGCGCAGCGACAGCCGTTGTTTCGGTTTTTTCTTCTGACTTGTTTTCTGCTTTCGTTTCAGCTTGTTTGGGAGCGTCTGAAATCTCGTCAGCACTTTCCCCATCTTCCAGCAATACAGCGATTGGCGTATTGACCTTTACATTTTCTGTACCTTCGGAAATCAGGATTTTGCCGATAACGCCTTCATCGACAGCCTCGAATTCCATTGTGGCCTTGTCAGTTTCAATTTCAGCAATAACATCACCGGCCTCGACGCTATCGCCTTCGGATTTGTGCCATTTTGCAAGGGTGCCTTCTTCCATTGTTGGTGATAATGCAGGCATAAGAATTTCGATGGTCATGATTATGCCTCCTCTTTCGTATCAAGCAAGATATCTGTCCACAGCTCGGACGGATCAGGCTCAGGACTTTGCTGGGCAAAATCAGCAGCCTCGGCAACAATCGCCTTGATATCTTTATCAATCGCTTTGATATCATCTTCCGAATAATCACCGGACTTCAAAATCAAATCTTTGATCTGGGTAATCGGATCACGATCATTTTTAAAGGTATTAACCTCGTCCTTTGTACGGTATTTCGCAGGATCTGACATAGAATGTCCACGGAAACGATATGTTTCCATCTCCAAAATCATCGGGCCGTTACCCTCTCGCACGTAATCGACCGCTTTCAGTGCTGCCTCGCGCACTTTCAAAACATCCATCCCGTCTACTTTTTCGCCAGGGATGCCGTATGCTTCGCCGCGCTTATATAGCTCGCCCGCCGCGTGACGTTCCTGTGATGTCCCCATGCCGTATTTGTTATTCTCGATAATGAAGATAATCGGCAGTTTCCATAGTGATGCCATATTGTAGGTCTCGTAAACCTGCCCTTGGTTGGCTGCACCGTCACCGTAATAACACGTCGTTAGGCCACCATCACCACGGTATTTGTGTGCAAAGGCTAAACCTGCACCTAATGGCGCATTCGCGCCGACGATACCGTGTCCGCCATAGAATTTTTTCTCGAGGCTGAACATGTGCATAGATCCGCCCTTACCACGTGAATAGCCACCTTCACGGCCCGTCAGTTCAGCCATAACGCCTTTCGGGTCCATATCGCAGGCCAGCATATGACCGTGATCGCGATATGTAGTAATGACACTGTCTTTATCTGTCAGAGTAGATTGCACGCCTGTAACCACAGCCTCTTGTCCGATATAAAGGTGGCAAAAACCACCGATCAGCCCCATGCCGTATAGCTGTCCGGCCTTTTCCTCGAAACGGCGGATCAAGGTCATATCCTTGTAAAAGCCCAGCATTTGTTCGGGGGTTGCAATATTCTGAGGCTTTGACGCCGTTTTTTTCTTTGCCTGTGCCAAGAGGTGCTCCCTATTCGGTTTATACCCATAGAAATTACCCAGACTGGCAGAAAATTGCAATGTTTAGATTAGTGTTTTATAGGCAGAAGATATTCGTGATCATCCATACGGTTTAACATGATGCGCACACGTTCATCTAGCAAGTCAGCATCAAGGCTGGTTGGGCGCAGATGTTTAACGCGGTTTTCCAGTTTCTCGCGCTTTGTTTTCAGGGCTGCATATTCCTGTTCTTTTTGAATTTTAATATCTTGCGATTGCTTGTAGGAATAATAACCGCGGTCCCCCTGCCATAAGTGAAACCCAAACCAAACAAAAAGGGTAAAGAAAAAGACCCCGGCCCAGGTGCGTTTCATGTAATTTAAAAGGGAGAACATCGTCTTCATATATCCATTGAATCACAGGTGATTCGCGGGGTCAAGGCCCTGCCGATATTATTTTATTCAATAGAGTCAAACTGTTGCAAAAATGACTCACATTATCATCGTAAGATCGATTTACCTGCAAATTTTGCACGATCGCCCAGTTCTTCCTCGATGCGAAGCAACTGGTTATATTTAGCAATACGGTCAGAACGTGACAGCGATCCGGTTTTAATTTGCCCGCAATTTGTAGCAACCGCCAGATCAGCAATGGTTACATCTTCGGTTTCGCCGCTGCGATGTGACATCACAACACCCATATTAGCGGCCTGCGCCATAGACACAGCTTGAAGAGTTTCCGTTAAGGTTCCGATCTGATTAACTTTAATAAGGATCGCGTTTGCAGCCTTTTCATCAATTCCGCGCTGCAGGCGTTTTGGGTTTGTGACAAACAGATCATCCCCGACCAATTGCACTTTACTTCCCAGCGATGCATTCAGGATGCGCCAGCCGTTCCAATCATCTTCAGCCAAACCGTCTTCGATCGAGACAATCGGGTAATCAGTAATCAGCTTTTTATAGTAATCGACCATTTGCTCCGAATTATATTCTGCGCCCTCACCCTTCAGCTTATAACGTGCATCTTCATAGAATTCGGTTGCGGCAACATCCAAGGCGATCATGATATCTTTTCCAGCGGTATATCCAGCCGCATCAATCGATTTCATGATAAAATCGAGCGCCTCTTTTGTTGCTTTGACTTCAGGTGCAAAGCCACCTTCATCCCCGACATTCGTTGAATATCCGGCCGCTGACAACTGTTTTTTCAGATGATGGAAAGTTTCAGCCCCCATACGCAAAGCTTCCGAGAAACTTGGCGCACCAACGGGCATAATCATAAATTCCTGAACATCCACAGCGTTATCTGCGTGTGCGCCGCCATTGATGATGTTCATCATGGGGACCGGAAGCGTTACAGCATCATCGCCGCCAATTTCAGCATAAAGGCTTTTACCCGATTTTGCAGCACGCGCATGGGCATAGGCCAGACTAACCCCCAATATAGCATTTGCACCGTAATTACCTTTATTTTCACTACCATCCAAATCAATCAGATATTTATCGAGCACTTCCTGACTGTCGAAACCTTTACCCTTTAAGGCATCGGCAATATCGCGGTTAACGAATTTAACTGCGTTTTTAACCCCTTTACCCAGATAACGCGCTTTATCACCATCACGCAGCTCTACAGCCTCGTGCGCGCCGGTCGATGCGCCTGATGGTACGGCCGCGCGGCCATGGATGCCGCCGTCAAATTCGATATCGACCTCAACAGTCGGGTTACCGCGACTGTCCAGAATTTCACGTGCGTGCAGATGTGTGATTTTAGGCATAAGAGAACTCCCTTTGATGTTTATCAAAGGATAGCAAAGCCTGTCGTGAGTACAAGGATTAGTTAAGCGGCCTTATCAAAAACCTGATAGCCATTCTTTTTAACCAACTGATCAATTTCAAGAAGCTGTGTTAAAACACCTTCCATATCAGCCAGTTTAACCATGTTCGGGCCATCGCTTGGAGCGCTGTCGGGGTCTTGGTGTGTTTCCATGAAGACAGCTGCAACACCAATTGCAATCGCAGCACGCGCCAGCACCGGAACAAAACGACGGTCACCACCTGTTGTCGTACCTGCGCCGCCCGGTTGCTGTACCGAGTGTGTGGCATCAAACACAACAGGATGTCCTGTTTCCGCCATTTGCGGCAAGGCGCGCATATCATTTACCAATGTATTGTATCCAAAGCTGGCACCGCGCTCGCACAGCATGACATTCGGGTTTCCGCTTTCTGTGATTTTCTTGGCAACGTTTTTCATGTCCCACGGCGCCAGAAACTGGCCTTTTTTAACATTGATCGCGCGGCCTGTTTCAGCGGCAGCAACCAGCAGATCTGTCTGACGGCATAGGAAGGCCGGAATTTGCAAGACATCGGCAACTTCGGCAACTTCGGCACATTGTTCAGGAAGGTGAACATCTGTTACAACAGGGCAATTGTTTGCTTTTTTAACATCCGCCAGAATGGGCAGACTTTTATCAAGTCCAAGACCACGACCGGATTTAATGGATGTGCGGTTTGCTTTGTCGAATGATGTTTTATAGATAAAACCGATGCCCAGTTTATCTGTCAGCTCTTTCAATGCACCCGACATATCCATGGCATGTTCACGGCTTTCCAGCGCACAGGGGCCGGCCAAAAGAGTAAATGGCAGGTCGTTGCTGATATTCAGGTTTTGAACTTTTACGGTATGTTGTTTCGTCATAACGGCATCCTTTATTAAAATTACAGGCTGCAGTTTACTTAAAAACAGCGAAATGTCAATTATTCTCTGGCATTATCCGTTGATTTCATCGGTAGACGTACCCAAAAACAACTTCCCTTATCAGGTTTGCTTTCGAAACCGATTACGCCCCCCATCTCGTCAATAATCTTTTTGGCAATTGTAAGGCCCAGCCCCGCACCCTCACGGTGGTAAACACGTTTTTCATCACGGCAAAATCTGTCAAATATCCTGCCCTGATCTTCTACTGATATTCCAATGCCGGTATCCTTAACCTGAAATTCGACATAATCATCACCCTCTAAGCTTGGCGAATAATTATAGGCTTTAAGCTCAATAGACCCCTTATCGGTATATTTAACGGCATTAGCAATCAGGTTGATCAGAACCTGCTTTAAACGCAGCTTATCGCCATAATAGTTCAGGCCCTTAATCTCCTCATAATCCTCTTTAAACTCTAGAGCTTTATCCGTTATCAAGACACTTAGAGAATTTGACACATCTTGCACCACACTGTGCAGGTCAAACCACTCATTCACTAGTTTTAGCCGCTGATTTTCTATTAACTCAAGATCGTTCAAAGTATTAACCAACTCTGACAAGGCCTCAGCAGACGAATGCATAACCTCAATCAAACGGTTTTTTTCAACAGGGATATCTTTTGAATCCATTAAAATTTTTGATACACCCGTTATGACATTTAAAGGCGTTTTGAATTCGTGGCTTAGTTCGTGAATAAATTCCGACTTTGCATGATTTTTGCTTTTCTCAACAACTGCATTGCGACGCATAATAATCAAATCACTAACGATTGCCGCATATTCTGCCAGTTTAATAGCATCCAGTCCTGTAAAATCATGCCTGGCCTCGTGACCGAGCAGACAGACAGTCCCCAGTTTATAACCGCCCTCGACGATGATCGGTGCACCTGCATAAAATCGCAAATTGTAAGGTGGACCTAACATTGGACTGCCACTGAAACGTATATCGTCTTTTAAATCATGGATTATGGTTACGTTATCATACAAAACCGTATAGGCGCATATTGAACTTTTGCGCGGAATTTCACTGATATTAACGCCCGCCTTTGCCTTGAACCACAATCTGTTTTCATCAATAATTGTGATCAATGCAATCGGCACATTAAAAGACTCCTGTATCATCTCGACAATCGAGTCGAAACACTCCTCCTGATCCGTATCAAGTATCTGATACGACTTTAGTATGGAGAGTCTTTCTTGTTCGTATTCGGGGAAGTCGTCCCGCTTGTAAGTCTTTCTGCGATATGCACCCATACTCAATCCCTTTTTTAAATATACTTTAGTATGATATTGAAAAATAATATCTTTTTTGCTTTTATATAAACAAGGTAGAGGTTTTCAAACAAAGCGCAAGGATAAAAATTAACGACCTACGGACTTAACTAGTACTATTTATACAAGACGCGAGTTCTCAAGAGCAGCACGAATAAAAGAAACGAATAGTGGATGCGGATCAAATGGCCTTGATTTTAACTCCGGGTGATATTGAACACCGATAAACCATGGATGATCAGGACGTTCAACGGTTTCCGGCAAAGCACCATCGGGGGACCTGCCTGCAAAGACTAAGCCGCATTCTTCAATTTGCGGGCTATATTGGTTATTAACCTCATATCTATGACGGTGACGCTCATTGATTTCAGTCGTGCCATATATGGATGCGATTTTTGACCCGTCCTTCAATTTTGCCTTATAAGCTCCCAAGCGCATTGTTCCGCCCAAGTCGCCTTTCTCGTTGCGTTTAACAAGCTCATCTTTGTCCATCCATTCTGTCATCAAACCGACGACCGGTTCCGCAGGACTACCGAATTCTGTTGAGCCCGCCGCTTTTATACCGCATTGGTTGCGGGCGGCCTCGATAACCGCCATCTGCATACCCAGACAAATGCCAAAAAACGGAATGTTATTCACACGAGCATATTGAATAGCCTTGATTTTACCTTCGGTGCCACGCTCGCCAAACCCCCCGGGTACCAATATGGCGTTTACATCTTGTAATGGCGATGATGTTTGTTCTAGCTCTTGCGCATCCAGCCAAACCAGATCGACCTTAACGTTATTCGCAATGCCGCCGTGTATCAAAGCCTCGTTCAAAGATTTATAGGATTCCAACAGCTCTGTATATTTTCCGACAATTCCGATGCGAACTGTCGTCTCGGGGTTATCGAGACGATTAATAATTTCGGTCCATTTTGATAAATCTGGCTTTTTGTCATCAAGATCAAAATGCCTGATCACCTGTTCATCCAGCCCCTCGTTGTGGTAACTGACAGGAACCTGATAAATATTTCTGACATCCGTTGCCGGAATAACGCATTCTTCACGAAGGTTACAGAATAAGGCAATTTTGCGGCGTTCCTCTGATGGTATCGGGCGATCCGAACGCACCATTAAAATTTGCGGCTGTATTCCGACAGACAATAATTCTTTAACCGAGTGCTGGGTTGGTTTTGTTTTCAGCTCGCCCGCTGTCGGAATATAGGGCATAAGGGTCATGTGGATATAAAGAACATTTTGCGTGCCCATTTCATTACCGAACTGACGTATAGCTTCAAAGAACGGCAACCCTTCAATGTCACCGACGGTTCCACCGATTTCACAGATAATGAAATCTTCTTCACCTCTGATATCTTTTATAAAATCTTTGATTTCATTTGTAACGTGGGGGATCACCTGAACCGTGGCGCCTAGATATTCGCCTTTGCGTTCTTTGCGTAGCACGCGTTCATATATACGGCCCGCCGTCACATTGTCATTTTTACATGCTGAAACGCCTGTAAAACGCTCGTAATGACCAAGGTCAAGGTCTGTTTCCGCGCCATCGTCAGTCACGAAAACTTCGCCGTGCTGGTACGGGCTCATTGTTCCGGGGTCTATATTCAGGTACGGATCAAGTTTTCTGATTCTAACTGAATAGCCCCGCGCTTGTAACAAAGCACCAAGAGCAGCGGCGGCAAGCCCCTTCCCCAAGGAAGATACCACGCCGCCGGTGATAAAAATATATTTTGCCATGTGGCAGTCTCTATCGAATTTAGTTTACTCGGAAATTGGAACCACAGGTGCAGTTTCACCCTCTTCAGCTTCAAGAACTTCAGCATCAGCCGCTGTATCGGCATCTTTCAATACCTCTGCATCCGGCGCACCCACATCATCAATACCCTCGCGTGCCAGCGGTACATGTATTTCAGGATCTTTCGCCAGTTCCAGAATACTTTTACTGTCCTCTGCACTTTTGCTTTTGGCGATCAAAGCCAGGGTCAATGTTGTCGTAAAGAAACAGATTGCTAAAATAGTCGTAACACGCGTCAAAAGGTTTGCCGTCCCGCGCGCTGTCGCCAGGCCGCCCATTCCGCCGCCACCGCCGATGCCGAGACCGCCGCCTTCAGACTGTTGAATCAGAATAATGCCGATCAAAGCCAGTGCCAGCATCAAATGCACTACAAGAACCACAGCTTCCATTTTGGATATCCTATCTTTGTTTTATATCTTTACGCATTTTGTAACCTGTTTTAATCCAAAATGCCAGCCTTAATAATGGCATTAAATTCATCCGCATTCAGACTCGCCCCACCAACCAAGACGCCGCCAACATTATTAAGGCTCAGAATATCAGCGGCATTCGCGGCTTTGACAGACCCACCATATAAGATATCAACTCCGGGGCCTATTTGCGCGCGGATTGTATTGTGCATTTCGTTTATATCATCAATGGATGCTGTCTTGCCGGTGCCAATCGCCCAGACAGGCTCGTAGGCCAGAACATAGTCATCAGAAACAAAACCATCAGGCACAGAATGTTTAATTTGCGATTTGACAACCTCCAAATGTTCGCCAGCCTCTCGACTTTCAAGTTTCTCCCCAACACATATGACCGGTATCAAACCCGCCTCTTTCGCTGCCCTTGCCTTTGAAGATACCATCTTATCGTTTTCATGACACATACTGCGGCGCTCCGAATGTCCGACAAGAACATATTCACAGCCGACATCTTCCAACATGCCTGCCGCCGTGCTGCCGGTATAGGCTCCCTCAGCCTGATCATGGCAGTCCTGCCCACCAAGATAAATACCATCGCCCAATTCTGCTTTTACAGCTGATAGATAGGGTGTGGGCGGACATATTAAAACTTTGACGTCGCCCCCAGGTGATATAATTTTTGAGGCCAGATCCTTTGCAAAATCTGCAGAGCCATTCATTTTCCAGTTCGCCGCAATTAACATGTTATTTCTTCCCCTTGTAATATAGCCTGCCTTAGAATAAACTTTTGCCGAATAACCATCAAGGACAGGATTTAAAAATGTTAACGTTTCTGCGCGAAGGTGCCAAATCAGGCGTTCTAAAGTTTTTTCTAGTCGGCTTTATGGGCCTTGCCGTAATGGGACTGGTCTTTGTCGATATGACAGGGTCATTCCGGGACGGGGTCAGCAGTAATTCTGTTGCTAAAGTTGGGGACGGTGAAATTTCAACCGCGCAAATGACCGCCGCCCTTCAAAACGCAGAGCGTCAGACCGGCATGATCGATATTCCGCAGCAAATGCGCGAGGCCTTGGCGCGCCGTGTCGTAGATCAGGAAATCCAAAGACGTATTTATGCACTGGAGGCACAGGATATTGGTCTAATTGTTCCTGAAGAAAAAGCCGCACAGCAAATTAAATCTCAGTTGGAACCGTTGGTTCAAGGTGGCTTGACAGATGAAGATGCCCTGGCACAATTGCTAAGATCTACAGGTATGAGCGAACGTCAGCTGATGCGCGCCTACCAACAGGATATGGCCGTTAATCTTCTGGTTCAGTCCATTACAGGCGGAACATATGCTCCGTCAGAAATGGTTGAAATCGCCTATAAGTATCAAAACCAGAAGCGTGCCGGCGATGTCCTGAAAATCGAGAAGTCAGCCTTTAAAGACAAGATCGGATCTGCTTCGGACAGCGATTTAAAATCTTTCTATGATGAAAACCTTTCAAAATACATGACTCCTGAATATCGCGAAATCAGCTACATGATCATGAGCGAAGATGATATCGCACAGGATATGGACCTGCCTGACGAAGCCTTGAAAGAGATTTATGAAGAAAACATCGACGATTACACACTGCCGCCACGCCGCATTGTGGATCAGGTTGTTTTTCAGTCGGCCGATACAGCACAAGAAGTCGTTGAACAAAGCGAAGATGCTGCCAGCTTGATGGCGGCTCTGGCCAAGCAGAATGCTGATGATTATATCCTTTTGGAAAACGAAGCTGTAACAGAAGACGATGCATCTTTGGACCTTGTTGATGCAGCGTTTGATACACCGGTTGGCGAGATTACAGGGCCAATTCAAAGCAGTCTTGGATGGATTGTTATGGCTGTAAAATCCGAGGAAGATGAGACCATCGAAACCTTCGAGAGCGTAAAAGAAGAAATGCGCAAAAATGTACAGCGCGACAAATCAGAGGAAGTATTCTACGAGGCCGCGAATGAAATTGATGAAATGCTGATATCGGGCATGGCCTTATCAGAAGTTGCGGACGAATATAAACTGACAGTCTACCAAACACCTATGCTGCTGGTCAGCGGCAAAACAAAGGATGGCAAGACAGCAGAAATTATGCAGCAAAAATTCGCTGAGGAATTACTGCAGAAATCCTTCGAATCAAAAACGGGGGATATCCCCCCATTAATGGAGACAGCTGATGGACGCTTTGTTGCCTTTGCCGTAACAAATATAGAAGAACCACAGGCGAAACCATTCGAGAACGTGAAGTCGAGCGTTCAAAATGACTGGCTGGATCAAAAACAAACTGATGAAATGGTCGCGTTGACGGGCGAAATTTCTGAAAAGGCCAAAGCCGGCACATCTTTAAAGGCCCTTGCTAAAGAATATAGCCTGAACCTTAAAACCTACGGCCCCGTTACGGCAAAAGAGGCCGTGGATAAGAAGCTGATGGCACAGCCATTGGTTGAACGACTGTTCACCTTGGATAAAATTGGTGAAAAAGCCGAAAGTATCGGATCAGACAGCGCCGAAATTATCGAACTGACGGCCATTGTATATCCTGAAACATCCGAACTGAATGAAGATGAGCGTGAAAAATATGCTTCTGCCATTTCAAACCGTATTCAAGGCGATATACAGGTTCAGTACGAAAATGCACTACGTGAAAAATATGATGTGAAAATCAGTGACAACGCTATTAAACGTGCGGTTGCACCAATTAATGAAGACTTTTGATGCAGGATATTTTTCCGGCTGAATCCGAATTCATTAAAGATTACAACAGCGGAAACGCGCAGATTGTCTGGTGCGAAATTCCAGCCGACCTGGAAACGCCGCTTTCGGCCTACTTGAAAATCACCAAGGATTCGCCCTACAGCTTTTTATTAGAATCTGTCGAGGGCGGCGCAACACTTGGGCGTTATAGTTTTATCGGCTGCGATCCTGACATGCTTTGGAAATGCGAAGGCAATGATTGCTATACTTCAAATGATTTAAAGGACTTCAATAAAGAATCTGATAAGCCACTTGAAAGCCTAAGGCGTCATCTAAAACCCGAAATAAAAATACCGGATGCCCTGCCCCCGTCATGTGTCGGCCTTTTCGGCTACCTTGGCTATGACATGGTTCGACAGATAGAAGATATTCCAAGAACCAAGCAGGATGCCTTGCAAATCCCTGACGGCATTATGATGCGCCCGCAAATAATCGTTGTTTTTGATAACGTGAAACAAATGATGATTTTGGCAACGCCGGCATGGCTTGATAAGAATACGCGCGCCGAAGAATCTTATAACAAAGCCATAGAACGTTTAAACGAATGTTTGGACGCCTTGAATGGTCCGATACCGGAAGCTGTTCAGACAAAAAAATCTGCAGCAAAACCTGATATTCAATCGAATTTCTCTGAAGCCGAATTTCATAGGATGGTTGATCAGGCAAAAGAATATATCTTATCAGGTGATATTTTTCAGGTCGTGTTATCGCAGCGTTTCGAATGCGATTTTAATTCATCTTCATTGGCGCTGTATCGATCTTTGCGGCGCCTGAACCCATCACCTTTTTTATTCTATTTGAATATGGGTGATTTCCAGCTGGTGGGCTCCAGCCCAGAAATATTGGTGCGCCTGCGCGATAATACCGTCACGATCAGGCCAATTGCGGGCACACGAAAGCGTGGTAAAACGGCTGATGAAGACAAAGCACTGGCCGAGGATCTGCTCAGTGACCCGAAAGAACGCGCAGAACATTTGATGTTGCTGGATCTGGGACGAAATGATGTCGGGCGCGTCTGTGAAATTGGCAGCGTCGATGTCACCGCCCAATATACGATCGAATATTATTCGCACGTCATGCATATCGTATCGAACGTTGAAGGCACTTTGAAAAAGGGATGCGATGCTTTGGATGCATTATTTTCCGGCTTTCCAGCGGGCACGGTCAGCGGCGCCCCCAAAATCCGTGCGATGGAAATTATCGACGAGCTGGAACCTGTCGAACGAAAATTCTATGCAGGCTGTGTCGGCTACTTAGGTTTTGACGGGTCGGTTGACAGCTGTATCGCACTTCGTACTGGCTTGATCAAAGATGGAAAACTATATGTTCAGGCTGGCGGCGGCATCGTTGCAGGCAGCACAGCTGAAGGCGAATATCAGGAAAGTATAAACAAAGCAAAAGCTTTGTTCACAGCCGCAGAAAATATCAAATAATCCTAATAATCAGAAACTGCAGAATAATCGACCGGCTGGATACGTGGGTCGCGCTCGGTCATGACGGCTGTAATCGGCACCAAATCAAACCCTTTTGCACGCAATGTCGGCAGCCATTCTGAAAGCTTTTCGATCGTTAATTCATGTGGGTGGCCGATTGCGATTGCACTGCCGTGTTTCAAGGCATGATCCTCGGTACGTTTGAAAGCCGCCTCGATAAAATCTTCGGTGATCACATGATCCAGAAAAACATCGCGCCCCGTTGTCGCAACATTATACGATCGCGCCGTTTGTTCGGCTATGCTGGTTGGTGATGTGCGCGAATCCAAATACAGCATGTCACGGCTGTTCAGTTCCGCCATTAAAACGCGCAGGCCTTTTTGGTCTTGTGTAAAGGCACTGCCCATATGGTTATTTATACCGACATAACCATCGAAGGCATTGAGATTATCGCGGATACGTTTCAAAAGTTGCGTTTTGGACATCCCTGTTAACAAAGCGTCCGGACCCGGGTCTGCCGTATTTCGCAAAGGTTGCATCGGCATATGTACCATCAATTCGTGACCGTTAGATTGCGCGATTGCCGTTTGAGATGGCAGGTCTAATGCGTATGGCAAATATGAAAGTGTCAAAGGCCCCGGCAATTCAGCTGTACGGGCCGAACGATCATGATTTAATCCCAGATCATCAATCACAACGACGATCTTCGGACGCGTAACCGGATTCCTTTTATAGGCTGCGGCATTACGCACCCACATCGGTTCGACAATTGCCTCGGGCAGGTTAAGCTTAATTTTCTCCATCCCGCCGCGCATATCCGTATCCGGCATGTAGTCCATCATCAAATGGCCTGCAGCAGGCTCTAGACGATCAAGCTTATCCGTTTGAATTGCGACCGTTTCTTTTTCGCTACACGCTGAAAAAAGGAAAATAACGCCAAAGATACACAAAAGAAATTTTGTAATTCGCATGATGATGATATAGTTGTTTAACCCCGATTGGTTCTATCATCCCGTTTTTGACAGAAAAAATCCAGTCTTTTTTAACGAACAGGCAAGCATGTGACCCTACTGATTGATAACTATGACAGCTTTACCTATAACCTTGTACAATATCTGGGCGATATAGGGGAAAAATGTCAGGTCTTTCGTAATGACCAGATATCAGTTGATAACATCATCGCACAAAAACCTGAAAATATTGTCATCTCGCCCGGCCCTGCAACACCGGATCAGGCCGGCATATGTATTGACCTGGTAAAGGCTGCAGCCCATGACAACATACCGCTGCTGGGGATATGTTTGGGGCATCAAGCGATCGGGCGGGCCTTTGGCGGCGATGTGATCCGCGCGCCCCGTCCCGTACATGGGGAAGTTGAAAACATCGAACATTCGCAACATGGCATTTTTCACGACATCAATAACCCATCAGAATTTACACGCTACCATTCACTGATCATCGATCGTAAAACCTGTCCGGATGTCCTAAATATCACAGCCGAGGCTGAAGGCCTGATCATGGCGGTAGAACACAAAAATAAGCCGATCTATGGCGTGCAGTTTCACCCCGAAAGTATTGCCTCGACATCGGGTAAGCAGTTATTATCAAACTTTATTAAACTAAGTAAGCGTGCTCATGCCTGATATACAAAACTTTGTTCAACAGCTTTTCATTGGCCGCCCCCTGTCCTCTACAGATGCCGCGGCCTTATTCTCCGAGATATTATCCGGACGCCTCAGCGATATTCAAATCGCAGGTATTCTGGGTGCAATGGCGGCGCGCGGTGAAACTACAGGTGAAATTGTCGGGGCTGTTAAGGCCTTGCGGGCAAAAGCGGTTCCGATAGACGGCCCCGAGGGTATTGTCGATTGCTGCGGAACAGGCGGCGATCATTCCGGCACATTCAATGTCTCAACAGCTGTTTCATTTGTTGTCGCAGGTTGCGGCGTTGCAGTTGCCAAACATGGTAACCGCGCATCATCATCAAAATCGGGTGCAGCCGATGTTCTGGAATCGCTGGGGTTGAATTTAGATGCAGGGGTAAATCGCGTACGTAACTCATTGTGGGAAAATAATATTTGCTTTTTAATGGCGCCTGTTTTTAACCCCGCTATGAAACATGTTATGCCGGTACGGCGCGAATTAAAAGCACGTACGATGTTTAATCTGTTGGGGCCCCTATTAAACCCGGCAGGCGCAACACGCCAGCTGATCGGGGTTTACAACCGCAAATGGATGATCCCGATGATTAAAGTATTAAAACAACTGGGCAGTGAACATGTCTGGGTTG
The DNA here is from genome assembly GCA_950054485.1 of uncultured Alphaproteobacteria bacterium. Lineage (GTDB taxonomy): Bacteria > Pseudomonadota > Alphaproteobacteria > Micavibrionales > CSBR16-224 > CATLPD01. Next base: position 226,451 of record CATLPD010000002.1, on the reverse strand, counting down.
TTCATGGCGGCGACGGGCTGGATGAAATCACCCTGACGGACAAAACCTATGTGGCCGAATTGAAAGATGAACAGATCAGCGAGTTTGAAATCCATCCTGATGACTTCGGTTTGCCGACCTATACGATTGATGATCTTCGCGGCGGCGACGCGCATCAGAACTCGCAGGATATGCGCAACCTTTTAGATGGTAAACACGGTCCATACCGTGACATAGTGCTAATGAATGCTGCTGCCACTTTATTGGTTGCAGACAAGGTCAACGACATAAGAGACGGCATTGAAATGGCGGCGCAGTCAATTGACGAAGGCCGCGCAAAAGAGCGCCTTCATAAAATGGTTGAAATCTACCGTGGCTGATATTCTAAAAGAAATTTGCGACCGCAGACGCGAAGATGTTATTAAAAACAGAAAAGAACGCCCCATTGCGACGCTTCAAAATGAAATTAAATCCCATTCATCCCCCCGTCCCTTTGCCGATAATTTAAAGGCAAAAGCAGCCGCCAAAGAAATAGGTTTAATTGCAGAGGTTAAACGCGCATCACCCAGTCAGGGTGAAATACGCCCTGATATCAGCCCTATTGAAGTCGCAACGGCATACGAGAATAATGGCGCAAGCTGCTTGTCTGTTTTAACTGAACCGCATTGGTTTAAAGGCCATGACAAATATATCGCTCAGATCAAACAAAATGTGGATTTACCCATTCTGCGCAAGGATTTCATGATCGATCCTTACCAGATTGTTGAAAGTCGCTGTATCGGGGCCGACTGTATCCTGATTATTATGGCTGCCCTGTCTGATATGCAGGCGGGCGAACTGTGTGCTGCCGCACGCGAATATGATATGGATATCTTGGTCGAGGTTCATGACTTTGCCGAGCGCGACCGCGTTTTCAACGCTGGTCTGGAATTTGATTTATTGGGTATCAATAACCGCAATCTGAAAACAATGCAGATTGATCTTGATACATCTATCAAACTTTCAAAAGATCTGCCCGGCGATACGATTGTGGTTTGTGAAAGCGGGTTAAACACGCATGACGATATCCTACGCATGAACGAACATGATATTTACTGCTTTCTAATCGGAACATCCCTCATGAAACAGCCGGACATCGCCCTTGCGACACGAAAAATTTTAGGCGCTTGACAAAAACATAAAACAAGAACTAAAATAGAACAAAGCGTGTCCAAACAGAGATAAGGGGATCGGAAATGCTGACAAAACAACAACTTAATCTTTTGACATTTTTGGATGATTATATGGGCGAACATTGCATTGCCCCGACGTTTGATGAAATGAAAAACGCGTTGGACCTGAAATCAAAATCAGGTATTCACCGCCTGATCAGCGGCCTTGAGGAACGCGGTTTTATCCGCCGTCATGAAAACCGTGCGCGCTCGATTGAAATTCTGCGTCGCCCGTCAGATCTTGGACAATCTTCAAATAACACTAGTAATGTGACAAACTTCCCACAGGCAAAAGATGATATCGTTGCTGTTCCGCTGTATGGCAAAATCGCAGCGGGAACGCCGATTGCCGCGATCGCCAACGAACAGGATACGGTCGATATCCCTATGGGCTTTCTGGGGGCGGGTGAAACTTATGCGCTTGAAATTGAAGGCGATTCAATGATGAAGGCCGGTATCATGGATGGCGATATCGTGCTGATCGAACGCTGCAATACGGCCAGTGATGGTGATATCGTTGTTGCATTGGTCGATGACGAAGAAGCAACCCTGAAACGTCTGCGTCGCGAAATCGGCAAGATCATCCTGCAGCCTGAAAACGATGCCTATCAGCCGATTATGCTGGACCCTGCGCGTGTTCAAATTCAGGGCAAGCTCAAGACGCTTTATCGTCACTATTAAGTTTCAGCAGGGTCTGGTTTTCTATTCCAGCTCTTGGATCAGGGTTTTGGTATCTAAAGCTTTACGAAGCTTATCCGTTTGAAAACCGTTTTCAATCAACCCTTCCAGTGCCAGCAATTGAATCAACTGGCTTTCTGAAAACATATACATATCCAACGTGCGCAGCTTTTTCATACCGCTATCACGAATTTGCTCTATACAGCTATATAGATCTTTTTTGGCTACAATTTGTATTTGATCACCCGGCTTAACGTTTCTAAAGGCATCTGCAGCGCTGCCGCCACGCAGGAAGACTTCAGTCAAACGCATTTCCTCTTTGTCATGGGTGCTCCAGCCTGATGATCCCCGGGTCAGGGCAATAATACCCTCGCCTTGACTAAAGCCAGCCGTACCGACAACACCCTCGACCAGTTGGTCATTGATACACATCGACAGAATTGTACCGGGCTCGTACTGGGCGGACAAATCATCATGATCGATATTCAGCTTTAGGTTACCAAAATTATCGATGTAATAGATTGACCCCTGTGGCAATTCATTGAAGTAGCTTTCATCAACAGCGCTTCCCAGATACTCAAAGCCCTTCACAAGGTCAGCACCATTACCATCTGACAAGGCTTTTTGAACATAGGCCTCGCCTTTTTCTTTGACAACATCCTGCAAAAAACGACCCAAACGTGCCGTTGCATCAGGGAAATAATCGCGTGAACGGAACTGTGATCCTGAATCCGGGATTTTAGTCTTGAAAAACTTAACTGCGCCGCTGGCAATCAGGCTGTAAAAAGGCGCAAGGCTGTATCCTGAACTGACCGTCAAAAGGCATACACCGTTCGGCAATATACCCAATACAACGCCCTCGCCCTTGCTTTGCTTGGAAATAATATTTTTACGCGGGGCACAGTTTGTATGAATAACATGACCAAAACCCAGTTTTGAATTCATCGCCAACTGGGCTGTTTTAAAGCCTGCCACAACAGTATTCATGCCCGGAATGGCGCCGACATCAATGTTAAAAGCATTCACGTCATGTTGCGCGCAAGCCGTTGTCAGGGCTTGCTGTACCTCGTCACTTGCCAGATCATCGCGCGGATAGTCGGTTAGAATTTTGATATAGGGCCTAAGTTCACCATTTTTGACCAAAGAAAGTTGAGACATTTACACACCTTTTATAAAGTTTTTTCGCCTATAATTTTATAAAGGGAAATTCTATGAGAATGAAGAAAATAATTCTATTTTTCTGTTTTGTCTTCTTGCCTTTGCAGGCGCATGCAGAATGCGCAGATGCCACATGTTATTTTGATACCGGCCATGGATACTACATGCAAGAAGACTATGCGCAGGCTGAAAATTGGCTGGTCAAAGCAGCCGAGGCTGGACATGGCGACGCGCAGGTACGCCTGGGGTTTTTATATGGTGAAAACCATTTTGATGGGGTTAAACATAACCTTGAGAAAGCCCAATATTGGCTGACGAAGGCCGCCGAACAAAATGCCGATGGCGGAAAATTCCGATTGGGTAATTTTTACGCGCACTACATAAAGCCGCCCGACTACCAAAAAGCGGCCTATTGGCTGAAAAAATCAGCCGATGAGAATAATAATCCCAGCGCACAGTATGATCTTGGCCGTTTATACATGTCTGACAATCTGGGTGAACCAGATCTGGATCAATCTGCAAAATATCTGGTGATGGCCGCTGAAAACGACCTTAAACAAGCACAGATCACTTTGGTATCCCTCTACGAAGACCAAAAAGAATATGCGAAGGCTTTAAAATGGGTCGATGTATTGGCGAATGGTCGCAATGGTGCAATCTATTGGAAAAACAAAGCGACTGAGTTAAAATCCAAATAAATACGCTGCTGCGCCCAAATCCGTTCTATTAATTTGTAAATCAACTGCATCCTGTACGATTGGTTTGGCCTTATAGGCAATGCCATAGCCTGCGGCCTGTAACATCGGGATATCATTTGCCCCGTCACCGATCGCCATCACTTCGTCGTTCGTAATGTCCATTTGCTCGACGAAGTCGTTCAGAATTTCCAGCTTGGCCTTTTTATCCTGAATGGGCTGTTTGACCTCTCCGGTCAGCTTGCCTTTTTTGATGATAAATTCATTGCCGAAATCATGATGAAATCCCAGCTTTTCTGCAACATAGGATGTCACATGTTTGAAACCACCCGACACCAAAAGGCATGTAGCCCCTGCCCGATTGGCCTTTGCCAGTAAATCTGATGCGCCAGCTGAGATCTTCAAACCAGGCAATAAATCAAAAATTTCCTGCTCTGGCAGATCTTTCAACATAGCAACGCGCTCTGTCAAAGCCTCCCGAAAGTCGATTTCCCCACGCATCGCGCGTTCAGTAATAGCTGATATTTTATCCTGTAAACCAAATGCCGCTGCCAAATCGTCCAATGTCTCGCTTTCGATAATGGTCGAGTCCATATCGCAGATTAAAAGCTTTGGTTTCAGGGCATCACGTTTCGTAACTAAATAATCGTATGGCAGGTCCAGAACAGCCACAGCCTCGCGCACATCTTTACGCGGTTGGGGGGATATTATTTTAAGTGCGCGCCCATCTGACGTCTGCGCAACATCCGTAATCTGGAACTTTAGCTGATCGACAACCGTTTTGTGAACACGGGCATTTTGCGGAGCGATAAAAATAAGCTGTGTCGGCATGTTTTTCATTATTCGTCTGTTGACGATATCCTTAAGGTGTCCTACGACTTAGATAGATAATTTAACAGATTGATTCTACCATGACAATTCCATCAAAACCTACTGAAAAACCAAACTGCCCGCATTTTTCGTCAGGCCCTTGCGCCAAGCGTCCGGGCTGGAATGTTAATGCACTTTCAGACGTATTACAGGGACGGTCGCACCGTTCAAAACCCGGCGTCAAAAAGCTGAATGATGTCATTCAAAAATCAGCCGACATCCTGAATTTACCGGACGGTTATGTTCTGGGAATTGTACCCGCATCTGACACAGGCGCGATGGAAATGGCCCTTTGGAATTTGATGGGGCCAAATGGTGTTGATCTAGTCGGTTGGGAAGTCTTTGGGCAAATCTGGATACAGGATGTTATCAAACAGCTTGGACTGACGGACACACGAAGCTTTACCCCCGAAAACTTTGGCGAGTTGCCTGACATTTCAGATCTCGACAGTGACCGTGATGTTGTCTTTACATGGAACGGTACAACCGCCGGCGTTAAGATGCCGCATGTCGATTGGATTAAGGATAACCGCAAAGGGATTATGATTTGTGATGCGACATCTGCGATTTTCGCGATGGATATTCCACTGGAAAAACTGGATGTCATTACATGGTCTTGGCAAAAGGTCTTAGGCAGCGAGGCCGGGTTTGGCATGATCGCCCTCTCCCCCCGCGCCCAAGAACGCCTGAAAGAATATACGCCGCCATGGCCGATGCCGAAAATCTTCCGCCTGACCAAAGGCAACGAGCTGATCATGGGTATTTTCGAAGGCAAAACCATCAATACGCCATCGATGCTGGCAGTTGAAGACTGTCTGGATGCTTTAGATTGGGCCGATGAAATTGGCGGCCTGAATGCCATGATCAAACGCGGACAGGCAAACTTGCAGGCCGTAAGCAATTGGGTTGAAAACAGCGACTGGATCGAATTTATGGTCAAGGATGAAGCCTGCCGTGCATCAACATCGATCACATTGGCCGTTAAGGACCCTTGGTTCACAGCACAATCGACCGATGATCAGTGGAAAATCGCCAAAGAGGTTGTAGCAATGCTGGAGAGCGAGAATGTCGGCTTTGATTTTGCAAACCACCGCGATGCCGTACCGGGTTTTAGAATTTGGGGCGGATCAACCGTTGAAACATCTGACATTGAAAAACTGCTGCCATGGCTCGATTGGGCGTATAAAATAATCAAAGACAAAGCATAATTAAGAACAGAGAGTGTGAAATGCCAAAAGTATTAATCAGTGATAAAATGAGCCCCTTGGCCAAGGAGGTCTTCGAAAAACGCGGTATAGATGTCGACGTAAAACCGGGCCTTTCCCCAGAAGAATTGATCGAGATTATCGGTGAATATGACGGGCTTGCTATTCGCTCATCGACAACGGTAACACCCGAAATTCTGGCGGCGGCAAGCAATCTGAAAGTCATCGGCCGCGCCGGTATTGGAACAGACAATATCGACAAACAGGCTGCGACTGCCCGCGGCGTAATTGTAATGAACACCCCTTTTGGAAACTCGATTACAACCGCCGAACATGCCATTGCAATGATGTTCGCCCTGGCGCGATCCATTCCCCAAGCCAACAAATCAACGCATGAAGGGAAATGGGAAAAATCAAAATTCATGGGACGCGAGCTATACGGCAAAACCCTTGGCATTATCGGTTGCGGTAATATCGGATCGATTGTTGCAGACCGCGCGCGCGCCCTGCAAATGAAGGTTTTGGCCTATGACCCATTCTTGACGGAAGAACGCGCATTGAAAATGGGTGTCCGCAAAGTCGATCTGGATCAGATTTTCACAGACTCAGACTTTATTTCTTTGCACGTTCCACTGACAGACAAGACACGCGGCATTATTAATGCCGATGCGATTGAAAAAATGAAGCCAACAGCTGGCATTATCAATTGTGCGCGCGGTGGATTGATTGACGAAAAAGCCCTGAAAACGGCGTTGGATAATGACAAACTGATGGGCGCAGCACTGGACGTGTTCGAAGTCGAGCCTGCCAAGGACAACATCCTGTTCAACCATGATAAAATTATCTGCACCCCGCATCTGGGTGCAAGCACGACAGAAGCACAGGAAAATGTCGCCCTGCAGGTTGCCGAACAAATTGCAGACTACCTGCTGACCGGTGCCGTTACAAACGCGTTGAACATGCCGTCCGTCAGTGCCGAAGATGCTCCAAAATTAAGGCCATATATGGACCTTGCTGATAAACTCGGATCATTTGCAGGGCAAATTTCCCGCCAAGCCGTTAAATCAATTGAAATCCTGTATGAAGGTAATGCGGCCAAACTGAATGTTAAACCGCTTACATCGCTTATTCTGGCAGGTTTGTTGAAACCATCTCTGGAGGACGTCAATATCGTCAGCGCACCTTTGCGTGCGCAAGAACGCGGCATTGAAATCAAAGAAAGTTTCAAGGATACAATGGCCAATCTACAAACCGCCATTCGTGTCACAATCGAGACCGAGAAAAGCCGCAATAATGTTGACGGTACCCTGTTCGGTCTGCATGACCCGCGTATTATTTGCATTGATGCCGTTCCAATCGAAAGCGAGATTACGCCGACCATGCTGTTTGTTCGCAACCTTGATAAACCGGGTTTGATCGGTGGCTTGGGTACAATTCTGGGCGATGCCGGCGCGAATATCGCGTCATTCAATCTGGGTCGTCAAAAATCAGGCGGCAAGGCGATCGCGATTGTTTCAATTGATGGCGAAGTATCAAACGATACGATCAAGAAAATCGAGAAGTTGCCTCAAATTGAACGTGTTCAGCTTTTGAAATTCTAGCCAGTGAAGTTTATTAGCGTCTTTTGACCAGCAAACGACCCTTCGGGCGCTTGGTCATGCCTTCTTCTTTTCCGGTCAGGAATTCCTGTGGCTGCAGGTTATTTTTAAAGACAGCAGCGAGTGTCATGACGCCCTGTTGCATTGACATCGAACGGCCTATACATGTTTTGGGGCCACGGCTAAACGGAATAAAACAATCCCGCAGATCTCTCAGGTTTTCGAAGCGCTCGGGTTTGAAGTCTTCAGGTTCCTCCCAAAAATCTTCATTTTTGTGAAGCGCTTCAAATTCCACCATGACCAGATCGCCCTTTTTAAATGCGACCTCGTTAAATTTATGTGTAATTTTGACTTCGCGCAGCATGCTGGCAGCCGGTGTATGCAGCCTCAAGGCTTCCAGAAAAACCTTCGTTGTATAGGGCAGCTCGCTAAGCTTTGTATCAAACTTGATTTCAGCACCCGAAAGCTCGTCCCGTATTTGGCGATAGACATCAGGTGATTTCAGCACGTCCTGCACGGCAAACGTCAGAACACCAGCTAATGTTTCGTGCCCGGCGATCGCAAACATAACAATATGATCCCGGATTTTATCGCGCCTTAGATCATCATCCTTGTCAATATGTGCGATCAATCGTGATAACAGATCATCATCATCTGTCGGATTTGCCAGACGACTGTCTATGACGGGCATCAATATATCATTGATGGTCTTGATGGCATGCTGTTGTGATTTTGACAATTTCGGGAATTTAATTTGATCTGACATACCCATTGCTTTTGGCAACAGATTGATCAACCCCGGCCCTTTGACACGCATCAATGTGTCTGTAGCTTCGACAAATTGATAAGCTTGCTCATCCGATAAGCTAGATGAAAAAATTGTTCTGGCAATAATTTTGGTCCCCAGTTTTCTCATTTCAGTTTCAACATCAATCACTTGCTCAGATGTCTGCCAAACATCAGACATCACTTGTGTTTCCTGAAAAATAATCGGTTTAAGATTTTGATCAATAAAGCGCGGGGCAAAAACATCTGCCACCAGACGGCGGTTTTCGCGCCATTTATCACCATCCAGCGCCAAAAGAGAATGCTTAACGACCTTTTCCAGCATATCCTGAATAAATGACGGGCGAATAAAGCTGTCGGTATCATCAAGGATGTGTTTGACCAGCTGTGGAGCTTCGACCGTGTGAACCCTTAGGCGACCATATCTTTTCAAAGAATGGCCTTTATTTTTTTTAGATTTAAACATTTTTTTCCTGCAAAAATAAAAATCTACATCAAGCTTTAATTTATGTCAAATATTTTGTCTATACATTCACCTCAGAATCATGTAAAAAAGCGCTATGGAACAGAAAACACTACATATCATCGGTGGTGGCTTGGCAGGGTCCGAAGCCGCTTGGCAGGCTGCAAACGCGGGCATCAAAGTTATCATTCATGAAATGCGACCTGTTGAGAAAACAGACGCGCATCAAACCGAAGGCATGGCAGAACTGGTATGCTCGAATTCTTTCCGCTCTGACGATTATGAATTTAACGCTGTTGGCCTACTACACGAGGAAATGCGCCGTTGTAATTCCCTGATCATGAACTGCGCCGAAGTTGCCAAGGTTCCTGCAGGCTCAGCATTGGCCGTTGACCGTAACGTCTTTTCCGATGAAGTCACAAAACGCCTTACAGCTCATCCCAATATTGAAATTAAACGTGAAGTCATTAACGGCCTGCCGCCTGAAGAATGGGAACATGTGATCATTGCAACGGGTCCTTTGACCCATAAATCAATGGCCGAAGCCATCATTGAAAAAACAGGCGAAGGACAATTGGCATTTTTTGATGCGATTGCCCCGATCATTGAAAAAGACAGTATCAATTTTGACATTGCATGGTTTCAATCAAGATACGATAAAGGCGATGGCAAAGATTACATCAATTGCCCGATGTCAGAACAGCAATATAACGATTTTATAGATGCGCTGATCGAAGGAGATAAAACAGAATTTAAAGAATGGGAAAAAGACACCCCCTATTTCGAGGCCTGCCTGCCAATCGAAGTTATGGCCGAACGCGGTCGCCAAACCTTAAGCTTTGGGCCCATGAAACCTGTCGGTCTGACAAACCCGAATTCGGACGAACGTCCATATGCCGTTGTTCAATTACGTCAGGATAATAAACTTGGCACGCTGTATAATATGGTTGGTTTTCAGACTAAGCTGAAATACGGCGCGCAGGCTGATATATTCCGAATGATCCCGGGACTTGAAAACGCGCAGTTTGAACGTCTGGGCGGCATTCATCGCAATACATTTATCAAAAGCCCTATCTTACTGGATTCAGAATTGCGTCTTAAGGCTGACCCGCGTATTCGTTTTGCCGGACAAATCACAGGCTGTGAAGGCTATGTTGAAAGCGCTTCTGTCGGATTGATGGCTGGCCGTTTTGCAGCGTCTGAAATCATGGGGCAATCGCATGATCTGCCACCTGTCGATACAGCTTTAGGCGCTTTGCTAAATCATATTACCGGCGGGGCAGAAAGCGATACGTTCCAGCCGATGAATATCAATTTCGGCCTGTTCCCCCCTATCCCACCGATCGTGCGTGAAAATGGCAAGAAAAAGAAAGTCAAAGGCCGCGACCGCAAAAAAGCGATGAGTGATCGTGCATTGATTGCATTGGAAGATTGGCTTAAATGCGACCCAAACCTGCATTGGTCAAAAGACGCAGCATAGAAAGCGGCGGTTTATTGTGAAAACGTTGCTCGAAAACATTGTAATCACAGCGTTTTAAAGATTTCAGGTACTGTTTTGCCAAACTTACCTGCCCCATAATGGGTTTTAGGTTCGCATTATATTCAACCCTTCGCAGATCTTCTTCCGCACTCCAAACGATATCGCATGTAACCGATTTCAAACTGTCATGTCCCTTGCCGTCATACAGCATATATTCATCAAGGCCCGCCTCGGACAAAAGGTCTTGCGGAAGATAACAAGTTCTTTGTTGCAGATGATAGGGCACGGCACGCAGCAATCCTGTCAGGGCAATGGCTTGTGCCGCATGTTTCAAATTATCTTCATCGGCCTCGCCCGTCAGGACTTTTGAAACCATCGAGAGCATGGGCGCCGTCGTAAAATCAGCATAGTTCTTTAACCCGCGCAAATCAGCGGGCAAGACATCTTCCAGATCGAATTCACGGGCATAGATCAGCGTTTCGAATGATTTTTTGGGTAATTTATATTTTTGAATAACTTCTGCAAGCGGGATAACAACCTCGTGTTGGCGGGGTTTTTTACCTGCATATATTCCGTCAATCGCTTCGCGCCACCAGGTCAGGCGGATCAGCCCCAGTGTTGTATCCGAAACCGTTTCACGCGTTTTTGCGATTTCGTAATTAAAAGCATAGAGGGCGAAAAGATCATCACGCTTGTACGGCGGGGCAAAAAGCGTCGTAAGATAACGATCATAATCGTTTTCTTTTACAATTATTTCACATTGGGATTGACCTGTCATGATGGAAGTCTAGCCATCAATCTTTCTAGGCGCAAGCCTTTGGAAGAACCGAGGGTCGTTTAAGACGATATTGACTATTTTCAGGCAGCTTACCACCTCTTGATTCCAATTGTCGAGCAGCTTCTATAATCAAATCCTGATCATCTATTTGGGAAAAACTTTCACGCTGCAGTGTTTTTTGTTTGGTTTGATTATCTTCTAGCTTAGAAAAACGCTCGCCGGTTTGACCTTTAAAGTTAAAAACTTCCTGAATTGTCATGGTCGGGATCGAGTAATTCATCCGTAAAATCTGACTTTCATATACTCCATCAAACACCCATTCTGCTTGAGAATATTGTGAAAGAAATTGTAGGTTTTCCGATGCATTTTCTTCTAGCGCTTTTTCGCGCAAATCCTTTACAAAATAATCCATGTCACCAATTTTTTTGGCTATAATTTTTAAAAAACTATTGTAAGAATCGTGACCAACGCGCTCTAAAAGATATGATTTAATATCCTCATTAGGAATTTTTGTAAAATCCAGATGATTAATGGTGCGTTTAAATTGTTTTTCAGAAGTATATCCACACTTTCCCAATGCTTCGATTGTCAGATCTGCACGCTTTATATGTTCTAAAATTCTTTGTGCGTTTTTACAGTCTGAATCTTCATAAACACTGTAAAGTCCTAACAAGTCGTTAGCAGAATAATTTTGCAGCGCGTTATTATCAATATGCTTCAGACAGTGATCTAAAATTTCAGGGGCGTTTGCACTATTAATATTTATAAAGCTTAAAACCTTAAATTTATTTTCTGGATCCTTTAATGATGCACCCGCTGTAATTAAAACATTCATGGTCTTAAGGTCAGACCAACGTATAGCCTCGATTATAACAGGTCTTTCGTTTTTATAAGCGTTTGGGTTTGCACCCTTTTCCAAAAGTGATTGTACAGCTGATGGCCTCTCCAAATAAACCTGATGGCCTAACTCTTTATCAAGCTTTTTTTGCTTTCTGGCTGAAATTTTTCCACTGAACATCTTTACCCCTCTCATACGTAAAAAGTATAAGAGATTTAAATAATTATGTCAAACGCTACTTGAGGAAATTGCGGTAATAACCCGTTGGATATGGCACATATTTTTCCGTTAGGCGAATATCATCAAATATGTCGCCGAACAGTGGTTGCCACTTTCCAAAGGCCTCAACTGTTGCCATACAGGTAAAGCGATACTGCAGATCACCATAAATGCTGGCAGTCGACATAGCCTGCATGGCATCATCGCCATCATGCCAGACCCATTGAAGGGATGTTGCGTATCCTTGGCCCAATCCGGCAGGCGCGTAATAGGTCATGACCTTGTAATTGGTGTAATCGGGCAGAACATCATACTTCCAGAAACTGTCATCTAGTGTCAGGGCCACAGCTGTTTGCATGTATTTTTTCGGGTAGATCGTTAGGCGGCCATCGCGCACAACATTCATCGCACAAGATACTTTATCGTCGCCATGCATTGGCTTTATCTTTACGCGCTCTTCCCCGCGCGCTGGTGATATGCGCCAATCATCAGGGAACACAATTTTGAAATCATAGTCAGGGTCTTCGTAAACAAAGACATCAGCCTGTGCCTGCAGCGGCATGGCCATTAATGCTACCAAAAATAAAATGCGTAAAATCACTTTTATACTCCCATCATTACTGTTCTATATTGCTGGAAATACACTGTTTTGAAAAGACCTAAACCGATTTCCGTTTTAAAAAACCTTTTAATTCGTGCAATTGAATGGTTTTTGTCAGCATCAAACCTGTAAAATAAACGCTACCGCCAGCAATCACCATTACAGATAATGAAACGATACGCTGGATTGTGGTCTCAAAAAACAAAAATGGTTCAATGGCGAACAGCGCAATCATCATTAGGGCTGTTGCCACTATGGTTTTTAAAGTCTTTTTCTTTAATGTGCCCCATATGTCCGGCATAATTTTTCTGGCGGCAATCATCAATAATATCGCCTGCAGCCAAGCCGCAATCGCAGTAGCCATAGCAATACCGACATATTCAAACGGGAATATCAGGATGATACCAAACGCGGTATTAACCACGGTGCCGATAATAGCCAGTTTAACAGGGGTTTTCGTATCCTCACGCGCAAAGAACATCGTGCTGAAAACCTTGACCAGAATAAAGGCCGGCAACGAAAAGGCATAGGCATTCAATACAGAGGCCGATGCCAGACTGGCGTCGCGGTCAAAGGCCCCGCGCTCAAACAATGTAATCATGATTTCGCTGGATAAAACCATCAAGGCCGCCGCTGCCGGAACCGCCAGGATCAATCCGAATAAAATCGCCTGACGCATTAGGGTCATCGCGCCTTTATCATCTTTGGCTTTAATCTTGCGCGATAACATTGGCAGCATCGCAGTGCCGATCGCAATTCCGACAACGGAAAGCGGTAATTGATAGAGCCTGTCAGCATAATACAGATATGAAATCGCCCCCTTTTCAAGGAACGAGGCCAAAAACATATCAATCATCAGATTAATTTGTACAACCCCTGCCCCCAGAACAGCCGGCCCCATCAAGCGAAACAGCTTTTTGATCCGCGCTGTGAAACGGGGCCAATCAATACGGATTAAAAGCTTGAAACGCATCGCATTGCCCAGCATCCAAAGTAACTGGATGACACCGGAAATCGTAACCGCTACAGCCAATGCATGCGCAGGTGTCTCACCAACTTCAGTAAACCACAGCAATGCCGCGATCAGTGTCAGGTTAAAGAAAATCGGCGCAACAGCAAAGGCGGCAAAGCGATTGAATGAATTTAAAACACCGCCATATAGCGCGACCAAAGACATCAGCAAAATATAGGGGAATGTATAACGCCCCAATTCAACCCCCAGGTCATAACGGACGGGGTCATCAGAAAAACCCGGTGTAATGACATTGATAATCCAAGGCATTGCCAAAATCATCAGGACAGTGAAAGGCAATAATATCGCCAGCATGACGGCCTGCGCCTCGGCAGCAAAGCTCATTGCATCTTTTCGGCCTTTGGTTTCCTCGAAACCCGAGAACATCGGCACGAATGAGATACTAAACGCCCCCTCGGCCGTGATACGGCGAAAGATATTCGGCAGCTTTAAAGCCACAAAAAACGCATCGGCAATCGGGCCCGCACCCAAAATCGCAGCCATTAGGATATCACGAACAAAGCCCGCAATACGGCTAAGGAATGTCAGACTGCCGACCGTTGCTGCGGCGCGAAATAATGCCATTTATCTCTTTCCCGAGTCAGGTTGAAATGATAGGGTTAAACATACACGTAAATTCAAGAGATGACCAGTGAGCAAGAAATCCGCATCCAAAAATAAAGAAGGCGAATGGTTCGGCGATAAAAAAGTCGATCCGAATGAAAAAGCCAAACTGGTTGAAGATGTCTTTGAATCCGTTGCCAGCAAATATGACATCATGAATGACGTCATGTCAGGCGGTATCCACCGTCTTTGGAAAGACCGTCTGGTGCGCATGATTGCCCCCACCGCCGATTTAAAATATTTGGATGTTGCCGGCGGCACCGGAGATATCGCCTTTCGCATTCATAAGAAAACAGCTGGAAACGCGGATATCACAATCTGTGACATCAATGCTGAAATGCTGAAATACGGTAAAGCGCGCGCGATTGATCGCGGCATTATAAAAAATATCGAATGGACACAGGGCGATGCCGAAAAACTGACCTTTCCTGATAACAGCTTTGATGTTTACACAATATCATTCGGTCTTCGCAATGTGACGCGAATTGATGATGCCCTCGCCGAGGCCTATCGTGTTTTAAAACCGGGCGGGCGCTTATATATTCTGGAATTCAGCAAAGTGAAAAATCCTGCCCTTGGCGGTATTTACGATCTTTATTCCCGCGCCTTTATTCCAAAATTTGGGGCGATGGTTGCCGGCGATGAAGACAGCTATCAATATCTGATTGAAAGCATTCGACAATTCCCGTCACAGGATGAATTGAAACAGCGCATGCAAGATATAGGGTTCGAACGGGTTTCCTATAAAAACCTGTCATTCGGAATTGCCGCTATTCATAGCGGATATAAACTTACGAAACAGGAGAAATAATATGCAGGTCAAATTACAGCAGCTTGAAAATTTTAAAGGACTAACCCTGCCACAATACGGCACAGAATTATCGGCTGGCGTTGATCTGGAAGCGGCAATTGATGCGCCTGTTACTTTAAAACCGGGTGAACGCACGCTTATCCCGACAGGCCTTGCCATGGCCCTGCCTGCCGGATATGAGGCGCAAATTCGCCCCCGATCAGGTCTAGCCTTTAAGCACGGCATTACGGTTTTAAATTCACCCGGCACAATTGATGCTGATTACCGCGGTGAAGTCAAAGCTATCATTGCCAATCTGGGCACGGAGGAATTCACAATTAAACGTGGTATGCGTATTTGCCAGATGGTCATTGCCAAGCACGAACATGTTGGCTGGTCAGTTGTTGAAGACCTCGACGAAACAGCGCGCGGCGCTGGTGGGTTCGGATCAACCGGAACCGCAAAGATCGCCTAAGGTCTAACTTGCAATCTGTATCGTATGATGAAAATTTGGTGCAACCTGCCCTTTGACCGAATGCAAAATGTAATAAGCCTTTTGTGCCGGGTTTAAATGGCTGGCCGATATGTCTGTTAAATCAGGTGTCATACCCTTTTCCCTTTTGCGGGTTTGAACAGCTGAAATTTTCTCGATGATCATATTACGCTTGTTCAGGTATTCCTGCTGATAATACATTTTTACATGCATGCGATGGCGTTCGACCTCGGCCGGATTATTGATATCCAGATCGGGAAAACGGTCTTTTGTCACGCTATGAATTGAACGCTGGGTCAATTCAGCCCCAAATAATTCCGGATAATCCGCCATGTAACTTTCTGCGCTATCTTGCAGCAAAGTCAGTTGCTTCGCATAATCTTCTTCTTTCATCGAATATCTGCGTTTTTCACGGAATCCCTTTCCTTGCGGAATTTTCTCGATATAGGGCTCGCGCACAACGGGGACGCCCTTTTCTTCCTCAACACGCCAGCTGTTCTGAATCGCATCGTATTCAGCCCTGACATCAGTCGTCATGGCAAAGTTGTCGCGGATCGGCCTGTTTGATTTTTCGCGGAAACCTTTTGTAATATCTTCAAATACTGTCATAAATCACTCCCATATTCCCACCTTAATTTTACAAACGAAGGGTTTAAATTCTCTTAAAGATCTTGCGAAAACGGGCAGTTTTTTCTATAAATAACATATGTCCTTAGCAGCAAAGAAAACGGTTACACGTCCCGAAGGCGATCTGACGCCTATGATGGAACAATACTGGAATCTAAAAGAGCAATATGCCGATTGCCTCTTGTTTTATCGCATGGGCGATTTCTACGAACTTTTTGCCGATGATGCGGTTATCGCTGCCGATATTCTGGATATTACGCTAACCGCGCGCGGCGCCAAAAAAGGTGAAGGCATTCCGATGTGCGGGGTCCCTTTTCATTCCTATGATGGCTATCTTGCGAAACTGATCAAAGCAGGGCACAAAGTCGCAATCTGCGAGCAAACAGAAACCCCCGAAGAAGCCAAAGCCCGCGGCGGTTACAAGGCATTGGTTAACCGCGATGTTGTGCGCGTCGTCACACAAGGCACACTAACCGAAGATAACCTTTTGGAAAAAAACGCGAATAATTACCTTGCTTGTCTGGCGCGTGTCGCTGACGGTTTAGGATTGGCATGGGTTGATATGTCGACAGGTGAATTCTGGCTGCAGCCCCTATCCTCCAGTCAGGTTATGACGGCGCTGGATCGTATACAGCCAAAAGAGATTTTGATTTCAGAAAAACTACAACAGGACACCAGCCTGTTTGAGTCCTTTGCCGCCTATAAAGACCGCCTGACAATACAACCCCACGCACGTTTTGATGTGACAAATGCCCAAAAACGGCTTGAAGATCTATTCGGCGTGCAAACATTGGAAAGCTTTGGTGGATTTCACCGCGCCGAAATATCAGCCGCTGGTACATTGGTCGATTACATTGATCTGACCCAAAAAGGAAAAATGCCGCATCTTTCGACACCGCGTCAGATATCTTCGGGTGCCGTCATGGAAATCGACAGCGCAACGCGGCGTAATCTAGAACTGGCCTTTACCATGCAGGGCGAGCGTAAAGGCAGCCTGCTCGCAACGCTGGATATGACGGTAACAGGTGCCGGATCACGCCTGCTGGCGAAACGCCTGAATGCACCGTTGACAGGTATCAGCGAGATTAACGACCGTTACGATTTCATCGATTTCTTTTTAGATCACGATCACGAATGTGCAAAAACGCGTGAATTTCTGAAACAATGCCCCGATATGGAGCGTGCCATTGCGCGTTTATCTTTGGGGCGTGGCGGTCCGCGCGATTTAGCCGCTATTCGTGATACGCTCACCAAGACAACTGAATTGTTTTTACTACTTAACAATAAAAATGATGGACTTTCAAACTCACCTGCAGCCTTGACTTCAGCTTTAAAAGCACTGCAAATTTGGGGGAAACAACATCCGCTGATCGACCGACTTTCACGCGCCTTGAAAGAGGACCTGCCAACACTGGCACGGGATGGCGGCTTTATCGCTTATGGTTATTCACCCCAATTGGATGAAATGATGTCTTTGCGTGATGATAGTCGCAGAACGATTGCCGCATTGCAAAAAAAATACGCCGACCTAACGGATATCAACAGCCTTAAAATAAAACATAACAATGTATTAGGCTATTTTGTAGAAGTGACATCTCAGCATGGCGACAAGTTGATGACAGCAGATGGAAAGCCGAAAGATGATAATATCTTTATTCATCGCCAAACGCTTGCCAATTGCGTGCGCTTTACAACAGTTGAATTAACCGAACTGGAAAACAAGATCACGGGCGCTGCTGATAAAGCGCTGGCGCTGGAGCAAGAATTATTTATTGATCTGGTTAACAGGACCCTTGAACAAGCCGAGCCGATCTGCCGCAGTGCAGAGTCACTTGCCGCAATTGATGTTGCATCGGCCCTTTGTGTTTTATCAATTCAAAACAACTATTGCCGACCTGTTTTATCTGATGACCTCAGCTTTGATATCAAAGGTGGCCGTCACCCCGTCGTTGAGGCCGCATTAAAGTCTCAAGATGGTCAGAAGTTCATGGCCAATCATTGTGACCTGTCCGGTGACAACCGCCTCTGGCTTTTAACAGGGCCAAATATGGCTGGTAAATCAACTTTCCTACGCCAAAATGCCTTGATTGCGCTTATGGCGCAAATGGGGTCATTCGTGCCCGCCGATCAGGCCAAAATCGGTATCGTAGATCGTCTATTCAGCCGCGTTGGTGCGTCTGACGATCTGGCGCGCGGTCAATCAACTTTTATGGTGGAAATGGTTGAAACAGCCACCATCCTAAATCAGGCAACAGAAAAATCACTTGTTATCCTTGATGAAATTGGACGCGGAACAGCAACTTTTGACGGGCTTTCCATTGCTTGGGCTTGTGTCGAACAATTACACGAGGGCAACAAATGCCGTACCCTTTTTGCAACCCATTACCATGAATTGACTGCGCTGGAAGACAAGCTAAAACGCCTGTCATGCCATACTGTGCGAGTCAAAGAATGGGAAGATGAAATCATATTCCTGCATGAAGTGATTGATGGGTCTGCAGATCGTTCATACGGTATTCACGTTGGTAAGCTGGCCGGCCTGCCATCACCTGTTATTGATCGTGCAGAACAAATCCTTCATATATTGGAAACAGGTAAAAAATCCGAAAGCCTGCTTGAACTATCAAACGAATTGCCGTTATTTCAAGCCGCACCGCGTACTCCAAAGAAACAGGAGCCGTCAAAGCTGGAAACAGCCATCAACGACATCAACCCCGATGAAATGACCCCGCGCGAGGCGCTTGATGCCCTGTACCATCTTAAATCAATTAAGGGGGCCTGATCTGACGCGGCTCAGGTCAATGCGCCCCGTCGGCTCGATACGCTCAGCCTCATTTCTTGGTGCCAAATTGGATGCCAAGACAACCTCAGGATAGGCTGTTTCGCTAGCAGCCAGAACCGTATCGCGGCCAAGAAAACGCTCCAGGCGCGACCCTACACGCGCTGAAATGATCGGCGGCTGTTCCTCGTAACTCTCGAGATCAGCAACCTTTTGACCGACACGATTAACTGTATCTTCAATGGTTCCGACAACGATTGTCGGGTTCGCCCTATATTCCGCCGTCAATAACTGTCTAGCAGAAGCCTGAGGACTTTCTTCAAAGAAACGATTTACACGACGATTGCCGCCATTGCCCCAAAAGAAACTGCCGCGCACCATTTGTGGCGATATACGTTCACCATTGTAATATGTGCGAATATATTCGACGGCATCACGAATATATAGCGCCGCGCCCAAAGACCCCCAATATGGATCGCGCCGGTCGGTATTAACTGTAAAGCCCCATTCATCGCCATGTCTGCGCGCTATATCTTCCCACGTGCCCTGTAATATTCCAGGACCCCGAGCCGAAGATGTTCGTGGATAACGCTGAAAGTCCCAACTGCATTCAATCTCAATCGTTTTCATGACAAAAGTCGCATCAACCCCCACATCGCGGCTGGCCTGAACAGCCGTCATGACTACGAAAGGATCAGCACCGTATTCATTGATATAATAATTGGCCATCTCCTCTACGCGCGCCGCATATTCACCGTCCATATCATCCGCCTGAATGACAATCATATCGGCCTCCATATCAAATTCGAAACTGTCGCGATCCAGCGGCCCTGTCGGATCAGGTTGTTCGGGTATTGGTTGAACCACTTCACCCCAACGCGCGACAAGATTGTTTTTGGGCATCTCAGGTTCTTCAACATCCGGCAAATCATTATAAGTATCAGCATGTGCCGGCGCAGCGGAAACTGCAAGCGCAGCAGGTGATAATGTCAAAACAGCTGTCTTGAATACATCTTTTAATTGCAATTCTTTTCTCCCCTAAAAAAAACTTGCTTAAGGGAAGTATAAAATAAACTGATGAATTATTTATGAATAATGGCTCTAGCGTTTTGGTCCGCGCGGGCGCTTTAACTCAGGACCTTTTTTTTTGGTTTCCAAAAACTCTTTTTCGAGCTGAGTGTAAAAAAGCTTTAGAGAGCGAATTTGCGTGTCGGTGACATGTTGCCATTTTTCATCACCATCTGATATAGCCTGTTCGATTTCGGCCAATTCAGCCCGTGCCTTTTCAATCGTCATATAGGGCACATCATCAGCAGCTGCCATACGGCGTTTATGCAGCGCCCGTTCGATTTTTTCGCGATGTTCGTCTGCAATATGCTGCGGTGCATTCGCATAGACCAGGCGTTGGGCAAAGATCGCATAGCGTTTTAAAGCCGGATCCTGTTTGATTTCATTTGCAAAGCGCGATTTGAATTCTGTGATCATATCCTGCTTTTGCGGCCAGTCAACCTGATGGAACGTTTTCATCCAATCTTCCAGATCACGACGTACTGCATTTGACGGGAAATTATAAATTTGCTGTTCAGGCTCGTCCCCTTTTGGGAAAGCGCCGCGTGCTTCATCTGCCGCCTTGGCTAGACGTTTGGCAAAGTCGGGATTATCTTTCAGAAACTTGATACGCTCTTTCATGACCTTTTCAGTCAGACCTTTTGGCACCAAGTGGCTCGCTTTATCCATTGGCATCAAGATCGGCTGTTTATTTGTAATCAGACTCTGGACCGGCGTTTTAAAACGATCCCCGCCCCAGCTTTTAAAGACTTCCGTCAGATCTTCGTCAGATTTATTGGTCCAGTCTTTCGGATCAAAATTCAAATCCCAGACAATAGCCTCTGTTTTGCGGCCATCCGCAACGGTCACCTTCGTACCGATGATGGTATGACTTTGACCATATGGGCATTGTGAATAGGCAAAAACTTCATTTTCAGCCATAAATTTATTCACATTATTCCGGTTGGCCATCTTCAGCATCTGCGCTGTAATATCAGGGGCCTCGTCTTTTAATTTTTTTGTCAGATCAATTGTGGCCTTGGTATCGGCATAGGCACCATGTGCATCTGTTTCCGACAGATCAATACCATTTTGACGACAAACATTCCCCAAAGCCATGCTGGGCGACTTACCGGACGCTGTTTTAATATCCAGCTTTAAAACACCGGGCTTATAGATATGTACGGCACGCACAAGCTCTAGGACGTCAAAAACGCAATTTTGTTCATGTCCCCAGCCGCGGCTGCCTGACATTACAAAGGGATCGAACAATGTACCGTGCAGGTTTTGTGAAATAATACCCTGATCATATCCTGTGATGTTATAGCCCGCGAAAACAACCGGCCAGTTCTGATTATCAATGTAATCATGAACTTCTTTCATCATATCGTAATGACCTAAAGATTCTTTTTTTAACTGATCCGGGGTGATACCTGTAATCAACATCGCACCCGGCGATGGTACGTCCCAAGGCAGACGCGCACAGCGTTTATGCAGCTTTGACATTAAATTAAGTTCAGAATCGGTAGCAATCAACGCAATTTCATAGATCTGGGAAAATTCCCTGTGAAGGCCTGAATTTTCGGTATCTAGAAACAGAAACACGTTATGCTTTCCCCCGGCAAATGATAATTTTGAAGTAATTTTTTATAGCATTTGAAGTTAAATTTGTACAGAATAACTTTGTTAATAATTTAAGGTTAAGATAAAGGGCTGAAAGGAAATTTTATGACTGAAAAATGGACACCAGAAACCTGGCGCTCTAAAAAAGCTCTGCAACTGCCTGAATATAAAGACAAAAATAAACTTGAAGAGATTGAGGGCTATCTCTCTAACCAGCCACCGCTGGTCTTTGCCGGTGAAGCGCGACGCCTGAAACAGCAGCTTGGACAGGTATGCGAAGGCAAGGCATTTATCCTGCAAGGAGGTGATTGCGCGGAAAGTTTTGCTGAATTTAAACCGACAAACATTCGAAACCTGTTCCGTTTGATGCTGCAAATGTCCGTTGTTATGACCTTTGCCGGATCGATGCCGATCGTTAAAATCGGACGTATTGCTGGGCAATTTGCAAAACCACGCTCTGCCCCGACTGAAACGATTGATGGCGTTGAACTGCCAAGCTACAAAGGTGACAGCATTAACGGGTCCGAATTCACGCCCGAGGCTCGACACCCCGACCCGGAACGCCTGAAACAATCCTATCATCAATCAGCATCGACACTGAACTTGCTGCGCGCTTTTGCGCAAGGCGGCTATGCCGACCTGACGAAAATTCACCGCTGGACGCTGGAATTTATGGCGGATACCCCACAGGCAAAACGCTATGCAAACCTGACCGACCAGATTACGCAGGCGTTGAACTTCATGGCGGCGGCTGGGATTACCAGCGATAATACATTGCAACTTCGCCAAACCGATTTTTATACATCGCACGAGGCTTTGTTACTGCCATACGAACAAGCCCTGACCCGCGTGGATAGCACGACAGGCGACTGGTATGACGTTTCCGCCCATTTCCTTTGGATTGGGGATCGCACACGTCAGCCTGATGGCGCACATGTGGAATTTCTGCGCGGTGTAAATAATCCACTCGGCATTAAATGCGGTCCATCACTGAATACCGATGATCTGATCCGTTTGATTGATGTTTTAAACCCTGAAAACGAAGCCGGACGCATCACGCTGATCTGCCGCATGGGACATGATAAACTGGAAGACGGTTTGCCACCTTTAATCCGCGCAATTGAAAAAGAAGGTAAAAAGGTTGTCTGGTCTTCTGATCCGATGCACGGCAATACCATTAAATCTGCCAGCGGATACAAAACCCGACCATTTGATAATATCCTGTCAGAAGTGAAAAGCTTTTTTGATATTCATCAAGCCGAGGGCACCCACCCTGGCGGCATACATCTGGAAATGACCGGGCAGAACGTAACCGAATGTATCGGCGGACTTCACAACATTAAGGACGAAAATCTGGCTGAGCGCTATCACACACATTGTGATCCGCGATTAAACGCATCACAAGCGTTGGAGCTTGCGTTCCTGATCGCGGGTGAGCTTAATGCCATCGGCCAAAATCGCGAGCCCGAACACGCAAACGATTTTTATAAAATCACGGCGCCGCTTGCCTAAAAATATTGGGTTTTGTGCGTAATTGTGCTAAATCTTTAGCCTGAAATGTTTATGGAGATTTTTGTATGAGCGTCAAAACCCGCTTTGCCCCCTCGCCTACAGGTTTGTTGCATATCGGTAACATCCGTACCGCGATTATTGTCTGGCTATTTGCCCGTAAAAATAACGGTAAATTTATGCTGCGCATTGATGATACTGATTACGAGCGTTCGAAGGATGAGTATACCGAACAGCTTAAAAAAGATCTGATATGGCTGGGCCTGAATTGGGATGAAAGCGCACATCAGCGTGATCGTTCGGAACGTTACAATGAACAGATAAAAAAGCTGAAAGATGCCGGACGTCTGTATCCTTGCTATGAAACGCCGGAAGAACTATCACTGAAACGCAAATCACTCCTCAGCCGTGGTCTACCGCCAACGTACGACCGCGCAGCCTTGGAATTGACAGAGGATCAAATCAAAAAATATGAAGCCGAAGGCCGCAGCCCCCATTGGCGCTTTAAACTGGATCACAAACCGATCGAATGGAATGATCTGGTCCGTGGCCCCGTTTCTTTTCATGGCAAGGATATGTCTGACCCGGTTCTAATCCGTGAAGACGGTACACCGCTTTATCATATATGTTCTGTAATTGACGATATGGACTTTGGTATTACGCATATTGTGCGTGGTGAAGACCATGTTTCAAACACGGCCTGCCACCTTCAAATGTTTGAAGCTCTTGGCGCTGAGCTGCCGCAATGCGCCCATACATCTATGATTGCAGGTGCAGATGGAGAAAAATTATCAAAACGCCTTGGCTCGCTCAGCATGAAACATCTGCGCGAAGAAAGCGGCATTGAACCGATGGCAATTATCAGCCTTCTATCCAAAATCGGCACATCTGACCCTGTAGAGGCAACTACGGACATTAAAAAAGCCATAGAAGACTTTGATTTTTCTAAGTTTTCACGAAACATGCCTAAGTTTGATGATAATGATCTGTGGCGCTTGAATTCAAAGATTGTTCAACAAAAGTCATTCGCTGATGTGAAGAAACGATTGGATGAACTGGAGCTTTGGGATGTTGACGAAGCCTTCTGGAATGCCGTGCGCCCGAACTTGACAAAGCTGGACGATATTAAAGACTGGTGGTATGTCGCGAATGGTCCTGTCAAACCTGTGATCGAAGATAAAGATTACGCCGAATTGCTGGCAAATACCCTACCCGAAGGCACGCTCGACGAAAATAGCTGGAATTTATGGATTACCGAGGTGAAAGCCAAATCAGACCGTAAAGGCAAACAACTGTTTATGCCGATCCGCTTGGCGTTGACTGGTATGGAACATGGCCCTGAATTGGCTGATATGCTGCCTTTAATTGGTCGCGAGCGCATTTTGGAGCGTCTGAAAGCGGCATAGCCTTATGCAAGATACGAATAACATTCCTAAACGCAGCACATTACCTGAAGACCACCCGAAGGGCCCTGCCATTATTCTGGTAGAACCGCAGATGGGGGAAAACATCGGAATGTGCGCCCGTGCGATGCTAAACTGTGGCCTTGACGATTTGCGAATTATCAATCCACGCGATGGCTGGCCATCGGGAAGCGCGATACAAACCAGCTCAGGCGCTGTAAATGTCATTGAAAATGCCAAGGTTTATAATTCAACGGCAGAGGCTGTTGAAGATCTGCAATTCGTTCTGGCCACGACCGCCCGTGAACGTGATATGGTTAAACCTGTTTTTACGCCCGCGGGCGCATCACATGAACTTCACAACCGTTACGCAGACAACCAAAAATGCGGCATCATGTTCGGGCCGGAACGATCAGGCCTGACAAATGACGATGTTGCGCTTGCACATGCCGTATTGAATGTACCGCTTAACCCTGATTTTTCATCGCTCAATCTGGCGCAGGCTGTTCTGTTGATTGGTTACGCCTGGTATGAAAAGCTGGGTCACGATATCCCGGACACCTATACACGCCGTGGCGAAAGCCCACCCGCCACGCAGCAGGAATTTAATGGGGCCATGCAGCACCTTATGGATGCGTTGGAAAACAAAGGCTTTTTCCTGAATCCAGAAAAACGCCCGAATACCGAGCGCAACATTCGCAATATGTTTGCCCGCCTTGATATGACCAGTCAGGAAACCAGCACATTACGTGGTATTGTTAAGGCATTGGCTCGTCAGAAGCAAACAAAGACATAATTCATTTGCCCTTTTTGAAGCGACCCTATAGAATCACATCATGATCAGTATATCTGGTCTGGGGCTTAAGAACCTCTTAATAGCAGCGTTGTCACACCTATGTGCCAACAACTCAGTCTTATGACTGGGTGGCGATTGCCATGTCCAGGCGCAAGCTAAAAGTATCGCGCCGTTGCTATTAGCGGTTCTTAACACCCAGTCGCCAGATGTGTTTCTGGCGATTTTTTTTAGACTGGGGATGATAAACATGGACGATGATAGATACCAAATTATTCTGGATATTCTGCTATCTCTAACCGAGTGTGTTCAGGGCAATTTTCATCGACAAAATTTCGATGCCATCAAAGAGCAATTAGATGCAACCTATATCGCCATAACAGCATTACAAGAAGAATTAAATCCGGACATATAAAAAAGCCGCCCATATAGAGCGGCTTTTAAAATTCTGTAAATCCCGATTAACGAGAATAGAATTCAATCACCAGATTTGGCTCCATCTGTACCGGATATGGTACATCTTCCAGCAATGGTGTGCGGATGAATTTACCCTTCATCGCTTTGTGATCAACTTCCAGATATTCCGGAACTTCGCGGTGTGGCGCTTCAACAGCTTGGATAACCATCGGCAGTTGGCGCGCTTTTTCGCGAACTTCAATCACATCACCTTCTTGAACTTGGTAAGATGGAATGTTTACTTTCTGACCGTTTACCAGAACGTGCTGGTGGTTCACAAGCTGACGTGCCGCAAATACGGTCGGTACGAATTTCATACGGTAGACAACAGCATCTAAACGACGCTCAAGCAGGCCGATCATGTTCTCGCCTGTATCGCCCTTAAGACGGGCAGCGTCATCGTAATAGCGGCGGAAACGTTTTTCGCCGATATTGCCGTAATAGCCTTTTAATTTCTGTTTTGCCATCAACTGAGTACCAAAGTCTGTCGGCTTTTTACGGTTCTGACCGTGCTGACCTGGGCGGCTTTGACGTTTGTTAAATGGACTTTTGGGATCGCCCCATAGATTTACACCTAAACGGCGTTCGATTTTGCGTTTTGCGCTTTGACGTTTTCCAGCCATGATTTTCTCCTTTTCATGCTGCATGTTGTCCCGATTTGTCCAAACTTGGCGGGAGTAAGCGAGGTGACATCATGAACACCACTTAATCCACGTTCTCGGGAATATGGGGAATATATCGTAAATGCGCCGTCTGTCAAGCATAATAAACAGAAACCGGCGCATCTGCTCACCAAATGCGCCGGTTTTAAATTTCTAAATTCGTTTACTTCTTAGCGATAATATAAACTGCGTGAATGATACCTGGGATATAGCCCAGAATTGTCAGCAGAATATTCAGCCAGAAATGCTTACCTAGACCAACCTCAAAGAAAACACCCAGTGGCGGCAGTAAAATCGCCAATAGTATTCTTAGAAAGTCACCTAATAAAGAGTCACCTGTTTTCGTCGCCATTTTTTATCTCCTATTTTTTGTTTATCACACTTATACAAACCGATAATTCTATGAAAAGTTCCTAATCTTTTAAAGAAATAGCAACTGGATAATGATCAGAACCGACATTCGGCCCCACTTTTATACCGCTTTTTTTAACCGATTTTGAAATCAGGATATGATCCATTGGCACCCCTGCAGGCCAGAAATAGCGCGGCCAGGTTATACGATAACCACATGCGCCCATTGTCGAGGCCAGATCTGTTTCCGCAAGGAATTTTTCAAAATGGTCTTCCCACGGCACACTATTAAAATCGCCCAATGCTATTACAGGAAGTTTTTCTTTTTGAACGATTTTTGCAAACTCCGTAAAATATGTCTGACGGGCAACATAATAGTCCTTGCTTATAGCGGGGCGCGGATGGGCCGAGAATATACGATAATCATGACCATGAAAATGAACCTTACAGGATAATAGTGGTGTGTCCGAATATCCGACTTCAAGAATATCTGTGTCCTTCAGCGGCTGTCTGGAAAGTAACCAGATTTCAAAGCCATCCCGTACGTAATGCGAAAGGCTGTAGGAATAAAGACTGAAGATTTCGCGACACTCCTGCTTCATCTCGGATGTGACCTCCATCAACAAAAGGATGTCAGGGTCATGTTGTCTGACGTAATCAATCAGCTTTTCACGGTTTTTATTTTCCTTCCACGTATTAACAGAAGCAATATCAAAGCCTTTATACTTACAATCATAGCGTCTTGGCAGCCAGGTTCTGATAAACTGGAAGTTCACCCCCAGTGTAATGGCATTCAGCAATATCAAATGTACCTGTGAATACCAAAAACTGCCCAGCATACAGACAAATGAAATAACGACATATTGAAACCGAAAAAAAGTCGCAACACTAAACCCCCACCAAAAGCGCTTGAGAAAAGACGCAACGGTAAGCAAAAAAACAAAAATTGTCAGAAAATTTATAAGCCCTATCATATCAAACACTGTTTATCATACAGGCATACATACGCAAAAGTGAATTATGAGTTTCCTCTACACTTTGTTAATAATAATACTATACTTTGTACAAGCTGATATAGGAATCAGTGTGATTAAACTCGAAAATTAAGGATTAAAACAATGAAAAAACAATTGATTATGGCAGCTGTTGCATTGACATTGGCTGCTCCTGCATTCGCTGGCCACCACGAAGACGGCGACATGAAGCATGACATGAAACACGATAAAAAAGCACACATGATGATGAAAGCTGACGCTGATGGTGATGGCGTTGTCACAAAAGCCGAATGGACAGCACACCACGATGCTATGTGGGTTAAACTGGATGCAAATGCTGACGGTTCACTGGACTCTGGCGAAATGGAAAACCCATTCTGGAAAAACATGGGCGAAAACATGAAAAAAGAATATCGTGAAATGAAACATGATATGAAAGAAATGGGTCATGAAATGAAACATGACATCGACGCTATGGATGGAGAAGTTGACGGCGATCTTGACGTTGATGGTGAATAATCATCTATCTTTTTAGATTTAAAAGGGTCGCCTCGTGCGGCCCTTTTTTTGGTAAAAGATCTGTTGACAATCTTATGAAAAAAATATATTGTTACCCAAGTTTGACACGCTTTTGAACAAAGCTCCTACCCGTGTAAAAGCCGGTATTCTTTTCTAAACAGCTTTATCGAACTTTAAAGGCATGGCAAAAGGCTATGGCCTCATAAAAATAATAACAAGAAAGACGGTAAAGATATGGGTAGTCCAACAACATTTAATGATTTTGCACTGGATGAAAAACTGCAAAAATCACTAAGAGTCATGAATTATAAAACACCAACGCCTATTCAGGCGCAGGCCATTCCATTAGCGTTAAAAGGTCGTGACGTTATGGGCTCGGCCCAAACGGGAACGGGGAAAACCGCTGCTTTTGCCATACCTTTGGTACAGCATATTTTATCAAACAAAACAGGTAGCGCGCTGGTTTTAACGCCAACACGTGAATTG
The DNA here is from genome assembly GCA_950054485.1 of uncultured Alphaproteobacteria bacterium. Lineage (GTDB taxonomy): Bacteria > Pseudomonadota > Alphaproteobacteria > Micavibrionales > CSBR16-224 > CATLPD01. Next base: position 197,723 of record CATLPD010000002.1, on the reverse strand, counting down.
GGCAAACAGGTCATGGATGTAATCCATCAGCTATCCCGTACATCAGGCATTCAGACAACCTTTCTGATTGGCGGCGAATCTATGGGTAAACAGCTGAAACAGCTGGAACGCAAGCCACGCATTATTGTGGGCACCCCAGGCCGCATTAACGACCATCTGGAACGCGGCACACTGAAACTGGCCGATTGCGGTTTTCTGGTTCTGGATGAAACAGACCGCATGCTTGATATGGGTTTTGCCATACAGCTGGAGCGTATCTTCAAATTTATGCCCAATAAACGTCAGAGCCTTATGTTCTCTGCAACGCTGCCAAAGAATATCATTCAAATGGCGCAGAAATACCTGAATAACCCCGAACGCATTGCAGTCGGCTCGACGGTTAAGCCAGCCAAGAATATCAAACAATCGGTTATCAAACTGAAAGATGAAGAAAAATATCCCGAGCTGGTTCAACAACTGGAAAACCGCAAAGGCAGTGTTATTGTCTTCGTCAAAACCAAACGTGGCGCAGACCGACTTGCAAAACGCCTTGATAAAGAAGGCTTCAAATCCGAGCCTATTCACGGTGATTTAAAACAAAACAAACGCGACCGCGTTATTAAAAACTATCGTGACAGTAAATTCCGCATATTGGTGGCAACAGATGTAGCGGCCCGTGGCCTTGATATTCCGCATATCGCTCATGTCGTTAATTATGATCTGCCGCAAGTACCCGAAGATTACATCCACCGTATCGGCCGCACAGCGCGTGCCGGCGCCAGCGGCGAAGCGGTATGCTTCCTGTCGCCAAAGGATGGACGTAAATGGCATGCGATTGAATGCCTGATCAGCCCTGAAAAAGAAGGCGAAAAAGGCCAAAATAATGATCAGGATAAAAAACGCAAGCCGCGCAAAAGACCTAACGGTAAAAAGAACCGCTGGTCATTTACAAAGAAAAAGAAACAGCGCCAGAAAGCGAAAAAAGTAGCTTGATTTTTGGAATGGTGGGCCCGGAGGGATACTCCACCACTTCCAAAAATGCTTGTAAAATCAACACTTTTGAAGTGGACATGTTTTGAATGTCTCACCTGAAAGTCTCACTTATTCGGAATCGCTTGTCAATATGTATAATTTGCGATTTTAAGAGTCACTGGAGGGCCTCTAACTTTATCTATGCACGAACACCTGCAAATAATTAAAGACTCTCTACGGTCGGTTATGGGCTTATATGAGTCTGTTCTGATCTGGTCCTTATTAGACGTGGTAAAGGGTACGGGGGGAAACTCACTTTAATTATTGTGTAGGCATCCGCACGAAAAATTATGCCGTTTTTTTTAACACCTTTGAATATTGGTTAAATATAGATAAAGCACCCCCCTTATCACTGTAGCTTTTTTAAAGTTCGGGCAAGATCTTTTGGAAAAAGAGAGGGGTGTTGAGACCATAGTTTAAGCAAGTATCCTAGTTCTAAATCATATTCACCAGAGTCTTTTCTAGTAATAATATAACTACTAGATATGTTTTTGAATGCTTCTCTAATATAACCGTTTAAATCTTTTCCTCTTTTTATTGAAATCCAGTCAGGCAGATCAAATGTTTTTCCAAACTCATAAGAAACTGGGATTGAATTTGTTGTACTCAACTCAGAAGTATGGATCTCAATAAAGTTACATATTGCATCAATGAGTTCTTGAATATCAGATTGACTAGCTTGAGCGATGCTCAAAACCTGAGGAAATTTAGCTGCAAGGTTATTATCAATATCAGAAAGACGTTGATCCGTTATTAGGGCTACGGCAAGAGAAATAGGATCAAGTATAAAGTTCTCGATTGCGTAGCGTGTTTCTAAAACCTTTATTGATCCGTTATCAGAGCGAACGCCATCATTGTCGAGTAAGGCATGAACATTTGGAAGCTTAGCCTCTTTTAACTTAACAGCCCAATCTTCGGCTGCTGTAGCACCTCCTCCGCTAGATGGGTTATCCGTTTTACTAGCTGGAACGAAATGTAATGTTGGTGTTGTAGCAAGGCAGTTGTTCGCTCTTAGAGCTCGCTCTATAGCTCTATAGAATAGAGGATCGTCTTTTCCTTCAACAATCACAACTTGAGAGCCATCCATAAGCTGTATAAAGCCCTCTGAAAGATCTCGACAGGCGGAAGCTTGGCTAACGCGCTGCAGTGAATGAGATGGCTTAGGATTGAGCTTATAAATTGATTTCTCTGGTGCTAGAGCAACCGTACTAGGTGAATGTGTGGTGATTACTACACGGCTAGATAGTTTTTTCACTATACTATTTTGCAAAACCTCAAACATCATTCTTGTCATGCTGGGGTGTAAATGCGCATCAAGCTCATCAAAAAGTATAACTTCTGGCGCATCTACTTGAAAAATTCTTTTTTCTTTCTGTTGAGCTGCATACGCAGAGAGTAGCAAAGCAATAATAACTTTCTCTCCAGATGAAAGCCCGTTAATATCAATGACTTCTTGTTCACTGTTTATAATTTTAGCAATATAACCCTTCGTGGCTCTTGGGTCATTTTCAGCACTTGGGGGTAACATTTGATGTTGAAAACCATATGACCTCAGAAGTTGATTGACCTCATCCCATGGAGGCAATCCAAATTTATCTATAAATTCATCTTCCGAAAAAAACTCTGTGCCACTTGCTTTTCTATAGGCGTTGTTTTGTACTTCTTCAAAGTATCTGTAAAATATTATAGAAGCATCAACCTCCATAAACGTTTGATATTGCACAAAATCATATATAGCTTCTTTAAAGCTAACCTCCGAAAAAGTAGTGAGGGAAGATATAGCCTTAACTGGAACAAATCTTTTAAAACTTTCCCATCGGTTTCGGTTTCCTCCCTCTCCCTTGTAAACAAGCAGTTCTTTAAGTTTATCTCTATGCCCGCCATCAAAATTCGGAGCATTGTTATGCAATAATAAGGAAATAAATGCAGGGATAAGTGTATCTCTATTTAAAGGAACCCAACCTGATCCAGTATAAATTTTACACGAGATACCCTCAACCAAATATGTTTCAAACCCCTCTATTATTGTCTGCGTATCAATTGCAGCATTTTGCGCTTCTTGTAATGTCGCGTGTGTAACGTGTGAAGCCGTTAAATGTGGAATACTTTGGAAAATTTTGGTTGTAAGCTTTTCGTTATCCTGATTTGTAACGTGGATAAACCCACGATGAATTGATTCAAGCAGTTGTGTTTTCCCACTCCCATTAGGGCCACATATAACTGTTAGTTCTGGCAAAGCAATATCAGACAGCTCTTTAATTGAGCGATATGGCCTATCGAACTTTAATTTAATTTTGTTAGGCATAAATGAACCTATGTCCTCTTACTAAATAAAATTTACAGCGTATCACGCTAAAATATTTATATTCTTGCTCAGGTTGTGTTATCAGCAATACAATATCATAGCACCAATAACAGACCAAGCGTATTGAGGTTGTCATGTCAGATAAAAAAGGATCATCAACAGATATTTCTAATACTTGCGAGAATGAAGCATCTGAAGAATTAGAAACTGAAGTAAATAATAACTTTAAAATAGGCATTCCTAAGAGCGTCGAGCGTTTCTTAGAGAGAGCTCTTGGACCATCATCAAAAGCAATTGGAGGATTGCTATTAGATCAATGTAAATATTGGAGAGCAATGAATTTAGATCGTCTAGCTAAAAAATATGAAAATATCTGTAAAGAAAGAGACATTCATCCTGACGCAAAGAAGCATCTACCATTTAGTCATGCATACAAAGTAACAGAGGCTGTCTCAGTAGAAGAAGATGAGAAGGTTCAAGACTTATGGGCCGAATTGCTCGCAAGCGCCACTGACCCATCGAGATCAGTAGAAGTGAAAAAAGTTTACATTGATACTTTAAAGTCACTAAGTGCAGTTGAAGTGTCACTGCTAGAGTTAATATGGTTTGCAGAGGGAGAAATTATAGTTCCAAATGATCTTCAAAGCTTCGAAAAAAAATTTAATGATATGGCGGAAATTTCTTGGAGGCAATTTCCGCAGGAGGAGAGAGATACAGCTATACAAAATTTAGTCAGATTAAGGTGTCTAGCTTTTCGCATACAGCCACCAGAAATAGGCACACTTTTTGGAAACCTGCATGACCAAAGAGGAATGCCCACGCATTCAAGATTTGCTTTAGTAAATCCCGAAGCGTTTCAAAGCCTCTTACAATATATAGAGAATATTTTATTAGTTTCTATAGGGGTAAAGACAGACACTAACAAAACTATAGGTATTCAAATGGGGCATAGCTTTATGGGCAGCAGAAGAATTAAAGCTCCAGAACTAAATTACATGCTTAGATGAGACATAATATCTCTCAGGTGTGAAAGAGCCGTGATAATTCCCATTATGATCTGTGTTCATATTATAGTCTTTTTGCTTCTCTACCTCCAAAGCAGATCGAAGCTTTTGTTCAAAAGCTATAAACGCTTCTTCTGGAGAGTCACTCAAATCTTCTATATCAATATCATCGATAAACATAACAAAACACCTTGTTCAAAACATCCTCTTCAAAACCGTTACAAGAAATCAAACTTTATCTAATAATACTCGCTTTCAAAAAAGTATTTTAGCTTTAAGCAAAAATGCATAGCAAGCGATAATGTGCAAAGCCTATAATAAAGCTCTAAGCGTATCTAGCTTAAGCCATTGCCGTTTACCATTGCTTAAAGTAACACGGATTGATGGATATTCGTATTTATTAGCGGTACGGTTTGTAATCGGATAGATTTTTTTTCCTATTATTACAGAGTCAGCGGTTATCGTAATTTTTCTATTAAATATCTGCTCTGGCTCTTTTAACTGTGTTTCTAATTTCAACTTTTTCTTTATATCGGATAAGGATTTACAGCCCTGAATGCTGATAGAATTAGGCATTTGCGTTTTAATTCTTGTGGCAATACTTCTTAAAATACCTGGATGCAAATCTTTTTGCCAAACTGCTGGATATAGATAAAGATGAGGAAAATTTGGACGAACCTCATCTAAAATTGATTTTTGTGTCCTTTTTCTTGTTTTATCAAAAATCATTAAGTCTACAATTGCTAATATCGCTTTGGTAATGCCTTTTGGCTGAGCATTAACAACATTTAAGCTCCCCCTAACTGAAACCCCTTGAAGTTGCGGGTTTTGAGCAAGGTATTCTTTTTCGGCCTTTTTTAAGGCATTCCTGCAATGTTCTTGTAATCCTTTTCTCAAATGAGCGTTATTGGCGTATTTTTCTTGTTGAGGAGTAAGCTTCATGATATTTTTATCCAGTTATATAGAAACAAACAAAACAATCTATACTACTTAAGTAGTATTGGTATTTTGGTACAAAAAAATTACATCCTTACTATGAATGAGTCAAGTTAGCGTTGTGCTTTTCCCTCCCTGTAGAATCTGAAATTATCTCCTGCTCGCTCTTTTACAAATCTTTCACACTGCCCCTCTTGCAGCCGAGCAGGAACAGAATAGAAATCCACTAACGTATGACATCGCCCCGCTTGCGGACCAAATGGAATGCATTCTTGAGTTACGTACGCGACCTCATTCTCTTGCCCTGAAACAGAAAGGTTATAAACATTATATTCTAAAGCCGAGCCATTGTGGTATGAGCACGCTAAATTGTATGAAACACCTTTACCACTCAAATAATTTTCAAAGTCAGGCTCATATTCATTCAGGCCTGATAAATCTTTGATTAGATTTGATTGGCTTAGCCCAACAACGGGTTGGCTTTTGTCTTGTAAACTAGATGAGATTTCCGCTTTCTGTTTAGATACCTCAACTAATTTCTGGCTATTCTTAAATTCCAAATAACCAGTATAAACCATAAAAGCAATCACGATCAAAAGGATGAAGCCGACAATATAAGCAAAACGCCTTTGTTTAGATTTAAATGTTTCAGTAGATAAAGCAGCCCGTCTTTTTTTAAAGTAGAAGTGAACCGCAATCCCAACACCAAAAGATATCACATAGCTTAATACGATTCCTGTTATAGTTGCACGGCTACCAATCAAAATGACAATAATCAGAAGAAATGTTTTTAAAACAAAAGTCGTCCAAAGGACCGTTTTAAGCCTCTTTGCATATACAGCCACTAGAGCCACAATCAGATAACTAAACATTTTCATTCACCCATAGACTGTTAAACAAACGGCTACCAGATCACTCTGGCAGCCGGGCTGTTCTAACCGTCCTGTGAACGGCGCGGATATTCACGCACGCGCTATTGTATTCACCGCCAGCCCGACCATAGGTCGAGAGGCAGCGTCTTTTTGCGGTATGACGCTATTTACCGCACAGGAAGGGTTAATCATTAAGTATTTGTTGGCGGTATTCGCGGATACTTTAGGCACATCCGGAACTTCTAGCTGCCTTTCAAGTGGTAGGTTTCTGGTTTCTTCTCTAGTTTGACGATTAGTAGGAAGATCGCGCAACACTTCTTTAACCCGCCTAGCCTGCTCTTTACCAATATCCGGCATATTGTGTTTATCACCAAGAATTTCAACAAGAAGCATAAGACATGATCTGCGCTCATCTTCTGTTCTCGCTTCCCACACATTTGATTTCTTCATATCGGCAATATATTCATCAATTACATGGCCTAATGCATTCTCAGGCTTTGCTTCCCTGCTTTGGGCGCGTCTAAGAGCTAGCAAGTCGGGGCGCGTGCTAAACGTAAATGCGATCTCGTTTTCATTATGGGCTATTAGCTTGTCACAATAGCCACGAAGTGCATATTTATATCTACTTGATAAGGTTTCGTAATCGTCAGGTGATAAATCCAAACCGAAACGATCAATGATTGGCTGTAGTCTTTCGCTGATATCTTCATCGGGCAGGATGTTGTTTCTTGCTTCTGATATGGCCTTTTCAGCTTGCTTACTCAGCTTCTTTAGGTTTTCCACCTCATCATAACATGGCCCGTCACGGCGAATTTCTGCGCGTTTTTCATCTAAAAGCTCATAGAAATAGTCTTTCAGTATAAGAATGATTTCAGCATGATCCATATTAGCTACACTGTACCGCATTAGAATGTTTTCAATATGATAGGCGAAACAGTTTGCCAGATGCAATGCTTCTTTAGGGTCGCGTGTTCTTAGCGAGATTTTAAAGTATTTTGTTCTGCCTTGTTCGTGTAATATATCGGGTAGCGGACAACGGAAGTAATAAATGTTGTGTCGTGATCTGATTAAGTAGGTCGGATTGTGCATAAAAGTCTCACCTTGTAGGCCCACTACATACATGAGACTTACAAGCCATTGAGACTATTATACTTTTCGGAAAAGTGGTGGGCCCGGAGGGATTTGAACCCCCGACCAAACCGTTATGAGCGGTTCGCTCTAACCAACTGAGCTACAGGCCCTTAGAATTTAAAGTTATATCCTAACACAAATCATCTGACAACGTTTAATGACGATCAATTTGACAGAATCATCAAAACCGTCATATGATTTTTATATGATGATATTAAACTCACATATGGCATATATGCGCCGACGTATTTTCATCCGTTAGGGATGGGAATATGATGTTTAATTAATCAAATCAATCACTTCATATTTTTCGACCTGACGGATGCCTTTCAGCGGCGCTATCGCCCTATTCCGTCCAACCATTTAAACAAGGAAAATATGATGAAACCAACAAATAAAACAATTAAATCAAAATTTAAAACCGCACAGCCGAAAGATGGTCAAAAAGACCCGAAATCAGGAAAGGTTTGGAGTGATATCTATGGCGGATATGTCCCGGGCTTATATGCCCAAGGGCGTTGAACCTTAGAAATCCAAGAAACTACGCAACTGTTTCGAACGGCTCGGGTGCTTCAGCTTGCGAAGCGCCTTAGCCTCAATCTGGCGAATACGTTCACGTGTCACGCTGAACTGCTGACCCACTTCTTCCAAAGTGTGGTCGGTGTTCATACCGATACCGAAACGCATACGAAGAACGCGTTCTTCACGTGGCGTCAATGTCGCTAGGACGCGTGTAGTCGCCTCGCGCAGGTTCGAATGCACAGCAGCATCCACCGGCAGGATTACGTTTTTATCCTCGATGAAATCGCCAAGCTGTGAATCTTCTTCGTCACCGACAGGTGTTTCCAAAGATACAGGCTCTTTCGAAATCTTCATCACCTTGCGGACCTTGTCCAAAGGCATGGCCAGACGTTCTGAGATCTCTTCCGGCGTTGGCTCGCGCCCGATTTCATGCATCATTTGACGAGATGTACGAACGATCTTGTTAATCGTTTCGATCATGTGAACCGGAATACGAATTGTACGGGCCTGATCCGCGATTGAACGCGTGATCGCCTGACGGATCCACCATGTCGCATAGGTGGAGAATTTATAACCGCGGCGGTATTCAAACTTATCAACCGCCTTCATCAGGCCGATGTTTCCTTCCTGAATTAGATCCAGGAACTGCAAACCACGGTTGGTATATTTTTTCGCAATCGAAATCACAAGACGCAGGTTGGCTTCAACCATTTCTTTTTTGGCTTTGGCCGCTTCGCGCTCACCTTTTTGAACGGTATGCACGATGCGTTTGAATTCGGAGATCGGAAGACCTGAAGTTTCTGAAATACGACCGATACCGTCACGGGCTGTCGTAATATCAATTTCAAACTTATCAAACAGCTTGTCCCAGCCTTTTGATTTCAGTTTTTTACATTTGGCCATCCATTTCGTATCAGTTTCATGGCCAAAGTAATTATCAAGGAATTCCTGACGGTCGATACCGCAATCCATCGCCCAGCGCATAATCTGCCCCTCCAGGCTAACCAGTTTACGGTTCATACCGTATAGCTGATCGATCAGCTGTTCGATACGCGCGTTATTCAATTGAACGGATTCAACCAAGTCCACAATTTCGTGTTTCAGGGTATAATATTTTTTGTCTAACTTCTCTGGAATCTCCTTACCCTTTTGGGCAAAGACAATGCGTTCTTCTTGGGCTTTATATAGCTTTTTATAGGTCTTGCTGATGTTTTTAAATGTCTGGATGACCGTCGGCTTTAGCTCTTCTTCCATTGCCGTCAAGGACAGGTTTACGCCTTCATCCTCGTCTTCATCTTCTTCACCGTCTTCACCGTCTTCATTTTCGGACTTAGCGTCGTCATCGTTATCATCTTTTTTAGAGCTTTTGGAATCATCATCCTGATCATAGGTACCCTCAAGATCGATAATCTCGCGCAATAATACCTGTTCGTTCTCCAGAGCTTTATACCATGCGATCAAAGCCTGAATGGTCAACGGGCTTTCGCAGATACCGCCGATCATCACATCGCGGCCGGCCTCGATACGTTTGGCAATGGCAATTTCACCTTCGCGTGACAGCAGCTCGACCGAGCCCATTTCACGCAAGTACATACGCACAGGATCGTCCGTGCGACCAAGGTCCTTATTCGCCAGGTTGCCGGATTCATCATCATCGTCATTATCAGCGTCTTTAGATTTCTTTTTAGATTTTTTTGATGTTGTTTCATCATCATAATCGTCATTAGAATCATCGTCGTCAGCATCGCCTTCGATCAGGTTGATGCCCAGATCGGAAATCATCGCCATCGTGTCATCTATTTGCTCAGATGAATATTCGCCAGGCGGCAATGCTTTGTTCAATTCATCATAGGTGATGTGACCGCGCTCTTTACCCTTCGCGATCAGTTTTTTCAAAACCTTTACAGGTCCGCCATCCATTGGTGAGTCATTTTCCATGTCCTGATCTTGTTCTTCAGAAGGCTTAACGCTCATTAACAGTTCTCCACATTCAAACTCAAAACACGCCGCTGACTTTCATGGCAAAGGCGTGTATCCACTCCACTTACATATAAAACTTAAAGACGCTTTCGGCGTTTTCTTGACCGGTTCACCGTAAACATCCAACCTTCTTTAACCACCCCTAAATCTTGACCCGGGCGGGCAAAAACGGCTTGAAGATAAAGCGATTCGGACAGAATTACATCCAAAACCTCGCAAAATCCTGCATTTTTCAATATATCCTTTAATTCCGAAGAATCAAGGACTTCGTGCGAATTAAGCGTTTCAAACAGCTTTTGACGCATTTTTCGAAGGTTTTTGTCCTGAATCTCAATCATTCCAAGCGTTTCTTCTACATCATCGAACAATTCGGGATAGTTAACCAATGTCGCCAGCAAGTAGTGTTCAATTCCGAATGATGTTTGCTTGACAGGTTCCGGTTTTTTCGCGATCGGGGCAAGTCTGTCCTGCTGTTTAGAATTATAATTACTGCGGGAAAAAGGAGTTTTAGATTGACGCTTACCACTGAAGTGATCGTAAAAAAGCGACGTCATCATGCGCTGATATTCGTTTTGCACATCTGCATGCTCAATCGTATTCACGCGCGATAATAATGCAGCTTTCAAGCCAGCCCGGTCCTCGGGCGTTGTGCCGGGACGTTTACCCAGTTCTTCTTCCCACAAAATCTGGCTAAGATAGCTGGCAGCCGATAAGAACTTTTCAAATTCAGCTTTCCCTTTGTTCTGGACCAAACTATCAGGGTCTTCGCCATCCGGCAGAAAAGCAAAACGCACGCTTTGATCCGGTTTTAAAAGTGGCAATGTGCGTTCCATGGCACGTGATGCAGCGCGGCGGCCTGCATTATCCCCATCAAAACATAGTACTGGCACCCGTGCATCTGATGGCGCAACTTTCCACAATATCTCGATCTGGCTTTCGGTCATCGCTGTCCCCAATGGGGCAACAGCTGTATCGTAACCGGCTTGCGCCAGTGCGATAACATCCATATAGCCCTCGACCACGATGAAGGGCTTGTTCACATCGACGTTTTTACGGGCATCGGATAAGTTGTAGAGGATCTGCCCTTTGTGAAATAAAGGCGTATCAGACGAGTTTATATATTTCGGCGCTTTACCACCCGGATCACGTCCCGGCATGATGCGCCCGCCAAAGGCAACCACCCTGCCCCGCAAATCCTTTACAGGAAAAATAATACGGTCGCGGAAAAAACTGTAAGTTTCACCTTGGTTGCGTGTCGAATTTCGTAATACACCCGCTTCGATCATATCTTTGACGGCATAGCCTTTGTCTTTTAGGAAATTGCCCAGCGCCTGTCCATCAGCGGGCGCATAACCCAAACGGAACAGCTTAATCGTTCCATCACTCAGCTCGCGCCCCTTAAGGTATTGCATCGCCTCGCGTTCATGGCCCAATGCCTGCTCGAAGAAAATCGTCACATCTTCCAGTAAATCATACAGAGTTTTCTTTTGCTCGAACCGCTCGCGCTCCTCGGGGCTGGCCTTTGGGACCTGCATGCCGTTCAGCGCTGCCAGTTGTTCAACAGCCTCCATAAAACTGAGATTGTCGTTTTCTTGTAAAAACTTGATCGCATCCCCATGTGCCCCACAGCCAAAGCAATGGTAAAAACCTTTTTGATTGTTCAAAGTAAAAGACGGGGTTTTTTCGTTGTGAAATGGACAACAGCCTTTGAATTCGTCGCGTCCCGCACGCGTCAATTTAACCTTTTTACCGATCAATTCGGATAAAACGGTGCGGTCGTTCAAATCCTGTATAAACTGCTTTGGGAAACTCATGCCTAATACATAGCCAAAAAAGCCTGCAATGTCTAGGTCTAAGGCTTATCCAACCAATCGCTTTTTAATAATAACGCTAGCCTGTCCAAAATCCATTTGTCCGGCATATTCGTTTCGTAAATATCCCATGACTCTCCCCATATCCTTGATGCAGGTTGCATTTTCTTTTTCAATCGCCTGATCAACAGCGGCTTCCATCTCATCGCCCGTAATCTGACGCGGCAGGAATGTTTCAATGATATCAATTTCCTGTTGCTCACGAAGTGCCAACTCTTCGCGCCCGCCCTGTTCGTACATTTTGATAGATTCGCGGCGTTGTTTAATCATGGTCTGCATCATGGCCAGAATTTCTTCTTCGGCGATGCCTTCGGTGTTGCCCTTACTGCGCGCTGCAATATCACGGTCTTTCAAGGCAGCGGAGATCAGACGAATTGTCGCAATCGCCATTTTATTTTGCGAATGCATGGCCTCTTTCAGGCCTGTTTGAAATTTTTCGCGTAAAGACATGGTCACCCCATTGATAAATTTTAAAAGCTGTTATAGCCTAATATAACGCCTTAGCAATCTGAGTAAAGAGGGAATGATGCCACAGCCTCCTGATCATGCAACAGCATGTCTTGTTTTACAGGATGGAACCGTATTTTGGGGACGTGGAATTGGTTCAACAGGCACAACAGTCGGCGAGCTTTGTTTCAACACCTCGATGACAGGTTATCAGGAAATACTGACCGACCCGTCATATACCGGCCAGATTATCACTTTTACATTTCCGCATGTCGGCAACACCGGTATTAACACAGAAGATATCGAATCCCGTAGCTTTGCAGCGGCAGGCATGATCATTCGTAATGATATCACATCACCGTCAAATTGGCGGGCCACGCAATCCTTACAAAGCTGGCTGATTGAAAACAATAAAATGGCCATATGCGATATTGACACACGACGCCTTACACAAATCTTACGTGATAAAGGCGCACAAAACGGTGTTATCCATCATTTTGCAAACGGGCGTCCGGACATTGACACATTACAGGACATTTTATCAGGCGCGCCAAATATGAAAGGCTGCGATCTGGCAAAGTCCGTCACAACCCCGAAACCATATGAATGGTCAAAATCGGGCGAACATCATGTCGTCGTTATTGATTACGGCGTCAAACATAATATTTTAAGAATGCTGGAAAACATGGGCGGACGACTGACGGTCGTGCCATGCACCACATCAGCCCAGGATATTCTGAAGATGTCACCAGACGGTGTATTCCTTTCAAATGGCCCCGGCGATCCGGCGGCAACGGCTGAATATGCCCTGCCAATCATTCAGAACCTAACCAAAAGCGGCATGCCTGTATTCGGTATATGTCTGGGTCATCAATTGCTGGCCCGCAGCTTTGGTGCAGAAACGATCAAACTTGAATATGGGCACCGTGGAGCAAACCACCCTGTAAAAAACCTTGAAACAGGACATGTTGAAATCACATCCCAAAACCACGGGTTTGTTGTAATCAGCGAAAGTTTACCGGATGATGTGGTCGAAACCCATGTCAGTTTATTTGACGGATCAAACGAAGGCCTTAGACACAAAACATTGCCCGTTTTCAGTGTCCAGCATCACCCCGAAGCTTCCCCCGGCCCGCAAGATGCACATTACGTTTTCGATGAATTTTTTAAGACCATGAGAGACATAAAACGACAACCGGACGCCGCATAATGACAGTAAAAACACAGAATAACGTATTTCTTACCCTAAGTGTTTTTCTGATTTCCATTTTCTTGTCGGCATCGCTGCTATTCATGGTACAGCCCATGGCAGGAAAAATGCTGCTGCCTTTGGTTGGCGGCGCACCATCGGGATGGATTGTCGCGCTGGCCTTTTTCCAACTCTCGCTGCTGGTCGGTTATATATTGGCCCACTGGTTCTCCAAACTTACCCCAAGGCAACATGGTATATCGGTCGTGGTTCTGTTGGGGCTGGGCGCATTATTCCTGCCCCTCCATTTAAAGGGTATAGATGTTCAGCAATCTTCCAAGGCGGCTATGAATGTCTTTATTTTATTGACAGCGGCTGTGGCTGTGCCCTTCATCGCCTTATCTTCCGTATCGTCAACACTGCAAAGGCTTTTTCATTACACCGATGCCACCAAGGGTAAAGACCCCTATTTTTTATATGCCGTAAGTAATTTTGGCAGTTTTTTAGGGCTTCTTGGATACCCGCTGTTAATCGAACCGTTCCTGACCGTATCGCAGCAAACGCATTACTGGATGTATGGATATATTGTCCTGATAGCAGGCATATTGTCTGCCAGCTTACTAAGCCGTAATACGATAGAAAACAAAGAAACAACGGAGATTGTTGCGCCAAAACTTAAAACCGGCCTTTACTGGATTATATTGGCCTTTATACCCTCCAGCCTTATGGTCGGTGTCACAAATTTTGTAACGCTGGAAATCACTCCGATACCACTGTTCTGGGTACTGCCATTGGCGCTGTACCTTGTCACATATATTGTGGCTTTTTCAGTAAAGCCTGAAAAATACCGCAATCTTTTAATTCATTTGCACCCTTTCGCCGCAATGGGTGTTGTCATCCTTTTCGTCTTTTCCGTTAAACTGATCAGTTTATCGGCGCTTTTGTTGCATCTGGTCTTTTTCCTTATCATCGCCATGATGTGTCACAGCCAGTTGGCTGCCGCCAGACCGCACCCGAAATTCCTGACAGCATTTTATCTTTATGTTGCCATTGGCGGCGCATTAGGCGGGATATTAAATGCATTCATCGCCCCGGAAGTTTTCAGCCGTTTGTATGAATACCCATTGGTCGCGGCGCTCAGCCTGTTTTTCTCGCCCTTGTTATTAAAAGAATTCGAGAAACATAGCATAATGCGCTTTAATCTTTTGTTTGCTGCCGTGACATCGATCACGCTTTTCATTATCAGCATCAATATCGTGAATAAAGACATCATCTTTAAAACCCGGAATTTTTATGGCCCGATTGCGGTTGCTCAGGAACAGGATGATTATCAGGGTAAAACATATAACCTGCGTGCTTTAAAACACGGCACGACGCTGCATGGTTTACAGTTAAGAGAAGAGGAATTCAAAAAATCCGCCGACTATTCGTATTATGCGGCTTTGAAACCATTTTTTGCGCGTGACGATATACCAAACAGCTCGATTGGGATTATCGGTCTTGGTGCCGGCACGCTGCTATGCTATCACGCACCTGATCGTTATTTTACATCCTTCGAAATTGACAGTGAAATCGTCGCCGTCGCAAACGAATATTTTGATTTTATCAAAGATTGCTATCATCCAGAAAATAAAATCATCGTCGGTGATGGACGACTTGAACTCGCAAAACAGGATCGTAATTTTGATATTTTGATTATGGACGCTTTCAGTTCGGACGCTATCCCGGCACATTTATTGACCCTTGAAGCCTTCGAAGAATATTTCAGTAAAATGAACCAGAACGGAATTATTCTGGTCAATATTTCAAACCGCTATTTTGATCTGTCGAGAACAGTTGCCAAAGTGGTCGAAAAATACGGGTATAAAACCTTTCACAAATATCACGATGCCGACGGCTTGGTGCCATGGATAACACCAAGTCATTGGTTGCTGGTGTCCAAAAGCCCTATAAATGACTGGGAACAGGTCATCCCCGGCACCGACACAAAACTATGGACAGATGATTACACGCACGTGCTTTCAACCTTAAAAGGATTTAACTGATGGGAAAAAGAACCGACATAAAATCAATTGCTGTCATAGGATCGGGCCCCATTATCATCGGACAAGCCTGCGAATTTGACTATTCGGGAGCACAGGCCTGCAAGGCCCTGCGTGAAGACGGATATCGCGTTATACTGATCAATTCCAACCCCGCAACGATCATGACAGACCCAGATATGGCTGATGCAACGTATATCGAGCCAATCACGCCAGATGTCGTCGCAAAAATCCTTGAAAAAGAACGCCCTGACGCCCTGTTGCCGACCATGGGCGGACAAACGGCCCTTAATACTGCGCTGGCGCTGGCTGATAACGGCGTGCTGGAAAAATTGAATATCGAGCTGATCGGCGCCAACAGAAAGTCAATCGCTATGGCCGAAGACAGGCAGTTGTTCCGCGATTGTATGGATCGTTTGGGCCTTGAAAGCCCGAAAAGCCAGACCGTCAAAACGCTGGATCATGCCCTGCGCGCTGTCGAAGATATCGGCTTGCCCGCAATTATCCGGCCCAGTTTTACTATGGGTGGTACAGGCGGTGGTATCGCCTTCAACAAGGAAGAATTCATTGAAATTGTCCATAGCGGTCTGGAGGCTTCACCCACAACCGAGGTTCTGATCGAAGAATCCGTATTGGGTTGGAAAGAATATGAAATGGAAGTCGTGCGCGACTGCAACGACAATTGTATTATCATTTGCGCCATTGAGAATATTGATCCAATGGGTGTGCACACGGGGGATTCAATCACCGTTGCCCCCGCCCTGACCCTGACGGATAAGGAATATCAAAAAATGCGCAACGCCTCGCTGGCTGTCTTGCGCGGCATCGGCATTGATACGGGCGGGTCAAACGTGCAATTTGCCGTGAACCCCGAAGATGGGCGTATGGCGGTCATTGAAATGAACCCGCGTGTCAGCCGATCGTCTGCACTGGCATCCAAAGCAACGGGCTTTCCAATCGCCAAAGTCGCCGCACGCCTTGCGGTCGGATATACACTGGATGAATTACAAAACGACATCACAAATAAAATTCCGGCCTCTTTCGAGCCTTCGATCGATTATATCGTCACAAAAATTCCGCGCTTTAATTTTGAAAAGTTCCGCGGCACACAGGATAAATTAACGACATCGATGAAATCCGTCGGCGAAGTCATGGCGATGGGCCGCTGTTTTGAAGAAAGCCTTCAAAAAGCCTTATGTGCGATGGAAAACGGCCTGACAGGTCTGAACGATATGACAGAAATTGGTGATAGCGATCAGGATATAACAGCAGCCCTGTCCTACCCGGGTCCGAACCGCATTCGCGTTATTGCCGAAGCCTTCCGCCGCGGATTAGAATTAAATGATATTCACAATATCTGCAAATATGACCCATGGTTTTTGGAGCGGATTGAAAATATTGTAAATCATGAAAAACACGTCAAAAAAAGCGGCCTACCAAAAAGCAAAGCAGAACTTTTTGCACTAAAACGCCTTGGTTTTTCGGATCTGCGCCTTGCCGAACTTGCCGGAATCACAGAGAAAACCATTCGCCAGCAGCGGGAAGATTTTGGAATCACCCCCACATTCAAACGTGTTGATAGTTGCGCTGCCGAATTTTCATCTGAAACCGCCTATTTTTATTCCAGCTATGAAACCATGATTGATTCATGGTGCGAGGCACGCCCGACAGATCAAAAGAAGGTTATCATTTTGGGCGGTGGCCCAAACAGAATTGGCCAAGGCATTGAATTTGATTACTGCTGCGTGCATGCAGCCTATGCCGCAAAGGCCAAAGGCTATGAAGCCATCATGATCAATTGCAATCCTGAAACGGTTTCAACAGACTATGATACGTCGGATCGCCTCTATTTCGAGCCAATCACAGCCGAGCGTGTTTTGGATATCATCCGTAAAGAACAGGAAAATGGTGAAGTTCTGGGCGTTATCGTTCAACTGGGTGGTCAGACCCCTTTAAAGTTGTGCCTTACGCTGGAAGAAAATGGCATTCCCATTCTGGGCACTTCACCTGATGCGATTGACCTGGCCGAAGACCGCGAACGTTTCCAAAAACTACTGAACGATAAAAAGCTGAAGCAACCACCAAACGGTATTGCCCGCAATGAAACCGAAGCGGTCAAAACCGCTGAAAAGATCGGATATCCCGTTGTAATACGTCCATCCTATGTCCTTGGCGGTCGGGCAATGGAAATTGTGTATGATGCCAATGGCTTGAAAAAGTACATTAATAATGCAGTTGAGGTATCTGGCACAAACCCTGTACTCATCGATAAATATCTACAGCATTGTGTTGAAATCGATGTTGATGCCATTTGCGATGGTAAAGATGTTCATATCTGCGGCGTCATGGAGCATATCGAGGAAGCCGGCGTACACTCCGGTGACAGCACCTGCAGCTTGCCCCCGCATTCGCTGCGCGAAGAAATTGTCGTAGATCTGATGAACCAAGCCATCACCTTGGCCAAAAGCCTTCAAATCAAAGGCATGATGAACGTGCAATTTGTTATATCCGAAAGCCGTGACCCCGCAAACCTTGATGCCTATGAGATATACGTGCTGGAGGTTAACCCGCGTGCGTCCCGCACCGTTCCCTTTGTTGCCAAAGCGACGGGCATGCCTGTTGCGGCAATGGCAACGCGCCTGATGATGGGCGAAACATTGGCTGATCTTAGAAAAGATGGCCTGTTGAAAAACAGCTTATCTGGTTATACGGCTGTCAAAGCGCCCGTATTCCCATTTACGCGCTTTCCGGGCGTTGATGTGTTGCTCGGACCAGAAATGCGATCAACAGGTGAAGTCATGGGCATCGACAAAAACTATCACGAAGCTTTTATGAAAGCGCGCCTTGGAACAGGATCGTTCCTGCCTATAAAGGGCACTGTTTTTATCTCGGTCAAAGATAGCGATAAAAACCTGATGATCCCGCTGGCCTCCCGCCTACAGGATATGGGCTTTAAAATTGTCGCGACCGGCGGTACGGCTGCGCATCTGGTCAGTGCCGGCATTCGCGCGCACAAGATCAACAAAGTTTATGAAGGCCAGCCGCATGCCGCTGATGCCATGATTAATGGTGATATACATCTGGTGATCAACACGACCCATGGCCCGCGCGCCGTTGATGACGGGGTCAGTTTGCGCCGCGTAGCCTTGCAAAACCGTATTCCCTATTACACGACGATTTCAGGGGCCCGTGCCGCGATTTCAGCCATTCAAAAGATGCAGCAAGGGCATGATCTAGATGTCTTTCCCATTCAACATTATATTAACGCCGCATAAAAAATTGGCCGCTTAATATCCTAAAAACCGCATCCACTTGCATTATGTTAAGTTTTAGCGTATACTGATATACAAATAGAAAAGGATTTAAAAATGACACAGAAATATAGCAACCTTGATCACATGCTAAAATTTGATGACGATATGAGAATTATCGAAGGCATCATGAAAAATATCTGGTGTGATGAATTTAATAAAAAAGCAACAAAGCTTGATGTAGCCGATAAAAAGCTCTTAGCTGATTTTACTGAAAAGAACAAAAGAACAGCCTATTCTGCATACTGTGCTTGGGAAGATGAAAATGGCGGAGAGCCCAAAAATTCAGAAGAATTTGACAAGCAGAGCAACGCGGTTATTCAGGCCGTGCAGAAAGCTATGAAGCCTAAATAAGTATTTCATAACAGCTGTTTATACTTGCCATTGACCTTCTTTTGTTTTAAGTTTTTGATCTTAATCCAGAATTAAAGAGGTATGAAATGGATAAGTTGCCCATTACGGCATTAGGTTATGCACAATTAGAAAAAGAACTGAAGAACCTGAAATCGGTTGAACGTCCCGCTATTATCGAGGCGATTGCGACTGCGCGCGAACACGGCGACCTATCCGAGAATGCCGAATATCATTCAGCACGTGAAAAGCAAAGCTTTATCGAAGGCCGCATTCAGGAACTGGAAGGCCGCCTGTCCCTTGCCGAAGTGATCGATCCTGCCTCTCTATCCGGAAACCGCGTCATGTTTGGCGCAACCGTTGAGCTGGTTGATGAAGATACCGAAGAAGAAGTCACGTACCAGATTGTTGGTGAATACGAAGCTGATATTGATAAAAACAAGCTGTCAAACACAGCGCCCCTGTCACGTGCATTGATTGGCAAGTCAGTTGGTGACAGTGTTGAGGTTCGCACGCCTAAAGGCGAAAAAGCCTATGAAATTTTGGATGTAAAATACAAATAAGTCTGGTTTGATTTATTCCTGAACAGGAACACCTGGATTGTATTTACAGGTTTTAACACCCATAGATGACCTAACATGCTTGATGTTCGGCGTCGATGTCAGACGTGTCGTCAAAAACTGTTGATAATCATCCCAGTCTTTAGCCACAACTTTCAAGAGAAAGTCTGAGTCACCTGAAATCAAATGGCATTCACGCACACGTTCCCATTCCTGAACCTGCTTTTCAAACTTGCGCAATTCATCATCATGCTGGTTTTCCAAACCGACATGCGTGAAGACTGTCACGTTATATCCCAGCATCGCTGCATCGACACGAGCGTGATATCCTTTTATGATACCGCTGTTTTCAAGAGCACGCACACGGCGTAAACAGGGTGGAGCGGAAATACCTGCTTTTTCAGCAAGCTCGACATTTGTCATGCGACCATGCTCTAAAAGCTGGTTAATGATGACGCGATCAATCTTATCAAGTTTAACTTTAGCCATAAATTTATATCCTTATATCAAAATCTGAAGAGAATCATTTCCAAAAATTATTCTCCCTTGTACTAATATTATAAAAGTTTAAAGACAATAGAAAAACAAAAAATGATCGATTTTTCCGAATTTAATGATAAAACTGCATGGATTATTGTAGAACCGGGCCTCAGGGGCACTGAAAACCAGTGCATTGCCCTGGCCGAGTGCTTAAAAATCGGAAATGTGAAAACAAAATACGTCGAAATGAAAAAAGGGTGGCGCTGGACCGCCCCATATTTGAATTTCTGTATTGAAAAAGCCTACAAAAATGTAAACGAGACTTTTCGTCCTGCCTACCCTCATATTATAATTGCCAGCGGTCGTAAATCTGTGCCGGCGGCACGCCATATCAAAAAACTATCCGGCAATAAAAGCTTTTTGATCCAGATACAGGACCCGCGTATATCACCGCAGCATTTTGATCTGGTCATAGCCCCCCAGCATGACCCTGTCGATGGCGACAATGTTGTCAAATCGCTCGGTGCTCTACACCGTATATCACCTGATTTTCTTGAACGAAACCTGAGCCACCATGCAGACGACTTAAAAAAACTACCGGGACCGCGGATTGCTGTCCTAATCGGCGGCAGCACAACAAAATCGGAATTCACATCTGAAAATGCGAAGCTTTTGGCTGAAAATATCGCAAATCTTCAAAAGTCATGCGATGCCAGCCTCATGATCACAACGTCACGACGCACAGGAAACGAACAATCGCGTATTTTAAAAACGATACTGGATGGCAAAAATACACATTTCTGGAATGGCCAGGGCAGCAACCCCTATTTCGACTACTTGCATATGGCCGATGCGATCATTGTCACAAATGACAGCGTCAGCATGGCCACCGAAGCTTTGGCAACTGGCAAGCCCGTGTATATTGCCCATATAGGCACACAGGGCCCCCGTATCGAGCTATTCCACAGCAATCTCGCTGAAAAAAACCTGACAAAGCCTATCCCCAAAAGCTTTCAGGACTGGCAAAGACCAGAAAGCAATGATATGATCAAGATCTGCCAATCGGTTACACAGCATTATAAGAATTATCTAAAGGGGTAGTCATGTCAAAAACAAAACATACAAAAATCTTGATTATCGGTTCAGGACCAGCCGGATACACCGCTGCGATATATGCAGCACGCGCGAATTTAAAGCCTGTTTTGGTTTCGGGCATGCAGCCCGGCGGCCAATTGACCATTACAACAGACGTTGAAAACTACCCCGGCTTTGCTGACCCTATTCAAGGGCCGTGGTTAATGGAACAGATGAAGGCACAGGCCGAACATGTCGGCACGGAAATCATCAGTGACATGATTGTCGAAGTCGACTTTGAATCTTCGCCCAAAAAAGCCGTCGGTAATAACGGTGACATCTATACAGCCGATACAATTGTCATTGCGACGGGTGCACAGGCGCGCTGGTTAGGCCTGCCATCTGAAGAGAAATTCAAAGGCTATGGCGTATCTGCATGCGCCACATGCGATGGTTTCTTTTACCGTGAAAAACATGTCATCGTCATCGGCGGCGGTAACAGCGCAGTCGAAGAGGCTTTGTTTCTAACAAACTTTGCATCCAAGGTAACATTAATTCACCGTCGTGATGAATTGCGCGCCGAACGTATCATGCAGGACCGTCTTTTCAAACACGACAAGGTTGACGTGATCTGGGACAGCGTTCTGGAAGAAGTTTTGGGCAATCCACCTGGCGGCGAAGGCATGCCAGGCGTAACAGCTGCACGTATTAAAAACGTCAAAACGGATGTTGTTACAGAGCTGCCCGTTGATGGCATCTTTATTGCGATCGGACATGATCCTGCTACGCAGATTTTTAAAGGTCATGTTGAAATGGATGATGAGGGTTATATCCTTGGTGCTCCGGATTCTACTAAGACATCCGTTCCGGGTGTCTATGCCGCAGGTGATGTAAAGGATAAAGTCTATCGTCAGGCTGTCACCGCCGCCGGCATGGGCTGTATGGCTGCGCTTGAAGCTGATAAATTCATCATGCAGATGGAAGAAGACACCCAGCAAGCGGCCTAACCGTTATAGGTAAAAGTTTTGTGAAGCGGCCTTCGGGCCGCTTTTTTTTATCCCCTAAATTCTAAATAAAAAAGAGACGACCCGTTTTTAAAGGAGACTAAAATGACGATAAATCATTTAAGTGGGTCGTCTCTGTGTCTGCTCAATAAGAGCTGTTTTTTTTAATTATAACCTAAGCTGCAACATCCTGAGATGACAGCGCAAGGCTGAGGTAATCATTTACATGTCCCATCACCTGGTCCAGTTCGTTCTGGAAGAAGTGACCGGCACCTTCAACAACACGGAAATCAACCCCGGCAGGACCACGCTGTTCAACCAGCTTTTCAACAAGACGGTGGATAGAATCCATAGTCACAACCTGATCGGCATCACCCTGAATGATCAAACCATCATTCGGACAAGGCGCAAGGAAGTTAAAGTCGTGCAGGTTTGCAGGTGGCGCAATTGAAATATAACCGTCGATTTCGGGGCGGCGCATCAAAAGTTGCATCGCAATCCAGGCACCGAAAGAAAATCCGGCAACATAAACGCCGGATGCGTTTTTGTTTACACTCTGTAACCAGTCCAAAGCTGCTGCTGCATCGCACAATTCGCCTTCGCCACAACCGACTTCCCCCTGCGAGCGGCCGACACCACGGAAATTAAAGCGCAGAACGGAAAAACCGCGGTCTTTAAAGTTCTGGAATAATGTGTAGGTCATGCGGTTGTTCATTGTACCGCCTTTTTCCGGATCGGGATGTAGAATAAGCGCGACTGGCGCATTCGGTGTTTTGGCGTGGTGGTATCTTCCTTCAAGGCGGCCGGCTGGACCGTTAAAGATAATTTCTGGCATAAGGGGTGCCTCCAGAGCGTAAAAAGTTAACAAAAGGTTACTTGACTTCAAGCACAGCTAAATATACATAAACATCGCACCGAATGCAAGCTTTTTTTAACCTTTGTTAACAAAACGGCATTTAAAATCAAAGACTTGAGCAAACTTTATAATGCAAACGAATCACCCGATATACCTTGATCATAATGCATCAACACCTCTTAAACCGCAGGTCAAAAGCGCGATGTTCGAGGTCATGGATGCACCATCAAATGCTTCAGCTATGCATAAATTCGGACGCAATGCACGCATGCAGGTCGAGGGTGCCCGCCAGAAACTGGCAGATGCAATTGGCGCAAAACCGGATTCCATCATTTATACCAGCGGCGCGCCCGAGGCAAATAACACGGTATTCATGAACTTCTTCGATCTACCGATCATCTCGTCAACCATTGAACATCCGACCGTTATGGCAGCCCTGCCGCATGATCAATTGCAATTGCTACCCGTCACTACGAAAGGCCTAATTGAAGTCGATAAGTTGGAGAAAGCCTTAAAATACGCCGAGGCCCCTGCCCTGATATCAATTATCTGGGTGAATAATGAAACCGGTGTGGTTCAGCCTATGGACGATATCAAGGCCCTTGCCAAAAAATATAAGGCGTTGCTGCATACGGATGCATCACAGGCTTTTGGCAAAATGGATGTTTCATTTGTCGGGTTTGATTTAATGACCCTGTCATCGCATAAAATCGGTGGACCGCAGGGCGTCGGTGCATTGGTCGTGCGACCGGATCTGGATATCGAGCCCTTTATCGTCGGCGGCGGACAGGAGAAAAATCGCAGAGCCGGTACCGAGAACGTCACCGGGATTGTCGGATTTGGCACAGCGGCAGAACTTGCTGTTCAAAACCTGAAAGAATATCAAAAGCTGTCAGTTTGGCGTGATGAAATCGAAACAGAAATTCAAAATATTTCTTCACAAACCATATTTTATGGGCAAGGTGCCCCGCGCGTCGCAAACACAACTATGTTTGCCACACCCGATTTCGCAGCAGATACGCAAGTCATCAATCTGGATCTGGAAGGCATTGCCGTAAGCAACGGATCAGCCTGTTCCAGCGGGCGCGTTGAACCGTCACGCATTTTAAAGGCAATGGGTGCATATGATGAAATGGCAGCCTCCGCCATTCGGGTATCAATGGGCTGGAACACATCCCATGATGACATTAAAAACTTTATTCAGGTCTGGAAAAAAATCTATCAGCGTGTTACATCCTAGATTAGTCATTCATCAGGAGAAGAACATGACAGATAAACCATTACAGCGCGTCCAAAAATTCCATGAAACTTTTTTAGTCGAATGCGCTGAAAGCCCAACCATACCATCCAAAGACATCTGCAAATTGCGTTTTGATCTTATCCAAGAAGAACTAAACGAATTAAAAGAAGCCTTTGAAAACAATGATATTATTTGCGTTGCGGACGCTTTAGGTGATCTGTCTGTTGTCGTTGATGGTACATATGATGTTTGTGGTCTGTCAGACTACAAAGAAGCCATTTCAGAAGAAATTTTCAATTCAAACATGAGCAAGGCCGACGAAAACGGCAAGCCAATTTTTCGTGAAGACGGAAAAGTCTTGAAAGGTCCCAATTATTTCAAGCCTGATCTGGCGCGTGTTCTTGGCATCAATGAAGAAAAGAAAGAGGTTGCCTGATCATGCCTAAACTAACCTTTATCGAAAAAGACGGCAATCATCTGGAAGTCGACGCCCCCAAAGGCCTGTCGGTCATGGAAGTCTCGCACAAGCACGGCGTTGATATTGAAGGCGCATGCGGCGGTTGCCTGTCCTGCGCGACATGCCACGTCATTGTCAAGCCTGACTGGTTTGAAAAGGTCGGCGAACCATCAGAAGACGAGGAAGATATGCTGGATCTGGCCTATGATCTGGAAAAAACTTCTCGCCTTGGATGCCAGATTTTAATTACTGACGAGCTAGATGGCCTTGTCGTCGCCCTGCCCGGCGCGCCAAAAGAATGGTGATTTTTAAAATTTAAATGCAGACTTTCTTACTTATAAGGATTAGGAACTGGTTTAGTTCCTACAATATTGATAAGCGCCCCGTCTTCTCTGCGCATCATAACTCCAGATGAATGGGTTTCTCGCATACCCGTTCCATGAAGTTCTTTAGCCTCCCCATCGTCTGCCAACATCATAAGTGATTGAGGTTTAGCAGTTGTATCCAATAAATTACTTGCGAATGATCTTTGCTGATCATTATCCTGCATAACCTCTTCTGTTAACCTATCACTATTTACAGGACGGTTTTCTTGTCCACCACTTATCCACATCGCCCCAGCGGCAATAGCCATTGCAGCACAAAGAAAACCCTTTTTTTTCATATTATTATCCTTTTAAATTGATTACCATCTAATTATATGCAAAAAAAGTTAATTGATTATGTATTGCAGGGTGAGTTATGAATATAAAATCCAATTCCAAGTCAGATCAAAACTGGATCACCGAATATCTGACCGACTTGTGGGGATCAACGGATATCTACCTTCCGAATGGTCAATATGATGCGTCTGCCCTACCAGCATTTTACACCGAAGATAAAGAAGTCGTGCTAACTTATAATTTCTCTGATCGGTTTGATATCGTCACATTCAATATTCCATACGGATATGATCAGAAACCTATTGATGAATTGATTGCGGCGTTAAAACAAGAAGCACAAGCAAACGCTTTTGGCGAAATCTATGCCACCACAACCAATGATAACCTTGATCTGATGGGCTATTTGCAGCGTACGGGTTTTCGTTTTCACAAAATATATCCCTGTGCGATTGATCAATCACGTGAAAAGCATAACGCTATTCCTGAAATGGGTCGCAACGATATTCCGATGCGGGACGAGATCGAATTTATGTTAAAAGCTTGACGGAATCAGGCTTATCGCTTATACATTTGTCCATGAAAAACTCATTAGGCTTTGATAAAAAACCGGAAGATACGCGCGTCGTTGTTGCGATGTCAGGCGGCGTTGACTCGTCTGTTGTCGCCGCCCTTCTGCACGAAGAAGGCTATGAAGTCATTGGCGTCACATTACAGCTGTACGATCATGGCGCTGCAATTGAAAAAAAAGGCGCCTGCTGCGCAGGACAAGACATCTATGATGCAAAACGTGTGGCCGAGAAACTGGGGTTCGAGCATTACGTTCTGAATTACGAAAGCAAGTTTCAGGATCAAGTCATGGAGGATTTTGCAGACAGCTATATGCGCGGGGAAACCCCGATCCCCTGCGTGCGTTGCAATCAAACTGTGAAATTCAAAGACCTTTTGAAAATGGCGCGTGATTTGGGTGCGGACTGTATGGCAACGGGCCATTACATCAAACGCATTGAAACTGAAAACGGGTCTGAACTGCACCGCGCCAGCGATGTGGGCAAAGATCAAAGCTATTTCCTATTTGCAACAACGCAGGACCAGCTTGATTTTCTGCGCTTTCCGCTGGGCGCTGTTGAAAGCAAGGAGGAGATCACACGCAAACACGCTGAACGCCTTGAGCTATGTGTCATGAACAAACCCGATAGTCAGGACATCTGCTTTGTCCCGAACGGCAGTTATGCATCCGTCGTTGAAAAGCTGCGCCCCGGTGCATCCAAACCTGGTAAAATCGTGCATCTTGATGGGCGTGTTGTTGGTGATCATAACGGCATTATTCACTACACGATCGGCCAAAGGCGCGGCCTTGGCATCGGCGGCGGCGTCACAGAAAACAACGAGCCCCTTTATGTCGTAGGCATGAACCCAAATGATAACGAAGTTGTTGTCGGCCCATACGAGGCACTTGCCCGTGATACTGTCTATATACAGGACACAAACTGGCTGATTGATATTCCACCGCAAGGCCTGGATGTTCAGATCAAAATCCGCTCGAACCAATCGCCTTCACACGCCCATCTTTACAAAGGAAACGATGGACGATATTTTGCTGTATTAAATGATCCGCAATTTGGTATATCGGCTGGACAAGCCATGGTGTGCTATGTCGGTGACCGTGTCATTGGCGGCGGCTGGATTAACGGGGCTGAGAGCTCTAAGCAAGTTGCATAAAAAAGAGAAAAACAAAACATGAAAAAACTGATCTTAGCCCTCCTAATGATATTGCCGTTTTCTGCCTACAGCGCATCACCCACCAGCTTTGTCAGCGGGCCATCCGTCAGCAGCGGCGTGACATCATTTGAAGTCCGCGCGGGATATTCCTGGGATGACGAAAGCGCGTCATTGGACGAGCGTTTTCAATTGCGCGAACACATCGACCACGGTTTTAATGATCTGTATGCAATGCGCATTATTGCCGCGCAGGATGACCGTCAGAATGACGATCTGGATCAGGATGCATTTACTCTTGAAAACCGCTTTCAGATTTTTAACAGCAAAGATCATGGCTGGGATGGTGGATTTCGCCTTAGTTATTCCGCAAATCACGGACGGGCGGATAGTGTGGGGTTAAAATTGATCGGCCAAAAGAAATGGACGAACGATATAACATCCCGCCACAACTTAAATTTTGGACATCAGGTTGGTGGCGGATCAGCCGATGGCATATCATTCGGGCTAAGCCACCAAATAATGCATAAAACGGATATATCGTGGCTGAAAAAATCTTCTGCCGGTATCGAAATGTTTAATGATTTTGGCAACCTCAGAACCCAATCGGGATATAGCAATCAAGATCATCAAATGGGGCCTGTCTTCAAAGGCTCGTTTGACAATGGTCTTTCATTCGAAACAGGATACCGCACAGGCATATCCCGCGCCTCTCGCGATCATCTTGTAAAACTAGGAATAGCCAAAAGCTTCTAATCTTCTATCTAGCTTTCAAAACATGATAAAAAAAGTAGTTTCCAGCGGCGCTTTCTTTGAAGCAGCCGCTGTGTTGTCCTAAAAGCAAATTACCTGTATCCAGAATATTTGCTGTCGCAGTATAGGTTCCGGTAAAGGCTGTTCCAACATGAATATTATTGTTTGTATCCACGGGTACGGTTGGACTCTCAATGCCCAGCTTTTGGTTTATAGAGTTACATAAAACGGGCGAAGTAGAATTTGTATCAACAAATCGAACTAACATGACCAAGTCTACACATGTTGCAGTGCCGCATGTTGATCCAACGCCATCAACACTATTTGAGCCCGAAATATAAGTTAGCCCAAGCGCGTTTCCATAGCCCAGACTCTCGCGAAAATCAGGCATAGTTAAGCCTGCACCACTAGGATGAAATAACGAGCAAGGTGAATCCAAGCTTCCGTTTGTGTATCCTGTGTAAACAGTATTATCAAAATTCAATTCTGTGTCGCTACATCCGTTCAGAATTTGAAGTTTTTGCACAGCATTTTCCAAAAGCCCCGCAAATTGCACGATTTGAGCTGCCGCAATCTCTGCTTTTTCACGATCAATTCCTCCACCACCTCTACCTGATTGTGTGATGGCATAAGACAGCGCAGCGAATAGAGCCACAGCAATCAAAATCAAAAACAGTGCATTTCCTTTAGCATTCATACCTTATTGTATAATATAAATATGGCTTTTTTAAGGCGATTTAAAACGCTTTTTAATATCCTTCCAAGCGCTGTGGTAATCTTTCTGAAGCGTTTTTGATTTCAAAGCATTATCAGTGGCATGCAGCGGAAACCTCGTTTCCCACATAAAGGCTAAAGCCTCTGTAATCTTTTGCGGTTTCAAATCTGCGTTTTCAGCTTTTTCCACCGTTGCACTGTCAGGACCATGCGCTGACATGCGGTTATGCAGGCTGGCACCCCCAGGCTGAAATCCTCCTCCCTCTTTTCCATCATAGACACCGCCGATCAGGCCCATAAACTCGCTCATGGCGTTACGATGGAAATATGGTGGGCGAAATGTGTCTTCGGCCACCATCCAGCGCGGCGGGAAAATCACAAAATCAACATTGGCAACACCCGCGGTATTTGATGGGGATGTTAAAACCGTAAATATAGACGGATCAGGATGATCAAAGCTAACGGTATTAATCGCCTGAAACTTATTCAGATCATATTTATAGGGCGCATAATTGCCGTGCCAGCCCACTACATTGAGCGGGCTGTGATCAATATCAGCCTGCCAAAGTTTACCGCCATACTTACAAAGCAGTTTGAAATCGCCTTCCAAATCCTCGTAGGCGGCAACAGGCGTTTCAAAATCGCGCGGGTTGGCCAAGCCATTGGCACCAATCGGGCCCAGATCAGGTAGTTGAAAAGGCTGACCATAGTTCTCACAGACGTATCCGCGGATTTCACCACCACATTCAATCTTGAATTTAACCCCGCGCGGAATTACTGCGATATCTTCGGGCTCAACAAACATGCGTCCCATTTCTGTGAAGATTTCAAGCGCTCCGTGTTGGGGCACAATCATCATCTCCGCATCTGCATTATAAAAATAACGGCCGTTCATGGACGTATTGGAAACGTAAAGGTGAATATTCAGCCCCTCGACCGCGTCAATCGACCCATTACCGCAGAAAGACATCAAGCCGTCAACAAAATCAGTCGCCTTTTTAGGCATCGCTTGCGGGTCCCAACGCATCTGGTTTGGCGTCGCCTTTTCCGGCGATGGTAAGGTGATATTTTTATGCTTGTATGGTTTAAAAGCCGAATGCCTGACGGATGGCAAGATACGGTATAGCCAACTGCGTTTATTGTGCGCGCGTGGCGCGGTAAAGGCGCTGCCGCTGAGCTGTTCTGCATATAACCCATGTGCTGGTCTTTGCGGGCTATTGCCGCGTTTCGGCAGAGTATCCACGACAGCCTCTGTCGCGAATTCATTTCCAAAACCTGTCATGTATCTTAAATCGCTCATATGACCCCCATAAAAAAACTCCTATACAAGTATAGGAGTTTTCTTGAAAAATTCGATAGCCTAAAATTTATAGTTCAAGCCAACCGCAAAAATACCAATGCGCTGCTTGGCTTCGGCATTAATGTTGGCAACGGCACCAGATGGCTGAATGCGTGAAACATTGATATCTTCACCAGCCACATCAATATAGGTCGCCGAGAAATCAATATCCATTGCCTCATTCATGCTGTATGTCGCACCGACACTTCCCCAAATACGATCACCATCCGGCGTACGGGTCGAACGGAAGCCATCCTGCGTCGGTGTTTCGTCATACTGTACACCACCACGGAAGGTCCATACATCGGAATGTTCGTATTCAGCACCAAGTGCATAGGCAAATGTATTCTCGTAATTTTGCGGCAGGCTTGTAATAACCGTACTGGCCGAAGACAATGCTGTAATCGAATCAAAATTACTCCACCCGAACCACATGACATGCCCCATAACCGTCCATTGGTCATTGTAATCATAAGCTGCGGCCAATGTTGCAATATCGGGCAGTTCAAGGTCAGCACTTGCGCCGCCATCTGATGCGACGACGACACCGCCAGGCGCAAAAGTTGTGAAGTTCAAATTCAGATCATGTGAAATACCCGAACGATAATGGGCACCCAAACGCCAATCTTCGGCAGGCTCGTACATCAGACCGACGTTCCAACCGACTGAAGTGTCACTTCCGGCAAATTCGGATACACCGTCAGCAAGACCAAGATCTACAGCCTGAGACAATTCCGCGTCGGCATATTGAATATCAATACCACCGCCAAATGATAGACGATCGTTGAATTTATACGCCACACTAGGCTGAATATTGTACGTTTTCAAAGATGTTTTAATAGAATCATATCTGACGAAAGATTCCTGGTCATATTCATTTGAAAGACCGAAAGGCGCAGATATCGAAAGACCAAGCCATGTATTGGGAATTTCGCTTAGCGGTGTTGCAAAATGGAAGTTCGGCACAGGTGTCGGGCTATACGGATTATCGACATCACCACCTACCGGCCCTGCTCGTAAACCGCCGACAAGGTTTGACCCCGTATTATCAAGATCGGCCATCGGAATAATCACATGCGCACCGGCATTTAACTGGCGGCCCTCTAAATAGGTCATACCGGCCGGATTATAAAATAAAATAGACGCGTTACGCGGCATTGCCGCCTCGCCTGCAAATGAAGCACCCAGACCGGACGTCGATTGTTCCTGAATGAAAAAGCCTGCCGAATAGGAAGGTGTGGACAACATAGTTGAACAACCTATAGCTGCAATTGCGCCGCAAGCAAGTTTAAATGTTTTTGATGAAATCATTATTTCCCCCAATGGATTTAAGTGAGTGACTTATTCTACACTATATACTAGCAAAGAAAACGACTTTTTGTAAAAAACACTTCCCCCCTCTTGACAGAATTTGCGAAAACAGGCATATAGATTATTCCCGTGGCGGGGTAGCTCAGCTGGTTAGAGCAGTGGAATCATAATCCATGTGTCGGGAGTTCAAGTCTCTCCCTCGCTACCATTTTTCCCAAATTAAATAAAAAAAACGGACAATATTTCTATTGCCCGTCTTTCTATGATTTTTGATTAGGTTTTAGCGTGCAAACCTGTTTAAAAGATTCAGCATCACGAGTGTCTCCTGATCAAGTTCGCCTGTCGCTTGCAGGTCATTGCTAGCCTGAAATGTTCTAAGCGCATTAACAGTGTTCTGGCCGACAATACCATCTACACCGATGTTATAGCCTTCTGAACGTAAGGCCTGCTGTAACATGCGAATGTTACCATTATCAAGCTGCACCAAAGACGGCATCAAAGTCGCATTTGCATTTACTGACGCGCCCGAATTTGTGCGTGACAACAGATCAAGATTTGCCAATGTTTCAAAGTTAGCTTTGCCTGTAACGCTCAGGTTCTTATCAGCCTGATAAGAACGCAACGCCGCTACAGTGTTTTGATCCATAATACCATTTACAGCGACACTGTTATAACCTTGTGCACGCAAAGCAGTTTGCATACTGCGTATGTCGCCCGTGTCCAGTTGGAGGGCCGTTTGCGCCTTAAGTGACGAATTAGCTGAAGTGTTTGCCATTGTACCTGAATTAGAAATCAGGTTTAAACTTGCAAGCGTCTCGCGGTTAGCTTGCCCAGTAACCGCAAGGCTATTACGCGATTGAAAAGAACGTAATGCGCTTGCTGTATTGGGTCCGTAGACACCATCTACACCGATGTTATAACCTTCAGAACGCAGGGCACGCTGCATATCCATCACTTCTGAACGACTAAGCTTTAATGATGATTGCGCGCTAGTATTTGTGTTTGTTGCAATATTAGAATTCAAAAATGCGTCATTGTTCAAATTAAGCTTTGCCAATGTCTCCGTATTTGCCTGTCCTGTCACCGCCAGTTTTTCTTGTGACTGGAACGAGCGCAAGGCACTGGCCGTGTTGGGACCATAGGCACCATCAACAGCGATGTTATAACCTTCAGATCTCAAAGCTTGCTGCAAAGCGCGTACCTGAGTCGAGTTCAGGCGCAGCTGTGATTGAGAATTTACACTAGCTGATGTGGTTGTATAAGCGCTTGGTGAATTCCATTGAATATCACTTGAATTGATTGTCTGTGCAAAAGCACCGCCCGTCAGCGCGATAAATGCCGTCGCCATAGCAAGGGTGTTTAAAGTTTTCATTTTAGTATCTCCTTAGTTGGTTGGTGGTTTACAAACAAAAAATTATTCTTTCCGTTCCGATTTTTCTGAAAAAGCCTTTGCTTTAAAATAATAATTTTGTGCTATAATAAAAAAATGAAAGCGAATTCAAACATATGTTCGGCAAAAGGAAATGCACTGTTTTTGATCCTTGTAGGGGTTGGCCTTTTTGCCGCACTCGGTTTTGCGATGACCCAAGGCTCCAGAGGCTCAGGTGCCAATCTGTCAAAGGAATTACTTGAATTACACGTAACCGAAATCGTCGAATACAGCAATAAGCTTAGAAATGCCCTCATGACCATGAAAGCGATCGGCTGCGAAGATGATGAAATCAGTTTTGAACGCCGCCCCTTCGATGGGTCAGACACAGACTATTTTAACGCCTCGGCTCCCAGTGATTTCTCCTGCCACATGTTTCACGCGAAGGGTGGAGGAATGAAAGAACGCACATACTCAGAAGATATTTATGATCCTGCGGTCTCGGTAACTTTTCAACAAAGCTTCAACGCTGATAATAGAATCAACAATGTAGGTTCAAACACCGCCGAACTTATATATGTTATAAGCGGCCTTACAGACGATATGTGCCTTAACATAAATGAAAAGTTAGGTCTTGGTGCAGCCACGATTACGGATGCAGCTTTTGCAGCTTCAGGCACAACGTTTGTTGGCGTATACGGCAGCGGCGATGCTACTACCCAAAATATTGCTGAAGGAACGGTGTTTGAGGGTAACACACAGGGCTGTATTCAGGAAACATCTGGCTGTAGCGGAGTTACATGCAATCATTATGTCCGCGTTTTAATTAAAAAGTAAAAGTGACCTATATTTTTTTTATTGACATAATAACTTATTTTTTGTATTATGGCAAAAAAAATGGAGTTTGTTATGACTGGAATTCAGGACACATATCGCGCGATCATTTCGCCTTTTTATTGCCGCACAGTAATGTTGCAACTTGCCCAAAAAGAAGATGACGACAGCTTTGACGAGGTCGGGCGAACATCAACATATCTTGAAGCGTTTGAATCAGACCCTGTATTAGGGCTATGGACCGTGCAGACATGTGATATTAAATATAACGGGGATAAATTACCTACATATACACCTGATGACCAGGTCGATATCGACTTTAAGGAAGCTATGAACATTATGGCCTCTTTCGAGCGCCGCCTTGCCTATCAAGAAAATGGTATCGCCCAATACGAAGTCGTTGGCGATAGCGCAAAGAAAATGAAACAATTGCATTTTAAAACCTATGCTATGATGAACGGCCTAGTACCTGATGAAAAAGGCCGTATGCACAGCCGCCCACACGAAATGGCGCGCCCAATGAATTGCACAGTTGATGAAGAAGACCTGAAACAAGCTAATAAACTATGGACTGAACATGACCTGTCTCGGCATAATTCACCTTTTATAGGTTTCAAACAAACAGAAACCCTGTCAGAACAATTTGCACGCCTTTCTAAACCGGGTATTGATCCGAATGACATCATCAATCGTAAAGTTGAAAAACGTATTGAAGTTCTGGAACGCTTTATGACACGCCTTGAAACCTGCCATAAATATCTGGCGCAATATTCAGAAGAATTCCGCCAACTCGGTAAAATGGAATTGATTGAGGCTGCAGAAGACGCCTTGATGAGCGCCCGCGAGATGATTGAAAAGAAGGGCACTTTTACCGTTAAAAGTGAATTCAAAGACGTTGAGATGCCGCACATCGTTGAATTTAAACGCTTTGTAGATTACGAAGCTGTCAAAATCATCGTGATGCACGTTCAGGCCCTGCAAACAATTAATAACGAGCAGCGATATGATAACAGCACAGATTCCGACAAAAGAGAGCAGTTCGAGCTGAATTCTAAAAATATTGCAAAGCGACTTTCAAAAGCCGAAGAACTGTTTATTAAGATTGGCGCCACACAGATGGATATCGAAAATATGCGAAACGTCGCTACAAACAACCTGCCGACAGTTTCGCCAGAGCTGACCAATATCGCCAAAGACTTCTCGACACGTAAAAAAGCATGGTTTGAGCAAGCCCAAAAGGGTGAGCGCCTAAAAGATAATGCAATTATCCCGGCAATTATCGTCGAGCAAGCCCAGAAAGCATCCGCAGATAAAACAGCTGATTATAGTGCAAAAACAGCGCGGAACGCCAGCAAGCCTTCAGCTTGATCAACCGAATTTTCTTTTCTGGATGGCTTTGCGGTTAATATCTGAGATATCCACCTCTTTGATAAATCCCTTTTCAAAGTAAAGCGGGATTTTGACATACTGGTTCATAACGTCACATTTGAACTTATCAACCTTATACCACTTATTTTTAGGTACATTGTATGGATTTGCCGGAGCGATCATGACAAAAGCTTCGGGCCAGTGTTTTTTCAAAGTCATTAAAAAACGCCTTGATGCTGTCACATTGCCAACAGCTATAATGGACCCGACCTTTTCCAATCCTATTTCTTTTTCAATAAGCTGGCGGGTCAGTACAACATTCTGTCCGGTGTTTAAAGATTTATTTTCTATCAGAATATCATTTGAACGGACACCCAGATTTAAAAGCCTTGCTTGAATATCTTCGGCCTCGGTTTTCTTAAAGCTTCCCTTGTATCCGCCGGTGACGACAATTTTCTTAACAAGACCCTTTTGATAAAGTTCGAACGCCTTTTCAGCCAAAGATTTGCGGCCATTGCTGCCAAACACAACGGCTATATCAGCGGGCGCCAATTCAGTCTCAACCAGCAAATATTCCTCGACTGCTTTTTGAAACTCCCGCGACAGCTTACCGCATTGAATGTGTTTTTTTTCACATGACATATTGATATTAAACAATATTTAAGCCTGTTTGTCAGTCAGTTTTTTACTGTTCGCTTCTATTTCAGATTGCACGCTCGCCCTGCCCCTTTTCATAGCTTTAGATATAACGGCCAGATAGTTCAATTTTTCATCAAGCGTTTCTGCGTTAATGCCGTCCACAGGAGCACGATAAAACGGACGGTTCATTGAAACCATCGTGCGCCTCAATCCAATCTGGTTAACAGACCTTTCAACATATTTTAATTGCTGACTCAAATTGGTAAGGTTGGAAAAATCGGCACTGACGACCCCTAAAGAAAAGATTTTGCCAAAATCATTATCCAGAAAAACCGAGAAATTATCAGCATTGTGAATCATATCCACATGAACAGCGTGAACGGGAAACTTCATAATTTTTTTAATATTATCTGCGCTATGTCCGGAATTAAAAACCAAAAGGCTTTTCATTTCTGTTTTCTCACTTACCGCGTCATATATAACCCGCCCCAAATCAATGATATCCGCAGGTAGGGCGCGATCCAAAATCGGTTCATGGAATTGTATCCAATCCGCGCCCCGGCTTTCATACGCTAGTAGCAGCTCAAGATAGCGAGGCAAGAATTTTTGCCAGTTATCTATAAATGGGTTACCACTGGCCTCATCTATACACCAGCCAAGCATCGTTAGAGGCCCAATCAAAGAAACTACAACCTCGAAACTGCCATCAATTAAGCTTTCAGGAATTGGCGATAAAGCACTGGAATCAAAAGATATATCCATTCCTCCGCCAATTTCGGGAACATAAAATAAATGATCCCCGCTGAACCATTTTGCCTTTTTGATGTCTAAAGAAAAATAGTCCCAGCTTGACAAATTATGCAGCCCCAATGCTCTCGCCATCTCGAATACCGGATCTGTTAAAAAAATATCATTTACAGGAAACAGGCTAATACCTGCCGCCGCCTGCTTGAGGCACCAGTCACGTTGTAATTGAGCAACTTGCTTTGAAATGACCTCTTCCGATATTTTTTCACTTTCACAAACTTTTGCAGTCTCTGCCAACATCTCGGGATCATAAATTCCCATGGTCGTCGTTTGTACCATCTACCTTATCCCCAACAAATGGCAAACTGTCTTAACAAGCTCGGGACGGTTTAATGTGTAGAAGTGAAATTGATCAACCCCGTTTTCCTGCAGAATGCGGCACTGTTCATAAGCAACCGAGACAGATACACGGTCACGCATGGTCGGGGTTGAATCAAGCCCTTGATATAAATCCTTCAGCCATAACGGAATTTTTGTTCCACACCTTTTTGCAAAGCTGACAGCGCGGCCATAATGGTTTAATGGCAATATTCCCGGCACGATCGGCACATCAATACCGGCCGATACGACTCTGTCCCGCCAAAGCAAAAAATCTTCAGGATTCATGAAAAATTGCGTAATGATACGATCGGCCCCGCAATCAACTTTTCTTTTTAAATTCTCTATATCCTGTTCAATACTCTGGCACTCCGGGTGTTTTTCAGGGTATCCCGCAACAGATATTTCAAAATCAGCTATATTTTTCAAGGCTGTCACCAAATCAGCAGCATAGGCGTATTGGTCGCTTTTATGGTCATGACCATCAGGTAAATCACCCCGCAAGGCCACAATATGTTTTATACCATTTTGCCAATATGTTTCGGCAATCTCGCTGATATCTTTTTCGGATGCACCGATACAGGTCAGATGTGCTGCCGTGGGCAACTTATGGTCTTTATACAATTTACTTACGATCGAATGTGTACGTTTTCTGGTGGATCCCCCCGCACCGTAAGTCACAGAAACAAAGTCGGGATTCAGGTCTTTCAATGATTGTACGCAATTCCACAAGCCCGCCTCCAAATTTTCATTTTTTGGTGGAAAGAATTCAAAACTTACTTTGATATTATTTTTTTTAAACATTTTATGCTCCGCTACATGAATAGAAATTATCAATTAATCCACGGAACACCAAGCTTTTTTAGTAAATATTAACCATAACAGTATACCTTATTATAAGGTACAAGAATTTAGCGTAGTCGTTGTATATAGCTTGGGGTCGAGATGAAAATTATAGCTTTACTAACATTTCAAAATTCAATTATTTTTGCTTATACATTAATTGGTTTTATTTCTCTTATAGCCTATTTACCACAAATCATGACGCTTATGAAATCAAAGACGTCATCCAAGGATGTTTCGTTGCAGACTTGGGCGGTATGGTCCCTTGACGCTCTGGTCTCGCTTTTTTATGCCATATTCATTTTGCAGGATTTGATTGCAAGTATTGTATTTGGTGTCGATTTTATTGGCGCGCTATGTATTTTGGGTCTTGCCACATATAACCGCAGCCGATCAGGCGAATTTAGCATCAGGTCTTTTCGCATCGCTGAAATTTCAAAGTTCCTTTCAAACTGACTCCGCTTGCAAATACTACTTTTGCGCGCTAATTTTATACGAGCATTGATATGGGAGTATAAAAATGAGCGACCTTTTTGAAAATCCAATGGGAACAGACGGCTTTGAGTTTGTAGAATATGCACATCCCGAACCGGAACAGCTTCGCAAGCTTTTCGACAGTATGGGGTTCAAACAAATTGCACAGCACAAAAGCAAAAATGTAACCTTGCACCGCCAAGGCGATATTAATTTTATTATCAATGCAGAACCAAACTCATTCGCCCAGCAGTTCGCGGCAGAACACGGCCCATGTGTTTGCGCCATGGCCTTTCGTGTGAAAGACGCTGAAAAAGCATTGGCCCGCGCCAATGAATTCGGTGTCAACAGCCCCGATAATCCTGTCGGACCCGGCGAGCTAAAAATCCCGGTTCTAGAAGGTATCGGCGGATCACGATTATACCTTGTCGATAAATACAAAGATGAAACGATATACGACACAGATTTTGATTTTGATACGGATGGTCACGAAAAAGTATCAGGCTGCGGACTGACATATATTGATCACCTTACGCATAACGTCTTTCGCGGTAACATGAATAAATGGGCCAAATTCTACGAAGACTTATTCAACTTTCGTGAAATTCGCTATTTTGATATTGAAGGCAAGTTGACCGGTTTGATCAGCCGTGCCATGACGTCACCTTGCGGAAAAATTCGTATTCCGATTAACGAAAGTCAGGATGATAAATCGCAGATCGAAGAATATTTGTCTAAGTATAAAGGCGAAGGTATTCAGCATATCGCGTTGGGTACGGATAATATCTTTGATACAGTTGATGGATTAAAGAATAACAAGGTCAAGTTCCAGTCAACACCCGACACTTATTTCGAGAAAATTGACGAACGTTTGCCCGGTCATGGCGAAGATGTGACCGAATTGCATAAACGTCACATTCTGATTGATGGTGCCCCAACCGAAGGACAAGGCATATTGCTGCAAATCTTCACGCAGGAAGTCATCGGCCCTATTTTCTTTGAAATCATTCAACGCAAAGGTAATGAAGGCTTTGGTGAAGGGAATTTTCAGGCATTATTTGAAAGCCTTGAAGAAGATCAGATTAGGCGAGGAGTATTAAAATGAAACTAGGATCACTAAAACACGGACGAGACGGCAAGCTTGTATTGGTCAGCCGCGATCTAACACGTGCGGTCGAGGTTATGCACATCGCACCAACAATGCAATATGCGTTGGATAACTGGAGTGATATAAAGCCCAAGCTTGAGGATGCGGCGGACGCACTTGAAAACGGCACGGTTGAAAGCTTTGACTTTGATGAAGAACAAATGGAAAGCCCCCTGCCCCGCGCCTATCAATGGGCTGACGGCAGCGCTTATGTTAATCATGTGGAACTGGTCCGCAAAGCGCGCGGCGCTGAAATGCCGAAAAGCTTTTGGGAAGACCCCTTGATGTATCAGGGCGGCTCTGACAGTTTTATCGGCCCTCGCGATGATATCGAAATGGCCTCAACTGATTGGGGCATTGACTTTGAAGGCGAGATTGCCGTTGTGACAGATGATGTCCCGATGGGCGTTGATGTTGCCAATGCCGGCGATCATATCCAAATGGTCATGCTGGTAAACGATGTTTCTTTGCGAAAACTTATTCCGGGCGAGCTTGGAAAAGGGTTTGGTTTTTTTCAGTCAAAACCGTCCAGTGCCTTTTCACCGGTCGCCGTTACGCCGGATGAGCTTGGCGACGCATGGGATGGCGGAATTGTTCACTTGCCTATTAAGGTAACCTACAACGGAGATATCTTCGGCACGCCGGATGCAGGGGCTGACATGGTTTTTGATTTTCCACGCTTGATTGCACATGCCGCCAAAACGCGCCCCCTGTGTGCAGGCACGATTATCGGATCTGGTACGATTTCGAACATCGATCGATCAAACGGTTCGGCTTGTCTGGCAGAAGCGCGCATGCTGGAAACCATCGAAAGTGGCGAGGCCAAAACACCCTTTATGCAATTTGGTGACACGATCAAAATAGAAATGTATGATGAAACCGGCCAATCGATTTTTGGCGCTATTGATCAAAGGGTCGTTGAATATAAACCATGACATTACAGTTATATAGCTATTGGCGGTCTTCGACATCATACAAGGTCAGGATCGCCCTGAATGTTAAGAAAATAAAATACGAGATCATACCTGTTCATTTGCTGGATATGGGCGGTCGTCAGCACGAGCCGGAATATAGAGTAATAAACCCCATGGCAAGTGTACCGACATTAATTGATGATGGCATGGTTTTAACGCAATCAAATGCCATTCTTGAATATCTAGAAGAACGATATCCCGCCCCTGCGCTGTTGCCGCAATATGTTGAAAACCGCGCCTATCTGCGCCAAATTATGAATGTCATCGCTTGCGATATACATCCTTTAAATAATCTGCGCGTTTTGCAAAGCCTGAAAAAAGATTTGAAGGTTAATGATGAATCAAAGAAAAAATGGTATCATAGATGGATAAATAATGGATTTGGGGCTCTGGAAGAAATGATCGGACAATCTAAATTCTATAGCGATAACGGCTTTTGCAGTGATTTCGGTATCAGTTATGCTGAATGTACGTTGATTCCGCAAATCTATAATGCCGAACGCTTTGACGTTGATATGGCGCGATATCCAATTTTGAGCAAGATCAACGAGAACTGTCTGACGCTGGATGTCTTTGAACAGGCTAGTCCTGAAAACCAGCCGGATGCACAAAAAGAATAGCAGGTATAAACCATGAAAAAAACGAACAATGATCGCGAATACCCTGGGCATTACACAGACCTTGAAGGTTGGACACCGGGCGATCTGGAATATTTTACCATTCCACAAGACTGGGAAAACTATACCGACGAAGAACATAAACTTTGGGCACATCTGTTTGACCGTCAGGAGGAAATTCTGAAAGGTCGCGCCATTACACAATTTATGGATTCCCTTTCAACACTTGGCATTACGCGTGACCGCATTCCCAAGCTGGAGGAAGTCAACGAAATCCTGATGAAAAAAACAGGATGGGAAGTTGTCGGTGTACCCGGCGTTATACCCGTTTATCCATTCACTGAATTGCTCGCCAACCGTAAATTTCCGGCCGGCACGTTCCTGCGCAAACCTAAACATATGGACTACATCGAGGAACCAGACATCTTCCATGATCTGTTTGGTCACGTACCTTTATTAGCAGACCCTGTCTTTGCCGATTATATCCAATTGTTCGGTCAGGGCAGCATCAAAGCCCGCGGAATGAATGCAGACAAGTTTCTGGGCCGCCTATATTGGTATACAGTAGAATTCGGCCTGATCGAAGAAAAAGACGGATTAAAGATCTATGGCGCCGGCATCATGTCATCCCCGACCGAGGCTGTATTCGCCCTTGAAAATCCGTCGCCGCACCGCATTCGTTTTGATAAAGAACGCATGATGCGCACGCAGGTGAAAATCGACGATTTTCAGGCCCAGTATTTCGTAATCGATAGCTTCGATCAGCTATTCAAGGAAACAGCAGAGCCTGATTTTACACCGATATATGAAGAGCTTAAACAGCAACCGATGATCAAAGAAGGTGAAACCGTTCCCGAAGATGTATTCATCAATAAAGGCACACGCGAATACGAAAAAATTGCCAACGAAAAGCGCGCCGCAAAAAAGAAAAATAAATCCTGAAACAACACATCGAAAAACTCTCACATGAACAAACTTGAGCAACTCATCCTGAGTCTACCTAAAAATTCGAATATTCTGGATTACGGGTGTTATAAATGGCCTGTCTATGCCCTTAGCAAGAAAATTGAGCGTACAGACCTTCATCACCATGGTTGTGACCTTGATACTTTTTCTGAAACTCCGAATGATGCTCAATTTCATTTGATAGACCCCAGTACAAATCAAATTTACTGCGATAAAAATTCTTTTGATATGATCGTACTGTCTCATGTGATAGAACACTCCCAAGCTCCCTTAAAACTATTTGAAGCTCTGTTAAGAGTATGTAAGCCGGGTGGAGTAATCTATATCGAAGCACCTTCAGATCGTTCGTTATTAGTCAAAAGCGATCCAAATTTCAAAAGCAACTCGTTTTTATCGTTTTGGGATGATCCGACTCATATTCGTCCATGGACGCCCGCTGCATTCTATAGACTTGCGCTATCATATGACTGTGAACTTATAGAAAGCAAATATATAACTTCCATAAAAGCAAAGCTTTTACACCCTTTCAAATGGCTCCTTGCAAAGGTCTCAAATGATAGTCAATTGCTTACAGATAGCACATGGGCAAAAAACGGTTGGCTTTGTTATGCCGTTATCAAAAAGCCCCATAACCTGTCCGAGGTGCCTCAATATAAATATGTTTCGTTGAAAGAAGAATAAATTTTCAATCGTAAGTTCTATCACTTTATTTACATGTAATTAATCTATTTTCCGTATAATAAAACTATGGGAAAAGGTTTTGCAATATCCGCTGTGGCTGATAATGCATGTTCGAAATCATCACTGACAAAGAACATGCGGCAACGATCTTTCAGCTATGTTCTTATGATCACGGCATGCATTTTGATGGCAGCCTGTATGCCGCTCAAAGATGAAAATATCAATGCCGAACTCTTCAAAGATAAAGAGGAAATGAAAGTGCGCACAGCCGAACTGCAACAAGGCATGAGCAAGAGCGCCGCTTTCGAAGTTTTGAATGTACCGATGGAGCGTTTTTCCGCCATGAGCACACCTGAAGTTCAAACAGCTGTTTACGGAAATTCTATGGTTCAAGGCTCACCTACCGAACTGGAACGCTTCAGAAAGCGCCTATTAGGCTATGAAGGGTACTCTCTGCCCTATCGTCAAATTGAAAGTACAGGATCATTGGGCTTTGCCAAAATGAAGGTTGATAAGACAGGCCACGATTTAAGACTGGTCATGATTTTTGATCAGGGCAAATTAATGACCGCCAATGTCGTCGGCGAAGAAGAATACAAAGCCACAGAAGACCAGTATCTATGGAGCAAGCTGTTATCAAGCGGTGTCGGTCGCGTATTCTAAAACATTGACTTATTTCATGAGACATTCATACTTTGTTCTTTAACAAAGGATGTAAACATGTCTGAAAATAAAGACCTTAAATCCCGCATCGCAGCGGCTAAAGCCAAACACGATGATGATCCAACCAACGATCCCGGATATAATCCTGATAAAGAAGCCGAAGGCAAAGCCATGGGAACAGCCATGCGCGCGGGTGTTGAACTGGTGTCAGCAGTCGCTGTCGGTGCATTTATAGGCTATTGGATTGACCAATGGCTGGGCACATCCCCTTTCGGTATGATAATTTTATTCTTTCTGGGGTTTGCAGCAGGGTTTTTGAATATTTATAAGGCCCAGACAGGAAACTATCACAAAACTGGTATCGGACAGTTGACAAACACTGAAAAAAATGGTCAAAAGGACGCGGAAAAACCTGAAAAATAAGCTTTTGCGAGGGAATCGTGGCTGGACCATTACAACAGTTTCAAATTAATCCTATTATACCTATTGAATTTGGCGGATATGACATTTCATTCACGAATTCAGCCCTTTGGATGACATTGGCCGTTGTTGTAACAACCGTTCTCATGGTTTTCAGCATGCGTCAAAAGGCTTTGGTACCTGGTCGCTGGCAGAATGTTGGTGAAATACTGTATGAATTTATATCGAACATGGTGCAAGACACCATTGGCCGCGAGGGCCGCAAATATTTCCCGTTCGTATTTTCGATTTTCATGATCGTATTGATGGGTAACCTTTTGGGTATGATCCCCGGTTCATTCACCTATACCAGCCATATTATCGTCACAGGCGTACTGGCTATGGTTGTATTTTTGGGCGCTACATTCATCGGTTTTGCGCGCCACGGGTTGCATTTCTTTAGCCTATTCG
Source organism: uncultured Alphaproteobacteria bacterium (assembly GCA_950054485.1). Classification (GTDB taxonomy): domain Bacteria; phylum Pseudomonadota; class Alphaproteobacteria; order Micavibrionales; family CSBR16-224; genus CATLPD01. The sequence goes on along the minus strand of CATLPD010000002.1, from coordinate 154,015 downwards.
TACCAAAGGGGCTGCCGATCTTTATTCTGCCTCTGATTTTCTGTATCGAGGTCCTTTCATATTTGTCACGTCCGGTTAGTCTGTCTGTTCGTCTTTTTGCGAATATGATGGCGGGGCACACAATGTTGAAAATTTTTGCGGGTTTCTGTGTATCGCTGCCGATCATCGCAAGCATCATGCCAATGCTGGTCATCGTCGCACTCGTCGGCTTTGAAATTCTGGTCGCCTTTATTCAGGCCTATGTTTTTGCCATTCTGACATGTGTATACCTGAAAGACGGCATCGAACTGCACTAAAAAAATTGAAATAAAGCCTGTACGGGAATCGTTAGATTGGGTATAAGGCAAATAAGTTTTGAGTAAAAACGTTAACTAACTAAGTGGAAAAGGAAAATAAAATGGAAGTAGAAGCTGCAAAATTGATCGCTGCCGGTCTGGCTGTATTCCCACTACTGGGTGTGGGTATTGGTCTGGGTAACCTGTTCGGTAACATCGTTGCTGCAATCGGTCGCAACCCATCAGTTGCCGGTGAAGTTAAAGGTACAGGTCTTCTGTACTTCGCGCTGATTGAAGCTGTTGCTCTTTTCGCGCTTTTGATCGCTTTCATTATTCTGTTTAACTTCTAATCGATAGAAAAGAATAATGACGATTAATTTTCGACACATTTATGCACAGGTTTTGGGAAGCATTGCTGTTATAACAGCATCCTTCCCGGCCTTGGCTGCAACAGATGCCGCAGGGCACGAAGCACAAACAGGCTTGCCACAGTTAAACAGTGCAACCTATGCCAGTCAGATTTTCTGGTTGGTTGTGGCTTTTGTTCTGTTGTATCTACTGATGTCGAAAATGGCCCTGCCTAAAGTCAGCGAAGTTTTGGAAATGCGCGAATCAGAAATCAATACAAACCTGAACCGTGCCGAGAAATTCGAAGCTGAAATCGAAGACGTCAAAAACACATACGAAACTGCACTGGCAAAAGCACACGCAGATGCCGGCGATGTCGTTAAAAAGATCGAGCAAACAACCGCTGCAAAAATTGCAGCCAAACAGGGTCAGTTTGCTGACATGGCGAAAAGCCGCCTGACAAAATCGGAAAAGGCTATCAATACGGCCAAGGACGAAGCTTTGAAATCTTTGGAAGATATCGCAGCTGAAATAACAAAAGACGCTTTGAAAAAAGTCGCCGACATTTCTGTTAAGAAAGATGTCGCCATCAAGGCTGTCAAAGAACAGATGAAGGATGCCGCGTAATGGAACTCCTTTCTAACACGACATTCTGGGTTTGGGTTTCGACAATTCTTTTTGTCATCATTGCTTGGAAAAAAGGCGCAAAACCTATTACCGAAATTCTGGATGCCCGCACGGACCGCATCCGCAAAGAACTGGAAGAAGCTGAAAAACTGCGCGTTGAAGCACAGGAAATTCTGGCTGACTATCAGCGCAAATACCGCGATGCCATGAAAACAGCCGATGAAATCATCGAAAACGCATCAGAACGCGCTTCGCGTATCGAAAAAGATATGCTGTCAAAGATGGATGAAGAACTGGCCAGAAAAGAAAATCAACTGGTCGAGCGCATCGAGCGTGCTGAAAAAGCGGCAATCAAAGAAATCCGCTTTAAGGCTGCAGATATTGCAACATCAACAGTTAAGTCTATCTTATCTAGTGAGATGGATAAAAAAGATAACGAGTTGATAGATGATGCTATTAAAAGCCTGCCAAAAAAACTCTCTGCTTAAGATTGTAACTATTCCCTTGGTTGTACTGGCCCTCAGTGGCTGCACCACAACTGTATCTGTAAGCGAAATCGAAGATACCTGTACAGCACAGACAACACAGTCTGCGGATTTTGCAGTGCGGGCCCATTGTATTATTCAGACATACAAAAACCTGCCCCCCGAAAATCGTGGTTCTTATGATGATCTGGATGTCTATTTCATTGATCAACTCGCCCTTTTGGCCGAAGAATATAAACAAGGCAAAATAACCGCGACACAGGCCGAGGCTGCCCTTAGCCGTGTGCGCGTCGAGGTCGAAAGCCAACGGCGCGAACGCAACTATCAATATGACCGTGGACGCTTTGGCGTCGGGGTTGGTGTTGGCCATGGTACGGGGTACTGGGGACACTACGGTTACTAATTTCGTTTGATATACTTGGAAAAATCTCCTAAGTTGTGGGTATCAATTCATATAAGGGGATAAACATGGCCACCGGTTCAGCGTCTCAAAAAAAATCCGACATCACATCACTTGATCAAATCCGCATTGATATGGCGCGCGATTATCATGCAGATGAAAACGATCATCTGAATATGCTGATCGAAAAAATTGAAAGATCGCATCAGGATAAAACACGCACTACCGCGACCGCGACCGAGCTGGTTCACAATGTCCGCGCGAACAGACGGCGCTTTGGCGGCCTCGACAGTTTCCTTAATGAATATGGACTGACCACAACCGAAGGCATTGCTTTGATGTGTTTGGCAGAAGCCCTGCTGCGTATTCCGGATCGTGAAACCGCCGATCTATTGATCAAAGATAAGATTGGCAGCGCTGATTGGGACGAGCATGTCGGAAAAGGCAGCGATTTATTTGTGAACGCCTCAACATGGGCCCTGATGCTGACCGGTAAGGTAATAGGCGGCGCCGATCAGGATAAAGATGAAATCAGCGCTTCAAACGTATTGCAAAAGCTGGTCAAAAAAGCCGGCGAGCCTGTCGTGCGTCAGGCCATGTTGCACGCCATGAAAATTCTGGGCCACCAGTTTGTGATTGGCCGCACAATCACCGAAGCCATGAAAACAGCCCGCCCACAGGAAAATCTGGGCTATCGTTACTCCTACGATATGCTGGGGGAAGCTGCCCGTACCGCAAAAGATGCTGAGCGTTATTTTGACGCCTATAAAGATGCCATTCACGCCATCGGTAAAACCGTTCAGGGATACGATGAAGACGCTAGTCCTATTACATCTGCCGGTATTTCGGTAAAGCTTTCAGCGCTGCATCCGCGCTACATTGTTTCACAGGCTGATAAGACCCTGCCCGTTTTGATTGAGCGCCTATTGGAGCTAGCAGAACTGTGTAAAAACTATAACATTGGCCTGACCGTCGATGCTGAAGAAGCACATCGCCTCGACATATCGCTTCAAATTATTGAAGCCGTGCGTATGAACCCAAAATTAAACGGCTGGAACGGCTTTGGCCTTGCTGTTCAGGCTTATCAAAAACGCGCATGGAAGACAATTGACTGGCTGGCTGAATTGGCACGCACATCACGCCACAGCATCATGGTGCGTCTGGTCAAGGGTGCTTACTGGGATACCGAAGTCAAATACGCCCAGGAACGCGGGCTAGAGGATTATCCGGTCTTTACCCGCAAAAATGCGACAGATGTTTCATACCTTGCATGTGCCCAAAAATTAATGGATCAACGCGATTTGTTCTACCCACAGTTTGCAACCCATAATGCGCATACAGTTGCCTCGATTATCACGATGGCGCGCGGCCAGGACAGCGGCTTTGAATTTCAGCGTCTGCATGGCATGGGCGAGCCTTTGTACCACCAGCTGGTCGGGCAGGAAGGCGATGCAAACAAATACCCTGTGCGCGTTTATGCCCCTGTGGGTAGCCACGAAGACCTGTTACCCTATCTGGTGCGTCGTCTGCTCGAAAACGGCGCAAACAGCTCGTTCGTTAACCGCTTGCAAGATGACCGTGTCCCCGTTGAAGAAATGGTGACCGACCCTATCGAATATATCGCTGCTCTTGATAATAAAAGACACCCCAAAATTAACCTGCCCGTTGATATGTACGGTTTCGGCACAGAATTCCATCGCGCCAATTCAAAGGGTATTGAGCTACTGGATACAGCCGTCAGTGAACCGCTGGAAGACGAAATACAATCATATGCGACAAAAAACTGGGAGGCAGGCGCACAATTCAAGACAAATAAATCAGCCGGTCAGGCTGTTATCAACCCGTCGGATACAGCAGATAGCGTAGGGCATTATTACAGCCCCGACGAACAGCAAATAGAGAAAATTCTGGATACTTGCGAGGAATCTTTCCGCAGTTGGTCGAAAACACCTGCACAAGACAGAGCGTACTACCTTGATGTTGCCGCCGACCTGATGGAAGAACAGATGGTCGAGTTGATGGCCTTGTGCGTGCGGGAGGCCGGAAAGACAATTCCGGATGCGCTCGCTGAAGTCCGCGAAGCAATTGACTTTTGCCGTTATTACGCGGTTCGTGGGCGTCAGGATTTCGGAAGTGACCTTGTCCTGCCGGGCCCGACAGGTGAACGTAACACATTGGGTATGACGGGGCGCGGGACATTTTTATGTATCAGTCCGTGGAATTTCCCGCTTGCCATTTTCGCAGGACAAGTCGCCGCAGCCTTGATGGCAGGAAATTGCGTTATTGCCAAACCTGCTGAACAGACGCCTTTAATCGGTCAAATGTGCGTCGATATCCTGCATCAGGCCGGTATTCCAAAAGATGTTCTGCATCTTGTTCCTATCCGCGGTCGCATTGCCGGTGAATTACTGGTTCCCGACCCGCGTGTGACTGGGGTTTGTTTTACCGGTTCAACCGAAACAGCGCATATTATCAACAAAACCCTTGCCGAGCGTGGTGGCGCGATTGCACCGCTCATTGCGGAGACAGGCGGCCAAAATGCCATGATCGTTGATAATTCAGCCCTGCCCGAACAAGTGATTGATGACATTCTGATCAGTGGCTTTCAATCAGCGGGACAAAGATGTTCAGCATTGCGTATACTGTACGTTCAGGACGGGATTGCCGATAATATCATCGAAATGTTAAACGGCGCGGCTCAGGAGCTTGTCCTGGCTGATCCGGCATATCTTTCAACAGACGTCGGGCCGGTTATTGACCAGCCGTCTCTGCAAACATTGAAGAACCATGCTGAAGAGCTAGATAAGATCGGTAAATGTGTGGCGATCGCCCCAATGCCCGATGGTTTGGATAACAAAGGTTTTTATTTTGCACCTCGTGCCTATGAAATCGAAAATACGGACATTCTGGAGCGCGAAGTCTTCGGCCCTATCGTGCACATCGTGCGCTTTAAAGGATCTGAACTTGGCAAGGTTATGGATGATATCAATGGTAAAGGCTATGGCCTAACCCTAGGTATCCACAGCCGGATTGATCATACGATTGACACGACCCTTTCAAAGGCGCGCGTTGGTAATTGCTATGTCAACCGCTCGATGATTGGTGCTGTTGTTGGCGTGCAGCCATTCGGCGGTATGGGGCTATCCGGTACAGGGCCCAAGGCCGGTGGACCGCATTATTTACACCGTTTTGCAACTGAGAAGACAATTACAATCAATACAACGGCATCTGGCGGGAATACGACCCTCGTGTCTCTTTCCGAAGATTGATAACAGTCGGCCTCTTGTAATGACTATCAAGTATTTCGAAAAGAAAACTTGACCTTATGTTAATATTTTGTTAACATAACTAAATCATTAGGAGATCCCCATGAATATTGATTCTAAAAGAATACTACTTTCTTTCACTGCAGCCTCTGCCCTATGCGCTGGCGCGTCACCTGTTCTCGCTCAGGAAACTGAAAATGAACCGACCGAAATCAATATTCTTTCCAATCAGGAATTAAATAATTTCAGATTATTGCCCGCAGATGAAACCGCTGATAACGATGAATATCAACGCGTTCAGGTTTTCCAAGATGTGACATTAAAAGTCGGCCGCCGCAATGGCCTTAACTGGCGCCCTGATAATGGCCCATTGGAAATCGGAGCTTTTTATCGTCATTTCCGCGGCGCTAAAGACGGCGAATACGCGACTGGCAACCCGAAAGCGCAACCACGCTCCGAATATACAATTGATTTGCGATTACGCTTTTAAAAAAGGCCGGTTATGAAACCCTTTTCCAGCTTACTTCTTCCCATTACGATTGCTGCCGCATTTCCTGCCAATGCGCAGGATGCCGAATTCGTATCTTCCACAGAAGTTTCAGAACCTCAGCAACTGCCTGAAGACGAGGCGCCTGCAACGACAGATGATGACCTGCAAGTACAATGGAATATTGTTAATGTTATAACGGATACGTCCCCCTTGGATGTCAAGATTGAACGATGGTTCAATGATGAGGAATATAAAGAGGCCGTAAATGAATTATTCGAGGAGACAATCGAAGATTCTGACATGCTGAGTAGAAGCGTAGACCCGGACGTCTTTCTGACTTTTATTGAAAGTTTCACAAATCCAGAGATCACGGCAGAAATGCTGGCCGCACACCCCGAGCTTGACGAGCTTGATACGGAAGAAGCCAGACTAGATCAAAATTACAGCTTTATTTTGCAATGCCGTCAAGACGCTCCGGAAATTCAAAATATATACCTGAGATATCAGCATGTTCGCGGCTGCGCCAGAAACGCAATGAATGCACCCGTTGTCGAGCCTGAAATCATTTATGAAGGCATTGCAGGCGTGCACGAAATGCCCTTTGCAGCCCCCTATTCTTTCGATGAAAAACTGCGCGCTTTTCAAGCCGAAGATGAATATTATCAGAAGTTTCAAGGCGCTGTTATTGCAGAAACCGAATTCCTTGAAGAAAACGGCTATACCGAAGAGCTAGGAAACCGCGAAGCCATGATGCTAACAGACGCTTTGCTTTCCCACGGTCAGAATGCAAATGACATGACAATCTTAAATGAGGGCTCAAACCCGCAATTTTTATTACGCAAGGTAGGATCACGTTATATTGATGATAACCTACAACTTGCCTTTGAATGTCGCGATGAACTTTTACCTACCCAGACACCTGAGGAGATTATGGCGCGACAGACCCTCCTTAACAATATTATTACATGTACGCAAAGTCGATCAAGCGAGGCGGATCAGGAGATTGCCGACCAATTATCGGAGGCCGAAATCACGCCTGTGTCTCTGGCATTTAAACAGCAAGCATATGAAGCAGGTACACGCAACAGTAGGTTTTCGCCTTATTACAGGGACGTAAGATCAAGTCTTGAATCCTCCCCGGTATTAACTGAGGACACAAGACAGGTAAACGCGATTGTACTTTGGCATGCGATGCTGAACCCGTCAGTTCAATGGGATGATCTGAAAACTCTTGTCAACAATGATGATCCGAATGACCTTGAATTTGCATGGAATGCAAATGCACCGGAGCCAGACCGCAATTTGAAATATATGTTTGAATGCCGTGAAGACCTACTACCCGCGAACACGTCAGAAACAGATATGACACAGCGCCGCGATGTCTTTAATGCCATCAGCCAATGTTGGGTTGAAAAAAATACCCCACATGCCGAGGAGGTTAACGCCGCCCGCGCGCAGGCAGATGCCGAACGCTCAGAACGAATTCAAAGCGCGTTTGAAGCTTTCGCAAAGATCGTCGGTGGTCTATTCGCGCTGTATGTCATTGGTTATATTGGTGTAAGGGGCTATAGATATCAGCAAAACCGCCCCAAAAAGAAGAAAAAACTGGATTGGTAATTTCCAAAATTAATAAGAATCAGATATAATAGAAGTATAGGGTTTGTATCCTATATTTGTGAAAACCGCTTTGGAGGATTGTCATAGCCAGCAAAACACACAGGGACCTTTCCCCTGAAAAAATGAAAGAAATTGTCGTCAAAATTTTGGATGACAACAAAGCCGAAAAAATTGTCGATATCGACCTAGCCGGAAAAACATCAATCGCAGATTTTATGGTTATATGTTCAGGACGCTCCAGCCGTCAGGTTTCAGCGCTTGCTGATATTTTGTCTGAAACTGTAAAGGACTATGACCTTCAGCCAAAAATCGAAGGTAAGGAAAATGGTGATTGGGTTGTCGTCGATGCAGGTGATTTTATCGTGCATATTTTCCGCCCCGAAGTTCGTGACTTTTACCAGCTTGAAAAAATGTGGGGCGTCGACTTTAACGCAGCCGACCATACACTTTATATTTCTGCGTAAACTCGCTAATATGCATTTATGATGCATGTTAAAATTATATCTGTCGGCACAGTTAAGAAAAATTCGCCTTTTTATGCGCTTTTTGAAACCTATCAAAAACGCATGCATTGGCAGATTGATGCTGTAGAAATAGATTCACGAAAATTTCCTACCCCTGATGCCCAGCAAGAAAAAATTCTTGATCTGATACCACCTGATTATCAGGTTTTCGCGCTTGATGAACGTGGCAAAACATATTCCAGCACTGATTTTTCAAATATCATTCAGGATCTTATGCATGATAACCAGACATCCGTTTGCTTTATCATCGGCGGCGCAGACGGCCTGACATCTGAAATAAGAAAAAAAGCCAATTTTTTAATCTCTTTCGGTAAACAAACATGGCCTCATCAACTGGTTCGGGTTATGCTGATAGAACAGATTTATCGAACCCAACAAATTTTAGCCGGACACCCTTATCACCGTGAATAAATACATCGCTTTTATATCAACCATTGTGTTCTTATCGCTGCCGCTTGTGGCCAGCGCACAGGATATCGGTGACATCAAAAAAACACAGGCCGAATTACAAGCGCAGGAGAAAAAAAAGTTCGAGACGGCAAAAGAAAAAGCTGCTGCAGAGAAAAAAATGAAATCTGTTCAGGCCGATCTGGTGACAGCTGCAAATAAAAGAAAAAAAATAGAAAATAATCTGAATGATCTTGAAAGCCAAAAGCAGAAATTACAGCAAGAACAATCCTATTTAACCAGCCGTATCATTGAGGACCAGGGGCTATCCACAACAATGCTGCGAAGCATATACCAAGGGGCGAAAATTCCCGCTTATGGTTTATATTTTTCAAAAATGCCGAAAGATAAAATTCTGCACCGGATGATTGCCATGAATACTACGATCCCAAGCTTGCATAAACGCATGCAAAAGCTTGAGGATCAAGTCAATGAAATCAAAGCCTTGCAGGGAAATATTAACAAACTGATCGAGCGCGAACAAAGCGAACAAAAGAACCTGAGCCAATCAACAAAAGAGCTTACATCTTTATTATCTAAGCGCCAAAAAATGTATGATACGGCATCGGGATCATATCAAAAAGCCGTTAAAAACGTTGAAAGGCTGCAAAAAGAGGCAAAAAGCCTAGAGGATCTGGTTGCTCAGCTTCGCCCCTCGCCCAAACCGCAAGATGTAAGGCAAGCCGGGACGGCAGTTGCAAAACCAGCACCAAGCCCTGCCCCTGCAGTCGCGACAAATCAGGACAAAACCCTGCCCGTTGCCGGTATTATAAAAGTCAATTATGGAGAGACGGGTGAAATCGGTGGTAAAAATCAGGGGATAGTCTTTACCACGCAGCCAAATGCTGTTGTTGTCGCCCCAATGGCAGGCAAAGTTGTCTTTGCAGGCCCCTTTCAAAACTTCAAACAGCTCTTGATTATTGAGCATTCCGGCTCATATCATAGTTTAATAGCGGGTCTCGACAAAATAGAAGCGAATGTGGGTGCAAATCTGAAAACAGGAGAGCCGATAGGACGTATTGACCGTAGCAATAGTCAAAAAGGACGGCTATACTATGAGTTGAGAAAAAACAGTAAGCCGATTAATCCATCATCGGTTTTCACAATTAAAAACGGTTAAACAAGGAAATAAGAATGCTAAAAAACGCAAAACTGGTTGTAGGTTCACTTGTCTTGGGGCTCAGTATTGGTGCAGGCGGAATCAGTCTGGCACAAGATACTTCAAACGATGTTCAAAACACGGCCGATACATACAAACAGCTTAACCTTTTTGGTAATGTCTTCGAACGTGTGCGCAGCGAATATGTAGAAGAAGTCGAAGATAAGGAATTGGTCGAAACGGCCCTGAATGGCATGCTTACAGCTCTTGACCCACATTCCAGCTATTTAACCGAAGAAGACTTTTCCTCGATGCAGGTCCAGACCAAAGGTGAATTCGGCGGACTTGGTATCGAAGTCACAATGGAAAACGGCCTTGTTAAGGTTGTATCCCCTATTGATGACACCCCCGCCTTCGAAGCCGGCGTTCAAGCTAATGACATGATTGTTGAAATTGATGGCGAACAGGTTATGGGGATGTCGCTGTCCGACGCAGTATCTAAAATGCGCGGAAAGGTCGGTACCGATATCAATCTGACCATTGTACGTGAGGGCGAAGCCGAACCTGTAAAGCTGACGATTACACGTGACATCATTCAAATTCAATCCGTGCGTAGCCGCGTAGAAAACGAAAATATCGGTTATATCCGTATTACTACTTTTAACCAGCAAACCTTCCCTGGTCTAAAAAAAGCGATCAAAGAAATTAAGGCCGAGGCGGGTGAAAACCTATCAGGTTATGTTCTGGACTTACGCAACAACCCGGGCGGTCTGCTTGACCAGGCTATCGCGGTTTCAGATGCCTTTCTTGATAAAGGGGAAATTGTATCGACACGTGGACGCGCAAAAGACGACGTGCGCCGTGACAATGCCACCGCCGGCGATCTGACAGACGGTTTGCCGATTGTTGTCTTGATTAATGGTGGGTCGGCGTCAGCATCAGAAATTGTTTCCGGTGCCCTGCAGGATCATAAACGCGCTATTATCATGGGAACAAAATCCTTTGGTAAAGGGTCAGTTCAAACCGTTATCACACTTCCGGGCCATGGTGCCATGCGCCTGACAACCGCGCGATATTACACGCCATCTGGTCGTTCCATTCAGGCAACCGGTATTGAGCCTGACATTAAAGTCGAACGCGTGGCCGTTGTCGGCCAAACCGATAATTCAGGCCAAATCAGTGAAGCAGACTTACGCGGCGCACTTGATAATGGACTTGAAAAGAAAAAAGACGATGAAAGCACTTCAAAGTCCAAAGACGATAAAGAAGTTGAGATCGAAGTCGATCTGGAAGAAGATATTGTAGATTACCAGTTAACACGTGCTATTGATCTGCTGGAGGGAATTGCCTTATACAGAAGCGCTTTAAAGTAACTGGGTATTTCGCGGGGGCACAATGAACTTTCCAAAGTTCAAAACACCTAAAGATATCTTTGGCGCAGGGGAAAATCCTTTTGCGCGCAAGATAGCAGCTGGAGTCATTCTGCTTATTCTTTTACTTGTTTTCGTCGTGCTTTTGCTTTCGAAACAAACTGGCGATTACGATAATCAGGCTGCGATTGTCATGGCGATCGAGAGCATGAAAACGTCCGAATATAGCCCGAACAGTATTGTGACAACGGGTCGTAACCGTCCGACAAACCGCTTTAAATCACCATATGATAACGCTAACAACCTTCCACGTATAGCTGTGATTGTAAAAGGATTAGGGCTTCAGGATGACAATACAAAAAAAGCCATAACGGAGCTGCCTGCTGAAATAACAATGGCGCTTTCGCCATACGGGGCAAATAACCCAAGCTGGATTGATCAGGCCATTGAGAACAAACACGAAATTTTAATCGGTATCCCTATGGAGCCAGCGGATTACCCCGATACGGACCCCGGGCCGCTAACACTTTTGCGACGGGATACATGGGAAGATAATTTAAAACATCTGAACACCATCGCCATGCCATACGATCGGCCTGTTGGCTATATTAACGAATTTGGGAATGCTTATCTGTCAGGCGATGTTCAAAACCGTCGTTTTATTGACTGGATCCAATTGGAAGAGGCCATCTTTGTAGAAGATTTAATTGATAATCTAAACCCGCCTATGAACGAGCTTTCGAAACAAATCAGCGCCGATTATGTGTCCAGCGATCTTCAAATTGATGCATTGGCAAACACAAATGCCATTGTTGCCCGCCTACGCAAACTGGAACGCGACGCAAAAGAAAAAGGATATGCTGTCGGCATCGCACAGCCCTACCCCCTTACGATTGAAGTTATAAAGCAATGGGCAAAAGACTTGGATAGCCGCGGGGTTGTTCTATCACCTGTTTCAGCCGTTGTTGAAAAAAGGAAGTTGCAATGAAGCCCGAATATAAAAACCTTCCTTATCGCCCGGGTGTCGGGCTTCTTATTTTAAATCAGAATAACGATGTTTTCATTGGCGAACGTTTCGAACAAGCTGGCATCTGGCAGCTTCCACAAGGTGGCATAGATGACGGGGATAGCGATTTCGAAACCTCTGTCTTCCGCGAGCTTGAAGAAGAAACCGGTATGACATCAAAGAATTCAAAAATTATTGCCATTATGGATGACTGGCAATATTACGACCTACCAGAACATTTAATTGAAAAGCTTTGGGATTCCCAATATCGCGGACAAAAACAGAAATGGGTCGCCATTCGCTTTGACGGGATCGACAGCGAGATTAATCTACATACCTGCCGATATCCGGAATTCCAATCATGGAAATGGTGCGCGCTGGATCGAGTCTTTGATACCTGTATCCCTGTCAAACGCGCAACATACGAAATCGTTATAGATTATTTCAAACCCTTTTTACCTTAAAGAGTTTTCTAATGCTTTAGATCTTTTCTGAGCTTTTCTGTCATTACGTTCTTTATTCATAGCTTCAATGTTTTTATCTATAATTGAAGCCACTGTTGCGTTGTGTTCCTTAATACTACCCAAGGCAGATTCCTTTGACACTCCCTCTTCAATAACCTCAAATTCTTTCTTGGCTTCGCGCTCTGTAAGTTGCGTGGACATAGCAGAACCATGATGCCATAGATATGCGCTACGTTTCAAAACATCCCATTTACACCGTCGTTTCTTTGCAGAATAATGGTTCTAATTGCTCTGTCGTCTTCCACATAAACCTTAGATGTTATTTTTACAGCAGCAAAAAGATTAAATAGACTATTACGAGTTTTATACTTTGAAAAATCAAGTCCTGACATAGGCGCACCCCTTAATTAACATATAAAAATTATATGCTTATTAAATTAAGGCTTGGTTAAACTCAAATTTTACTGGTTCAATGGCGACCACGCGGGATCCGACGCATCCAGCGGTGTTTCAACGCGTGTCTCGTTAAATCCTGTCAGATCAATCGTATAGACATGCGCTGAACGTCCTGTGCGGCCGGGTGTTTCCTTGAAATAGGCCAAAACACGCCCGTTTGGCGCCCATGTTGGTCCTTCAACGTGATAGGCCTTGGTAATCAAACGCTCGCCTGAGCCATCCGGCTTAATCACACCGATATAGAATTGACCTTTCAGCATTTTGGTAAAGGCAATCAAATCGCCACGTGGAGACCAAACAGGGTTGGCATAGCGACCATCACCAAATGTGATACGACGTACGCCTGAACCGTCACCATTCATGACATACAACTGCTGTGTACCGCCACGGTCAGATTCAAATACGATATAATTGCCATCGGGTGAATAAGACGGGCTGGTATCAATCGCGGCATTACTTGTCAAACGTGACACACCGCGGTTTCTAAGATCCATAGTGTAAATATCGCTGTTACCGTTTTGCGATAATGACATGATGACCTTATTACCATCCGGTGAGAAACGCGGCGCAAATGTCATGCCCGGGAAATCACCCAGAACTTCCTGACGGCCTGTGTCGATATCATACAGGTACACGCGGGGCTTGTTGTTATAATAAGCCATATATGTGATTTGCTGCAACGTCGGCGAGAAGCGCGGGGTCAAAACCAATGTTTTGCCGTCTGTCAGAAAGCGGTGGTTGTATCCATCCTGATCCATAATCGCAAGGCGCTTGATACGTGCATCGCCCGGGCCTGTTTCAGAGACATAGACAATACGTGTATCGAAATAACCTTCTTCACCTGTCAGACGTTTATATATTTCGTCCGAGATAATATGCGCAATGCGGCGCCAGTTTTGCGGTGTCGTCATATAGGCCATACCGACCATCTGCTGTTCTGCAAAAACGTCCCACAGGCGGAATTCAACCTTTGTGCGGCCGTCATTCGCTTTGCTGACCTGACCTGCAACCAATGCCTGCGCGTTAATGACGCGCCACTCGTTAAAGTTCGGGCTTTGGTAAATGCTGTTATCCGACTGGATAAACGTTGATGGCGCCAAGGGCTTGAATAACCCCGAGCTGCGAAGGTTATTTGTGATCACACCGGCCATATCTTGCCCCAGTTTCGCCAGATCAGCATTACCGTCTGCAACTGAGAAATTCGGAACGGCAATCGGAATAGCTTTTACGCCACCACGGTCAACAGTGACCTTTAACTGGGCATGCGCCAGGCTGGGTATAAAGAAGATCGCAAAGGCAAAAGCCCAGAATAGTTTTTGGTATTGTTTTGTCATCAGAACATTTCCCTCGGGTTAAATTCTACAATTATATTTTTCCACATTTCATATTTACCTTCCGGCAAATTTAACGGAGAGCATGACGGCGAATAAACCGCACGAATCGCGGTATCTGCCACAGCTCTATAGAAACTATCACTATTATAGCGCGCCTTATCAACAATACCAGCCTGCTGTACGACACGGTCCTGCCCAACAATGATATTGACATCAATAATCATGTTTTCAATATCGCGCGCCCCGATCGGAACATTCCAGCATCCTTCCAACTGTCGGCGCAAAGCATCAAGCTCGCTGATTGTTAGTTGTTCACCCAGCGGAGCTTGCTGGCCGACTGTCGGCACTTCTTCATCAGCCACCTCTGCTTCATCCTGTGGCTCGCTTTCAGCCAGGTTACGCAGGACAGATCCAAAGTCACGCTGCGGTGGGGCCGTTTCTTTTGGCTCCTCTTTTTTCGGCTCAGGCGCTTTTTCAGCGGCTTTCTTATTTGTTTCTTTTGGTGGTGGGTCCGGTTTTTTCTCTTCTTTTTTCGGCTCGGGCTTTGGGGCCGGCTTGACTTCGGCTTCTTGCTCCGGCGGTTTCGGCTCTTCCTTTTTGGGCTCTTTCACAGGCGCAACAGGTACGTCAGATGTATTGGTCGCGGCGGCTTTTGGCTTTTCTTCTTTTTTCTTTGGCGGTTCCGGTTTTTTTTCTTCCTCAGGCTTTTTCACGGGCGGTTTTGGTGTCGGGTCAGGCGTTTGTGTCAAATCACTGACCTTGGCGAACTCGACTGTGATCGGCGGCGGGATATTAATTTCACGTTCAGGTGTAAAAGCAATGCCAACCGTCATAAAAACGACGATTGCGATGTGAAAAATTACCGATGTAAACAGACTGCCAAAACGCATATCGGGTGCTCATACTCCTTATTCGCTGTCAGTAATCAGGGCAACTTTGGTAAATCCAGCCTGATTAACAGTTGCCATGACAGACATGACCGTACCATATGCCAGCCCCTGATCGGCGCGGATATATACGCGGCGCTCGACATCTTTTGCTGCAATCGCTGCGACCAGTTCCTGAAGACGATCCAATGTGACCTCCGTATCACCGATATAGACGACACCGCTGTTTTCAACCGAAATTTCAACGGGTGCTGAATCCTGATGGGTCAAGGCCCCTGCACTGTCATCCGGCAAATCAACCGCAACACCTGACGTCATCAGCGGTGCTGCAACCATAAAGATAATCAGCAACACCAGCATAACATCAACAAAAGGTGTCACATTAATTTCTGCCATTGGACGGTGTGAACCACGTGACCCATGTGAAGATTTTACGCGCCCCTGAAGTTTTGCCCCCATTATAATTCTCCGCCTTTACGTGAATAGCCGCGTGACTGCTCCAGATGACGCCCCAGGATCGAACTGAATTCAGATGAAAACGCATCGAGACGATCCGCATAACGTCCCAGATCCGTCGAAAACTTATTATACGCCACAACAGCCGGAATCGCTGCAACAAGGCCCAAGGCTGTGGCGAACAAAGCCTCCGCAATACCGGGGGCAACGACAGCCAAAGATGTGTTTTGTGATCCTGCAATCGCAGCAAATGAATTCATAATCCCCCAGACGGTTCCGAAAAGACCGATAAATGGTGCTGTCGATCCAACAGTTGCCAGAAATGTCATATAGCGTTCAAGACGGTTTACATCACGGTTAATTGACGTTGCCATCGCGCGATCAATGCGTTGTGACAGGCTGGCACCTAGATCAGAAGAATCCTTGCTATCTGCCGTCAGTTTCCATTCCTGCATACCAGCACAGAATGTGCGTGTCATGGGTTCACCCGGCTTTTTATTTACGCGTTCATATAAACGCTCCAGCGCCTCGCCCGACCAGAATGCATTCTCAAATTTTTGCGCAAGATTATTTAGCTTTTTAAAGGTGCGCATTTTCTCGAAAATAATACCCCATGACCAGATCGATGCCAGAACCAGAATAATAATCACGGTTTTGACAACCCAGTCGGCCTGCATAAACAAACCCCAGATAGACATATCATGGACCACGGACGTTCCAACAGACATCGCTTCCACAGCACGATCAGACATTTACAGTTTCTCCCACATTTTGTTTTTCAAATAATGTTTTTATTTCTTTTGGCACACGGGTCGCCGTGAAATTATTGACATTCATACAGACCAGAACCAGTTTGACTTCGCATATTGTTTGATCGCCCTTTTTAATCGTCTGTAAAACATCAAAACTGGCACCGCCCACGCGGGTAATTTGCGATAGAACTGTCAAAAGGTCATCCAGAACGGCAGGCTTTTGATAATCAACTTCTATATGACGAACGACAAAACCGATTCCGCGTTCCTTTAAAAGTTCGGAATGAATGTATCCCATATCGCGCAGCATTTCGGTACGGGCCCGTTCTGCATAACGCAAATAGTTTGAATGATAGACCACACCGCCGGCGTCGGTGTCTTCGTAATAGATGCGAACTTTATAATTATGCATTCAGCTTTTCCGTCAGATATTTCTCGGCATTATCAAGGCTGATGCGCTCTTGCTCCATCGTGTCACGGTGACGGACGGTAATCGTTTGATCTTCCAAAGTCTGTGTATCGATCGTCAAACAGAACGGTGTGCCGATTTCATCATGACGCGCATAGCGCTTACCGATATTCTGTTTCACATCGATTTCTGTCACCATTTTCTTACGTAGGCTCATGTACAGCTTTTGCGCAACTTCAGGCATGCCGTCTTTGGCCACTAGCGGAAGGATCGCGGCCTTTACAGGTGCCAATTCAGGTTTGAACTTCATAAACATTTTTGACGGGCGCGATTCATCGACGGTATAAGCCTCTGACAATACAGCCAATACGCCACGTGTCAGACCGGCAGCAGGTTCGATGACATGCGGAATAAAGCGATCATCCGGCGCCTGCGGGTCAACATATTCCATCTTGGTGCCCGAATGTTCCTGATGTTGTGTCAGATCGAATGCGCAGCGGTGGGCAATACCCTCCAGCTCGCCGTAGCCGGGGCGTGTAAACGGCCATTTGAATTCGATATCGGATGTCCCATAGCCTTCTTTCGCATAGTGCGACAGCTCGTCTTTATCATGCGGACGCAGGATCATATTGGCATCGGATAACCCCATTGATTTCCACCAGTTATGGCGTTCAGTCATCCAGAAATCCATCCACATTTTGGCTTCATCAGGATGGCAGAACCATTCCATTTCCATCTGTTCGAATTCGCGTGATCTAAAAATAAAGTTACGCGGCGTGACTTCGTTGCGGAAAGCCTTACCGATCTGCGCAATCCCAAATGGTGGCTTGACGCGGCTGGAGGATAGAACATTGCGGTAATTCAGGAAAATACCCTGCGCTGTTTCAGGCCGCAAATAGGCGGCATCATCTTCTGTTGCTGTTGCACCAACATAAGTCTTAAACATCATGTTAAAGGCGCGCGGTTCGGTCAGGCTTCCTGCATCTTTTACGTCAGGGCCGACAATATTCGGATATTCGGATGCATCCAGATCGGTCATCAAGGCTGTATCATAGTCAGACAGATTATCGCTGCCGCCCAGCTTTTTCAGTTTCTTTAGCTGGCTATTATCAAGTTCGCCTTCCAAAAAGGCCAGCATCTTGCCGTTTTCTTTGTTTTTGTAAATCACCAAATGGTCGGCACGGTAACGCAGCTTTGATTCTTTGCAATCCACCATTGGATCGTTAAATCCGCCAACATGACCTGATGCAACCCACGCCTTCGGGTTTTGAATAATAGATGTGTCAAGACCTTTAATATCCAGCGGTTGGCCGTCAGGACCAATCGGTGGGCATAAAACCATGTCACGCCACCATGCGTCACGCAGGTTGTTTTTCAGCTCAACGCCCAGTGGACCGTAATCCCAAAAGCCATTAATACCGCCGTAGATGTCAGACGCCTGAAATATAAATCCGCGTCTTTTGCAAAGCGCGACCAAATCATCCATGCTAAATTCCTGATTGTCCATATTTTCAACTGCTTTCATTTGTGCCTGTGTCATCGTTTTTACACCATATTTTCCGATTTACCGATTGAACCTTTCGGGAATTATCCTATACTTCCATTGACTGCACTGCAACATTTTATAAGGGATTCGTACGTTATGAACGCGCAAACATCACCTGTCGATAAGTTTTCAGAAAAATATGTTTATTCATTCGGCAAAAACGGCACCGATGGTGATACCAGTATGAAAAACCTATTGGGTGGTAAAGGCGCAAACCTGGCCGAAATGGCAAGCCTTGGGTTACCTGTTCCGCCGGGTTTCACCCTATCAACCGAAGTCTGCACGCTGTTTTACAAAAATAACGAAGATTACCCGTCAGGCCTATCCGAAGCCGTTGCTGACGCCGTCACAAAGCTGGAAGATGAAATGGGCATGAAGCTGGGCGATCCTGCAAACCCGTTGCTTTTATCTGTGCGTTCTGGCGCGCGCGTTTCGATGCCAGGGATGATGGATACGGTTTTAAACCTTGGGCTGAATGATGATACTGCCGAGGGCCTCGCAAAACGCAGCGGTGATGAACGCTTTGCCTATGATAGCTATCGCCGATTTATACAGATGTACAGCGATGTCGTGTTGGGTCTGGACCATTATGAATTCGAAGATGTTCTCGAAAGTTTTAAACGCAGCGAAGACATCACCGAAGACACCATGATTACAGCCGATGGCTGGCAGGAAATCATTGCAGATTATAAGGGAATTGTAGAGCGCGATCTGGGTCGCCCCTTTCCGCAGGATGTAAATGATCAATTATGGGGCGCGATTGGTGCCGTCTTTAAATCTTGGAGCACGAAGCGCGCTGTCACATATCGCAAATTAAACAATATTCCATCCGAATGGGGTACAGCCGTTAATATTCAGGCCATGGTCTTTGGTAATATGGGGCAGGATTGCGCAACGGGTGTCGCCTTTACCCGCGATCCATCAACGGGTGAAAACGTATTCTATGGTGAGTATCTGATCAATGCACAGGGCGAAGACGTTGTGGCTGGCATACGCACACCACAGCACCTAACAATTGCTGGGAAAAAGGCAAACGGGTCCAATTTACCCGCGATGGAAGAAACAATGCCTGAAGTCTTTAAACAATTGGAAGACGTGCGTACTAAACTGGAAGCGCATTATAAAGATGTGCAAGATATCGAATTCACAATTCAGCAAAATAAACTTTATATGCTGCAAACACGTAACGGAAAACGCACCGCCAAGGCCGCGATGAAAATTGCCGTTGATATGGTCAGCGAAGGTTTGATTTCAAAAGAAGATGCGATATTGCGCGTCGATCCGGAAGCGCTGGATCAATTGCTGCACCCGACCCTTGACCCGAAAGCTGAACGCCATGTTCTGTGCAAAGGCTTACCCGCTTCCCCGGGGGCCGCATGCGGCGCGGTTGTTTTTTCTGCTGACGAGGCCGAACAAAAAGCAAATGCCGGCATTAAAACCATTTTATGCCGCACCGAAACCAGCCCCGAAGATATTCACGGCATGCATGCCGCAGAAGGCATTCTGACCACACGCGGCGGAATGACCAGTCACGCAGCTGTTGTCGCCCGCGGTATGGGGCGCCCATGTGTTGCGGGGGCAGGTTCGATTTCGATTGATTACAAAGCCGCTGAAATGAGCGTCAATGGCGAGACGATTAAATCGGGTGATATCGTCACATTAGACGGCGCAACAGGTGAAATCATGCTGGGCGAGATTGCAACGGTTGAGCCTGAATTATCAGGTGATTTTGAAACTGTGATGAAATGGGCTGATGAAATCCGCCGCCTCAACATTCGCTGTAATGCGGAAACTCCCACAGATGCCAAAACAGCGCGCCATTTCGGCGCCGAAGGGATTGGTCTATGCCGCACAGAACATATGTTCTTTGACCCGGCCCGCATCATGAATGTGCGTAAAATGATTTTGGCAGAAAATAAAGACGATCGTTTAAAAGCCTTGTCCGCATTAGAGCCTGAACAAAAGGCAGACTTTAAAGAGTTGTTCGAAATCATGGCCGGTCTGCCCGTAACAATTCGTCTTTTGGACCCGCCGCTCCACGAATTTTTACCGCACAGTGAAAAGGATATTGAGGCCTTGGCAAACGAGGCCAATATCAGCGTCAAGCACTTAAAATCACGTATTGCGGAGCTGACCGAAACAAACCCGATGCTGGGTCATCGCGGCTGTCGTCTGGCGATCACCTTTCCTGAGATTTACGCGATGCAGGTCCGCGCCATTCTGGGCGCAGCAACCGAAGCATCCGTGAAACCTGAAATTATGATCCCCCTCGCCTCGACCCGCAAGGAACTGGAAATTCTAAAAAAGCTGGTTGATGATACGGCCGCCAATTTCAATGTCGAATATACCGTCGGCACCATGATCGAATTGCCGCGTGCGGCCCTGTGCGCTGATGAACTGGCGGAACTGGCTGAATTCTTCAGCTTTGGTACTAATGATTTAACGCAGACAACTTTCGGGATCAGCCGTGATGATGCGGGCCGTTTCCTGCCCGCCTATCAGGAACAGGGCATTATCGCACGTGACCCATTCGTATCAATCGACGTTGATGGTGTTGGATCACTGGTTAAAACCGCTGTTGAAAAAGGCCGCAAAGCCCGACCGCATATCAAGCTGGGCATTTGTGGTGAACATGGGGGTGATCCGCAATCTGTTGCATTCTTTGAAAGCGCAGGGCTCGATTATGTGTCTTGCTCGCCCTATCGTGTTCCGATTGCTCGTCTGGCGGCAGCACAGGCAAATCTAAAGCGTTAAATAGCCTGGTTTGATAACTTCAAAACCTTGAAGCGATTTATCAACTTCCGAAAGCTTTAAAAGCGCAAGGCCGTATTCCCCTTGCGTGGATAACATCTGCCCCACTAAAGCCCCCTCTTCCGTTTTGATATCTGTTTCGGTTGGCGGGTGATCAAACTTGACGGCAAACAAACGCTTTTTAACAAGACCACGATAATGAATGCGCGCCGTCAATTCTTGCCCCAGATAGCAACCTTTATCAAATGCCACCCCGTTTAATAGATCGATATTCCCGTCATAAATCGTCATGATTTCCGGTTTCAAATCACGGCTTCCGTCCGGCACGGTCAGTTTGATGCGGTGCAGATCATAATTTTCAAAGTTGGTATTCGTATCCATATTTTGGGCAATATATCTCCACCCCAGTTCAGGCAAACGAGGATCGACATATCCTTCATCAGGTTTCGCGTCATTCCATCCGGCATAAATTTTCAGATTGTCCAGAATTTCAAGCTTCACATTTGATCTTAAGGCATACATCTTCAGTCGTTTTTGAAAACTTTCAACATCATCTTTCAAAACTTCAAGAATGTACCCATCTTTATGTTTTGTAATAATAAAATCATAAAGAAACTTTCCTTGAGGTGTCAGAAAACAGGAATATAAGGCATCCTGATGGTCTAGTTTATTAAGATCATTTGTAATCAGTCCCTGCACAAAGCTTTTGGCATCCGCGCCAGAAACATTCAAACATAAGCGGTTTGTGATTTCAGTAATCGGCATTATTTGATCTCTTTATAACGGGCCAAGGCCTCTTCTCGGGCCTCTTTATGATCGACGAGAGGTTCAGGATAGTCCTTGCCCAGCTCCACCCCTGCCTTTTTCAAAACGTCATCCGGTGCATCCCATGGGGCATGGATATATTTTGCCGGCATATCTTTTAATTCAGGCACATATTGGCGAATGTAATCGCCGTTTTTATCAAATTTCTCGCTTTGTGTGATCGGATTGAAAATGCGGAAAAACGGCTGCGCATCTGCGCCGCATCCGGCAACCCACTGCCATCCGCCGGAGTTACTGGCCAGATCGGCATCAACCAGACAATCCCAAAACCATTTCTCGCCTTGACGCCAATCGATGTGCAGGTCTTTCACCAGAAATGATCCGACGATCATACGCACACGGTTATGCATCCAGCCTGTCTGCCACAATTGGCGCATACCGGCATCAACGATTGGATAGCCTGTCTGGCCTTTTTGCCATGCCTTCAAGTTTTTATCTGATGCCGACCATTTAAATTTCTGAAATTTTTCGTGCATGGGCTGATCCGCAAAATTCGGCACATTATAAAGCAGCGTATAATTGAACTCGCGCCAGATAATTTCATTCAAATATATTTTCTGACCTTCGCTTTGACGTTCTTTCTGCGCCTCGTGCCATATCTGGTTGGGGCTGATTTCGCCCCAATGCAGATGCGGGGACATGCGTGAAACGGCTTCTTTATCCTCTGCGGGGTAATTGCGGCCATCTTTGTAGTCTGTCAGATGATCCTCGATAAATTCTTTCAATGATTTGTGGGCTGCCTCCTCGCCCACATCCCAGGTTTTATAAAAAGTGTCATCCCACCTGATATCAGGCAGTAACCCCCAATCATCCAGATTATCGCTTTTGGGCATATCGCCGTAGAATGTCAGCGACGGCTCGTCATACGGTGGGCGGATCATCGCCTCGCGCTCACGGCACGCGCGCATGTATGGCGTATAAACCTTATAGAATTCACCTGTGCTTTTGGTTTTGATTTCCCAGGGTTCAAACAAAAGGCTAGCTTTGAAACTTTTGACTTCGGCATCAAGGCCGGATTTTATTTTCTTATCACGACGGGTCGCCCATGGTTCGTACTGGCGGTTCCAGACGACCATATCCGCCCCCGTGTCCTTGATCATCTGTTCAAGAATGGTTTGCGGGTCACCTTTTTTCAAAATTAGCGACGCGTTATGACGTCCGAACGATTTTTGCAGGGATGTCAGTGAATGGTGCAACCACCACAGGCTGGCCCCACCCGGGTGCCATTTACCCTGATTTTCAGTATCGTAAATATAAACAGGAATGATCGGCTTACCCGACTGCGCGGCAAACCACAGTGCCGGATTGTCTTTTAAACGTAAATCCTTGCGGAACCATACGATAATCGGTTTTTCAGTCATAAAAATACTCCGCCTATAAAACTATAGACGGAGTATAAAACTTCAAGCCCAAAAATTCTACATTGCCATGCGTAATCTTTGTGACATTGCATAATGCGAGCGTGGCGGATCTTTTCGCATGCTTTCAGCAATATTATTTATAGAAGCTGCGGGGAACAACATGGCCAATTCAGGCGCGTTCTTTTTCAAGGCAACTTCGACCAAATCTTCCACCATCGTGCGGTAGGATTTACCCTTGGTATCAATTTCATGAAAAGATACGTTCAAAAGCTTTGCAAGACGACGTACCTTTGTAACAGCCTCGGAACGGGCTGATGGACGGTTAAAATGCCAATGTAATGGCTGTGATTCCTTCCCAAATAAATCGTTCATAGTATCCTGCCTTTTTGAATATAGAATCAGGCTAGCACCCGAATCATACCCTGTCCAGAAAAACCGAACGATAGATGCTCAAAATCGAACAAAATTAAAACATAATTACAAACTGAAGGTATTTGGAAAGTAATAAATGGTGCCCCCAGCGAGACTCGAACTCGCACTTCCGAAGAAACCGGATTTTGAATCCGGCGCGTCTACCAATTCCGCCACAGGGGCAACGGAGTGATTAGCAAGGATTTATAGCAACCATTGCAGAAAAAGCCAAGGATTTTGTTTTGCTCCCCTAACACATTGTGCTAGTTATTCAGGATGCTACGAAAGCTTTATAACTGGACGCTCGATTTGGCAGCAAAGAAACACGCCACACCTATTTTGGCGGGGGTCTCTTTTGCTGAAAGCTCCTTTTTTCCGATCCCTCCGGATGCGCTTTTAATTCCGATGTGTCTGGCCAATCGTGAGAAAGCATTCTATTACGCATTCATTTGCACAATCTCGTCTGTCATCGGGGGAATTTTCGGATATGCCATCGGCTATTTCTTTTTCGAAGCGATTGCCGAGCCTATTTTGAATTTCTACGGCAAACAGGCCTATTTTGATCAATTCGCTGATAATTATAACGAATGGGGCGCATGGATTGTTCTGGGAGCCGGCGTAACGCCATTCCCCTATAAAGTTATCACGATCGCCAGCGGCGTGACCCAATTGGCACTGCCCCTGTTCATTTTCTTTTCGGTCATTGCCCGAAGTATTAGATTTTTTCTGGTTGCGGGTTTAATATGGTTATATGGGGCACCGATATTACGCTTTGTCGATAAATATCTGCCTTGGGTTGCAACAGCAGGTTTTCTGTTGTTGATTGCCGGCTTTGCAGCTTTAAAGTTTCTGTGATAGGAACAGGATATGTTGATTAGACTTTTTAATGATACACAAAACGCGGCCTCGGTTGTCGTTTTCACGAGCTTTCTGGCGCTATCCGCCGCCTTGATCGCTCAGTATTTCTTTGAACTGCATCCATGCGTTCTTTGTATATATCAGCGCATTCCCTATGTCTTCGCCATTGCCTTCGGTCTGATTTCATATGGCGCGGCAAAACAGGATAAAGACATCGCAAACCTGTTTTTGGGCGTAGCAGGCGTAATGTTTCTGATCAATTTCGGCATTGCCGGATTTCATGTCGGGGTTGAAAACGGCTGGTGGGAAGGCCTCAGCGAATGCGGGGGCGGTGACACATCCGATCTGACGCTCGAAGAATTACGTATGCAAATTCTGAATGCACCCGTTGTTAAGTGCAACGAAGTCGCATGGTCATTATTCGGCATTTCCATGGCGGGATATAATGCCGCGCTGTCATTTTTCCTGACTATATATAGTTTTCTGTCTGTAAAAAAAGGGTTGGAGCATCACGATGCGGCGTAAACTTCCTGGCGATCCTCAGCCTGAAACTGCACATATCGACGAGATCATCCGCGTTAATCATGCAGGCGAATACGGCGCACGACGCATTTATCAGGGACAATTGGCGGTATTGGGAAAAGACCCTGAGACACGGGAGCTACTTGAACATATGGCCGAACAAGAAGAAGCCCACCTCGCCTATTTCGAAGAACAGCTTTCAAAGCGAAACGTTCGCCCGACGGCCCTTCAGCCTTTGTGGCATGCTGCGGGGTATGCCCTGGGCTATGTCACTGCCAAAATGGGACGACGTGCCGCCATGGCTTGTACCGTTGCCGTAGAAGACGTTATCTCGGGTCATTATCAGGAACAGCTTAATGTCCTATCAGATAACAAATCTGAAAAAGATCTTAAAAACAAGATCGCACAATTTAAGGCCGAAGAAGAAGAACATCACGATATCGGCCTTGAAAATGAAGCTGAATTAACAAAAGGATACAAGGTGCTATCCGCTGCTATTAAAGCAGGGTCTAAGGCAGCAATCACGATCGCAAAAAAGATTTAATCGGCCTTCAGGTGGCTCCCCAGCCAATTCAAATCCTTTATGAATTCCAAGTTTTTATATTCTTTCGCCAGATACTCCCTGACTTTGGTTTTACGGTCCCCAAGGTAGCTTTGGTCTAAAATATTTTGGATGTATTTATCATTGATGTTGTTAGCTATCGACAAGACAAACGCCAGGTATTTATTACAAGGCAATAAATCATCACGCCATACGTCACCACGGTATTTATCATGGTAACGCGCTTTGTATAATTTGTTCTGCAAAGGCTCTTTTTCCAGATGAGCCAGAAAATCACTATTGTTTTTAAATGCACAGCAAGCAATACCCTGCCCCACAGTTCCAGTTTCAAGCTCTATGAACTTGATCGACTTTAGATGGTAATCCATTTCACGGGCAACTAATGCTTCGTATTCTTCCTCGGGAATTTCAAAAAGAGTTACAAGCGTTTCATGATCAGGGGCCTCGAAAAAGGCCCAATTGGCTATATGATCTCGGTCATAATCATAATGATTGCTGTCAACCTTACCAAAAACACGGGCATAATCAGGGACCCGCCCATAGCGGAAATTTTGAAGGTTGGGACATGTGCGTCTGGCGTCCTTTTCAGACATCAAGGATCCGAAACCGATGATGGTGATATAGTTTTGTGACATGAATTTATTTTGTTTTGATATCTGTTTTCCAGTGAAGCGGTAGCAGCTCGTCTATGATCATGCTTTTACCATCGCGTAAAAGAACACGCGTTTGCGAATTATGGCCGCTGATCTGATATATGTATTCGCGACATCGTCCACAAGGGGCAATGACTTCCCCTTCTTTATTCACAGCCACGATGACATCAATATCCTTTTCACCACCCGTAACCATACCGCCAATTGCAATATGTTCGGCGCAGGCGCCCAGATCGCAATCTGAATCTATATTTACGCCGACGTAAACATTACCATCTTTAGTTACAAGGGCCGAAGCCACCTTGCCGGCCTCTACATTGCGTGACAATGTTCTGGGGTTAACCAGTGATTTGGCCCGATTGATCAGGTCATTATCAGAAATCAATTTAATACTCCTAAAGTTTAATCTCTATCGAGTTCAGAATCCCAGTATAGATAATCGCTCCAGCTTTCGTGCAAAAAATTAGGCGGAAAAGCCCGCCCATTATTTTGCAATTCATGAATCGTTGGCTGTCTGGGGCTCCTTAATGGAAACATATGACATTCTTTGGGTAATTTCGAGCCTTTTCTGAGGTTGCACTCCTGACAGGCTGCGACGATATTCTCCCAAGTCGTTTTCCCGTCATGCGCGCGCGGGATGACGTGGTCGAACGTCAAATCCTGTGTTTTGTGTATGACCCCGCAATATTGGCCACTGCCATTTATCCCGTAAAAAGACATTAAAACGCGTAAATGCCGGCTGATTGGGCGGCGTCACATAATCTTTTAAAGCAATGACACTTGGTATCTTCATTGCCATACTGGGCGAATGAACTTCGCGGTCATATTCCGAAATGATATTTACACGATCCATGAAAACGGCTTTTATCGCGTCCTGCCAGGACCATAGAGACAAAGGAAAGTAGCTTAGCGGGCGAAAGTCCGCATTTAATACCAACGTGGGACATTGGTCGAGATGAACGTGCATATGGTCCCCTCCATTCTGCTGAACCGTTCTATAAATTCATTATACCATATAGACGGACAAAAAGGGAATATTCCCTTGAAATCGGGAGATATTTTTCAATATTCAGAAATATAATTACAATTTCGGATTATAAAACTAGGTCTTTAGAACTTTTTGTAAAAACTGCAGGCCGATTCTAAGGCCCTCATCATCAATTCCGTGGCCCAGATTCGCACGGCTATGCGTTTTTACATCTTGTCCGTCAAAGCCTTCGGCGATTCCTGCAAGGCTGTCAAATGGTACAATTTCATCGGCCGTGCCGTGTATCGCACAAATAGGAAATTTTGATTTTTGCTCTGACTTCAAGCTATCTACCGCAACCAAGCGCCCTGAATAGCCCAATACGCCTGCACATGCCTGGTCCAGCCGTGGCATTGTATAAAGCGCCATCATCGTGCCCTGTGAAAAGCCGACAATTGCAACGTCTTTCATTTGCAAACCTGTATCGTCCAGTTTTTGCCGGATGTATTTCTCCAAAATATTACGTACAGATTTTGCACCCGCCGTCATTGAAGCCTCTGATCTATCCATCAGGCTAAACCACTGAAAGCCCATCGGCGACATTTCGCATGGCTCGGGCGCATTCGGGGCAAAGAAAACAGTGTTTTTCAATTCATCCGCCCACATCGGCGCGATCGAAATCAGGTCTTTACCATCTGCGCCATAACCATGCAGAAAAACAACCATTTTGTCGGCTTTGGCTGATCCGGAATTAAAACTGTAATCTTGCAGTGTCATTTTCTAAGAATCCTTATATATTTGATGGGTAATCATAAGCACAAGGATCTCAATTATGAAGACTTTAATTTTCGTTTTGATCATGCTCGCGATGCTGGGCGTATTCGCATCCCTGATCTACGGCCTGTTCAACATGTCCAAAGACGGCATGGACGCCCGTAAAAAGAGCAATAAAATGATGTGGATGCGCGTTTATTTGCAAGGTGCTGCGATATTATTGCTATTTATTTTTAGCGCTATCGGCAGCTAATTATATTCCATAATTATTGACTTTTTAACCATTTTATACTACTCTTATCACATTGAGGATAAGATTATGGCTACAAAGTTTAAAACACTACCAGGCGACCCAAACCTAAGAGACCTACAGGAATTCGTTAAGTCTTACGGGTTTGAATTCCTTAGAAACACAAAAGGATCTCATGAAGAATGGGGCAATCCGCATACGGGTGTTAAAACGACGTTATGCTGCAATGCAAAACCGGGGACGGTTCACAGTATAGGTGCCGATATTAAAGAATCGGAAAAAAGGCGCCTTTGTGAAATCAAATCTATAAGAAGGCTCCGTCAACGTCGCCTAGATAGAGCTGTTCAAAGGCGCTCTCAAGAATGGCGCGAAAATATTCAAACCATGTTGAAATTTGAATGCAACGGAAGCCTTAAGAAGTTTGCAGTTAAGATGAAATCTGATCCGCCGCCAATGCCGTGCGTGAAACTTGACGCCAATGGCTGGCCTATGGATGACCCGAAAAGACTGAAACACAGCCCTAAATTAGGTCCTTTGCCTCGCCATCAGCTCAATTAATCATTTACTGTTGAAAACTGATCGTTCTGTCCGCGCGCTTCTTGCTGACGTTTCAAATCAGCTGCACGGCCGGTTGTGCCGTATTTGCGCAAATCTTGTGTATCTTGATAATTTTGATGCGCGCGTGCACCCGGTGCGTAGCGAAGGGCGCGAATACGCTCCCACCCTTTTGATCGCATGCAGCTTTCAAAGTCATAATAGTCGCTGTGATCAACGTGGATGTCGCCCTTGTATTCAGGCGTATCGAATGCAGCCAGATCACCCGATTCTTTCAAGGCTTCATGATATTCATGATGCGTATTCGGCGGGGTTGTTTCACGCAAGGCGCGCAAACGTACCAGCTCGTCAACCTCACGAACGCAGGTGGCCGTATCCTGTTCCAGTTGCTGCTGGGCTTTGGGGCCTGTCAGATAAAGGGCAGAATGCGTATCAATCCGCTGCCAATAGGCTGTCGAGTGATTTGCCGGATACTGACATGCCGTCAGAAGTCCTGCTGAAAAAACGCTTACCATCGAAAATTTAATGAATTTGTTCATGACCCGAACCTGTTTTTGATATGTCTTCTGATATTAGGATACTGATGAAACCCACCGCTGCCAAGCGTTATTTATACCACCAGCTTTCCAAAACCGTGCCGTACATGGGGGTGAACTGTGGTGCATGCAGCTTGCTGTCGTGTGCAATCAGGTCTGCGCCCAGATAAAATAACGGAATGCTGTAATAGCTGTGCGTCAAAACACGATCGAATGCGCGCGTATAAGCCTCCAAATCTTCGCGGGTTTTCGAAGCACCAATCCCCATTGCCAAAGCGTCTATGACAGGACTTTCGGCACCTGCATAATTGCGGCTGCCTTTGTTATTGGCAGCTGTGCTACCCCAATAGTTCATTTGCTCGTTACCCGGTGACAGTGAATTGATCCATCGATAAAGGACCATATCGTAATCAAACTGATCCAGCCTGCCCGTAAATTGCGCCGCATCAACAGTGCGTATTTTCACGTTAATTCCCAAACGTTGTAGCGTTTCTTTATAAAACAGGGCTATTTTTTCGTCCGCCGCCGAGGTCAAAAGAATTTCAAAAGAAAAAGGCTCGCCCGTTTCTTGATTTATACGAACGCCGTCTTTTACGATATATTCGGCCTCGCGCAGCAAGCGTGAAGCCTCGCGTAGGTTCTGGCGTACGTCGCCTTGGGAACTATCGGCTAGATTTGACATCCATATAGATTCGGGTAGTTGATCCTTGTAGCTTTCAAGAATTTCAAGCTCCCTCCCCTCGGGCACGCCACTATGCGCCAATTCAGAATTCGGGAAATAGCTGTCAATGCGTTTGAAATCACCACCGAAAAACAGATCATTGATACGATTGGAATCAAAAGCCATAGTCAGCGCTTTACGCACATTTAAATCATCAAACGGCGGGCGGCGCGTATTGAAAATGAAGGCGCGAACTTGCTCGGGGCGGGCATGTTCGTATGCTTTTTTAACAATTTCACCGGATACGATACGCGGGGCATTATAGGCCGTATTCCAAGCAGCTATATCATATTCCCGCTTTATATTGCTTTCACCGGCTTTAAAAGCCTCCAGCGCAATATCGCCATCCCGATAGTATGAATATTGAATTTCATCAAAATTATAGAGGCCGCGGTTAACCGGCAAGTCTTTTGCCCAATAATCTTCGACACGTTCATAAACAATTTTTCGTCCAGGCTCAAAACTTTTGACTTTATAAGGCCCACTACCAATCGGCGGTGTTAATGTTGTTTTCGAAATATCTTTGTCTTGCCAATAATGTTTTGGCAGAACAGGCATAATCGCAAGGATAAGCGCGGTTTCACCGTCATAGCCTTCGCCAAATGTGAATTTGATTTTATGATCATTGATAATCTCGACTGTATCCACAAAACCATAGACACGTCTTCGGACAGGATGGCCGTGTTTTAAATAGGATTCATAGCTGAATTTTACATCCTCTGCCGTCATCGGCGTGCCATCATGAAAGCGTGCGTCAGGGTTCAGGTTAAATGTAATCCAAGAGCGATCATCTGCAATATCAATACTCTCTGCCACCAGACCATATAGCCCAAACGGTTCGTCCCAAACGCGCTGCATCAGCGTGTCAACGGTCAGGACCAATCCCTTTGCCGGTTCCCCCAGAATAATATGGTGGTTCAGGCTATCGAAAGTGCCGACAACGGGCTCTTTAAGAATACCGCCTTTCGGCGCATCGGGATTCGCATATTCAAGATGTTGAAAGTCAGAAGCATATTTCGGATCACCATGCATAATCAGTGCATGGCTTTGCGCAGAGGCATAGGAAATACTAAATAGTAGAAAAGCAAAAGCTATGGCAAAAGGCTTAGCCATAAACGACTTTCTTTTTTTCAAGCAACGCGCCAAGATCGCCCTGCACACGTGCACCAAGATGCTGGATAACTTCGCCGGCTGCGATGCAGCCATAGCGCCCACAAACCTCAAGCGGTTCGCCTTGCGTATATCCGAATAAGAATCCTGCTGCGTATAGATCGCCTGCTCCTGTCGTATCTTTAACATTGCTGATATTTTGCGCCGGTATTTCATATCGTTCATCTTGTGTTACGATCAAGGCCCCTTTTGACCCTCGTGTGATCGCGGCGATTTCGCAATGCCCTTGTAATTGCTTTACTGCAAATTCAAGTGTTTCCAGTTTAAACAGGCTCATCAATTCTTCTTCATTCGCGAATAAAATATCAACGTGGCCTTTGATTAGCTCCATAAACTCATCACGATGGCGATCAACGCAGAAAGGATCCGATAAAGACAAAGCCACTTTTTTACCGGCCTCATGCGCCAATTCAGCTGCCTTAAAAAAAGCCTGCTTTGCCTTTGGACGGTCAAAAAGATAGCCTTCCAGATATGTCACTTTAGCATTTTGCACCATTTCACGATCGACATCGCCCGGCGTAATCCAGACACTGGCGCCCAAGAATGTACACATCGTGCGTTCTGCATCTGGCGTGACCATGATCAGGCTGCGCGCCGTCGGCAGGCCGCCGCTGAGCCTTGGGGTTTTATAGACAGCGCCCACAGCCTGAATATCGTGACTGAAAACATCACCAAGCTGATCGTTTGCAACCTTGCCTATAAAGCCGCAACGTCCGCCCATAGACGCAAAAGCAGCAATTGTATTGGCAACCGAACCACCCGACATTTCAACCGCCTGCCCCATCTGATCATATATATCTTTGGCCTGTTCCGCCTCGATCAGGGTCATCGCACCTTTGTTCAATTTATTTTTCGTGATAAAGTCATCACTTGTTTGGCTTAGAACATCAACGATGGCATTACCGATACCGACAAGATCTAGGGACTGGGGCATAATTTTCTCCAAATAAATAGACTTTTAAATATATTCCGCTTATACAAATATCATGAGAAATAAAGAAAAACCAGCTTTGAACGATAAAATTCTTGTGGATGCTTTGCAAAAACTGGAAGACGGAACATCATGGTCTGAAATCAGCATGGTCGATGTGCGCGGTTTTGACAGCAAGCAAGAATTATTTACAGCCCTTTTCCTAAGGCTTGATCGCTATGTCGAGCAAGAAATCACCCATCATATTTTTTCCGAAGCGCCCCGCGACCGCATTTTTGAAGTACTGATGATACGCTTTGATGCATTAAACGAATATGGCGATGCCTATCGTCAACTGTTTTATCAGACATTCAAAGACCCGCATCTTTTCCGCACAGCCTTGCCGCAATTCCATGCATCAATGGATGTTATGCTGCGCCTTGCCGATTTGAACGGACGCGATGGCCAAGGCATTATGCCGCTGCGCACTGGCGCGATTGCTCTGGTTTATCTTAATGCTGTCCGTGTCTGGCTAAACGATCATACAGATGATATGGCCAAGACAATGGCAGAACTTGACCGCGGCCTATCCCGTCTTGATAAGGCGATAGATTTTATTCCCGAAGTATTCAGACAGTTTATTTGAGCGGTAATCTAACCATGGCTTGCAATCCGCCGTGGCTGGAATCCCCCAAAAGAATTTCCCCGCCATGGGCATGAACAATATCTTGTGCAACTGCCAAGCCAAGGCCGATCCCACCCGTCTCGGAATTACGCGAATCTTCAATTCGGTAGAATGGTTTGAAAACATCGTCGTGTTTTTCAGCGGCTATCCCCGGGCCGTTATCATCAACAGTAATCTCAATAAAGTCATCATTTTTATATAGGGACACCCATGCCTTATCCCCGTATTTACAAGCATTCGTAATCAGATTTTCAATCGCCCGTTCTACAGCATTCTGGCGTATACGCAAAATATGTGCGTCTTCTATGCTGACAATTTCAACATCAAGCTTTTGACGTTGGAGCTTTTTCAACAGTTTCTCCAGAATCAGACCGATATCGACAGCGCTGTGACGCTCTTCTGCATCGCCTTTCGCAAATGCCAGATAACCCTGTATCATTGCCTCCATTTCGGCAAGGTCACTACGCATGGCCACTGTATCGTCACTTTCTTCCATCATTTCCAATTGTAATTTCATGCGCGTAATTGGCGTGCGCAAATCATGGGAAACACCAGATAACATCGCTGTACGTTGTTCAATCTGGCGCTGTATACGTTCGCGCATATCAACAAATGCAGTTGCCGCCTGCCTGACTTCGCGCGCGCCCTGCGGTTTGAATTTAGGTACATCAATGCCGCGCCCAAAGCGATCAGCGGCCATCGCCAGACGCTGTATCGGGCGAATCTGGTTACGCATAAACAAAATCGCAATCGCAAAAAACAACGAACTACTGCCAATCATCCACAAAAGGAATATATAGGATGTTGCTGTGTACAATCTGCGTTCGGGGAAATTAACACGCAAAATGCCGTCTTGCAGTTGGATTAAAACCTCGTACCATTTTTCTTCACGGTCAGATCTGATAACAAAATCATGGTCCAAAACACGCCCCAGTTCGGTTTGCA
Source organism: uncultured Alphaproteobacteria bacterium (assembly GCA_950054485.1). Lineage (GTDB taxonomy): Bacteria > Pseudomonadota > Alphaproteobacteria > Micavibrionales > CSBR16-224 > CATLPD01. The sequence continues at coordinate 120,301 of CATLPD010000002.1, read as the reverse complement.
GGGTATCAACCTCGTTGATAATGAAAAAGCTACCGCTTTCCGCACTCTCTTTCAGCGTTGTTTCGGCCTCGTAGGTAATATGCATCCCCAAGGCCGGTTTATAATCTTGCAAAAATGCCACATCTTCAGGCCGATCCAGAAAGGCATTATTTTCAAGCTCTACTGATTTCAATGCCAGTGATATTTCACCTGCGACAGCCTGCGCCAAACGTTCCGTCATCGCATCCCAGTGGCGGTCAAAAAAGAATATCCCGACCATTAACTGCAGTAAAAGCGCCGGTGTGATAATGATTAATAAAGACCGCGCGAATAATGTTTGGGGTATAAATCTTTTAATTGTCGCTATCATTAGACCCTCAACACATAGCCTTTACCGCGAACGGTCTGAAGATATCGCGGTGTTTTGGGGTCTGCTTCCATTTTCTTACGAAGGCGCGTGATTTGAACATCGACCGTACGCTCGTTTGAATCAAGGCCCAACCCCTCAGCTAATTCATAGCGGTCAACAGTTTCGCCAGCCTTATTATGCATAAATTTTAATAAAAGCGTTTCTGATTCCGTCAGCGTAATCTGCCTGTCATCGCTTTCAAGGGTACGCATTTCAGCATCAAATGTATATTCACCAATCTTATTACTCTTAGACGGCTTCAGGGCCGCACTGCGGCGCAAGATCGCCTGAATACGCAGCCACAGCTCTTTCGGCTCGAAAGGCTTCGACAAATAATCATCAACGCCGGCTTCCAGCCCTTCGATGCGGGCCTCGGTCTCGGCACGTGCGGTTAACATCAGAAACGGCAGATTTTGATATTCCGGCTTTATGCGGCGCGTAAACTCAATACCGCTCTCACCCGGCATCATCACGTCGATAACCACCATATCGAATACAAATCTTTTCAGATATTCTTCAGCCTCGGCTGCATTTTCAGCGCATATTACCAGACATCCCTGTGTACCCAAATATTTGAACAACAGGTCGCGCAGACGCTTGTCATCATCGATGACCAGAATCTGTGGCACCTCTGCCAGATTTTTTGCGTTTAAAACCATAATATATGGCTAGCATAAAATTGAGAGATTTCCTAATATTGTTATAAGCTGAATTAGGGAGTTTAAAAATGGCGGGATATGACAGTTTAGAAGGTGAAATATGGATGGATGGAAAGTTTGTAGACTGGAAAGATGCCAAAGTCCATTTCCTAACCCATGCTTTGCATTATGGCAGTGGCGTATTCGAAGGTATGCGCGCCTATAATGGTTCTATTTTCAAACTGACAGACCATATGCAGCGCCTGATCGATGGCGGCAAAATCATGGACATGCACATCCCCTATTCTGTCGAAGAATTAAACGATATCTGTTATCAGGTCATCGAGCGCAATAACCTTAAAAATGCCTATGTAAGACCACTGGCATGGCGTGGCAGTGAAATGATGGCGATTTCATCACAGCGTGCGACCATTCATGTTGCTGTGGCGGCTTGGGGAAACCTCAGCTATGCCAAGGGTAAGGAAGAAGGCCGCGGATTACGCCTCCAAACATCTAAATGGCGCCGTCCGGCATCTGAAAGCGCACCTGTACATGCCAAAGCCTGCGGACTTTATATGATTTGCACACTATCAAAACATACAGCAGAATCAGCGGGTTATGATGATGCTTTGATGTTGGATTACAGGGGGCAAGTCGCCGAAGCCACCGGATCAAATATTTTCTTTGTTAACCGTGATAATGAAATTCATACACCAACGCCGGATTGCTTTCTAAACGGTATTACGCGCCAGACCGTAATTAAAATTGCAAAAGATAATGGCTACAAGCTGATCGAACGCGCAATTATGCCTGACGAGCTGGCTACTTTCGAAGGTTGTTTCTTGACGGGTACAGCAGCCGAAGTAATACCGGTCGGTGCCATTGATGATATTAATTATCAGGACCACCCTGTCGTGCAGGATTTGAAACAGAAATATCATGACATGGTAAATCAGCCGCAACCGGAAAAAATCGCCCGCGACAAAGCAGCTTAAATCGTTATTTTTCAGGCAAATTAACCTTGATGTCGTAAAGATCAAGGCGACGGTCTTTTCTGTTTCGCACTGCACCTTTTTCATGCAATTCCGTCAGATCATCAAGATCAAGGTCCGCAATCAGGGTCATTTCAGTGTTTGGCGTTGCCTCGGCCGCAATACAATCATGTGGGAACATGAAATCCGACGGCGTTAATATCGCACTTTGCGAATATTGAATATCCATGTTTTTCACAATCGGCAAATTACCTGTTGATCCGGTTAAAACAACATAGCATTCGTTTTCAATCGCACGGGCCTGTGCACAATATCGAACGCGTTGATATCCGTTCTTTGTGTCCGTCCAAAATGGTACAAACAAAATATCCATTTCCTGTTCGCCCAAGATACGTCCAAGTTCGGGAAACTCAACGTCATAGCAAATCAAAATACCAATGGTGCCGAAATCCGTTTCAAATACACGGATATCGCTGCCCTCTTTCATGCCCCAGCGCTCGCGCTCGAAAGGCGTCGCATGGATTTTATACTGCTGCTCCCACGTTCCATCACGTCGGCAAAGATAAGCAACGTTACGCAACTCACCATTTTTATATTCGGGCATTGTACCGCTGATGATGTTGATATTATAAGAAATCGCTAGATCGACCATTCTTTGTCTGATTTTTTCGGTATGTTCCGCGAGCTTCCTCACCGCCTCGTGCTCTGGCAAATCATTAAAAGGCTGCAGCAACGCGCCGTTTACGAACTCAGGAAATAAGATCACATCTGATTCATAATCGGATATGGCATCGACGAAATATTCAATTTGCTCCAGAAAACTATCAACGCTTTCTAATGTGCGCATCTGCCATTGTACCAAGCCGACTCTGACTTTCGAGCTTTCGCGCTTGAAGATTTTGCGCTCATCCTGATCAGCCTCGTCTTCATAATAGATATTCAGCCATTCCAGCAAAGTTGCATATCCACGCGAGGCTTCATCTTCCTTAAGGTAGTTCTTTGAAACGCGGCGCACGTGAAAACCGTTTGCCAGTTGGAAGGTCAAGATCGGGTCATGCAGCTCGCGCTCCTTGACTTTTTTAACGTACTGCTGCGGCTTCATATCTTTGGCGTGCTGCCCATATCCCGGAATACGTCCGCCCACAATAATAGCGCGCAGATTCAAATTGTGGCAAATCTCCTTGCGCATATCATACAGACGGCGCCCCAAACGAAGGCCTCTGTATTCAGGCGCCACGAAAACATCAACGCCATACAAGGTATCGCCGTTGTTATCATGGGTCGTAAATTTACAGTTGTCTGTTATTTGTTCATAGGTATGACGATCATTCCATTTGGAATAATCCACAATAATGGCAAAGGCTGCAGCGACGATCTTGTCGTTATCTTCGATACAGATTTGCCCTTCGGGAAAAGACGAGATAAGAAACTCGAATTCATCCTTTGTCCACGCCCCCAGTTCAGGATAAACATCTGCTGTCAGATTTTTAACCCTATCAAAATCCTCGGGCTTAAGTGTCCGCGCATTAAGATGATGCATATCGGTTTTTGTTTCTGTTGTATCTGTCATTTATGCTGCTCGCTTCTCCAATGGGAGTACTGATCGTTGAGAGTGGCCTGTATACTTACTGAGCGGGCGAACCAGCTTGTTGTTGGCCAGTTGCTCCATAATATGGGCTGTCCAGCCGGTAATACGGCTCATGACGAAGATAGGTGTAAAAACAGGAATATCAAAGCCCATCATGTAGTATGTCGGCCCCACAGGAAAATCAAGATTTGGGTGTATGCCCTTTTCATCGACCATAATTTTATTCATGACATTTGTCATCTCGACCCATTTTTGACCGTCCAGTTCTTTGGCGACCTCGTGATAAATCTCTGTCATATATGGCACACGGCTGTCGCCATTTTTATAAACACGGTGACCAAAGCCCATAACAAGATTCTTGTTTGCTATTTGCTCACGCATCCAGGCTTCGGCTTTGTCAGCGCTGCCGATTGACAGCAACGTATGCATAACAGCCTCGTTCGCGCCGCCATGCAACGCGCCTTTTAGCGATCCGATCGCACCTGTCACGCCGCTGTAGATATCCGATAATGAAGATACGATTGTACGCGCCGTAAAGGTTGAAGCATTAAAGCTGTGCTCGGCATAAAATGTCAGCGATGCATCAAAGGCTTTGACAACAGATGGGGCCGGCACTTCACCGAAATACATGTTGAAAAAGTTTTCGGCCATAGTTAAATCATCGCGCGGTGCAATCGGCTCCTGCCCGTGACGCAAGCGATGGTCAGCTGCGATAATCGTCGGGATTTTTGCCATCATATTCAACGCTTTTTCCAGCAGGCCTTCCGGACAGCTATCATCCCAGCGCGGGTCTTGTGTGCCGATAAAACTTATCGCTGTACGCAAAGTGTCCATTGGGTGCGCATCTTTTCTAAATTTGCGCAGCACATCAATCAAATCTTCTGAAATCGCCCGCTTTTGACGCTCGGCTTTTTCAAAGGTTTTCAGTTGTTCGGTTGTTGGTAATTCACCATGCCATAACAGAAATGCGACTTCTTCAAAACGGCAGTTTTTGGCCAATTCCTGTACAGGATAACCACGATACATAAGTGTTGACTGTTCGACATTGATCGTCGAGATTGTCGTTTCGTCTACCGTAACACCTGCAAGGCCTTTGTAGATTTCAGTCATTTTGTTTTCTCCCTAATATAATCTTTCGATGAATTTATCCGTATTGATCATGACGTCATCTTCGCCAACTTCGTCAAACGGATTTTCAAGGTGTTCCTGAATATTGTCCAAAGATACCAGCACAACGGTAAAGAGTACAGGCATAACATAGGTCATTGAGGGTGAAAATTCCTGCGCAATTTCCGCAAAGTACGGCCCGTAAATTATAGGCAGTAAAGTGATAAAGAAATCACTGAATGAGCGCAAAGATTGCGGCGTACGGTACTGGTATATATGTTTCACCATTTCAAAATCAGCAAACATTTTGCTGAGGAACTGGTTACAGCGCGATACTTCACCGCTGGCAAGGCCCTTATCTCTTAGTTCTTCGCGGATAATACGTGACAGGTTCGAAAACGATTTATAAACAGCGTCTTCGTTATCGCGCATTTCTGAAACAGGTTTGGTGAAAAGGCCTCGGCAATTGTTAAACAGATTTGTCATCTCGTCTTTGATGCGTTGCAGGCTGGCATCATCTGCATCTGCCATCCAATCACGCGCTGCAAAGAAAATCGCGCGCCCGTGCGCTTTCAACTTGCCGTAATGATCCAGCGCTTTTTCACGGCGCTTGTAAGCTCCACCAATCGAGAAAACAACGGGGAAAATAATAGCCGTAGCTATAATCGTCAGCGGAAAATCAGCCATGATCTGGTATTTTATACAAAGATATGTCGATATAACCGCCATAACCGAAACGACAGCTACTTTCAGATTTAAAATCTGCATAATCCCTTTAAAATGAAACACTTATTTCCTCCCTATTCTTCAACAGAGATAATAATAGCTTATCCCTGTTTTCACAAGGCTCTGGGCGCTATTTCGTGAATTTTGGAGGCTTATTGAATTTGTTCTGTGATTTCTGGCGCTGGCGTCTCCATCTTTCGATTTGTTTGGCCTCGGCCTGCTCCAGAATTTCAACATGTTTTGGCATACGTTCGCGCAGAATTTCGCGGTGCTCGTCAATTTTGATGGCAAGTTTTTTCATGTAGCTTTGCTCAAGTGCCAAAGCAATGCGGCGCTTGCGTTCAACTTCCGAACATTGCTTTAATTCGCGCGGGTCGGTTGAAATCGGGTTTTCCTCCATCGGAATTCTGACATATCTGTCAAAATAACTTTTGGATGTCGCGTGAATACCTGATCGGTTATAAAAACCATTTGCTTCGGCAATAATGCGCGCTTTACGTTCCAGCGATACTTCTTCCTGTTCAGCATCTGATAATTTGCGTGTTTCCCACAATGACAGGCCATCACCGTGATATCCGGGGCTGGTCGGGTCTGCAACACATGTAATTGCCATCGCTTTGCTGCCGTTTTCTTTTTCAATTTCCAGCATCTCAAAGCGGTAGATCGGATGTTCTTCAACGACCTCGCGTTTCGCCAAAGCCTCCAGCATTTCGCACAGCTGTTCCGCTGTTTGTGATTGATAGGTCAAAATCGCCCCCGGCACGATACTGCCGTCAACCTGGTCAAGGCCAAGTGTCAGACCTTTAAATTTTGATGTACCAGAACGCACACTTTCGCAGCACATATCACGGCGGTAATTCCACAAATAGGCTGTCGTAATGCTATCCGGTTCATAATGCGGCTTATCCGGCAGGCTGCCATATCCAAAAACATGAATTTCAGGAATATTTTGCAGGGAAATTTTTTGCGCCTTTAAAGATTCCGCCAATCCCGGCAGGCCTGCAATTGCGTTTTTCAAACGCTGTAATGATACGTCGTTAAACTGGCGTTTAGCCATATGACCCCATTTTATTATTACACACTCTTATTTCCCGTTTCTTCGTCGGGATTTGCCCTTTTAAATTTGACGCAAATACGTCGTCGGCCAACTGCCTCAGGATTTGCCCCTATTATGCCAACTTAAAGTTAAAAATATCTTTATCGTAGGTATTGTACTCCTCGTATCGCAGCAGATCATAAAGCTCTGCCCGCGTTTGCATGTCATCTACCAAGGGCGATTGCGTGCCCTGGTCTTTAATAACAGATAAGCCGCGATCCACCGCACCCATCGCAATACGAAGGGTTGTTACAGGATAAATCACAACGTTATAGCCCAGATTTTCCAGTTGCTTGGTCGTCAACAGTTCGGTCTTGCCAAATTCCGTCATATTGGCCAGCAACGGCACATCAACAGCCGCGCGGAATTGCTCGAACTCTTTTTCACTCCAGAGGGCTTCGGGAAAAATCATATCAGCGCCGGCATCAATATAGGCTTTGGCACGATCAATTGCGGCATCTATGCCTTCAGACGCCTTGGCATCCGTTCTCGCCATGATTATAAAATTTTCATCCGTACGGGATTCAGCCGCAGTTTTAACTTTACGGCACATTTCATCAACAGAAACAATCGACTTGTTATCAAGATGACCGCAACGCTTTGGATTTTGCTGATCTTCCAGATGAACAGCGCAAATTCCGGCATCTTCCATATGCTGGACCGTACGCGCGACGCTCATCGGTTCGCCAAATCCGGTATCGATATCAATTATTGTCGGCAGATTTGTGACACGCGCGATTTGATGACCGCGCCCCGCAACCTCGCTGAGGGTTGTTAGCCCGATATCAGGCAACCCCAGTTCGGCGGATAGGACAGCACCCGAAATGTAAACGCCATCAAAGCCTTTGTTTTCAATCAGCTTGGCCGTCAGTGGGTTCATCGCCCCTGGAAATTGCATCAGCTTTCCCGATGCCAGGGCATTCTTAAAAGCTTTTCGCTTATTGGATGGCAAATCGGTTTTAAACAGCATCGAATATTCCTTTTTCACCGACGTCCAGATCGCGCAAATCAACTTCTACATTCAATTTCTTCACGTCTTTTTCGTTAAGATTGCGCAGGTTCTGTACAAGGCTCAGGAAACGATCTTGCTCATGTTCTGTCACAACACCTTCTGATAAAATTTTGAATTTATTGATATATTCATCGCGGCCAAATGGTCGCGCGCCTGCAGGATGGGCATTCGCAACGCCCAATTCATCGATCAGCTTTTCACCGTTTTTAAATGTGATTTCAACACGTCCACCGAAGGCTTTTTTGTCAGGATCAGGATCATGATAGCGCTTGGTCCATTCAGGATCTTCTTTGGTTTTGATCTTGTGCCACAGATCGACTGTGTCTTTGCGCTGTGCACGCTCGGGCGCATATGATTTGACGTGGTGCCATTCGCCGTCTTGCAGCGCAACCGCAAAAATATACATGATCGAATGGTCCAAGGTCTCGCGGCTGGCCGTCGGGTCCATTTTCTGCGGATCATTCGCACCCGTTCCAATCACATAGTGTGTATGGTGACTGGTATGGATCATAACCTCGGCGATATCATCAAAATTATCGATTTTCTTGCCCATCCGCGCCGCCAAATCAATCAACGCCTGACTTTGATATTCAGCAGAATGTTCCTTGGTATAGGATTCCATGATTGCACGTTTCGATTCACCTTTGCCCGGAAGTGGAACCGTATATTCCGCATCCTTACCATCCAGCATCCAGGCGATAACACTGTCTTCACCTTCATAGATCGGTGATGGCGCGCCCTCGCCGCGCATACAACGATCCACAGCCTCGATCGCGAGCTTACCGGCATGCGCAGGTGCATAAGCCTTCCAGCTTGAAATCTGACCCTTGCGCGATTGACGTGTCGTACAACTGACATGTAATGCCTGTTGAATTGACTGATAAATCTGATCGGTCGAAAGCCCCAGCATTGTGCCCAGACCTGCAGCCGCCGCAGGACAAAGATGCGCGATATGATCAATTTTGTGTTTATGTAGACATATGCCCTTTACCAGATTGATATGCAGTTCGTACGCTGTCACCAATCCGCGCAATAAATCATAGCCTGATTTATCAAGCTGTTGCGCCACCGCCAGTATGGGTGGAATATTATCTGCCGGATGCGAATAATCTGCGGCAAGATATGTATCATGATAATCCAGTTCGCGCACAGCCGTGCCATTCGCCCATGCCGCCCATTCCGCGCTGACAGATTGGCTGGCCGGCAACCCGAATACACGGGCCGCGCCAGGTTTGATATGCCCCAATGCCTGCGCCCTTGCTGTCACAACAGGCCCGCGATTTAAAGATGCGACAGCGACTGCGGCATTGTCGATCATGCGATTGATCACCATATCCTGAACATCATCATCAACAGCAACTTTATCGACAGCGACCTCTGCCATTTTCCAGGCAAGTTGTTCTTCTTTTTTTAGCTGCTTGGATTCAGGATAGACTCTGACTGTATGGTTTTTCATGTTTGCTCTTTATTTATGTGATTTTTAATCAAGGATAGACTACTTACATATCAATCTATCCTGAAAAGAGCCAACCTGCAACGATTAATGCAATTTTTATTTACATAACTTAAGCTCTGTGGTATTATTTTCAGGCTTATAAAAAAAGACGTTCTATGAAAAAACATAAATTAAAAGCACTCAGCAGCGTGTTCGCTGGCCTTGCACTGGCATCTTCCACGCCTGCACTAGCACAATCGCGCGGGTTCATCACCCCACCGTGGGGCGGCGAAGACATGGAGCATATAGCCATCAGTCAATCTGAAGCTGCTGAAATATATCAAAATATTAAAAACGAACGCTTCCCTGATATTGAAACGCTCAGTTATGAACAAGAAATAGCTATGATGTCAGGCTTCTCTCAGGTAATGAGGCAACGTCTTATCATGCAATTTGATATAAACCCAGTGCGGGCAAGTGCCATGGCAACGGTTGCCGCAATGATATATAGGGTAGACTCTCAAAATCCGCTTGCTCAACACTCATTTAATTACAGATCACCAACTGCCGGCAACAGTATGGTAACCGCCACACCTTTTAAGGTCTATGAACTGGGATACACGAGCCCGCTGACTTTAAATTTCTGCATTTCAGCCAAAAGTGACTCAAACTTTACAGCGCGCGAGTGGCTTTCAAACATGATGGACTTACCACAGGGCCTTTTTGACCTTACAGATGAACAAGAAAGCTTTGGGCCCTATTTTGCTGAATTCGCAAGCGAGCATGAAAAAGCACATTGCCCTGTGGGCGAAGATGAACAGCGTGCGGATTATGCAGCCAGCCTCCATATCCTGAGCATGGCCACTGATCCACAAGACCTTCGACGCCGCATAGATTTCTTGCATCTATTTGCAAGCTACAGGTATTTCGGTCAGGTCAATAACCACCTGCTTCCTGAGTATGATAATTGCTATGAGACGATAGTTAAGGCAATTGATGACTTTAATGAAGACCCGGAAAAATTTGGTAATACTGACAATATCTATGCCGCTGCCCTTAGCGCGGATCTAACGGTTGATCCGAATTCGCAAACCCCAAACCGGCTGCCGACAATCATAAACACTTCGATTCCAAGCATTTAAAAATCTAAGTTTTAAATACATAAACATTAATATGTAATTTTATATCTTTTAACCCCTTTATATTAACAATAATATTTTTTATTTTATTTTCTTCTTGAACATAAAGTATAAATGATTAATATTTTGGCATGCTTAAAAAATCTGCAATGGCAGCTTTCGCTGCTGCCGCTGCGCTGTTTAGCACGCCGGGGATAGCTGCTGAAGCGTATACTATGCGAAACACCTATGGGGCTGAAGTCAACGTACTGGAAGTAACTCAAAGCGAGGCACGTGAAGCCATGCGCGAGGTACTTGATACACAAGTCGAAAACCCGGATCTTTCACTTCAAGAAAGTTATCGTTTAAAAGTTTTATTCAACTGGCACATTCGGGATAAATTCCGTGATATGGCGCTGGAAGAAGGCTATGATCAAAACAAGGCGAACAGTCTCAGCAATGCTTTGACGAATATATACGGCCGCTATATTGTTGAAAATGATGGCAGGATGGATTTTCAAGCGTACGAATTTAACCCGCATTTAGATCAACCGATAAATTATACGCCTAGTGCGTTGCACGCACTTGTGACACTTGCAAATGGCGAGAAGTTTGCAATTTGCGGAATCGGCGCACCCGATACGCATTTCACAGTCGAGCAATGGTACGAAGGCTTTACAGGTCAAGCTATTCAAGATGGTGTATTGCCTGATATTTATAGTACCTACATGCGTAACGAGACAATGTGGCACGAACGCTCGCACTGCTTTTTCATCGGAAACGAAGCGCATGCTGACTATTACGCCGTTCTACAGCTTTTGAATGAAAATTATGACAGCGATAATCTGGACGAAATCATCGGCTATCTCGAATTTAAAGCCGAAATGTGGATGTACGCGGCATCAACTGACTATCTTGTCAAAAATGATGAAAACCGTCATGTCGGCGCCGCAACGCTTGCTGCCCTGCAGGATTTCAAAACCCAGCAGCGCCGTTTAAGCGAAGAAGAAATCTGGACAATGGCGACTGACCTGACAACTCTTGCAGGAACCTCTCTTGAGGCTGAAGTTGCCCGTTGGGAAAGCATCTTGGATCAGAAAGAAGAACAAGCAATTCAAACACAGCGCGAGCTTTTAGATAGAAGAAGTTCACCTGCACTGACGACGTAATTAGCTCTGGGGAGAGAGTAAAATGAAAAAGAAAAAAAGCCTAAAGAAAAAGTGCATGGCTGCCTTTGCAGCAGCGGCTGCATGTGTTGGGGCCCCGGCAGCGGCATCGGAAGTGTATACATTAAGTGACGGCAACCAAGAGGTGACAGTATATTCGATTAGCCAGCAAGAAGGCGCGGCGCTAGCACGGGAATATAATGAAATTACCTCGTTTGAAATCGGTAGTGCCCGCTATTATCGTGAAAGAAAAACATATATTCAGGGCAAAATTTTTGAGGACATGATCACTCAAGGCTATAATCAGAATCTCGCACAAATTTTTGCTCGCGATCTGGCAACTGTTTTCAGTTACAAAGCCAGCAATGGTAACAGAGAAATTATTTTTGATGAGAACGCGACGACACCTGTAAATGGTATTGGCCCTCTGGCTTTACGCTACCCTAAAATCTCTGATAATTTCTGTGCCGTTGTATCTGCAGACCGCAATCACAGTGCATCACAGTGGCTTGAACAAATGACAGGCTTTGAAGGGACGATTAACCTTCCTGAACAATATGGTGAGATGTTTGCTGAATTCGTTAATTTTCATGAAAGCGCCCATTGCATGCAAATGAGTGAGCCCCAAGCTGACTACATAGCATCTTTGCAGATCATGGATAGATACTATGCTGATCAGCCCGAGATGACAGAGCGTTTTCTTTGGATGATGTCAGGCCTTAGAAATCACAACGCCATGCGTAGTGTCGAATTTTATTCCAAATATTTTATGAACGGCACATATATTCATATGGCAATGAACGATTATAAAGCCGATCCGGGCGCATTCGATACGGATCAGAAGATATACGAACATCGTCTGAATAATATGCCTACAGATTTGGATTTTATCGACCACATTCAGGATACATTCAGACGCAGTCTTGCTTATATTGAAAGCCTGATGGCGCAAAATATGTGCCGTGTGCCTGCATCTGAAATCACTGTTTCATATTCCAGCCCGCAGTGCCGCTAGCATAAATATAACCGATTTCAAAAGGTACCCCGAACCTGTTCCGGGGTATTTTTTTGAAAAATCCCTTGAAACCCGACACTGTTTATGCCAAATTGTCGATATGAAAATCAAAAAACTTATGGCAATATTTGCCTCCGTATCGCTTGTAAGCACGCCGGCTATGGCTGCTGACGCATATGTACTTCAGGATAATAACGGAAACCAGATACATGCATTCGAGCTTTCACAAAGCGAAGCCAGAGAGATTTTAAGAGAAAATGCCGAACGGCGCGGCGCAGAGCTTCCTGAAAACCACACTTACCAAGATATTTTTAAGGCCAAAGCCGACGTGAATGCAGACTTTCAACAATCTGTCGCAGAACTTGCACAAAGCTTGGGCATGGCTCCGCAGCACGCTAATTCGGTCTCCAACGCGCTTAAATATTCATATGGACGCGATATTTTAAACAAAAGCGTCAGCATGTCTTTTGAAGGCTATGAATTCAATCCGGACATATATGACAGACTACTTAATGGCCCCACCCCCACCGCAACAAGCGTTTTTGCGAATGCGGGCGGCCAATCTTATCGCGCCTGCGGCATAGCAACACCTGATAGCACCTACACAGCAGAAGACTGGTATGCAGCATATACAGGCACGCGTGTTTCAGATGAAGCCCTAAACCAGAAATACGATGATTTCATGATGACTGAAAATCACTGGCAATTGAAAGCCAATTGTTTCTTTCTGGAAGAAGCTTACTACGCTGATTATTACGGCACCTTGCAAATGTTAAACGAAAGCTATGGCACTGATCAGTACCAAGACGTCGTCGAATATCTGACGTTTAAAGCTGATATGTGGATGTATATGCGCATAGAACAAATTGTCACAACAGGCGATAGCCGATTATTTGCACAGGCTAAAATTGCCGCCCTTCGCGACTTTGAGGCGCATGGCCAAAAAGTAACAGAACAGGACATATGGACATTAGCGACAAGTGGAACTGACCTGAATGGCGCTGAAATTGCCACGGCTGCATCCTCTTGGGACGAAGATATTGTCGAACGCAGCAATCAGGCCGCAGACAGACAGCGCGACTTTATCGCACGCAATCGGCCTGCTTTATAAGATGAGCAATAGAACTTAAAAAACTTTAGACGTTGAAACGGAAGAGCATGACATCGCCGTCTTGCACGACGTATTCTTTACCTTCCTGACGCATCTTGCCGGCTTCTTTCGCTTTGACTTCACCGCCCAAGGTCACATAATCGTCATATGCGATTGTTTCAGCCTTGATAAAGCCACGTTCAAAATCAGTGTGAATGGCGCCCGCCGCCTGCGGGGCTTTCGATTGTTGCTTGACGGTCCAGGCACGGGCTTCTTTCGGTCCGGCTGTAAAGAATGTCATCAGGTTTAATAAATTATATCCTGCCTTAATCACACGGTTCAGGCCAGGCTCGGATAGTCCGGCCGCTTCCAGAAATTCTTTTTTATCGTCATCGCTCTCTAGTTGAGAGATCTCCGCCTCCATCGCAGCGGAAATAATCACAACTTCAGCGCCCTGCTCGTCCGCCATTTTCTGCACGGCTTGAGTATGCACATTGCCGTCTGCGGCATCGTCTTCGCCCACATTACAAACATATAAAAGCGGTTTTGATGTCAAAAGCTGCAACATTTTAAAGGTCCGCGCCTCGTCTTCTTTATATTCGACGGTGCGGGCAGGCTTACCGTCTTCCAAGACTTTCAACACACGTTCAATCATCTCAACCTGTGCAATTGTGTCTTTATCACCACTGCGCGCTTTTTTCTTCAGCGGTTCAATACGTTTTTGCAGGCTCTCCATATCCGCAATCATCAATTCGGTTTCAATGATTTCAGCATCACGGATCGGATCAACAGAACCCTCGACATGGGTCACATTCCCGTCTTCAAAACAACGCAGAACATGCAAAATCGCATCTGTTTCGCGGATATTCGCCAAGAACTGGTTCCCAAGGCCCTCGCCTTTACTGGCACCCTTAACTAGACCTGCGATATCAACGAATTCAAGCTGTGTTGGCAATATGGCTTTTGATCCGGCAATGGTTGCGATTTTATCCAGACGTGGATCAGGAACTGCCACACGGCCGACGTTCGGTTCGATCGTACAGAATGGAAAATTCGCCGCCTGCGCCGCGGCTGTTGCCGTCAGCGCATTAAAAAGCGTTGATTTTCCAACGTTCGGCAACCCGACAATTCCACAATTAAAACCCATTTTTATTCTCCCGCAACTTTCACATGGCGAACGACACCGTTTTCATCGGGCTCGCCCCATTTTCTGTTTTTGTTGATTTTCATTTTTTCCTGAACAAAACCGTAAAGGTCATCCATATCGTGGCCTGCTTTTTTCGCAGCATCAATCAACAAAATTACGCAATCCGCCCATTCCAGACGATCTTCAGGATCTTCAATCAGCTCGCCAACCTCCTCGTGCAGATGATGCAACTTTGAAACCGGATTGGATTTGCCGAAAACGCTATCCGTAAAGGCCGCAATATCATTTTGCAGGTCCTGCCATTTATCCGTCATTTTTCTGATCCTTTTTCTTTTTCTCTGGCTTTGTTTTTAGGGCAATTTTATTCATATAGCCAGCCATATCTTTTTCCGCAATTAAGACCGCTTCATCTGCCATGACTGGCAACAGTTTGTCCAACCATTCGGCATCCTGTTTGGAAAAGTTACCTAGAACATAGCCTGTTACGCGTTCCCGGTCGCCGGGATGACCAATGCCGATACGCACGCGCCAGTAGTTTTTGCCCAGATGCTGATCAATCGATTTAATGCCGTTGTGACCGCCTGCCCCGCCGCCTTGTTTGATTTTCACTTTACCAGGCGGTAAATCCAGTTCGTCATATAAAACGACGATATTTTCAGGTTTGATCTTGTAAAAGGCGGCAACAGCCTGAACAGACTGGCCCGATTCATTCATATAAGTTTGCGGCTTAAGAATAATCGCTTTCTGGCCTTTAATATCTCCTTGGAATAACTCGCCCTTGTATTTTGATTGCGGGCCGGAAAAAGAATAACGGCGGATCATTTCATCCGCCGCCATAAATCCGACGTTATGGCGGTTTTGTTCATATTTTGATCCGGGGTTACCCAAACCGACAATTAAAAGAACATCATCCGCCATAGCGCTGTTTCCCGTAAAAAGGGATATTAAAAAAGAAAGCATAATCAGGAAGTGACGAATTATTCGTCACCGCCCTCGGCTTTTTCTTCGCCTTCACCTTCAGCTTTTTCGCCTTCGCCAGCTTCAGCAGCTTCGCCTTCTTCACCTTCAAGACCTTCTTCGTCTTCTTCAGGCTCTTCAGCTTTTGGTGCTGCGATGTTCGCAATCGCAAAGTCACGATCTGAAATGGCGAATTTAACGCCGTCTTCCAGCTTGATTTTTGTTGAATCCAGCGTATCACCGATTGTTGCACCTTCAAGGTCAATAATCAGCTCATCAGGAATAGCAACCGCGCGACATACAACTTCAACGTCGTGGCGTACAATCGCCAGAATACCGCCTTCGTCAACCAAACCTGGGGCTTTATCTTCGTTAATGAAGGTTACAGGTACAGATACGTTGATGCGTGTTTTGTCTGTAACGCGCAGGAAATCTGCGTGCAATGGACGATCTGTCACAGGGTGCAACTGTACATCACGACCCAGCAGTTTGAATTTTGTGCCTGCAACATCCATATCACAGATTGTTGTCAGGATATTACCATTGTGGTATTCGCGAATAACGTCTTTTTCCAACAATGAGATTTTGACAGGGTCTTCGTTGCCGCCATAGATCACCGCCGGGATACGTCCCTCACGACGAACTGCACGAGCGGCTCCCTTACCTGCCTCTTCACGCTTGTCTGCGCTCAGTTCAAAAGATTTTGCCATTTTCTTACTCCTTATGACATTGATTTATTACCGCGGAGCCTCCAGGGATGACCTCCGCCAAGGCCCAATTACGAGCCACGGCGCACTATGGCAAAATTACCCAGTGAAATCAACAAAAAAAATGGCTTTACGCGCGGCGCGGGAAGACCATATCAAACAGCGAAGACACGGATCGATCCTCAGTAATGCGCAAAATGGCTTCACCCAATAATGGCGCAACGCTGAGCTGTTTGATTTTGTTGCTGTTTCGCGCCTGTTCTGTCGCCTGAATACTGTCCGTAATCAACAATTCCGTCATCGCCGATTTTTCAACGCGCTCGACGGCTGTTCCCGACAAAACGCCGTGTGTGCAAACGGCGCGCACAGATGTTGCCCCTTCCTTGATCAGGGCATCCGCCGCGTTACATAGCGTGCCGGCAGAATCCACAATATCATCGACCAAAACGCAGTCATGCCCCTCGACCTCGCCAATCACGTGCATCACTTCGGAAATCCCCGCCTTTTCACGGCGTTTGTCAATAATGGCAAGTCCCGCATCCAAGCGCTTGGCCAAGGCACGTGCGCGCACCACACCGCCGACATCGGGGGATACGATCATCAACGGGTTTTTACTGTCATGCATATCTTGAATGGCTGGGATAAAGATCGGAACGCCCGCGTGAAGGTTATCCAGCGGAATATCAAAGAACCCCTGAATTTGCCCTGCGTGAAGGTCCAGCGTTAAAACGCGGTCGGCCCCTGCTGTGGTCAAAAGATTTGCAATTAATTTGGCCGTAATCGGTGTGCGGGGGCCTGTCTTGCGATCCTGACGCGCGTAACCATAGTATGGCATTACGGCCGTAATGCGCTTTGCCGATCCGCGTCGGCAGGCATCAATAGTAATTAAAAGCTCCATCAGATACTGATTGGCAGG
Source organism: uncultured Alphaproteobacteria bacterium (assembly GCA_950054485.1). Classification (GTDB taxonomy): domain Bacteria; phylum Pseudomonadota; class Alphaproteobacteria; order Micavibrionales; family CSBR16-224; genus CATLPD01. The sequence goes on along the minus strand of CATLPD010000002.1, from coordinate 103,203 downwards.
TTTGGATGTGGATTGAATGATAAAGATATCTTCGCCGCGGACATTCTCCAGAATTTCAATGAAAAATTCGCTATCTGCAAATTTTGTCAGGTTTCGTTCGACGAGTGGCACACCGACATATTTTGCGATATCTTCCGCCAATGGCTCGTTACTGCTGCAGGATAAAATTTTCATTTTCTGACCGCCCATTTTGACCTCTATATGCTGATGAATCTAAAGTAACGCGGACGCCCCGCAATGTAAACGTCAAATCAATGAAATGGCCGATATTTGTCGCCCGTAATCATCCTCGCTGTTGTGACATGACCGTCTGTAACTAAAGAAAAGATTTGACTGTGAATATGTATCTTCATCGCAGACAGATACAGCGTATAAACGTGGATAATCTTTTTGTATTTGTCTTGAGATATAAGATGGCAGATTAAAAAGATAGTGACCATCGCGATCCCCTTCTTTAAAAAAAGCTCTATTACCTTCGCTTTGCTCTATAAAACGCTGATAGAAACTTTCGTCAACCTCATATGATTTTTGCTGAATGCACGGCCCCAAGGCGATGATGATGTCTTTTTCGACAGCGCCATTGGCAATCATGCGTTTGATCAAATGCTGACCGATACCTTTAAAAGCCCCGCCCCAACCAGAATGGGCTGCGCCTGCAATTTTTTTATGACGGTCCACAGCCAAGATGGGCACGCAGTCAGCCGTCAGAATACCCAAAGCAATCTTTTCATGTTGTGTCACCATGCCATCCGCTTGCGGGGCAGAAGCATCCTGTACTGTTAAACTTCCTACATTCACAATATCAGCACCATGAACCTGATTAACAGTGATAACACCGTTACTATCAAGAGCACGCCTGATAACAGCCCTGTTATGTACGATATTTTCTTCAGTGTCTTTCGTACTGAAGCCCACATTCAGGCTTTTATATAGGCCTTCACTGACTCCACCCTGACGGCCAAAAAAGCCGTGTTTGATGTGTGCAACAGATTTTAAAGCTTCATCTTCATAAATATACATTTTCAAACCCCGCAATCTTAAGGTCGGGATGACACAGCCCCAAAACTTTAAAAAGGCTCCCCATTTCATCATCACCAATCAAACGGTTCAGATCACGATCAATTCCATCGGCCATTTCAGGGTTTTGCGTCTTCAGCATATTGGCACGCAACTCAATACCCAGATTTTTTAGAAATTCAGATTGAGACACAATAGGCGCACATATGACTTCTGATTGTTGGGCCACCATGAAAAGACGCTCGAAGTTAACATGCGCAGTTAGATCGCAGTCTCCCGGCTTGTGCAGAACATCAACAAATTTCTGATCTTTCATGGCCTGAAATGTATCGCCATATGCTCTATGACTATAACCGTAATCAATAAATAAAGCCGCACCTCTGTGCTCTTTTACGGCCTCTGCTACATCCTTTACCAGACTTTGTGCTACAGGACAGATTTCAACAATCGTGCCGTTATCTATTTCCTCTGACGGTAAAATCAAGCGTGGATCAAAAGATGGGTGGCGTTCTGTTATTATCAGCTCTTGATTATCGTTGATTCCGACTGCGCGCTCGTGCCAGTGATTATCGCCTATTTTTATGAACTGATGGATCGGCAGTGCATCCAAAAGTTCGTTTGCAACGAAGATTGCAGGGCCCGAAAGCTCAATATCAGATATAGTATCATGCCACGCGATATTACTATATTCGGCTAATGTCTTCTTTTGGATTGCGCGTAAATGTGGGCTGGTTTCGATCAAGCCAACTGTTACAGCTCTTTTGAATTGCGGGTTTTTACAAGATATTCTGAGCATATCCTGCATGAGTGTACCACGTCCGGGTCCGGCTTCTATCAGATTAAAATGTTCAGGCTCGCCCATGTCATGCCAGACCTGCATAACCCATGCGCCGATCAGCTCACCAAACATCTGTGAAACTTCAGGGGCTGTCGTGAAGTCCCCCTTAACGCCAAAAGGATCACGCGTCATATAATATCCGTATTCGGGATGCCCCAGACATAACGCCATGTACTCCGAGATGGACATTGGACCATCGGCTTTGATTTTCGCTTTTATAAGGTTTTCAAGTGTGTTTGCCATTCTTCACAGCATATATGATAAGACCTGCACCGACAATAACCAGCGGAAGGCTCAGGATCTGCCCCATACTGATATAGCCCATGAAATATCCGATATGCGCATCTGGCTCGCGGAAAAACTCGACCAATATGCGCGATAAGCCATAAATAATACCGAATGTCCCCATGACTATACCCGGGCGCGAACGTATATCATCTTTGCGGATCATAATATTTAGAACAATAAACAATAAAAGCCCTTCTAACGCAGCCTCATAAAGCTGGCTGGGATGACGCGGCATCTGGTCAGGCGCATGCGGGAAAACAATGCCCCAAGGCGCATCTGTCGCGCGTCCATATAACTCGCCATTCACAAAATTACTTAAACGCCCCAGCCCCAGTCCTATCGGGACAACTGCCGCGACGATATCCCCCGTACGCAGCAAAGATATTTTTTGTATTGCAGTATATCCCACAATTGCAAGAATCACACCGATCAGACCGCCATGGAAAGACATGCCGCCCTGCCACATCTTCAGGATATCCCCCGGATGATCAAAGTAATAAGAAGGGTTATAGAATAGGACGTAGCCCAAGCGTCCACCCAAGATGACCCCCAGAACGATCCATGTAACCAGATTTTCGATATCACCCCTGTTCGGACGGCTGTTTGCAGGATATAGACGTGTCAGACGGTCGGCCCAATACCAACCCCCCAGAAAACCGCCCAAATAGGCCAAGGCATACCAGCGAATCTGAAAAAAGCCGAGATCAATAGCTATGGGGTCCAGATTTGGAAAATCCATTTTTTATCCTTATTTTTCTTTATCCCCTAACCTACAGATTTTAAAGAAAAGTGCGAGAGTTATTTGCCCTGCGGCACAAGAATCGCTTGATTTTTGATTTTTTGCATGCTAAGAAATATGAAAATAACAAAGTTTGGCGAACAAGATGAATTTTTCATACGAACAGCTCCTAGACGATCACAATCCCCTCGACTTCGTTGAAGAACTCGCCAACCACAAAAGCTGGTATTTCAAACGCCTAGACAACAATACTATGACACTGCAACTTGCAGGTCAGCGCAGTAAATTCGATATCAACCTGTCCTGGAATGACGAGTTTTGCGCCCTTAAGTTTAACTGCCTGATGGATATGAAAATCAATGACGCCAGCCGCGACGTTGTTGCTGACTTCCTTTTACAGACAAATGAAGATCTGTTTCTTGGGCACTTTATAATCGACACCCCGACATCCCGTCCGTCTTTTCGCTATACAATGATGCTGGAACATATCCCGTCAGCCGTATCAATCGAAATGATATCGGATGTGGTTGAAACCGCCGTTCTGGAATGCGACCGTTTCTATAATACTTTTAAAATGCTTTCAAATGGCAGCATTCATTCCCATGAACTGCTCAGCGCCGCTATGATGGAAACTCTGGGCGAAGCATAATATGACCCCTGATACAAAACTGGATATAATTCTGGTCGGATGTGGCCAGATGGGCCGCGCAATGTTATCGGGCTGGATCAAAAGCGATATTATTAAATCCTGCCATATCGTTGACCCGGGAATAGCCGAGGCGCCGTTTGATCATGACGCTCTGAAAATTCATAAAGATACATCCAACATACCAAAGACTACCGATGTCGTCGTATTTGCGGTCAAACCGCAGATCATGGCTGATGTTATCCCGAACTATTCGGGCTTGATGGATAGTGCCGTGGGTATATCAATTGCCGCAGGCGCGCCGATATCGCTTTTTGAGAAAACATTCGGGCAGAACAGCCAAATGATCCGCGTAATGCCGAACACACCTGCTGCAATCGGTGAAGGCATTACAGCCCTGTACGCCAAGCCTGCTGTTTCTGAATCCGCAAGAACGATCGCTGAAAAGCTGAATGTATCGCTAGGGCCATTCCTTTGGTGCGAGCAGGAAGATCAAATGCATCATATAACAGCATTATCAGGCAGTGGTCCTGCTTATGTTTTTTATTTAATAGAGGCCATGGCCAAGGCGGGCGAAAAACTGGGCCTTTCACCAAGGGATGCCATGTCCTTGGCACGTCAGACCGTTATTGGGGCCGCCGCACTGGTTAAATCATCGCCTGACAAAACGGCAGAGGATCTGCGCAAAGCCGTCACCAGTCCCAATGGTACAACAGCCGCCGGTTTAGGCGTTTTAATGCAAACCGATGATGGGCTAGATGACCTGATGGTAAAAGCGCTTAAAGCCGCATCCGATAGATCAAAAGCGCTGGCGCAAGAATAGTTTTATTTCTTTTTGGGCGGCGTGGATTTTCCAAGGCCGATGTCTTTCGCCAAAGAACTACGTTTCTTAGCGTAATTAGGCGCTGTCATCGGATAATCAGCGGGCAGGTTCCATTTTTCGCGATATTGTTCAGGTGTCATGTCAAAATTTGTACGCAAATAACGGCGCAGCATTTTCATCTTCTGCCCGTCTTCCAGACAAATCAAATAATCAGGCGTGATTGAATCTTTGATCGGGACAGCCGGCTCTTGATCTGTTCTGCCGCTCTGGTCTTTCATGAAACCATGCAGGCCCGTATATATGGTTTTGAACAGTTCAACAATATCTTTACCCGACATATCGGATTCATTCACCCGTGCGGACACAATTTCCGTTGTGCTGGCGAATACGTCTAATTCAAGATCTGATATTTCTTCGGACATTTCTGTTCCTTCCGTTTCCTTATTGTATCGGCAACAGTATTAATTTTAAAGCATTACAAAATATTTTTCTTTGGAGACGAGGTATCGGCATCGCGGATATAAAAGGGTGATAAATCATCTTTCGCCAAATCAATATGCCGCAAAAGCAACTCTGCCGTATGATGCGCATAGTCGATTGTTTGCACGCCTGAAAAGCCGGAAACGTCAAAATCACTGATTATATAGTCCTGAATATCGAGATCGCTGAAAGCAACATTAAAAGGTTGGTCTACCAATGCACCATCCTTGGTATATTGACAGAATTTTTCATCCCGTCCCGACTCCAGAATAATAATGCCCTCCCCGCTTTCAGGTAAGATGGACGCCGCTATCAAATCAAAATGGTTCGCACCCTTTAGCGGAATATCAAGGGCAATCGATATCCCTTTCAAGAAAGACAGCCCTACACGTATGCCGGTAAAACTGCCCGGCCCCGTTAAAACCGCGAGCGCCTCAAGGTCCTGAAAGGATATCTCAGCCTGATCAAAAAGATTTTCAAGCTCGTCCAGCAGGGTTTTTGATTGTTTGCGACCTGCCGATAAACCATGACTGAAAAAGACATCGCCTTTTCTAACCGAAATTGACGGTTTGGCACTGACCGTGTCTATAGCAAGGGCTGACATCATTAAATAATTTCACAAACCTTATCAAATTCAAAGCGCGGCGAGCGTGGGAACAAACTGTCTTTATCGCCATAACCAAGATTGCATAAGAAATTGATTTTATGTGTGGTGCCTTCAAAGAAAAGATCATTGACCTTATCTGCATTAAATCCAGACATCGGGCCACAATCAAGACCGACGGCACGCGCCGCCATAATAAAATAGCCACCTTGCAGAGTTCCGTTTCTAAAGGCCGTTTCTTTACGGTTCTTTTCGTTCTTTTCGCCAGCAAACCATGACTTGGCATCCGTATGCGGGAATAAGAATGGCAGATGTTCATGAAACTCCATATCATGTGCGATCAGCGCAACAACCGGGGCTTTCATGGTTTTATCCACGTTACCTTCCATCAGGGCGGGGTTCAGCTTTTCTTTTGCTTCATCAGATGTCAGGAAAACAATACGCGCAGGACAGCAATTTGCGCTGGTCGGACCCATTTTCATCAAGTCATACAGTTTTTTTAATGTATCTTCCGATACAGGTTTATCCTGCCAGCCGTTATAGGTTCTGGCATCATTAAACAAGATATCCATAGCGTCAGTTGAAATTGTACTCATAAAATCCTCCGTTTTTTCTGATACTAATGCTAATTCTTTTTGCGAATAAGACAAGGCTGTCTATACTGTGCATATGCTTAAATATATTCTGATCATCATTGCAGGGCTACTCTATCCCATGAATGCGCAGGCTGATAATCCTGACAATTCAGCTGTGGTCTTTGTCTATTACCAGATTCAGGATAATAGCTATGACAGCGGAGGCCTCAGCCCCGACAGTTTTAATCAGCATCTCAAATTATTTCAAAACCCGAGATACAATATGGTCTCGCTTGATCAGGCCATTGATCAACTGAATAAAGATACTGCGCTGCCTAAAAATTCTATTGCCTTAACATTTGAAGGGGCCTTCAGATCAACTTACGAAAACGCCTTAAAGCCACTGATCGAAAACCAGATACCATTCACCCTTTTCTTTGCTTCGGAACGTATAGACCGTAACGCATCCCAATACATGACATGGGATGAACTGCGCAGTCTGCAAGCATATCCTTTTATAAGTTTTGGACTTCTGCCGTCAGACTATCAATATATGACATCAATCACAGATAAGAGGCTTAAGCAAACCATCAATACGGCATTGTCTCGCACAGAAAGTGAACTTGGCATTCGCCCACGATTTTTCGCCGTTCCCTACGGAATATATAATCATGAGCATCTGGAAATTTTACAGCAATATGGTTTTACCGGGATATTCGGCCAGCAAAGTGGCGTCCTACACAAAGCCAATGCGCGTGATGTTATTCCGCGATTTTCCCTGACAGAGGGTTATGGCGATCCAGACCGCATAGAAGTCATTGCACACAGCAAACCTTTATATATTACAGATGTAACCCCTGCGGACCGCCATATCCACATGAGTGCGGATGACGCAAACCTGACAATCGGCTTTACCCGTGATAGTAAATATCACAAAGCTGACGAAGCAATTGCATGCTTTGGGTCAGGTATCGGTAAACTGGATTTGCATCGCATCAGTGACAGCCGTTTTGAAATCCGACTGCCCACGCCCATCAATACGGACCGCTTGCGGATCAACTGCACGCAAAGCTATGATAGGCCGGTACCCGGTGAAAAGACACGCTCAAGGTGGTATGGGCTTCTTTTTAACATTACAGAGCCTGAAATCTCTGCCGAAGCCGATTTTTTTGCGGAATAGTCTTGTAATCACATGGAACTCTCTTATCCTTGGTATGTAATTATTATACAACCCAAGAAAGGATAAATATCATGAGCTTTACGCTACCAGACCTTCCATACGCAAAAGATGCTTTGGAACCACATATGTCAGCAGAAACATTTGATTATCACTATGGTAAACACCATAAAGCCTATGTTGAAAAGGCCAACAAACTGACCGAAGGCACCGATATCCAGAATATGGATCTTGCTGATGCCGTCGTTGCTGCCAAGAAAAAAGACCAAGGCACATTTAACAATGTTGCCCAGCATTATAACCACAGCTTTTTCTGGAAATGCATGACACCGAACGGTGGCGGCGAACCTACAGGTGCACTGGCCGAACAAATCAAAAAAGACTTTGGCAGCCTGGATGAATTTAAAACAAAGTTTAAAGACGCGGGCGCCGGCCAGTTCGGCAGCGGCTGGGCTTGGCTTTGCTGGGGTGATGATGGCAAATTGTGCGTATGTAACACAGCAAATGCTGAAACTCCACTGACAGAAGGTCGCACGCCTATTCTGACATGCGATGTTTGGGAACACGCATATTACCTGGATTACCAGAATCGTCGCCCTGATTTCCTATCAACATTTCTTGATAGCCTAGTGAATTGGGAATTTGCTGCTGAGTGTTTTGACAAAGCCAAAGATGGCCTTAAAAACGCTGCATAATAGCAAGTTTATAAAATTTAAGCCCCGTTTTTTAGCGGGGCTTTTTTATATTTTAAATCAATCTCGAATATTTCTCGATAAACCTCTTTAAATGAGGATCGCTTCTTTCATAAGGGAGGTCATTGATGTTAAACCAGCGGATAGAATGAAACTCATCTTTATCAAAATCAATTTTTGTATTTCTACCTAAGGATAATACATACCACAAGGAAACATCTGTATGTTTTTCCACATTACCTACAGTCTCCGTAACCGTTAAAAACAGAGGATGTTCCAGTATAAAATCCGCTTCAATTTTTAGTTCTTCATAAGCTTCACGAACAACCGTTTTTCTAGGGCTCTCATTGGGGGCAACGTGCCCACCACTTGGAAGCCAAAGTTCGGCCTTTTTGTGATCGACCAAAAGAATATATTCACCGTCTGCAACAACGAAATAAGAGACAAGATGCTTATTGGGGATTGCTGGCTTTTTTATGCGGCATAATTCAGCACCAGAATTCACCCAAAGCTGAGCATCTTTTATATGATCTGACTCCAAGCTATCAAGGGCTTGTATACTCTTGATTTCTTCTAGTATGGCTTTACGATATCCCATCAAAGAGTTTCTTTTAGATTTTCACAAGAACAACGCGCCGCCCTTCGGCCAGCAAGACATTATAGGTTCTGCATGCGCTGCCAATATCCATGACGTCAATGTTATAATCGGACATTTTCAAACGCATCACATCATCAGACGATAGATTATCAGTCACAGCAAATAATATGACATCGGCCTCTATTTTCGGCAAAATATCTGCTTCTAGATCTTGCAGGCTTCCAACATCTAGCCTTTGTAATTTATCCGGATACAAACAGAAGCTTTGCGTATATGTCTCGCCGTTTATAACAATCCCGTCATCTGAATAGGATTCGATAACAAGATGACCTGATTTTATCAGCGGCGTAACATCCATGTTTTAGGCCGCTGCCTCAACCTTGTCCATATCAGGGCGCAGAATATCGGGGCGAATATATTTCAACAGCGGTGTCGCAATATAAACCGAAGAATATGTACCGATCACGATACCGAAAATCAGCGTAATCACAAAACTGCGAATAACCTCTCCACCAAAGAACCACAGCGCAAACAAGGCCAGCAATGTGGTTAAACTAGTCATGATACTGCGGCTCAGCATCTGGTTAATCGAATTGTTAAATAATTCGATAAGGGGTTGGCGCTTATATTTACGCAAGTTTTCACGTACACGGTCAAAGACAACCACGGTATCGTTAATCGAATAACCCGCAATCATTAATACGGCAGCAACTGTAGACAGGCCGAATTCGATCTGCGTGACCGCAAAAAAGCCCATCGTGAGAATCGTATCATGGATAAGCGCGCCGACAGCGGCCACGCCAAATGGCCATTCAAAGCGCACCCAGATATAAAGCATAATACCCAGCAGCGAGAATATCACAGCTTGAAGCCCCGTTCTGATCAACTCGCTTCCCACTTGCGGTCCCACATACTCAACGCGCCTGTAGTCGACAACCACATCATCGATCGCGCCGCGGACAGTATCCATCAGGGCAGCTTGCCCCTCCTCTTCCGCGTTTTTCTGTTCCGGGATGCGAATTAAAACTTCATCTTCCGCCCCAAATTCCTGAATAGACACACTACCAAGATCTAGGTTTGAGAATCTTGAGCGCAAATCGGCAATATCAGCCGGGCCATCCGTTTGAACCTCGACCAATGTCCCGCCCGTGAAATCAATACCGAAATTTAATCCGCGTGTTCCAAGCGCAAAGAACGCTGCCAGAATGAGAAAAGCCGATATCGCGAAAGCAATGAAGCGTGCCCCCATGAAATCAATATGTGTATCATCCTTAATAAGGTGGATTAAAGGCATCTTTCAACTCCTTAAATTGGCAGTGTTTTTGGCTTTTTCTTGTTCAGCCACATTATTGTTTCCAGACGTGTCAGCATAATCGCCGAGAACATCGAGGTCAAAATACCGATACCAAGCGTCACGGCAAATCCTTTAATGGGACCGGACCCGAACGAGAACAGCAATAAGGCAGCAATCAGGGTCGTAATATTCGCATCCACAATTGTTGAAAAGGCCTGCTTGTAACCCGAATCTACCGAAGCAATAACTGATCGTCCCAGACGATACTCCTCGCGGATACGTTCGAAGATCAGAACGTTCGCATCAACCGCCATACCGATTGTCAGGACGATTCCCGCAATACCCGGCAGCGTAAGTGTCGCTTGCAAGACCGAAAGAACAGCAAAGATAAGCGCCATATTCACGATCAGCGCAACATTTGCAAATACACCGAACAGCCCATAGCTCGAGAGCATGTAAAGCAGAACCAAGGCAATACCGACAAGGCTGGCCATTTTACCGGCGGCAACCGAATCTGCGCCCAAAGATGGTCCGACGCTGCGCTCTTCAATCACTTTCAGCGGCGCAGGCAATGCACCCGCACGCAGCAGAATAGCAAGATTATTTGCCTCCTCGACCGAGAAACCACCGCTGATCTGTCCGCGTCCACCGCAAATACGCGTTATAATACGTGGCGCGCTGATGACTTCTTTATCCAAAACAATCGCAAAGGGCTTGTCGACGTTTTCAGTCGTAACATCGCAGAAACGTTTTGCACCAATGGCATTCAAGGCAAATGACACAACTGGGCTGCCATTTTGATCAAATGCAGGCTGCGCATTTGTCAGCATTTCACCTGTTACCATTGAACGACGTTGAATAGACATCGTCTGGTTCGGATCCTCCTGCATTGGCAGACGCATCGTGCCACGCGCACGGCCCGTTGCACTCAGGTCTACAAGATGAAAGGACAGTTTCGCCGTCTTACCAATCAGCTTTTTAATCTCTTCGGGGTTATCAACACCGGGCAATTGTACCAGAATACGGCTTGTGCCTTGGCGTTGAATAATCGGCTCTTTTGTTCCAGTTTCATCGACGCGTCGGCGAATAATTTCGATTGACTGTGCAATGGTTTGGTCCTGAATGGTTGTCATGCCCTGCAGGCCGTATCTGACACTGATCTCCATGTCATTCAGACTTTCAACTTCAAGCCCCTCTTCAAGGTTCCTTAGCACATTGTAGGCTTCGCCGTTATTCGCGGCATCCTGCAGTTCTACGATAAAACCGTTTTCTTGCTTACGTGGCGCATTAAACCGTATCTGGCGTTCGCGCAATTCGGCCTTGGCCCCGTCAATCAACGCATCAACACGCTCTTCGATCAGCGGCTCCATATCTACTTCCATAAGGATATGCGATCCGCCTTGCAGATCCAGCCCCAAACTGACCGTTTTATTCGGCAGCCATGATGGCCCCTTGGCCAAAGTTTCCTGAACAGACTGCGGCACCAAATTCGGCATTGCATACAGGAACCCCCATAAACAGACTATCGCCACAATAAATTTTTTAGTTGTCGAAAAGTGCATCAAAGGACCCTTAGTTTACACGTTTAGAAGTTATTTTTTATCATTCGCAGCGATCGGCTGACGAATGGTCATCAGAGTAGAGCGCACAGCGGTTACAACCATATCGTTACCCAGATCCAGTTGCACTTCGTCGTCGTTGGTCAGTTTTTTAACTGTCGCAACAAGCCCGCCCGCTGTGACAACCTTGTCACCGCGTTTCAGGTTATCAACCATTTTACGGTGTTCTGCCATACGTTTGTTCTGCGGTCTGATGATCAGAAAATAGAAAATTGCGAAAACCAATAGCAAAGGTGCGATTGATGCAATCAGTCCGGGTTCCGTAACATCCGCTGGTACATCCGCGGCAAAAGCTGGAGAAATGAACATTTAGTACTCCCATTCGTTGTTATGATGTGCCACATTAACGTGAGAGCTTCTTAAGCTCAACATATTTTTAAGGCAAGGTTTAAATGTTTAAAAAGCTACTGATCGGCTTTATTCTTTTTTTAGCCATAGCACTGGTTGCCATATGGATTGCTTTGCCGCGCATAATATTGCCAGAGGCCGAAAAACGTCTTGAGGCTTTAGGGTTTGACTCCGTCACCCTCAGCGATCTGGGACTTTCACTGCACGGCCTTACAATCGGAACAGCCAGCCTTAAAGATAATGAACAGGCAATTTTAATTAAAGAGATGGCCCTACAGTGGGACGGCCTTGACCCTAGAAACCTGAATAAACTGCGTATCGACAGCCTTACACTGCCTCCCATCAAAACAGGGGAAACTCCTGCGATTGATTTCAACTTAAACCTAAGCGGTAATACAGACAGACAAACGTCCTTCACATTTCCAGAGATAACGATCAAAAACCTTTACATGCCCATGGAAATAAGCGAGAAGACTTATAAGCTACATGCTGAAAATACGCGTATTTTCAAACAGGACGATGGCTATCAGATATACTCAAACCTGCCACTCGACAAGAATAAGACTGAACAGATCAGCAATGCAAATGGCAATATTCAGCTCTCCGCTTTTTACAAAAACGCTCAACATTTTGAGGCTGCTTTGAATTTCGAGGATGTGAATTTCGAGCTGGCCGGCGAGACACCTGTGGAAATCAATGCGATGACAGGGGATATACGTTATTTGACCGAACCCGAACTGCCCCACCCGTTGTTGTCAGTCAAAATTGATATTGGAAGTGCCATTATTGATGGCGCCGTTTTCAGGCTGATACAGATAGATGCAGAGAAACTATCCGAAACGACATATCATATTTTGACACAAACAGACCAGGAGGCCCCCACCAAGTTTAATCTTTCTGCCATCGTCAACACGCAAGAACGAACGCTTCAGGGAGAGTTTGACATCATAAGCACAGATTTATCAAGCGCACCGCAGGACTATCCGCAATTGGCAAATCCAGAATTATCCGGTGAATTCGTCAGTCGTTTCGACTTTGATATTACAGCGCCCGAAATCGAAAACATTACTGATGCCGAAAAATGGACCGGCAGAATTGATGGGGACACATCCCTTGATCGCGTAAACTACAATGAAATCAAGAACATTGATAGCAACATTAACCTTCAATACAATCTACAAGAACAAAAACTTAAAACAAATTTTAACTTTAAAAGCGTAATACCTTCACTTGATGTCGCTGGCGATCTCTCATTTGAAAACGACTCGGACAGCCGGACAACGGCTATTACAGGCCAAATCGATAAGGTCGCCGTTGATGATTTCAGCGCGCGCAGCAACAACGCCTATGCAACCTATGACCGCAATGATCAAAAGCTCGCATTCGATTTAAGGGAAAGCACAATAACCCCGACAGGAGCCTTTTCAAAATATCCGTCTATATCAGGACGGTTGCGCGGCACATTCGAGAACCCGAAACTGGGATTTAATTTTTCAGGCGTTGAAAGCGGTGGCCGCCTTAATATTCAAACCAATGGGCAATATGACACCACAAACAAAAACCTTGATCTGACCTATACCCTTTTACCAGAGCGCACCCTGAGCGCAGCTGACATCACAAAAATTTTTCCTGATTTAAAACAGAGCCTGAACGAGTTTTCAGGGAAAATTTCAGTTAGCGGCGCCGGCAAACTCAGGAACAATAGCTTCACATCAAATCAAAAGGTTAAAATTGAAGCCGACAGCGCCATTATTAACAGTGTAGAAGCGATCGGCATCGCAGGCGTTATTGAAGTATCGACAACCCCAGCCATCGTAATTGATAAAGAAGAAATTTTTATTGGCGGTCTTGATGTCGGCGGCCTCCCCCTGAAAGCAGGCGAAATCATATTCAGCTTTCATAGCGCCAAGGATCTTTTGAGCGTCCACGATATGAAGTGGACTTTAGCAGACGGCCAGCTGACGACACAACCTTTTACATTCAATACAAAAACGCGCAATGCCGACCTGCTGCTGCAGGCCAAAGCGATTGATTTAGGGCCGCTGTTTTCCTATATGCCAATGGAGGGTTTGACCGCAAGCGGCCATGTCAGTGGTGAAATCCCTGTATCCATCAACAACGGTAAGATATCCGTAAAGCAGGGACATCTTGAATCTGTTGATACCGGAGACCTCAGATATGATCCGGCTGACCCGCCCGCTTTCCTTCAGCAGGATAACGCCTATATCAATATGGTAAGGGACGCGTTGAAAGACTATAATTACAATATTCTTTCATTGACAGTTGACGGCAGCTCGGGCGAGAATCAGAAAGTGGTTTTAAAGGCCTCCGGCAGTAATCCTGATTTCTTTGACGGGCGTCCCGTTAATCTGAATTTGAATATTGAAGGGGAGCTTGAAGATCTTTTGAAATTTAATGTGGGTGCTTTTAGTCTGCCCGAACGTATAAAGAAAAAGATGATGGCTTTTGAAGAATAAAGCGTGAGGAGTATCGTGAATGAAAACACCATATCTAGCCATATTATCACTGGCGTTTTTTACAGTGGCTTGTACGCCGACTGTAAAACTGGCGCCGCCTGATAAGCCGATTGAAATTAATCTGAATGTCAAAATCGATCAGGAAGTCCGTGTCAAAGTTGACCGCGATCTTGAAAATCTGTTCGAAGAAGACCCCGAATTATTCGGCGTTGGACAATAATCACAGACAGGAGTTACAGAGATGAGGAAACTTTTGAAAACTTTTGCCATGATTGCCGTTTTAACTGTCGGTATTATGGCACAAGCAATTGCAGGTGGACTGGTTGAATATAAAGCGTCAGGCGCGATCGGTGAAATGCCGAATGGGCTGGTTGGCAAGGTCATGACATCGGTTTCGACAGATGTTGATCGCGTTGTGGACGAAATCAACGAAGAGCGCCTGCGAAAATATGAAGATATCGCCGCCAAAAACGGATTGTCTTTGTCTAAAGTTCAGGCCCTTGCCGGTGAGAAATTAATAAACCAAACCCCGGGCGGACAATATTACCAGTCGGCCAGTGGGACATGGGTGAAAAAATAGACGAATTGATATCAACAAAAAACCCGGCCTTGGCCGGGTTTTTTTATTATCTTATTAGGCCTACGGGTAATCGCAAGAATCTGAGGTTACCTCGATAAATGATCTGTTACCCTTGGCGATTGTGAAGCGGTGTTCCTTATCCCCCACAACCATCGAATAATGCATCGGAAGCAAACCTTCTTTTTCAACGTCTTTACCGCCCAAGCGTGTAAATTTGACTTTCACAGGTTTGCCCGGATCATACCATGCTTCATGCTGACCATTTGTCATCGCGGCCTCGCCCATCGCGGTAATCGTCAGACTTTTGTTTACGAACAGCACAAAACTGTCCGGCCCATTATAATACGGTGTTCTGGCAACAAAACGTTTTGTTTCAGGGCTAGAGCAATTTCTAGGCGGTCTGGCACTGCGGATTACAAATTCCAGACGGTCTTTTGCAATACCATCATCCAATTGTTTACGGGCTAAATCCGCCAGTTCTTTTAAGTCTCCCGTCGGAACCTCGGCTTGATATTGATTTTCCAGCTTTTCGTATTCCATTTTTAATGTCTGTAGATTGCCATCCAGCTCCGTCAGATTATCTTCCAGAGATTTTTTTTCATCCTTTAACTTCATAGCTTGCTGTTTATATGCTGCCTCGCTACTGCGTACAACCTGCCCGCCCAACCAATAAAAGAAGGCTGCAAAAATAATAAGAAAAACGATCAATGTCATCGTCTTTCGTTTGCGTTCGTTTGCTCTGCGGCGATAACGGCTTGATGGGTCGTACATGTCTTATCCTCCGGTTCTTAAAGGCCGAAATAGAATTTGGCCAATGCGGTATAGGCGATCCACATAATAATTACAAGCGGGATACCGGCGACCATAAAATCTTTGAATTTATAGTGACCCGGCCCCATAACCAGCAGGTTCGTCTGGTAGCCAATCGGTGAGGCGAATGAACAGTTTGCTCCAAATACGACTGTCATTGCAAAAATCATGGGATCAACGCCAACCTCTGACGCGAGGCTGATCGCAATAGGTGTAAATAGTATAGCACAGGCATTGTTAGTAAGTAAATTGGTTGCAATCGCAATAATGATAAATAGCGTTGACGCCGCAATCAGCGGTTCAGACATAACAGGCAATGATAACAGGCTTTCAGCGATAAACATCGCGCCGCCCGAAACCTGTAAAAAAGCACCCAGCGCAAGGGCCGAGCCCACAAGAAAGAAAATCTTTTGATCAAAAGCCCGCATAACCTGCGGGATCGTCAAACAACGCGCCAGCACCATTCCGACGGCACCTGTTACAGCAGCAACAGTAATAGGCATTATACCGGTGGCAGCCGCAATAATCGTCCCCATAAATATCCCCAAAGCCGCGCGGGATTTCTCCTTAACAGGAATATCACGGCGCGATCCCGCCAGAACAATCATTTCAGGGTTATCACGAAGGGCATATATATTTTTTTGCAGTCCAGCGACCAACAAAACGTCGCCAGCCTCAAGGCGCATTTGATGCAGCCTTCTGCGCACAACACTGGCACGCCTTTGGATACCCAGTACGATGCAATTCATTTTCTTTTGAAAATCAACCTGCCCTACAGATTGATCGATAAATTCGGAGCCCGGTGGGATCATGACTTCACACAAGACACGGACGTCATTCATGTCGTCACCGGCAGCAGCGGTTTCTTTCAGGCTTTCCTGTAATTCTTCCTCATAATGGGTTTTGTCATCAGGGGTTTGATCATCGTGCGATAATAAAAACCCCGGGTGGGTCGATAAAACATCCATCAGTCCCTTGCGGGTTGTGGCCACAATCATGACATCTGATGATTGAATAGTGTAGTCATCAAAAGGCGGCAGGATCAATCCACCACCACGCTGAACCATTCGCACGGTTACACCGATCAGCTTTGCGACATGCCCTTCTTCGTCTACCGTTTCGCCGATCAAAGAGCTATCTGATGTAATGTCAAGTTCAGCAACAAAGGTTTCTTCGTTGTTTTGCAGACCTTCAGAAAGGCTGGCGCGTTTTGGCAAAATAAAAGGCAATACGATCGATACATAAACCAAGCCAACGGCCGCCAGCATCATGCCTGGAATTGTAAATTGAAAAAAGCTGAATTCAGGATATCCCAGATCAACAAGCGCTGTTGAAACCAAAAGGTTTGTAGATGATCCGACCAAGGTTGTCATACCGCCCAAAATGGCAATAAAACTGAGTGGGATCATGATTCGCGACTGGTTTATATGAAGGCGCGCTGCCAGGGCCTGCAAGACCGGAATGGCAATAATAACAAGCGGCGTGTTATTGATAAAGGCACTAACGACCAGAACAAACAGGAAGATCGCAACCAAACCGAATATAGCAAGGCTTGACCGCATCAATAGTAATATCCTTGTTACAGGCGTCAGGGCTGCGGTTTGTATCAAGGCCTGCCCCAAAACCAGAAGCGCCAGAACCGCGATCAGCGACGGGTTAGAAAAACCGACCAACAGGCTGGTTGCCGAAATCAAATTACTGCCGCTGTCATTTGGCAGTGGAAATATTTGACCAAATAGCATTAATACAGATAACAAAACGACAGAGCTGACTTCTAATGGCCATTTATCGCTAGAGAACATGATAAAGGCCATGACGGTCATGATAATGCCGAACCACATGTGGAATATTGGATCAATCGCAAAGCTCATACTATTTTACCTTTATTCCCCTTCACTGCCCTGTAGCAGAATTTCCGGCGAAGACACTTCACCCAGATATTTGAAACCGACACGCATAACCAGACTGGTTTCACTTTCCCCTGTCGCGCGATTGGTAATACGGCGCGTTCCCAGCAGATTAAAGTTAAAACAATCATCACTATATAGTAATCCTGCACGAGCAGATCGCAAACCGGATGATTGATCACTCAGGTCATATAGCACGCCACCGGAAAGCTTCCAGTTATCATTCAATTGATAACCTGCACCATATGAAAGCTGTTCGCGTGACTGGGTGAACCCCGTACCCTGCACCCCCCTTGAGAAAGTATAGCGTGCATTCGTATTAAACGGTCCGAATATGGCATCTGCCTGCAGTTCATGACGTTGCGGCGAAAGATTGTGTTCGTCCAACTGGAAACGGTAATCCATAAAAATATCGGGATCGAAAAGGTTCACATGAAAACTGCCGACATAATCCGAGCGGTTTTCTGTAAGGCCCGAGCCCTCGGGAAAAATGTTATCATCATTAAATCGATAGCTTTGCCCCACGAAGGCTTTGATTTCAGCACCGTTATTTTTATATATCCCGCCGCCAAGGCCATATGTAACGCGTGTGCCCGTATCCTGCACATCTTCACCGGGGAATCTGTTTGCCTCGTACAAATTCAGCGCATCTAGCTGAATATCGCGGCTGTCCTCGTTCGGAATATCAGCTTCGTTGGCATGACTGCCCGCTGTAAAGGCAACACGTGGCTCGATAATATATTGACGGTCAGACGCATTTTTAACCATCGGGTAGCTGGCAACACTGTGGACCTGCGGAAAAAAGCGGAATTCATCCAGTTCCTCGGGTTGTGTTGGATCCAAAAGCGCTGCATCCAGATCTTTGGCATTATAATAATCAACACGGCTCGACAGGTTTGTCACAACTGACAGACCATAATTCGTGATAAAATCGTTTTGCCAGCCCAATTCAGCGGATGCACGGTTCACATCCTGGCTTTCACCACTACGTTTTAAGCCTAGTAATCCGGTTTCAAATGACAATCTGCCACCCAGCAACGATTCAGGGGCGCCTAACATTGAATGGTAAATCGATGGCAAAACATCCGGCTGTTCGGGGCGCAGCCCTAATCGGACGTCCTGATATTGCTGCGCATTGATATTGGTATAATCCCGATTATCGAAACGTTCGGCATAGGCGATATTCTCAAGAACGTTCTCGTTACTGACATCATAAAGGCGCAAATATTCTTTATCGGAAGACCGCATAACATCAAAGCCTGCACGCCATTTATCATTCAGGTCAAAACGCCCTTTGCCTTCTATGTGGCCACGCGTCAAATTTTCTTCTATTCTGTTATCCTCTTCCTCCGTCCGGTCTGACCAAAAAGCGACCGAGGGGCTAAGGTTTACAAAGCCATTCGCAAAGCGCTGACGATATTCAACCTGATTGAATACGCCTTGTTTGCCTGAAGGCTGAACCTTCAGCGAAACGTCTTTTGTATTATCCAGACCCCAGTAATAGGTGCCGCTGGCATATATGCCAAGTTCGCTGTTCCAGCCTGCAGACGGCCGCAAGAAGCCGCTTTTTTGGTCCAGTGTCGGGTCCGGGTGACTGAAGAACGGCGTGTAGGCTAACGGCACGCCCAGAACCTCAAGATGTGCATTATCGTATTTTACGCTACCTTTGTTTTTATCATAGATGACCTCGTCAGCTTTAATCTGCCATGTCGGTTCTTTTTTACCGCTTTCACAGATTTTACAAGGCGTATAGCTTGCCTGCTTCATGATCATCAAATTTTCATCTATGCGTTGGGCCTCTGCAGCTTGGAAACGCGATCCATCTACCAAAAAAGATGTCAGCGCATTCACAAAGCCATCTTTCATCTGATTACTAAGCTGCAAGTATTCTGCGAAATGGACTTGCCCATTTTCATCCAGCAGGCTGACATTGCCGATGGCTGTTACGATATCTTGCTCCAGATCATAACTCATCTGATCAGCATGCAGGATTTCTTTTCCCTGTATCAGTTCGACATCGCCATAGGCTGTGACAATCTGCTCAACATCACTATGATCAAGGCGGTCTGCTGTGAAATGAACTGGGACTTCGGAAGCACTCGCATAGCTGACGGATAAAAAAAAGACAATAAAAGCAATCAAATAGACTGTAAATTTAAACCATTTTGAATGCATTGAAATTTTGCCGTGACGATACGTTTAGACCCAGTATAAATTGTCTTGAAAAATCAGTTGAATGTCAAGAATTAAGCCTTGAAGAAAGCGGGAACATCCTCGCCAAAACCGGTCACATCATTACTCGCTGATTGTTTTTTACCGCTTTTGGGCTTTGGTGTTTTCTTGGTGTCTTTTTGGGGCTTTTCAGACTTTGAAGAAGACTTTTCTGTCTTAGTCTTAGGCGCGGATTTTTCCGGCTTTAATTGCATTTCTTCAATCGTCTTTTTGATAAGTTTTTCAACATTATCCAAAAACTTCTTATCACTTGGCGCAACCAATGTTATCGCACGCCCCTTGTGACCAGCACGACCGGTACGTCCAATACGGTGAACGTAATCTTCGGCGTTCATCGGCACATCAAAATTAAATACATGCGACACACCCGAAACATCAATACCGCGTGCCACAACATCACTGCAGACCAGCAAGGATATTTCATCCTTTTTGAAAGCATCAAGAGTTTTGGTGCGATATTTCTGATCAATATCTCCGTGTATTGATCCGACGTTGTATCCAAGTTTTTTCAAAGACTGCTCGACACCATCGATGTCGCGCTTGCGGTTACAAAAGATGAAAGCGTTTTCGACCTTTTCATGCTGAATCAAATCATTCAAAGTCTTTTTCTTATCGCGCGCTGTCGTTTTGACGACGAATTGGTCAACGTTTTCAGCCGGCTTTGACGTTGCCGCGACCTTAATCATTTTCGGATTGCTCAAATAGTCATCAGCAAGCTTTTTAATCGGCCCCGGCATCGTGGCAGAAAAGAAAAGCGTTTGGCGCAATGGTGGAAGCAACGAGACAATTTTTTCAAGATCAGGAATAAAACCCATGTCGAGCATGCGGTCCGCTTCGTCAATTACCAGAATTTTGATGTCTGCCAGAATAATATTACCGCGGCCAAACAGGTCCAGCAGGCGCCCCGGCGTCGCAATCAAAACATCGACTCCCTGCTCAAGCTGGCGGATTTGTTCATGCATAGATGTTCCGCCCGTCAGCAGCGTTTTCGTTAATTTATGATACTTGCCGAACTGGTCAAAGTTTTCAGCAACTTGCGCCGCCAATTCACGTGTCGGCGTTAAAATCAATGATCTCGGCATGCGGGCTTTGGCACGTCCGCCGACCAGCATTTCAATCATCGGCAGGGTAAATGATGCGGTTTTTCCCGTTCCGGTCTGCGCAAGCCCCAAAACATCACGAGTCATCAGCGCAACAGGTATCGCGGCTGCCTGAATCGGTGTCGGCTCCTTAAAGCCAAGATCTTCAATTGCTTTCAGGGTTTTCTCGCTGAGACCCAAATTATCAAACCCCATACAATCTCCTTGATTTTTAGCGGGTTTCGGAATAATGTTAACCATTAAATAAACATAAAATATTGTCAAGCGTTAATATTTGACCGCTCAAATATATGTGCCCTTATTTTATGCGATATCCAAGGGAGTTTATATATGTCTTCACCACATGAAACCGCAGAAAAATCAAACCTGCATGCGCTGACGCCTGTTGAAAAGGCTGGAACATCACTACAAACCCAGCACGAATTAAACCCGGGCATCGAATTTCATCCCGAGGCTTTGGACAATATCCGCGTTAACATGAGCGCTGTCGGACGCCGCACCGCAACATTGGGGGGACGCCGCACCGTCAAAAAACAATGGCAGGCTGCATGGCTTTTAAAAGCGATCGCATGTATGGACTTGACCACCCTGTCCGGTGACGATACACCGGGCCGGGTCAAACGCCTGTGCGCCAAGGCGCGCAACCCATTACGTCATGATATCGTCGAGGCACTTGGTATTCAAGACCTGCACCTGACAACAGGCGCTGTCTGCGTTTATCATGAAATGGTCCCGACTGCGGTCGAAGCCCTGAAAGGCACAAATATTCCGGTCGCCGCCGTATCAACTGGTTTTCCTGCTGGTCTGTCACCGTTTAAACAGCGCGTTGAGGAAATCAAACAATCGGTCAAAGCCGGCGCGAAAGAAATCGATATCGTTATTACACGCCATCATGTATTACGCCAGAACTGGCAGGCATTATATGACGAAGTCCGCGCCTTTAAAGATGCCTGTGGCCAAGATGTACATCTGAAGGCCATCTTGGCAACAGGTGAGCTGGCAACCCTTCGTAATGTCGCAAAAGCCTCGATGGTTTCCATGATGGCAGGCGCTGATTTCATCAAAACATCAACAGGCAAGGAAAAGGTCAATGCGACATTGGATTTCACATTGGTGATGATCCGCATGATCCGCGAATATCAGGATTTCACAGGCTATAAGGTCGGCTACAAGCCTGCCGGTGGCATCTCGACTGCCAAAGATGCGATGGCCTATCAAGTTTTGATAAAAGAAGAACTGGGCAACGAATGGCTACAGCCGCACCTGTTCCGCTTTGGCGCATCCAGCCTTTTGGCTGACATCGAACGTCAGCTAGAACATTACATTACAGGCCAGTATTCAGCCTATAACAGACATCCGATTGCATAAGGGGACAATCACATGACACAAGCAAGCGTAAAAGATATTTATGAAACCATGGAATACGGCCCGGCCCTTGAAAGCGATAGCGCCGCCCGCGAATGGCTGAAATCCCGCAAGGAAACGGTCGAACATTATATTGACGGTAAATTTGTTAAGGGTACCAAGACATTTGACAGCAACAATCCCGCGAATGGTGAATTTCTGGCAAAAGCGCCGCTTGGAACATCAGCTGACGTTGACAAAGCTGTTGCAGCTGCCAAAAAAGCACTGGGCCCGTGGCAAAAACTGTCCTGTTATGAACGCTCAAAATATCTATATGCGCTTGCACGCTTGATCCAGAAAAACGGCCGTCTTTTGGCTGTATTGGAAACATTGGATAACGGCAAGCCAATCCGCGAAAGCCGCGATATTGATGTGCCGCTGGCTGCGCGTCATTTCTATCATCATGCCGGATGGGCAAAACTGCGCGATGCCGAATTCCCGAACCACGAGCCTTGCGGCGTTGTCGGTCAGGTAATCCCGTGGAATTTCCCACTGTTGATGCTGGCATGGAAAATTGCCCCTGCCCTTGCCGCCGGGAATACAGTCGTTTTGAAACCTGCTGAATTCACACCGCTGACCGCGACTTTGTTTGCGGAATTGTGCGATAAAGCCGGCCTGCCGAAAGGCGTTGTGAACATCATCCATGGCGATGGGTCAACAGGCGCCGCCCTAGTCGAACATAAAGACATTTCAAAGGTTGCCTTTACAGGATCAACCGAAGTTGGCCGGATTATCCGCAAAGCGACAGCCGGATCAGGCAAAAGCCTGACATTAGAGCTGGGCGGTAAATCACCCAGCATCGTTTTCGAAGATGCTGATCTGGACAGCGCTGTTGAAGGCGTTGTCGATGGAATCTGGCTAAATCAGGGCGAAGTCTGCTGTGCGGCATCCCGCCTGTTGATTCAGGAAGGCGTTGCCGATCGGATGATCACGAAACTGAAAGCCCGCATGAATAAACTGCGGATCGGAAATCCGATGGATAAAACCATTGATATCGGGGCGATTGTTGATAAATCACAGATTCAGAATATTTCGCGCATGGTCAAAATCGGCGTCGATGAAGGCGCCGAATTGGTCCAGCCAGATTTTGCGAAAAATATGCCGGCATCAGGTGGCTGTTTTTACCCGCCGACGATGCTGTTAAACGTTCAACCCTCTTCAACTGTGGCCGAGCAGGAAATCTTTGGTCCTGTATTGTCCGTCATGACATTTCGCACACAGGATGAAGCGATTGAAATCGCCAATAACACACGATACGGCCTTTCTGCCAGTATATGGAGCGATAATATCAACATGGCCCTTGAAATGGCACCGCGCGTTAAATCAGGCGTTGTCTGGATTAACGGCACAAATATGTTTGATGCCGCTGTCGGTTTTGGTGGCTATCGTGAGTCCGGTTACGGTCGCGAAGGTGGCAAGGAAGGCATGTACGCCTATCTTAAGCCAAAATATCAAAAAACCCTGAAACCCCATTCAGAACCAAAGAAAAAAGAGGCTCTGAAATCAGGCGGAACCGTAGAGGCTATTGACCGTACGCCGAAACTTTATATCGGTGGAAAACAGGCCCGTCCTGACGGAAATTATTCTCTCGACATCCATAGCGCGAAAGGCGAGTTTGTCGGCCAGGTCGGTGAAGGTAATCGCAAAGATATCAGAAACGCTGTCGAGGCCGCCCGCAAAGCCGAAGGCTGGAGCACATCCGCTCATCACCTGCGCGCGCAGATTCTCTATTACATTGCTGAAAATCTGGAAGTTCGTAAAAATGAATTTGCCGAACGTCTGTCGCAAATGTCAGGTGACAGTAAATCTGTCAGTATGAAAGAGGTTGAAGCCGCCCTATCACGCCTGTTCACGTACGGGGCATGGTGCGACAAATATGATGGTCAGGTGCACACACCACCATCACGTACAGTCGCTGTTGCCATGAAAGAAGCGATTGGGAACGTTGGTATCATTTGCCCTGATGATGCGCCGCTGCTCGGGTTTGTTTCCCTGGTCGCCCCGGCAATTGCTATGGGAAACCGCGTCGTTGTCCTGCCATCAGATACCGCGCCACTGGCTGTCACAGACCTTTATCAGGTTTTTGATACATCCGATCTGCCGGGCGGTGTTGTCAACATTGTGACAGGTAAACGTGCCGAATTGGCCAAGACTCTGGCAGAACATAATGATATTGATGCCCTGTGGTGCTTTGCGCCCGAGGCCGAAATGTCAAAACAGGTCGAGCAAATGTCTATCAGCAACCTGAAGCAGACTTGGTGTAATTATGGCATGGCTTATGACTGGACAAAACCGTACGCCGAGGGCGAAGAATTTCTGCTGCGCGCAACGCAGGTCAAAAACATCTGGATCCCGTACGGCGAATAAAAAGAAACGGGCCTTTATCTTTTGATAAAAGCCCGCTTTTCTACTACGGAGGTTAAAAACATTAACCTATGTGGTTATCTTTTGTTTTGTAGCGCTTTGCTACCCATGACCTTTGATTGCGAAGCAACCAGTGTCGGGTTTTCATCCAAAGCGTCCAATACGCGTTCTTTGAATTTGTTATAGCTTTCGATATCGGTTTCCAGATATTCGATGCTGATAGTAACATCCTGAATATTAATTCCATTCTGCTGAATATCGCTTTCGTTGTAGCCCATTTTGTACAGAACATTGTTTTTTGCACGCTCCAGGCTATTAATACGGTCTTCATTGTAAGACAGTCGCCCCGAACCTTCTTTTACTGCCTTAACCATCTCATTTTCAAGACCGCGAGAGTGCAACAGGATCGCTGACACACGCATACGGTTCAAAAGCTGCTTGTCATCTTCGACAAAGCTTTGTGTTTGTTTATGCGCATTGTCACACATGTATTCGCATTCTGAAATCAGGTTGTCCAAGCTGTCATATAGGTCAAAGTTTGCAGGCTTCTCATACAGTGCCTTGTAGGCCGTAATCGCATCGCACTTAGCCTTCATGAACTTGTCACGCTCGTCAATCGCTGTCAGTCCCAGCATACGGCAGGCAATCTTGTTTTTAGGCTGTACAGCAAAGAAAGCATCTGACAGTTTCGGGTCAATCCCTTCCAGTGGGCCTTTTTTGGCATCTTTTGATGCTTGTTTGACGCGGGCCAATTCATCCAAAAGAATACGGCCTGTATACTTAAGGGATGTTACGCCTTCGCCCAACTTCATGATTGGGTAAGCTTCGTTTTCGATTGTAAAGCCGATTCCTTCACGCTTACAGACCTCGTAGAAATGCTCAAGGTTATCAAGCTCGTCTGTTTGCAGGCCCTGTTCTACCAGTTTCGTATCAGCAAGGTTTAATGTCTTTTGTATGGTTTCCAGATCTGCCAAAGAATATCCGGCCGCCTCGCTGACTGCACGGCGCTCTAGCTCGGCCAGAAGATTCATGCCCTCCAGATATGTCAGCTCGTTCGTATCTTCGCCATTGCGTTTTACAGACATTGTTCCGATCTGAACAACGATGTTCTTTTCAGAAGTCTTAATCTTGTCGCTAGTATCTTTACCGGCAAAGGTTTCAAATTCTTTTTTCAGAACCTTAGTGGTGTCATAGATTTTGATTTCATAGACATGCCATTTTCCAGCAACTGATGCAGGCTCCAATTTGCGAAAGGTGAATTCGTCCGAACCTTCTTTTACATCAATATGGGCCCAATTTGTTTTTGCTGGCTGGTTGTAAGCAGGTTTAAAAGTTTCAACATATGATTGATATGCTTCTTGCTTTTCTTCCTCTGGTGTTTGCTCTTTATCTTTTGAAAAAAATCCCATATTACCCTCCGTAAACTCCGTAAAATTTGAAAGAGCCGGCCGGTATGTCCGAACCGGCTCTGTTCAATTTATTTGCCTGGCTTCTTGTTTGCTGGTTTCTTGGCTGCAAACTTTGACTCAGGGGCCTTTTCCAGAGCTTCTTTGCGCTCCTGTGCCTTATCCTCAGACGTAATCTCTTCTTTCGCTTCCGGCTTGTCATCATTTGCTGACTTAGCAAACTTGCTGTTCAGAGAACCATCATCGTTTGAAGGTGTCTTTTTGGCGCCTTTTTTGGATGTATCCAAAGCAGAGCCACCTTTTTTGACATAGCTGTCGCCCTCAAGTGCACGTTTCTTGGCACGCTCCTCTGCACGGGCAGCGGATGTGGCTGACGCTTCTTCAAGCATTCTACGGCCTTCTTCATTGTTCTGGATTTCTTCCAGACGGCGCTGCTCTTTACGATCCGCGATCTCGTCGGCTTTTTCCAGTTGTCTTCTGACATGCTCGTGCTGATCTTTCTTGGCATTCGCAACTTCTTGGTTCACGTTTTCACCAAGCTCAAGAATATCAACACTTAACTGACCCAGAATTTCATCATAATCAAGGCTGTCCGCCAGGACTTTCTTGTTCTTCATCTGGTCCATCTGCATGATAATACCATCAAGGCGCAGATCCATGCTTGGAAGTTGTTCGATCTGATATTTTGTTTCCTGAATATCTTTCTCAACTTCATCAACATAGTTACTGGCAATTTTCATGTTCAGCTCGGCCTCGGCTTTCATTTTTGTTAGCCAAGCAAGACGTGTTTTCACTTGTTCGTGCGCAGACATAACATGTGTAACAACAGCCTTATAAACATCACCGTTTTCACTGTTCTTTTGCGCAACAGCGATGAAGCCGCCATCTTCTTCAGAATCTTCAAAGCGACGCTCCAGCTCTTCTAGTGCACCAATATACTGGTCATAGCGCAGGATGTTTTCATCAAACTTACGTCCCAGTTTAAAGGCGTTTTCCAATACCGGCTTGTAACCTTGCTCGTACAAGTATGTCAGTTCATGTGACATCTCGCCGAAACGCTTTTGCAATTGACGCAGAACCTGGCCTTTTGCAGCCAATTCTTTAAAGTGTGCTTCAAAGCGGCTTTGCTCGGATGATACATTCTTACGACCGAAAAGCTTGCCGGACAACCATCCGCCACCTTTCTTCGCTGCATCGGCAAGGCCAGCTGCAAGGTCAGAGCCTTGCTCGATCATTTTTGAAATCATGCCGATTTCATTTTGCGCTTCTTTATACGCCTGATCGGTTTTGGCACGTGTTTCTTTTACTTCACCTGTTGTACGGTCAAAGATAATTGTAATGTTCTTGTATTCTTCTTTAAAAGTTTTGGTATCAACAGAAATCTGCTTACCAACTTCGCTGATTTTATCATTGATCGCAATCGGCAGACCGGCATCGTCACGATGCGCACCTTCAAGAAGCCCTTTAACACCATCTATACCTGCTTCCGGATCGGCTTCAACACCAACGATCAGGTCAATCAATTCTTTGTTAATAGCGTCATACAATGATACACGGCGAACATAGAATTCAGCCTCTTCAACTTCCAGATTTGTAAGCTGGCTTTTTTCAGCAACCTCATTCATTAGGTTTTGAATATTTTCAACCTCGGCATCATTTCCTGCAATTTCTTGTGTTTGCTTTTCCAAAGCAAGGTCATAGAAATACATCAGGACCGGTTTGTCTTCGTTTTCGTAATCTGCTTGGAAGTCAGCTGGAATATCTGAAAGTTTCCAACCCGCTTTGTCATCCATAGAATGTAGGTCTGACCAAATCTGACGGTAGTCATACTTCTTTTCGTCAATTACCTGTACTGTTTTCGCTTTGTTTTTGTTACGACCAAATCTTGCCATGACTGAAACTCCTTCTTATTGTCATTTGCTTTGTCATATCTGCAAAACAACCTCCGTATGCAGATGTGATTCCAAACTCATTTTGGCTATTGCATTATGTATATCATTAACGTTATGTTAATGTCAACTAAAAAATTATGAAAACTAATTTTTTTTTGATTTTTCCACCTGACTTATATATATTGTACATATTCACAATTATTGACATCTGGGGGATGCCGTATCATGACAAAGCCGCTGCGCATTGCACTTGAAGGAAATATAGGCGTTGGCAAGTCGACTTTGTTGAATAGCCTTCCCAAACACCTTAAAGGCGGCGAATGGGTTCCCCTGCCCGAGCCTATTAATCATCCGGAATTCCAAAGACTGTTGAAAGAATTCTATCTTGATGCCAACAAGCGTATTGATCTGCATCACTGGATTATAAAAGACCGCCTGCGCGAAACTCTGAGCCTTGATAAAACCAAACATTATGTGGCCGAAAGATCCTTTATCGGTGATCTGGTCTTTGCCTATGCCAATCTGTTAAATCACGAGCGTCCCGGTGGCACCTATTTAAACCTTATCTATGAAAGCATTGAATACGGCTTGCATTTTCCGCTTGATGCCGTCGTTTATCTGGAGGCAACACCCGCCGCCTGCATGAAACGGATTCGCAGCCGTGGACGCAATGTCGAAAATGACATCCCTCAGTCTTATATAGAATATCTGCATAATTGCTATCAGACGCACCTGCCTGAAATCGCCAAAAAATTCAACATCCCGGTTATACGTATCGACTGGAATGAATTCCGCTCAACAGAATATATCGCCCAGTCAGTCCACACAGCCTTGAATATCTCGTCTTCGAATAATGAAACGGGTGATCAGGTAGAGACGCGCCCCAAACTGGCTGTAGTCGCCTAGAAAGATAAAAGAATGAAAAAAATATCCGCTGTCATTTTTGATGTAGACAATACACTTTATGATTTCACTGATTTCTATAACCCCGCGATGACGGCGATGATTGACCGTATCGTAGAGAAAAGCGGGATCGAAAAAGACCAGATTATCAAAGAATTTCGTGCAATCCACCAACGCGAAGGTACATCAGAATATGTCTTCGCCATTCAAGAACTACCGTCATTAAAAGCCCTGCACCCCGGCGAGAATATAAAAGAGATATATGACGATGCCATTCATGCGTTTCGTTCTGAACGCAAAAAGCACCTGAAATTATATGATGGCGTGCTTGAAACACTGACAGAGATTAAAAAGTCCGGCACACGTATTATTGCCTATACCGAATCCCCAGGCTTTCACGCCATGTCCCGTTTGAAAAAACTGGGACTGGATGGTGTTTTGGATGTTGTTTATTCGATGCCTGACCATGAAATCCCTGAAGACAAAGACATGGATGTGGTACGCATGTATCCCGCGTCTGCCTATCGTTTCGAAAAGACCGAAATGCGTTTTACCCCGCGCGGTATCCTAAAGCCGAATCCTGCATCTATCAAAGCCATCTTGCATGACCTGAATATCAATGAAAATAAGGTCTTATACGTGGGTGATCATTTGATGAAAGATATGGCCATGGCCAAAAAAATCGGCCTGAATGCCGCACATGCCAGCTATGGCGTCTATATGGACCCTGCAAAATACGGACTACTGCGCCAAATCAGTTTTTGGACAGAAGACATGTTCGAAAAAGAAAAGAAGTTTCACGAAGACAATCCGATGCCACCTGACGTCATCCTGGATTCTATTGCAGATTTGCCAAAACATTACGACTTTGTGGCATATACAGGCGCGCCCCGCCAGCATAAAAGATTCAAGGCCTCGCCTTTCGGACGAAAATAGGCTCAGCCCTCTATGTCTTTCATTGATTTCGTGGTTGTGATCTGATCAGGGCTGTTTTGAATTTCAATCACTGTCATCTTATTTGACTTCAATGCCTGACCCCACGCCTTTTCAAAGTCTTCCGTCTTATCTACCCTGATGGCATTCAAACCATAGCTTTGAACCAATTGCACAAAATCGGGATTCTTAAGATCCGTAGCAATTTGACGATGGGGATAGTCCCGTGCCTGATGCATCCTGATCGTGCCGTAAATGCCATTGTTGAACAGCAAAATGATAGGTTTGGCACCCTGTTGAGCCGCCGTTGATAATTCCTGTGCCGTCATCATAAACCCGCCATCGCCGGCTAGGCCGACAACCGTTCGATCAGGCTGATTAATGGATGCAGCCACCGCTGAAGGTACGCCATAACCCATCGCTCCACTGGTTGGGGCCAACAAACGACCGGGACGGCCATATTTTATATATCGTTGTGCCCACCCACTGAAGTTTCCGGCGTCCGTGGTGATAATGGCATTTTCGGGAAGCTTTTTTTGCAAGAATTTAAAGATTATATCCATATCAACAGAATATTCGGCCTTCTCTTTGGATATGACCGACCAGCCTTGATAAATATCGTGTAATTCCCCGCACCATTCATCATTGGTTTCTATATTTGTCAGATTTTTTAGATGCTCTACAAAATTGTCAGGCTTACTTAATATACCAACATCCGCAGAATATATACGGCCGTGTTCATCAACATTTGAATAGACGTGCACAAGCTTTCGACGCGGCTGCGGCACATTTAAAAGCGTATAGCCTTGTGATGTGATCTCGGATAAACGCGTGTTTATCGCCACAATCAGGTCAGCCTCGTCTCTGATCATCTCGACAAGCTCTGGATTAGGCCCCGTGCCCAACTCCCCGATATAACTGGAACTGTT
Source organism: uncultured Alphaproteobacteria bacterium (assembly GCA_950054485.1). Taxonomy (GTDB): domain Bacteria; phylum Pseudomonadota; class Alphaproteobacteria; order Micavibrionales; family CSBR16-224; genus CATLPD01. The sequence continues at coordinate 72,528 of CATLPD010000002.1, read as the reverse complement.
ATGATCAAATAAGTCCTGTCTTCTGAAGCTACATGCCACGGGAAGCTTATATTGCTCGGCAAAACTCTGGAATTCAACACAACTGCGATCGGACCATCCGCTGCCCCCAACGATAAAGACAGGTTTTTTTGCTTCATTCAGCAATTTTTTCAAATCCTGCATCTCGCGCGAAATATCAGTTTTTAACTTAACCGCCTTAACATCAACCTCTACGCGTTCTGAAGGCTCCGTCAAAACGTCCTCAGGCAGTGAGACGACAACAGGCCCCATGCGCCCTGATTGACTTAAACGAAAGGCTTCGGCAACGACTTCAGCCATGTCATCAGCCCGTTCTACACGAAAGACCGCTTTTGCAATCGGCGGTTTAAACATTTGACGATAGTCTATTTCCTGAAATGCCTCTCGGCCCAACTGGTTGCGTGCCACCTGCCCAATAAACAAAATCATCGGCGTCGAATCTTGCCGCGCCGTATGCAAGCCAATCGCTGCGTTCGTAGCACCCGGACCGCGTGTAACGAAGCAAATTCCGGCTTTACCCGTCAGCTTACCGTAAGCCTCGGCCATGAAGGCCGCCCCGCCTTCCTGACGGTTTGTCACAAATTTGATATCGGGCAAGTCGTATAAAGCATCTAACGCAGCTAGGTAGCTTTCACCAGCCACGCCAAAAATTGTGTCAACATTATGCGCTTTCAAAGCCTTGGCGAGGATTTCCCCACCTGTTAAAGTTTTTTGATCTGTCATGCAAAGATTCTATCGTCTGCGGATAACAAGCGCAAATAATAAAAGTGCCTTAAAAAAGCCATATTTATGAAGTAAGCTATGTGTATGAAGTTTTTTGATCACCAAAAAGGAAATGTTCTGGTCTTTATCCTTGTCGCAACAGGGTTATTCGCTTTTTTGACGTTTGCCATTATGCGTTCGGGGTCCGATTCGAATACGTCCTCCGTTTCAAAACGGGAAATGGATATGGCATTACACGAGATGATACGTTATGGAAGCGCCATTGAAAGTGCTATTGACCAAATGGTGATGACAAACGGTGTTGCAGACAATGAAATCAGCTTTGAATCTGCAAATGACAGCCCTGCAACTAAGTTTCAGAACACAAATTGCATAACTGATATTTGTAAAGTCTTTGACATTTCTGGTGGAGGAGTAACATGGCGAACACCTCCTGAAATTGTCAAAGATAGCGCGTCATTTACAGATTACCTATTTAGGGGGACATTTCCTGTGTTAGGGCATGGATCCTATGGAACGGACGCATCCAATTCAGAATTGTTAATGGCAGTTCATATTTCTCAAGAAGCATGCGAACACTTAAATGACACACTTGGCCTACCAATACCCGCCCCATCACAAGATGCTATAGGGGGTGATTTTACCGGCACATATAGTTTTACGGCAGGTAATTTCATCGACGATACAGATCTTGAGGGTGAAAAAATTTTTTGCTATCAGGATACATCCACAAGCAGACATTATTTCACCTACGTATTATTAGCGCGATAATCTTATCGGAACCATTCCTTTTCTATTCAGTAGGTATGAGATATAAAAGGAGAAAAATATGACTGATTTTAAAAACGAAGATCACCCTAAAAACCTGTTGGCTTTAATCGATAATGTTGACTTTCCCGCATCGAAGACAGAGCTTGTCGCCGCGGCCGAAGACAGTAACGCATCGGAAAGCGCGCTTGAGGTGTTCCGCGCCTTACAGCATGAAAGCTATAACAGCATTAATGATGTTAACGAAGATCTGGGCTTAATTGAAGAACTGCCCGGTCAGACAAATTTGTTTGCTTCGAAGTCTGCTTAAATTGAGCTTATAAAAAAAGCCGCCCAGAACCGGGCGGCTTTTTGATGTTTATATAATGGCGTCTAAGCTGCAAGTCTATAAGCTTTTTCAGCATTTAGAACTGCAAGCACTTTAGCTTTTTCCGTTTCATCTTCGGGGGAAACCATCAAAAGACTAGACCCTGCCATAATTTCTTTCTCGTAGAATTTGGCATCAGCTTCGGATACACCGTAACCGCCAAGTGCACCAAGTAGACCACCTGCAACAGCGCCAGTCATTGCACCTGCGCCCGCACCAAGTAAAGTCGCTGCCAAAGCGCCGCCAACAACCAGATTAATACCCGGCAAAGCAAGGGCTGTAGCTGTAACAAGGCCTCCGAGTACGCCGCCTACAAGACTACCGGACGTCGCGCCCTGTGCTGCGCTATTTTCAATGTCTACATCTTCATAATATTTAGTATGATGGTTGCGCGTTTCTTCTGTCGCAATAATTGTGATTTGGTCTTTTTCAATACCGATTTTTTCAAGTTCGATAAGCGCGTGTTCAAGGGTTTCGCGTGTTTTAAAAGTAGCTGTAATTTGATTTTTCATTGTTTTTCTCCTTCTGTATTGCAAACAGATAAAGGAGATTTTTAGTTCCGTAGAGAGGTAAATGGCGTCCCGTACGGGATTCGAACCCGTGTTGCCGCCGTGAAAGGGCGGTGTCCTAGGCCCCTAGACGAACGGGACATGCGTGTAAGCTGTTCGCTGTGAAGGCTTACAATTGGTACATGCCCCAGCGCGTAAAATCAAGAAAAAACTGCATTATCTGCCAAATTTTTTATCACGCGGCTTTTGGGCGTATTTTTTCTCGTAGGCTGTCAGTTTTCCGCTGTGCTCCGGGCCCAGATATTTCTCCAAAGTCGGTAAATCTGTATGCATGCGGGCAGCAACGCTGTTAAAATCAACGCGGTGTCCCTTTGTTTCGGCGTTCACCTGTTCAGCCAACGCGATGACGTCACACTGCATAACCTGCGCGGCCATTGCCCACAGCGCAAAATATTCATGCGCATAGCGGTATTTATCCTGCATTTTCAATGCGTCGAAAAATGACACGACTTCGGCATGAGAGGTCTCTTCAACCCCTTCGTGATTTTCATCACGGTCACGGCGCGTTGCCCCGTTCGGGAAAAGCGATTCATACAGCTCGTCGTTCATCTTGTAGGTGTGTAAAGACGCATTCACCGCAAAACCCTTGCCATTACGAATAAAGAAATCATCGTCTCGCGCGACGTATAAAAGCTGATATTTGCTCACATCTAGGTTTGGCTCACAACCCAGCAGCTCAGCCATCTCCTCGCGCCCTTCGCGGCAGGCATTGTTTTTTCCTGTTTGTACAGAATCATTTTTAACGGTGTCGCATTCTTCTGAAAGCCCGCCAAAATGTGCAAGTTTGCCACCTATACGTTCAGAACGTGTACTAACAATAATTTTGATTTTTTTAGGATCAGATAGATCACCCTTGTAATATATTGATCCCGCACCATCGCGTGCAAGCGGGTCACGGTTTTCAGGCTTTAAAAGCCAGGCTTTACGTTCTTCAGGTGTGGTTGGAATATTCTGTATCATAGCGATTCTCCTTTATGCTCAAAAAGAGTATAATCAAAAAAATTTCAATATGAAAGATTAATTTATAAAACTTAAAAGCTTTTCTTGAATATCCACTCTGGAAAGCGGCTTTTCCAAAAATCCATCGAGTGTAGATTTGTCAAAACCATCTGAAAGATGTGCCGAACTGGACATCCCCACAACAGGTAGGTTTTCAATCCCTCTACCCAATTTTATAGCTTTTGATGTTTCAAGCCCATTTTGTCCTGGCAAATTAATGTCCATAAAAATTATATCGTAATGATTTTTTTCTGCCAAAGCGATGGCTTCCTCACTATCGCATGCCAAATCGGTTTCATAACCTAGATCATTTAATATACTTTCAAGGAAACTTAATTGTGTTAAGCAGTCCTCGACAACGAGAATCCTGCGTTTTGTCTCAAAGGGCATAAGATTTTTGATATCTAATGCTTCTATTGTGCGATCCGGTAGTTCTATTGTGAACTTGCTGCCAAGACCAATTTCACTTTCGCATCTGATTTTTCCTTCTAATTTTTCTACAATCTGCTTTGTGATCGTTAGGCCTAATCCGGAACCGCGTTCTTTATTTTCTTTACCTTTAACCTGATAAAAACGATCGAAGACTTTGTTCATCTCTTCTTTAGACATGCCGATACCCGAATCTTTAACCTCAATCATAAGGCTTTTACCATCTGGCCTTTCTTCAAAGTGAGCTGCGAGCATTACGATGCCATGATCTGTAAACTTTATGGCATTATTAACCAGATTGATTAAAGCCTGACGAATACGCACCTTATCACCGTAGTAGTAATGGTTTTTCACACTTTGGAAATCAAAGAAAAAGGTCAAACCTTTATCCAAAGCTTTACCTTTTAGTATTTGTTCAATTTCATTTAAAAGGTCAGGTATAAAAAACTTTTCTGAATTTAACTCGAAATTATGGTCTTCAACTGCGCTGATATCTACGATGGAATTCATCATGTCCAATAGGGCTTTTGCTGATACCGTGATATTCTTAGCAAAACTCAGACTAACCTCTGATAATTCTTTTTGATTTTGAAGAATTTCTGCAGAGCCAATAATTGCATTCAAAGGGGTGCGGATTTCATGGCTAAAATTGGATAAAAACTCTGACTGCGCGTTATTTTTTTCGACTGTGTCTGCTGCGTAATTTTTCAATCGTATAAGATTGACAACATTATCAGCCAAAGTCTTCAATATAATTTCTTCTTGTTGAGATAATCCGTCACGCGGCTTGCTATCAATAATACAAAGCGTACCTAGATTGACATTACTATCAAATGTTAGTGGTGCCCCAGCATAAAAACGAATTTTAGGTTCGCCTGTGACAAGTGGATTATTTTTAAAGCGATCATCTTTTGTAGCATCTGGTATAATTAGAATTTCTTTGCTTTCTATAGCATAGGAACAGAAGGCCACGTCGCGATCTGTTTGATTAATATCAATTCCTTGGGCTGATTTAAACCACTGTCGATCAGCGTCTACCAAAGAAATCAATACGATTGGAATATCAAAAAGCTGCTTGACCAGCGCCGTAACATCGTCGAAACACTTCTTGCGCCCGCTGTCCAAAATATTAAGAGAACGCAGGACTGACAGCCTATAGGCCTCGCCACACAAATTATTATCTAAAAATTTTTGATCCGTCACAAGCTCAAACCTTATACAAATCCAAACAAGAACTATAATCAAAAAACTTTAAAGTCAAGTAAACAAAGGAAATTTAACTATTGCGCGTCAAGTATTTGAAACTGTACAGACTCTTTTCCTTGCCACAAATTGATATTCGCATAGCCTGCAAGGCACACGGGCTTATCACGTGATTTCAGCAAAATCGGCTCCAGCGGGGTATCGACCGAGCGAAAAGATATACCTGTGATCGATTGCCCACCCGACCAATCCTGCAAATAACAACGGATGTGGTTTTCTCCAACGACAGACGGGCGCGCGATTTTGACATTCTTTAATATAAATCTGGGCTCGGGATTCGCAGCGCCGAAAGGCGCAAGCGCATCAATTTGTTTTACAAAAGGCAAGGTCAGCGCAGATACACTCAATTGCGCGTCAATTTTCAGGCGTGCCAATAATGGCTCACCTTTTAACTGCGCCTCTATGCGTTTATTCACAAAGGCGTGGAATTCGGCAAGGCGGTCCTGCATGATCGTAAAACCAGCCGCCATTTTATGCCCGCCCCCGGCAACCAGCAGACCGTTCTGACGTGCGGCAATGACAATATTACCAAGGTCAATCTGACTAACGGAACGTGCAGAGGCTTTACCCACACCGTTTTCGTCAAAACCGATTACGGCGGCAGGCTTGTTATATTTTTCCTTGAGGCGGCTTGCGACAATACCGATAACGCCGGGGTGCCAGTTTTCACCAAAAGCAATCACCATATTGCTATGTTCATGACCATAGCTTTCAATCTGGTCAATCGCTTGTTCCAGAACTTCGGCTTCAATCTCGCGTCGCTCGCTATTGTAATGATTTAATTTATTTGCCCATTCACTTGATTCTACAAGGCAGTCTGATGATAGTAGCTTTGATCCGATTGAGGCCTCGCCCACACGCCCACCTGCATTAATGCGCGGACCGATCATAAAACCTGCGTGAAAAGATTTTGGCGGCTCGTTCACGCCCGCAACATCACACAGGGTTTTCAAACCTGCATTCTGACGCAGAGCCATGATTTTCAGCCCTTGAGCCACAAAGGCGCGGTTAACACCTGTTAAGGGCACAACATCACAAACTGTACCCAGCGCCACAAGATCCAGCAACAGGGTCAATCGTGGTTCTGAACGGTCGTTATAATATCCTTTTTTACGAAGGGCACGATTAATTGCGACGATGGCCAAAAAGGTTATGCCAGCTGCAGCCAGATGGCCCAGACCACTTTCATCATCCAGACGATTGGCATTCACGCAGGCATAGGCATCGGGCAATTGCGGTTCAGCTGCATGGTGATCAAAGATAATCATCTCGAGCCCCATATCTGTACCCGCCTTTATCGGATCAAACGCCGTGATGCCGCAATCAACGGTCAGACAAACTTTTGCGCCCTCGTCTTTGAGAATGCGGAAAGCTTCTTCGTTCGGGCCATAGCCTTCCTCGATTCTATCCGGAATATAAACGCGTATATCGTGCCCAACCATTTTGAAAAAGCGCTTGAGAACTGCAGTCGATGTCGCCCCATCTACATCATAATCCCCAAAGACGGCAATTTTCTCGCGGTTGATAATCGCATCAGCTATGCGGTCTGCAGCCTTGTCCATATCTTTTAAAATACTAGGATTCGGCATCTGGCTTTTGATGGACGGCTCCAAAAAGCTCTCAACCTCTTCAAAGGCAATGCCGCGCGAAACAAGAATCTGGCCGATAACAAGCGGTAGATCAAAGCTTTGGCAGATACGCAAAACCTGACGCTCTTCAACGGGGTTAATTGTCCACTTCTTTCCCATGACAGACAGGCTGTCACGCAGCGCCAGATCCGTTTCGTGCTTTTCAATCTGATCAATTTCGTGCTGAAGAATGGACATTAAGACAGCCCCTTTTTGCGGTTAAAGTTATGGGTTGCCTGAATGGTGCGGACCGTTCCCGATTTTGACCGCATAACAATCGAATGCGTTTCAGCCCCGCCCGCAAAACGGCGGACGCCTTTTAACATGGCCCCATTTGTCACGCCTGTTGCTGCGAACATCACATCACCACTCGCCATATCCTGGATATTATACTTTCTATCAAAATCAGTAATGCCCCATTTTGTGGCACGCGCCCTTTCGTCATCATTTCGGAACAGCAAACGCCCCTGCATACAACCGCCCAAACAGCGCAGAGCTGCGGCCGCCAAGACACCTTCAGGTGCGCCGCCCGATCCCATGTAGATATCAACACCGGTCATCGGTTCAGCCGTCGCGATAACGCCACTGACATCGCCATCTTGAATTAGGCTGATACGCGCTCCTGCCTCGCGCACACGGGCGATCAGCTCTTCGTGTCTAGGGCGGTCAAGAATACATACAGTTAGCTCGGATACATCGGCCCCCCGGTATTTTGCTAGGTTTACCAGATTTTCCTTAGGCGTCAGATCTAGGTCAACGACATCATCACACATATCACGACCGCCGACTGCAATCTTATCCATATAGACGTCAGGCGCATGCAAAAAGCCATTTTTTTCGGCAATCGCAACAACAGCCAAAGCATTGTGTCCACCTTTGGCGGTAATTGTTGTGCCTTCCAGTGGGTCAAGCGCGATATCAACTTCGGGGCCTTTCCCTGCACCAACTTTCTCGCCAATGTACAGCATCGGCGCCTCGTCGCGCTCGCCTTCCCCGATAACGACGGTGCCATCAATATACAGAGCATTCAGCGCCGAACGCATTGCATCAACGGCAACCTGATCAGCCGTTTTCTCGTCACCGCGTCCCATCATCAGCGATGCGGCAAGCGCGGCTGCTTCCGTTACGCGCACAACTTCCAGCGCAAGGTTACGGTCCATAACAGATGGAACGCGCGAAAAGGCTTGCTCTTCAATATGTATTGCTTCTAATGACTGGCTCATTCTTACTCCTGTTCAATGATGCGCATCGTGAACGGCTGTTCTTTGACCGAGCGCAACTTCTCAATTTTTGCAAGCGCCCCTTTCAGGGCTTTCGTTTTAACAGTATGGGTAATCAAAATCAGCGGCACGATACCCTTTGTAATTTCAGACAACTGCAGGGCTGATTGAATTGAAATATTTTCATCACGCAAAATACCCGAGATATCAGCCAGCACGCCTGGTGAATCCTCTACGATCAGACGAATATAAGAGGCCACCATCCGCTCATCCATGTCTGCCATGGGAGTATCGTTCCATTTTTCCGATGGCACACCAAAAGGCGAAATATGAACACCCCTTGCGATATCGATAATGTCAGCCACAACCGCTGAAGCCGTCGGATCACCGCCTGCCCCACGCCCGACCATCAGCGTTTCGTGCGCAAACGGGCTTTCGGTATAAACAGCATTTAAACTGCCATCAATTGCTGCAAGCGGTGTATTAAGATCAACAAGGCATGGTTCAACCGATTGCTCGATGCCCAGATCCGTTTTTCGCACTACACCCAAAAGTTTGATTTTATAGCCCAGATCTTCAGCGTAACATATATCAGTCGAGGTCACATGACGAATGCCGCGTGTCGGTATATGGTTGAAATCAGGAGCCATATTAAATGCGGCCGCAGCCAATAAAGCCGTTTTGTGGGCCGTATCTACGCCATCAATATCAAACGAAGGGTCAGCCTCGGCATAGCCTTTGTCTTGTGCCTCCTTGAGGATCTCGTTAAAGCTACCGCCCGTCTCGCGCATTTGCGTTAAAATGTAATTACACGTCCCATTCAATATCCCGTAGATACTGGTAATTTGGTTTGCTGCCAAGCCTTCCCGTACTGCCTTAATTGCAGGGATTGCGCCAGCAACGGCTGCCTCGTATTTAAGGTGGGCGTTATTCTGTTCAGCAAGCTGTGCAAGCTCGCTGCCATGTACCGCAAGTAAAGCCTTGTTCGCGGTTACAACCGATATTCCTTTTCCCAAGGCTGCCTTCACAATGTCATACGCGACACCATCTGCGCCGCCGATGACCTCAACCAAAATATCTATATTGTCCTGTATCAGATTTTTTGCATCATCGTGCCAATCGATATTTGCCAGATCGACACCACGGTCGCGGTTCTTGTCGCGCGCGGATACGGCAGAAACAACAAGATCGGAACCCGCCTTATCAAAAAGGGATAATTTTTCATTTTGAATAATGCGCACAACAGATGAACCGACTGTCCCCAGTCCCGCAACGGCGATTCGAAGTGGATTGTGCATAATTGGCCCCGTGATTGCTATAATCTATTTATAGCAAATATAAGCCCTACAAGCCAGAAGCTTTTTAGTCATTCACAGGAAAAACAATGACGGAATCGTTACCGTAATTGGCCGGGGCATGATCTGTGTAACGCCATTCATAAACATCAAAATATTGCCTGTTTTCAGGGACGTTCAAAATCGTTGTGTAATCTGGATCACTAGGGTCATAGGTATAAGGGGCAGAATATCGATAATAGCCGGTTTCACTGCACCCGGCGACGGCAAGGCCTATGAATACAGTTGCCAGAATTATTGCTTTTTTCATGAACTTCCCCTTTATTCACTATAGCTTTTGGACAGTCTAACATAGTGTTGCGCAGAATGTTTAATATTTTCTATTTCTTCTGGTCTTAAATCCCGCATTTTTTTAGCCGGGCGCCCGCCCCATAATTCATTTGAAGGAATAACCGTACCTTGCGTAACCAAAGCCCCCGCCGCAACCATGGCATGTTTATGCACCCGCACATCATCCATGATACAGGCCTGCATACCGATAAAGCTTTCATCATCAATGGTGCAGGCATGTAGTATAACCTGATGCCCCACGGTCACATTGTCGCCGATATAGGTGCCCTGCCCCGTGCTTGACACATGAATAACCGAATTATCTTGTATGTTGGTATTTTGACCGATGATAATATTATTTACATCCCCCCGGACAACACAGTTGAACCATATGGACGAATTGGGCCCAATTTTAACATCGCCAATCACTTGCGCACCATCAGCTATAAAAACAGAAGCATGAATATCTGGAAATATGCCTTTGTATTTGATTAGCTTCATTTTTCTGAAGACATCAAATGCTTGACTTCATTATAAAGCGGCTCAAGTTCTTCCTCGAAATTCTTCCACAACTCCAATGATCCTTTATTAATCTCGTTCCGCACCTGCTCAATACTTGCCGTAGTAACACGCCCGCCCGACTCATGGAACTGAAGATACTCATCCGACCATTCAAAATTTAAATACTTTATCAAGGCGCGTAATTCTTTTTCCGGCGATACAACGAGCTTATCGTAATCCAGAACAAACACCTTATCACCTAAGGCCTCTTGCCAATAATTGAGATATTTATTAAAAACCTTGTAAGCCTGACCAATACCTTTTAAATCATTATACCATGGCGTTTGTGCACTGAAGTTTTGCCGATATATAGATAGGCCGCAGTCCATCGGATTTCGTTTCATAATGACAATCTTAGCCTGTGGCAAAGCCAATGAAATCAAACCTGCCCAAATGTAATTGAATGGCATTTTGTCAGTCACATAGCCGGCATATGGGTAAATTTTCTTAAGCCTATCTAAATAAACCTTGCCCGTTTTGTTAAAGTTTTCAGCCTCTTTAGCTGCCTCAAGTCGTGATGAAAAATCGTGACCGCTTGTGCCCTCAATTTGGCCCGACTTAACGAATTCACTCATTTCGCCACCTGATGCAACATCAGGATTCATCGAGATGATTTGCTCCACCAATGTTGTACCCGAGCGCGGCATTCCAGCAATAAAGATAGGAACGGGCTTTCTATCTTTATTCGTACTTTGTTTGCGTAGTTTTTTCATAGTTTCCGCGGAAAAAATAGAAAAAATTTCTTCTGCTTGCTCTGCAGACCTCTTCATGTTTTTTTCAGAGTATGGCACCATTTTAGCTTTAATCTGATTACCACGATGATAGTGGTAAAATGATGTTTTATAGTCTTTCATTTTAAAAAGAGCACGAGCGAGAGAAAAATGGACCATAGTCATGTACTCTTTAGAGACTTTCTGTCCATTTTGCGATATCTTTTTCAACTTTTTAAATAAAGGATCATCTGTTTTCGGACCTGTCAGGTCGGATAAAATCGCCATAGCGTGGATATGATCAGGATCCACTTCCAGTGCCTCTTTAACTTTTGCAATGGCTTCTTTTTTATTCCCCATCATCCGGGAAAGGTTTGCGGCGGCAATCAAAGTCCTAGGGTTGGAGTTGATCTGCAACAAGTTCTTGATATGCGCCTCAGCTTCTTCCGTTTTCCCTAGGATAATTTGCGCTGTTGCCAAATGTATAATAACTTCAGGCTCTAAAGGCGCACGATTATAGGCCTCAGCCATAATTCCTTCCGCACCGTGATAGTCCATTTGTGACATCTGAATCAAACCGATTTGAAATAAAGGTTTATGTGATCTTGGATATCTGTTGTGCACTTCCAAAAGTGCTTTTAATACTGCCCCCTGCCCTTTAGTCGTAACCAGATTAAGAGCCTGTACGATATCAAGTTCAATCGCTCTTTCATGTCTTAGATTTTCTTTTTGCTGTTTCTTTGAAAGCTGAGGCTTTTTCAATTGAAAGGAGCTTTTATCCTGTTTAGCCTGAAATTCTCCAAGTCCGCCCTCTAATAAGCTTTTATTATTCTTATCTGAAAAAACCATTTATTACCCCTTTAATGCTTCCGAAGCTCTTTGTTTTCTTATACGTCCAAGACCATCATAAAAAAAAGCGCCGGATTTCTCCAGCGCTTTAAAAATTTTTTGCAAAAGCAAATTTTTATTAGCGTTTCGCCCACTGGTATGAACGACGCGCTTTCGCTTTACCGTATTTCTTACGCTCGACAACGCGGCTGTCACGTGTAAGGAAGCCGCCCTTTTTAAGTGTCGGACGAAGACCTGGTTCGTAGTTAACCAAAGCGTTCGCAATACCCAAACGGATCGCACCAGCCTGACCTGACAGACCACCGCCAGATACGGTGCAGATAATGTCGAATTGTGATGTGCGGTCAACAGCTTCCAGCGGTTGCTTTAAGATCAAACGCTGTGTCGGACGTGCAAAATATTGCTCGACATCTTTTTTATTAACTGTGATTTTGCCAGAACCTGGCTTAACCCAAACGCGGGCAACACAATCGCTTTTACGACGACCGGTACCATAGGCACGGCCATGTTGATCAATCTGAGGCTCTGCAGGCTTGTCTTCTTTAGAATCTGCCTTAGCATCTGATTTTGTTGTGGCTTTCTTTGTCTCTGCTTCATTTTCCTTTACAGCAGATTTCAGATCAGCCAGTGACTTCTTTTCTTTATCTTCAGCCATTATATATCCTTAATCCTATCGTTTGTTCTTTGGGTTCAACGCAGCAATATCCAGAACTTCCGGTTTTTGCGCTTCATGTGTATGTTCCGTACCCGCAAATACGCGCAGGCCTGTCATTTGACGACGGCCTAGCGGACCGCGTGGCATCATACGTTCAACAGCTTTCATAACAACGCGTTCTGGATGTTCACCTTCCAGAATTTGACCTTTGCTGCGCTGCTTGATACCGCCTGGGTATCCTGTGTGCCAGAAAAAGATATCCTGATCGCGTTTTTTACCGGTCAGTTTTACCTTATCAGCGTTAATCACGATGATGTTATCACCACAATCTACATGCGGTGTAAATTCAGGCTTGTGCTTTCCACGCAGGCGCAGTGCGATCTGGCTTGCCAAACGGCCCAGAACAACGCCTTCCGCGTCAATTACAAACCATTTCTTTTCGGCATCAGCCGGCTTTAAAGAGAAGGTTTTCATTGTTTTTTCCTTATTTTATCGTTTCACCCACCACGGGCGATTCTTTATCTGGTGTGATTTATAACTTATACAAACAAACTGTCAACAAGTAATTAAAGAAAATCAATAAAAAACAGTATGTTATTACAACGGTATCATAGTACCTCAAGCCGTTTAACCTTTTGTTTTATAATATGAATTAGGGAGTTTTCTCATGAAAATTTTTATACATTTAATCAATATTATAATTATATATTTACTCTGCGCCTATTTTTTCGGATGGTCTCCGTTCCAAAAATATTGGACAGCCTATGTGTATGAAGATATATATGAAATAAATGCGCAAGAACAAGGACCGTACAAAAACCTAGAAGACTGCCGAGTGGCTGCACTTAAAACACTCGACGAGAGGTCTTGGGTAAATGGGCATTTTTCATGCGGCTTGAACTGCCAAAACGATCCCGGAACTGATTTAAATATCTGCGCCGAAACCGTAACATCAGATGACGAAAGTTAACCATCAATCAGAAGTCGTTGTAGATTTGTGTATCCAGTCCAGAAACGGCATGTGCGCACAATCCATATCAACCTTCATAATGCATGGTACTTCGTATGGATGTTCGGATAGGATATATTCCGATAGCGCGTTGTATTTAAAGTCAGTTGTAATAAAAGCCACGATCAACTCTTTAGATTCACGAATTGAGCCTTCCCACCAGTAGGCAGTCGTTGTATTTTCGTAAAAATGTGCGGCCGCAGCCAAGCGCTTTTCCAATGCTATGTTACATATTCTACGACATTCAGGTGTGTTAGGTAAGGCAACATGTACAATACAAGACATCGATTTTCTCCAAACAAATAAAAATTAAAGTATTAAAATAATAAAATAAGGTCGCAACGGCAAAAAAGATATTCACTGAAATTCCATGCCGCTCTAAATTCATACATTTCAAGAACTAGTTTAGTTTCATTTTAAGCAGAATAAATTAATGGTCGGAACGGCGGGATTCGAACCCACGACCTCTCGCCCCCCAGGCGAGCGCGCTACCAGACTACGCCACGTTCCGAAAAAAAATAAATGGCAGTGATAGTCCTACCAATGCCCCTTGAAAAATGCAATTGAAAAATTAAGACAAATTAGGATTAGTAGTGCGTGGTTTAGGTTTCCATACCGTACTTTGATCAGATATCGACCAAAAACCCGTTTCATTTAGAGCAAAAAATGGCGTAAAATTTGTTCGATCTTCTTCTATCAATCGACCTTGTGGACTTCCGTCATTGTCTAAAATTGTCCAATTGACTTGCGGTTTAACCCCGACAAGACCCCTCAGAAAGTCTGAGACCCCTCGATCCTCCACATCTATCATCAATGTCATATGGTTTAAAGTGTTGCCATTATCTGTAGCCACACCGATTAAATACATGCGCTCCGCAGGCACATCCAAATACCGCAATGAAAAATATTTTAAAATTGCAAAATCGTCACAATCGCCCTGCCTGAGATAGGCTGTTTCAACAGGTGTCCCCCAATAATCACCTTGATTGTATGTATCTTCATCAAATTCGTATGTAACCAACTCATCTACTAAGCCATCCACACCAGCAGCTTGTTCTTCAAGAGATTTATTTTTTAAATGGTCTAACTGACTATACCAATCATTCATAAAAGCACGATTTTCAGATACATTCATGTATGCCTCATACCGTCCCATGACAGCATACCACTGATTTGCATATGTGGAGCGTGATATAGGCTTTGAATGTGCCTCATTTCCTAAAAACTCGACATTTTCACTTCCAGCATAAACATCCAAATCTTCTAAGTTTGGTTCAGACGAAAAAAGTCCCATTGCTTTGGCGCTCAAAGGATTTCCACTAAAGACTTCCTCAAATTTATCTGACGCCTTATCGTCCAATTCCAGATTGGGCGCGTAGTAATTTGTTGCTCCCCACAACAATGCAGCACCAGTCAACCCTTTAGCAAAAACACCCGCAGATTTTTTTTTAAAAGCCTTTTTTTGTGCCTGAACTTAATTTTTTTCATCAAGAACCCCTTTTTTCCATATATGGCGCTATAGAAAAAAGGTTAAAATATCATAAAAATCAGGTTTTAAGCGTGGAGCATTGAACGCAAAGACTTCAGCTCTTCCAGCATGTCTTTCAATTCCTGCTTTTGCTCGGACTTGATAACAGGCTTTGCAACTGCAGCCTCTTCTTCTTGCGCTTTGACATCAGCTTGCAGTAGTGGCTCGTTATCATCAAGTTCGTTCAACTTTTCAAGAACCTTGTTCTTTGATCCTGCAAGCAGTTTCTGAACACCTTTGATGGTATATCCTTCCTGATATAACAAAGTGTGAATTGCTTTTAACAGTTCAACATCTTCTGGTCTGTAAAAACGACGACCGCCGCCACGTTTCATAGGTTTAACATGTGAAAATTTGGTTTCCCAGAAACGTAGAACATGCTGCTGTACATCCAGTTCTTCCGCAACTTCGCTGATTGTACGGAATGCTGCAGCCGATTTTTTATCTGCTGTTGATTTCTGGTTTGACGCAGTTTTTACATTTTTAGAATGCATGAAATAACTTCCCCTTGATTAAAATATTTATGATTGCGATTTGACGCCATTATCGATTCTGTCTTTAAGCACATTACTTGGGCGGAAAGATAGAACGCGACGTGGTGTGATTGGAACCTCTTCCCCCGTTTTGGGGTTGCGGCCAATACGCTCTGACTTTTTGCGAACCGACAAAGTTCCGAAAGAAGAAATTTTAACAACATCACCTTCAACCAAGGCATTGGAAATTTCTTCCAGAACCTGTTCGACAAGTTGATTTGATTCGCTTTGAGATAATCCGACAGCCTGATATACGGCGCGGCCAAGATCCGATCTGGTGATTGTGTTATTCATCGATTTTCCTCTCTGATTGCAATTATAAAACTAATGATTCAAAACCGTTTCGTCAAGAATGAAGAAACAGGAAAATGCAGTTTTAATATGGAGTTATAAAATTTTGGTTAAAGCGATGCTTTTAAAGTGATTGATGAACTAGATGCGAATTAAGGCCGCACCCCAGGTTAAACCGCCGCCCATCGCCTCCATCAAAATCAGATCGTTTTTTTTCACGCGTCCATCATTCCACGCCGTAGAAAACGCAAGAGGGATGGATGCGGCTGATGTGTTGCCGTGATCTTGAACCGTTAAAACAATCTTTTCCGGCGGCAGTTTCATCTTCTTGGCCGTAGAATCAATAATGCGCTTGTTCGCCTGATGGGGGATTAACCAGTCTATGTCATTGGCTGTGATGTTATTGGCCTTCAGCGCCTCTGCCACAACCTCGCTCATGCGTGATACAGCATGACGAAAGACTTCCTGGCCGTTCATCGTGACGTGCCCCGTTGTCTTTGTAGAGCCTGCCCCGCCATCTGTGCACAAAATATCGCGCTGCGCCCCTTCCGAATGCAGGTGCGTCGATAGAATGCCTGTATTGGCATCTTCGGTCGCCTCAATGATCACCGCGCCGGCCCCGTCACCAAACAGTACACAGGTTGTGCGATCATCCCAGTTCAAAAGATTTGAAAATTTTTCGGCCCCAATCACTAGCGCGCGCTTGATTTGTCCAGCCTTGATAAAATTATCCGCCACCGATAGCGCGTATATAAAACCGGAACAAACCGCCTGAACATCCATGCCAAAGCCATGGTCGCCCATGCCGATTTTATCCTGCACCGTCACCGCCGTCGCAGGAAATGTCCTGTCTGGCGTTGTTGTGCCCAAAATCACGGCGTCAATATCAGAGCCCTTTAGCCCCGCATTTTTCAGCGCCATTTCAGCCGCCTTGACCGCCATATCCGATGTTTTCTCATCTTCTGCCGCTATATGGCGTTTTTCTATACCCGTGCGCTGGCGAATCCATTCATCCGATGTATCAACCAGAGATTCTAATTCTTTGTTTGATAAAGCTTTTTCGGGCAAATAGTGACCAGCTGAAATAATCTTGGAGTGCATCAGCCTTCCTCCGCACGCTGTGGAGAAAGATCGTCTTCAACTTCGATCTCGGAGTCCGGATCATCGTGAACCATTCGGCTAAGAACATCTGCCACATGATGGTTGAAGTTTTTTTCGGCCAACATATAAGCGACCATGATGGCATTAGCAAAACCAACCGCATCTGTACCGCCGTGACTTTTAACGCATAACCCTTTCAGGCCTAAAAACATACCGCCGTTATAAAGGCGCGGATCCATACGTGATTTCAATTTTTTAAAGGCCGGAAAAATGAACGGCAGCCCCAAATAAGCCAAGGGCGAGGTTTTAAAAGAATCTTTGACCATATGGGCGATCATCTTCGCTGTGCCCTCCACCGTTTTCAGGGCAACGTTTCCCGTGAAACCATCTGTAACGATTACATCCAGATCACCTTTATGGATATCTGTACCTTCGGCAAAGCCTGTATATTCTGCATCTTGCAGGTGCCCTTCAAGGATATCGGCTGCCTCGCGCAGGGTTTCGTGCCCTTTCATTTCTTCGGAGCCGATATTCAAAATACCAACTTTTGGCCGGTCCTGATTAGCAATCAAACGCGAATAAACAGAGCCGAGTACAGCGAATTCTACCAGATTGCGGGATGAGCATTCCAAATTAGCGCCAAGATCAAGGAAGACAACGCCTTTGCCTTTTTTAACCGTCGGCATGATCGAAGCAATTGCGGGACGCGTAACCCCCGGCAAGGTTTTAAGAACAAATTTCGCAATCGCCATTAAGGCACCCGTATTACCCGCCGAGACAATCGCATCAGCCTTGCCGTCTTTTACAGCGTTGATTGCAAGGCGCATGCTGGAATTCCGCCCCTGACGCAATGCAACGGACGGCTTCATATCAGCTGTTACCACGTCTGGTGTATGAATAACCTCTGATATATTTTTTAAAACTTTGTGTTTGGAAATCAGCGGCCCGATTTTACCTTCGTCACCCGCAATGACAAAGCGAACATTCGAAAGTTCATGCGCTGCTTTTGCAGCCCCATCAATAACTATTTCGGGCGCGTCATCGCCGCCCATCGCATCCAGTGATATTGTGATTATTTTTGACACTGTCTGATCAGACCTTTCGCAGAATAAAGACAAGACAAAAAAAGGCAGATTTTCGCCTGCCCTCTTTTACGATCCTATTTTATCAGGATTATTCTGTAATGTCGATAATTTGCTTACCACGATACATACCTGTTTTCAGGTCAACGTGGTGTGGGCGTACGTATTCGCCTGTGTTTTTGTCTTCCACATATGATGGGTTAGACAATGCGTGATGCGAACGACGCATGTTGCGTTTTGATTTCGAAGTTTTCTTCTTTGGAACTGCCATTTTAACACCTATTTCGTTTTGACGTTACTGCCGCCGTTATTAAGTTCAATGGTATACATAACCGAACAGCCGCAAAAATTCAAGGCCGTTTTTAACCTGATTTCGCTTTTTTGGCAAGGATTCTTTGATTTTATTTCTTCAAATCCTTCAAAACTTCAAATGGGCGATGGGTCTTGCCTTTTTTCTCTACCTGCTCGGGCGGCAGATCATCATCTGTAAGATCGTGATGCACATCGCCCTTGCGCGGGTATGGATCAAGTTCCAGCGCGATATATTGTGCCACCAGCTCGCCCAAATCAATAACCCCATCCTGTACAAATTCGGGATCATCTATTTCGGATTTCATTTCAACTTCGTCCACAATCGACGTCGGGGGTTTGATGTCTGTAAAAAACGCCTCAAACTTGGCATCTAAGCTATCCGGCACCGGCTCCAGCGTGACAACGCATTTTTGAACGACATCAACCTTAAAATGCCCGTCAACGCGAACCATATGCCCAGCCATTTCACGTTTCAGGGTCAGTTCAGCCGTCAGGCCTGACATTTCGATCAGGTCGAAACGCTCGGCGAGCGCTTCCTGTTCTTCCTGATCTGCCTTAATCGATTTATTTAAAGGCTGCTGTTCGGATATGTCCTGAATCGCAAGAGGGCGTGAAAATTCAATATCCGGATTTTTCTTGGGGTGTGTCATTATCCTGCCTTTTTCAAATATTCATCCTGATCAAAAGGCATCGACTGCCCTTTCTCCTTAAGGTGATATAGGGCGGCAACAATCGATGTCACATCATCCATCGCGTTATGTTCATGGATCTCGATATCGACACCGAAATAATTCGCGAGCTTGCCGGAATTGATTTTGGATGTATCAACGCCCTGCGCCTTGAAATATGGGTGCAAAGTCTGGAATTTCAATGTTTCGTGCCATTCGCAACGACCGATCAGATGAATGTTTTCTTCAAAAACCTCCCCATCCCAGCCATAGCACCAGACCATATCGTTATCAACAAAGTTGGTAAACTTTTCAAAGGCTTCTTCAAACGGGATACCTTCCAACTGTACTTTTTCATTTGTGATCCCCGTAAAATCAACGATAAAATCGGACAATAGAGGGTTTATTTCCGGCAAAACCAGACGATCAAATGTATCCTTGACCTCCAGCGTGTTTTTATCAATTTTCATTGCTGATATCTGGATGATTTCGCGATGTTGCCAATCTTCACCCCAATTATTTTCCAAAGCGCCTTCCCAACTGGTAAATTCCGTATCTACGATCACAACTGTGTTCGACATGTTCTTTCCTTTCTGTATAATTTGGTATAAATTAAGACAGAGAAATCATTTAAGAACAAGAGCAAATTCATGAAAAAACAAAAATGGCTTGTTTGTAGTGTCGCAATTGCGGGGGTTATCCTGACATCTGCCTGCACACCCAGCGTAAATACACGCGGTAATATCGTATCAGACAGCAAACTGCAGCAAGTGCAGCCCAATGTGACAACGCAGTACGACGTTACTCAAGCCTGGGGGCCACCCACATTCGTTGCCCCGTTTAATAAACAAGACCTTGGCGAGACCTGGTATTATGCCGGCCATACTTCCGAGCGTATGGGCGTTTTCAAATACGAGATTACCGAGCGCAAATTGGTTCAAGTCGATTTCGACGAGAATGGTGTTTTGACGGATGTTCAGCAGTTAAACCCGGATATGGCGCAGAATGTTGATTTTGTGGATCGCGAAACACCGACAGCCGGTAAAGAATTTACAGTCCTGCAGCAACTGGTTGGTAATATCGGTAGATTCAACGGTGTCGGCGGGTCAGCCAACAAGGCCCAGTCCGGCAACAATTAAAACACTATTTCACAAACAGATCCCTTTTCGTTCTCATTTTATCAATGAAAAAGGATTTGAAATTTTTAAGGCTGGATGATTTCTTGTCCGCAGGGTGATTAAGAATCCAGAAATCATATTCGGTTTTTAAGTTACTGTCAGGTATCTTAACAAGGCCCGGCATGTTATCGCCAATATAACAAGGTAGAGCACCTATACCCAAGCCAGCCTCTATGGAGGTCTGCATAATTTTCATGCCGTCAAGGTTGATATAGTTCGGGCCTACACTCCCTTTAATGTTCAAGGCTTCTTCAACTTCACTATCTGTTTTTAAGGGCGATAAAATTGTTAACGCTACGTCTTTCGCCGTGAAATGATTGTTATAATAGTGTTGTGAACAATAAACAGCCCGTGTGATTGTACCCACTTTATATCCAATTAAATTCTCGGGTGGGTCATTCGTGACACGCAATGCAATATCTGCGCTTCCACAATTTAAGTCTACTAAATCGGAGTTTCCTGAAATCACGAGTTCTATGCCAGGATAAATCTTTCTAAATTCGTCAAACAATGGCAATACCAGATATTGTGCTACAGAACTTGGGCAGGTAATGACTATCTTTTCATTATTGGCTTTGTGAAACTTTGCCAGTTTATCTTTTAAATTCTTAAAGGTCTCTTCCATTTGCTCTAAATCCGACATTAATAAGCACGTCAGCTCTGTCGGGACATATCTGCCGTTTCCCTCTTTAAATAATTTAACGTTTGCAAATTCTTCAATTTTTTTAATATTACGGGCAACTGTGGTGTAATTTACATCCAGTATCTCTCCGGCCCGTGTCAATGTTCCGCCCCGCAACAAAGCCAAAACATATACAAAATCATTTAAATTTATCCTGTCCATTATGCATTTTTGCATAATCGTTATGCAAAAGAAAGTGTTTTTTATAACTTAGTTTTATGTCATGTCTCCCTGATAGAAACCAAATAAAGGCGATGAAAATGAACCAGTTCGAACTCAATAAAAAACTTTGGAAACAAAGCAGTAATAAATATGCCGACCTCTCCGAAATAAAAACTTTATTGGAAAGTGGCGCTAACCCTAACTACAAGAATTTTGATTTTGGTGGTGCCGCCCCACTATACTGGGCCATAGAAAATGAAAACTTTCCCCTTGTAACGCTATTGATTTCTTATGGCGCCACAATTGACATCACAGCCGAGAAACAAGAAGAATTCATTGACGGTGTTTTATCTTATAGTGACCCATTGGATCCCCCGCCCCCGCCCCTGATCTACATCGCACGAAAGAAAGCTTTAAATTCTTCAAATGATGACGCAAAAGACATCTATGAATTTCTAATGCTTGGCCCCCTGGGATTTGCAAAACACAAAACTATGCCCATTAGAAAAGCAGTTAAAGCCAAAGCGCCTAACCTATCAAGTATATTCTCCAAGGTGAAAGATCGTATTAAGAGTGACGATGAAACAGTTCTTTATTACGATCTTTACAAGCGGCCAACATACAATTCTGAAAAGGCTTTTTATGACGAAAAAGGCAATATGCTTAACGCCCCATGGTACAAAAATATATTCACGGAAAA
This sequence comes from uncultured Alphaproteobacteria bacterium, assembly GCA_950054485.1. GTDB lineage: Bacteria > Pseudomonadota > Alphaproteobacteria > Micavibrionales > CSBR16-224 > CATLPD01. The sequence continues at coordinate 50,898 of CATLPD010000002.1, read as the reverse complement.
AAATAAAATGGCTGCAATCAATAAATCTCATTTAGATAGATTTAATCAGAGGTTTAAGTAAGAAACACTCTCAGCCTTAAATTCAAGAGCCCTAGAAGGCGGGCGTTCTTATAAAATTCAAACCCTAAGCGATCCATTTATCAAATGCAAAATTACTTTAACTTAACTTGCGGCTTAGCTCCGGTCACAGGCAAGTAAATGCTGATATCTGCTCCATTAGGCGTTTGAACTTTAGACACATCCAGCTTCGTTATATTCATCAAGATTTCTTGTAACTCCTCTTTAGAGAAGTTATTCATGACATTCTCAAATTCTTTCACCTGGCCTTTATAACCTGCATGGCTCATATCCTCTATGGTAGCCGCCAAGATTAAATTAATTAGATTTGCTGAATATACCGAGAAATAAGGCTGATCCTTGCCTTGTAACAAGTCACACATACTCAGCTCCGGCAGATTTTCGACATCGACATCTTTTTTAGCAAAAACTGCGAATGTTTCGGTAAGTTCGCCGTTATTATTTTTCGTAACTTGATAACCAGCAAGCTTCAAATTTTTTCCAATAAATGCTTTCATGACATATCTTTTTACATAAATAAGTTGATTCTTATGAAAATAAACCAAGATTCACAATATGTCAATAGGGTTTTCTAATAAAAAAAAGCCCCGCTCGCAATGAACGGGGCTTTGATTTTTAGTCAGTTGTGACTTACTGGGTCAGCATGCGTGCTGCAACGGCCACCAATAAGATCGCAACAATGTTTGTGATCTTAATCAATGGGTTAACAGCTGGACCTGCTGTATCCTTATAGGGGTCACCAACGGTATCACCGGTTACGGCCGCTTTGTGCGCTTCAGAGTTCTTGCCTCCGAAATGGCCTTCTTCGATGTACTTTTTGGCGTTATCCCATGCGCCACCACCAGATGTCATAGAGATCGCAACGAACAGACCGGTTACAATTGTACCGACCAGCATTGCGCCGACTGCCTGGAATGCAGATACAAGGTTATCATCCAACCACCATACCAACAGGAACAGACCAACTGGGGCCAGAACCGGCAGAAGTGATGGGACGATCATTTCCTTGATCGCAGCGCGTGTCAGCAAGTCAACGGCTTTACCATACTCAGGCTTACCTTTACCTGTCATGATGCCTTTGATTTCTTTGAACTGGCGACGTACTTCAATCACGATTGAAGCCGCAGCGCGTCCAACAGCTGTCATACACATAGCACTGAACAGATACGGCAGCAAACCACCAATGAACAGGCCGATGATTACAAACGGCTCGTCCAGCGGGAATTCAACTTCAATCGCCGGGAAGTAGTATGCCAGTTCCTCCGTAAAGGCCGCAAACAGAACCAGAGCAGCCAGACCGGCAGAACCGATCGCGTAACCTTTTGTTACGGCTTTGGTTGTGTTACCGACAGCATCCAGAGCATCAGTTGTCACACGTACTTTTTCAGGCATGTTTGACATTTCAGCAATACCACCAGCGTTATCTGTTACCGGGCCGTAAGCATCCAGAGCGACAACCATACCGGCCAGTGCCAGCATTGTTGTTGCAGCCAAAGCAATACCGTAAAGACCGGCATAACCGAAGGCCAGGAAGATACCACCACAGATAACCAGAACCGGCAGAGCTGTCGCTTCCATAGAAACGGCAAGACCCGCGATTACGTTTGTGCCATGACCTGTTTCAGATGCACGGGCCACTTCACGTACCGGACGGTATTCTGTTGATGTATAATATTCTGTGATCCAGATCAGCAAAGCTGTTACACCCAAACCAACAAATGCACAATATAACAGGTCACGACCTGTTGAGACTGTACCGTTTGCAAAATCGATACCTTCATCAAGGCCGATTTGTGTTTTGATGATGTAATAGATCAGACCGGCAGAAACCAAAGCACTTACGATAAAGCCGCGGTAAAGCGCGCCCATAATGTTTGTGCTGTTGCCCAGACGTACAAAGAACGTACCGGCAATCGAACCAACGATACACAGCGCACCAATCATCAGTGGCAGTTCCATCATCAGGCTCATAGTTTCACCAGCGAACAGGCTGGCTGCGATCAACATGGTTGCAACGATTGTTACAGCATATGTCTCGAACAAGTCAGCTGCCATACCGGCACAGTCACCGACGTTGTCACCAACGTTATCTGCGATACAGGCTGGGTTTCTTGGATCGTCTTCGGCCATGTTTGCTTCAACCTTACCAACCAGGTCAGCACCAACATCCGCACCTTTAGTGAAGATACCGCCGCCCAAACGGGCAAAGATTGAAATCAATGATGCACCAAAGCCCAAAGCAACCAATGCTTCCAGAATCTCGCGTGTTTCATAGTCACGCGCCAGAAGACCGTAGTAGTACATCGCAACACCCAGCAGACCCAGACCAACAACCAAAAGACCTGTTACGGCACCTGATTTAAAGGCAACGTTCAAAGCCGGTTGCAGCCCCTGACGGGCAGCTTGTGCTGTACGTACGTTTGCACGGACAGAGACGTTCATACCAATGTAGCCGGCCAAACCGGACAGGATCGCACCAATAAGGAAGCCGACAGCGACTTCGATATTCATGAGCCAGCCCAGAAGAACTGCTACGATAACGCCAACAAAACCAATTGTTTTGTACTGGCGGTTTAGATAAGCCTTTGCACCTTCTTGAATCGCAGATGCAATGGATTTCATTTTGTTATTGCCTTCTTTGGCGCGCATGACTTTTGCACCGACTAACCAGCCGTATAGCAAAGCCAAAACACCACATCCGACAACCCAAATAGATGTTTCCATTTTGTTTTTTCCTTAGAGTTATTTTCCACTTAACAGAAAAGTGATAGCAGAGTTCCTTTTGATTCCCAACGAAAAAATTTCATAAAACGCCCAGCGTTTTCATAAGCTTGGAACGAAGGATGAACCTGTTAAGGATTTGATCTTTTTGAAGGAAACGGCTTGGAAAAATCGAAGTGCAATTGATGCGCGATTTGATCACCGCTGAGGATATCAAGAATTTCTTTAATTGTTTTTTGCTTTGCATCTGGCTGACAAAGGTTTCCCAGAAAGGCTGTTTCGAAAGCTTCGTACGGTATATCGCGATACGGATTATTATATTCAACGAGACGATCTTTCGCAGCTTTAACCTTCGAAAAATGAAACTTTCCTGCGTTCTTACTGATACGGTTATATTCCAGCCAAGCAACGGCATCTTTTAGACCCGCCATGGTTGAATAAGTATCGTTCATAGCTGTCTGTTTGTTGAAAGTCTCGCTCAGGCTATCCCCATCAGGCAAAATGCCTGATAAAAGCGGGTCAACACGATCAAAACAATATAGTCCACTGAACATCGAGAACTGATTCATGAAATCAGCGAACATGCTAAGATAAGTATTCATGTAATCATTTATTAGAACGGGATTTTTAAATGTATCCGCAAAGGTCTGTTTACCGGCAACCTTCAGGCGCTCAATTACATCTGTGATCTCATGACCGGCACTTTGATAGGATTGCTCGAAGCCTCTATATACCTCATTCATACCTCTTTCATGTTTACTATATGACTTGCGGACTTCAAACGCATTGCGCTCACCGTTAAGCCGCATTTCATATTGTCCCATGGCGGCAAAAGAAATTGCACCAGCCTCCATTGAAAACAGATCGATCATGCTTTCTTCTAAAGACTTATTATATATTGCATGAAATTTACCTGTTGATAGCTGTATGGCGTGAAAGCCTTCATGAAAAATCATCTCGTTAAACATTTCAGGGTTTTCAGGGTTAATATGCAAGGTTGGTTTTCCATCAGCATATGTGCACATTCCAAACACGTTTAGGGAGCGGTCAAAGATGACCTCGACTTCATTATCTTTCAACCAGTCAATGACAGCGCCGCCGAAATAAGGCGCATGCTGCTTTATTCGCAGAATTTCATTAAAAAGTACGCGATTAGCCTTCTTGATTGATTGCATATCTGCAAAGCTCGCAGAAACCTTATTTTTCATAAGAAAATATTACCATATTTCAGCCATTTACTGCAAGTTGTTTTTAATTTGTATGCGGCCCGCAAAAGTGCTAAAAATGTCGCGAGCTATCATAAAATAACGATTAAAAGGTCTACCTGTGAGCACAGATAATATCACTCCACCACCATCGGACATTGAACGTATCTCTATTGAAGATGAAATGCAGCGCAGCTATCTCGATTACGCGATGAGCGTTATCGTTTCGCGCGCATTGCCCGATGTACGTGATGGTTTCAAACCTGTGCACCGCCGCATTCTTTACGCTATGCGCGAAGGCGGTTACGATTCCAGCAAACCCTACAAAAAATCTGCCCGTATTGTCGGTGACGTCATGGGTAAATATCACCCGCATGGCGATAGTGCTATTTATAACTCTATGGTACGTATGGCGCAGGATTTCTCGCTGCGTCTGCCACTTGTGGACGGTCAGGGTAACTTTGGATCGATGGATGGCGATTCGCCTGCGGCCATGCGTTATACCGAGGCCCGCCTGAACAAAGCTGCTGAAAGCCTTTTGGATGATATCGATAAAGATACCGTCAGCTGGCACCCGAACTATGATGAATCAACGCTGGAACCCAATGTCCTGCCTGCACGCTTTCCGAATTTGCTGGTCAATGGCGCTGGTGGTATTGCCGTCGGTATGGCGACAAATATACCGCCGCACAACCTGGGCGAAGTCATTGATGCGTCCTGTGCAATTGTTGACAATCCCGGTATCACAATCGAAGAACTGATTGAAATCGTTCCTGGTCCGGACTTCCCGACAGGTGGTCAGATCCTTGGGCGCAACGGTATTCTTGGCGCTTATCATCATGGTAAAGGGTCAGTCATTAACCGTGCCAAGGCAGAGATTGAAGAAATCCGTAAAGGCCGTGAAGCCATTATCGTTACCGAAATCCCCTATCAGGTTAACAAATCAAAACTGATGGAAAAAATCGGTGAGTTGGCCCGCGACAAACAGGTCGAGGGGATCGCCGACCTGCGCGACGAATCGGATCGCGATGGTGTCCGCGTTGTTATCGAGATTAAAAAGGACGCGATTGGCGAAATCGTACTGAACCAATTGTACCGCTATACCCAACTGCAAACATCCTTCGGCTGTAACATGCTGGCCCTGAACAAAGGCCGCCCGGAATTGATGAACCTGAAAGAAATCCTTCAGGCCTTTGTCGAATTCCGCGAAGAGGTTATTACCCGCCGTACGATATACGAGCTTAACAAAGCCCGCGACCGCGCCCACGTATTGGCAGGTCTTGCCGTTGCAGTCGCCAACATCGACGAAATCATTGCATTGATTCGCAATGCACCTGATCCGGCAACCGCCCGCGCGCAATTACTTGCCAAAAAATGGGCTGCCGATTCTGTTGCGCCATTGATCAAACTAATTGATGACCCTGAATATCCGATTTCAGATGACAATACATATCAAATGTCTGAAATTCAGGCGAAAGCGATTCTGGATCTGCGCCTGCACCGCCTGACAGGACTAGAGCGCGATAAAATCGCTGACGAATTAAAATCAATTACAGATCAAATTGCCGAATATCTGGAATTACTTGCGAACCGCGATAAACTTTTAACGCTGTTAAAAGATGAATTAATCGAAATCAGGGAAAAATTCGCAACGCCACGTCGTACGCAACTGAAAGAAGCCGAGTTTGAGGCTGATATAGAAGATCTGATCCAACAAGAAGACATGGTCGTAACTGTAACGCATGCCGGCTACGTTAAGCGTGTGCCACTGTCTACATACCGCGCGCAACGCCGTGGCGGAAAAGGCCGTACAGGCATGAATACCAAAGACGAAGATTTCGTAACAGATATGTTTGTCGCGAACACCCATACGCCTGTTCTGTTCTTTACATCCAAAGGTATGGTGCACAAGATGAAAGTCTATCGCCTACCTGAAGGGTCACCGCAATCACGTGGTAAAGCCTTTATCAATTTGCTGCCGCTGGAAAAAGACGAAAAGATTTCAGTCGTGATGCCGTTGCCTGAAGATGAAAACGCGTGGGATGAGCTGGATATTGTCCTGGCGACATCGCATGGCACAATCCGCCGCAACAAGCTGGAGGCCTTTAAGAACATCCGTTCGAACGGTTTGATTGCGATGAAGCTGGGCGACGATGAAAATCTGATTGGCGTACGCACATGTACAGAGGAAGACGATATCGTGCTGTCCAGCCGCAAGGGTAAATCAATTCGCTTTAAACTGGACCAGCTGCGTGTCTTTGCAGGACGTAATTCAACCGGTGTCCGTGGACTGAAGCTGGCCAAAGGCGATGAAGTTGTCTCGGTATCCATTATCCGCAGCACCGATTATTCACCCGAAGAGCGCGTTGCCTACTTAAAGATGGCCAATAAAATGCGCAATCAGGAAGATTCGGACAGTGATGAAGTTCTGGAAGGTGCGGAAACGGCACTGACAACAGAAAAATTCGAGGAAATGGCCGCGAACGAAGAATTCCTTTTAACCGTATCTACAAAAGGATTTGGCAAGCGGACATCAGCCTATGAATACCGCGCAGCTAACCGCGGTGGTCAAGGAATCGCCAATATGAAACTGAATAAAAAGAACGGTGAAATCGTCGCTTCTTTCAAAGTCGACGATACCGATCAGATCATGATGGTGACAAATGGCGGTCAGTTGATCCGCATGTCGGTCGAAAACATCCGCTTTGTCGGGCGTCAAACGCTTGGTGTGACGCTATTCCGTGTATCTGAAGGCGAAGAAGTCGTGTCTGTTGCTATGGTGCGTGAAGACGAGGATGAAAATGAGGAAGGCGATAATGCCCCTAACTCGGATGACAAGAATTCGGCGGAAACACCTGAAAAAGAATAAAAAAATACGAAATATATAATTTTTTGTGGAACATTTTCCATTTTATGTTGTATATAACTATGAACAGTAGGTGAAAGGAGAAAACAAATGAAAACATCTAATGCTGTACTAACTGGTTTGGCTGTTGCCGTAGTCGTTGCAGGTCTGGCCTGGGCTATTGACGTAGACGTAAGCGGCGAAACAAAACTGCCAAGCGTTGACGTTGAAATGACAGAAGGCGAACTGCCTGCAGTTGACGTTGAAACAGTCGACGTAGACGTAACAAGCGGCGAAAAAACCGTAACAATTCCATATCCTGAAGTAGACGTTCAGCACGAAGCTGGCGCACAAGATGGCGTTGCACAAGAAGACGACATCGAGAAAATGGATGAAAGAATGGAAGAAATGGCTGAAGATGCTGGTGATGCAACTGCCGAAGGCATGCGCGAAACAGCTGACGAGATGGATGACGCTGCTGACGAAGTAGACGATCACACATCATACTAATCTTCAATTCCATTATGAATTAAAGTAACATTACGGGAGCCCGATTAATCGGCTCCCGTTTTTTATTACCTTGAAAGCTTAATCATGAAAATCGCTCTTTACCCTGGAACATTCGACCCCATTACTGTCGGCCATCTTGATATTATCAAGCGTGGGGCAAAATTGGCTGACAAAATGATTGTTGCTATATCCGGCAATCCCGGCCCCGCTAAAAAGCCTCTATTTACCTTAGAAGAGCGCGTTACTATGGCACGGGCTGAAATCGATAAATTGAACATTCCCATCGAAATTGAAGTAACAGGTTTCGATGATCTTTTGATGCATTATGCCGAAAAGCGGGATGCCACAATGATCCTGCGCGGTTTACGCGCCCTATCCGATTTTGACTATGAATTTCAGATGACCGGTATGAACCATCACTTGAACCCCAATATTGAAACCGTATTTTTAATGTCACAAGATCAATACCAGTTTATATCGTCGCGATTTGTAAAAGAAATTGCGCGTCTTGGCGGTGATGTCTCAAAATTCGTTCCCGAAGACATTAAAAATGCTCTTCATCAAAAATTTACTGAATAAATTTAAACTTATAACTTGACCGTCAGGGCGATAATCGGTATTAATCTTGTCTGACGCCTTAAGGTTATTTTGTGAGCCCATAGCTCAGCCGGTAGAGCATCTCACTTTTAATGAGGCGGTCGCAGGTTCGAATCCTGCTGGGCTCACCATTTTTAAAATCCCCCTTCTAACAAGAAGGGGTTTTTTATTGTTCGTTTTATTATTTGACATAACGTTAAAAAACGTGATATTGTGGGGCCATGTTAGATAATGAAAAACAATTACTGGGCGCGACATGCTCTGTAGGGGCCGCAGCGCCCTATTCAGATCAACCTGACTTTCAAATCACCGGTTGCGGGACCTTTATATCGGAAAACGAGCTTGTCACTTGCTGGCATGTCTTAAGGATGGACAACGGTCAACAGGTGCCGGACAAACTTATTCTAATCAAAAATCAGGATGGCGAATATTCGCGGGTTGAAAGACTGATTGTCGATCCAGACAAGGATCTTGCCTACATTAGATTGGCCTCGCCTATAGGAAAAAATCATGTGTCCCTTCACGAGAACGGCCCCAGTTTTGACCTTAAGGATAAATTTCAGCTGTTGAGCTGTTACAAAGGAAAGGCCGACATTGATCATAGCCTTTTAAAAACAGCCTTCACAAAAAAAGCAAAGTTTAAAGGTACTGAAAAAGGTGGCAGCTATAATGTCTATCTTACAACCCAGAACATCAGGAAAGGCTATTCAGGGTCTGGCGTATTAGCCAACGGAAACATTTGTTCGGTCCTATCAATTAAAAGTCTTGAATTTCAAGGTGAGGTTTGGGCACCGACTGTGTCAAATTTCTCGGATTTCGTGGTGCGGGCTCGTAAAAAGGCGCCTTTACCGGTAAAGAAAAAAAGCGGTCTTCAGAATTTGCTGGGTCTTTTCAAAATATAATTTCTTTACTGTCCGTAATTCGTCCAAGGGCGCACTCCGCGTACATCACGTGTCGTTTCAACATCGTAGCCCTGGCCATTCCAATACAAGGCATAAGCGCCATTGTGCTTTATATCGATACGGGTGATTGTTTGAAGGTTCTTGCAAAGTCTTGGCAGCTCGTAAAATTGCGGCGCGATAACCAACCTATCATCCATACAATCTTGATAAGCTGCCATTTGCGTGCGCGGAAATGTCGTTTGGGAATCGCCACGGGTGTAGACACATCCCATATAATCGCATTTCAAACCAACCTCTTCCATCGTCCCGTCATCTGGCCAATATGATTTCTCTGACCGCCCGTATTCACTGTGCCAAGAATTTTTAACAAAACGCTCGGCCCTACTGTCTGAAAGAACAAGACGTCCATCACCGGCATGAATCGCGATTAACTTGCCTTCACTACTGATCAGAATATCAGGCGCGCGATAGTCCTTTGCCGTGAATATACCGATAGCAATAATAAAAAAACCAAGCCATCTGATTCTATTTGTCCAGATCGCAGCCCATAAACCGCCAAAAACCATTACCGCCAAAGCCGATTGCGGCCAGGCCGACGCATTAAGGGAACTGCCTTCCATATCGGCGGTGGTTTTTGCCAGATGTAAAATCACTTCAATCGCAGCATGCCCCCAGCCCAGCACACTTTGTTCAAGCCCGAATGGCATCAGAACCAAAGCCAGCAAACCGATCGGCATAATACAAAATGCTGTAAGGGGTACCGCAATCAGATTTGCCAGCACCCCGGGCAATAAAGCCACGCGTTGAAAATGGAACAGAGCAAAAGGCGCAGTTGCTAATGAAGCGATAACCGTCGTTATCAAAGTCGCCAAAAAATAGGATGCAATTTTAAAAGCCAAACCACGCCTGTAGAGCGATGTTGAAAAATGATGGGCATATTGTTCGTAAAAAGCAATCAAAGCCACCACAGCAGCAAATGACATTTGAAAACCCGGCGTAAATAACATTTCCGGCGAAAGTATCAAGATGATGACCGCTGCAAAGGCTGCCAATCTTAGTGAGATTGCGACACGGTCAATAAGGATCGCAAACAGGACAATCCCAGTCATGAAGACGGCACGTTCGGCTGATACAGGCGCACCAACCAACCAGCAATAAAAAACAATGGATGCAAAAGCCGCCAAAGCACTGACCTTTTTTACCGGCCAGTATATTGCAGTATAGGGAATAGCGGCCAAAATAGCGCGAAAGATAAAGAATATGAAGCCTGCCACCAGCCCGATGTGTAAGCCCGATATCGCCAATAGATGCGCAATACCGGATTTGCGGATATCCTCCCAAACCTTTTCAGGTATCAGCTTCCTTTCACCGGTCAGTAGCGCTGTAAAGATCGCCTTGGCCTCGTCACTGCCTTTCGCCTTTTGTATGCGCCATTTGATGGTCTCGCGCATATTTTCGCTATTTATCTTTTCATACGGGGCTTTATCAAGCAGCTCGAACTGCCGCACGGCATAACCGGTGCCACCAATACCCTGAAAGAACATATGTCTTTGAAAGTCGTATGATCGTGGGGAGACGGGCTGAGACGGCGGCATTAACACCCCAAGAAGACGAACATTATCCCCCGTATCAGGCACACCATATTTCGTTGCCAATTTAATGCGGATAAGCCTAGGAGTCTGATCTAAAGCAATCCCCTCGATCTTAGGGGCCTCTAAAAGAATCTTCGCGCCTGAAATTTCATGATCAACACTTTGGACAACCCCTTTTATACTTACAACGCCCGTTTCATCCGGCAACATGGGGGTGCCAACATTTTGCGTCCTTAATACACCGGCTGTAAACCCCATAACCACACAGAACAGCGCAATCAGTACTACCCTTATATAGAAAAAGCGCCACAAAACTACAATAAGGGCAAAAACAGCAATAAGACCCGCACCCGGGAAAACAATATAGGGTTCTGATTTTAAAGAGAAATAAAGCGCCACGCCCAAGCCGATAAAGACAGGGCACCACAAAATCCATCTGTGGTACTGGGATAAGAACAGTGCCCCTATGTTCTGAAGAAAAACCATATTCCAGACCTGGCAAAGACCACGTTAAAGTTGAAGTGAATTATCGCGACGGTAAGACTGATGGCTTTTTTTTGTGCGTTACCGAAGAAGCTTTACCGCCCGACCGCTTTAGATAATTTTCTGCGGCATTCAGGTATTCGATATTAAAACGTTCAAATTCAACCCCCGAACCCGCAGGAACGATTTCGGTTTTTACCCCACCTTTGAAAGTTTCATATGTCTGATCAACCATGCCGGAGCGAAAATTGAATTTATTACAAAGAGTTACCAACTCATCCTCATTTTTTAAACCATGATAGGAAACTTCAATGACCGTATGGTCGTTTTGAGACTTCCAATAGGGAAAAGCATTTTTCGATTCATGCTCCTGTATGACCTTCAAAGCTGCAATTAATTTTTCAGCTCCTGCGCAAGACATCGCATACGGCATCATTTCACGAAAATAAAACCCTTTACGTGACATCTTCCTAATCAGCGGAATTTTTTGTTCGGAAATAAGACGTGTAACAAAACTTTTGGACGGCGCATTAAATTCGTCCATATGGTCGGTTAGAACATTACAGAGATCCTGAAATTTATCATACCCCATTGCTTTATTAAGCCATTCTGTCATGAGGTCGGGTGAAAATTTGGTGTGGTTAAGCAAGACACCCATTTGTGCCGCCTTATCTGAAAAACAAACAAGATGTTCTCCTATATCTTCCAAAATTTCGGATGATGCGGAATGTTTTTGAAAAGCCTTCAAAATAAAATCCAGAGTTTTCACATCTTCGCATTTGCCGCAAAATTTCGGCATATGTTCTTTCAGTGAAGCTTCTGAAAAGTTTGTGAAAAATTCAGAGCCATATTCCAAAACCGCTTTTACAACATCATCATGTCCGTCATACATAAGCTTGTAACTTAAGCATTTTTGAAAATCTTCGGTTTCTTCAAGTGATAATTCTATCCCTTTAAATAGCTTGGACAATGCGACCAAGTCATAGCTCTCAACCGCTCTTTTTCGCTGTTCCTGATATAGAACATCCGCGTCAGCTCTCATCTCTTTCAAAAGATATGTGACGCGCGACAAATCCTTACAATCCGTAATCAGCTCGGCAGGCTCAAGCGTTTTCAAATGGACAACACCAATATTGCCAATTACCGCATCCAGCATCTGTTGCCAACTTTCCTCGGAAGCTTGCAAGCATTCTTTGATTAAATGCTTTGATAGATCCTTTTCAGACACATCCGATACCTCGAACAAATCAGGCAGATCTGTCATGACAATTTTTGGCATATGACGATATGTCAGAGTGTTCAATCCAGACATCTTTTTGCCATCTTGCAGGTGATATTTGATGGCATATCTGGCGATTTCAGCTTGATTGTAATAAACAGCATTATTAAGAACACTTGAATAATCAATCTCAACAAGCTGCTTATACTTACGCAAGGTTTGCAAGGCTTCAATCCTGACTGCAATACTCGTACCTTCAATTTTCACATTTAACGGTCTGGTAATGCTTAATTTTTTCTTTTGGATGATATCATTAAAGATCAGGTCCAACTGGGTAGTCGTCATAGGATACTTCAGACAATATGCCAAAACAGTTTCAGCCGATTTATATTCAAAATTTTGCAAAAGCTCTACAGAATAGTCGTAGGATTTACCTTGAAGATAGAATGCGATATCAGAGGAAACATAAAGCTCCCCGTGCCATTTAAGTGTGCGCTTAAAGGCTTTGAGTTGCTCCTGCTCTGAGGAAGAGAGTTTAGATTTGCCGAATAGGCCCATGTGACACCGTAATTTTCCAGTTAATTGATTCAACTTAACATATAATACATTTTTCATAGCGTCAAGTTTTTTGCGCGTGATTTCATTATCTGGTTGATATCTGCCATGGCATTGTTATCTTTAATGAAACGATTTAATCTTAAAGCCACAGAGGTCGATAATGACTGACAAAAAAAACACCGTAACTGTAACCGATAATGCATCTGGAAAGTCCTATGAGTTTCCGGTTCTGGGGGGATCAATCGGCCCCAAGGTCGTTGATATACGATCTTTTTATGCAGATACCGGAATGTTCACATATGATCCAGGCTTTACATCTACCGCATCTTGCGAGTCAGGTCTGACCTATATCGATGGATTTGAAGGCGTGCTAGCACATCGCGGCTATCAAATCGGCGAGCTGGCCGAGAAAAGTAACTATTTAGAAGTTTGCTACTTACTATTGTATGGCGAGCTTCCAAACAAAGCCGCAATGGATGCCTTTAGCGATAGCATCACCCACCACACAATGGTGCACGAGCAATTGCAGTATTTCTATCGCGGTTTCCGCCGTGACGCCCACCCTATGTCTATTATGGTTGGTGTCGTCGGTGCCCTATCCGCTTTCTATCATGATTCAACAGATATCCATGATCCTAAGCAACGTGAAATTGCAGCGCATCGTCTTATCGCCAAGGTGCCAACGTTGGCGGCATTGACCTATAAATATTCAATTGGCCAGCCTTTCGTTTATCCACGAAATGACCTGACCTATGCTGAAAACTTTTTGTACATGACATTTGCGGTTCCTAGCGAGCCCTACGAAATCAACCCCGTCATTGCAGATGCGATGGATAAAATCTTCATTCTTCACGCGGACCACGAACAAAATGCGTCAACTTCAACTGTTCGACTGGCGGGATCGTCGCAGGCAAACCCCTTTGCTTGTATCGCATCTGGCATTGCATCCCTTTGGGGGCCTGCACATGGCGGCGCGAACGAAGCTGTATTGAAAATGCTGGATCAGATCGGATCCGTTGAAAATGTGCCAAAATTCATTGAAAAGGCAAAAGACAAGGATGATCCTTTCCGCCTGATGGGCTTTGGACACCGCGTCTACAAAAATTATGATCCGCGCGCTGAAGTCATGCGCAAATCATGTCACGATGTTCTAAAAGAGTTGGATATCAAAGATCCGAAATTGGCACTGGCGATGGAACTGGAGCGCATTGCTTTGGAAGATGAGTACTTCATCGAGCGTAAATTATTCCCGAACGTTGATTTCTATTCTGGCATTATTTTGAAAGCAATCGGCTTTCCGACATCAATGTTTACGGTATTGTTCGCGCTAGCGCGTACTGTCGGCTGGATTTCCCAGTGGAAAGAGATGATCGAAGAGCCAAAGCAGAAAATCGGGCGTCCGCGCCAGTTGTATACTGGCCCGGAACTGCGCGATTATGTGTCTATGGATAAACGTTAAAGCTTCGCTGCCTTCGCCCGCATCGCACGATTTCTGTCGGCCGTTGACGGTGCAATCATCGCTGATGCCCCAAGACCCGCGTGGAAGCCGATTTTAGGCTGCCAGGTGTCATCATCATTATCAGCAGAAAGCTCGTTTTTCTTTGTCTGCTCGGTCATTGTTCTGGCGAACAAGGCCCCTTTGACGTCTTCTAGTGTAATGCCGCACAGATCTTTTGCGCTGAAGCTTTCAAAACGTTTGGTCAGACTTTCCAGATCTAAAGTATCCAGTCCCTCTTCCGCTTCACGTGCAAGTCTTTCGTCAACATAGTTCGGCAAGGATTGTACCAAATCAACAACGATACCGGCATTACCAAAGTTATCAGGATCACTATCGCGCTCCTTGGCGATCGCCTCTAGCAAGAATTTCTTGGCATCTGCATCAATTGAAAGATTCTGGTTTTTCAAATTGATATCAAGAATTTTGCCCAATTCATCAGTCGTAAAGTCATACATATCTTCGAAGACTTTAATGCGGCGTTTTAAACCTTTGTTTGATGCAATGAACTGTTTCATTGGCTCGGTATATCCTGCAACAAACAGGGTGAAATCATCATCCTTAGACCCAAGCTTTCCAACCAGTGTATCAACAGCCTTTTTACCAAAGTCTTTACCATCGTTAGAACCATCGACCAAAGCATAAGCCTCATCGATAAAGGCGATATCCGACTTTGCCAAGATCGCTTTTAACTGGTTTTCAGTGTGGCCGATAAATTTACCAACAATATCATCACGTGTCAGCTCGGCATAGTTCGGACCACATAGATCCAATGCATGCATAAAGCGGGCTTTAAAACGCGCACAGGTTGTCTTACCTGTTCCCGGGTTACCCAAAAAAGCAGTGTGATAGTTTTGTGTATCTACAGGCAATCCCAAAGCTTCACGTCTTTTATCACCAATAACGCGAACATATAGACGCTTTAGGCTTTTCTTGAATTCATCCAAACCAACATAGTCATCCAATTCACGTAAAATATCTGCCGGATCCTCTTTTTCCAGTACTTTGATGTAATCGTCAATGTCTTCATCCTTCGCCGTTTCCTTGCGGAAATCATGGGAAGCTTGATTTTGAACACGTGCAGAAGCATAGATTTTCTTTTCTTCTGCTTCACTTAAAACAGACTGACCATTCGCCGTAATGTGGCTGCTGACCCTTTTGAACTTTTGCTTTGCAAGCTTTGCCTCGTCAATTGGGAAAGCTGAATCAATCGTTTCTGTGTCCGGCATCGGAAAATCCTCCAACCAGAATTGCAAATCTTCACCATGTTTACGAACAAAGTCATATTCACCATTAACTAAGGCCATACGAACACTTGCGTGTGTGTCCTGTAAAAAGTTCAAGTGCCTGATGCAGCCCTCTTTTGCTCTGACAAACAACTCTACATTGGCATCTTCAGGTGGAACACTTTTTTGTATCGCTTCTTGCAGATCGAATTTAAATGGCTTTCCTTCTTCTACTGACTGTTTAATGCCTTCAACCATGATCTTGGTCGAAATCGTTTCATTTGCAGCACCTAAGAAATAAGTCATAGCTGGTGACCCGCTTCTGCCTGGCATAGGGCTTGTCAGGGACATACCATGTTCTAACAAAAGATCAATAATTCCGATCACGTGCTTATTAAACTCCACATTGGGGTTAAGGTTGTCTGAAATCTCCCCGTCAGGGCCGACCTTCACCTCATAACCACCTTGCTTTTCCTGCAATTCCAAAGCACGCTCGGTTATCTTGTCTTTTAAACGATTTGCGTGGGTCAGCACGACTTCTAATGGATGAAAACCATGAACATATTTGTTAGCATCTATGCCAAATTCCAGGGCTGCCTTAATCTGATCGTGGTCCAGATTTTGTAATCCGTCCTCCCAGTTTTGCATGTGATCGTAAATTTTCAGATTTTTGCCTGGTTTGTTTTCCATCTTTCACCCCTTTTTTATTGTTTGATAATAAAAAGAGTATCAAAAAAGAAATATTATGTCAATACATTTTTAACATATTTTTAGTAAATTGCGCAGGTGAAAAACTATATTTCCTGGAATTCAACCCCATATAGCTTGGAGTAAACACTTTTCTTTTGCAGTAATAATTTTTGGTGCTTGCCCTTCTCAACGACTTCTCCGTCTTTCAGAACGTAAATCATATCAGCATTAATAATCGTTGATAGCCTGTGGGCCACGACCAGCGTAGTTCGCCCTTCCTGCAAACGATCCAAGGCATTTTGCACGAGTCGTTCTGACTGGTTGTCCAAGGCAGATGTTGCCTCGTCCAATAAAAGAATCGGCGCATTACGCAACATTGCACGTGCAATAGCTACACGCTGGCGCTGACCACCTGATAACTTAATGCCCTGTTCCCCTACAACGGTGTTATAGCCATCTGGCAAGCCCTCAATAAATTCGTGAGCCGCAGCATCTTTGGCGGCTTTTATAACGTCCTCTACCGTTGCGTCTGGTGTTCCGTATTTAATATTGTCCAGTACGGTATCATTGAAGATTGTGACTTCCTGACTCACAAGTGCCATATTTTTTCGCAAGGAATCCAAAGTGATATCACGTATATCTGTATCACCAATTTTGATCGCGCCTTTATCCACATCATAAAAACGCGGAATCAAATTGATGATTGTCGACTTACCCGAACCTGAAGGGCCGACCAGCGCAACCGTCTTGCCTTCCGGTACTTCAATATTCACATTATGCAGAGCCTCGGTTCCGTCCGGATATACGAATGAAATATTATCCAATGTGATTGTATAGCTATCCGCGCGCATTTCATGCGCCTCTTTGTAATCTATAATCTTAGGCTTGGTATCGAGAACATTAAATATACGATCCGCAGCTGATAGGCCAACTTGCATGATCGTATTCAGTTTTGCCAAACGCTTCATAGGCTCGTATGCCAACATAAAAGCAGTAATGAACGAGAAAAGCTGACCCGCTGTACTTTCGCCGGCAATAACCTGAAAACCGCCATATATGATAATTGTTACAATTGCGAGGCCACTCAGGATTTCAGAGATCGGCGTCGTCAGCGCAGAGGTGCGAAGCCCCTTAAAAGTTAGTTTATAAATGCGCTCTACTGTGTTGTTTATTCTGGATTTCTCGTAATCAACCATGCCGTAGGCTTTGACATGTCTTACCCCCTGAAAGGCTTGGGTCAGGTCTGTGGCCAGATCGCCCAACTGACTTTGAGCTGAGGATGAAACATGTCGTAACTTACGCCCAAGCTTCACAACCAGTCCCGCAACAATGGGGAAAATCACCAATGCAATTAAGGCCAGTTTCCAGTCCTGATAAAACATGACGGCAACCAAGATAACCAGAGTGATTGAATTTTTAAACACCCCCAACAGTGTCTCTGTAACAGAACTACGCATTACAGTTGCATCCGACGTCATGCGTGACAGCAACTGCCCAGTTTTCAATTCCTGAAAAAAGCCCATATCCAGTGACATGATGTGCGAGAAAAGATCATTCTGAATATCCGCAACAATGCGCTGACTGACCTTACTGAGTAATATTGAATGAAAATATGTCGCGATACCGCGAATGGCAAAAGTCAGAAAGACGGCAATGGCAACAGGCCATAGCATGCTTTCATCCTGAGCCGTAAAGACATCATCAATCACAGGCTCCATCAGCTTGGCCATTGCGCCCGTCATAGCGGCAGCAATCACCATTAAACCGACAGAGATTGAAAGCGTTGGCACATACGGCTTAAGATAAGTCTTCGCCAAGCGCCTGATCAGGGCGCGGCTATCTGTCGCACTATTTTCTTGCTTTACAGCATCCGTCATGCAGAAGTCTCTTGTTCATTGTTTATTTAGGGCTGTATAATAGGATGATGATCTGAAAGGTCAAAGATAATTTTCGTGAAAGCCCGATATGATTTTCAACAAAGACGATAAAAAAGAAAAAAAGAAGTCCCAAGGTGCTGACAGCTATCGCAACGCTGAAATAGAGCCCGAAGGACAGAAAACCAAAGCATCTGGAAAAACCGAAGCGCAATTGCCCCGAATTGGGCTTGCGCTTGGCAGTGGACTTGCACGTGGCTTCACACATATAGGCGCCATCCGCGCTTTGGAACGTCACGGCATCAAACCAACTTTTATTTCAGGAACATCTATGGGTGCACTTGTCGGCGGTGCCTATCTATCAGACCGCTTGGATGAGCTAGAAGATTGGGCCTATTCACTGACACGTTTCAAAGTTCTGTCATATCTTGACTTTCGCGTTAAAAGCGCCGGTATGATTGGCGGAAAACGCCTTGTGAAACTGATGGAGGAACATTTTGGCGACATCACGGCTGAAGACTTACGACATCCCTTTACAGCGATCGCAGCAGATCTAACGACGGGTAAAGAAGTCTGGATGCGTAAAGGACGCCTGGTTGATATTATGCGCGCCTCATTTTCACTGCCGGGTATATTTCCGCCCGTATTCTGGAATAATCACTGGTTGATTGATGGCGCGCTTGTAAACCCGGTGCCGGTATCCCCTTGCCTTGCTATGGGAGCGCGCATGACGATCGCGATTAACCCGAACGGCGATTTGATTGGTAAGGCGGCACGCCCCGGCAGTAATATTCCAACCATTGCGGGCTTTGATCTTTTGAATACAGATGAGCATCCGGAGCAAGGTTTAAAAGCCAATGCGATCGGCATGACACGCCGGATTTTCCGACGCGAACAAAACGAGCCCAGTATGTTCGGCGTGATGGTTTCATCTTTGAATATCGTTCAAGATCGTTTGGCGCGATCTCGCCTTGCCGGTGATCCGCCAGATGTATTGATTACGCCGCGTATTGGCCATGTTGGATTAATGGAATTTGATAGAGCCGAAGAACTGATCGCCGAAGGCGAAGCAGCCGTTGAGCGCGCAATGCCCGACATCAAAGCGGCCTATTCGATATTATGTACCCGCTTTGAAGGATTAGAAGACGGCGCGTCTTTAAATTAGGCGCCCTGCCCTTTTCTGAGTGCCTCTTCAATGCGAAACAGCATTCTTTCAGTACGCCCATCAAGACCTTTGTCAAAGATTTCTTGAGTGCGCCTCAGATCCATCGGTTTATGACTTTTTTCGCTGAAGGCATCAGACATCGTGCTTTCAGTACCAAAAATATCCGGGCGGTTTTCGTATGTATCCATGTGAACCTCTCTATTTAGACTTCCACATCTAAAGCATAGCTTAATAGCGTTTAAATTCTATTAATGATATAGGTCAGTCGACCCAACTTTCACGCTCTTTTTCAAGCTTGGCGGCCTCTGCCGATTGCCAAATTAATTGGTCCATTGCCCATTCAGGATGCACACCATAGTTCTGGGTTAAATGCTCCAGATTACGCATCTTCTGATCAATCGGCATTTTGTCTTTAAAGTTCTGGCTATGAATGCCAGATGTCACAAAAGCCGTATCCAGATTCAAGGTCTTGGCGCCCGCGACATCGTGGTACAGAGAATCCCCGATCATCAAAACCCGTGATGGAATAATCCCCTTAAATGCATCCAGACATTTTTGAAAAATGGGCTTGTGCGGCTTGCCTATAAAATGCGCAACGCCGCCGAATTCTTTATACCGCTGTGCAACAGCCCCCGGTCCCATTTGGCGCTCCTTGCCAAAAACCGTGACAAGATCAGGGTTTGCACATATAGCCGGCAGCCCTTTGGCAACAGCCTTCCTGAGGACGGGTTCATAATATTCAATTGTTTTTTCAGGCGCATCGACACCTGTGATCAGAATAAAGTCAGCCTCTTCAATTTGATCCGTAACAACGATATCAAGCCCTTTCAAAATCTCGCGATCATTATTTCTTGAAATCAGATAACAGATATCTCCAAGCCCTTCAAAAACGCCTGAATCGCGTGTGCTGAGACCTTGCCACACCACTTCTCCAGCGGTCACGATATCAACGTAACTTGAAGGCTTAATCCCCAGCTCCTTTAAGCGTTCTTTATTATAATCTGCACGCTTGCCGGAATTTGATAAAATAACAACCTGCTTTTTATGGGCTTTCAACTTATTCAATGCCTGCATTGTGCCGGGATATAATTCCAAACCGTGGTGCAATACGCCCCACTGGTCAATAATAAAGCCGTCATAGGCATGTTCTAACTCATAAAGTCCGTCACAATAGGTTGTTTCTGACATGATAAATCCTTATAGTTCTTTTCAAGTGTAGTATAGCAACCCTAAACATTCGGTAAACATGACAAATTCAAAGACTTATGATTTTGACTATTTTGTAATTGGCGGCGGCTCAGGTGGCGTCAGAACCGCACGCATCGCAGCCGCACATGGCGCAAAAGTCGCATTGGCCGAAGAAAAATACATGGGCGGCACCTGTGTGAACGTTGGGTGCGTCCCCAAAAAACTGATGACCTATGCTGCGCATTTTGCATGCGATATTAAAGACGCCAAAGGGTACGGCTGGACAATTCCGGAGGCCAAACATAACTGGGCCACATTTATCGAAGCTAAAAACAGCGAGATCGAACGCCTGAACGGTATATACGAGAATATGCTTAAAAATGCAGGCGTTACCGTTCTGCACGGCAAGGCCATATTTGAAGATGCGCACACAATTAAAATTGGCCCTGACACCTATACCGCCGATAAAATTGTAATTGCAACCGGAGGTAAAGCCAACAGGCTGGATCACAATGGCTGCGAGCATGGCATTACATCAGATGAATTCTTTTATTTAAAAGAACGCCCTGAACGCGCCCTTTTCATTGGCGCAGGATATATCTCGCTGGAATTTGCCTGTGTTTTAAACCGTCTTGGAACACACACAACGGTTTTCCACCGCGGAGATAAAGTCTTGCGCGGATTTGATGAGGACCTGCGCAATCATATCGGTAAAGAGCTGGAAAAACAGGGCATTGATATCGTCTATAATGCCCCCGGCATCATGTCGATCGAAAAAGACAAAGACGGCAAACTGCTGGTTAATACATCAGACAATAAGCAAACCTGCTATGATATGGTTTTATACGGCGTCGGCAGGTCACCGAACATTGATGGGCTGGGCCTTGAAAAAATTGGCGTTAATACAAATGCTGAAGGCGTCGTCAAAGTGGATGAGCATTTCAGAACGTCTGTCGATCATATCTATGCGATTGGTGATGTCACAGATATCATAAATCTGACCCCCGCCGCCCTTGCCCAAGGCCACGTTCTGGCAGATAATTTATTCGGCGGCATGAACCGCAGCCAATCTTGGGATGATATACCGACAGCGGTTTTTACAAACCCGCCAATCGCGACCTGCGGTCCGACCGAAGAAGAGGCAAAAAAGAAATACAAAAAACTGCGCGTTTATTGTTCTGAATTCAGGCCGATGAAATATGTGATGGCAAACCGTGACGAGCGAACATTCATGAAATTACTGGTCGACGACAAAACAGACAAAGTTGTAGGCGCACATATGATGGGTTTAGAGACACCGGAGATGATGCAGGCGATTGGCGTTGCCATTAAAGCCGGCGCAACCAAGGCTGATTTTGACGCGACAATCGGTATTCACCCGACATCAGCGGAAGAATTTGTGACGCTGAGGTCTGTAACCCGGATCGTTGAATAGAATATTCCGGGCATCGCGATCAAATGCCGTCATGATATCCAATATATCTTTTTGGAAAGCGTCAAAGTTTTTGCCTTTACGCAAATTATCTTCGTCAGCATACAGGCCGCGATTAACCTCGATTAATATGGCATGCTTACCCTTTGCCGGAACCCCGTATTTCCGAATATTGTGACCACCCTTGAAAAAACTGTTCACAGCGACTGAATAGCCTTTTTCTTCTAAACGTTTTTTTAAAGCTTCTGTAAGTCTTTGATCACAGCTTTCGCCATCTTGCGTTCCAAGGTAGATATCATATGGATTATCATTGCCGTCACGGAATTTTGATGGCAGGGAATGGCAGCTTACATATACGTATTGCCCCATCCTTTTCTGTGTTTTCTCCAGCATTTCCGAAAGCTGATCATGGTAGGGATAGTAATATCCGCTGAGCCTGTTAAAGACGTCTTTCAAAGACAGCTTACGGTCATAGATGGGTTGCGGCGAGGTATAGGAACAAAAGCGTCTGATCAACCCTGTGCCATTAACCTCTTTGACCCTCTTTATTTTGCCCGGAACCTCTTCGACTTCAATCAATTCCTCGTCAATTTTGCGGCAGTGACGATTGACATCTATGTAAGCGCGGGGAAACAAGGCAGTTAAAAAAGGATAACCTTTATCTGCGAGCGGCGCAAAAAGCTCATCCACCAGAAGGTCTTCCGATCTCCGCAAAAGCTGAAAATCGCATATATAATCAAAATCCTTTGGATAAGTCCGGCCCGAATGCGGAGAGTCAAACACCAAAGGCGATTTCACATCCTTTGGCTCGAAAACAGTATAAACACCGTCTTTCTTCTTTTTATTTGGCATAAGTGGACAATAGAAAAAAAGCCCCGATCTGTCAAAGCATTATTTGAAATTTAACCCTTTTCACACTACTCTTAATGTCATCAGATTTAGAAAGTGTAAGGAGCTACCATGTCACCGAAAGATTACCTGTTTGACCCGAATTCAAAAGCAATGAACCGCCTGGATTACCGCGCGCCGGAATATCTTATTCCAAAAACAGAACTGCATTTCGATTTGGATGACAGCGCAACTGTCGTGCGCTCAAAGCTTAGCATATCACCAAACCCTTCGAATAACGTTGGCGGCCCGCTGATTTTAAATGGCGAAAGCATGAAGCTGATTTCCTTGAAATTGAACGGCAAACCTATGGACCCCAAGGACTATACCGTCACGGATAAGGAATTAATTATCAAGCGTCCGCCATCAGGCGATTTCACGCTGGAGGTTGAAAACGAAATTGATCCGTCATCTAACACATTATTGGAAGGACTATACAGAGATAAAGAAACAGGTCTTTTGTCGACACAGTGCGAAGCACAAGGCTTTAGACGCATCACATACTATCTTGACCGCCCCGATATTCTATCGTCCTTCACAACGACGCTGGAGGCTGATAAGGATAAATTCCCGACCCTTTTAAGTAACGGAAACGGCGACGTCACAAAAACCAAAGATCTTGGTAATGGCCGCCATCAAATTACATGGGTTAACCCGCACCCGACACCAGCCTATTTGTTCGCGATTGTCGCTGGCGAGCTGAATATGATGGAAGACAGCTTTACCACGAAATCAGGCAAAAAAGTTGATTTGCGCATTTTCGTTGAAGACGGTTATGAAGATAAAATTGAATGGGCTATGGAATCCCTGAAGCGATCCTTCAAATGGGACGAGGATGCCTATGGCCGCGAATATGATCTGGATGTCTTCCATATCGTCGCGGTAAAAGCCTTTAATATGGGCGCCATGGAAAACAAAGGATTGAACATCTTTAACATCAGCCTTTTAGCCGGTACACCTGATACGACAACGGATGCACGTCTGATTGATATCGAGGCTGTGATCGGTCATGAATATTTTCACAACTGGTCCGGTAACCGCGTAACGGTTCGTGATTGGTTTGAACTGACGCTCAAAGAAGGTTTGACTGTTCTGCGTGATCGTCAATTTACCGCAGATATGCATTCCAAAGCGATCAAGGATATTGAGGATGCCTTCCAGATGGAGGCCGGACAGTTTATCGAGGATAGCGGCCCATCTTCCCACCCGATCCGTCCTGATTTCGTGCAGGAATTTGATAACATCTATTCTTCGACCGTTTATCAAAAGGGATCACATGTTCTGGGCATGATGAAAACCTTGCTGGGTGATAGCGTCTGGCGCAAAGCGATGGATGAATATTTCAGCCGTTTTGATGGCCAAGCCGTTACGTGTGATGATTTTATTGATGTCATGCAGGATGTGTCCGGCATTGATCTGTCGCAATTCCGCAAGTGGTATAGTCAATCAGGTACGCCGGAAATTGAATTTGACGGTAGTTATGATGCCAAGGCGAAAACCTATACATTGACCCTGCGTCAAAGCACGCCGCCGACAGCCGATCAGCAGGATAAAGATCCTTTATATCTGCCGATTTCAGTTGGACTTATTGGTAAAGACGGCAAAGATATTGATCTGACGCTTGATCAGGACAACAGCGCTGCCGCAAAGACCAAGGTTCTGCACCTTAAAGATAAAGAACAGACATTCGTCTTCACCAATGTTGAAGGTCCGGTTGTGCCGTCTATCGTTCGTGGGTTTTCAGCCCCTGTTAAGGTTGTGACACCTATTTCAGATGATGATCTGATCTTCCGTATGGCGAACGATAGTGATGGGTATAATCGGTACAACGCGGCACAAATGCTGATGAAACGCGCATTGCTTAAGATGGCAGACGAAATTTCACGCGGCGGGCCTTTGCCTCAATTGGATCAGAAAATTCTGGATGCTTACGATCAAGTGTTAACAACCGCAATGGACGGTGATAAGTCCCTGTCTGCGATGATGCTTTCTATGCCAACAATTAACGAGCTGGTTGAAGAAAAGGTCCGTACAGGAAAAGCTGACCCGGTCGCACTGAAAAAGGCTGTTGATCTGGCCCGTGGAGAGATCCGCGCCAAAAACAGGGCGCACATGGAAAACCTGTATGATACAACCAATGCGCCTGCAAACGAGACCTATGATGTTGTTCCCGCACAAGTCGGACGTCGATCGCTGCATAATGCCTTGCTGGGATATCTTGCTGAGAAAGAAGATTCCTATGCGATCAACAAGTCGAAACAGCAGTACGACAGCACCGATAACATGACAGAGCGCCTTGCTGCCCTATCCGCCTTATCAAAGATTAACGGCGCGGAAACTGCGGAAGCAAAAGAAGCTTTTAATCACTTTTACAACAAATACAAAGACGATCAGAATGTTATCGATCATTGGCTGCGCCTTAAAGCCGGGATTAAAAGCCCGAATGCCCTGGAGAATATTAACGAGCTGATGCAGCATGAAGCCTTTGATATTGAAAACCCTAATAAGGTGCGCTCACTGTTGGGCGGTTTTATGGGTAACACCGAGGGCTTCCATGCCGAAGATGGATCGGGGTATAGATTCCTTGCCGATCAGATCATTGCCTTAAACAGCATCAATCCGCGCATGGGCGCCGGCCTGATGCGGCCTTTCCTGCAGTGGAATAAATATGTTGAGCCGCAATCGGACCTCATGAAGTCTGAAATCGAGCGTATATTGAGAACTCCGGACCTTGCAATGGGTATTAAGGAATTCGCGCAAAAGGCCTTGGCTGTCGAAAAAAAAGAGAATAAAACAGGCACCTCAAAAGCGCCGAATAAAAAAGCCTGATAATTTTTGATTTAGCCCTTGCAATCTAGGGCATGAATCGCTATACTTTATGGAAATAAAAATTGGTGATTCATGTCTGAGACAAATAACGATAATAAAGAGCTATCAAAACACCGCGTCTGCGGTGTAGACTTGGATATGAGCCAAAAAACGGCAGACTGGTTTAAACAAACACAGTCTGACCTGGCCGCAGGCCTTGCGGGACACCGCCCCTTCTATTCACATGATACATTGTTGCGTCATATAAAAGCATCCAGTGAAATCGGCCCGATTGCACGCGCATATGCATATGCCCTTAGAAGCGTAGCCGGCGTTTGCAATCTTGATATTTTCACACACACATCACCTGAAAGTACACGTATATCAATGGGCCACGCCGCATACGAGGCACCACGATATGGCGAAAATTTTGCTGCAATCTTATCAAAACACGAAAAAGACGTCACACAGTTTGAATGTAGCCTTTACGAAGATGGCTATGTTTTGAACCGCGTCCGAAAATCCGGATTAAGCCTGGAAGATGTAAAAACTGAAGTTGCGAAGCGTCTGGAACGCCTTGGACCTGATTATAAAGCTGCATATGAAAGATATATTGCTTCGCACGGAGGCGTAGATAAAAACTGGCGCGAAAAACTAGACAGCCGGCTATTGCTGAATTTTGAAGACAGCGGCGTAACAATCGTTGATAAAAAACTGCCTTTACGAGATAAATTTTTTAGACGTGTACATTTTGATAAAACGCCCGAGCTGACATACGAAGCAAAAGAATACTTTCTACCGCTTTATAAGGCTTTTCATTACGCACTATCACAGCAGCGGGATGATATTGGTGATATTCATGTTGAACTGCATAACTATAAACTGAAAATCTACATCGAAGTTGATGACGGAAATCAAAGCCGTTGCGCGGAAGTTGCATTTGGGCTTGGCACATATACTCAAAATCCGATGTCTCCCCTCAGCGGTAATGAAATTACAAAAGCAGAAAACAAAGGCCTTGGCTTTGTGAAGTTTATGAAGGTTATAGAAGACGCCGTTGAAAGCCGTGGCGAGAAATTCAAATCGGATTATGAAGGTTATCTGATGACTGGCGGTAAACCGGAAAACCTAGCAAGTTTAAAACAAAAGAACCTTAGAAAACCGGTATTCTAAATTTCAAGGACCAGCCCATCATAGGCCGGTCTGACATTATCCGGCAGCTCATTACACAGAACATCATAATCCATCAACCCTGTTAGAACGACCAGATAGGTTTGCTCGACCTGCAAATCATGCGACCACTTCAGAACATCATCCAAAAGTGCGTGGGTTGATGCCTTTTCACGCTTGTACCCTGCCGCATCTACAACCCAGGTTTTAACCCCTTTTAAGGTTTTTAAAGCCGTTTCATCAAGATCAACCATATCAACAGAATAGGCAAAATCATTAATGCGTATTCCCGTCGTGTCACAGGTGCCATGATCCTGCTTAAATAAATCCATTCTGATATCGCCAATACGATGTGGTCCGTAATCAATAACATTCGATTTTAAAAAGGGACGATAAACATTGTGACCACCATGAAAAACATAATCGAAACGGCGGTGTAGCTCGGAAATAGTATTATGATCGCCATAAATCTCGATCGGATGCTCCATGACATAGCTGATGACGCGCAGATCATCCATTCCGTTGATATGATCGGAATGCGCATGGCTGTATATAATCCCGTCAAGCCGTTTTATATCATATGTATTCATATGCTGGCGCACATCCACCGTACTATCAACCAGAATATTGGCCTGTTCGCTCTGCAACAGCAGCGATGATCGCGTACGCAGGTTTTTCGGGTTATCCGGATTGCAATCACCCCAAAAATTCCCAGCCGCTGGCACTCCAAGCGATGCGCCACACCCCATAATCGTCGCTTTTATTTTCCCTGTCATGCGGCTTCCCGGCGTTTGGAGGTTTTAAATAATTCAAAGAAATTATTTGTTGTTGCGATGGCAAGCTCTTCTTCGCTGACATTTTTTAATTCTGCCAGCTGCTTTGCGGTATGCACAACGAATGAAGGCTCGTTCGTTTGTCCACGCAAGGGAACTGGCGCCAAATAGGGCGCATCTGTTTCAACCAGCAAACGATCAAGTGGCACAATTGATCGTACAATTTCACGCAGATCTTCAGCCTTTTTAAAGGTCACAATCCCAGAGATGGAAATGTAAAAACCAAGGTCCAGCGCTGCCTTGGCCAATTCAGGGCCCGAAGAAAAACAATGCATCACACCACGTAGTTTTCCTTTTCCGTGGGTTTTTAATATCTCGATCATCTCTTCATCCGCATCACGGGAATGAATGATAATTGGAAGATCCAGTTCCAGTGCGGCCTCGATATGCTTTTGAAAGTTTTGACGCTGTGCATCACGCGGCGCATTATCATAAAAGTAATCTAAGCCTGTTTCACCAATGCCGACAACATTAGGGTTTTGCGCAAGTTTCACAATATCTTCTTTTGAGAAGGCCTGCTCTGCAGGCTCCTCCGCTGAATGCGGATGCGTTCCGATTGTGCAATCAAGATAAGGCGAGGATTCCGCCGCCTTTAAAACGCGTTCAAACTGCGATATACGGACACAAATTGTCAACATTTGATTGACACCAGCATCCCGAGCACGCGCAACGACAGAAGGAACACCGTCCTTTTGAAAAGCATCGAAATCCAGATGGCAATGACTATCGACCAGCATTATGCAGCGTCCTCCTCGGGTTCGACATAGCGTGGAAACACTCCTTGCGGTTGGTCAATTGTTACGCCCGATTTAAGGCGGTGCCCCTGCCCTATAAATGAAAATTCACGTTCATCTTCTGAAACTTTAACCTGATCAAGGATCTTAGCAGCCGCATCCGGCATGACGGGCTGGATAATCAGGGCAAGATTACGGATCACTTCGGCCAAAACATATAAAACTGTTCCCATACGATCAGGGTCTGTTTTCTTTAAACCCCAAGGCGCCTGCGCGTCAACGTAGGCATTTGCCTCGCCAATCACAAACCAGATATCTTCCAGCGCGCGGTGAAAAGACATTGCTTCCAAATGTTTGCGCGTCTTTTCTAGCATTTCAGTTCCAGCCAGTTTTAACATTGCTTGATCCTCATTCGTAAAATCACCATGTGCCGGAATTTGCGCATCGCAGTTTTTAAAGATCATCGATAATGTGCGCTGAACCAGATTACCAAGGGCATTCGCCAAATCACTATTCATGCGCTGTATCAAGGCAGCACGGGAAAAATCACCGTCGTTACCGAACGGCACCTCGCGCAGCATGAAATAACGGCTTTGATCCAAACCGTAATTATCAACCAGATCTTGCGGCGCAATAACATTTCCGGCAGACTTTGACATTTTCTGCCCTTCAACCGTCCACCAGCCGTGTGCATAGACACATTTAGGCAGCGGAATATCAGCTGACATCAAAAACGCGGGCCAGAAAATAGCATGGAATCTCAAAATATCTTTACCGACAACATGAAAGTCTGCTGGCCAGAAATTTTTCATCCCTTCGCCTTCCATATCAGGATAACCCAGGTACGTGATATAATTGGTCAGGGCGTCAATCCAAACATACATGACATGCGCGGGATCGTCAGGCACCGGTATGCCCCAGTCGAATGAGTTGCGCGAAATAGATAAATCCTTCAAACCGCCCGATACAAAGCTTTTGACTTCGTTAAAGCGGCCTTTGGGCATTACAAAACCCGGATTGCCTTCATAGAATTCCAATAAACGGTCTTGATATGCTGAAAGCTTGAAGAAATAACTTTCCTCCTCGACCCATTCAACTTCTGTGCCTGATGCGATCGCAATTTTGCTTCCATCCTCACGCGTTTCAATTTCATTTTCCTGATAATAGGCTTCGTCTCGCACAGAATACCACCCCGAATATTTATCAAGATAGATATCACCCTTGGCCAAAAGCTTGGTCCAAAGGGCTTGCGCTGCCCTTTTATGATCTTCATCAGTCGTCCTGATAAAATAATCATTCGTGATACCCAAAACCGTATTCATTTCACGGAAGTATTCGGATATTTTGTCTGCAAACTCTTTTGGCTGCATGCCTTGACTTTCAGCCGTTTGGGCAACCTTTAACCCATGTTCATCAGTTCCGGTTAAAAAACGAACGTCATAGCCGTCGAGACGCTTGAAACGCGCCATCACATCACACGCAATTGATGTATAAGAGGTTCCAATATGCGGCACCCCGTTTACGTAGTAAATCGGCGTTGTGATGTAAAAATTCTTATTGTCAGTCATGATCAATCCTTTTCCAGCGTCCAGATAATGTCCAATACCGTTTGTTTAGTGTCAAGGTGTATGCGGTCCGTCGCAAGCAGAATGCGATTAATCGCATCATAACGTTCCAGCCAGTCCCGTGTCGTATAAATTTGTGACAGGCGGGATATAACCGCAGCTTCATCACTGGAAACTGCAACACTTGATGCAGGGCGCAAACCAGCGCGCGCCATTTTAGCCAACCAGCTTAAAAGCAGCTCGGAGAAAACGGGAAAGGCCTTTTTGTCACGCCCCAAACTTTCCGAAAGTTCGAAAGCAACAACCTCATCCAATTTAGGCAGTTTCTCCAACAAGCCGATCAAATCGTTGTATATTTCTACACCGCCGCATTCGTGCAAACTGACAGCGCGACCGATCTGCCCTTCAGAAAAAGAAATCAGTTTATCACGATCAGCGCCGGAAACGTAAGGCATCGCCTTTTCGGCCAATAACTTCATATGTTCATCAGACAAAACCTGAAAGTCATATATCTGACAGCGTGAACGAATTGTGGGCAAAAACCTGCCAGCCTGATCTGTTATCAGGATTAAAACTGTTTTCTTCGGTGGCTCCTCCAAAATCTTCAGCAAGGCGTTTTGACTGGAACGGTTAAGATGTTGCGCTTCATCGACAATTACGACACGCCAGCCACCTTCGGAAGATGTCTTGCGCAGAAACGGTGTTATTTTTCTGACTTCCTCGACAGGTATATCGTTTGATACGGAACCTTTCTTTTCATCATAAACACGGCCAACGACCATGAGGTCAGCGTGACCGCCTGATGAAACACGCCTTACGACAGGATTGGAAGGATCAACATCAAAACTTTCAGCCGGAATATCCTCGGCTGCGAACATGCCGCCAGCGGCTTCCTGACTTAGTAAAAATCGTGCCACCCGAAAGGCAAAAGTCGCCTTGCCAACCCCCTCGGGGCCCGAAAACACCATTGCATGTGGAAAACGATCAGCATTAAACCGTTTTAAAAGGGTTTGCTCCACAGCCTCACACCCAAAAGACAAAAGATTATCTTTCGGCGCTCCTAAACCCTCTGATTTTTCAATAGCCTCGTCAGAGCCGGCCGGATCGAAATCTTCTTCAATTTCATCAAACAGCGCCACTTTTTACCGCCTTTTTCAGTCCGAATTTAATTTGTAAAACATCAGACATTTGGTCGAAAATAGCATCCGGCGTTTGGTCCGCATCAATAATCACACAACGTTTAGGGTGCGTTTTGGCAATATGCAGAAAGCCGTCTCGTACCTTTTCATGAAAGCCCAGACCCAACCGCTCATAACGATCTTCTGTACTTTCATTCAAATCAAGCGACATTTGATTTTGCTTACCCGATCTTCTCAACCCCTCTTCCGGATTGATATCCATGATAAAAGTCAGGTCGGGTTCAAATTCGCCTGCGATCATGTAATAGAGCCCTTCTATGACTGTCTCGCCAAGCCCTTGGGCCAGCCCCTGATAAACACGGCTAGAATCAACAAAACGGTCAGAGATAACCCATTTACCCTTTTGCATAGCTGGCCATATCTTTTTCACAAGATGTTCGCGGCGCGCAGCGAACAGTAAAAGCGCTTCGCTGAGAGGGTCCCAATCACCGCCATCACGCTGCACCAATAGATTACGGATTTTTTCAGCCTCGGCAGTTCCGCCAGGTTCGCGCGTGACTATGCAATCAATACCCAGGCGCGTCAAATAGCTGTGCAGGTTCTGGATTTGGGTCGTTTTACCGGTTCCCTCTCCACCCTCAAGCGTTATAAACTTACCATGCTGCATGAATATCCTTTAGCACCTAGAATTTACCAAGTGTCATATAGGTCAATTTTGTCATGACCTTCTGGAATATGCCGAGTTCACGCATTCCGGTTTTCGCCACAAGATCATATGATTTTTCCTCGCTACCCGGTAACATGACTTTCAAAACCCCTACCTTGTCACCTTCGCTAACAGGCGCATAAACAGGGTCTTGGTATTGTACCGTCACTTTCAGGTCACCTTTTTGAGGCTTGTAAATAGTCTCCACAACATCCTGATCAACAGTAACAGGTAACTGTTTTTCCTGACCGAACACAATATCGATTTCAGATACCGTATCGCCTTTTTTAAACAGTGTCAGACGGTCAAAACTGTTAAAGCCCCATTCCAAAAGGCGGGCACTTTCGTTCGCGCGTTGCGCCGCGCTTTCCATTCCGTTAACGACTAGAATCAAACGTCGTCCGTTCCGCTCTCCTGACGCCATAAGACCATAACCGCCGGCCTCTGTATGGCCTGTTTTAATACCGTCAACACCCATGTTTTTATAGAGCAAAGGATTGCGGTTTGGCTGTTTGATGTCATTATAGGTGAATTCCTTCATGCTAAAGTACTTGTAATACTCAGGAAAATCCTGAACAAGATGCTGCGCTAAAATAGCCAGATCACGCGCCGTGGAATAATGGTTATCATCCGGCCAGCCACTTGCATTCACAAAATTGGTATTCTGCATACCTAGATCTTTAGCCATCTGCGTGATACTTTGCGCGAATGTTTCCTCCGACCCTGCAAGCCCCTCGGCTAGGACGATTGTCGCATCATTTCCCGATTGAACAATCACACCCTTTAGAAGGTCGCCAACCTTAACGTTGCTATTAACCTCGACAAACATTTTTGATCCGCCCTTGCGCCAGGCCTTTTCGCTAACCTTTAATGTATCTTCAAGGGATATGCGCCCTTCCTCGATCGCTTTGAATACTGCATAGACCGTCATCGTCTTACTCATCGAAGATGTCGGCATCTGCCCATCAGGGTTTTTGGCAAAAAGGATATCGCCGGTCTGGGCATCCATCATGACGGCATGTGTGGCAGGCGTGGTGACTTCGATTGCAGCATGCGCAACCTGAAAACCTACACATAAAAACAAAGCTAGAGAAATAGCTAAAATACGTCGCATGAAACCGTCCATTCTGGTTGAATTGATCTGGTCAAAGCCTATCAAATAGGACGGTTTAAATCAATTATCTAATCAACAATTATTTGTGCGTCTTTCTGACCGGCGCTGATCACCTTTGCCAAGGCTGCATCCGCCTGCTGAACACGCTCCATGGGGCCCACACGAACACGATAATATTCCGCATCACCCACAGTCACCGACGTCACGTTAACAACACCAATATCTGAAAGACGGGTTGCCAGCTTTTCAGCGTTCTGATAACTGCTGAATGATCCGGCTTGTACATATAAATTATGCGATTGAACCGCGGTTTGGGTGACAACCGGATCCGGCACGAAACGTCCACGGTCACTATGCCCCTGCACACCGGTTTCCTTCATAAAATCGAGCTGGTTTAAAAAGTCCATTTCGGTTGTAGGTTCGCCTATCGCCTTTTGCTCGAGGTGACGGGGCGTCAGATCATCCAGCTCCGAGACCTCAATCGTCTCGATAGACAAATCTAGTGGTGTGTTAGACACAATTGCATTCCCCGTTTTAATAACTTCCGGCTTGGGCGACGGGTTCGGCAACGGAATAGCGCGCGCATCATCCATCAAAACCGCAACCTGCTGTCGTTTTTGTAACGTCGGCGGTGTAAAGCTTTCATTTGTGGGTATCGGCATACGACCTTTACGGTTCAGGCTCGCCACATCAATGCGCGAAGTATCTTTTCCGGCTTTTGCCGCAGCTGCAATCTGGCGGCTTTCGTTTTCAAGCACATCCAGACGCACTTTTGCCGTTCCGTTATTTTTAAAGCCCAGCAATTCCGCACCGCGCTGCGACATATCAATAACGCGCCCCGGATGATAAGGCCCACGATCATTAATGCGCACAACAATTGAACGCCCGTTTTCCAAATTAGTCACACGCACCAACGAGGGCATTTGCAACGTTTTAT
Source organism: uncultured Alphaproteobacteria bacterium (assembly GCA_950054485.1). Classification (GTDB taxonomy): domain Bacteria; phylum Pseudomonadota; class Alphaproteobacteria; order Micavibrionales; family CSBR16-224; genus CATLPD01. Next base: position 17,224 of record CATLPD010000002.1, on the reverse strand, counting down.
GCGCTGCGGTCAGTTCGTGCTGATCATAGATTTCGCCATTTGCTGTCAGCTTCCCGTTAAAGCCGGGACCATACCATGATGCAAGGCCTGTTTCGGAATGGCTGAAACGCTCTTCAGGGTAATAGGTTTTACCTTTGATCGTATAGGGGTTTCCGACTTTGTATTTACCCACTGATGGATTTTGCCCTTTCCATGCACGCTTGGCATAGTGCGAAGCCAACTCCGTCTGTGCACAGGCCGATAACCCTAGTGTCACACCCGCCACCAAAAGCAGTTTTGAAAAAGCCCTGACCTTCATAGTTCCCCCGAATCTTTTTATTATTCTAATATGCGGCTATGGCATCTGCAAGTAGGCCAACCGAAGTTGCAAAATACGTCGATTTATTCCACTTCATCGTGACCCTATAATTATTATACACAAGATACGCCGAATTACCCTTGCCGTCAGGCTGAACAACCGAAGCTGTCATTCCCTCTACAATCGGCAAATCCTTGCCATTTGCGCGGCGCACGCCCAAACGCTGCCATTCAGCCAATGACTTTTTGACGTCCAGACCTTCCAGATCACGTGAAAAACTGCTTGGCAGCTCTACAAGACGGCCCCAGCGCTCATCACCCTTCCAGCCGCTTCTGGATAGATAGTTTGCGGCGGAGGCAAAAACGTCAGCCCTTGTATTCCAAATATCTTTATGGCTGTCACCGTCATAATCCTGCGCATATGCTAGAAAACTGGAGGGCATAAATTGCGACTGCCCCATAGCTCCGGCCCAGGACCCCTTCATATCGCTATATTTGATATGGCCCTGATCCAGAATTTTCAGCGCATTCATAAGCTCGTCCGTGAAAAATTGACGGCGGCGTCCATCGTACGCCAAAGTCGCAAGCGCATTAATGACATCAAAACCACCGGTATTCGAGCCAAAATTCGTTTCAATACCCCATAATGCAACAATATATTGTGGCTGAACACCGTATTTGGCGCCGACCTCATTCAAAAGTGCTTCATGTTCGCGCATCATCTGACGCCCTTTTGCAATACGCTGCGCATTAACGATACGTTCACGATAAGTTGCAAAAGTGATTTTACCTTCAGGCTGTTTACGGTCCAGCTCGATAATGCGCTGAATGGGGCTGAGGCCTGAATGCAAGGCCTCGTTCACGATCTGCGGGCTAATTCCCTTTCTCAGTGCTTCTTGACGCGTATCGTCAAGCCAGCCCTGAAAACTTTGCTGTGATGAATATGCAGACTGACCTGCCAAAAGAACAAGAAAAAAGGCCGCGATTGCGGTAAAGATACTTCGTTTCATGAGTGCTCCCGTCGATAATAACTCTAAAAATAAGCTATGTTTGAAACTTTGGAAAGCAAATAAATTTTTTGAAAAAATCGCTTTGCAATTTTGTCAAGTAATGTTAAAAATAGCACGCTTTTATACAGTTCATGCGGAGAGATGGCAGAGCGGTTGAATGCACCGGTCTTGAAAACCGGCATGGGTGCAAGCCCATCCAGGGTTCGAATCCCTGTCTCTCCGCCATCATTTTCAGCCTTATTTTCGCCACATTTTTATCCTATACTTAAAATATGAAACACCAATCCGGAAATGCTCTGTTCCTTATACTCATCGCTGTTGCACTGTTTGCAGCTCTTTCGGTCTTGTCAGACTAAAACGGCTTTTTTTGAATTTTTCCAGAAATCGCACTTTCAGCCCTCAATTTGACCTTTTAATTTAACCCCGCTACAGAAGACCATTTAAATGGAAACTTGGCAACCCACTAAATGTCCATGCCTTTGTTTTTTTGCTTTTTCACGGTATAGTTAAGATATGAGCAAGATTAATCCATTCAAATATTACAAATCAAGTCCTGAAATCATAAAACTCGCGATCATGTATTACGTTCGATATCCACTTAGCCTGCGACAGGTTGAAGATATTTTGCACGAACGTGGCATTGATATCACGCATGAAACCATTCGATATTGGGTAGAAAAACTTGGCCCTATTGTTGCGCAAGAGCTCAAGAAAAAACGCGCGCACTCTCCATCAAATTGGCGCTGGCATATCGATGAGGTTTTCGTCAAAATCAAGGGTGAACTTCATTACCTATGGCGGGTAATCGACCATGAGGGCACGGTTTTAGACTGTTTCGTTACAAAACGCCGAGATAAAAAATCGGTTAGAAAAGTTCTCAGAAAACTGGTCAGAAATCATGGTAGGCCTAAAGAAATTACTACCGATAAATTGAAATCTTACCGCGCCGCAATGCGCGATTTAAATATGGTGGATATTCATGAAACGCGGCAATATAAGAACAATCAAATTGAAAATTCGCACCTGCATTTTCGACGACGGGAGAAGATGATGAATAAATTTAGACTTGCCCGATCTTTGCAAAAATTCACGGCAATTCAGTCCACGTTTCAGAACCATTTTAACCATCAACACCACATCGAAAAAAGACCACATTTTAAAAGTTTAAGAAATGTTTCAGTCAATATCTGGAATGAAATTCTTGTTGCCTGATATTTGACGTAGTGAGCATCCGGAGAAAAGTTCGCGTTAGTCTGACATCACCACGGCCACACCATTTTTAAAATTGGCGAAAAAAGTTAGTTGTAGAGAGAAATCTGCATTTCATGCATATTTATTTCTTTCCTTCATTTTGCGTAGTGGAGATTATCATTAATTAATATTATTTAAATTATTATATTTCATAATATGACCATGGTTTATTTGTCAGCATATCAATCACAGGGACTGAAAAAACAGAGCTCTTTTATAGGCGCTCTGCCCAACGGCATACAACAGGATAGCGTTTTTGCAGGTATCAGCACCAATGCTGTAAAAACCCCTGAAGAGATGATTCAATTGATCCATAAAATTGAAGAAGACCTAGTACGAGAAACGCTTACGGGGAGCTTTAAAGAAGATTTTGACACTGCCGCGACGATAAACTCGGTGCAATCTGACGGCAATGGTCAAATAAGTGTCGTTAATGGAACCGTTGGAGATACCCTAACGCACATTTATGTAGTCGATAGAAACAAAGGCACCGTAGAAATTATCTCTCAGAATGTTCAAAATGGGCAATTATGGCTGGGAGAAGCCTTTAGCTGGAAAACTGATCAAAATGTCGATAACGCCACAAACATTTACGATGTTAAGTTGGAAGACGGACAGGAACTGCATATTCTTAGCTGTAGCGATGGAGTGCCTGTATATGATTCCTGCGACAAGCTAAAAAAAAGCGACATGCCATTTCATGAAAAAATTGGCAGGTACTTGTTGGAAACACCAAAAGACGCAATAAATTTAGCAAAGAAAGTAACAGAAATAGGAATTGAGGCCGGATCTAAAGACAATATATCTGCGACAAGTCAGACATTCCATCACGACAGTCCACAAGGAAACTATATGACCGCCGTCTTTGACGCAAACGGAGGCAAACCCGCAGACATAGAACTATTCAGAAAATCTGTCGAAATTACATTCGCCCAGAAAATGGGCGAAATATCCTATTCCAAGCCAGTGGAAATTTCATCCGCAAATGACAGTGCATTACAAGCCATCAAGCTGGGAAACAAAACGGACTTTAATGCAAAAAGGCAATCCACGCCAAGAGCCCCTTAAAAAGGGGTGTTTATTTTTTAATATCACATTTTTTCTACATACTCTTGAAAATTTGCCGAAAGAATTTAATGTTTTTTTAGAGTTTTGATGCGAATATAATTTTTGAACTTATTCAATTTTTTCCTAAACAGAAGGCAATAAAAATGTCAGAAAAAAAATACAGACTTGTAACCAGAAGCGATATGGACGGTCTAGTTTGTGCCGTACTTTTAAAACACATCAAGCTAGTAGACGATATTCTATTCGTCCATCCGAAAGACATGCAGGATGGCACAATTGACATTACCGATCGCGATATCGTAACCAATTTGCCATACGTCAAGGACGCACATCTGGTGTTTGACCACCATTCAAGTGAAAAAACACGCGTCAAAGAAGATTACAAGAATCATATTATTGATACTGAAGCACCATCAGCGGCGCGCGTCGTTTATGATTATTACGGCGGGGCAGAAAAGTTTCCCGAAAGCTTTAAGGCAATGATGACGGCTGTAGACAAGGCGGATTCAGCACAATTTTCCAAAGAAGATATTTTAAACCCTGAAGGATGGGAGTTGCTAAGCTTTTTAATGGATGCGCGCACCGGACTTGGACGTTTTAGAGAATTTCGCATCTCTAACTATGATCTTATGATGCAACTGATTGACCACTGTGCCGAATTTCAAAACATCGACGAAATTCTGGAGTTACCCGATGTAAAAGAGCGCGTAGATCTCTACAGAGAACATGAACCCCTCTTCAAAGACCAAATCAAAAGATGCACCAGACAGTACAATAACCTTGTTGTACTGGACCTGCGCGAAGAGGAAACGATTTATTGCGGAAACCGCTTTATGATATACGCACTCTACCCTGACAGTAATATTTCCATGCATGTTATATGGGGTCGCCAAAAACAAAATACCGTATTTGCCGTCGGCAAGTCGATCCTTGACCGTAGCTCGGATACAAACGTCGGAGCATTAATGCTAAAGTATGGCGGCGGCGGACATCATGCTGCTGGAACATGCCAAATTAGCAATGACGAATGCGAGAAAGTTCACAAAGAACTTATCTCGGAAATGAGCTGAAGCATCCCGCCTTTCAATAAAAACACCAATAGTTTAAAGCAGGCCCATAGGGTCTGCTTTTGTAATTTAACATTTTATAAACAAAGACTTGCTTTTTCGATTCGGATAATTTAACATGAATATATAAGGCAGTTCTGCCTATCTAAAAAAAATCCCAGTTCCGGGGACAAATGCAGATATTTAATTTGATAAATAAAGGGTGTTTATTGCCCGCGTTACTTGCAGTATGTGTTATGGCTGTGGGCTGCAATGCGCCTGCAACATTGCAAATGTCCTCTTCTGAAATTATCCGAAACGATTTGAATGATATCTATCCCGAAGCTGGCGTTGAATCCCTGTCTCTGGAGGGGGCGATTGACCGCGCTTTGGAATATAACCTTGATGCGAGAATTGCTGAAAAGGATTATCAAGTCGCAATGAGCGATGCTGATTTGCAAAAGCTGAGTGCTCTGCCCTCTTTGACCGCAAAAGCTGACTTTCTGACCCGTAACAATGACGGGGCCAGCTCCAGCCAATCCACGATTACAGGCACTCAGTCCCTTGAGCCTTCTATTTCAGCAGAGCCTACCCGCTTTACGTCATTGTTGGAGATGAACTGGAATGTTCTGGATAGCGTTTTAAGCATATACCGTTCAAAATCCGCTGTTGATCGCGCCATCATTGCAGAGGAGCGCGCCCGAAAGGTTCGTCAAAACATCATAATGGATGTATATAGTGCCTATTGGCGCACAGCAGTAAGCCGTGAATTAGGTGGTCGCATAGCTGACATCAATGCAGAATCTGACCGTCAGCTTGAAAACCTTGAGGCGGCAAGAAGTGCGGGGGACCTTGAGCAGAGTCGCATTCATTCTGCAGAGGTCGAGATGCTGGAAAAGCGTGCCAGTCTGCTGTCTATATACGAGGAGTTCTCCCTCGCTGAAATAGAGTTGAAGGCTCTGATTTCATACCCTTTAGATAAGCCGCTTGTTCTAATATACCCTGAAAATATATTCGAATTTGACAGTTTCATGAACATTAAAGGGAGCGCTGAAGATTTCGTCGATTTTGCGCTCAAGAAACGTCCTGAAATTGCTGAGGAGCTTCTAAATAAAAAGATCGCTGAGCGCGACGTGAAGCTGCAGATATATGAAACAATTCCTGGTCTTAATCTTTTGGTGAATGCGAATTATGATGAAAACAAGTTTCTTGTCGATAATCGCTGGTTAAGCCTCACAGCGTCCCTTACGCAGAACATAAACAACATTATTACGTTCTCCTCGCGGTATGAGCGCGCAAAACAACAGCAGGCACTTGCTGATGCGCGTCGTCGCGCCCTGATTGCTGCAGTGGCTGCGCAAGTTTATATAGCAAAGCGCTTGCACGAAAATGCCAACGATCGCTATGCGGCACTTAACCGCCTGTCTAAAAAATATACGGCAGAGGCTGTGCGCCTTGAAAAACGTAGGGATGTCGGTTTAATTGGCGGGCTTGAATTTGTAAATATCAGCATGGATGCTTTAATTGCCGAGCTTAAGCATTTGAATAGCGCCGCCTCTGTCCACTCAACTTTTGCACGCTTTGCAAACTCAATTGGCTTTGATTACAGCGATTACAAGCGTCTGGACCTTTTTACATTAGCAGAGCAACGTATCGGGGGTGGTAATGGATAAACGCCCCGTAGATACCAGCAAAAAGAAAAAGAACTTTTTCGTTATAGCTACTGTGTTTGGTGTTACGCTGTTGGGGATATGGTGGGCGCAAAAGCTTTATACACAGCCCGTGGAAACAATGGATGTCAAAACAGCCGCGCAGATGTCCATTCTTTCTGATTACACAACCCCGCCCGATGTGGAAATTGCCGCACCGATATACGAGACATCAGGTGGGCTGAATGTCGAGGATGATGAAGACCAGAACATCTCTACCGATGAGGCCTTTGAAGGCGCGGATGAAAGCACCCAGATATCGGAAAGCACTAATGATTACTACGCAGAAGAACAAGCGAGCGATACCCCCACAACAGAATTTACGCAAGTCGACTTTAATGATGAAGCTGTTTCAGGGGCTGAAAACGCCATTGATCCTATTGATAGCTTAAGCACATCAAACGTTTTATCGCCGAGTTATTCCCCGGAACTGGATAATCTCGGCGAGAACCTCACCGTCCAAGCTGTTCTGACTTCGGTCAAATCGGCCGTTATATCAGGCAGCATGGACGGTGTTATTTTATCAATGCCATTTGACAATGGCGAAAAGTTCAACGAAGGGGATGTCCTGGTTGAGTACAGATGCGATTTTGAACGTGCGCGTGTGTCAGAAATGCAGGCGCGCTTCAGGCTTTCACGTCGTCAGGTTGAGGCGCTTGATCGCCTGCAACAAAACAACACGATGTCTGAAGTCGAATACCTAAGCGCCGTCGAGCAAAACGAACAAAATCGCGCTCTGCTGGAACAGGCGCAAGCCGTTGAGAGACGCTGCACAATATATGCGCCCTTTAATGGTCGCGTGATGGATAGAGAGGCGAATGCGTTCGAGGCATCGCGTTCGGGTCGTGTTTTGATGCAGATCGGATCAACAGAGCCTTTGCAAGCAGAACTTCTGATACCATCGGAGTGGCTGAAGTGGATCAATGTCGGTACGCCCGCAGAAATATACGTGAACGAAAGCGGTAGAAACTATGCTGCTACGATCACACGTGTGCATGGTGAAATTGATCCCGTCAGTCGTACGGCACATGTCGTCGCGCGTCTTGATACATATCAGGAAGAATTACTGCCCGGTATGAGCGGTCGTGCGACTTTCCGTCGTGGCGATCTAAATATAACATCAGGATTTCTCGGTTTAAATCTGGGCGGCCGGCCGTGAGTGATAAAAAAGTCAGCAAGGAAGTTATGCACCTTGTGTCATTTCTGTCTTTCCTAAAGCAGTTAAGACACAAGAAAAGCCTTGATCAGATCGGCTTTTACATCGTCAACGACCTTTATAATGTCGTGCCTTACCGGCAGTGCCTTTTCTGGGAATACAAGGCTGGAAAAATCCACATTTCATCAGCTTCCGGACAGTTGGATGTCACTACAGACAGCCCATATATACAAACAGTTGGACGAACCATCCGTCAGCACATTGCAAGCGAGAATCTAAATAAAAAAGAGGTCGTATCCGAGCTTTTTGATCACCAAGGTGGCGCCAAAGCTTTTCAATTGAATAAAAAGGATTTAAAAGTTCGGAAAGATCTGGAGGCGCCTACAGAAAAAATAGCGACTGCAGAGCATATTATACTGGCAGTTTGTTATAACGAAAATCAGGTGCTTGGCGGAATATGGGTCGACCGTACACAGCCCTTCAGCAATGTTGAAATGGCTTTGATTGAAGATACATCGGATGCCCTGTCCGAAAAACTACGTTACATTTACAGGTCTTCTCTTTCTCCGTTAAAAAGGCTCCGGTCCCTTAAGAGTGTCGGTGGGGCTATTTTCCTGATCTTGCTGGCTTTGATGTTTCTACCTGTAAGATTATCGGTAAGTGCACCAGCCGAAGTCGTGTCAAAAGATATTCACGTCATCGCATCGCCCTACAGCGGGATGATAAAAGATGTAATGGTCGAGCCTAACGACAATGTCACGCAGGGACAGACATTATTTGTTCTTGATCGAACAGAGCTTGAGAATGAATATGCGCTTGCGCAGCAAAAACTACTGACTGCACGTGAAAAGCTTGAGAAGACCGAGCGTGAGTTCTTCCGCGATCCCGCACGCGGTAACGAAGTAAACGTCTTGCGCGAACAAATAAAATTAAGACAGCTAGAATTACAATACACCAAGGAACTGCTGGAGCAGTCGGAAATAAAGGCCGACCGTTCAGGTGTCGTCCTGTTTTCGGACGTGAACGAAATCATCGGTCAACCGGTTCAGGCCGGTACGCGCGTCATGACAATTGCAGATGCTTCCGACCTTGAGTTGCTGGTTCGCATACCTTCAGCAAGCATGATCGACCTAAAACGCGCCTCGGAAATAAATTTCTTTTTAAATATTGAACCTCTTAAGACGCATGAGGCCAACATCAGCACCATAAGTTACATGGCAAGCCCTGATGAGGATGGACTGTTAAGCTATAAGGCACGCGCAAATATAAAGAGCCCTCAGGATATTCCTCGAATTGGCTTAACGGGCAATGCCAAGCTTTACGGGGAAGATACAATTTTGCTTTTTAACCTGTTCCGACGCCCATTGATAGCCATGAGAAATCTTTTTGGCATAGGGGGATAAGCGATGGCCATATCTCCGGAAGAAGATCTTCTTTTACCAAAAATCAGACAAGATTTAAGCATCCATGAAGGCGGTCATGAAATGGATGGTAGCCCCACATGGATGATCTATGACCCGGTCTCTGATAACTATTTTAAAATTGGCTGGTTTGAATTTGAATGCCTGAAAAGATGGGACAAGTGCCAATCATCCTCGCAGGTACGTGACAGACTGATAGCGGAAACAACCCTAGAACCTGAAATAAGCGATGTAAACGAATTCATATATTTCTTACTGCTGAACAAGCTATTGGGCTCGCATAACTTAGCTGTTCGTCAGTTTCTGGAGAAGGAAAAAAACAAGCAAAAGCCCAACCCTTTATGGACGTTAACAACAAAATACCTTTATTTCCGTCTGCCGCTTTTTCGTCCACAACATCGTCTTGAAAAGATATACCCATATGTAGCCCCCCTATTTTCTAAAGGTTTCTTTATCGCGACATGCTGCCTGTTTTTAGCGGCTATATTCATCACTTTGGAGCGTATCGACGAATTTTTTCTAACTTTCACCAGTTTCTTTAATACTGAAAGCATCCTTTTGATAATGGTTTCGACTATTTTTATCAAACTGGTCCATGAAATGGGGCATGCATTTGTCGCGGTGAAATACAAAGTCCCTATATCGTCGATGGGCGTTGCATTTATTGTTCTGTACCCAATTTTCTATACGGAAACGACCAATGCCTGGCGCCTATATGATCGTAAAAAAAGGATGCATATCGCCGCTGCCGGCGTAATGGCTGAAATGTTTCTTTCCGCCATAGCGCTATTGGCCTGGAATACCCTGCCCCCCGGGTTCTTACAGAACCTTGTATTCTATATCGGATTCCTTTCGCTGCTGGCTTCTGTTCTGATCAATATGAATCCACTGATGAAATTTGACGGCTATTATCTTCTGAGTGACTACATTGGAATTGATAACCTTCAAGAGCGATCCATAGCCATGATGAAATGGCGCCTGCGTAAATTTCTTTTCGGCCTGAAGGTCGAACCCCCTGAACACTCTGATACAAGTCAGGGGCGTTTCTTACAGGGATTTGGTATAGCGCTGGTTATATACAGGTTTTTCTTATACCTCGGTATTGCTTTACTGGTTTATAACCTGGCCTTCAAGCCTTTGGGGCTGATTTTGTTTACCATCGAAATCCTATGGTTTATCGCGCTGCCTATATACAAGGAAGTTGCATATTGGTATCTGGAGCGTGAAGATATCTTCAAAAACGCCCGCGGACGCTTTACCCTTCTGTTTGCCATCTTCTTATTGGTTTTATCTTTCTTGCCCATTAATTCAACTGTGCGCATACCCGCAATCATTTATGCAGGGGAATATTATTCTGCCTATTCACCCGCACCGGCAAAAATTATGAAGATCAATGTTCAAAACAATCAAGCTGTCCGCAAAGGTGATAATTTGGCAACGCTTGTATCACCTACAATTGATTACCAAATTCAAGAAGCGATCACACAGCTTGAATATTACAAGACAATACGCGACCGCATCCAAACGAGTACCGAGCTTTTAAATGAAGACCACACCATAGACCAAACAATTGTAGAGTATGAAATTCGTTTAGAAGGATTGAATCGCTTGAAAGAAGACTTGACGATTAAGGCTCCTTTTGATGGTATTATTAAAGACCTGCAATCATCCATACATCAAAATAGATGGATAAGCACGACCGAGTCCTTATTCCGCGTCGTGCAAAATAACAATGTAACGATTACAGGCTATGTTAACGAAGAAGACATCCGTCGCGTTAACTTGAGTGATGAAGGTCAATTTTATCCGCATACGGCTTTTGCTAGGGGGGTTGGCGTTAAAGTTATAAAAATCGCGAATAAGGACACGCGTGATCTGGCACACCCAGAGCTGTCTTCACTTCATGGCGGGCTGATCCCTGCCGATATGGACAAATCTTCATCCTCTTTAAAATCCCGCAGACCACTCTATATTGTAAATTTCAGGCTTGAAGACAAAAATGCTGAAAAGTTCTTTAAAAACAATACAAAACAGGGCATAATTTTTACAGAGGGTGATCCAATAAGTCTTATCGAAAAAATCGGAACCGAATTAGTCTCGCTTATTCTGCGGGAAATCAACTTGTAAACATTTGTTAACTTTTTAGTAACAGCTAACTGTTAAAATAATATTAAAGTCTTGTGTGAGTAGTAGTTATGGCCGGTAAGAAAAAAAGCAAAATTAAAAAGGTGCAGCAGGCGCTTGAAAAGCGCACCATGCTTGATGCTGCCGCTATTTTTGCGGCTGTAGAAGCTATTCCGAATCAAGTATATCACTTAGACGCACAAGATATTGATGGCGATGATGACTATTCTTTAGGAGATCAGCCCGCTGATGGTGCAAGCGTAACAAACTGGGTTGATGGTACAGGAGCTACTGGCGGTCAGCACGATGCCGATGTATCCTCGAACGCGCCAATTTATGATGATAATGCATTTGGTACAGGACGAGGCGGCCTCTATTTTGATGGCAACGATGAATTAGAAATAGACAATGAGACAAATATTAACTCTAACGGCCCATTTCCCGAAAAGAGCTTTGCTTTTACTTTTAAAACCGGCACTGATATTAATTCATTTCAGGTTATTTATGAGCAAGGCGGGGGTATTCGCGGGTATCAAGTAGCTATTGCCGACGGTCTTTTGTATGTATCAGGTTATAACGATACAGGATCTGAATGGGGTGCGGACCGATTTAAAGTCATGAACCATGGGGCTATCGCCCAAAACACTGTTTATAACGTGATAATGGTTTTTGACTCGACTGCAGGTGCTTCAGGAGAAATTAAATCTAACGTTAACGGTGGAAATTTCATTACGCTACAGTCTGTGGGGGCGCAGGCCAACCACACAGCTGATATTGGTATCGGTGGAATTAATGCACAATCTCTAGATCCGCGAGACTTATCTTTTCCTGGTGATGGCGCCAACTTCCAAGGCTGGATCGGTGAAATCTGGCAATGGAACCACGCCCTTACTGATCAGGAAATATCAGACCTTGAGAGCTACCAGGCCTTAAAATGGACAAATCGTCCAACACTCGAATTTAATACCGGCGCCACCATGCTTGAGGGTGACACTTTAACTCTGAGCAACACTCAGCTTAACGCCCTTGATAACGACACAGCAAACACATCAATTTTGTATCAGATCGTCGGATTTACGAATGGTAATGTGGAATTAAATGGTACAGCTTTGACGTTGGGGCAGACATTTACTCAAGACGATATCGATAATGGGCGCGTTGATTTCGTTCACGATGGAACGGACACAACAAACGCCAGTTTTAATTTCCGTTTAACCGATGGTAACTGGATTGTTTTAGATCGCTTTGATATATCCGTAACGCCTTTTGATGACCCTGGGGATGACCCGCCCGTAGTTTCTACAAATGAAATAGGCTATGTCCAAAAAGGTAGCTTTGTTCAGATTACAAATGCCGATCTTGAAGTTACTGATGTAGATACTGCGACAACAAATATTGTATATACACTTACAACACTTGATGATGGCAGCGTATACGATACAAATTTATCCGCTTTTGTCGCTTCATTCACCCAAGCTGATATTGATAGCGGTTATATTTACTTCGTCCACGATGACACAGCTGATGGTCAGGCCGGGTTTGATTTCAATGTGTCAGATGGCACAACAACAATATCTAACAGTTATGTCCTTAATGTTGATTTAGTTGACACAGGTGCAAATGATCCGCCTGTCGTGCGTTATAATTCAGGTGATGAGATGGCCCAGGGCGCGGATCAAGGTATATTTACGCAGCACCTGCAAACAATCGACCCCGACAACTCGATTAACCAGATCACATATACGATTACGGCCTATGCAAACGGTACCGTCAGACGGTCCGGAACAGCTTTAAGCGTTGGGCAGACTTTTACGCAGGCGGACGTTGACTATGGTATTATCAGTTTTGACCATGATAATACACCCACAACGACTGCAGGGTTCGATTTTAACGTATCCGACGGTACTACAACAGTGTCCGACACATGGGCGATTACGGTTATTGTTAACACCGATCCGATCTTAGCCCCGGCTGGTCCCTTCTCTATTGCAGAAGACGCGATCAATAACACGTCCATTGGTACGATGACATCTTTTGATGCTGAACTGGATAACATCACATACAGCATTCAAAGCGGCAACGCAGATGGAATATTCCAAGTAAACTCAATTACCGGTGAGATTACTGTCATTGACAACACTAATCTGAATTATGAGTCTAGCACGTCATACAGCTTGGTAATCCGCGCAACTGATGATGGGCCCGGCAACAAATTCGACGAGCAAACAGTTGTTATAAACATCACGGATGTTAATGATGCACCCGTGCTCGCTGCTTCCGGCCCCTACTCGATTGGCGAAAATGCGGGTGATAATGATCCTGTCGGAACCATCAGCGCAGCAACGGACGAGGATGTACCCGCTGATACCATCACATACAGCATTACAGGCGGTACGGGGTCCGGCCTTTTTCAAATTGATAACAGCGGTAATATTACGGTTGATGGCTTTGGCAACTTTGATTTCGAAAGCGGTACAACAAGTTACACTTTGGATATCGTTGCAAATGACGGAACCGATAATTCAAACACCATTACAGTAACCGTAAACATTACGGATACAGATGAGCCGCCTGCCCTGACAACCAATACAGGTGCCACAATTGCCGAGGGCGCAACGCTAGCAATGACAACCGCACGTCTATCTGCAAGTGACCCGGACACATCTAACCCCAGTATAATCTATAATGTTACATCCATTACTGGTGGTCAGCTTGAATTAACCTCTGCGCCTGGAGTGGCTATTACGAGCTTTAGTCAGAACGATATACAATCAAACAAACTTCGGTTTGTACACGATGGGTCTGAAGGTTCTCCGGCTAGTTTTGACTTCCAGCTTACAGACGGAACGACCACAACTGCTGTAGAAACATTTGTTATTACGGTTACCCCTGTAAATGATGCGCCTGTATTACCTGCGACAGGCCCGTTTGCAATTGGAGAGCATTCGGGCGACACAGATGCCGTTGGTACAATAACAGCTACAGATTCTGATATTCCAGCAGACACAATCACCTATTCTATTACGGGTGGGACAGGCGCTGGGCTTTTCCTGATTGATAATTCGGGCAATATTACAGTTAATGGCGATGGTAATTTCAACTTTGAAGGAGGAACGACAAGTTATACTCTTGATATCGTTGCGAACGATGGGACAGTCGACTCAAATACGCGTACTGTCACAATTAACATTACCGACGAAAACGACGTTCCTGTTCTGCCCGCTTCCGGGCCATTCTCTGTTGGTGAAAATGCCGGCGACACTGACGCTGTCGGAACCGTTAGCGCTGCAACTGATGAAGATGTCCCTGCGGATACGATTACATACTCGATCGTAGGCGGCTCCGGGAGCGGATTATTCCTGATTGATAACTCCGGTAATATTACCGTAGACGGCAATGGCAACTTTGATTTTGAAGGTGGCCCCACAAGCTTCACGCTCGACATCCTTGCTAATGACGGGACGATTGATTCAAACACCATTACGGTAACCGTTGATATTACCGACGAGAACGACGCCCCTGTTCTTCCTGCTTCGGGACCGTTTTCTATAGCAGAAACAGCCGGCGACACTGACGCTGTCGGAACCGTAAGCGCCGCGACTGATGAAGATGTCCCTGCAGATACGATTACATACTCGATCGTAGGCGGCTCAGGGGCAGGATTATTCCTGATTGATAACTCCGGTAATATTACCGTAGACGGTAATAGCAACTTCAACTACGAAACGACGACTAGTTATACTCTTGATATCGTCGCGAATGATGGAACAATTGATTCAAACACCATTACGGTAACCGTTAATATTACCGACGAGAACGACGCCCCTGTTCTTCCTGCTTCGGGACCGTTTTCTATAGCAGAAACAGCCGGCGACACTGACGCTGTCGGAACCGTAAGCGCCGCGACTGATGAAGATGTCCCTGCAGATACGATTACATACTCGATCGTGGGCGGCTCCGGGAGCGGATTATTCCTGATTGATAACTCCGGTAACATTACCGTAGACGGTAATAGCAATTTCAACTACGAAACGACGACTAGTTATACTCTTGATATCGTCGCGAATGATGGAACAATTGATTCAAATACGATTACAGTTACCGTTAATATTACCGACGAAAATGACGCTCCTGTTTTGCCCGCCTCTGGCCCCTTCTCAATCGGTGAGCACGCTGGCGACACTGACGCTGTTGGAACCGTAAGCGCCGCGACTGATGAAGATGTCCCTGCGGACACGATTACATACTCTATCGTGGGCGGCTCAGGGGCAGGATTATTCCTGATTGATAACTCCGGTAACATTACCGTAGACGGTAATAGCAATTTCAACTACGAAACGACGACTAGTTATACTCTTGATATCGTCGCGAATGATGGAACAATTGATTCAAATACGATTACAGTTACCGTTAATATTACCGACGAAAATGACGCTCCTGTTTTGCCCGCCTCTGGCCCCTTCTCAATCGGTGAGCACGCTGGCGACACTGACGCTGTTGGAACCGTAAGCGCCGCGACTGATGAAGATGTCCCTGCGGACACGATTACATACTCTATCGTGGGTGGCTCAGGAGCAGGATTATTCCTGATTGATAACTCCGGTAATATTACAGTAGATGGTGATGGCAATTTCGATTACGAAGTGACTACATCTTATACATTGGACATTATAGCAAACGATGGTACAGATAATTCTAATAGCGTCACTGTAACCGTTAATATTACCGACGAAAATGATGCTCCCGTATTACCGGCCTCTGGTCCTTTTGGGATTGGTGAACATGCTGGTGATACAGATGCTGTCGGCACCGTTACGGCAACAGATGCAGACGTTCCTGCGGATACAATTACATACTCGATCGTAGGGGGCACAGGAACCGGATTATTCCTGATTGATAACTCTGGTAATATCACAGTAGATGGTGATGGAAACTTTGATTTTGAAAGCGGTACAACAAGTTACACACTCGACATTGTGGCCAACGATGGCACAACAGCCTCAAACACTATCACTGTTACCATCAATATTATTGACGAAAATGATGTACCTGTACTACCTGCTTCAGGCCCCTTCTCTATTGGTGAGCATGCCGTTGATACGGATCCCGTCGGAACTGTTAATGCTGCTACAGATGAAGATGTTCCAGCCGACACGATTACCTACTCTATTATTGGGGGGTCTGGTGTTGGCCTGTTCCTGATTGATAACTCCGGTAATATTACCGTAGATGGTAATAGCAATTTCAACTACGAAACGACGACTAGTTATACTCTTGATATCGTCGCGAATGATGGTACGGCAAATTCTAATACGATAACTGTAACTATAGATATAGTTGATCAAAATGACGCGCCTGTTCTTCCTGCCTCTGGCCCTTTCTCAATCGGAGAATATGCTGTAGACACCGACCCCGTAGGTACTGTGAGCGCCGCAACAGACGAGGACGTTCCAGCCAATACAATTACATATTCTATCGTTGGGGGGTCTGGTGCTGGCCTGTTCCTGATTGATAACTCCGGTAATATTACAGTCGATGGAAATGGCAACTTTGACTACGAAACAACAACCAGTTACACGCTCGATATTGTTGCAAATGATGGCACTGACAACTCTAATACAATAACATTAACTGTTAACATCACAGATGAAAACGATGCCCCTATTTTACCGGCATCTGGACCATTCTCAATCGGAGAACAAGCTGGTGATACCGACGCTGTTGGTACTATAAATGCAGCTACAGATGCAGATGTGCCCGCTGACACTATTACATACTCTATCACAGGGGGCACAGGGACAGGATTATTCCTTATCGACAACTCTGGTAACATTACAGTTAACGGTGATGGAAACTTTGATTTCGAAAGCGGCACAACAAGCTATACACTCGATATTATAGCCAATGATGGTGTGGAAGACTCTAACACTATTACCGTCACTATAAATATCACTGATCAAAACGATGCACCACAGCTGACCATCACCAACCCGGCCGATATCCTCGAGGGCGCCTCCGTCACCATCGACGCCGCCGTCCTCGCCGGAACTGACGCCGATGATGCTGCAACCGACATCACATATACCGCATCGAACATCACCAACGGACAGCTGGAACTGACATCCGCGCCGGGTGTGGCCAT
>CATLPD010000001.1 GCA_950054485.1 uncultured Alphaproteobacteria bacterium | reverse complement strand
TCAGCCCCTGTCTTTAATCAATGCAAATCATCAAGATTATAACTCTAAACCCGGACTCCTAAATGGGGGTTGACACAAAAAGTTCGCATTAGTCTGACATCACCTTTTGAGGTTATCTGACAATTGTGCTTGACGCGGCTATTACAGCACCTGCATTTGTAGTGCCGCTGTTATTGCTTTTACCAGCGGATGATGGATAAAGGTACTCAGCACCAGCGAATGCTGACAAAATAGTCGCAAAACCACCAATAAGAAGTACAGCAGCCGAAACCATGCTCGTTCCGCCAAACGCCATCATAAGCCCGGTAAATACAAACGGCGAGGGTATTGCAGAGACTGCCGCTGTAGTCTTGGCTGCACGTAATAAGAAGTTCTCTTTAAGGCCGGCATTCTCTTTATCTTGATTTTCGTTCATAATCATTTCTCCTAGAGTATTAGTATATATTGTATCACAGCATTATGAAAAGTTCAAGTTTTTTATACGCCCTACAGTTTTAAATTAAGCTACCTTGGGGTCTTTACTTAGAGAAAATTTCGCGACAGACTACTTCCACCGCCACTATCATTCCACTACATATAAGACTGTTAAATAAGCGCCGAAACCCGCCCTGTTTGCGGAGCTTAAGGGCAATGTCTTTTTTAAAGCTGCACAAGAAAAAACAAATTTCCCCAAAAAAGATAAGATTTTCTCCGGAATAAGACTCTCTAGTTGATGCTAAATCAAATTCCCTGTTAAACAGGGAATTATCTGGGAAATTTTTTATTTTGCCTTATTAAAATCAAATAATTTGAGATATTTCCTGCGATTGCAGACTATGGCCTTAAAATTAGCAGGGAAAATACAGGGAATTCGGGAATTTACAAATATCACTGATCTTTCAAATAACCCATAAGCCTTAAAATCAAATTGCGCTTTTTGCAGTTTTTAATTTTTGCCGCAGAAATAACCAGCTCCTGAAGTTTTCGGTCACCTTGAATAATTTTGATCGCGTTGAATAAACGCTTTGATTTGGTTTTAAAAATATAATGTGTTTCAACCACTTCTTTCATATGACCTCTCTTTCTAGCTTATCCATACACGCTTCCTTTGCCCCATTAGTCCAGTTTTAATTGACAAAAAAGCCGATTTGATTCATCATATGAATATAAGCTGTACGGCACCCGCCGAGATCTAGACAACCTTTTTCAAGGATCTACCTCGTAGGACAAGCAAGCAGATAAATTGTTAGAAGTAAATTTTGACGTTTATGCTCGCTGTCCAAAAACCCATTTACATTTGCGAGCATTTTCAAACCTCTTGCACAGGAGCTCGCAATGACCCAAACGCTAAAACACAATTCACAAAACTTGAAGTTTGAATGGAAACCCGTAGAGGATTTAAAGCCCTACGCTAATAACCCTCGGCAGCATTCAAAAAAACAGATAAGGCAAATTGCTGACAGTATCAATCAATTCGGATTTAATAACCCAATTCTATTAGATAGTGATAATGGCGTTATAGCAGGTCATGGACGTATAGAGGCTGCAAAGTCTATAGGGCTGAAGTCCGTTCCTGTGATTTATTTAGCCCATATGAGCGAAGCTGAAAAGCGGGCCTATATCATTGCTGATAATAAACTGGCTGAAAACGCATCCTGGGATCAAAACCTTCTCAAAATAGAATTTGAATATCTCTCGAAAATCGATGCTGATTTTGATCTGGGCCTGACAGGTTTTGAAATACCTGAAATAGACTATTTTCTGCAAATAGGAGAGGAAGTCTGCGATAGCATTGAGACAGATATCGAAAAACCGCGCGTTCCCACTACAAAACCCGGTGACTTATGGACACTTGGTTCGCATAAGATAATCTGCGGTGATGCCAGGATTTCAAAAACTTACGAACTGCTTTTAGGCGATGAAAAGGCCAATCTGATATTCACTGATCCGCCCTATAACGTTCCCGTAAATGGCCATATATGCGGTAACGGCGCTATAAAGCACCGTGAATTTGCCATGGCCTCGGGCGAAATGTCATCACAGGAGTTTGAAGTGTTTTTGAATGATGTTTTCAAGAACCTCATTGATTTTTCAACAAACGGTTCAATTCATTATGTCTGTATGGATTGGCGACATATACGGGAGATCACAAATGCTGGCTCCATATATGAAGAGCTTAAAAACCTCTGTATATGGAATAAAAGCAATGGCGGAATGGGATCACTTTACCGGAGCAAACATGAATTAGTGTTTGTATTCAAAAATGGAGATGCGCCCCACATAAATAATATTCAGCTTGGCAAGCATGGGCGCAACAGAACAAATGTATGGGATTATCCGGGCGTGAACAGCTTTGAGAATTCCAAAGACCTTGAATTTCATCCTACTGTAAAACCTGTTGCTCTTATTCAAGATGCAATTATGGATTGTTCTAATCGCGGACAGATCGTGTTGGACGTATTTGGCGGTAGCGGCAGCACTCTCCTTGCAGCAGAAAAATGTGGACGTTCTGCCCGGTTGATTGAAATTGATCCGGCATACGTAGATGTCGCAATTGATCGCTGGCAAAAGCTAACCGGAGAGAAAGCAGTTTTGAAGAATGGCCAAACCTATGATGAACTGAAAGGAGCGAAATCATGAGCGATGAAATCGGATACGGAAAACCACCAAAGCACACGCAATTCAAAAAGGGGCATTCTGGGAACCCAAATGGACGCCCCAAACGTAGAACCGTCATGGAGGATTTAATGAATGAATTATCAAGTCTAATTACCATCAACGAAAATGGCGAAACGCGTAAAGTGACCCGTCAGGAAGCTATGATAAAACGTTTAGTGGCAGAGGCCATGTCTGCCAACATGCAAGCTCAAAAAATTATTTATAGTACCCTGCCTAAGCCAAAGGTTATTGAGGACAAACCAGTTAAGTTTAAGCTTAAAATGGGAAATCCAAATATAGAGAAAAAGGCGAAACTTAACTATTTCAAGCAAGAGTGGGAAAGACTGGACAAGGAATTAAACGAAAACAGTCAAAATGAAGGTGCGGATTAGCTCAAAATTGACTTCACTTCCCGATCGGTTTGATTTTATAATGGATTTGATCCGTTACGGGCGGGTCGGGGCTGATTACCCCTTTCACGCGGCTTAAGCATCAGGCCGTAATATTGATGCTGCTATCTCGACTATGGTCGGGGAGCAGCGGAATATAATAGCGTCTAACGTAAATACGTTGGCTGTTCGTGAAACAGTAATCACTCCCCGGCACCAGAGTCCCGTAACTGGTTGCATTTCAAAGGAGAGATTACATGATTAAACGGCCCACTATAAAAACAGACTCTCAAGAAGATGAATGGGAAAGCGGAGCTTATCTTAAAAAAGATGAGAGATTTCAAACTGACGGTGAATGGCATGCGGGTATTTTAAAAGAAATCGATGATCACATTTGCCAAGCAAATCAGTGGTTAGAAAACATCTATGATAAAAGCGAACAAATACCAGAGTTACTAGAAAGCCAGAATAGAAATCTAAAAGAATTATATAGTCTTCTTGATAAGAAACTTGATAAATTGCCTTCTTACCAACCAATGAAAACCTGGAGGTTTCTAACCATTATATTAGTGATACTTACAGCAATATTTGCGCTTAATTATTAGGATTTATCATTAAAAGTCATTCGCGGTTTTTATAATCACTCAGAGTTTTTCAATTCTTAGACGCTTTGGCAAGCAATGTGATAGAAACAAATTAAGCCTTGCCCCGCCATAAA
Organism: uncultured Alphaproteobacteria bacterium; assembly: GCA_950054485.1. GTDB lineage: Bacteria > Pseudomonadota > Alphaproteobacteria > Micavibrionales > CSBR16-224 > CATLPD01. Next base: position 790,718 of record CATLPD010000001.1, on the reverse strand, counting down.
GCCTTTGATTACTCAAGTTGACAATCTCTTCAGAGTTTCAAAACTTTTGAAAATCGTTTTACTGACGTATGAACTACTATACCCTTCCTTTTTACAAATTTCGGATATCGTTGCCCCCGCAAAATGTTGATCCCGCCAATCAATCCCCTGAATTAATCTTTTTACCTCTTCATCTCTCATATCATCAAGGCTAAAACGCTTCTCAGGGCTTGTAATTGATATTGCACCTGCAACTTTTCGTATAACAGTATAGGGAAAAACAATTGTGTCCTTGAAACCACTACCCTCAAAAATATTCTTTTGACTTTGTTTCGTATTGGGCATTTTCATGCCTTTTAAATTTAATTTAATCTCAATTTCATCATAATCTATCGTCACTTTTTCAACGAGCTGCTGAATTAAAAGGTTACCAGATGTATCTAGCAAACATTGTAGCAATTTATGCTGCTGCGGGTCTGAAGTTGATGGCCAACAGTTTGTGATATGATTGCGTATTTCCATTTCAACCACCCTCTCGATTTCCGCAGATGGTATGCGTCCGATCAGGTCTTCTGGGTGATCTCTATATTGCAGTAGATTTTGTGAAACATAATAGCAATGCCGAACATTCCTTTTCGTGCTAAAGCTTGGGCTGTAGGGTACGCCATTAATATCAAACAAACGTCCTTTTAACAAAGAAATCAGTGGCTTTCTATTATTGTCTGTTTTCCTTTTGGGAGCGTTATTTTCCAGATTTTTCTGAACACGTTCCCATGTATCTAACGAAACAACAGGATCATGAAGCCCATCGTAAACCTCATCCTTATGCTTAATTTTACCTATATATGCAGGGTTATTTAAGATTGAATAGAGTCTTTTACTCGTGAATAATTTGCCGCCGTAGATCTTTCCTTTTTTAGATGTCCGAATTGGAGCGCGAATATTTTTGGCGTCTAGTTCTAATTTTAAAGCATGTACTGATCCCAGTTTTAAATATCTTTCGAACACCATCAACACAAAATCGATTTCACTTTTATCGGTTTTTAGCTGACTATTTTCACAATAAAAACCAATCGGTGGAATTCCCGTGACCCACATTCCTTTCTTCTTGCTGGCCGCAACTTTATCGCGTATGCGCTCACCCGTTACTTCACGTTCAAACTGGGCAAAGGATAACAATACATTAAGCGTTAAACGCCCCATCGATGTTGTGGTATTGAAATTCTGGGTCACACTGACAAAAGTCACATCATATTCGTCAAAGACATCTACAAGCTTTGAAAAGTCAGATAAAGAACGCGTCAGTCTATCAATTTTATAAACAACAATTGTCTGTACTTTACCATCCCTAATATCTTCAATCAGTTGCTTGATCCCGGGGCGGTTCAAATTACCGCCTGAATACCCGCCATCATTATATTGAGCCTCACTTGCGCGCCAACCTTCAGATTTTTGACTTAGTATATAGGCCTCACATGCCTCGCGCTGGGCATCCAATGTATTAAAGTCCCTATCCAACCCTTCATCAGAGGATTTCCTAGTATATATTGCGCAAGTTTTCTCTTGAATCGTATTCGCCATGAACACATTGACGCTTCCTTTGCTCGGGAAGTCCAGTCTTTAAAAGTACTATTTTAATTTAAAGAAACTCCAACCATTCCACTTTTTACCGGTTATATGATTTGCAACACTTGTGAGGCTTGACCAGGTCTTGCCCTCATATTCAAAACCATTATCTGTAACAAGGACGCTATATTTTTTACCTTTGTAAGTACGGTCCAAATATGTTCCCGGCTTTAATTCAGGATTGATTTTCTTGGGCATGAAAACTTCACGGTCGTCCCTATATTTTCTTAACAGTTCATCTAATTGTTTCTTAAGATGGGGAGGAGCGCCGCCTGTTTCTTTTTCCCAAAGCTTGAAATCCACACTAGTTTCAAGCATCGTACGGCCAATATACCTGTGGGGTTGTTGACCCCAGTGTTTTTTCCAAAGTTTTCGCAATTTTTTAAATAGTAGATTTTCCATCATTTATAGACCCCCTTAATCGTTAGATGGTCTATACATGCGTGGTATTAGCGCAAAGTCCAGAGAATTAATGGCTTTTATATGAAAATTAACTTAACGCACTATTAAGACAATTTTGTTAAATTTTTATCAAGGTTTAAAGACCTTTTAAGTGTGTAGGGCTATAATATTCGTATAAGGGTTTGTTCCCCCTTTACACGTATTCAATAATAAGAATAAAAACTTCTATAACGGGTAGAAATCGCAAGTATGACTGTTTCTGAAGATCAGGTGTTCGAAATCTCTGCAAATTACGTTCCTGCCGATTACGGTATGAATTCGTGGCACCTAAATCCGTCAAATGCCTACAGCACAAATGTTACAACGGTTTGGGACGAATATAAGGGCGCGGGTGTTACTGTCGGTGTCCTTGATGATGGCTTTGACTACCTGCATTCCGACCTTACAAAGAACTATGACCGTAATCTTGATTACGATTTCGCCAGTAATGATGCAAATGCCTATTATGGCTCGGGCGATGCCCATGGAACCGCCGTAGCCGGCGTTATCGCCGCTGATGACAACGGTAGCGGCGCAGTGGGTATTGCGCCTGATGCGACCGTTGCCGGCTATAGAATATCTTTCGGCTCCATGTCACTCAGCAAAATCGGTAGTATCTTTGATTATGCGGCTGATCACGTTGATGTTTTCAACAATAGCTGGAGCTTTACGAGCTATTTCTCCGATAACATTCACACTAGCTATTTCAGTCCCGTCTTTGACGGTATTCAAAATTTAGCACAAAACGGACGTGACGGCCTTGGAACATTAACGGTGTTTTCTGCGGGTAACAGCCGAACTGAAGGCGATAACGTTAACCACCACGGCATGCAAAACTCGCCCTATACCATTGCAGTCGGCGCCGTTGACAGTGACGGAGGATACTCTTCTTTTAGCACGCCCGGCGCATCTGTTTTGCTCTCTGCCGGGGGTAGCGGCATATATACGACAGACAATAGCGATGCGGCCGGCTGGACCAGTGGCAATTATACTTACGTAGCCGGAACATCATTCTCTGCGCCGATTGTTAGCGGCGTTGCTGCCCTGATGCTAGACGCGAATGAAAATCTTGGCTATCGCGATCTTCAGGAAATTCTGGCACTGAGTTCCTGGAACTCTGACGCAAGCTATAGCGATTGGCAGGAAAATGGCGCGACGAACTGGAACGGTGGCGGCATGCATTTCAGCCATCAATACGGTTTTGGCATTGTCGATGCACATGCAGCCGTGCGCTTGGCCGAAACATGGACCGAGCAAAGCACTTACAATAACGCACAAACCGTTACAGTCAGAGACAGTCGCGATTCCGCGATTACAGATATGGGAACAGTAACCCGCACATTAAACGTGACACAAAATATAGACATAGAGCATGTTCTGGTTGATCTGACGAGCTTTTCGCATACGGCTGTCGGCGATTTGCGCATAACTTTAACATCACCCGATGGCACAAGCAGTGTGCTTTTAGATCGTCCGGGAGACGGTGCGGATGCTTCAAATTATTACGGGTCGCAATTAACAAGTGTCGCGCACTGGGGTGAAAGCTCACAAGGCGCATGGACATTAAAAATCGAGGATTTGGCACCAGAAGATAGCGGGTTTTTATCTGACTGGAGTCTCTCGTTTATTGGCGGTGCCTCTAATAATCATGATACCTATTTTTATACAAAAGAATTTTCTGATTACTATGATATGGGGCGCGCAGTCTTAGATGATACGAATGGTGGCGTCGATACAATTAATGCGTCGACACTAACATCGAATTCTTCAATATATCTGAATGCCGCTGCTTATTCCGTAGTTGACGGTAAAAACCTAAATATTACAGACAACACAATCGAAAACGCCTATGGCGGAGATGGAAACGATATCATCTATGGCAATAGCCTAGATAACAAACTCTACGGCATGCGTGGGGATGACACGATATATGCTGGTGACGGTAATGATTTTTTGGATGGCGGCATTGGCACCGACATCGTTAAGTTTCTTTACGACATATCTTCTTATGCAATAAGCTTTTTTACACAATTCGAAGTCATTTTAGAAGGTCTGTATGACGGCATCAATACTGTCTTAAACTTTGAACTCTATGATTTTAATGGCGATGTTTTTGATACGGCCGAGCTATATTACGAAGTCACGGGCAACACTCTTCCAATATTTGACACCAAAGGAAATGACACAATTGTAGGTGGGGCAGGCGATGATACGATATCATATAGCGGTGGCCTAGACACCATTGACGGCGCCGCTGGTTCAGATACTGTAGATTACAGTGCCTATAATCAAGCCATATGGCTTAACCTGGATATCAGCGCAGAGGGTGGACACGTTTGGACGCGCGGCTCTACACACGTCGAATCCGGCACTTGGCAAAAAATCGGATGGTTAAGTAATATAGAAGGTATAATCGGCAGCGACTATAACGATCTTTTTCATGCTGTCGGTGGTAGCTATAACTTTGATGGTGGCGACGGTATAGATACTATCAGTTATCAATTTTCCGAGCAGACCGGCGGGATTGTTGTTGACCTGGAAAACGGCACAGCAAGTGGTGACGGCAATGACACTATTACAAACTTCGAAAATATTATTGGATCAAACTTTTCTGATCGAGCAGAGTTTGCCCTCTCAATAGATTCTTATAATTTTTCTTTAGGTGGTCAAAGCGTAGCGGTTGAAGCAAATGGAAGCACACGCACATATATCAATTTTGAATATTTCAGTTTCAATGGAGACCTATATGATTACTCTGGCTTGTACAATCATGTAAATGGCGCCTCTATAGTTGATCGAACTTATACAGACACCAAAGGAAATGACACAATTGTAGGTGGGGCAGGCGATGATACGATATCATATAGCGGTGGCCTAGACACCATTGACGGCGCCGCTGGTTCAGATACTGTAGATTACAGTGCCTATAATCAAGCCATATGGCTTAACCTGGATATCAGCGCAGAGGGTGGACACGTTTGGACGCGCGGCTCTACACACGTCGAATCCGGCACTTGGCAAAAAATCGGATGGTTAAGTAATATAGAAGGTATAATCGGCAGCGACTATAACGATCTTTTTCATGCTGTCGGTGGTAGCTATAACTTTGATGGTGGCGACGGTATAGATACTATCAGTTATCAATTTTCCGAGCAGACCGGCGGGATTGTTGTTGACCTGGAAAACGGCACAGCAAGTGGTGACGGCAATGACACTATTACAAACTTCGAAAATATTATTGGATCAAACTTTTCTGACGTCTTCATTAGTGGCAACCATTCTTCTTCTATTACGGGCAACAATGGCGCTGATCGTTTTATTATTAAAAACACTTCAAAAGTAAATAGCATTACAGATTTCGATATTAATGATGGAGACGTGCTAGATTTTTCCGACGTTCTGAATGGCTACGACCCGCTTACCGACCTATTAGAAGACTTCGTTAAAATAACTGACAATGGTAAAGATAGTAAAGTTTTCATAGACCAAGATGGCAATGGGCAGAGCTTTCAATTTGCTCACGTTCTTAATATTGAGAACGTAACCGGCTTAAGCGATGAAGATCTGTTACTCAACTCTGGAAATATTATTATTTAATTCTCTTTCGTCAACCTTATTTCTTCAAAACATAAAGCGTCATAGTTTGAAAAAGGCTACTGCTTAAAACTGGTGGTAACTTTATTCTTAGAACCGGATTGTATATCCACTCATCAATTTTTGTATGCATATACTGCACCTCACTAAAGCCTGCTTCGCGCGAGATTTCTATAAAGTCTTTCTTTCGCCAAAAGTAAGGCATTTCTATCTTGAAAAGCTTTTTTGCTGCACTGTAAAAAAGTGAATAAAAGAGATGATAGGGTCTTTCAAAAGGACCAGCAGCATTTTCAGCGACTACGAGCGTACCTCCCGGCCTTAACATTCTATACGCATTTTGCAATGCAGAAAGCACGCGCCGACGGCTTTCTATTTCATTTTTACGAGCCAGATGATGAATAACAAAAAAAGAACAAATTGTATCAAAAGAATTATCATCAAACTCTGGCTCAACAGCATCACCTTGCGACATTTTAATTTTTTCAGATGAAATCTCATCAAAGAAAACAACCTTATCCATCATTGCCATTGACACATCAATACCTGTCCAACTTCTTAAGTTTTTACAGTTATAATAGACCCTTGAGCCACAGCCAATATCAAGCACATCACCACAGATAAAAGGCGACGAAAAAAACCTCAGTGTTTTTTGATAATTAGCTTGATCAGCAAAAGCATCTGGCTGCCAAGTTTCAAAGTAATTATTATTTTTATTCTCTTTCCCGTCCATTTCATTCCCTCTTAAAAACAGCTTCTTCAAACCAACTCTTATCGAAGCTTTGCCCTAAACATTCTTTATGCGCATTTATAACTTTTTCATAGCTGCCTTTATTTTGCCCCATCATGTTTAAGATATTTTTTAAAACTTTTTCATCAACATAGGTTCGATTATTATTATCTTTTAATGGAGCATCCGGCCTAACTCGCCAAACACTCCAGTCTTCTGCTGTGGTATATTCTATTTTTTCAAACAAGGGGGTTTGATAAAAATACTCAGATAGTTCTTTCATGGCACCCGTCAAAATAACATGCGTGATTTTATTCTCCTTTATTTGATCTAACAAATGCTTTTCAAATAGAATTAGTGCTGGATACGGCGGCCAACGATGTGCTTTGAGGTCGTAATATAAAGGGCTTAAATTTTGCACATCCTCGTGAGACCCTTTGTAACCTTCACCGGCCACACCACCCGCATAACAATACACGGCATCCATGAAGAAAATTGGCTTTTCAGCATTCAAGTAAAAATATATAGCATTTGCATATGCTGGATGATCAATCAAAACACGACCAGCATTATCCTTTTCTAACACCTTTAAAATCGGATCGTAATTATTTCTATCAAAGTAATTAACCCCTCTTTTATCTGAGTCTTTAATTCCAAAAAGTTGAAAAGCAAAAGAGCCTGACAAAAAATTGTAATTTGTTTTACCTGAAGCATTAGGAACAAAAAAACCAACAAGAATAAAAGCTAAAATTATATGCTTGAAATTTAATTTATTTGTAATGCGGATTTTTTTGTACATCATTTCTAAAACATCTAATAAGAAAACAGATAACGTCATAAAAGAAAAAATGTATAAAATTATATTGTGTCCTATTCTCCACCCTTGAACAGCATTAAAGTGCACAATAGGAAACACAGTTAAAATCATAAAAATGAAAAGCCTATACTTGGGTTGGCCCAAAGATTTATATGCTACGTAACCCCAAGAGATTGGAAAAAGAAAACCAATAGGAAATACATTAAACAGTGAATTTTTGCTTCCCCAAAAAACGAGTTTAAGCCCCTCAAAGAATGGAGTTCCACTTGCTAAGAAAGGTTGAATTTCTTGAGAGCTGTACAAGTAAAGAACAAGCCCCCCAATTTTGCCGAGCAGCGGAATAGCACCCGTTTGATTATAAACGTATATTAACCAAGGCGTTAAAAACAAAAAAACTATAAAGCCAGTGAACACGCCTAGAAAGAAGTTTTCCTTTGTTCTGAATTTAGGGATGAGAAGCCAGTAGGCTGCTGGAATTGTAAAAAACACAATTGCTGCTTCTTTAATTAAATAAGCTATTACTAGAATAATGCTCGTAGCAATCGCATACGATATCTTAAAACTTTTTTTATTCGCCTCAACGGCTAGATTATAAATATACATCCCAAGCAATATAAAAAACGGCCAAATCGCGTCCAGGTGGCGTAGAGAAGCGTAGTTAGGCGCCCAATAAGACATGTACAATATGGCCGCTGTAAAAGCCACTATATGAGGTCTTTGTACACTTACGGTTTGCCTACACAAAAAATAAACCATAATAGGGATAAGTATCGCAAACCCCCTAACCACCCAAAATACGGATTCAGGCGAAGATTCAACCCAAAGAGCAGCAGATAGCATGGCCGGAAAAATGGGGCCACGCAGCATGCTGTCGGAGTTTAAAAGCTGATCCGCCCCAATATATCCATAGCCGTTTAAGATATTTAAGCCTCTGACAACATACCATGTCATATCCCAAACGATTGTAGGCTCATGACCTAAATACACGAGGATAGAAAGAAATAAAATTATTCCCAAGTACTTTGCGTCATTAATAAAACTACTGGTTTTCATTTTTTCGAAACTTAAAAATAATGTTATTAGCAAAAAGCAGTTTTAAAGTAGTGAAACGCGAGGCAGATGAATTTAAGTATATGCCCGGGAGCCAATAAACAAAAGTCGCACTTTCAAGTGAAAAACCTTCTTTTGCCATACAGGCTTTTAATTCAAAATAGGAAACCTTTTGGGGCAACGTTTTTTTTAAAGCATATTTATAAATTAAACTTGCAATACCTCTAATAATAGAAAATTTATTGAGAACGCTAAAAACCGCCACCCCATTCGGCTTAACGGATTGTGCGATTTTAATTAGAGTTTGTATCGGATCGGGTAACAATGTTACAGCCTCAACTGAAATCGCAATATCATAATTTTCAAATGGAAGGTCTGGATTGGTTAGATCACTGTATATAGGGTTCAGCCCCTGCTCCGCAGCGAGCTTGAGCATATTTTTGGAAAAATCATATCCATCTATTTCATTATCTTGCGCTAGATGACTAAGAACCATACCATCACCACAGCCTGCGTCCATTATCTTTTTTCCAACCGGCTTTCCCACATAAGATCTGACGGTATTACGAACTAATTCTGTATTCTTCTCTGAAACAAATCCAACACGTTTATAAATATTATCTTCTTCTTTGGCTTTTTTATCAAAATAACTTTGCCAATAGTTTTTATTTTTCTCAGTCATATCGACCTTATTACAAGTTGGGAATATATCTACACACTTCAGGACCTAGCCTGTTAACCAAAAAACACGGCAAGCGACGCCATATTAATGACATAACTTTATACCTTTGGTATATATTACTGTCAACGTTTGATATTTCAGCGACCGGTACGGGTAACGCCCCCCACTTTTTTTTAAATCTGTACGTGCCACCCTCATATTCTGAACGTCCAAAATCAAAGATACTATCTTTCCTGTCCAAAGCGTCTTGTAGGGCTTGCCAGTGCGTAACATAATTTACGCAAGCAGGCATCTCTTCCTCAATAGCACCACACCAAGGCACCCATGTGATTTTATTATTCACGACCACGACAAGCATAGCGACTGGCTTATTATTTTTATAAGCAACATAGAACTCGGCTATTTTTTCCTTTGCCAGAGCACAAAATAAAGACTTTGGTAACACCGGCGTTCCTAATCTATGCATTATATTTTGAAACACTAAATAAGCATCGCTTACTAGCTTTTCACTAAAGCCTTTTTCTAATATATAATTTTGTTTTAATCCTTTACGGGCTCTATTTCTACAATATGATGTCATACTATTGGCCCAAATATCCTCAGAGCTCTTGCCATCAATATTCAGACGCATAACAACGGGTATTTTGTTTTTTAAGTTAAAATCGTGGTTATCACCTAAGAACCTAATTCTATAATCTTCAATACCCTCCTCTAAGATCCTGCTTTCGCACTTTTGCGCATCCGTTTTTTTTAGATTAGTATAAGATAACAAGGGTAAAAGAGAGGCCGTTTTTTTTAAGGAAAAAAGACTGGGGACAAGGCAGAAATTATCTTTCCTTTCCCAGTTAAAAACCTCGCATAGAACAGCTTGCCAACTTTCAACAAACTGTGGGGCAAATACTCGCTTACAATTAACGTCATTTATCATTTATTTTCACCTTGTGATATAATTCATCCAAAGTGGTGAAAATGTAGCCCCTATTCCTTAAATTTTTAATTAAACTGGCCAACTCCGAAAAGGTGTTTTTTCCCCTCATAAACCATGAAAGCTTATATAAAGCCCTGGCTGAATCAGGAATTGATTGGCTTGTATTTATAGATTTAGTCCAAACAAGGTCTGACATATGCATGTCATACACCAGCAATTTAGGTAAACCTCCCAAAATCTGTAATAAATAAGCTGGATACTTTCTAAGAATTGCCTGATACGAGTGGGTAAAAGGTATTTTTATATTCGGATGAATAGCAACAGGAAATTCATACAGTTTCTTATCAAAACGGAAATAATCATTTCCTGAACTTTCTTTGCACCATTCTCGGCTCGCCCCAAAACCAAAGGCAGCTGGTAAAATAGATGAATCCCACAAAAAATTTTCATCTATCAAAGTTTTGTATATTTGCTTGGTAAGTCTAAATGTGTCTGCGCGATAGCCATTAGGTCTAGCACCAACTAAATCTTGATATATTTGAATCGATTTTCTTAAACTTTGGCTCGTATCTCCCGTCTGTCTGTGGTCAAAACAGTGAAGCTGAAGGTCAACACCCTGATTTTTTGCATGTCTTATCATTTCTGGAAACCTTTTAAGTACTCGAGCCTCTGCAAAAATAGTTATTGGAACATTTTCACTTTCTAGCAACTTTAGCAATACTGGGAGCTGGCTGACAGCTTCAAAGTCATCCCCCCCATAGTCAGCCTCAAGATCAAGAGATAAAATTGCAGTCCGATTATCAACATGAAATCGCTCAATCGATACATGGCCTTTATTCAAGAGTGTCATTTAATCCCGCCCGACCCGAGCCTCTAGTCTTGTTTTTCAACCAAGACAAGTGCGAATGAATTACTGATGAAGGTATAGAAGACAGGTCATAATTTAAAAAGCCTAAAATCATCTGCACGCCAATTAGTATCATTAAACCTGGCAAGGCAACCTGACCAATTGGAGCGCCCGTTTCTGAACCGAAATATTGCAGCCAAGCTGACAGCCCCATCGCCCCTCCAAAAAGGCAAAAAAACAACCCTAAAAAAAGATAGATGGAAGCTAAAGAGAAATTCCTTAGAAAATAGGAGTAAAATATTCTTTTTAGAGAGTTTATCATATGCCTCCATAAGAAAGGCAAAATAAGCTTAGATGGGCTTAAGCTTGATTCTTCTTCACCATATACGGCGTGCATAGGGATTTCTACAATCTTAGCCCTGATTGTATATAATCTAAAAAGAAGGTCCGACTCAAAAAAATATCGTTTGTCTATTTTTTCATGAGGTAAGGCTTGGAAGACCAATGAATGCACAGCTAGATATCCATTGGTTGGATCAAAAATATTCCAATACCCAGAGGAAAACTTCGTGGCGAATGACAAGCATGCGTTGCCAATCAGGCGCACCCCAGGCATTTGGCGCAAATCTTCTAAGTAGAAAAAACGGTTACCCTTTGTAAAGTCAGCGTCTCTATTTAGAATTGGGGAAACAAAATCTTCAATCAGTTCTGGATTATGTTGTTCATCGCCATCAATCTTCACCAGACAATGAGCGCCATCTTTAACGGCCTCTTTCATGCCCGTGATTGTTGCTTGTCCTACGCCTTGGTTTTCTTTATGGCTGATTAAATGGACTCTTGAGTCTTTACAGCTTTTCTTGACTAATTCTCCTGTTTTCTCTGGGCACTTATCATCTACAATATAGATTGTATCAACAAACTCAGGAATATTTGACACTAGCCTTAGTATGTGCTTTCTAACGCGATAACAAGGAATAATAACTGCAATTTTGTGACCTTTAAGCATACTACATTTTCCAGTGACTTTTATGGATTAAAGCAGATAGATATATTCTTTTCAATATTTTATATATACAAAAGCTTGCAAGCAAAGCGATTGATAGCGTAGTGTGAATTATTCCCACAGAGAACCCAGTTGCAATCGCGTCTACACTTTGAAAGCCATATAAAACTAAAAGTCCCGATAGCCCCGCCTCTCCAATTCCTAGCCCTCCAATGGATTGGAGCGGAAGTATTGTTAACAAGATCAGAGCGCTTGTAAACAAAATCACCACACTGGGAGGCAAGTATAGGTTTAATGACATATATACAAAACCAAAGAGTGCGTATGCTAGTGCCCAGTTTAAAAACGATAGAAAACCGTGCACAAAATAGGACGTACTTTCAATACTTTTTTTGTATGACGCATAGATATCCTCTACAAAAAGATATATTTTATAAAGGGCCTTATTTTTATTGCTTAATTTTAAATTCAAAAACTTAAGTAACTCAACAGAGAGGCGCATATAAAAAAGAGGGAAAACAATTGCAGAACAAATTACACCACATATAAAATATGCAATACTATGTTCTAAGTAAGTTTCTAAATTAAAAAGAGATCTATTCATTACCGCGGTCAGTACGAAGCTGCCCACTATAATCCTTAGATCCCATATTCTAATCAAAGAATAGGCTGCTAAATTTCCTGCAATATTTACTTTAAGGAGTTTTTTTATCATAAACACATATGCAACTTCTCCCAGCCTTAAGGGCAAGACCCTCGCCAAAAATTGCTGAAAATATGTAAGCTTCACAGCCTCTTCTAATGCCTTTTTTCTTTTAATATCTAACGGAGGTAAACTGTACAAAAGGCGATAAACACTAACAAACTGCAATATGTGCAAACATATAAACGCCAAAAGTAAGGGCTTTAGCGCAACTTTTTCTAGCTGGTCAACAAGCTTTAAATAACTACCATCATAATGCAGAAGAAACAGAACTCCGGAGGTCGCCAGTAAAAACAAAAAGAACCTGAGAGCAGGATTGATAACGACTATGTTGTTTTTGAAAATGGACAATTTTAATAGCCATATTTTTTAGCTAAAGAACCGTATATTTCAATCATTTCTTTGGTTTCTATAACTTTATGTTTTTTTAACTCAGGGTTGCTAGCGCTAGAGTTTATTTTCTTTTGAGGGTACTCAAAATCATCCGGCTTAAAATTTTTCAGCCCCAAGTGATTAATCATTTCTATAAAGATGTCTCTATTAAATTCACCCTCTTTAAAAATATCCTCGTATTTTACTAATAAATAAGGAATACCTGATTTTTTAACTTTCTCTATTTGGGAATTACGGTGTCTCCACCTCCAAGCAAACTTCTCATAAACAGTCAACCTGTTCCATTCAAAAAACTTTTTATCAGATGGTCTTTCATGCGCAAAAGGCATTCTAGGGGTAATGTAAGACAACCACTTATATCCCCCAAAGTTTAAGGTGGACTCTATCCAGTCTGCCGGACGCCTGACTATATGTACGATACCATGCTTAATATTTTCTGGCTTAAGAAACGGACTTAGGCCTATTAGAAAAGGGTTTATTTCCAACAAAGTTTTATCACCCGCCTTTTTATACCAATCGTTTCTGGTTTTTTTATAAGCTGAGAAAGCGATAGAACCCAAGGGGATTTTTCTTTCAGCTGCGTTCGTCATCATAAAAAGAGAACGAGACGGTGGGGGCTCTTGTAGAACAACACAATTTTCAATTTTCTGATTCAGTAATGAGTTTATGTAGGTTGTTCCAGTACGCCCACACGATAAAATAAGTCCATCCGCTGTATACATAGGATTACCTTATTTCTTCCAAACGGATAAACTGAACAGCGGCACATTATAAGGAACCCATTGTTTTTTCGATAAAGTCAGATGCTTCGCCGCCGCGGTTTCAATATCGGTTATTGTAGTGTGGTGATAATGTCCGTCAAAACCTGCGACTTTACGTCCTAGCCTGTATAACCAGTTCTCAGAGGGGCCTGATAATATTAGGGCTCCGCCCAAAACCAATTTGTCAGCAAGACTGCCAAGCAAATCTTCGTAACTATCATTATGTTCCAATGAATCGAGAGCAAAGATCGTATCGTATTTATCACCCTCATTTTTATCCAAGTCAATTTTCCTAGACTCTGGATATTCCTTTAGAATAAAATCTGAAAGGTCGTTTTCGAGCTCGGCAAAACTATAAGAACTTATTTTCCCCCTTAGCAAATAAGATAATTCGCCAGACCCAGCTCCAAAATCTAATACTTTTCCCGGCTTACCAAATTTTAAATATAAGTTTTTTGCACAAACAAGCCTTTTCCAGGCGACCCAGGCCGCTAATTTATTTTTATGAAGATAAGAAGGTATGCAACTTTCTTCCAGCTCTTCCATTTTATTCTTAACGTCAAAATGGGATGCTAAAAAAGCCCTGCGGGCGTTAAATTCTCTATTAAACATATCAACCCTCACTTTTCAAAAAATCAAAATACATATTCAGCTATGTATATAACAATTTATTGTATATGTTTAGATAAAACTTGTTCTATCGCTTGATTAAGCGGAAGCCCATCATTTTGCAGGGCTAAAGTCTCGTCCCAGAATGCCTCATATTGCCCCGATACTTTTTTGGGATCTCCTGACATTATAGTATGTCCCTGTTCTAACCATACAGCACGATCAGACATCTCTTGAATCATTGACGCGCTATGTGACACCAAAATCACAGTGCGATCCGATTTCATTATGCTTCGCATTGCTTCGGAGGATTTCTTTTTAAAGCCTGTATCCCCTACCCCTAAAGTTTCATCAACAAGAATAATGTCAGAGGGAACATTTATAGCAGCAGAGAAACCCAATCTAGCCTTCATGCCTGATGAATAAGTTTGTATTGGCTGTTCAAACCAATCCCCCAATTCAGAAAACTCTTTAATTTCAGGCAAAAGGCCTTCAATCTCACTTTTACTAAATCCCAAAAACATACCGCTAAGTAATGCATTTTCACGCCCGGTTAACTCCGGTACAAATCCAGTCTGGAGCGCCAATAAACATGCCTTGTTACCATAGCGGCGTATCTTTCCCCGGTCCGGATCAATTATTGCCGCCAAAAGCCTTAATAGGGTTGACTTCCCGGCACCATTTCGGCCGATAATACCTAAAACTTCTCCACGATTAACGTCAAAAGATACGTTGTCTAAGGCCCAATGAAATTTAGTTTTTCGCCCTAGGAAGCCATTCCGTTTGAACAACTGCACACCAACATTCTCGACTTTTATCGCAAGCTTTTTTGACATTTAATTACCCTAAATCAGATAGCGCGGCATAATACGATTATATTTTATGTGCATATATAGTCCAATACTTGCCAAAATAACACTTAAACCTAAAACATAAATCAACCATCCTAATATAGGGGCTTCACCGAAAAGGCACACTCTACGAAAACTATCTATAATAACAGCAAATGGATTCATCATGAATAAGGTTCTTAAATTTTCAGGCACCTGCTCAGGCGTGAAAAATACTCCCGAGACAAACACTAACGCACGCATACCTAATCTAATTAAATTTTTGAGGTCAGGTACAAAAGTCATGATTACAGAGGTTATTAAAACAAGGCTTGTAAGAAAAAAAACACTTAAACCAAGGATAACTGGAAACCAATAGATAATCTCGAAAGACAAATATCCAAACACAAGAAAAACTGCAGCAATGAGACCGAAACCTATTAAAAACTTTATAGTTTCTCTCAGCACAGACTCTACAGGGAATATGATTTTAGGTATATCCACCTGCCGCATTAAAGCGGTTCGCGCAACCACAGATGAACTGCCTGAATTAATGCATAAAGCTATCCAACGCCATAAAATAAGACCAAAAAGCAACATTAAAGCAAAGTTCTCTGACCTTACCTCAAATATCACTGCAAATAAAAAATAGTATATAAATGTATAAAATAGAGGCTCAATAATCCACCAGAGCATACCAGCAAATGTTCCTGATATATCTTTCTTTAAGGCTGACCTTGTCATATGCATAGTCACGGGGATATACCTAGCGACCATATGCATGAACCAGTGAATTTGTTTTACCAGCATGCGCTCAACATTTGTTCTTTATCTTTGACACCTCTTACCATATAAAGAAGTTACAGAGCAATCAAAAAAGGGGTTTTATTGAAATGAAAGTGCTGCACGCGCCAATGAACTTCGCATTGCAGCCCATACTGTTAGTAGAAGGGCTGCGCAAACTAGGCGTAGACGCGCACCATCTACAATATATGGGGGCTGGCGGGAAGCATCGTTTTGATTTCCGCATGGATAAAGTTTATTACTATGACCCACACAAAAGTCTGTTTGAAAGCCAAATGCAGGCGCTTAAGGAAGTTCTGCATGACGACTATGATATTTACCATTTCTGGCAACGATCTCTAATTTTTCGTCCTGATTGCTCTGATATGACGGGTTTAGATTTGCCTCTGATAAAGGCAAGAGGTGAAAGCAAAATTATACACCGTTTTACAGGTTACGATTTACGTTTGAAAAGCTGGGATAAAGCGGTTAATCCATATAGTGCGTTCAATTACAAATTTGATGGCTTCTTTGACGAAAACACTCAAAAAGAATATATTAGTTTTTTAAGAGAGTATGTAGATTTATTTTTAGTTCAAGATCCTGAATTGAAGCAATTTATGCCAGAAGCCGAAATTTTACCTCGTGCTCTCGACTTGGATGAATGGCAGTATGTTGGTATCGAAAAGACTGATTGCCCACTTGTCGTACATGCCCCAACTAATAAATCCTGTAAAGGTAGCGAGTTTGTCTTCAAAGCGATTGAAGTGCTTAAAGATGAAGGGTTAAAGTTTAATTTTCAAACAATCCAAAATATGTCACATGATAAAGCGCGTGAAATGTATCGTAAAGCAGACATTATTATTGATCAGCTTTTAATTGGGGCAACCGGCGTATTAACTTTAGAAGGGTGGGCATTGGGAAAACCAGTTGTAGTTTATTTAAGAGAGGATTTATTTAAGCCTTTTTATGGCGAAGTTCCTGCCGCCAACGCGAACCCAGATACAATCACCAATGTGTTAAGAGATTTGATAAAGGACCACGACTGGCGTCAAGAATTATCTCAAAAAGGCCGTAAAACAGTTGAAAAGTTCCATGATTCCAAAATAGTTAGCCAGAAGTGTTTAGACATCTATAATAACCTTGAAAAGAAAAAAGGAAAAACTCCAAAGGGCACAGCTGACATAGATTATATTTTAAAAGTTTCAAAACCTAACAACTCCCTAAAAAACTTAGCCTATTCAGCAATACGTAAATTTATACCCGGTCAACTTTTGTACAGTATAAAAAGCTTTGTTGATGAGCCCTCGTTTAAAAACATCTCAGCAATGACAAAGCTAGGCCTTATTTTTGTAGCTTACTTGGTAAAAGGCACGTGGAAAAGATTCTTGCATCGTATTAAAACCCCTAAAGGGTTATTTACCTTTAGCGCAATAACTATTTTAACAATTTGTGGAATTACATTTTTATCTATAAACCCTTTATTAGCTATATCTATAGGTGTAATCTGTTTTTTTCCTTTTCTTTTTAAAACAAAAAAAGAAAAAATCTAAAATAGCTTTAAAAAAATTGAGATATGAATATGAGCAATAACTATTTAACCGGTAAAAACTGCACAATCCAAGACGACGCAACAGTCGGTTTAAAATACAAAGACGATTGCCAACCCGTTAAAATGGGTGAAAATTGTGTTATTCGTGCTGGCACCATAATTTACGGAGATGTAATTCTGGGCAATTACATTCAAACTGGCCACAATGCCATGATTCGTGAAAATACCGTAATTGGCGATCACGTAGTGATCGGTACAAATGTTGTAATTGATGGTAATGTCACAATTGGAAATTTTGTAAAGATTGAAACAAACTGCTATATTCCAACGCATGTTAAAATCGGCAACCGTGTTTTTTTTGGGCCGGGCGTGACTATTTTAAACGATCGCTATCCACTTAAATTGCGCAATCAATATAAACCTGAAGGACCGGTTATAGAAGATGGCGTTACTTTGGGAGGAAATGTCACTGTATGTCCCGGCGTGACAATCGGACAAAACTCATTTGTTGCAGCTGGGGCTGTTGTGACAAAAGATGTCCCCCCAAAAAGTTTTGTAATAGGCGTTCCGGGGGAAATTAAGCCTTTACCTGATAAGCTTTCCGAGGTAAACATGGCCCTATCTTGGCGGAAATATATGGATGAGGAAGACGCCGCATGACTAAAATTGCAATAATTGGTTGCGGCAAGCAAGCACCAAAACATATTAACGGCTTGCGCAAAGCATATCCCAACATAGAAATTATCGTTGCCGATCGTAATGAACAAGCGGCAAAAGCGCTGGGAGAAGCACAAGGAGTTGAATGGTCAAATGAACCGCAAGATGTACTCGTTGACCCCACAATTGATGCTATTGATATTTGCACCCCCACATCTACACATACACGTTTGATATTAAAAGCTTTGGAAAACGGGAAAGACTTCTTTTGCGAGAAACCTCTTTGCCGCACACTTGAAGAAGCAGAGCAAATTCTTTCAAAAATGAACGAGACGGGCCGTATCGGTATGGTTGGTTATATCTATCGCTTTGCTCCCGTCTTTGAAGCTGCTTATAAAGCTTTTGAAGAAAAAGCATTAGGCGATATTGCTTCAGCACAATTTCGTATTGGCGGCCGCGGATCGCACCAGCTTTGGAAACATCTGAGAGAAAAAGATGGTGGCGCAATTAACGAAATGCTGGTTCATATGCTTGACCTCGCCGTCTGGTATTTTGGCGATGTGCAAAATGCTGAAGTTTTAATCAATGACTTGCGCCGTCCTAGGCGGAGTATACAAGGTTCTGAACACGATGTAGATGCCGAGGACTATGTGCTTGTGCGCTGCAAAATGGCCGATGGCACTGATGTGTTGTTGCAAGCGGACATGGTAACCCCGGCATTTACGCAACATGTTGAAATCCAAGGCGATAACGGAACTTTCATGGGTTCGATCCAGCAAGATATGCCATCCTTCTTATTTTTACAGGAGCCTGCCAATGATTTTAAAGCAGGAAAAACAGACCTCAGCACTGAACAGGCTGACCTGTTCGGAAACCAGATGAGCGAATTTATTAACGCAATCAAAACCCGCAAGCAACCGTCTCGCTGTTCGGTTGAAGATTCAATAAAAGTTATGCGGGCTATACAAAATATAAAGGAGAAAGCAGCATGATTGGAATGGCAGAGATAAAATTAACCCCCGAAGAAATTAAGGCCGCAACCGAAGTTCTCGAATCGGGGAACCTTCGTCAAGGACAGCACTGCCAAGCGTTTGAAGAAGAATTCGCGGCCAAAGTCGGCGCAAAACACGCTGTCACATGCGCAAACGGCTCAGCATCCTTACATATGTATTATATGGCCGAAATGGAGCCCGGTGACGAAGTCATCGTTCCTGCTTTTACATTTATTGCAACCGCCACCATGCCGGCAGTTGTTGGTGGAAAGCCCTTATTTTGTGATATTGATCCTGAAACATTTTTGATGGATTTGGATCATGCAGAAACCTTAATCACTGATAAGACAAAATTTATTTCACCCGTTCACCTGTTTGGTAACGTCTACAACATTGATGAACTAACAGCTTTTGCCCGCAAACATAACCTTAAGATTTTATGGGATGCGGCTCAAGCACACGGTGGTGAATTCAAAGGGAAGGACATCGGACAATTTGATAATGCTGTGTCTTATTCATTTTATCCATCAAAAAATATGTTCGTTGGCGAGGGCGGCATGGTTTGTACAAATGATGATGATCTGGCGCACAAATTAAAATTTTTGCGCTCGCACGGACAGACTGGAAAATACTACCATGAAATGCTGGGTCTAAACTATCGCATGACAGATGTAGAAGCAGCTATTGGTCGCAAACAACTTGGTCGCCTAGATCAAATGCTGGATGTTCGCAGACGCAACAAAGCAATTTTTGACGAACGCCTTGGTCAAATGAATGGCGTATACCCGCAGAAACAAACCGCTGATACTACACATGCAGTTCACCTGTATTGCATACGTATCGTACCAGAAGAGTTTGGTGTAAGCCGTGACGATTTGTCCGCGGCTTTGATGGAAAAAGAAATTCATAATGGCGTCCATTATCCACGCGGTTTGCATCAGCAACCTGTTTTTGAAGAAATGTACGGAAAACAAAGTCTGCCAGCGACTGAAAAATTGTGTGAGGAAATTATCGCCATCCCAGTTCATCATGGCTTAAGCGAAGATGATGCCAATGCAGTTATTGATGCTATTGAAGAATGTCATACAAAAGCTTTAAATAAAGCGGCTTAAAATAATAAACACGGTATTAAAAATTTAGACGCTCTGAATTTATTCAGGGCGTTTATTTTTTAATAGGCTTAAAAGGCTGGCTTCTAATATTCTACCAAGGTTTTCAAAATTATATTCCCTTTTTAAAGCCTCATAAGCGCGCTCGCCCATAATAATTCTCTGCTCAACAGACATATGAGCCATTTCATTCATCGCCTCTGCCAAGGCTGGTATATTTTCAGCAGGTACCGTTAATCCACATCTTTCTTCCTCGATGGGGTTGTTATAAGAAGTTACAGCTATGACTGTGGGGCGCCCTGCCGCCATATAGTCAAATAATTTATTCATGGAAATACCGTATTGATAAGATTTTTTAGCCGAGACTGCATTCATAAAAGCATCTGCTTCCATCAACTTATTAAGAATCTGCTCTTTTGGTACCGCATTTTCAAAATAAACATTTTGTAATCTCATATCTTTAGATTTTTCTATCAGCCTTGGCTTTTCACCGCCCTCACCTATAAAACGGTACTGCGCATTTAATTCAGGATATTTCCTCTGAATTAATTTTATCGCATCCAAAATATTATCTAGACAACACGAAACAACATGAGACCCTGCGAACATAAATGTGAACTGACCCCGTTTTTCAGGAGGCCGCAAAGGTGGAATATTCTCTAAATCTACCCCATTTGGTAAATACAAAAATTTATCCGAATTAACCCCACACTCCCGCAGCCTTTTCCAACCCGCCGGCAAAGGACATATGATAAGTTCAGCTTTTTTATATATCTTCTTTTCCAGCCAACCTAAAAAAACTATAAAAGGATGATGTTTTGATATTCCAGACATATCCGTTAAAACCATTGGCCAGAAATCACCAATATGTGCCGTGTATCTACAACCCAATCTTTTGGAGAGCCCGTAGGCACTGTATGCTGTCACCGGGTCTGGTGAGCATCCGATAATTATATCAGGTTTTGGAATATCGCTATTAAATCGAGCCACTTTCCAACCAAATGAAAACATGTTGACAATACGTTTAAAATAAGAAGGTCTTGAGTTAGGGTTTTTTAACCAAATAAAATTAACGCCGTCGTAATTCTCAAGCTTCCAATCTTCTCCTTCTGGTATATGTTCGGCATCCGTTTTACGATGATGCTGATTAGCCGCTATAATCGTAACTTCGTGACCCAATTTCACTAACTCTCGCGCAAGGGAAAAATGCCGAGTTACTCCGGCACATTTAGGCGGCAACGCAAATTGATGAACAAACCATACCTTCATTAAAGCTCCATCCTCTTATGGTTTTACGATTATAATATAACGAAGATATAGTTTTCTATGATTAATACTTTTAAATTACAAGAAGTATCAAACTCAAATAAAGAGGGTATACAAATCTCCGATTGAACGAAAACCCACTAGACTTCCAGCCCGCTCAAGTGGCTTACGACATACCACGAATGGCTGGAGGCTCGATTAACCCGCTCCGGTTATTTTCGAGCATGCCCGATAATGAGCATCACAAAAACTGACGACACAATTATAGTCGATAAAAACCAACCATTCCAAATACTGTAACCGACAGATGCAACGCTGATGACAGATAATAAAATCCCCATTGCATAAGGTCTGGCGTCCAGATTTAAGTTCATGAGTTTATTATAAAGAATTTTCAAAAACGATAAGAACAACAACACACCAAAAACACCAGTATCCAACCACAACTGCAGGGCAAAGTTATGCGGGTGCAGCACTTCTTTCCATTTGTAATCTTGTGTATAGACGAGAATATTATCGGCATGAACACGCGTTGCATCCAACCCATATCCGAATACAGGGCTTTCTTTGATGAGCATGACGCACGCATGCCAGATGTCAATACGCTGCGGCGCTGCAGCAGATGACCTGAGATATTCAAAAAATGGCGGTTTCCACTGATATAATATTTCTGCAAGAACGGGCGATAAAAGAGCCGCAATGCCGATCAATATAAATGTTGCCTTAGGAAAACTGTTAGGCGCATAGACAGTTAAAAGAAAAGCGAACCCTCCGACTACCAGACCCAAAAGCGCTGCCTGACTTGAAAATAATATTAACTGAGCCGCCAAAATTAATATAAAAAAGCCAATACTCAGGGCTTTTCTATCTATTTCGTGATGGTAAAATATCAACAAAATCGGCCAAATCAAAAGCGTTTGCAAGACAGCGGATGGATTCAGTTCATGCAATTTTGTTAAGACTGATGGCTCGCCACGGACGAAACTATATAAAGGATATTGAAAGAAATATTCCACCAACATAACCAGAGCCGTGGCCCCCAACACCCAAGGCAAAAAACGAACGGTAGTTTGGCTTACTATTGGCCGCACATAAGGCATAACAACAAAAAATCCGCTTGCGAACACCAGTATGGCGGATACTTTAGCTGCACGTTTTATAACATAACCCGGATCCACACTGGCAAAAGATGATAAAAACAAAACAGCAATGATTAATAAGACAATATAAAAATAAGGGCTGTTTATAATTACCTGCCAGATATTTTTGCCGCCTTTTAAAAGGGCATACAACCAGCTGATCAGACCCAATATAAAAACGGCAAAGCTGAGCGTCGTTATTGAAACGTTTCCTAGAATTGGAATTGAGAGGATAATAACCACCCAACACATAAAATAAATTCTTTCCAGGATATTTTCACGAAGCATTTATCAAAACTTTTTTAGTCATACACAATCAGTTTCAGAATAGCCATTATACATACGGATTTCCACTAAATTGGAAAGCTGAAAGATCATTCCAAGAAAATGCCTTATTTTTGCCATATTTTTGTTTTATATTTAAAGAATGAAGAATGCTTCCGGAAATGCATTGTTTTTGATTTTGATTGCTGTGGCTTTGTTCGCAGCACTTTCATATGCCATTACAGCCAGCAGCCGCGGTGGTGGCAATATCGACAAAGAAAAAGCGACATTGCTTGCCTCGCAATTACTGCAATATGCAACACAAATTGAAAATGCAGTAACGCGCCTTCGGCTTGTAAATGGCTGTTCAGAGACCGATATATCTTTCAACCATGATTTCGACGATGATGGATCATATATTGATACAGATGATATAAATAATAATCCGACCTCCCCCAGTGACTTAAGCTGTCATGTTTTTCACCAAAATGGCGGAAATGTGCCTCATTTAGTATATGAAGATCAGGAATATACATACATAAGCTTACCTCCGGCCCAGAGCCACTTTAATTTCTGGCCGGCAACCTTGCAAGGCATAGGGGATGACAATAAAAACGACCTTGTCTTACAGGTTGAATTTGTGAATAAGGATGTATGTCTTGCAATAAACGAGGGGCTGGATAACGATAACCCTTCGGGCGATGTTCCGTTTGATCCTTTTACATCAACGCAGCCAGGACCGAATACGTACTTTCAGGGCGATTATGTTGACAGCACGATACAACCTTGGCCGCATGCCATCGGCGATCAGGCAGGTGGGGCCCTTATTGGTAAACCAGCCGGTTGCACATGCCAATACGCAGCATTCGGGTCAGGAAGCTGCACAAATGCTGTTTTCTACTATACCGTTCTTATACGCTGATATGTATTTATTTGAAATACTTTGGCGGAATCGGCGGGTTCTTGGCAGGGTCCATAGAATCAACGCGAACTTTTTCAACAGCGCCTTGGCCTTCCAATTCTGCGATTTTATCTTTGATGCGCTCGGCGACGTCTTCAGAAACAACCTTGGTACCTGCCCCCCATGTGACAACAAATTTAGATCCGTAATAGCTTTTTGCACGCTCGCTGGTTGTTGCATCACGGCTCCAATTGATCATCGGGCTTTCGGCTGCGCCATGGGCATCAGATGACTGCACGTAATATTCGAAATCACGCATTACATTGGTCAAAGTTGCTTTTTCACCCTCCAGAACCGCTTTTAAAGCATCCAGTTCTTTATTTTTTGCATATTGCAGGCCGTTTTTATTAACAGCCTTGGCGAATTCATCTTTAAGCTGAACAACAACACGTGTACCAAGTTTTTGCGACATTTTAAACCTCGTTATATTTGAATTGTTTTGCATATTAACCAGAACAAGCCGAAATGTAAACCTGAATAAATTTTCAAAGGTTCTTGCTGTTTTGATCGTCTTATCTGAAAATAGGCCTGTTATGAATGATGAGATGACAGATGAACAGTTGATACGCGAAGCCGCCGGCGGCAATGCATACGCATTTTCTCAGCTGGTCGAACGCCATTATATAACCATATATAAAATGGCCTATAAATATGTGGGCGTGAAATCGGACGCTGAAGATATCGCACAAGATGCCTGTATCAAACTGGCAGGGAATATTGATAGCTTTCGGTTTGATTCGGCCTTTACGACATGGCTGTATCGCCTGGTTATCAATACGGCCAAAGACTATTTGAAAAAGAAAAACCGCCAGAACAGCCGCGAGGGCCTATTGTTTGAAGATGCACTGATGGTCGCCGCGCCTGATAATCAGGAAAAACAGATGCAGACACGTCAGGCGCTGGAGGTTATCGACACCCTGCCCGAAAAACTGCGTGATGCCGTTATTCTGGTCTGTTGGGAGGGGCTGACCCATAAAGAGGCCGCAGAAATACTCGGCGTCAGTGAAGCAACCGTCAGCTGGCGTCTGCACGAGGTTCGCAAATATTTTAACGAAAACGGAAAGGAGCAGCATCATGGATGAAAAGAAATTAAAAGAATTACTGCATGATATCGATGCCCCCGCACCTGATGAGAATGCCCGCAAAGACGCAACCCGTCTGGCGATTGAGGCATTCGAGAAAAAAAATCAAAAAAATTTCCAAGGATATGGAAAGACTGATCGTCCTATAGGTATAACCAACAACTTATGGAGATCAATGATGAAAAATAAATATAGACTTTCAGGATTATCTGGTGCCGTTGCCGCATGCGCCGTTTTGGCCGTGATCGGGGTGCCGCTATTTACCTATAATGCGATGGACAGCCAATCGCTGAACGTTTCGCCTGTCGGGCAAGGGGCAAAGGTTACATCCATCCCCGGCGAAGGTGAAGTTTCACCGGAATTTCGCGATGCGATTATTGCCGCTGATAATCAAAGGGTAGAAGAAGCTATTCAAAATGGAAGTTCCACTCTGCCGACACCAATTGGCCAAGCCAAAAAAGCGCGACAAGAAATTGCAGAGGCTGAAGCCGATATGGCCGCAGATGCCGTATCCGCACCGCCCGCTGCTACGCAGGCCAACCGCGCGATGGCAACTGAATCCGTACAAATGGGCTTTATTGCCCCGACGCCAATGCCCGCGCCTGATATCATCCAGCCGTCTTACCAAGATGTCGGGCAAGATGAATTCACCGATTTCAAAGATAACAGTGTCAAGCTGGTATCGGAGGAGCCCGTATCCACATTCTCGATTGATGTCGATACGGCCAGTTACAGCTTTATGCGTCGTCAGTTGAATAACGGTGTTCTGCCGCAAAAAGATTCTGTGCGCATCGAGGAGCTGATCAATTATTTCAATTACGATTACCCCGTGCCTGAAACGCAAGATGCGCCTTTCAAACCTACGGTTGCCGTTTATGACAGCCCATGGGCAGAGGGTAAAAAACTGATGCATATCGGCATTAAAGGCTATCAATTGCCCGCCGACAGCAAACCGCGTAGCAACCTTGTTTTCCTGCTGGATACATCAGGGTCAATGAACAGTGCCGATAAACTGCCGTTGTTGATTAATTCTTTTAAACTCCTGCTCAGCTCGCTGGATGAAAATGACACGGTTGCGATTGTCACTTATGCAGGGTCTGCTGGCACAGTTCTGGAGCCGACGAAAGCATCCGATAAACAAAAGATTTTGTCAGCACTGGAAAACTTGCGCGCAGGCGGGTCAACCGCAGGCGCGGCAGGTATAAAACAAGCCTATAATCTAGCGCAACAAAACCTTGATAAAGATGGCGTCAATCGCGTTATATTGGCAACAGATGGCGATTTTAACGTCGGCATCACGAACCATCAGGAATTGCAGGACTATGTCGAGCGCATGCGCGATACGGGAATATCCCTGTCGGTTCTGGGCTTTGGTCAGGGGAACTACCATGACAATCTGATGCAGACGCTTGCGCAAAACGGGAATGGTCAGGCGGCCTATATCGATAACCTGAACGAAGCGCGCAAGGTGCTGGTTGATCAGGCAGGCGCAACCCTGTTTACCATTGCGAAAGACGTCAAAATTCAGGTCGAATTCAACCCTGCAATTGTTGGTGAATATCGTTTGATCGGCTATGAAACACGCCATTTAAACCGTGAAGACTTTAATAACGACAAGGTGGATGCGGGTGAAATCGGCGCAGGTCATGCCGTGACCGCAATATATGAGATCACACCAAAAAACAGCGACAAACGTATGATCGATGATTTGCGCTATCAGTCCGAAGAAGCCCAACCGAGTTCAGATATGGGTGATGAATATGCCCTATTGAAAATCCGCTATAAAAAGCCGGATGATGGGCTTGCCGGCTTTGCCGATAAAAGCGATCTGATCACGCGTCCGATCACCTTTGCCGATGCTGATATTAAACTATCGGATGATATCCGCTTTGCCAGTGCTGTGGCAGGTTTCGGCCAGATATTACGCGGCGGAACATTTACAGGTGATTTCAGCTATGATGATGTCATCGAACTGGCCCAATCGGCAAAAGGCGAAGATAATTTCGGATACCGCGCCGAATTCATCAATCTGGTGCGTTTGGCAAAATCCGCCGATAAAATTGAATAACAGAATATAGCACTGAAAATTCAGCCCCCAATTTCGGGGGCTGTTTTTTTATTGAATGCTGTTTGAATTAAATCTGATTTCGACCTTATGCAGGCTGTTCATACCATAGTCCCGTTCGTCGCGGCTTTGGTCGAAACGGCCGAATTCACTGCGAAGCGACGTTTCAACCCCGCTTTCATTCAGGATATTTGCAACGTTGCTGGCGCGATCAAAGGCCAATTGACGGTTGACCGTCGATCGGCTGCCGCCAAGTGTGCTGGCATACCCCATCACAAGAACATCATTGATATTCCAGCGGCGCAGGGCCCAGGCCGCATCATCAATACGGTTTAAGGCCGCATCATTTAATTCGCTTTCACCGACATCAAAATAGATTGTCGGCAGGGTCTGTGTATTGGGAACAACCATTACCGTCCATTCGGGAAAACGGGTACGCAGATTATTTTCGAATTCACGCAACAGCGATATCGTTAATTCATCCGATGACGCTGGTGAAACGGAAATAATTTTCTGATCCTGATCGATATTGATGAACTCAAGCGGGAAAAAAGCGGTGCTTCGGATGCTGTTAATCATATCCTCGCGCAGGTCGACTTCGGCCAGACGGTTTTGAATATTGTTTCGCAAAAGGGTTTCAGCCTCAGCCAATGCCTGATCTTTGACCTGTTCACGCGCAACAATAATCTGATCAACAGATACCAAAACATTTGTATCCAGCGAGGCGCTTAAACGCTCTGCCAGAACGTTTTGCGCATCGGGTTGGTATTTTGTTGTGACAATTACCGTATCAATCACGACATTTTCCTTGTCCTTGAAGTTGATATCAAAATTGGCAATCCGGCTGTCATAGTTTTTGAAATAATCATCAATTTCAAACTGCGCTGTTTTCGTCGCATAGGCCTGATAGGCGATTTTTGAAAGCGATATCCCGAGCGGAATAGACAGCAAAATAAAGACCGCAAAAACCGCGAGTGTTTTGCGCAGCGTATGAACAGGCGAATGATGTTCACCAAACCCATACCATTTCGCCAGCAGCGTGACGCTCAGCGCAATTGCCAAAAGGTTTGTCATGAATAAAAAGAACGCACCCCCCGCAATCGACCAGGAAACGGTTGCAACACCATATCCGACAACAGCCAAAGGCGGCATCAAGGCTGTCGCAATCGCAACGCCGACAATTGTCGCGCCTTTTTGTTTAATGGTCGCATAGCCACCCGCAAGGCCCGAAAACACCGCCACCAACAGGTCAAATAAATTGGGCTTGGTTCGCGCCATAATTTCAGGTGTTGCATCCGTCAAGGGCGAAAAGAAAACGATGATCATCGAGATGGCAAGCGCAAGGCAGGTTCCAATCGCCAAAGCCTCAAGCGATTTACGCATTTGTCTGTAATCAACAACACATAATGAAAAACCGAGCGACATGATCGGCCCCATCAGCGGGGAGATCAACATCGCACCGATCACAACAGCAGGTGATGATAACAAAAGACCTAAAATAGCAATCGCGCAGGACATGACAATCATAAAGGAATAGCGTGATGTCATCCGCCCGTCCTCGATCACAAGGCCGATGATATCCTGATGCGCCACAGGTTTGATAAATTCTTTATTGC
The DNA here is from genome assembly GCA_950054485.1 of uncultured Alphaproteobacteria bacterium. GTDB lineage: Bacteria > Pseudomonadota > Alphaproteobacteria > Micavibrionales > CSBR16-224 > CATLPD01. The sequence continues at coordinate 762,242 of CATLPD010000001.1, read as the reverse complement.
GCCATTTCCTGAACTCACGAAGGGCTGGCAACAGATATGTTTTTTCCAAAACCTTCAGCGATTTTTTGGAAAGATCAAACGGTAATTTGATTTTTTTCATGGTGTTTTAGGCGGCTTGCTTAAGGTTTTCCAAAGCGGTTTTCAGTTTCGGAACCGCATCAAATAGATCGGCAACCAGACCATAATCGGCCACCTGAAAAATCGGTGCGTCTTCATCTTTATTGATGGCAACAATCACCTTTGAATCTTTCATACCGGCCAAATGCTGAATCGCACCTGAAATACCAATAGCCATATAAAGATCGGGGGCAACAACTTTACCTGTTTGTCCGACCTGATAATCGTTTGGAACATAGCCCGCATCAACCGCCGCACGTGATGCGCCGACCGCAGCACCCAGCGTATCTGCCAAATCTTCGATCATCTCAAAGTTTTCAGCCGATCCAACGCCGCGGCCACCTGAGATAACAATGCCTGCGCTGGTCAATTCAGGGCGTTCGGATTCTGTCAGCTCCTGACCGACAAAAGACGATAGATCTGACGCGCCTGATGCGGATATATCTTCGACAGATGCGCTGCCGCCTTCAGCAGCCGCCTTATCAAAGCCCGTGGTACGAACCGTGATAACTTTTACATCATCTTTGCTTTGCACCGTTGCGATTGCGTTACCGGCATAGATCGGGCGAACGAATGTATCGGCACTTTCAACAGCGATAATATCCGAAACCTGCTGTGTATCCAGCATCGCGGCAACACGCGGCATAATGTTTTTCCCCATGGTTGTCGCAGGGGCCAGAACATATTTATAACCGCCGCTTTTGGCTTGCTCGACGATCAAATCCGCCATCGGTTCTGCCAAATGATGGCCGAATGATGCGTTATCCGCTTTCAAAACTTTGGATACGCCGGCAACCTTTGCAGCAGAATCTGCTGATGGGCCGCAATTTTCACCTGCAACCAGAATGGTGATATCACCACCGATCTTGGTAGCGGCGGTCACTGCATTTAAAGTGGCCGGATTTAAAGATTTATGATCATGTTCTGCAACTAATAAAATCGACATATTATATTACCTTTGCTTCGTTTTGCAGTTTATCGACAAGTTGTTCGACGCTTTCAACCTTGATACCGGCTTCGCGTTTTGGCGGCTCGGTGACTTTAAGGGTAACAACGCGCGGGCTGACATCAACGCCGAAATCAGACGGCGCCATTGTATCCAGCGGCTTTTTCTTGGCCTTCATAATATTCGGCAGGGACGCATAACGCGGCTCGTTCAAACGCAGATCGGTTGTGACAACCGCAGGCAGTTTCAGGCCGACTGTTTCCAAACCGCCGTCGACTTCCCTTGTGACTTTCAATTGATCGCCGTCTTTTTCAACTTTGGATGCAAATGTGCCCTGACCCCAGCCCAGCAATGCCGCCAACATCTGGCCTGTCTGGTTGTTATCGCCATCAATGGATTGTTTACCCATGATAACAAGATTTGGGCTTTCTTTTTCAACGACGCCTTTTAACAATTTGGCAACGGCCAGCGGTTCAACATTTTCATCTATTTCGATCAGGATACTGCGGTCTGCCCCCATCGCAAGTGATGTCCGCAATGTTTCCTGCGCCTGTGACGGGCCGATTGAAACGGTGATAATTTCTTCAGCAAGGCCCTTTTCTTTCATGCGTACGGCTTCTTCAACCGCGATTTCACAAAATGGGTTCATCGACATTTTGACATTCGACAGATCAACGCCCGACTGGTCTGATTTGACGCGCGCCTTGACGTTGTAGTCCAGTACCCGTTTGACAGCGACAAGAATTTTCATGGTTATATCCCGTTTGGTTTACTTTTATCCAAGATAAATTACCACGTGTTATTTTCAATGTCACGCCCCGAGACGTATAAAAGACGGCAATAAAAAAGGCGGCCCAAAGACCGCCTTTTAAATTATTCAGACACAGTTTATTCGACTGTCAGATTGTTTGTACGCTCGGCATCGGCCGCAACCTTCATCGAAACGATTTTGTCCGGATTCATCGGCGGCTCGCCGCGTGTGATATTATCAACATATTCCATACCTGAAATCACCTCGCCCACAACAGTATAGTTGTTATTCAAAAATGGTGTCGGGACAAAGTTGATGAAGAACTGGCTGTCCGCAGAATTTGGGTTGTTTGATCGGGCCATACCAACCGTACCACGTTCAAACGGGGTCGATGTGAATTCAGCGTCTATATTCTGACCTGATCCCCCTGTTCCTGTGCCTGTCGGGTCACCTGTTTGTGCCATAAAACCTTCGATCACACGGTGGAATACGATTCCATCGTAAAAACCCTGGCGTGTCAGCTCCTTGATGCGGGCTGTATGGTTTGGCGCCAGATCGGGACGCAATTGAATGTAAACCGGTCCATCTTTTAACTGCAGGATCAGCGTGTTTTCAGGGTCCGTGATATCCTGTGCATTTGCCATCGGTACCACCGCCAACATGAACAGGGCTGTAAAAATTGCGATTAATTTACTCATGCTTTTTTCTCCTTTTTCGCATCGGCATCTGCCGCAACGCTCATTGATTTAATTGCTGTCGGATCTTCCGGCGGCTCTCCCTCATTTATACTGTCAACGTGTTCCATTCCCTCGACGACTTGACCCCATACTGTATATTGTCCGTCCAGATGCGGTGTATCATCAAATGTAATGAAAAACTGGCTGTCGGCACTGTCAGGGTTCGTCGTACGCGCCATGCCGCAGGTTCCACGCACATAGGGCTCGTCGTTGAATTCTGCCTGCAGCTTCTGGCCCGATCCGCCCGTTCCCTGCCCGTCAGGACAACCCGTTTGCGCCATAAAGCCCGGAATCACGCGGTGAAATATTAAGCCATCATAATAGCCTTCGCGCGCCAATTCCTTGATACGTTTGACGTGTTTTGGCGCCAGATCGGGACGCAATTGAATGACAACGCGGCCATCTTCCAAATCAAGATACAGTGTATTTTCCAAATCCATAAGTCTTCCTTTCTTCTTTTCCTTCGCATTAAAGCTGGTATAGTAAAGGGGAAATTGCAAGAGGAAAAAACATGACACCACTTATTGGACTTTTGATCTGGGCACTTGATGTTTATATCTGGATCATCGTGATTGCCGTCATTATCAGCTGGATGGTTGCATTAGATGTTTTAAATGCCCGTAATAAATGGGTCTACAAATTCTGCACGGCCATTAATGCAATCACCAATCCGGTCATTTTGAAAATCAGAAAACATGTGCCGCCGATCGGGGGCATGGATTTCTCGCCTGTTATTGCTATCTTTGGCCTGATGATTATCCAAGCCCTGCTGCGGGGTCTTGCCTATTAATGCCTGATATCCGGATTATAGACGGCCGGGCAATTGCGAGCGGCCTGCGTGATGATATTACAAAAAAAACGCGAATACTGATGGATGAAACAGGCCGCGTGCCGGGCCTTGCCGTCGTATTGGTGGGTAAAAGCCCCGCAAGTCAGATCTATGTCGCCGCAAAACGTAAGGCGGCATCCGATACGGGTATGAATTCCTATGTGCATTTATTATCCGAGGACGCCAGCGAGGCGGATATCCTGCGCCTGATTGAGCGTTTGAACACAGATCAAAATGTACATGGCATATTGGTACAATTGCCCCTGCCCGCGCATATTAACAAACAAAAAATCATAAATGTGATTACCCCCGCCAAAGATGTCGACGGCCTGCACCCCTATAATCTGGGGCAACTGGTTTTACGCCAGAATACGGCAGTGCCCTGCACACCAAAGGGATGTTTGTATTTAATTAAATCCATACGTCACGATCTGACTGGGCTGAAAGCGACCGTCGTCGGTGCCTCGGCCCTTGTTGGGCGCCCTATGGCGCAGCTGTTAATTCAAGAAAATTGTACAGTAACACAGGCGCATTCAAAAACGGCTGATCTGGTTGATGCCTGCAAAGATGCCGATATTCTGGTCATCGCAACAGGCGTGCCGAACCTGATTACGGCGCAACACGTGAAAGATGGCGCGATTGTTATAGATGTTGGCATTAACCGCATTGATGAATGCCGTCTGGTGGGGGATGTTGATTTTCAGGACGTTACAAGCAAGCGCAATTGCGCCATCACGCCTGTTCCGGGCGGGGTTGGTCCGATGACTATTGCGATGTTACTTGAAAATACGCTTGAGGCTGCGACCTAACGGATTTTAACCTTCAAAGTCAAATTACCTGCTGCATCCGAATCTTTTTCCCACGATCTTTTGTAAAGGGCGCGGATGGTAATGTCTTTGCCGCCATAAGCATTATACGTCATGCGGCGTGTACCCAAACCACCCACGACATTGGCCCGTGGCTCGTCACGTTCGAACTTGTCATCCACTTTAGAAACCTTGCCGCTGACAACCTGAAAACGCCAGCGATATCCTGATGATGGATTTTCTTTTAATTCAATTTGAAACTTTTCGCCGCGCGCAACGGTAATTTCATTAAAGCTTTCTGATAGTTTTTTCATCTTGAACTCCTTGATTTCAAGACAAACCTACACCGGAAATAAAATTATGTCAAGCCGCAAGCTGTTGATCGGGAGCAAAGAATTCGTAACCCAGATCCTGCGCAACTTCGGCTTGCGTGATTTTGCCTTCATGCACGGTCAAGCCATCCATCAAGTGTGGATTTTCCGACAATGCTGCGCGCCAGCCTTTGTTTGCAATTTGCAAAGCATAGGGCAGAACAGCGTTATTCAGCGCCTGTGACGACGTGCGTGCCACAGCGCCCGGCATATTCGCAACACAATAATGCAAAATGCCATCAACCATATATGTTGGGTCCTGATGGGTTGTGGGCTTGCTGGTTTCTGTACAGCCGCCCTGATCAATCGCAATATCAACGATCACAGCACCCGGGCGCATATGTTTCAGCATATCTTTTGTAATCAGTTTCGGGGCAATCGCACCCGGGATCAGAACAGCGCCGATAATCAGATCGGAATTAAAAACATAGTGATCGACACTGGCCTTGGTTGAATAAATGATATTCGCAGTCGGGCCGAATAAGTCCTCAAGCTGGCGGATACGATCCAGCGAACGCTCGAGAATAACAACATTGGCATCCAAACCAACAGCCATTTTGGCCGCATTCGTTCCGGCAACGCCGCCGCCGATAATCACAACATCCGCAGGTTTAACGCCCGGTACACCGCCGATCAAAAGGCCTGAACCGCCACGGTTTCCAATCTGCATCGCAACCGCGCCGACCTGAACAGACATACGGCCTGCAACCTCGCTCATTGGGGCCAGCAATGGCAAACCACCGAATGGGCCTGTCACTGTTTCATAGGCAATGGCTGTACAGCCGCTGTCGATCAAGCCTTCAGCCTGTTTTCTGTCAGCTGCCAGATGCAGGTATGTGAATAAAACCTGCCCCTTACGCAGCATTTTGCATTCCTCGGGTTGGGGCTCTTTCACCTTGATAATCATATCGGCCTTGGCAAAGACTTCTTTTGCGTCTTTGGCGATTGTGGCACCGGCCTTGATATATTCTTCGTCCGTTGCATGAATCGACGCACCTGCGTTCGTTTGAACCAGAACATCATGCCCGGCCGTTGTGAATTCTTTCACCGAAGACGGCAGCAAACCAACACGGAATTCGTTATTTTTAATTTCTTTTGGCACACCAATCAGCATGTCAGACTCCTTTGACCAACTTTGAATTGAAGGAAGACTAGCATTTTTGTATAAAAGAGAAAATCAAAAAAGAAAGCTTGGACAAGATGAAATATTTAAGTGCCGAAAATATGGTCAAATTGGTTAACCGCATTGGTATCGAAACGCTGATGACCGAACTGGCCGAATATATCAAAGAAGACTATCAGAACTGGGACAACTTTGACAAAAGCCCGCGCTATGCGCACCATTCCGATGTCGGCGTAATCGAATTGATGCCAACCGGAAACCGCGAGCTGTTCAGCTTTAAATACGTGAATGGCCACCCAGGCAATTTCAACAAGGGCCTTCAGACCGTTGTCGCCTTTGGCGTTTTATCAGACGTTGAAACGGGATATCCGCTGTTATTATCTGAAATGACAATCGGCACGGCCCTGCGCACTGCGGCAATTTCGGCCCTGACCGCCAAATATCTTGCAAATAATAATGTCAAAACCATGGGCATGATTGGCGCCGGATGTCAGGCCGAATTTCAGGCCTATGCCTTTCGCGCGCTGACAGGCATCGATACCCTGCGCGTCTACGATATTGATTATAAAGTCTCCGAGAAATTTCAGCGCAACATGGCCGATTCAGGCTTTGACATTACTGTCTGTAAAACCGGGCAGGATGCCGTTCAGGGCGCGGATATCATCACGACCTGCACCGCTGACAAACAATATGCCACCGTGCTGACAGATAACATGGTTGGCCAGGGCATGCATATTAATGCAATTGGCGGGGATTGCCCCGGTAAGACCGAATTGCATCAGGATATCCTGAAGCGCGGATCTGTTTTTGTAGAATTCGAGCCCCAAAGCCGCATTGAAGGCGAAATCCAGCATATGCCCGAAGATTTTGCGGTTACTGAAATGCATCATATTTTCAAAGGCGAAAAACAAGGCCGTCAAAACGAGCGTGAAATCACCATTTTTGATTCTGTCGGTTTTGCCTTGCAGGATTTCTCGCTATTGCGATACGTGTACGATAAAGTCCGCGAATTCGATATCTACGAGGATCTTGACATCATCGGCGAGTTGGATGACCCGCGCAACTTGTTCGGACTTTTAAAAAATTAAACTGAGGCTGGTGAATTCAGCTGAGGCCTGAAATCACGGATATAAGAACGCCCGCCAGGTAGCTTTTCAGAGTATTTTGCAGTCAAAACAGACTCACGTGTCTTTTTGCAGCTTTTAATTCTGACGGCATAAAAGGCTTTTACGAGGCTAAAATTCGTTTTATCGTATTTTCTTGTCATTTTTTCCAGTTTTTCGTCTATCGATTGCAAGAAAACCGTTGCCGTGCGGGGCATTGCGTAAACATCCTCTTGTCCGATGACCTGACCCAGCTTGTTTTGTTTTTCCTGACGATCAGTATAAAACGGAATCGCAGTTCTCATGCGTTTCAGATCCTTGAAGGTTTCATGGAAAAAGGCAGCGGCAATGACACCTGAAAATACCGTTACGCAGATCGGCATGATTGCCGGAGCTGACAGGGCTGACATAACCAAGAAAGCCGCAGCAACATCCACGCCAAATGAAATGCCGCGCACCCCAACGATAAGAGGATTAGTACGCGCACTCAGGCGGGTGAATTCTCCGGCAAGGCGCGTATAGGTTTTCGCGCAGTTTTCAGCAATTTTCTTCATGTTTTGACCCTGTAATTATTATATAAATACTACAGACTTTAAATTATGTCAATTGTGTTTGGTCGTTTTTATACATTTTTTTACATTTTTAACGAAAAAAAGTAAACCGTAATCGATCCGGTTCTAAAAGTCTAAAGCTTTGCGGCCATTTCACGCGCGGCATAGGTTAAAATTCCAGTGCATCCGGCCCTTTTGAAACCGATCAGCTTTTCATGCAGACAATCGTCGTAATTCAACCAACCGTTTTGGGCGGCGGCTTTTAACATGGCGTATTCCCCACTGACATGATATCCGAAAACCGGCAAATCACAGGATTGCGAAATATCACGAATAATATCCAGATAGGGCAGCCCCGGTTTAACCATCAGCATATCCGCCCCCTCGCCTACGTCGGCGCGGGCTTCACGTAAGGCCATTTTACGATTGGCAGGATTCATCTGGTATGTTTTTTTATCCCCCTTAAGATTGCCTGCAGATGTGACCGCATCGCGAAAGGGCCCATAAAATGCCGATGCATATTTAACGGCATAAGACAGGATCATCTTATTAATCAACCCGTTTTCATCCAGGGCTTTGCGAATTGCTGCAATACGTCCATCCATCATATCGGACGGGGCAACAATATCGGCCCCCGCACGCGCCTGAAGCACAGCCTGCCTGCAGAGAATATCGACGGTTTCGTCGTTCAATACATATCCGTCATCAGAAACCACACCATCATGCCCGTGCGAAGTATAAGGATCCAGCGCCACATCGGCGATAAGTCCTATATCCGCAACTTTATCTTTAATTTCGGATAGGGCCCTGCATATCAAGTTATTTTCGTCCAGCGCTGCGCGCCCGTCTTCTGTCTTTTTATCATCCGGCGTTACCGGGAAAAGCGCAACAGCGGGAATACCAAGGTCACGGGCTTTTTTGACTTCAGAAACCAGAATATCAATTGAATATCTATCCACCCCTGGCAACGATGCCACGGGCTGACACTGGTTTTCACCCTCCACAACAAAAACCGGCCAGATCAGGTCTTTGGGGGTTAAAACTGTTTCGGCGGCAAGATCCCGCACCCATTTATGTTGGCGCATGCGTCTGTGACGTATCATATTCTTCCTTATTTATATTTTTCTAAGATTCTTAAAGCGATTTTGCTGAAAATTCAAATTGAAAGCCTCCGATTTTGTTAACTTTTTTGTAATCAATATGCCATATCCTATATATTGCAACGGTTGGGGAGCCGTAAATACAATAAATTAAGATGCCCGAACAGGGCGGGGGAAAAAATGGATTACGATATCAACGATCTTTTATTCAAACTGGGTCTGAACGAGCTTAAAGAAAAGAAAGAGCTGCGTTGGTACTATATTGATGCAACAGAGCCTGAAATCAGCGGCTGTGCCCATGCACGATTTGCCAATGACGGGCGTAACCTGATTGTTGAATTAAACCATCATTTCAAAAACACCGATGAATTCGAGGGTGAAATCGGCGAGGCCTGCGATGAGACCGTGGTCTTACATGCCCGTCGCATCGGCGACAGCCAGCTTTTCCGCATTTCAAAAGTGGCTTTTGATGGCTGCGAATATGATGCCGAAGATGCCGGCATGATCGAATTATGCTGTGGCATGTTCTATGCCCGCGCCCTTAAAATTAATGAAATTATGATTGGTCAGCGATATCAAACCGCCATTTCCGAATTTGAATCTGCCGAGGAAAAGGTCCGTAAAAAACAGGAAGCCCGCCGCCGCATGATTGCAAAAACAGTTAAGGCTGCTGACAATGTTGTCGGTGTCATTGTGCCGTTTCGTCCGCGCAGTGATGCGCCGCTTCAACGCATTTAAATCATCAAGTACAGTGCAAACAGATAGGCCGCATAAGCGCACAGGAATATGATACCTGTGCCGCGTCCCAGCTTTTTGAACATAAATGGTAAAGCGACCAATATCAGCGATGATGCTGCCATGACCCAGATATCAAAACTCAGAACACTGGGGTCAACCGGCAACGGCTTGATCATCGCCGTAATACCCAAAATCGCCAGAATATTATAAATGTTACTGCCGATAATATTCCCAACGGAGACATCAGCCTCGCCTTTTAATCCCGCCACAACAGCTGTCGCCAGCTCGGGCAGGGATGTACCGATCGCAACAATCGTCAAACCGATAATGGTTTCGGATATGCCCATATCGCGTGCAATTTCGGTTGCACCGCGCACCAGAAAATCAGCGCCCAGAACCGTCAAGCCGATACCAACAATGGTATAAATCATTGCTGTTGCAAGGCTTTTGGGTGGTTTTTCAAAGGATACGGCATCATCATCAACTTCTACTGTTTTTTGATGCGCACGGCTGCGGCGGCGTTCGGACATCACCAGATAGGCGACGTAGCAAACCAGAGAGACTGTGAATAACAGGCCAAGGCCATAGCTTATGCCGCCCGCATAGGCCGCGGCAAAAAACATAACCGTCGCCAACATTAAAACCAGACCATCGCGCTTAAGGCCTTTTAAATCGGCCACGATCGGCACCAGAATGGCGCCTGCACCTGCAACCAGCAAAACATTGGCAATATTGCTGCCAATCACATTACCAATTGCGATGCCGGGTGATCCCTGCAAACTGGCCTGAATACTTGTCACCAGTTCAGGCACGGACGTGCCGAAACCGACCAGCACAATCCCGATGACCAAGGGCGGCATATTCAAGCGCTTTGCAACGGCTACCGCGCCGTTGACCAGCGTTTCACCACCCAGCATCAGAATGACAAACCCTGCAAGAATAAATAGAATAGACATGTTTTCGCCTTTGTTTAAACGTTTTCACAGTCTGCCACAGTCCAATTCTTTTTTCCAGCAGGATTGGGGCTTGCATTTTCTTATACGTTTTGTATATTGACCATCGTTACCCAAATGACGATTCGTCATTTCACCACATGCGGGTGTAGCTCAGGGGTAGAGCGCAACCTTGCCAAGGTTGAAGTCGAGGGTTCGAATCCCTTCACCCGCTCCATTTTCTCATCCAATAAAATCCTAAACAGTCCAGTTTTTCTTTATTTATTAAGGGATTCAGCGTATAATTAATCTGTAGCCATCCAATGAGATGTTGCCAAATCCACAATATTTGGGGGCACTGGTGGGGGCATATACTTCAACAACGCAAAGGTGATGCCCCCAATGAAGCTCACGAATCTGCAGTGTAAGAATGCTGAACCTAGAAAGAAGCCTTATAAATTAGCGGTTGGGCGCGGCCTTTACCTTGAGGTCAGACCCAACGGAAGCAAATATTGGCGTATGAAATACCGTATAAACGGCAAGGAAAAGCGTCTTGCCCTAGGTGTTTATCCCGAGATATCCCTCAAAGAAGCGGATGATCGTTGCACAGACGCTAGAAGACTTCTTGATCAAAATATCGACCCCTCGCTTTACAAACAGGAAAAGAAACGCCTAGCAGAGCAAAATGCTGAGAATAATTTTGAAGCTATTGCTCGCGAATGGCATGAAAACATTAAGTCCAAATGGACAGCGCGACACGCAAAAACCGTACTTGGCCGACTAGAACGTGATATTTTCCCCCAAATTGGTCACCTTCCAATAACAGATATTAAGCCCCCGCAAATTCTAAATTGTCTAGAACGCATACAGAAAAGAGGCGCGATAGAGCCCGCGCATAGAATGCGCCAGTCTTGTGGGCAAATATTCAGATATGCCATCGCCCACGGATATTGCGAGTACAACCCTGCCTCAGAGCTATCAGAAGCCATAAAACCAATAGTTAGAAAGCATTATCCCTGCATTGCGATTGATGAATTACCAGAACTCTTGTCAGCTATGGAACGTAACGAAGCATGCCTTCGGTTAGAGACTCGCCACGCCATGAAACTTCTCATGCTAACTTTTGTAAGAACAAAAGAGCTAATTGAAGCAAAATGGTCAGAATTCAATCTAGAAGAAGCAGAATGGATTATCCCTGCTGAGCGCATGAAAATGCGTAAAGAGCACATCGTGCCGCTATCAAGACAAGCCGTAGAAATTCTAACCGACTTAAAGGAGATGAATGGGCAGTGGGAATGGATATTGCCAGGCCATCATTCGCCACGCAAACATATGAGCAATAATACAATAAGAATGGGCTTGCATAGGTTAGGCTTCAAAGACCGCATGACAGGTCACGGTTTTAGAGCCTTAGCCATGAGCGCAATCAAAGAAAAACTTGGTTACCGGCACGAGGTTATTGATCGACAACTGGCACACGCCGCTAAAAGCATGGTTACGCGCGCATACGATAGAGCTAAATTTCTAGATGAACGTAGAGTTATGATGCAAGAATGGGCAGATTATATAGATGAGCAAGCGAAAAAATAGCAAGCTACCAGAGGAATTATACAAAGAAATTAGCATAGACATGTTTGATTCCACTCCCTTTCTTAATTGTTTTAAAAGTGCTTTAGGGACTTCTGAAAACAATAGAGCCGCCATATTTATAAAAATTCTTGCCGACATGAAGAAGGCGCGTGATCAGTGGGAAAAAAGAATAGCAACTCATATTAAAAAAGAACGCTTGAGAAAACTTCTTATATTGCAAGACTATTATGGATACGCCTCTACAAAGTCCCTACATAATTTCGCATTAGATATAGCCTGTGATTTCATTAGAGGATTTGAGGTTAAATTCAACAACCCCAAAAGGCGTAGAGTTGTGTGGGACGAGTTATTATACGCCAAATTATTTATTGATGTAGATGAGATTAAGCAGCAAGACACTAAAATTAGCGATAAAGCGGCATTGGCAAAGATAATTGAGAGCCATCCTTGGAAAGGCCTTCCCGAAATGCGAGACTCCTTAGACACGCTAAAAAAACTTCAAAATCGTTATTCAAAGGCTAAAATGAGGCTACTTTCCATAGATTACAGCCTTGCATCACCCCAGAAGAAGTTAGAAATTAAGAGCCTTATAAACAGTTTTTATAGAGAGAAACCAATTTTATAGTTTTTTTTCCCAATTATTACTGGACTTATATTACTGGGATAGCCGCTTGGATATGTTGAGTTATTAACAGAACCAAGAAAGGCTAAAAATGCAAAAACAAAACAGAAGAATATTAAGGCTTCCCGAAGTAATAGAAAGAACAGGGCTCTCTAGATCATCAATTTATTCTTTCATCCAGAAAAATACTTTTCCAAAACAAATTTCTTTAGGTGAAAAAGCTGTGGGCTGGCTTGAAGCTGATATTGATTTATGGATTGAACACAAAATCAACGGTGTGGAGGTATAAAATGGAATACGAAGCATATAAAGAACTTGTTTTGAAAATACTTGAAGAAGAGCCTCACTTGTCCCTGTCGGGCTACAGAGGAGAAAAAAGAGATATAACCGAAGAGCCTTACCTTCTAGGTCGCAAATCGCACCACCACACCCTTCAGGCAATCACATTCCTAAAGTCAATAATCACTCCCCAAGGCAAATTTAGAAATGGTCAAGAACTCGCTCACATGTATTCTGTAATTAAGTGGGCAAATAGAACATACGATCAAGAAGAAGGAATTCATTTCTTTCATGTTTATTGTGCAGTTTCATATCTAAATATCGGCTTCGATATTAAATATAGAAAAGAAGGAGATCTCCCCGTCGTCTACCCTTCCAATGAACATTCAATTTTGTAAAGGGGGGCGCTCAGCATGAAAATCACACACTGGAAAGACCTTCACAAGCTACCAAAAAAAGAATATCTAGTAAAATCACTCCTAGATAAAAACGCCCTTAGCGTAGTTTATGGCCAGAGCAATAGCGGTAAAACATTCTTTGTATTAGATATTGCCGCACATATTGCCACAGGGATGGATTGGCAAGGACTGAAATCGAAACAAGGCTCTGTTTTATATATTGCTACCGAAGGCGGTTTGGGCATTGGGGAGAGGCTAAGAGCCTTTGAGATACATCACCAACTCAAATCAAAGGGAGAGCTTTATATTTTGCCCTCAGGAATTGATTTATGTGGCGAAGACAGCACCGATACAGATCGGCTGATAGATGCCGTTCAAAAACTTGGGGCTTTTTCACTTATCATTGTAGACACCCTAAATCGAGCGATGTCTGGGGGAGATGAAAATTCTTCTCGTGACATGGGTTCTTTTGTCCGAAACTGTGACAAAATACGAGAGAATACGAAAGCTCACGTGTTGATTGTTCACCATAGTGGCAAGGATAGTGGCAAAGGTGCGAGAGGCCATAGCTCATTAAAAGCGGCGGTTGATACTGAGATCGAAGTTCAAAACAAATCAGGCGACCTCACCATTAAAACCCGTAAACAGCGCGATGGCAAAAAAGATATTTCCATGACTTTTAACCTTAAAGTTATTGATTTGGGCACTGATGCAGATGGCGACAAAATATCGTCTTGCGCTCTTGTAAAAGGCCGAGACACGCTAACAGGAAAGAAAACCCGTCTTAATGGACAGACAAAACGGGCACTTGATATTTTGTACGACTTGATAATTGAAAAATCCAAGCCTTATTCGCCAAAAAATGGAATGCCCAAACAAAATTGTGTGATGGTGAGCGACTTTAGAGAAGCTTTAGAGAAAAACAATATCTCTGCATCCGAAAACATATCCAGCGTGCGAAAGGCTGTTTCAAGAGCTATTGATAGCTTAAATGAGAAACAGGTCACCGCCACTTATGGTGATTATATCTGGATACCAAACCATAAATCCTAAAGCATGGGTTGCCAGATATGCTGAATTACTAAATTGCTCTTCAAATACAAAATGTATAGGATAATTTTAAGCCTACAGGCCTAGGGTTTATAAAAAAGAAAACTATAAACTCGTACATTGCCACCATTAATTAGAAGACATAATTGCTTTCAAAGGAGATATAATGAGAATTATTTCATATTGTTTAGTATCGGTTTTATTGCTAACAGCATGCGTAATGTCTGACACGACAAGTTTCGTTGATCCTGACTACAGCGATGGCGGATACCAAATTACCAAAACTGTGGTGAAAATTGATGGGGCTACTTTAAAAGAAGTACTGTCAGCCGAAACCGCTTTGGTGGAGAAATTTAGCTCATTAGGCGTGGACGCTATTAAATATACAGATTTAATTCCTCCAACTAGAGATTACAGTGAAAAAGAGGCCGCTAAAATAATTAAAGATACAGGCGCAGATAGCTTGTTTATTACTATGGTCGGAGAAAAATCTGAAATAGAAAGCTTTGTACCTCCAACTTACCACGCAGGAACAACGACTAGCTATATTTCAGGTTACGGTAATTTTGCAACTGTAAACACATACACAAGCCCGGGCTACACAACAGGTGGGTACACAACAAGTGAGCCTATAATGGCTACAAAATCCCTTCTTATTGACTTGAGCAATGGAAATACTGTGTGGCAGGCCGATGGAACTTCAAGTGGTGAAAGCTTTCATAGCTATGTTGATCTGCTTATAAGCTCTGGCAAAAGTGCGATCACGGACTTACACACCAAAGGCTTAATTCAAACGGTAGATTTAATTGAAACGCCCGACCCAAAAATTTAGGCAATTAAGATTGGATTAATCAAACCTTATAGAAAATCGAATGACGAAAAATAATGAAACTGACTTATTAGAGTTTGTGAATAATCGAATGTCGATGAGCGCAATTTATCAGCCCTTAATTATACGTGAGTTAATTGAGCATGGCGGGGAGTGCACAATAAGAGATTTAGCCAAAGCGTTTGCTAAACATGATCTCTCAACCGTTGAGTATTACGAAAACATTGTTAAAAGGTATCCTAAACAGACGCTACTTAAACATGGCGTTATAGAATACGATAAGACATTAAAATCGTTTCGACTGAAAAACTACTCTGTATCAAAACAATATCGCGAAAGTGTCATAGAAGCTTGCGAGGCTGCTATGAGTGAATGGATTGAAAAACAAAACCGAGAGGGTGACCCGAGCGTAGATTCATCAATTCGCTATATCTTATTAAAGGAATCTGGTGGGCGTTGCCAATTATGTGGCATTACATCTAGCTTGTCACCCTTAGAGATTGATCACATTGTTCCCCAATCGCTTGCCCAGAAAGGTAAAGTCCGCAAAGACGAAATATGGATTGATGTCCACTCAAAAGAAAATCTTCAAGTTTTATGTGCCTCTTGCAATCGCGGCAAAAGAGCGGGAGATAACACAGACTTTAAAAAATCAAATAAGTTAGTTCGAGATAAGATACCAGATATTATTCGTAAAGAAGGCAGAGACCCTGACATTTCTGAATTATCTCCTAAACAGCACCTAAATGCCCTGTACGAGAAGCTGTCAGAAGAATATCGTGAGTTTTTGGATGAATATGATTTAGAAGAACTCGCAGACATGACAGAGGTAATAGTAAGTATTGCACGCCTCAAAGGTAAATCAGAATCAGAGTTTTTTGACCTCATGTATAAAAAGCGTGAAAAAGCTGGCTCTTTTAATAAAGGATACTTTTACAAAGGCGATAAAATATAATCCGACAACCTTAAGACAAGACAAGACAGCCCCCTAAGGGGTGTCCGTTTGTCTAGATGTCCTTAAAGGCTTAAATTCAACTCTATAATTATTTTCGTTGTAAGAAAAATCCCAACCGTATTTTTTGATCAATTGCTCAAAATCAAATTTTAAACTAATTTTTTTATCTATAGATTTCCCATTCTCCCATATAAAAAAGAATAAGACCGCCGCTAGAAAACCCAGAATCCACCAGAATTCTTCTATTGGTGACCTCAAGTAAGAATTAAAAGTCAGCCCAACAAATAGCGCAAAAACCCCTACTCCAATTACAGCGCGTCTACGTGCTTCAAGCTCTTTAATCTCTCCATTTACTAGAAGTAGTTTCAATGCGGCTTCATTGGCCGCAACTTCCTCTCTTTTATCTTTGGAATTATTCTCGATCATAAACCTTCCCTTCCTGTAAGAAAAAAAACACCAGATCGCTCTGGTGCTCGGGATGTTGATAACCGTAACGAGACGGCACAGCGTATTTACGCAGTGCGCTATTTTATTTCGCTGCCATCCCGAACTTAATCGAGAAAGCAGCATCATTTTTACGGCCAGATGCTGTTGGCCGCTCGTTAGAGGTTATCAAGCCCCAAGTAAGCCGATCACTTACCTAAAACCAATATACGTTAATTATGCTAAGAAATTCAATCTTTATTAGGCAGGTTCAAAGCGGATTGAAGCAAGTTTTGGGTTGCCTGATAAGTGACCGCATCAGGGCTATCTGAGGGTGACTGAATACAC
This sequence comes from uncultured Alphaproteobacteria bacterium, assembly GCA_950054485.1. Lineage (GTDB taxonomy): Bacteria > Pseudomonadota > Alphaproteobacteria > Micavibrionales > CSBR16-224 > CATLPD01. The sequence continues at coordinate 745,644 of CATLPD010000001.1, read as the reverse complement.
TCCACAGTTTTCATGTCAGGAAGTGTTTTATTGAGAAGCTTGGTAGCCAAGTTGCAACGATCACGCAAACTTAAACGCTGGTTGTTAAAAACCTCCCCGCTCACAGCCCTTAATAGAAACTCGACCAGCTCATGGTCATGTATCCACCGCCGCAAGACATCCTCACTGCCCTTGTCAGCCTTTCCTTGGTTTCTCAGAAAGGTTTTAAGAGAAGTGACTTTAAAGGCTTTTTCAGCACGTTTTTTGGGGCTTTGATCCATGGTATCATAATACCATACAGATTTAGGAAGGGGTACATATAAAATATTGAAAAATATAATTAATTTTGAAGATATCCATATCTCTTCATGAACGGCTTCATTTTTTCTTCAATATAATTCACATTATCAACAACGCTTTCGATCAAATTCAGATTATTTGATCCCCATGCTGACACATTAGATATAACAGCCTCCCTTTTGTAATCTGGGTTTTGAGTGTATACGTCATTGAATTTCATATAAGCTGGAGCAATCGATGCATGATGGTCGCTAACAGGAGATACTAGAATAGTTCTTTCCTCTCTTAAGATGGCATGAGAAAAATTATGAGTCTTTCCGCTATCTCCAATAATCTCAAAATCTCGCACAATATTACGCTCTGGAATTAAATGGTAGCTTTCAAGGCACTCATCTATTCTTTCACGAATATCCTTTTCATTTTCTAGCTCCATTTTATCATTAATCTGCTGAACAAATTTTTGAACACAATTAGCAAGATATGCGATAGTAGCTGGCAGCATTTCAGAAGTTACGGGGTCTGAATAAAAGTTACTTAGCTCTTTATTGAAATTCATATCGAATTTGCTAGCCGTGTCATGTGCCGTTTTCGTATACTTTGAAATAGTGTCAATACCATATGATCTGAGGACCTCGTAGGCATCTCCATCATCAGTGACTACAAATTCTGCGTTTTTATGTGTCCTGTATGCAAACAGCGTTACTCTAGCACCGTCCGGGTACAAACAGGTTGTTGATATTCTTTGAGCACCCTCAAGAATATCGCAGGCATGAAGCTTTTCTAAAGCTCTTTTAATTTCTATATCACAGTTCATTGTAGACCCAACCTCGCATCATAGTGTAAATCAGGTACTTCTAATTTTAAATTAGTTCTTTTTAAGAAATATTTAACGCTATCAAAAAATAATTTTGTGTTTAGCTCACTTATCGGCTCACTTACAGGTAAATTTAGTGGTCTAGAGGCATTAGGCCATTTATATCTTCTATTATTATCCCACGAATAATATCGGCATATATCAGGTGGTATATCAAGCCCTCTTAAATGTTTTGGAACTGCTTTATCAAGCTTATTTACGTGCTGACGCCTGTTGCAGTGCTCCATCCTCTCAATAGGTGCTGAACTGCAAGTCAAAATAATTGACCCACGCTGGAAAGGGCATTTAACATTGGTGTCCAATACAATTGAAAGCTTAAAATCTGTCTCTATTTTCGCCCTTACTGAAGCTTTTAATTGCCAAGAATCTTGCTTACTAGAAACCTTTTGCCACGCTGGCTGGCCCAGAACTTCTTTTTCTGATGCTATTATTTCCGCAATATGACTTTCTATATCTAATATTTTTGATGACATCTTTATCCTAGTCCTCACAAAAATTATATTTTATAAGGCATCTTTATAACTTATTTTTATTAACACAATTATTAACGAAAGCATAGTTGGACATTACTGGATACTTGATTTCAAAAATTAAACTACATTGAAAGGGTAGTTTATTAAGAAATATTATTACGACTTTGGGGGTCCCCCCCCTCCGCTTTTAAAGCGGCTAAGTTTAATTTGACGAAAATTTTTAAGGTTAAAGGAGCAACTGTGACAGAGATAGATTTTTTCGGTAACGGATTGTGTGGGCATTGCCATCATGCCGCAAATGAGCTTAGGGAATTGAAATATTATCACAATGAAATAGAAAATTTCTGGAGAAAAAAAGACGAAGAGTTGCAAAATAAAATCGATAAAATTTTAGAACAAGCACCTGAGCCAGAGCATGATGATATTATAGAGAACTACAGTCTCAGTTTACATGAAAACCAAATCAAATATCCAAATGTTCATAGAAACGCATTTGTGATGGCTGTATACAGCTTTTTAGAAAACAAATTAAATGAGTTATGTTGGATCTTAGAAAATTGCATTGATAGCAGTGTGAAATTAAAGGACCTATCAGACACAGGCATTACACGCGCGGGAACATTTTTGTCAAAAGTCGCTAAAATACCAGTTAATGAAATATCTGATGAATGGAGCTTTATTAGACATTTAAATAAGCTAAGAAACTCTCTAGTTCATAGCGGTGGGCGTATTCCCACAGAAGAAAACAATAAATTAAGAAGATTTGTAGAGCAGACAGATACTTTAGGCACGTATTTTGATTACATATCAATAAAACCAGCTTTCATTGACCTCCTATTTAACAAATTGATAGCGTTCTTTGAAAAGCTCGACACTTTAGTTAACAATTTTATACAATCTCACTATAATGATTAATGATAATTAATTTAACGCTTTGGTGATGAAAATTTTAGATAGCATAGAAATAAATGATTACCTAAAAGACCTAGATGATAGACAATTGATAATTGAAAGCTTTTTAATTATTGAAGAAGCTATTGAGGAGGTTTTAAGAACTTGCGTTCCAAACATTGATGGGGAGCTCCTAAGCAGGAACAATATCGCAAGATTAAACTTTGAGCAAAAATTAGCTTTAGTCCGTTGTTACCTCAGTCCCTTAGGCAGTCGGATCTTAAGCCTCGCCAAAACATTGCAAAGCATTAGGAATAACGTGGCTCATAACAGGGCTTTTAAAGTTACCGCTGGAGAGTACAACAACTTATTAAAGTCTTTATCCACCAAAGACAGAGAAATTTTTCACAAGTCTTACGAAAGCGCAGCAAAAATAACAGGTAAAGACCCTAAAAAAGTAAAGTCTTTAGAGGCTAGAAGTGTATTAATTTTATTGGTAATCTGGTTTTGCACTTTAATGAAAAAAGCCACCAATGAATAAAATTCTTACCACTTGGGGGCACATATGGGGGCACCAATAAAGTTTGAAACAGTTAATATCAAATAAATTCAAGGGCATGGAAAATAAAATTCGAGACCTTCACCGCTCCATTTTTTCACCTAGACACCACCACCTGACTTTTTAATCATCTCCTTCGTCCGCGCTTCGGCAGTTTTCAGCAGATCGGGGATCAGGCGCGTTTCGGGCATATTTTTCCAGTATTTTTTCGGCATTTGAGTCAGCATCGCCTTTTTCTTGGGGCGCGCGGGGTTAAAAATGCTGGCGTAATAGGTCAGCCAGTAATCTTCGAAATCATCCTGTTCAGGCAATAGCGATTTATCGGGCGTGCTGTCAAAATAAACGCTCTGCCCGTTCCAATGCGCCGATAAATAAGGCGTCAAAATCGACCAATTCATATTTCTGAACCGCGTTTTGAAAAACCCGATCGCGCGCTGCAATATATAGTGGTCGGGCTCGTACCAGGCGATATAGTGTTCGCGGCCATCCAGTTCGATCTCGCGAAAGCGCAAAAAGGCAGTGATCTTATATGCATCGCGCCGCACCGCTTTGACCATTTTGGTTGCCGCCATGACATCACTGTCCGTTTTGATTTTCAGCAGGTTTTTATTGTCATGACGTATACGCCACAACAACCTGTATAAAATATCAAAGCGCGCATTATCCGAATGGCACATCACTGTTTCGGCCAAATCTATGAAATCCTTGGACACGCTGAATTCATCCGGTGTGTCAGGTGGCAATTCATCCGCTGCCGTGAAAAGACTATCCTGCGCCTGATCGGGCGTTTTCCAGAGAATTTGATCGGGCGGAATATCATTTAATATACAGCGCCGCGCAGCATCACGCCACTGATCAAAACCGGGGCATGTATCGATCATAATATTGATCATGTCGCCGCCCCGAATAATTCCAGTTGCTGTGACGGGCGCATCAATTGCGAGAGGTGATTTGAATCGAGCAAATGCGGCGGCGGACGATAATCCAGAACACATATAAAGGGTTTCAGCTTATCCAGCGGCAGGCGCATTTTCGCAAGGTCTTCCCAGCGCAATGTCCTATAGCGCCGGATTGATATAATCTTATTGGCGGTCTGCACCCCGATGCCCGGCACGCGCAATATCATATGTTTATCGGCCGTATTCAGATTCACTGGAAATTCGTGACGGTTACGCAATGCCCATGCCATCTTGGGGTCAAAATCAAGATCAAGCATATTATCAATCGTGCCCTGCAAAATTTCATCGAGGTTGAAATTATAAAAGCGCAGCAGCCAGTCGGCCTGATATAATCTGTGTTCGCGCACCAGCGGTGCGGGTTTCAGCGGCAAAATAATACTGGCATCCGGAATCGGGCTGAAGGCCGAATAATAAACCCGCCGCAATTTATATGTGTCATACAGCGAAACGCTGGAGCCCAGAATGATTTTATCATCCGTATCATCGGCCCCGACAATCATCTGTGTCGATTGCCCCCCCGGTGCAAAACGCGGCGGGCGTTTGCCGCTGTATGATTTCGATTGTTTATGTTCGGTGATTTTATGATCCAGCTTGCCCATCGCGCCGGTAATTTCATTCAGCTTTTTTTCGGGCGCATAGGTGTTCAGCCCCTTTTCCGTCGGCATTTCGACATTGATGCTGAGGCGATCGGCGTAAAGGCCTGCCTCCTCCTGCAATTCGGGTGAGGCATTCGGGATGGTCTTCAGGTGGATATAGCCTTTGAAATGATGATCTTCGCGCAAAGATTTTGCAATTCGCACCATCGATTCCATGGTGTAATCAGGTGACTTGATAATGCCGGAGCTGAGAAAAAGCCCCTCAATATAATTGCGTTTATAAAAATTGAGCGTCAGGTCAACGACTTCCTGAACCGTAAAACGCGCGCGGCGCACGTTGCTGGAGGCCCGGTTGATACAATAATGACAATCGTAAATACAGTAATTCGTCATCAGGATTTTCAACAATGAAACACATCGGCCATCGGGCGTAAAGCTGTGGCAAATGCCTGTGCCACCCGTCAGGGAGCCGATCCCCTGTTCGCCCTTTTTTGCTGAACGCTTACCGGCCGTACCCGATGCACAGGATGCATCGTATTTCGCCGCGTCTGCCAAGATTTCTAGTTTTGTTTTTATTTTATCCTGCATCGGAATAATTATAGTTCACGTTTTGTTCTTTTTCAATATGCGATGAATGTTATCGCGAAAAAAAATTGCATCTGTTAGACTGGGGCATGAAATTCACGCTCCCGAAATGGTACGATTTGCACACACATCTACGTCAGGATGAATTACTGGCACCCGTTATTCAATCGCAACTGGATATGGGATGCGCGGGCGCGCTGGCGATGCCGAATACCAAACCACCTGTCGCCAAAATTCATAAAGATGATCCCCTGCCCTATTGGTCAATCGCAGAATATCTGGATATGATCCGCGAAAACGGCGGTGATAAATTTGATCATGTGATCGTGCCGCTGTATTTGACACGTGATACCACTGCCGAGATGATTGAACAGGGCGCGAAATCGGGATCGTTAAAGGCGGTAAAATATTATCCGCCGCATGGCACGACAGGCGCTGATTTCGGCACGCCGATTACAGAGGTTTTAAAGACCGATATATTCAAAGCAATGCAGGATCATGGTATCGTCCTCTGCCTACATGGGGAGGAACATAATATAAGTGACGAAGATTATCTGTCTGACAAAACAAATGCGGAGGATATCTTTTATCGCGAATATGCCCCCCGCATCGCAGACAATTATCCCGATTTAAAAATTGTTGCCGAACATGTGACGACCAAGACAGCCGTCGAGTTTGTTAAAGCACGCGGCAAAAATATTGCCGCCAGCGTCACGCCGCAGCATTTGCTGTATACAATCGGCCATCTGGTGAGGGGGCTAAAATATCACCTATATTGTTTACCGCTTTTAAAATTCGAAAGCGACCGTCAGGCCCTGCGTGATGCCGTGACCGCATCAAATAACGCGCAATTTTTTGCCGGAACGGATAATGCGCCCCATACCACCAAAGCAACAGAATGCGGATGTGCAGCGGGCTGCTTTACAGGCGGGATTGCCCCACAGCTTTATGCCGAGGCCTTCGAGCAATCGGGCCTTGATTTAAACATTCAGGCAAATCAAAAAATATTCGAGGCATTTTTATGCCTGAACGGCGCGGAATTTTATGACCTTCCCGTTTCAAAGGAAACTTTCACCCTGTCACGCACACAGCAGACAGTTTCGAAGATCAAAACACCTGTCGGCGATATTACGCCCCTGCCCCTAGGTCTTGGTAAATCTGAACTGATCTGGTCGATAAACGTATGATAAAGCAGGATGATTTTATCAACACTGAAAAATAAAACGATGCGCCACCATATCCTCTTTTCATGGGGGATTGCATTCTTGCTTGCCGCTTTAATTATATTCGCGACCGGTGGACTGTATGACGGTATTGAAGAGGGTCAGGCACGCGATATTATCAACACACTGCAATCTTCAAGTTTATATTATGGCGCAGCCATCATGACGTCATCGGCGACCATTTTGGCCCTGATGATTACGATCCTCAGTCTTGCCTATAGTAGTGAAGAAGATTTTGAAGATGCAACCTATACAAATCTGAAAGCAATTGCGCTTTTATGTGTGATTTCCTTTATCGGGGGTGTGGCGCTATTATTCTTCATTAGCTTTCCGATTCAAGAACTCGATAAAATCAATAATGATTATATTATCTATTTTTTCTATGCCATTACGGTCTGGAATGGCCTTTTGGCCGGTCATATGATTTCGGTAATTTTGATCCTGAAGAATATTGCGATGGCAACGATCGACGCATTTAACCCCAATCTGGAACAAGACGACTAGGCCCCGATTGTCGAAATGCCATAGGCCGCAATAAATCCAATCGCGACCGCCACCCCAGCCCAGTGACGATCATCTTTAAAAGCCGTCGGAAAAACCTCCAGCGCCAGCGATGCCACAACAGCCCCCGCAGCAAAGCAATTGATATGCGCCAGAACACTTGGCGCCGCATCTATAAAGAACTGATTTCCGATAATGGCCGCCGCCGAAAGTAAAAGCGCACACCCAACCCAAAGCCCCAGCGTTTTCTTGGTGCTGAGTCCGCTTTTTTTCATTTCGCTGGCACCGCCCATAGCTTCAGGTAAATTCGATAAGAAAATAGCAGCCGCCAAGGCGCTGACGTCCGTTATACTTGCCCCGATCAAACCGACACCCAGTGCCAGATTTTCAGGGACACCATCCATGGTAATAGCCGCCAAAAGTCCCCCGCCGCTGTGCGCGCCCCATTTTTCGTCTATTAAATAATCGAGAAAACTGAATGCTCCTGCCCCCAGCATGATATATACCGAAGCCTGTATCAGAGTTGTCTTTTCAATTGCGGGTTCAATCATTTCGATCACAACGGCAATGATCAGGGCGCCGCCGGCCAGGGCGACCATAAAACCTTCGGCCTGTTTACTGAGCGGCCCGTAAATACCCCAAAGCGCCCCGATCAACAGGGCGCCCGAGACAACGGCAATAATCAGATAAAGCATCACCGGCGTTACGCGGCAACATCCCATTCAGGGGCAAAATCAGGATCAACAATGCGCATTTCCTTTTTACCCAAATCAAAAATACGATCCATTTCACCTTGGGATAATTCAAAATCAAAGATGTCAAAATTATCTGTGATATGGCCTTTGCTGGATGATCTTGGAATAGCGACAACGCGCTCTTGCTGATAGAGCCAGCGCAATGTCACCTGTACGGGTGTCTTATTATGTTCTTCGGCAATCTTTTTCAAAGTTTCATCCGACATCACCTTACCCTGTGCAATCGGGCTATAGGCTGTAAAGATCATACCGTGTTTGCGGGCCTGATCAATCAAGACCGATTGATCCAGAAACGGATGATATTCGCATTGGTTAACTGCAACATCATAGCCCAGATCGCCGCGCACTTTTTCAACCTGATCGGTTGTATAATTGCTGATACCGATCAGGCGTGTCTTACCCTGTTCTTGCGCTTTTTTCAGCGCGCCCAGCGTTTCATCAAACGGAATATCCTTATCGGGCCAATGCACCAATATCAAATCGCAATAATCTGTCTTTAGTTTCTCAAGGCTTTTTTCAATGGACGGGATCACATCATCGGCCTTGAAATTTTCCATCCAGACTTTGGTTGTTAAAAATATATCATCGCGCGCAACAGACGATTTTTCGATCGCAGCGCCGACCTGCGCTTCGTTGCCGTAAGCCTGTGCCGTGTCAATATGACGACAGACTGTATTTTCCAGCGCGTATAAAACCATGTCCTGACAGGCACTATCTTTTAATTGCCATGTTCCAAGACCCAATTTCGGCATTTTCACATTATTATAAATTTCAGATTTCATTGTTTGATCCTTATGATTTAATTGTTAAATCCATTGTAATTTCTGCGTTTAAAAGTTTGGAAACCGGACAACCTGTTTTGGCATTATTGGCCGCCTCGCGGATGACGTCTTCTGTTGCGCCCTCGGCACTTGCCGAAACCGTCAGATGCGCTTTGGTAATCGCAAAGCCGTCGTCTTTTTTCTCCAGAGTAATTTCAGATTTTGCCTCAATTTTATCAGCTGTAACATCCAGTTTTCCTAGCTCGTTCGAAAACGCCATTGCAAAGCAAGATGCATGTGCCGCGCCGATCAGCTCTTCTGGGTTGCTGCCGGGCTCGCCCTCGAACCTTTTTTTAAAGCCGTACTGGATTTTATCAACCGCACCGCTTTCCGTTGAAATCAGACCCGTGCCGTCTTTTAGGCTGCCGGTCCATTCTGCTGTACCATATTTAATCATGTGTGATGTCTCCTTTCACAAAAATCATACGGATTGTGAAACAGAAAGTTCAAATTAAGAATAAAAATTTATACCTGAAAGACTTCGGGCGCTTCATAGGCAATGGCGCGCAGCATAAACATCAGATCCTGTGTGAAATACAGTGTTTCGGCCGAATGCCACAGCATATCTTCGGATATACGGGTAGATGCGACAATCGCGTAATATTCCTTGCCATCGACGATGCGTTTTAACAGGGTTGAATTGAATTTATAGCCTTCCTCAACTTTGGTCTGGCTTTCGTTTTTCTCTATGTTCTTTTTACGCGATACCATATCGACCTGCGCGCCAAAGATCGTGCCTTCAAATTTCTTATAGAGCCAATGCGTCATATTTTGAACAAAATCAGGGTCCGATTTTTTCAAACCTGCCAGCTCGACCACACGGTCCGGATCAATATAGATACACAAATTAACGCGTTTAACATTGATTTCAGGACGAATGGGCAGGTTCAGGATTGAACCGTCCGGATGTTTAAAAATAATCTGGTAGTCAGCATAACAGTGGCTTTCGACATGCGATATCAGAATTTTGGCTTCTTGCTGGGCCGGCAGGCTTTCCAGCGCCCCATCCGGATCATATTCGATAAAACCCGCCTGCTGTTCCGGAATGTGCTTTAAAATATCCGGCATAGTCTGTGTCAGAAAAACATCGATTTTCTTTTGGATTGATTCAACACCCGTTTGAACACCTGCCACAAAAATAATGATCAATGTAACCGGAAAGACAATACCCGTCAGATAGGCGCCGGCCTCCATCCAGTTCAGGCCATCATCGCTGTTTGACAGCGCGTAATAGAACATATAAGCGCATATTCCCACCAGCAATACGGTTAAAATCACAACCAGATTGCGCAGCCATTTCGGTACGGTTAAAAACTGTATCTGCGTCCAAATATCCATAAAAAAAATCCCCGAATGCCCTGAAGCGGGCGTGATATCACAAGGATATAGTCAAAAACTTAATAAACTTTGAAGATTATGGCTGGATGGCAATCAGGGGCACTTCAAACCCGTCCTGCAACTCGCTGTTTTCAACATGGGTCAGTATAATTGTGGGGGCATATACAATCGCGTCTATAACCGATTTATCCTGAAATTGATATTCCACCATGCGGCTATCCTCGTTTTCATAGACAAGAATAAGAAAGCCGCTTTCAACGTAAAATTCGGCACGTACGACGATATGATCAAAAGGGGCGTTTTGCACAAACAAAACGTCCCCCTGATCTGAAAGTATGATTTCACTTTTCATGATTTACCTTACCACGGTTTTGAAACGTGTTTTAGGATAAAGGAAAAGCCCGTGTATGTTTTTTCCCCGAAACATAACGGTGGTCGGATTTGATAATTTGATCCATACCGTTTGATGCCACATCAGAGAAAATCCCTGAAACCCCAGCTTGGTTAGATGCAAAAATCATGGTTGAAGGCGCAAAATCAGCACCCTCGGCGGAAATGGCGGTAAAGCCATTTGAAAATCTTCTGTCTATATCTGTGGCCAGTATGCGCATGCGCCCCGGTCCTTTCTTGTTCTTTTTATTATTTGATATACTTACATCATAACCGATTCTTTATGCAAAAGCAAGAAAACTTGCTAAAAACCCGTCGATTTTATAATTATATTACCAGAGGCTTCAAAATAAAAAACCCCCTTGGATAAAACCAAGGGGGCATCCTTTGACGAGGATTAAGAGTTTATCTTGCTTTTGGCATAGTGGCCGCAGATAAAATTTATAGTACTATTGTACTTTTGTGTACCTTATTAACTTTGCGTCAAAATCACCTTACAAGAGACAATATACCCAATAAATCTTTAAGAATCAATATTTCAGATCAATGAAAATAAATGAAGGAAGCAGGTACGGATTATAAGAAATTACAAAATTAAGTACTATAGTACTTAATGCCTTAATTCCTGCTTGCGAATTTCTTTGGTCAAATTAAATTGAAAAGCCACCCTTTTAGAACTTTTTGTTAAGGCAAGTACCATTGATTAAAGCCCCGGAAATAATAGGAAGACTGAATATTGATTTTGTTGAAAAAGAAGGGGAAATGGTGCCGGCAGAGAGATTCGAACTCCCGACCTTCGGTTTACAAAACCGCTGCACTACCACTGTGCTATGCCGGCATAATCGGAACTGTCGCAATATAGGAAACCATCATGTGTTTTGCAACCGAAAAATGCGTTTTTTACACTCTTCATTCATTTTTTAGCAAATCATGCTATATTTTATAGTCTAAATAGAAAAAACGACGGTTTTAATCTGTCGGGGGAAGTGCTAATCTTTATGAATGTCGACTGCATAGTCGATCATTTTTTATCCGGCGTTGGCAATTAAACAAAAGACAAGGGTCAAATTGTGTCTAATCAGCAGAAAAGCCCGCATGAGGAATTTATCTTAACGGGTTTCGTCATTTTTATCATAGGCGGAATCTGTTTTGTCATCTGGTCTATTTTCTCAACGGAACTGCTGAGCCTGCTGCGTTGGGTTCGGGTGGGCGAATTGCACATCGCCAGCTGGATTGTCGGCGACGACTATGCGATCGAACACCCAGTGGCCGGGCCGCAAGTGCTTGGAAAATGGAAAGAATGGCTGCCCAATGCTGATCCTGACAGCATCACACTTGATTATATCAAGGTTATGAGCCAGCTGGCCCTCTCACAGGTAAAATATATTTTTGTCGTTCTTTTGGGCATCATGTCGATATGGTCGATATTCAAAGGGCCCGGCACGTATTTCAGACGCAAATTCTCCTTGGATACATTGATGGGAGAACAGGCAAAAATGTTCCCCTTTATCGTGCCCTTTATCGATTTTAACCCGAATAAATCGCCCAGCCGCGCACCGGGCGACCCTGTTCCCGCCAAACTACCGCTATTTGCCGAGGCCTTGGCCCCTGAAGAATGGGTAGCCTATCACAACATCAAATTTGAGGGCGGCAAACTTGATTACGCCGCATCATACCGCGCATTGGCCCAACAACTGGGTCCGCGCTGGCAAGGCCCTCAAAAACTGCCTATGCACGCCCGCGGCATATATGCGGCCTGCGCCCTGAAATCGGTTCGCAAACGTAAAGAATCCGAAGATATTTTAAAAGAAATGGCCAAATGCTGGAGCGCCAAAAGCGGTTTCAAACCGACGGGAGCACTGCGTTCAAAGATCAATAAAACAATCCGTTCACCTGCCATATGCCGCGCTTTAAATCAGGATACGAAAAAACATGCCTATCAGACCACAGCCATGTTGAGAGCCTTGCAGCGCGCACGCGAAGAAGGCGGCGTTATGGCGTCGGCTGCATTTGTGTGGTTGCGTGGATATGACCGCACATTGTGGTATCCATTAAATAATCTGGGCCGCAAGTCATATCATGCCGAGGCTGCGGGCGCAATGGCACATTATACAAACGAACTTATTGCAGGCCAACGCATCCCATCACCCCGCTTCGAAGATGTGATCAAGGTTTTTGAAAAAACCCTGACTGGCCCCGATGCACGCAAAATACCACCAAGGACCAAGTAGGAAAAAGGACGATAAAAGATGACCGACACACTTGTAAAAACATCCGGCGATACTATGGTTGTATCCTTTCAATCCGCAAAATCGCCATCGGTTTGGCGCGTTAAACTGTCACAGCTGGATGGTGCCAGCTTTAAGGTTGATGGCGGAAAAAGCAAATACGTACTGCTGTTCGACAAAAATGGCACGTCCGATGTTTTGGCCGAATACACAACAAAATCAGCAGCAACCGATGCATTGAACGAAATCTCAAAGGTGATGTTCGATCTGGAGGCCGAACCTGTTGCCGTGGTCACAACCCATAGCCCGAAAGCCATTGAAAATGACGATGCCATTGCAGATACATCATCGCACCCGATGACCTTTTGGCGCCGTGTATACTGGGTTGCCTTTGCAGTTTTATTTGTCGGCTTTACGCTTTTCATCCTTTCCGGCAGCATGACCCCGCCGCAGGATATGACGCCTGAAGAATTGCAGACCAGCCCCTATCTGCCTGATCGCCCGAACAGTCAGACAATGGGGGGCGATCTGGAAGATCTGCCTGACATTCAACAGGGGCGCCCCGTACCGGCCGACGAATTTTTTGGTGAATAGGACATAGTAAAGATAAAAACTAAATGGCTTTAAAAAAGAAATATCAGTCATCACGTGATTTGGTGATGCGGGATGTCCGCCCGCTAGGCCAACGCATTGCCGAGGCTTTGCGACAGCCCAGTATGTCGGCAATGATTTTCGGCGGCGCTGCCATTGGTATTGCCGTTGACCCGTTAATCGGACTGTTTGCCGATCTGATATTCTTTATTCTTGCACTTTATTTTTGGTGGCTGAAATCAACCCCGATCAGGCTGCCGTTTAAACTGCCCCGCACAGCAGGCATCAAGGATCCGAATAACGTTAAACCCGGTGGCGGGACCGCACAAGCCGAAGGCATTTTATATTTCGGAAATGATAAAGAAAGCGGCGAAGAAATCTGGTTTACCAATAACGACGCGCGTACACACATCTTATATCTCGGAACAACAGGTTCGGGTAAAACCGAAGGCCTGAAGTCCATTTCCGCAAACGCGCTATGCTGGGCATCCGGTTTTCTATACATCGATGGTAAGGCTGATACTGATTTATGGAGTACGATATCCGCAATGGCGCGCCGTTTTGGCCGTGATGATGACCTTTTGATCATGAACTATATGACAGGTAACGTCGGTGGTCGCGTTCCATCAAATACGATGAACCCGTTCTCAAGCGGTTCAGCCGGATATCTTGTGAATATGTTGGTCAGCCTGATGCCCGATGCTGAAGGCGATAACGCTATGTGGAAAGAACGTGCGGTTGCGCTGGTTTCATCCTTGATGCCCTGTCTGGTCTGGAAACGCGATAACCAGAACCTGCCGATTTCGGTTGGTGTTATCCGTAAATATATGGGGCTTGGTGATATTATTAAATTATCACGTGACAAGGCCGTACCTGAAACCCTGCGCGCAGGTGTTGTCGGATATTTGAATGAACTGCCGGGTTACGTCGACGAGGCCTTTGACGACGAGGGCCAGGAAAAGTCATTGCCGCCGGATGCCCCGCCGTTTGATTCATCCGTCCCACGCCAACAGCACGGATATCTGTCAATGCAGTTCACCCGTTCCCTACAATCATTAGGGGATGATTACGGCTTTATTTTTGATACACAGGCAGCAGATATCGACATGATGGATGTTGTTTTGCAACGGCGCATCATGATTACCCTGATCCCGGCGCTGGAAAAATCATCCGATGAAACGGCGAACCTTGGTAAGATTATTGCCTCGACTCTTAAGGGGATGATGGGTGCTACACTTGGGTCAACGGTCGAGGGATCATCGGAAACCGCCATTGAAAATAAACCCGCGCGTTCGGAAACACCGTTTATCGCGATCTTTGACGAGGTCGGTTATTATGCCGCCCAAGGTATGGCCGTTATGGCCGCGCAGGCCCGCTCGCTGGGTTTCTGCCTTGTCTATGCCGCGCAGGATTTACCCGCGATGGAAAAACGCGTTAAGGAAGAAGCACGTTCAATTACTGCGAACTGTAACATTAAATTATTCGGCAAGCTGGAAGACCCGACCCAAACCAAAGAATTCTTTGAAAAGACAGTTGGTCAGGCCTATGTGACCGAAGTATCGGGCTATTCCCGCGGATCATCTGCCACAAACTATATGGATGGTGGTAATGCCAGCATCCAGTTGCGCGCACGTGCGGATTACGATGAACTTCGCAGCTTTACCGAGGGGCGCGCCGTCTGTGCCTTTGGTCCGAATGTCACCGAAATTCAGGTTTATTATTCAAACCCCGGCTTTGCCAAGGCCATGCGCGTCCAGCGCTTTTTACCTGTGCCTCCGCCATCTGAAGATGTGCTCAGAAGCCTGCAGGATGTGAAATCCGTTCTGGATCGCTTGCGTAGTAAAGAATGGAAGCCACAGGAAATTCCGGCCTTGAAAGATGACAGCGCGGATATCGCAGCCCTTGTTGACGGTTTCCGTATGGTGGATGATGAAAACGCCAACCCGACATCACAAAGTGCGATGGCGATTGCCAATCTGGGTGAACAAAACGGCTATATCAGCATTACGGATATGGAAGAAGCCGATGAGGGCGATCAAGCCCAGGATGCGAATATGTCAGGACAGGATGCTCCCGCTGCAAACGCAGATCCTGTTGCACCGCTACCAACAGGTGACGGCCCGTTATCATGGATGGATGTTATCGGCGGCGAAAGTGATGGCAAAACCGCAGCGCCTAGCACAAGCCAATCCAGCCCTTCGGCTGACAGCACATCAAGCGATGGGGGATGGGATGATTTAATGGCTGATATGTCAGGGGGGCCAACAGCCGCATCGACACCTGAGACATCTGCCGACACAGATGACGATGATGCTTTCTTTGATCAGATTTTCGGATCCGGCGACGGTCAGCCGCCTATTCCGACAGATGATGCAAAAACAGCCGTTCCTGCCGGAAGTGACGAATTACAACCGATGAGCTGGGCCTCGCTAATGGGAATGCCCGGCCAACCAGCAGCAGCAGAAAAACCGCAGCAACCTGAAGCGCCTGCTGCCCCCGCCGCACCGCCTGTTGAAGATGATAAAAAAGATAATAACGACGCCCCCATGACATCTGCGGACCTATTTACATCGCCGACAGAAGAAAAACCTGTTGAACCTGCACCTGTCGAGAAGCCCGCAGAAAAAAGTCAGCTGACTTGGGGTGATGTTATTGGCGGCAGTGACGATAACAAGGACCAATAATGAAAGTTATCGGTATTGAAACCAGCTGTGACGAAACAGCCGTTGCCATTGTTGACGATCAGAAAAACATTCTTTCTTCTTATGTGCTCAGCCAATCCGAACATGAAATTTTCGGCGGGGTCGTGCCGGAAATCGCAGCGCGTGGCCATATGGATCATATTGATAGCCTTGTTAAAAAATCACTGGCAGATACGGGTTTAACGATAAAGAACATGGACGCCGTTGCCGTCACATCAGGGCCAGGGTTGATCGGCGGTGTTCTGGTCGGCGTTATGATGGCCAAGGGCCTTGCCCTGTCGTCAAACCGCCAATATATCGCTGTCAACCATTTGGAAGGGCACGCACTGACACCGCGCCTGACAGAAGACAACTTACAATTCCCCTATCTGTTATTACTCGTTTCTGGTGGCCATACACAGATATTGATTGTAAATGGTGTCGGCGATTATGATCTATTGGGTACAACAATTGATGATGCACTTGGGGAGGCCTTTGATAAAACCGCCAAACTACTGGGCCTTGGCTACCCGGGTGGGCCTGCTGTCGAAAAGAAAGCGGCAGAATGCAATGATCCGGAAAAAGCGCTGAAAACCTATGACCTTCCTGTCTCTATGAAGGGACGCTCGGGATGCGATATGTCTTTTTCAGGTTTAAAGACAGCCGTCCGCAGGCAGGCTGAAAAACTAAAAGAGGCTGACAATCTGAATGATGCGACCATCGCCGGTTTGTGCTGCGCCTTTCAGCAAACCTGCGGTCTGATTGTGAAAAGCCGCCTTAAAAATGCAATCAAGGCCTATTTAAAGGCCTGCCCAAAAGATATCATACCGACACTTGTCGTTTCCGGCGGTGTTGCCGCCAATATGCATCTGCGCGATATTCTTCAGGAAATTTGCAATAAAAACGGCCTGCATTTTGCCGCGCCGCCGCTGAAATTATGCTCGGATAACGCTGTCATGATCGCATGGGCCGGAATCGAACGCTTGCGCCTGAACCTGACAGACGATATAAAGACTCTACCAAGGCCGCGATGGCCTTTAACCGAATTAAAAGATAGTGCCGGATGACGGAAAACGAGCAAAAAAAACCAATCGAAAAAATCGGCATAATTGGTGCGGGCAGTTGGGGGACAGCGCTGGCGCAAATGATCTGCCAGACAACGCCGGATGTCACGCTTTTAACCCGCAATGCTGATCTGACAGATGAAATCAACACCAAGCACACCAATTCACGCTATTTAGGTGATATCGAACTGAGCGAAAAGATCAAAGCCTCACAAGATCTTAAAACCCTCGTGACAAACAGCGATGTCCTTTTTATGGTCCCGCCGGCACAACATCTTCGTGCAGCGCTGGAATCGGCAAAACCGCATCTTGAAAAAGATGTGCCTTTGGTCATCTGCTGTAAAGGGATTGAAATGTCGACAGGTCTTTTGATGTCGGACATCGTCAAAGAAGTTACGCCCGATAATCCCTATTTGATTTTATCCGGTCCGAATTTCGCCCATGAAATTGCCCGCGGGCTGCCAGCTGCCGCCACCCTTGCCTGCAGTAATACAAAAGTCGGGCGACATGTTGCACAGGCCATTTTTTCAAAAACATTCCGCCCCTATGTGACCAGTGACCCTGTTGGCGCCGAAATCGGCGGCGCGATTAAAAATGTCATCGCCATTGCCTGCGGTATTGTCTATGGGTATGAACTTGGTGAAAATGCACGTGCGGCCATCATGACGCGCGGCATGGCTGAAATCAAACGTATGGGTAAGGTTCTGGGTGCACGCCCCGAAACATTTTTGGGGCTATCAGGCCTTGGCGACCTGACCCTAACCTGCAATTCCGTGCAGTCGCGTAATTTCTCGCTGGGCGTTGCGCGCGGGCGCGGGGAAACGTTAAATGAAATTCTGGCCAAACGCCATAATGTGACCGAAGGGGTTGCAACGGCGGCGGCCGTTCTTGATTTTGCAAAGAAACATGCGATTGATATGCCGATTTGCGCTGCGGTTAATGAAACGCTGCATAACGGCGTCAGTGTCAAAGACACAATCGATGCCCTGCTTTCCCGCCCCTTGACGCAGGAAAGCTGATATTCAATTTCAGAAATTCAGATTAAACGCTTAACAGGTCCGCGCGGAATTGCTGCTGTTTTGCCAGCTGCTTTTCGATTTTCGCCTGACGCTTCTCTGTCGCCGTTTTCATCTCGCGCTCCAGCTTTTTGGTCAGGTTCGTGCTTTTGGTCAGTGCGCTGACAAACTTCTGTGAAAGGCGTTTTTTCTCGAAAGTTTCAGGATATTGGCCTGCTTTTGAATATTCCATAGAGGCCTTGTGTGTCTGTTTACTGAGGTCAACACGGTTCAAACGCTTCAAAGAATCGTAATCATAGATAAAATCCTGGCCATTGGTATAGATATAGCTATCGCTCCAGCATGGCTTTGACATCTTTGACTTTGTTACATATTTGCTGAGGCTGGCCGCAAGCAAAGGAATGGTGACAATGCGCGGAAAAACCAAGATAGCAACACCAATCATTGTATTGATCAACATCGTTTCACCGATGCCGGCTGTATTGTTGGCTTTATAAAAGTTGAACTTTTGACGTAGCGTTTGTTTCATTAGCTTAAACCTCGTTATATTTTTATTTAACGAAATATTTAAACATAAACCATTCGCTTGTCAAGATATAAGCTTGTAATTTTACATTAAATAAGATAGCATGACGGTAATTTTCATACATAATTTCTGGAGTTCTTATAATGAGTGAGTCAAACAAGATTTTTCCGGTCAAAGCCCACATCGCAAAGACAGCAAAACTTGATTCCGCCCTATATGAGCGCATGTACGAGCACTCTGTCGCCAGTAACGAAGAATTCTGGCGTGAACATGGACAGCGCCTTGAATGGATCAAACCCTATACGCAGGTTAAAGATGTCGATTATGCCGATAACGCCCGCATCCGCTGGTATTACGATGGCGTTTTGAACGTATCCGCAAATTGTATCGACCGCCATTTGCCGGAACGCGCCAATCAAACCGCCTTTATTTTCGAAGGCGATGATCCGGAAGATACATACAATGTCACATATGCCGAACTGAAAGACAAAGTCTGCCAGTTTGCCAACGGCCTGAAGGCGCGCGGCGTTAAAAAAGGGGATCGTGTAACAATTTATATGCCGATGGTACCTGAAGCTGCCTATGCCATGCTGGCCTGTGCGCGCATCGGCGCCATCCATTCTGTCGTTTTTGGTGGGTTTTCACCGACCAGTTTAAAAGACCGCATTCTTGATTGTGAATCCGATGTGATTATCACAGCTGACGAAGGCGTGCGCGGTGGTAAGACCATTCCGCTAAAGGCAAATGTTGATAAAGCATTGGAAGACTGTCCAGATGTTCATACAGTTATTGTCTTAAAACGCACGGGTGGTCACGTAAGTTGGCAGGAGCACGATGTCTGGTATCATGAATTGTGCGATGCTCAATCAACAGATTGCGCGCCCGAGCCAATGAATGCGGAAGATCCGCTGTTTATTCTTTACACGTCAGGTTCAACAGGCAAACCCAAGGGCGTTTTGCATACAACAGGCGGCTATCTGGTTTACGCCAGCATGACGCACGAATATGTGTTCGATTACCACAATGGTGATGTTTATTGGTGTACGGCCGATGTCGGCTGGATCACAGGCCACAGCTATGTCGTATACGGCCCGCTGGCCAATGGCGCTACATCGATTATTTTCGAAGGCGTGCCAAGCTATCCCGATATGTCGCGTTTCTGGCAGGTCGTTGACAAACATCAGGTCAATATTTTCTATACCGCCCCGACAGCGATCCGCGCCCTGTTATCAAAAGGCAATGAATTTGTAACCAAGACCGATCGATCGTCTTTGCGTATTCTGGGTACAGTCGGCGAGCCGATTAATGACGAGGCATGGCTGTGGTATCACGATATCGTCGGTGCGGGCCGCTGCCCGATTGTTGATACATGGTGGCAAACCGAAACGGGCGGCATCATGATCACCCCCCTGCCCGGCGTTTCGAATTTAAAACCCGGTCTGGCCACACAGCCGTTTTTCGGTATTCAGCCCGCATTGGTCGATAATGATGGTGAAATCATCTCTGATACCAAGGCCGAAGGCAATCTGGTTATCCTTGATAGCTGGCCCGGTCAGATGCGCAGCGTCTATAAAGATCATGACCGTTTTGTTCAAACCTATTTCTCGACATTCCCCGGTAAGTATTTTACCGGTGATGGAGCGCGCCGTGATGCGGATGGGGATTACCGCATCACCGGCCGCGTTGACGATGTCATTAATGTATCAGGCCACCGTTTCGGAACCGCCGAGATCGAGGAGGCGCTGAACGCCCACCCCAAAGTCGCAGAAAGCGCCGTTGTCGGATATCCGCATGATATTAAGGGACAAGGTATTTATGCCTATGTGCTATTGAATGCAGGCGAAACGCCAAATGCAGAATTACAAAAGCAACTGGTGGATCACGTTCGTGACGTGATTGGGCCGATTGCGAAACCCGATGTGATCCAATGGGCGAATGATTTGCCAAAGACCCGTTCGGGCAAAATCATGCGCCGTATCCTGCGTAAAATCGCAGCAGGTGAAGCCGATCAATTGGGCGATACATCGACTTTGGCAGACCCCAGCGTTGTTGACGCACTGGTTGACAGCAACAGAAAGCTGGTTGCCTGACATATGTGGTACTGGAACCGATACGCCCTGACAGATATTGCGCGCAAGAATTTCGAGGCCTTCGGGGCCATGAGCGCCTTTAACCTGAAACTGGGATCGGAATTTTTCAAAGCACAGTCACAGATTTCTCTATCAAAAGATTACGCCCATGGGGCCAAGTTACTATCCGCGCAGATGGATGCCGCCAGCCAGATGTTCCGCAGCAATACGCGCCGCTACAATACGCCGCCACCTTTTAATATTCCTGATACGACAGAAAACAGCCTTTTGGATCAGCCGTTTTACAAATTGACGCGCTTTGAAACAGATTCAGGCGGCCACAAACCGAAACTGATGATCGTGGCCCCGATGTCAGGACATTATGCCAGCCTGCTGCGGTCAACCGTCGAAGGCCTGCTGCCCGATCACGACGTTCATATGCTGGAATGGAAAAACCCGCGCGATGTACCTTTATCTGAAGGGGTTTTTGATTTCGAACGCTATATGGAATGCCTGTTCGAGGCGATGGAAAAAATGGGCCCAGATACCCACGTCATGGGGATATCACAATCGACCGTTCCCTTGCTTGCCGTTTCCGCCTACATGGCACAGACCAGTCACAAAGCACAGCCGAAATCAATGACCCTGATCGGCGGGCCGATCGATACGCGTCATTCCAAGACATCCTTGCATGATTTTGCCCGCAAGGTTTCCAATGATTGGCTGAAAACGCAAATAACCGATTCCGTACCCATGTGGTACAAGGGACAGGGGCGGCGCGTCTATCCCGGCTTTACACAATTGATTGCGCTGATGAACCACGGGCGCGACCAGCATCATGACAGATTGGCACAGTTATACGGGGCGCTTGTTAAAAAAGATCTGGGCTCTTCTGCCGAATTCAAAAGTTTTTACAAAGATTATCTGGCTGCAATGGACCTGGATGAGGCGTTTTTCATTGATACCCTGCGCCATGTCTATAAAGACCACAGCCTTGCCAACGGTACACTGACATTCCGCGGCCAGAAAATTGATCTTGGCGCCTTGAAAACAACATCGCTGATGACAATCGAGGGCGCTGATGATCAAATCGCGCCGCCCGGTGAAACCCATGCCGCACAAGATTTATGCCCGAACATTCCGGCAAATAAGCGCGTCAAATTCACGCATCCCGAATATGGGCATTACGGTATTGCTGTCGGCGCGCGTTTCCAAAAAAACATCGCACCGCGCATTACAGCTTTTATAAAAGGCGAAAAACAAAAGCCCGCCCCCAAGCCTCCGAAACGCTGATTTTATACCACGGCTTACGACTAAAACTTGACTCCACCCTTATTCACATGTTATGTTAATTGAAAGTTTTGGAGATGAATGTGATTTGGGAAGCAATCATAGACGGTGGCTCGGACAATTTAACCCCCACCAAAGAAAAGAAGAGACATCCCGTTTGGGATATTCCCGGTATTCCCGTCCCTACGGATAAAGATTTGAAATGGTGGGATAAACAACAAAAAAAATCCAGCAAGACCAAATTCAAATCCTGCTATCATACAATTAAGAAAGGCCAAATCTGGCGCCTAGCAAAACTTATGGAATCGCGCGAGGATAAATATTTTTCTGACTGCCAATTCGACTATGGCCTGATTACCAGATGGGATCCGAGTTACGCGGTTACAA
This sequence comes from uncultured Alphaproteobacteria bacterium, assembly GCA_950054485.1. Lineage (GTDB taxonomy): Bacteria > Pseudomonadota > Alphaproteobacteria > Micavibrionales > CSBR16-224 > CATLPD01. Next base: position 723,548 of record CATLPD010000001.1, on the reverse strand, counting down.
AACACCATGATAAATCCGAATATGATATCTATTTGAAAATTTTATTTTGCGGCGGGATGTCCGCATGGTCCTATCAGGCCCTACAGGAATGCGCGAAGAATAAACAATGGTCACTTTTGAAATCGTTATCCGAATATACCCCTTTAAAGATCCTACCCTATCTGGAAAAAGACGAGGAAGGACAGCGGGACACGATAAAAGAAATTATCGAGAAAACAGGACATAACGAAGAAATTATAGCTCGTTATGCAATGACAAACCCAGATCCTGAGCTTTTGACCCTTGCCCTGAAATTTACGCCCTATAGCAAAAATGAAGAGCTATACAAAGACGTTCTTAAGCAATCCGATGAAATTTTTTATATCTTGTGCCTTGCCAAATATGAACACGAACAAAACGGTGGGCGCGCCTATCCGATCCCTATAGCTGATCAATATATTGAAAAGAATATTGGCAAAATACAGCCCTCAAAATCATCTGATGAGACCGCGGAATGGCAAGCCCACGGTGATACAGCCATCTATCGCAACCACCCGGTTGAAGAGAACGGGACGCGCCTGCGCGATCATTTTGATTTTGCAGCGGGCAAGGTTATGCGCGTTCAGGAAATGCCAGATGGTGCCTATAACCACATCCTCAGTTGGGACATGCTGGAAGTGGTCGGAACCCTTGCAATGGACACAGCCATTCAAAAACTGCAAGAGGCCGGCGGGCATCCTGAAAACCTTGACACGTGGTCAGTAAAAAGCCAGAAAAATGGCCGCAGCGCTATGCCGCAAGGCCGGACATCTCCCTGATCTTCTGATCAATAACCTCGATATCTTCGGGCCGCGACAGGCTGTGGTTTCCGCCTTTGATCATTGTAATTTCAACATCGTCTGATAACAGCGCGGCTTTGATGCGGGCAGGCTTATCAAAGGCAACGGCTTCATCCTCGGTCCCTTGAACCAATCTGACCGGACAGGTTAAATCGATATCGGTGTGCAACAGTTTCTGATGTGCACCGTCTTCGACCAGTCCGCGCGAAATCGGATAAGGATGTTCATAGCCGGATGGTACATAGGTCAGACCATTTTCGGCCAGCTCGCGCTTTTGTTCGTCACTGAAACCACTTTCAAAAACCTCTGTTACAAAATCGGGCGCGGCCGCAATCCCTACGATGGCTTTTACGCGGTCTTTGCGTTGCAGGGCAACCAACAAAGAAATCCAGCCCCCCATGGATGACCCGACCAGAACCTGCGGGCCTTTTGTTAATTCATCAAATGCCGCCATTGCGTCCTCGGCCCATTGACCGATTGACCCGTCGACAAACTCTCCGTCAGATTCCCCGTGTCCGCTGTAGTCAAACCGTAGGTATGATTGCCCGCGGGCTTTGCAGATTTCCTCGAAAGCGGTCGCTTTACTGCCCGTCATATCCGACATAAACCCGCTCAGGAATATAACACCCGGCAAATCGGCTGAACCTTCGGTTTTATTGTACGCCAAACGGCGCCCCTGTTTTGATGTAAAGTATTCTGTCATCTATGTGCTCCCCCCTGTTACAGGATACTAACAAACTAGGTACCTTTTTCGAAGGATAAAGATTGACAGAGTTTCTGTATTATGTATAATATTAACATGAAAAGCCCGTTTAATGATTTTGATGATGCCATGGCCTTGCTCGAACAAAGCCCCACAGGCAAACTCCTTTTGGAAGAGGCCCGCAAGAACGGTGTATCTATTGAATATTGCGATTATAAATCACCCCTAGGTGCAAAAGCTGGCTATTTCAGAAATGCGCGTGTGATTGAAGTCTCTGCTCACGCAGTCGATATGATTGTAAGAAATGAACTAGATAGTCTTTCCCCGAATTTGACGGCCTTATCAGAAAAAGATGCCGCCCTAAAAGGACTCAGAAGAATGTTTTCTCTGCGCGGTTTTGCTTTATATGATAATCTTTTTGACACGCGCCCAGAAGAGCAAGTTGACTGCGGTCTTCTCACCCTCCAACACAATTATGAGCCATCACGATCCGAATTTGATCTAAAGCCCGAACACTTGCAAAATCTTTTTAACTTGTACGGAAAACTTCCTGACGGGCGTAATTTCATTAACGACATGGGTGGGCTGGAAAAAGAAGATGTAAAAAAATTATGCCGATATCGTCCATTTCCTTTATAAAAAAAGCTGGGCCTTAACCATGAAAGATTATATAGATTATATCCCCGCCATTAAAAAATGTTTAGGAAAGTCCCCGACAGGGCAGGGTCTGCTTGATTTTGCTGAAGGGCACGGTATTAGCATTCAGGTAAATAAAGACCTCTGGAAAACTGGAGCAGGCGCAAGTTATTACCCTGGTAAATATAAAGTAGAATTAGGTTTAAATATTCATGAGAAGCCCATGGCCTCAATCTTAGGGCACGAGCTTTTTCACGCATGGCAAGATCATATAGGTTTACTGTCTTTTTCTAAAGAAAACCTAGCCGCTTTCATAGTACATGTCCGTTTATTCGAAGCTGTCGCGCACGGCATTCAAAGCATTATTGCTAGGGAGCTTGACAGAAACTTGCTTATAGCAATTATGAAACCCCATTTATCTGATCAAGCTAAATCGGACGCATTTCGGAAGGGATTTAATAAAATCGCGGGCAAGCGTCTTGAGCACTATGATAAAAAAGCACTTATATGTACCGGAACCCCGATTGAGGGATTAAATAAAGAAACTATTTCGCAAGAAATCAAAGACATGCAGGAATTGATACCTGAGTTAACAGATAAGTACGGCAAAATGTTTGATGGATTAAATATTTTTGAACAAACAGGTGGTTTTGACAAAAAACAGACCGAAACAATTTTCAGACCGTTTTCAAAATAAAAAAGCCGGGCTGTAACACCCGGCTTTTTCCCCCGAACAAACTTCGCTTCTTTTATTCTTTTTTGTTAAACAACTTCCAGCAACGCTGCGACCAATGGATGGCGGACGATATCAACCTCGGCTAATTCCTCGACTGCGATACCGCTGACAGGTTTTAATTTACGCGCCATATCGCCCAGGCCCGATAGACCCTGCAGCAAATCGCTTTGATCCGGATCGCCTGTAATAACCATGGTTGAATGCCAGCCCAGGCGGCTCATGATCATTTTCAATTGTGAATAGGTACAGTTCTGCGCCTCGTCAATCACAACGAAGGCATTATTCAATGTCCGTCCGCGCATATAGCCGACAGGTGCGATTTCAATTTCACCGCTGTCGATCAATTGTTTCAACTTTTTCATGCCCAAACGATCATTCAAGGCATCATATAATGGGCGCAGGTAAGGTGCCATTTTATCCTGCAGATCACCCGGCAGATATCCGATATTCTCACCGGCCTCGACCGCGGGGCGTGACAGGATAATGCGGTCGACTTCACCCTTTTCAAAGGCTTCGACCGCAGCACTGATCGCGAGGTACGTTTTACCCGTACCCGCAGGGCCCAATGACAGAACCATATTATGTTCTTTCATGGCTTTCATGAATTTCGCCTGCCCCTCACTACGTGGCTTGACGGTCTTCATATAGCGTTGATCACGCTGAATCTTGTCGCCAAGTGGATCCCAGCCGTTTTCGAACATGTTGTGAACGCGCTCGGCCTTTGGTGCTTTTTGTTTGTAATTTGCAACTTTGGATTTTTTAGCCATGGATATGGTTTCCTTTTCTGGTGGTTGAATGGTAGTGGATCGATAGGCACCGTGTATGTTCTGCGCACAAAAAAACCTCCCAAGGGGAGGCTGATACTGAGCGGACAATGTTTGTTGCATTTCCGTCCTGAATGCGTTTTCTCATCATGGCGCCTATGGCACGCGGAAAGAACTCTATATGCGATAATGTCAAGGATGGACCTCCTTGTAGTTTTGGCGTTTAGAGACATAAACTGTGTCAGGATAAGAACGTCCCGAGCGGATCAGCTTATACATAGATTCTACCGTAAAGCGAATCACCTGTCACGCTATATTTTGTGGTTTTTTGAAATTAACCTACTAGATGATGTGTTTTTTCGGAAAAATCCAAACGGAATTATTTCGCATTATTATCGTCACGAAAATTTTATTAATCGAGAACCGTAGCGCAATGTAGTTAAGCTACATGAGCAACGGAAGCGCAGATTAATGGAATTTACAGTAGAAAATAGAGCGAAAGAAACCGTTCTATTCGGCCATGTAATAACAAGGCGTGCAGCGAATAGGCTTTTGATCTTCGAATTCAACCATCAGCAATACACCGCGCGTGATCGCAGCCTCGACAACATCTTCAGCTACATCGGCAAAGAAAACCTGACCGTTTTCCGATCCGGCGACGATGTTTTTGCCTTCATGAATGCTAAAGAAATATGGCCCCTCGTCCCCCGCCGTATCAACAGAAGGCTGGCGGTTCATAAAGAAAGCAACGGCGTTATTATCATTTCTGAAAACTTCGTATTCAGGTACCACGGGACTTTCATCAGCTGCTTTTACAGCTTCAGCCTTTTGCCCTTTGGCGGCACTGCGTGATTTTGTATTACCACCCATACCGGGTGCAGATGGGGCTGCGGGTGCGGGTGTCTGTGCCATCGAATATTCATGCACCAAACCGATACCCGGCGTCTCCAACAGAGCGCCCAATACAGTTCCTGCGTCATCGCCGCTGGCGCGGCCGACAGCGGCGGAATTCAAATCAAAAGCAGTTGCATTCATATTAAGTCCCCCATTCCCGATTAATTATAGAGATAAATAGTTAAAAATCCATTGAATATGGTGTAGGCTGTTTCGATGAGTAAAAAGCTGATTATTTTTCTAACTGTATTATCGACACTGACGATCGGGTTTCTGGCGTTCGGCTATTTTTACATGGACGAAGCCGCCCGCATGGCCTTCAGTGCCGAAGATACCGGCCCGCTGGAACAGCTTCACGGCTGGATTTTTGCAGCAGCAGCGGTCGGGGGCGTTCTGGTTTGGTTTCGTAAACGCACAAAAATCTGGCTGGTCTATATATTCCTTATGGCCATGGCCGCGATGCGTGAATTGGATTGGCACAAGGAATTCACCGAAGACAGTATCCTGAAACTGACGTTTTATTCCCGAAGTGATGCGCCCATGGGTGAAAAGATCGGCGGATTGATTGTTGTTATATTGCTTCTGGCATCGCTGATTTATCTGTTGGTGCGGCTGTATAAAGACAGAAAACGTATTCGTTTTTCCAACACGCCATTATTGCTGTCTGTTCTGGGGATTGGATCGTTGGCAGGTGCCAAAATGCTTGATTCTCTGGCACGTTTGATCCCTGCCATGAAAGACTTCGTTTTCGCCAATGCCGGATTTTTCCGCCTGATGGAAGAAACATTCGAAACCACAGGCGCCGTGTTTTTCGTTGCCTGCGCCGTTGCCGCGATTTATCGGAAATAAAAAAAACGCCCCCTATAGGAGCGTTTTTAAAATAATTATCTAACAGCATTAAGCGGCGTTGAAAACATCCTCGGTAAAGGCATCTTCCCAGCTTCCTTGTGTTGCCGCACGTGAATATTCGGTCGAGCGGTTTTCAAAGAAGTTGGCATGTTCAACACCGTTTAACATTTCATCCATCCATGGCAACGGGTTTTTATCAACGCCGTATCTGGCTTCCAGACCCAGTTGCTGTAAACGGCGATCGCCGATATAACGGATATATTGCTTAACTTCTGATCCTTCCAGACCCTCAATCCCGCCCATTTCAAAGGCCAGATCGATAAAGGCATCTTCGTGGGTGATGATGGTATCAGCCGCTTCGTAGATTTCATTTTTCAGTTTATCCGTCCAGATTTCACGGTTTTCGTCAATGAAAGTATTGAACAGGCGAATGGCTGACAATGTGTGCAATGTTTCATCACGCACCGACCATGTCACGATCTGCCCCATGCCCTTCATCTTGTTAAAGCGCGGGAAGTTCATCAAAATCGCAAATGATGCAAACAGCTGCAGACCTTCGGTAAAGGCGCCGAATACGGCAAGAGTTTTAGCAACGTCTTCTTTGGAATCAACATTAAAACCCTGCATATAATCGTATTTGTCTTTCATTTCCTGATATTTCAGGAAGGCTTCGTACTCTGTTTCCGGCATACCAATCGTATCCAGCAAATGCGAATAGGCCGCAATGTGAACCGTTTCGATGTTCGAGAATGCGGACAGCATCATCTGAATTTCGGTCGGCTTAAAGACCTGCATATAATGCTTCATATAGCAGTTGTTAACCTCGACATCCGCCTGTGTAAAGAAACGGAAAATTTGTGTCACAAGGTTGCGTTCGGCAGGTGTCAGTTTTTTCTTCCAGTCACGCACATCTTCAGCCAGCGGTACTTCTTCGGGCAACCAGTGAACACGCTGTTGTGTCAGCCATGCATCATAGGCCCATGGGTATCTGAATGGTTTGTATGTGTGGCGTTCTTCTAATAATCCCGACATATTTTACTCCTTCGTCGTTTTGTCCTACCGCTTCGCTACTTGAGGACATTCTCTCCCTTTAAATCATAAGCCTTACTGGCAAGCCAAGCATTCTTCATACTTTGGCGGTTCCTGTACGGCCGCAGCAGCATTACGGGCTGTGTTTTTACTTTCTGCGCGCTGGATCGATTTCGAGCGGCAGTAATACAGCGACTTCACGCCGCGCTTCCATGCCTTCCAATGGACCGCATGCAGATCTTTTTTATGCACATCAGCCGGCAGGAAAACGTTAACAGACTGGGCCTGTGATATGAATGGCGTGCGGTCAGCCGCATGCTCAATCACCCAGCGTTGATCCAGCTCGAACGCGGTTTTAAAGACATCTTTTTCTTCCTGACTTAGGAAATCAAGATGCTGAACAGACCCCTCTGTTGTGAAGATATCACTCCAGACTTCATCCGTATTCATGCCCTTATCTTCCAATAGTTTTTCAAGGTGCGGGTTACGCACGCCGAAAGACCCTGACAATGTTTTGTGTGTATAGGCATTTGCCGCAACAGGCTCGATACCCGGCGATGTACCACCGCAAATGATCGAGATTGACGCTGTCGGTGCAATCGCCATGGTGTTCGAGAAACGCTCGTCCATGCCGTATTCTTTCGCATCCGGGCAGGCGCCGCGTTCTTTCGCCAACAACTTCGATGCGGCGTCGGCGCGGCTTGAAATATGTTCAAACATACGTTTGTTCCAGACCTTTGCCATTACGCTCTCAAACGGGATCATTTTCGATTGCAGGAAGGAATGGAAACCCATCGCGCCCAAACCGACCGAACGTTCACGCATCGCGGCATATTTCGCATTCATCATGCTGTCAGGCGCTTTTTTGATAAAGTCTGTCAGAACGTTGTCGAGGAAACGCATAATATCTTCAACGAATGTCGGATGATCTTCCCACTCGTCAAACTTTTCAAGATTGATCGAAGACAGGCAGCAAACCGCCGTACGGTTGTTACCGTGATGGTCACGACCTGTCGGCAATGTGATTTCTGAACACAGATTCGACATCTTAACATCCAGACCCGCCATTTTATGGTGTTCGGGAACCGCACGGTTAACGTGATCAATGAACAGTAAGTAGGGCTCGCCCGTTTCAACGCGGGCTGTCAAAATGCGGATCCAAAGATCGCGCGCCTTAACACGTTCGACAACGTGGCCGTCATGCGGTGAAATCAATGCCCATTCGTCATCTTTTTCAACAGCGCGCATAAAGGCATCTGTTATAACAATACCGTGGTGCAGGTTCAAAGCCTTGCGGTTCGGATCGCCACCTGTCGGACGACGCAATTCAACGAATTCTTCAATTTCAGGATGGTGAACCGGCAAATAACATGCGGCTGATCCACGGCGCAATGATCCTTGAGAGATCGCCAGCGTCAATGAATCCATCACGCGAATAAAAGGAATAATACCTGATGTTTTACCGTTACCGCGAACCTGTTCGCCGATTGAACGCAGGTTACCCCAATAGGACCCGATCCCGCCGCCGCGCGCAGCAAGCCAGACGTTTTCGGTCCAAAGATCAACGATACCGTTCAAACTGTCTTCACATTCGTTCAAAAAGCATGAAATCGGCAAGCCGCGGTCCGTACCACCGTTTGACAAAACAGGCGTTGACGGCATGAACCATAGTTTTGACATGTAATCATAAAGGCGCTGGGCGTGGGCATCATTATCACCATAATATGATGAAACGCGCGCGAACAAATCCTGGAATGTTTCACCCGGCATCAGATAGCGATCTGTCAGCGTGGCTTTACCAAATTCTGTTAAGTTCTCATCACGTGCGTTATCAATTCTTAATTTCTGACCCTGAGCGATTTGAACGACATCAAACATATTTGGACTCTCCCCTTGTGGCATTTGGTTACACTTTGCTTCTATGATTTTCGCCTGCGAAAGCAGACCTGGATATTCTTGGGAAACTGTGAGAAACCACAGCATCTTGTGAACTCATACCTATAAGCATACTAGATATAGTATGTTTGTCTATAGCCGTTGGAAAAATAAATTTTGATTTTTGGGCAAAAAAAGCCTTGACGGACTCGCAAAATCCGACGGCTCCTTGGTTACAAAAATTCAAAAAACTTTTCATTTTTTTGTTTTTTTCCTTGTTACACTCTTTTTGAGGATAAAAAGCACCCGGCAAAGCTTTGCGTTGCCAAATTCCCCTTTGGCAAATATCCCCTGTTACATTTTGTTCGTATGCTTCTATAATAACATAGATCGAATTGATTCTGACAGAACAAAATATGAACATTATTGAAAAAATTACCGACCAGGGCATGCCGCATAAAAATAACGAAGATATATGCGGTTATAAAACCAATACAGTCTGGATATTCGATGGCGCGACCGGATTGTCGAAAGATCAACTGGTGGCCCCTTATGGTCAAACGGACCCCCGCTGGCTGGTCGAGGCTGCAAACGCCAGCCTTATGGACCATGCTGAAAATATCACGGATATGTCTGCATTATATGGCGCCGTATTGGCGGACTGCGAAGACGCATTTGAAACACAAAAACGCCGCGCCCCTGCCGCGCCATACGAACTGCCAATGGCTGCCAGCCTGATTATTCGTTATGACGGTGCATCTGTAACATGTGGGGCGCTGAGTGATTGTTCTATGATCATTGAAACCGAGCAAGGCCTTCAAACGATGCCCCCCTGTGCGACGCATGGTCAAATTGACGCCAAGACCAAAATCAAAATGGTCGAGACCATAAAAGATGGCCGCAGCCCGGATGAAGCGCGTGCGCATTTGATCCCGCATTTGCAGAATAACCGCAAGCTTGCAAATGCCGATGGCGGTTATGATGTCTTCGCCCCGACACGCGGGCTGGAAGATAAAATCCGTATTGAGCATTTCACACCCGCTGCCGGCGGCTATGCCCTGATGATGACCGATGGTTTTTATGCCTTGGTTGAAAGTTACGGCGCTTATAATGATCGATCATTTCTTGATGCCGCAAAGGAAAAAGGCCTCGGCCCGTTATTAAAAGAACTGCGCCAAATTGAAGAGGACGACAGCAGCCTTTTGAAATACCCGCGCTTTAAAAAGTCGGATGATGCGACAGCAATTTTGGTGCGGTTCTAAGTTTTCCCTTTTCATATCCTCTCTTGAATTGAGACCAAAAATTCGCTAGCATGCGGGGAATCATTACATTGATATTTTAGACGGCGTTTGGGCGCCATATCATATAGGGAGAGAAATCTATGATAAAGAAAATCGTAACAGCACCTGTGCGCGGCGCAACGGCGGTCGGACGCGGTATTTCGAATGCGACATCCAGCGTTAAACAAAAAACCAATGACACGATTGTAAATCTTTATTCAAAAATGCTGCCACCGCTGCGTGATGCGGACCGCGAAGCACTGAATGCCGGAACACGCGGTTTCGAAGGCGGTATTTTCGCAGGTAAGCCCGATTGGAAAAGCCTGATGGACCTGCCCGCCCCTGTCCTGACCAAGGAAGAACAAGCCTTTGTCGACGGTCCGGTTCAGGAACTGTGCGAAATGCTGGATAACTGGTCGATTTCAAACAGCGCCACATCCGAAGAAGATATGGGCGATCTGCCTGAAAACGTCTGGGCATTTATGATGGAAAAGGGCTTTTTCGGTATTGAAGTCGAGAAAAAAGACGGCGGCCTTGGTTTTTCAACATTGGCACACCGCGCAATTGTCGAGAAAATTTCCAGCCGAAACGTATCTGCCGGTGTAACCGTTATGGTTCCAAACTCGCTGGGTCCGGCTGAACTGATCCACGAATACGGCACGCCCGAGCAGAAAGAAAAATATCTGCCGAAACTGGCAAGCGGTGAAGCGATTCCATGTTTCGCGCTGACAGGCGTTGCAAATGGATCGGATGCCGCGGGTAGTATGCAGGACGAAGCAATCGTTATTAAAGACAAGAAAACAGGCAAATTGTCGCTGAAAATGAACTGGAGCAAGCGTTACATTACCCTTGCCCCTGTATCGGATCTGGCGGGTATTACTGTTAAAGTCAAAGACCCTGATGGTCTGCTGGGTGACAAGGTTGATCTGGGCATTACAGCCGTTCTGGTACCACGCGATACCGAAGGCGTTGAAGTCGGCAAACGCCACGCACCATGTGGCCTGCCGTTTATGAATGGTCCGATTGTCGGCCGCGATGTGATCCTGCCGATCGAAGAAAATGTCATCGGCGGCACCGAAGGTGTCGGTCAAGGCTGGAAAATGGTGATGGAGTGCCTCGGCGTTGGTCGCTGTATTTCCCTGCCATCACAATCCAGTGCCGGTTCAAAACTGGCGATCGGTCTGGCATCTGCCTATTCCAGCATTCGTTATCAGTTCAATACAGCTGTTGCGAATTTTCAAGGGATCGAAGAGTTGCTGGCACGCATGAGCAGCCGCACATATTCAATGGACGCAACGGGTAAAGCGACGGCCCTGATGGTTGATCGCGGTGAAAAACCGACTGTATTATCTGCGATATCCAAATATCACCTGACAGAAGGTCTGCGCAAAAACATGAATGACGGCAGCGATATTCTGGCTGGTAATGCGGTTCAGACAGGCCCGCGTAACCTGATGCACGAAGGCTACAAAGGGATGCCGGTTGCGATTACAGTCGAAGGATCAAACCCGATGACCCGCAATATGCTAATTTTCGGTCAGGCGCTTGTGATGTCACACCCGCACCTGAAAAACCATATGGAGGCTGCGGCTGACAATAATGCCTGGGGTATTATTAAGCACGTGACAAAACATGTGATGAATGCTGCCGGTAACGTTATCAAAAGTTTTGTCATGGGCTTTACAGACGGCCGCTTTACGCGCAGCCCTGTTAAAAACCGTAAAGTAAAACGCTATTACCAAAAGCTGAACCGCATGTCGTCGAACTTTAGCGTTCTGTCGAACTTTGCGCTTTTGACCTATGGCGGCAAGCTGAAGATTATGGAGCGCGTATCCGCCCGCCTTGGCGATATCGAAAGCCATGTTGCGATGGCATCGATGGCGCTGTGGAAGTTCGAAAAAGACGGATCGCCTAAAGAAGACTTGCCAATCGTTGAACGCGCCGTACAGGAACACCTGCATGAAGCGGAAAAAGCGATGAAAGATACGCTTGAAAACTTTGGCGGTGGCCCATTGATGCGTGGCCTGCTGCGCACAATCGTAACACCTGCGGCAGCCCTGCCGTTCAGCGGACGATACAGAAACGCAATGCCGAATGATAAAATGGATCATAAAGTTACCAAAGCCGTTACTGTTCCGGGCCCTGCACGTAACCGCCTGATCAATAATATCTATTGGACGAATGATGTCAGCGAGCCGATTGGCCTGCTGGAAACAGCCTTTAACAAAAGCGCCGAGGTTAAACCTTTGGAAGACCGTCTGAAAAAAGCGGCAAAAGAAGGCAAAATGACCAAAGAAGATGCGTCGAACGATAACGGTATCGATATCGCGGTCAGAAAGAGAATCATCACCAAGAAGCAAGCCGAACGTATTCGCGAAGCGCGTGATCTGCGCTGGCAGGCCTATTTGGTCGATGAATTCGCACAGAAAGACCCGCAGAAAAATGTTATCGCTGCACGCAAATCATTACAGCAAGCCAAAGCGAAATAATTTTTCTGGATAAAGGATGAAAGCCGGTCTGAAAAGGCCGGCTTTTTTTATAAGCTTCTGCCTTCCAGCTTTTTAGGCAGCTTAATCCCATGCTTTTGGCGTAGTTTATCAGCGACCTCACTGTTCGGTTCCAGCACGGCTAGTTCGATATCATCCAAACGGCGATCAATATGCGACGTTAATTCCGCAAAAAGCTTTCGAAGTTCATTGCTCTGCCCACTTTTAATAGCATTGAGGTCTGGCCTTATTTCCTCAAGAACCGCAAAAGCTATGCGGCGTCTTTCGGATGAATATAAAGTGGTCATTCGGTGTTCCTTTCAAAGTCAGGATAAGATAACATATATTAATTTGTTATGTCAAATAAATTCATCGTTTAAGTTTCTTTAAATCTATGGAATTATAATGATGATCATAGAGCAAGGAGCATTCATGCCCGATCAAAAACCGTTTCGCCGGTTCCGGCAGACAAAAATTGTAGCGACTTTGGGGCCCGCCTCCAGCAGTTACGAAACCATTAAGACCCTGTTCGAAGAAGGGGCCGACGTCTTTCGTATGAATTTCAGCCACGGCAAGGCCGAGGACCACAAAGCACGCCTTGGTATTATCCGCCAGATCGAGGAAGAATTCGGCCATGCCATTGGTGTTTTTGCTGATTTGCAGGGCCCTAAAATTCGCATCGGTACGTTTGATAACGAAAAAGTCGACCTGGAAGACGGGCAAAACTTTACACTCGATCAGATTGATCAACCGGGCGATGAAACGCGCGTGCGTTTGCCCCACCCCGAAGTCTTCGATGCTGTATCCGTGGGTGAAATGCTGTTACTGGATGATGGCAAAGTCCATTTGGAAATCACCCGCGTCACAAGTGATAAAATCGAAACAGTCGTTAAGGCTGGAAAATGCTTGTCAAACCGCAAAGGCGTTAATCTGCCTGATACGATTTTACGATCGTCACCACTGACCCCAAAAGACCGCGCCGATCTGGAAAGTGCGATTGAAATGGGAATCGACTGGATTGCCCTGTCATTTGTACAGACCCCCGCCGATATTGCCGAAGCACGTAAACTGATTAACGGACGCGCATCACTGATCAGCAAGATTGAAAAACCATCTGCTGTTAAATATCTAAAAGAAATCATCGATTTGTCCGATGCCGTTATGCTGGCACGTGGCGATCTGGGTGTTGAAATTCCGGCGCAAAAAGTGCCCGCTATTCAAAAACGCGCTGTGCGTCTGGCACGTGAGTCGGGCCGCCCGATTATCATCGCAACACAGATGCTGGAATCAATGGTGTTATCGCCAACGCCGACACGTGCCGAGGCATCGGACGTCGCGACCGCCATTTATGATGGAACCGATGCTGTCATGTTATCAGCCGAAACCGCGGCCGGCGATTATCCGGTCGATGCCGTAGCGATGATGCGCAAAATTGCCTGCGATGTTGAAGCCGATGACCTTTATCGCAAAATAATGGATGCCGAACATCCAGACCCCGATCAGAATGCGGCGGATGCCATTACCGCTGCCGCACATACGGTGTCGCAAACTATACGGGCGGCTGCGATTGTGAACTTCACGACATCAGGTTCCACGACATTGCGCACCGCGCGCGAGCGCCCAAGTGTGCCCATTTTATGCCTGACAGAAAGCCTGCCCGTGGCACGGCGCATGGCCCTGTCCTATGGCGTTCATGCTGTTCATACATCAGATATTCACGATTTTGATGAAATGGTCACAAAGGCGACGGCTATTGCAGAATCAGAAGGATTGGCAGAAAAAAACCAGCGCATTGTTATCACAGCTGGTGTGCCATTCGGTACACGCGGCAGCACCAATGTCCTGCGCATCGCGTGGATTCCATAATATCCTTGACATAACCACATCCACCCGTTAATCTTTTCGATAAATATTCAAGAGTCGAAAGGATTCCCATGGCCGAGAAAGCACAACAAATTTCCACCGAACAGCGTAAATTTAATGCGATCAAAGAACGCATATGCAAAACCGAGCGCGGGCAGAAGCTGTTTGAGTGGCTGCGTGTGCTGGAAATTGAAGTAAAATTCAGCCCTGATGTAAATACGCCTGCGCACTATATAGGCCACGGTCTTCACGATCTGAAAAAGAACAAGGCCAAAGGCGGTACGATTTATCTGGACCCGCGCGCGCCCGACGAATTTATTATGATCGGCTTTTTCGAGGCCATGCGCCGCGCCTGGCATGACAAAGTTGCCAACAGCGAGGCCCCAAACAGATCACCACTGTCACACATGATGATGCAGCGTTTTCTGGATGCCGACACCTTCAGCTTTGCAGCCGCCATGACGCATGATTATCTGGTGAGCACCGGCGATGGTCGTGTTTTACAGGCGATGATGCAAAATGAAAAGCTGAGCCCTATGATGCACCGCATCGGTATGATTACGCGCTATTCGGACAGCGTCAGCTTTGTTAAGTTACGTCGCGCGGCCTTTGATGCTTATTTTGAAACCTATATGGGCCCGGTCAGTAAAATCGAAGAAGACTTTACAAAGAGTTTTCTGGCACGCACAGAGCCCTTTGTGGATAAAGCCCTAAGAGGTGAAATCCAACGCGTTATTAAACCTTTTGCCGGCCCACTGCCGACTGAAATGCCGCGATTTGATACGATCGGCGCAGCCGACTTTTCCTATATCGGGTCTGACGGCTTCATGCCCGGCGGTGAAAACTACCTTAGACTTGATAAATTTCCGCCTGTAAACACAACTTTTTATATGATGCCCACGCAGCCTTCATATTCAATGCTGGAAGAATTCAACAAGAAATTTTCGCTGGGCTTACAAGGTAAAAACTTTATGGGATCGCCGTATAAGCTGACCCAACAAGATACAAACAGACTGCAAGACATTACTCAACAAATGCAGAAAATTCAGGACAGCCCTGCGCCTATCGCGGAAGAAGATACACCGGCGCCAGAACCCGAGGCCACCGCTAAAAAGAAAAGCAAAAAGAAAGAAAAGAAAAAGGGTAAACGTTTCGGTATATTCTAATAGAAAAAGCGCCGCAGAATACGGCGCTTTTCCAAGTCGTGTGTTTGTCGCAGCAGCCTACACTTTTTTGTGCAGCCACCAGTTTTTCTGGTTAATCGAGTAAATCGGCTTGTAACGATTCACACTGGCCAGATCCTTTACCGCACGTTCCTGATTATCCAGAACATACGCTCTGTTGTTTGTATCGTAAACAATCAGAATGGCGTGGTGCAGTCTCATCTTTTTATCGTAGACAATGGCAACGCGCATCTGTTCGGCCGGAACGCCCAGCGCCCGCAGTGATGCGTATTTTGCAATTGCGTAATCTTCACAGTCACCACCGCGCTGCATAAATTCAACCGGTGTCGCCCAATAATCTGTTTTGCCGTAATTACGGGTATCTTCAACATAGGGGCGCGCATTCAACAATGTATTCACCCCGACAACCTTATCTTTTAAAGACATATTCTTATATTTAGACAACTTGCTTTGCAGCTGAGCCAATTGCAAATTACCGTTCGGGTTCGCCATATCGCGCTGAAAACGTGCCAGAACACCGGTCCAGTTTTTAAAACCCGAGATATCGCTTGATTTGACTTCAGGCGCACCAAACATTGCCGGAAAGCTGATGTTATCAAGCGCATAATCTTTCGTTGTTGTCGCTGATGCCGAGAAAGACACATTCGCGCTTTCAAAACCCTGAGCCGACGCCGTACGCGGCGCCATTGACCCCATACTGACCAGCATGGTTAAACCGGCAGCGGTCGTTTTAATCGTCCATTGTTCCGCCAGCTTGCGATACAGGGCAACTGTTGAAATCGCACCGATTTCGACCAGAACCTGACCCAGTTTTTTCTGTTCTTGTCTTTGGATAGAAAGGGCTTGGTCCAGCTGGTCGCGGCTGATAAGGCCACTGTCGACCAAAAGATCACCTAATCGGGCAGAAGCAAGACGGTTTGCAATCGCGTTAAAAAAGCCACGTCTTTTTTTGGATTTACCTGTCGGTGGACAAATCTGTTTTTCCCCTGTTCTCTCAAGGCTTTCAGCTCTGTCAATCATCCCTAATTCCCCCCACTAAAAATGGTTTTTGTTGTTGTCCCCTTAAGAATAGCCGAAAGATATTAATAAAATATGAAAAAGGCTTTAAAAAGAGGGGGGGCAGTGCTAATATTCCAATGAAAGAAAAGACATGGCCAGCATAGAAGAATCGAACAAAAGCGGTAATAGAAAACCCTTGCAAGAAAGGTTGCAGGAGAACCGTGAACGTGTAAAAGAAAGAGCCGCCGAGAAACCCAAAAAGGCCCCGCCGCGCGAAGATAAAAAAAGGCCCCCTATTCAAAGGTTCAAAGACGCCGTTCTGGCGCAAGACCTTGCCAAAATCAAAAATATGGATAACAAGAACGGGGCTATTGATAAATACGGCCACGGGCTTTTTGCTGAATATAGCACACGCAAAGTCGGCGAAAGCGAACAGGTAGAGGTTTTAAAATTCCTGATTGAAAAATGCGACCTGAAGGTTATGCAAGAAACCCGTCA
Source organism: uncultured Alphaproteobacteria bacterium (assembly GCA_950054485.1). Classification (GTDB taxonomy): domain Bacteria; phylum Pseudomonadota; class Alphaproteobacteria; order Micavibrionales; family CSBR16-224; genus CATLPD01. Next base: position 706,934 of record CATLPD010000001.1, on the reverse strand, counting down.
CACAATCATTCTTGATCTGACCCGTGCCAAACGTTTCAAGGCGATTAAAGTTTTGCTGGATAGTGGTAGCGACCTAAATGATTTGAACCTGTCACCTTCTGCCACGAAAAAAAAGACGCTTGCCGCCATCATCATGGATAAACACGCGCAGGAAAGTTCGATTGTAAATTTTCTGGTTACGCATGGCGCTGATATCAGCGAATATACGCAATCGTCCCTTAAAAAGGCCCTTCTTAGGCGCGACCTTGGCACCGCCCACCGTTTATTGAAACAGGGCGCCCGTCTTAACGCGCAAGATGGGGAATTCGCGAAAGAAATTCTGGGCGGATTATACCAGCAGCGCGCCTCGAACAAAATTATAGAGGATGATTTAAACGACACGATCCAGTTCATGATGTTAAACGGGATGACCGTCAAGACTGATAGTTTTATTCGCGATCAATTGCGCAGCTCTGATAATCTATCGCCCGAGCTGGAAGATTATTTCTATAGTAAGATCAACGAAAAACTGACTGCAAACCCGCGCCCCATGCCTGATTTCAGCAAAATTACATCTCAAAACGATTTACGTGATGCTTTTAATGCTATTAATAAATCCGATAATGGCAAAATGACCGCTGCTGATCTTTTAATGGCGCAAGACAAAGACGGGTACAGCCTTTTGGATTATCTGTGTGTGCAAGGGCAATTATGGGAGGCGTTTGACCCTATATTCTGGTCAGGTCGTGAAGGTAAAGCAATAAACGTATTAAAAAATTGCCTGCCGAAATACAGAGATAAAAATCTGGAAGCCGCCCTTAAAACCCAAATCACCCTGCAGCAAAAGTCGCAACGTAAAAAGCCGGTTTTAAAGCGCTAAATCGCCCTTTTCCCTTGGAAACAATCTATTGTTATGTTAATATTTTACAATGGAAAAATGGAAAGAACATTTCAGCCAGAATATCAGAGCTGGTGAAATCGAAAAGTCACGCGAAGCCGTCAAAGCAGGTTTCGACCCGTCATGGGGTGAATGCCAAATTCTGCAAAAATTATCCGATGAAGGATACAGTATTGATATCCAGTTAAAAGCCTTTCGGTTTTTACTGCTGGAATGCGAATTGGATTACAATTGCCCGAATGGGCACCGCGCGCTGTTCAAGCTGATAGACAGTATGCGCTATGATGTTGCTAAAATTTTCATACAGGCTGGATTATCCCTGAATGATGAAAGTTCAATTTACGATCATAAAAGCGGCTTTGGCACATATAATCTTTTTACGCATTATATAGTTGAGAATAACCCCGGCACGGAAAAAATAGCTTTTATGGTTGAAAATGGCGCTGATGTCACATCCGTCAACCAGCGCGCTTTGCATAATTTAATCGCAAAAAGGAAATATTCACAGGCCAAGATCCTATTGGAAAATGGAGCCAACATGAATTTAATCTGTTCCAAGGAAATGGGCGGCAGAAGCTTTCCCTTTGCTTGCATGTTTACAATTCTGAGTGATCTGATTGCTGACAAAGCCTCGGAGCAACAAGTTAACGGCGGGATAGACTTTATGTTTTCGAACGGCCTCGATTTAACAGCAAATGATTTTTTGTTCCTGGAGCAAATGAAAAAATTTCCTGAGCCTGAAAACGTTAAATATATTGACCTTTTATACGCCAAACTGGAAAAAAAACTGCAGTCTGAAACAGATCAGCTATCACCGGAATTAACGGAAATATTTAAAAAAGTGTCAGAACAATCTTCGGAAATTTATTTAAATGCAGATGTCCTTTTAAAGAAATCTGACAATGGCTATCGCTTTATTGATTATCTAGCAGCGCACGGCCAATTGATGACCGCTTTTGACAGTGTAATCTGGGGTGGGCGCGAGGATGAAGCTCTGTCAATCATCCCGCAAATTCTGCCAAAATATCAAAGCGTGAATATATCAACCCCTTTGAAAATACAAAAAATGCAAAAGCTTAGCCGCTCTGTAAAGCGGCCTTTAAAGCGTTAAAGTTATAAGCTTATTTTTTCAGATGTTTTTTTAGCAATACAAGCTTGAGCGCCGTTTCCTCAACCGGCTCGCCGCTGACGACCGTCAGGCCCTGCTCAATCAGCAAAGCCTTGGTTGGCCCTGTATTTGCCAAAAGCTCCGCTTTGGCGGCCTTAAATTCTTCGACAGCAGCTTCAATTTCAGCATTGCGGTTATCACGGTTCTCGGTATGGGCTGTTAATGCAAATTTCAAACCATCCATTGCAGATTTGATTTGTGCTTTTGTGTCTTCACTGTCCCAATCATCGCTTGTGTCCAGAACGTTTTTTTCCTCATCTGCAATAAAATCAGCAATCAGCTTTTCAGTCTCCGCTTTGGAAAAGGGAAAAACCAGTTTGTGATCAATGCCCGGGCAGGCCGTGACACGAAAACCATTTATGCTGAGCTCAATCAATCTGTAATCTTCCGGATTTTCAGGAACGTATGCTCCTTTCAAATCTTTATCGATACGCACAGATGCTGATTCCATGCTGATTGTTCCTGGTCTGACGACAGCTGCTCTGGTTTGAACAGGATTGCCCGCTGCATTTAATACATAAGGAACATTTTGATTATAATCTGCAGGCTTGAACAAAATTTTCTTAAGCTTTTGTTCTGTTTCAGGTGTCTGTTCTTCCTGAGGCCCTTTTTTGGATTGTTTCTTTTTCAGCATGCTATCTATCCTGATATTCTATTAAAAATCATCAGAAAGAATATCACGATTGTTTAATTATGTCAAATTATATCATGCCTGTTGCTTTTATAATAGATATCAAAGCCGCTAAAATAAGAATGAGCATCACACATTTAAAAAAAGCAACTTCTGACACACGCCCATGTATCTTATAACCACACCATAATCCGGCCGCGACACTTGGGAAAGTCAAAAGCACCAAAGGCAATATTTGGGCAGAAAACACCCCTGTATAAATATAAATTCCTATCTTAAGTATGCTCATACATAAAAACACCGTAACAAGAATATTTCTAAAGGACGTTTTATCAGCATGCCCGGTCAAAGCCACAATTATCGGCGGACCACTAATGCCAGAGACTACGCCTGCAATTCCCCCAATAACGCTGCCCACCGGCAACGGAAGTTTTAATATTATTTTTTTTGATTTTAAGGAGTTCTCAAATAAATAGTAGAATCCGAAGATCAGTGTCAGCAAGGCGACAACGACTAAAACTGTATTTTGACTTATGCTCGTCAAAATAATACCGCCAAGCCCCGCACCCAAAACCGCATAAAATAAAATATGTCCTGACTTTTCAATATCTGACCTTGATATAGATGATGCATACATCATGTAAGCACCGACAAGACCATCCATAACAGCTGAATACCCAAGTGCCAAATAAGGTGAGAAAACAACGGAAAATGCTGGCATTATCAATAATGCTGGCCCAAAACCTGTTACCCCCTTGATAGTATAAGCAAAAAGAGGGGTGCATATTAACAAGCCCCACTGAAAAACCGTGAGATCTTCAATCACGAATTAAACCGTTTCTTTTTTCGGTTTCTTTTTACCGGATGGTTTTGCTTTGGGTTTCGGATAGGTAAATGTCAATTTATCATCCTTCAGGCCGACCTTGACGTTGCCACCCTTAGTCAAACGACCGAACAGAAGTTCTTCGGACAGCGGTTTTTTCAGATGTTCCTGAATGACGCGCGCCAGTGGGCGGGCGCCCATAGCCTCGTCATAGCCTTTTTCACCAATCCATTTACGCGCATCATCCGTCAGCGTAATTGTCACGCCGCGGTCTTCCAGTTGCGCCTCAAGCTGCATGACAAATTTATCAACAACCTTGCCGATCGTATCGGACGATAGACTTTGGAACGGCACAATCGCATCCAGACGGTTTCTGAATTCAGGTGTAAACAGCTTTTTAATCGCCTCGGTATCTTCGTCAGTGCGGGCATGCGCCTCGAACCCGACGGGCGGTTTTGCCATTTCGGCCGCACCCGCGTTGGTCGTCATGATCAAAATGACATTTCTGAAATCAATGATCTTGCCGTTATTATCCGTCAGCTTACCATGATCCATGACCTGTAATAAGATATTGAAGATATCGGGATGCGCCTTTTCAATTTCATCCAAAAGCACCACACAATGAGGGTTTTGATCAACGGAATCCGTCAACAACCCACCCTGATCATATCCAACGTAACCCGGGGGCGCCCCGATCAGGCGGGACACCGCATGTCGTTCCATATATTCGGACATATCGAAACGCTTTAATTCGACGCCCATCGTCAGGGACAATTGTTTTGCAACCTCGGTTTTACCCACCCCTGTCGGCCCGCTGAACAGATAGCAGCCAATCGGTTTATCCATTTCGCGCAAACCGGCGCGCGCCAGTTTAATCGCGGCCGACAGTTCGGCGATTGCTTCGTTCTGCCCAAAGACCATAGTTTTCAAATCGCGCTCCAGCGTTTTCAGCGCCGCCGCATCATCCTTGCTGATAGTTTTCGGCGGGATACGCGCGATTTTCGATACGATATGTTCGATATCGGGCAAATCAATTTGCTCTTTACGTTTATCTTCGGACACCAGATTTTGCGCGGCCCCGGCCTCGTCAATCACGTCAATCGCTTTGTCCGGCAGTTTGCGGTCCCCGATATAGCGTGCGGATAGTTCCACCGCGCCGCGGATCGCATCATGTGTGTAATGCACACCATGGTGCTCTTCGTAATATTCTTTAAGACCCTGAAGAATTTTAACCGTATCTTCAATTGATGGCTCGTTCACATCAATTTTTTGGAAACGGCGGACCAAGGCACGGTCTTTTTCGAAATGGTTTCTATATTCTTTATACGTGGTCGAACCGATACAACGAATATCCCCGCGCGCCAGTGCAGGTTTCAACAGGTTTGATGCATCCATCGACCCGCCCGATGTCGCACCCGCACCGATAACCGTATGAATTTCATCGATGAACAGGACAGAATCTTCGATTTGCTCCAGTTCTTTTAAAACAGCTTTTAAACGCTCTTCAAAATCACCGCGATAGCGTGTTCCTGCCAGCAATGCCCCCATATCAAGCGCATATATCGTTGATTTCATCAGAACATTCGGCACTTCACCGAAAACAATGCGCCGTGCCAACCCCTCTGCAATCGCCGTTTTACCGACGCCCGGATCGCCAACATATAACGGGTTGTTTTTTGTACGGCGGCATAAAACCTGTATAGTGCGCTCGACCTCGTCAGCACGCCCGATCAATGGATCAATGCGCCCGTCAATCGCGCGCTGGTTTAAATTCACGCAATAGGCATTAATCGCCTCTTTACCTTGCTTGACCGTGCGCTCGCCATCTGCTTCATCGGCACCGACAGGCGGCTGCATATCTGACATACCGGGCACCTTGGCAATGCCATGCGAGATGTAATTGACCGCATCAAAGCGGGTCATATCCTGCTCGGCCAGGAAATAAACGGCATGGCTTTCACGTTCCGAAAATAAAGCGACCAGAACATTAGCGCCCGTAACCTCTTCACGTCCAGAAGACTGCACGTGAATGGCTGCGCGCTGCAATACGCGTTGAAAGCTTGATGTCGGTTTAGCCTCGTCAAATTCGGAATGAACCAGATTTGAAAGCTCGTTATCAATATAATTCAAAAGCTCGTCCCGCAGAACGTCAAGATCGACACCACAGGCGCGCATGACCGCAACCGCATCTGAATCCTCGGTCAGGGCAATCAGCAGATGTTCCAATGTGGCAAATTCGTGGCTGCGCTCGTTCGCCAAGGCAAGAGCATTATGAAGTGTTTTTTCAAGTGTGCGTGACAGCATATTAACCCCAGTTCGTCAATAATGACCAAGTTCTAATGTGGAGTCAAAATCACTCTTTTTCAAGAGTGCATTGTAGCGGATGTTCATTCTGACGCGCACAATCCAGAACCTGAGAGACTTTGGTCTCTGCAACTTCGTAAGTATAAACGCCGCAGAGCCCGACTCCCTTACGATGAACACTCATCATAATTTCTGTAGCCTCTTGTTTATTCTTACCGAAAAACCTTTCTAAAACATGAACAACAAAGTCCATCGGCGTGAAATCATCATTCATCAGCAGGACTTTGTACATTGACGGTTTTTTGGGTTTCGGCTTGGTACGGGTTAAAACGCCCACGCCCGGTGCGCCGCGTTCTTCACGGTCATCGGACATCATGGTCACGTTTATATTTTTATAATGATCTTTTTGCTCAATCATTTTATTCCCCATATTTTTATTATCGCAAAAATCAGCAGATTTTTCAAATGCCGTTTTATAGTGTCTTGAGTTTATGAAAACTTAAGCTTTTTCCTGTATTTTGTCAAGTGAGGGAGAAACCGTTTTGAGTATAAAAGACTATAAATTCGATTTCGACGCTGCCATTGAAGAATTTTTCAATGACTGGCCGGGATATCGTGATCACGTTTTTGTCGCCCCAAACCCCGGTCAGCATATTATAAAAGATCCTAATGGTTTTAACGGTATTAACCTTGGCGAAGAACATCACGAGGCTGCCAAAAATGCCTTTATCCTATTTTGCGTAGATAAAGGTTTTGAAATTCCCTTCGTCCACACAAATTACTACGTGAAAAATGCCTGTGTTTACACACGCGCGTTGGACGGTGGTTCACAAAAGCCCTCTGTTGTGCCGCGGTGGCCGGCTCGAGGCGATCTTTCCGATTTTTCGATTTTTGAAGATTTTAAACCTGAAGATATCCGCCCCCCTGAAGGTGTGGATCCTGGTTTATGGATGTATATGTGGAACCAATTTGAAATTGACCACGAAATTGGACACATCATAACAAATGAAGATCTTCCGCCGCGGGATCCCCATGACCTTGACTGTATCGCAACGGTCATAAGTGAAAATACGGCCGACTTATATGGCGTAATACGTAACTGCCAGCGATTTGATAATTATAAAGGCTTCGTTCAATCTGTTATAGAATGGCGTTATATAAACCTGGTTTTGCACAACGACCATGGGCACCATACGGTTCCTGCCTTGCGACAAATCAAAGAGATGAACAAAAACGATGAATTAAAAGGTCTTACTTTAAAAGAAACCCGGGAATTAAGCCTAAAAATCGCTAAAAAGCACTATCACAACGCGCGCATGAACAAAGTATTTGAACGTAATTTTTCAAAAATTGTCTCGAAAGCCAGAAAACAGGGAAATCTCTCGGATATAGAAACGATAAAGAAAATAGCCGAGCGCGGCGCTAAAAGCCAGTTCTATGAGGTTAAAGAGGCTGTCCGCGCCTATTTGAAATGGGCTGAAGACCATTTTCCAGCCTCGGCAATCACAGGTTTTGACTTTGATCAGGCCCGTTCCCGCATCAATACGCCGCAGCCACCAGCTTTAAAAAGAATTTTCAGCTTTATGGCTCCCAAGAAGAGCTTGCGCCGCTCTGGTTCCCACCTTACCCATTTGAAAGTTTGACTTTTCCCAACCCAATCACCATATCGTTGGTACAGGGCTATATATCCAAATATATACAATTTTAGATAAGGTTTCTGGATTGTTTACCGGATATAGGTTATAATTTGATTAAATGGCAGGTTTTTTGCATTTCGAATTCTGCTACAGGGATAATAAGGCGACGGGGTTACAATTTAAATGCGCAAATATCTTACTGGTTTTTTCAGTATCTTTATTCTTGCTTTGGCACTGTGTATGCCACAGCCCGCACAGGCGAACAACAAATATGCCTCGATTGTAATTGATGCCAATACCGGTATGGTTTTGCGCGAACGTTATGCCGATAAAAAGCTGCATCCCGCCTCCATGACAAAAATGATGACCCTTTATATGGCGTTTGATGCCATGCAAAAGGGCCGCTTCACGAAGAATTCCCGCATTCGTATGTCCAAGCATGCCGCATCAATGGTGCCGTCAAAACTGTATATCAAGCCTGGCGACAGCATCCGCATGGAAGACGCGATACTGGCGCTGGTGACGAAATCGGCAAATGATGTTGCCGCCGCAATGGGCGAGGCAATTTCAGGTTCGGAAAGCGCTTTTGCGCGCGACATGACTATTATGGCGCGCCGTTTGGGCATGCACAGCACAACATTTAAAAACGCATCAGGTTTGCACCACCCCGCGCAGGTTTCAACAGCGCGTGATATGGCACGATTGTCACAAGCCTTGGTTCGCAATTTTCCGAACGAATACCGTTATTTCGCAACCAATAAATTTAAATATAAAGGCGTGACGCACGGCAACCACAACCGTCTTATGAACAGCTATACGGGTATGGATGGTATTAAAACGGGATATGTTGCCGCATCCGGCTTTAACCTTGCTGCCTCTGCCGAACGCAACGGTGTGCGCCTGATCGGCGTCGTTTTCGGCGGTCGTACAACCAGTTCACGCAATGCCCACATGGCGCAAATTATGGACGAAGGCTTTTTGAAAGCAGGTCGTTTAAATCTGGCGTCCACCGTTCCGACGTCTCTGCCGGAGCCCAAACCGAAGTCCATTCTTTTGGCATCATTGCAGGGTGATCAGAACATTCAGGTCGCACAATTGCAAAAAGGCCTGCCCGTCGTACCGCCAAGTGATCTGATTATCGGCGAAGGTGATGCGGAAGTTATGGCCAGTTTAAACAGCATGGCAAAAACAGACGGTGGCCTCAGAAATGTCGGCGACAGCTCTGTCAAAACATCTTTAAATGGCGGTAAGACCGTTAAAAAAGTTGCCCAGCCTGAAGACTGGTCTGTCCAGATCGGGGCCTTTGACGATCATAAAAAATCCAGCAGCGCCCTGCGCACAGCAGCGCGCAAACTGCCGCAAAATACGCTGAAAGTTGTGAAGCCGCAGATCATCACGGCCAAAACCGCTGATGGTACAATCTATCGTGCCCGTTTCAGCGGCCTAACACGTGATGATGCGATTGAAAGCTGCCGTATTCTGAAAGACTGTATTGTTCTGGCCAGCAATTAATGAAATTCTATCTGCCCCTTGTCCTTATTTTGATATGTGCGGTGCCTGCTCTGGCCGATAATTATCTTGTCATCACACCGCAATCACAACAACACAAGGCCGAGGCGACACCTGAAAAAGCCCCGACCCAAAGACCTGTAAACGTACCGAAAACTTCTGACCTGGTGCGCCCGCTTTACTTTTTTTCAGACTATGGCCTTACAACCGGTGCCCGCTTGCTTGCAAATGGTAAATATGCGGCTGCAATATCAGACTTTGAAAATGTACTGGAGCGCAATCCGCGAAATATTGATGCACTGGCCGGCATTGGCGCTGCCTATCTGGGTCTGAACCAGACAAAGCCTGCCGGTGACCATATTCGCAAGGCGCTTGCCCGCGATAATAAACATATCGGCGCTAATTATCTGTATGGGCGATATTATCTGCAAACAGGTGAGATCGAGCAAGCCATCGATCAGATGTTGATATTGGACATGTTATGCGGACAAAAATACAAATGCCCGGAGGCCGCATCACTAGAGGCCGAAATCAACGCACACAAGAAATAAAAACCCGCGCTCTTTAATCATTTGTTGACCCTTTTCATGATATAAAGAAGACCAGTGGAGGGGATTTCAATGAAAATAACAACAAAAACATCTTCCAAAATTCTTATATGCCTGAGCTTGGTTTTACTGGCCTTCAGCAGCCTTGCACACGCCCAGTCAAAGCTGGAAGACATGCGTTTTTCGCGCATCATGGTGCCTGTTGACTCTGTCACTTTAAAAAGCGAGGGCATTGAAATCCGCCTATGGGGCATCCAGCCTGCCAGCACCAGTGAAACCCAACTTGACCTTCGCGCCTTGAATTTACTGCAGAACATGATCGGCAACGGAAATGTAAATTGCAAAATCATGACTGCAACAGACGTTACAAAACCAACCGCGCGCTGTTCCACAGCCGGTGGCGAAGATTTATCCCTTAAGCTATTAGAACAAGGACTTGTTATTCGTGACCGGCGTGCACTGTACGGATCTGTATTTGCATCATCCTATCAGGAAGCCGAAGACCTTGCCCGCCGCAATGAAAACGGTATTTGGGCGTTCGTTGATACGCAAGACAAGGGCATGATTGCGGATATCCTTGAAGACGAAGAGAAGCTGGCCATGACTGCCATCTCTTTGATTTTACTTCCCTTTATGGCGATGTTAATTCTGGGATTCATCGTGGTGCGCTCTATCAGCCGCCTAGAAAGACATCAATCCAGTCAGGCCAATACCCATTACGCCAAAGAGCGTGACCTCTATAACAAAGAAAAGAAACTGATCCTGCAAAAGGTCGAAACCGAACTTTTGGAAAATAAATCACGTGTCGAAGCCTTTCTGACCGTTTACCAGGAAATGTTATCCAGCATCAAGGATGCCGAAAACACCCCGCAATATCAGCGTTCGGGTGATACCGTATCTTTACAGCCGAATTTCTCGCGCATCATCTTTAATGAGAATGTTAGTAAACTGTCATCGCTGGATATGAAATTATCCTCCGAATTAAATCAGTTCTATCGCGACCTTGGGGACGAGCCGGAATATGTTGAGCTGGATCCGTCCACCCCGCGTGAAGATGCAATCGGCATGGTTGATAAAATCGTATCAAAGGCCCGTGATTATCTACCGCATTTTGATCATATGATTTCAAAGGTTCAGGGGCATATGCGCCACATGGATTAAGAACCAAGATACACAGTAATTTTATTCAACACTTCATCAAACATTTCTTCTGTTAACCGTCCGGTATTGACGTTATAGCGTGAACAATGATAACTGTCGAACAACTGCACAGCTCCCAAATCATGCTGATTTTCATGCCCGAATTTATAGTCAGCCTGACGTAAATCGAATGATTTTATAACCTGTTTGTGCGCAATACCGCCAAGGGCCAGTATAACCCTCAGGTTCGGCATGGCTTTAAACTCGTTTATTAAAAACGGCAGGCAAGCCGCCATTTCCTGCCCGACGGGTTTATTTTGCGGCGGTACACACCGCACTGAATTTGTAATACGTGCGTTGCATAAGATCAGCCCATCATCGGGGCGGGCATCGTATTGCCCTTTGGCAAAACCGGCCTTGATCAGGGATGGATATAAAAGCTCGCCCGCATAATCACCGGTAAAAGGACGCCCTGTAAAATTGGCCCCTTTTAATCCCGGTGCCAGACCGACCACAAGCAATTCAGCATCCAATTCACCGAAAGCCGGAACGGCGCCATTGAATTTATCGGGATACTGTCTTTGGTTTTCCCGTCTGAAATCCACCAGGCGCGGGCATAATCCGCAATCTTTATCGGGCATATGACTGGGCATAAAAAAAATCCTTTGGCTGTTTCCAACCAAAGGATATATCAGAAAGCACGTTTTTTCTAGACAGCGATCGCTTCTTCGGCGTCATCTTCGTAATCAAGGGCCTCGTCATCAACGAAACTGGCCTCATTACCTTCACGTGCGATAAATTTTTGCAAATCTTTAAGCTCAATAAAATGGTCTGCTTGGCGGCGCAGTTCATCAGCCATCATGGCCGGCTGTGTTTGTATCGTGCTGACCACTGATACGCGCACACCTTTGCGCTGCACAGATTCAACCAGACGACGGAAATCGCCATCGCCCGAAAACAACAGGATGTGATCAACCTGCGGTGCGATCTCCATCATATCGATCGCAAGTTCGATATCCATATTCCCTTTGATTTTGCGGCGGCCGTTCTGGTCCGTATATTCCTTAACAGGTTTTGTGACCATTGTGTAACCGTTATAATCCAACCAATCAACCAGCGGGCGTATGGGTGAATAATCCTGATCTTCGATAAGGGCGGTATAGTAAAATGCGCGGATCAGACGACTTTGGTCGCCCAACCAATCCAGCAAAAGTTGGTAATCGATTTCCATTTCCAGAGTTTTTGCAGCAGCATACAGGTTCGCACCGTCAATGAATACAGCTAGCTTTTCCTCCGGATAGAAAAAATTGGTGATATAATGTGACATACAGGCTCCGTTTTTTTATTATTTTTTGCTTTTCTAAAGCTTGTTTTAACCCCTTGAATTCCATAATATATTCTATTGCGGGACAAAGAAGTTCCACACCCTAGTCTTTTCTTTTCACGGCGTCAACCATCCTTTTTAAGCCTTGCAAATAGGGTGGATTTGCGTTAAGTTCCGATTCTGAAATAGCTATTGAATATAAAAGGATAACAGCCCATGGCACGCGTAACCGTAGAAGATTGCATCGAAAAAGTTTCAAACCGTTTCGAACTAGTATTATTGTCATCACAGCGCGCACGTGAAATTGGTACAGGCTCTGCTCTGACTGTTGAACGCGACAATGATAAAAATACCGTTGTTTCCCTGCGTGAAATCGCGGAAGAAACCATTTCGCTGGATGCACTGAAAGAGGAAATGGTCAAAAATCACCAGAAAGTTATCGAGATCGAAGAAGATGAAGAAGACATGATCGATCTGATGGAAGGTGAAGCCGATTGGAACAGCCTGTCTGATGAAGACCGCTTCAATGAAAATTCTCTGAACGATGCCGGCATGCACACAACTGATGCAGATTCAGAAGCTGCAAAGATTGAAGCAGAAAAAGACGAAAACGCTTAAAATTTTAACGAATCTCATGTAATCTTAAAGGCCGCACATTGATGCGGCTTTTTCTTTGTGTTCATATCCCTTTTGCCAAAGCAAATTATTTATAAATAAGGCATGAGGAGCGAAACGTGTAAAAACACGTGAGTGACGATATAACGCAAGTCTATAGATAATTGGCAAAGGCAAAATGATACGGCAATACGAACTGGTAGAGAATATTAAGGCCTATGATCCCCGTGCGGATGAGGATCTGATCAACCGTGCCTATGTCTATGCCATGAAAAAACACGGTAGCCAGAAACGCGCATCCGGCGACCCGTATTTTTCGCACCCTTTGGAAGTCGCCGGCATCCTGACCGATATGAAACTGGATGTCCCCTCTGTTATTACGGCATTGCTGCATGATACAGTCGAAGATACGGACGCCACACTTGAAGAGATTGGCGATCTGTTCGGCGATGACATTGAAAAACTGGTCGATGGCGTGACCAAACTGACCAAAATCGAACTACAAAATCCTGAATCCAAACAGGCGGAAAACTTTCGCAAACTTGTTCTGGCGATGTCAGAAGATATCCGCGTTCTGGTTGTCAAACTTGCTGACCGCCTTCACAATATGCGCACTTTGCACCACATTCAAAAGCCAGAAAAGCGCCGCCGTATCGCGCTTGAAACACTTGAAATCTATGTTCCGCTGGCAGAACGCATCGGTATCCAGTCTTTCAAGGAAGAACTGGAAGATATCTCTTTTGGTATTTTGAATCCCGAAGCACGTGAAAGTATTACAACCCGACTGAATTTTCTGCGCACCGAAGGGGAAGGTATCGTTGATACTGTCATTGGTCGTCTGCAAAAAGACCTGGCAGAAACAGCTATTGACCTGGAAATCCGTGGGCGCGAAAAGACCCCCTATTCCATCTGGCGCAAAATGCAGCGCAAAAATATATCGTTCGAACAATTATCAGACATCATGGCCTTTCGCTGTATCGTGCCAACGGTTGCCGATTGCTATCACGTTCTGGGGGTTCTGCACGGGAAATACCCGACTGTCCCGGGCCGCTTTAAAGATTATATTTCACTGCCAAAAGCAAACGGTTACCGTAGTCTGCACACAACCGTGATTGGCCCTGAAAATCAACGTATTGAAATCCAAATCCGCACTATACAAATGCACGAAGAAGCCGAACTGGGGGTCGCCGCCCATTGGGCCTACAAAGAAGGGGGCGAACGCGCCGCCAAGATGGAGGGCAAACAATACCGCTGGCTGCGCGAGCTGATGGATATTGTTGAAAACGCCCCCCGCGCCGAAGAATTCCTTGAAAACACAAAGCTGGAGCTGTATCAGGATAAAGTTTTCTGCTTTACCCCTGGCGGGGATTTGATTGAATTATCATCAAATGCAACACCTGTCGATTTTGCCTATGCCGTGCACAGCCAGGTGGGTGATCATTGTACGGGCGCCAAAGTGAACGGGCGTATTGTGCCATTGAACACAAAACTGCAAAACGGTGATCAGGTCGAAATTGTCACAAACAAAAATTCAACGCCATCACCGAACTGGGAACGATTTGTTGCAACCGGTAAGGCGCGTGCACGCATCCGCCGTTTTATACGCCTGCAACAGCGCGAACAATACGAGGCGCTGGGCAAGGCCATGCTGCAAAAAACCTACCGCCAGGAAGACATTAATTTCAGTGAGAAACCGCTGAACAAACTTTTAAAACAGTTTCGCGTGGAAGAATTGCCTGATCTATATGCCGGCATTGGGTCGGGCCATATTCAGGCGCGTGAAGTCTTCAGAACCGCCAACCCCGATTTCAAAGCCAAGCCCGCCCCGCCACGTGTTAAAACAAAGTCGCCGAACAACGCCCAAAAGAAAAAAGGCAAGGGCCAACCCATGCCGATCAAGGGACTTATCCCGGGCATGGCCCTTCATTACGCGCGCTGCTGTCATCCGCTACCCGGCGATAAAATTGTCGGGATTGTAACGACAGGACGCGGTGTGACGATTCATACTGTTGAATGCGATACGCTCGAGAATTTTGCCGATACGCCCGAGCGCTGGCTTGATATTTCATGGGAAGATGATGCACAGCCATCAGAGGCCCAAACCGCGCGCCTGAAAATCATCGTTTCAAACGAACCGGGGGCACTCGGCACGATATCTACGATTATCGGGCAAGCCGGCGGTAACATCACCAACCTGAAAATCGTCAATCGCGAGATGGACTTCTATGAAATGCATATTGATGTATCGGTCCGCGATACAGGCCATTTGGACGAAGTCATGGCGGTCCTGCGCGCCGCACGCGAGATCAACAGCGTCCAACGCGCCAAGGGAAGATAGAAACGTTTAACTGCCATTCCCAACTTTCTTTTTGGGCTGTAATGCCCTAGTTTAGAGTCATTGAAATCGAGCAAACGGATTCGCCTGAATGTTCCGCCGCAAAAAAAACACATTACAGGAAAACTTTCGCGACGCGATCTGGCCTAAAATGGGCTGGCTGCGGGTCATACGTTATTACGGCCTGCGCATATATCGTCTGAATGACAGCCCCTATGCGATTGCGGCAGGCCTGGCATCTGGCGTTGCCGTATCCTTTACCCCGTTTATAGGCCTCCATCTGATTTTTGCGGCTTTGCTGGCGCGGCTTTTAAACGGCTCGATTATCGCATCGCTGATCGGCACATTATTCGGCAACCCGTGGACCCTGCCGCTGATCTGGTACATGACTTATAAACTCGGCATGTTGATTTTGGGCAGCCATGTCCCTGAGCCCCTGCCGGTTCAATTTGATTTCACATCGATATTTACCCAGCCCCAGCGCTTTTTAATTCCGATGATCATCGGCGGCATTCCGACCGGTGTTATTGCTTGGGCTGCGACTTTTTTCTTTACACGGCGACTGATAAAAGGACTGCAACACCAGCGGGCACGCCTGCGGGCACGTGGAAGACTGCGCGAGATGAAACGCCGCGATAAAATCCGCAAAAAACAAAAAGAGCTGGCCGATGAAATTCTAAAACATCCGGAGGATACCGAATGATTTTGGGCATCGGCACAGATATCGTTATGATTTCGCGTATAAAAGAAACATGGGCGAAACAAGGACAAAAATTTATTGCCCGCTGTTACAACGAAGCGGAGCGGGACTATATCCTGTCCTGCGACAATCCAGATTTGATTGCCGCGCGCATGGCCAAGCGCTGGGCCGCGAAAGAAGCCTGCGCCAAAGCCCTTGGCACCGGCATTCGCGATCAGGTTCGTTTAATTGATATTGTGGTCGAAAATGATGACTTAGGCTGCCCTTTATTGCGTTTATATGGCGGCGCACTGGCTGCCCTTGAAGGTCTGGCCCACGGGCTTGGCGAGCCGACAGCCCACCTTAGCCTCAGCGATGATGGGGATATTGCGCAGGCTTTTGTTGTTCTTTCCCTGAAAAACCTTTAAAAGAGTGACTATGACAGACGAAACAGAAAATAATAAAAAACAAAACTCTGATGCCGAAAAAGAAACAGATGGCTTTCTAAATGCCGTTTTATGGGCGGCCGTGATCGCGATTATCGTCCGTACATTTTTGTTCGAGCCCTTCAGTATCCCATCGGAATCGATGTATCCGAACCTGAAAGTCGGGGATTATCTTTTCGTCAAAAAATACACTTATGGCTACGGCAAATATTCATTTCCGCTGGGGCTGGTTGATTTTGAAGGCCGCATATTCGAGGATTATCCCGAGCGCGGCGACATCGTTGTCTTTCGCAAGCCTTATCAGGAGCATATCGATTATATCAAGCGCGTTGTGGGCCTGCCGGGCGATGAAATTCGTATGATCGACGGTAAATTGCATATTAATGGCGAATTACTACCCAAGGATTTTCTGGGCCTTGAAACCGTGTCCGAAGACGGTAAAAAGCAAACCTATCACAAATATATTGAATCCCTGCCCGATGGGCCTGACCATTATTTGTACGAGCTTTCAGATGAAGAACCGCTGGACCACACCCCCAGCTTTACGGTGCCCGAAGGGTATTTCTTTGCCATGGGCGATAACCGTGATGCATCCCTCGACAGCCGTGCATTTACAAGTGTCGGCTTTGTACCTGTTGAAAATCTGGTCGGAAAGGCCGCGTTTTTCTTTTTCTCGATTGAACCGATGTCATATGAATGTGCAAAATCAGGTGATTTTTCAACCTTGCGTAAAATTGGCTGTTACATCGTAAATATTCCAACCCACATACGCTATGACCGGTTGCTGCGACCTGTTCATCGCGATGTCGAGGAAAACCAATAATGAATCCGCCTGTGGCAGAAATTCTGGACCGCCTGCAAAAGGTCTTGGAATATAAATTCAAGAACGAAGACCTGCTTCAGGAATCTTTGACCCACCCGTCAACCGACGCCCATTTGGCCGATAACCGTAATTATGAACGTCTGGAATTTCTGGGTGACCGCGTCTTGGGCCTGATTGTTGCCGATATGCTGGTCTATAGCTTTCCCGACGAGGCCGAAGGCGACCTTGCCAAACGCCACACCGCATTGGTACAAACCAAAATGTTGGCTGAAATCGCACGTGAAATCAAACTGGGCGAATTCCTGTCTTTATCAATTGGCGAGCATAAATCGGGCGGGCGGCATAAATCCACTGTTCTGGCCGACGCGATGGAGGCTGTTATCGGCGCGCTCTATCTAGATGGCGGGCTGGAAGCGGCAAAAGTCTTTTTAAAGCGTTTCTGGCAGGACAAGATGATGTCTTACGAAATTCCCCCGATGGATGCCAAAACAGAGCTTCAGGAATGGGTGCAAAAACAGGGGCTTCCCCTGCCGCAATATGTTCTGCTGGAACGCCGCGGGCCCGACCATGACCCCGAATTTGAAATGGAAGTGCGCGTCAAAGGGCAGGATAATAAGGTTGGCACGTCAAATTCGAAACAAAATGCCCAAAAATACGCCGCGCAAGCGATGTTGAAATATTTGAAAGACAGTGGCCAATATGAACAATAATGACATCAATACACACTGCGGCTTTGTCGGTTTGATCGGGGCGCCGAATGCCGGTAAATCAACCCTGTTAAATCAGCTGGTCGGGGCCAAAGTATCCATCGTCACACACAAGGTGCAGACGACGCGTAATCGTATTGTCGGTATTGTCATGCGTGGCAAAACGCAGATCGTTTTCGTTGATACGCCCGGTATTTTCAAGGCGTCGCGCCGTCTGGAAAAGGCGATGGTCGATGCTGCCTGGCAAGGCGCGAAGGAGGCAGACGTTATATGCCTTCTGGTTGATGCCGCCCGCCGCAATATTAACGACGAAACACTTGCGATTATCGAGACCCTGAAACAGCAGGAAAAGAAAGCTGTACTGCTGCTGAACAAAATCGACCTGATCGAAAAAGAACAATTGCTGGCCCTGACCGCAGAATTGAATGCACATGGTATTTTTTCCGAAACCTTTATGATTTCGGCCAAGAAGGGCAGCGGCGTCAAAGATTTTTCAAAGCATATCGCTGACAAAATGCCGAAAGGACCGTTTTTATATGATCCCGACATGATTACGGATCTGCCGATGCGTTTATTTGCAGCCGAAGTCACGCGCGAAAAGCTGTTTTTGCAATTGCAGCAGGAACTCCCCTATTCCGTGGCTGTTGAAACCGAAAACTGGGAAGAGTTTGATAACGGCAGTATTAAAATATCTCAAGTGATCTATGTGATGCGCGACAATCAAAAGGCGATCGTACTCGGCAAGGGCGGATCGCGGATCAAACGTGTTGGCGAGGCCGCGCGTAAAGAACTTCAAGACGTTTTCGAGACCAAAGTCCACATCAGCCTATTTGTCAAAACCCGCCAGAATTGGGTCGAAGACCCCGAGCGCTATCTGGAGTGGGGCCTTGATTTTAATGCGGACCCATCGTCATAGCGGTTGATTTCTGCGCATAATCCGTTATTTTGAATATAAGAATTTTAGATTACAGAAAGATATTATACACATGAGCTGGACAAAGGAACGTACATCCCTTCTTGAAAAACTCTGGACCGAAGGCAAAAGTGCCGCTGAAATCGCCAAGGAA
Source organism: uncultured Alphaproteobacteria bacterium (assembly GCA_950054485.1). Lineage (GTDB taxonomy): Bacteria > Pseudomonadota > Alphaproteobacteria > Micavibrionales > CSBR16-224 > CATLPD01. The sequence continues at coordinate 688,301 of CATLPD010000001.1, read as the reverse complement.
TTGGGCGGTGTAACGCGTAATGCGGTCATTGGTAAGGCACACCGCATGGGCCTGTCCGGCAGGCCATCGCCGATTAAAAAGGCGACCAAATCAAAAGCATCAACAACCACCAAGAAAAAAACAGCTGCAAAATCAACAGCACCAACGATAAAACCAAGAACCAAAAAATCGGCACCGCCAAAACGCGAAAATGAAACACCTTTGCCGAAAAGCATTAAACCTATTCCGGCCGGCCCGAAAAAGGTCAAAAAAGAAATTCCAAGCGGAAAAGGCCTCGGCATTCTGGATCTAACAGACCGTATCTGCAAATGGCCGCATGGCGACCCCCAAGAGGCTGATTTCCATTTCTGCGGCGAGCCCGTTCATCCGGGACGTACATATTGTATGCCACATTGTACTGAAGCTTATCAGGTTCTACAGAAAAAGGCCGCGGCTGCCAAGAAAGCCGCCCTGAAAGCTGAAGAAAAAGCCAAAGCCAAAGCTGCCGCCAATCAGGCAGACGAGGACGAGGATGAAGAGGATCTCGATGATCTGGACGATATCGATGTTGATAACATCGATGTGCGTAACGATGACGACGATGATGATATGGTCGGCGTCGGCGACTAACAGTTGCTTTTTCTAAAGATTAAACCAAGATTACGGCTGCAGCGCTTTTTTCAGAAAGGCAATGCTTTCATCTGAAGACTGTTTATTGATACGGTGTTTCAGATTTGGCACGATTTTGCGCGTTAATGGAATACCCCGTTTTTCCAAACGACCTGCCGCCTTGTGAAAATCTAGGCTGATCTGATCAAACATAAACCCGCGCGCGCCGCCCAAGGTAATGCGGTGCGCCGGAAAAATCTCATCATCTTCCCCTGTGATCATCAATGTTCTGGGCTTTGATTTTGGCGTGTATAAGCCGGGGTATGTTCCTGAATGACAGACAACGGCCGCACATTCCTTATCCCGCGCTTGTGAGGCGTATAACGAAAAGCCCCCGCCCATCGAAAATCCGAAAAAGGCCAAATCCTTATCCGTTAAACCGCGTTTTGCCAGCTCTTTATCAACCTGTCTGTTAAAATAATTGACCTCGACATTGCGATTAAAAATCAGCTTCAGGCGCAGTTTTGTCCAACTTAGATGTGATTTAAACCACGTTCTTGAACGCGGGTGCTGTTTATCATGATGGCGAAAACGCGGATAAAGCCCATCGACCAGCAGAATATCAGCATCCGGAATTTCATCGCGCATGGCCTCGGCCGTTTTTAAAAGACTATCGGAGTTCAACCCGTAACCGTGCAAACAGACAATCAGCTTTTTGGCTTTACCATTCTTTGCTTTGATTTCGGTCGTATTGAATTCGGGCTTCATCAGGCGGCCTCCTCGACAGCGCGCACCTCGAGAACTTCGGGCACATAATGTTTCAGCATATTTTCAATGCCTGCCTTTAATGTCATGGTTGAAGACGGACAGCCTGCGCATGCCCCCCGCATTTCAAGAAATACGATTCCTTCTTCAAATTTATGAAAGACGATATCGCCGCCATCTTGCGCGACCGCAGGGCGAACACGTGTTTCAAGCAGCTCTTTGATTTGAACGGTCAACTCGTCATCATCTTCGTTAATTTCGTTACCACCAGCGCGCAATTCCTGTTTTTCAAGCTCCTCGCTTAAGACCGGAAAACCGTTGCTGAAATGCTCCAACAGGGATGTCAGAACCTGTGGTTTGATCAAATTCCAGTCAAAATCATCCGACTTTGTCACGCTGACAAAATCAGCGCCCAGAAAAACACGTTCGACACCGTCAACACGGAATAATCGCGCCGCCAATGGCGATTTTTCTTCGGCAGCCTCGCGCGTCGGCAGGTCAACAGGTGTTGGTCTGACAACTTCACAGCCGGGCAGAAACTTTACAGTGTTCGGATTTGGCGTGGTCTCGGTTTGAATAAACATTTTTATGCTCTTTCCTTTTTTTGTTCTTCGCTTGGCAGACCTTTGGTCGTTGAATATTCGAAATGCAACGCTTGGCCCGGATTTACGATGCCATAGGCATGGTGCGCGGCCTGCGCCGCTTCGGCAAAGCCTGTCGCGATTAACTTAAGCTTGTTTTTATACGTGGCAATATCACCGATTGCATAGATACCTTCACGGTTCGTGCAGGCTGTCGTCGGATCAATTTCAATGTGATAGCCCTGAATTTTCAAATTCCAGTCGCGGATCGGCCCCAAATTCTGGTTCAGACCATAAAAACACAGCAAATGATCGCAATCTATATCACGCTCATTACCATCCAGATCAGCAATCTTAACAGCGCTCAGTTGTCCACTTTGCCCCGTCAGACCTTTTAATTGATAGGGTATCAGTTTTTCAACTTTCCCCGACCTCACCAGATCCTCCATTTTACTGACGGATGCCGGCGCCGCGCGGAATTTATCACGGCGGTGCAGCAGATAGGTTTTCTTGGCGCGATCCGCCAAATCATTCACCCAATCAAGCGCGGAATCACCGCCGCCCGCAATGATAATGGTCTGATCGTCAAAACAGCACGGGTTTCGCACCATGTAATGCAGACTTGTATGTTCGAATTCTTCAATATTATCCAGTGGTGGTCTGTTCGGGCCGAAAGCCCCCGGGCCTGCTGCAATCATCACCGCCTTAGCTCTAATTTCGCGCCCTTTATCCGTTACCAGATGAAAGATAGTGTCATCATCCTGATGAAGGCTGATCACTTGCCCACCCAATATATATTCAGGGTCAAAGGGCTTGGCCTGCGCCACCAGATTATCAATCAATACACCAGCCTTAACCTCGGGCAGGCCTGCAATATCAAAGATCGGCTTTTCAGGATACAAGGCAGAACATTGCCCGCCTAATTCCGGCAGCGCATCAATAACGGCGCATGACATATCCAGCATGCCGCATTGAAATGCCGCAAACAGCCCGACAGGCCCTGCCCCGATGATGGCGATATCTGTTGTAACAATCTGTGTCATAGTCCCGTAATTATGGCAGTTGGGAATGGATAAAACAAGGGGTTTGACCCCGCGTTTAAACCCGTTAAGATACAGGCATGACAGATATTTTATTGGAAAATATGGATTTAAATGACCTTAAGGAATGCGCCCATAAGCTGGCATCGCAGTTGCACCCACGCGACGTTATTTTTCTGGATGGTGACCTGGGGGCCGGCAAAACCCAATTTGCAAAATTCCTGATACAGGCCGCTGCCGGCGAAGACATAGATGTACCCAGCCCGACCTTTACAATTGTGCAGCTTTACGATACAAATATCGGGGAAATCTGGCATTTTGACCTCTATCGTATAGAGGATGAAAACGAAACCGAGGCGATCGGAATTGAGGAAGCCTTCTCAGAGGGGATCTCTTTGTTTGAATGGCCCGACAGGCTTGGAACATATGCGCCTAAATCCCGTTTGGAAATACGGATTTCGATTAACCCGGATGAGACACGTACACTAAAAATCGACCGTATTGGCGATAACTGGCAAAAACGGGACCTGACTTTAAAAGGATAAAAACACATGAGTAAAAAAATAACAAAAGCCTTCATTCTGGCCGCCGGAAAAGGCACCCGCATGCGCCCGCTGACTGATACGTGCCCCAAACCCTTGCTGGAGGTTAACGGTAAACCGATTATTGGATATGCGCTGGACGCCCTGAAAGATGCAGGAGTAACGGATGTTGTCGTCAATCTGAACTATCTTGGTGTACAACTGGAAGATTACCTGCGTACGCGTACAGATTTTAATATCACATTGTCATGGGAAGATGAGCTGCTTGAGACAGGCGGCGGCGTGAAAAAGGAGCTGGATTTCTTTAAGGACGAGCCTTTTTATGTCCTAAACGGTGATGTTATCTGGGATAACGGCACAGTGCCCGCCCTGAAACGCCTGAAAGACGCCTGGGATTCTACAAAAATGGATGCATTACTTTTGATGCAGCCGATTGAAAAGCAAGACGGCTATCACGGCAAAGGCGATTATTTCCAAAACGAAAAAACGCTTGAGTTGACAAGACGTACAGCTGAACAAGACAGCGCGCCTTATGTTTTTGCGGGCCCGCGCATCATTCACCCGCGCCTGTTTGATAACAGTCCTACTGGTGCATTTTCCTTCCTCAGCCTGTTTGATCAGGCCCAGAAAAAAGGACGCCTTTGCGGGGCCGTGCATGATGGCAACTGGTATCATGTCGGCACGCCAGATGCCTTGTATAAAACGGATGCTATATTCAAGAAAAAGAACGCGGCCTAAAGAATGACGGAAAAAGGGGCAGATATTCTTAACATCACCTCTATTCCCGCCGGCCTCAGCTTTGCCGACGAACTTGCCGATTACCTGCTGGAAAAAGCCGACGGTCAAACCATTGACCTGTCACGTATGCTGGTTTTGCTGCCTTCACGCCGCGCCTGCCGCACAGTACGAGAGGCCTTTTTACGTCGCAATCAGGGCAAACCCACAATTCTACCGCGCCTGCAACCCCTCGGCGATATTGACGCTGATGAATTGTCGCTGGCATTTTCTGCTCTCAGTGATGATTTTCTGGATATCCCACAGGCGATTTCCCCGCTGAAACGCCAGATTATTCTGGCACGTACAGTCATGAAGCTATACGAACAGACACTTCCGGTGGAACAGCGCCCGCGATACGATCAGGCCCTGCAACTGGCGGGCGAGCTGGCTGTGTTTCTGGATCAGGTTCAGACCGAACGTGTATCCTTTGATAAACTGTCTGATCTTGTGCCCGAGGAATTTGCTCAGCACTGGCAAATTACGCTCGATTTCCTGAAAATCCTGACCCACAGCTGGCCTGAAATATTAAAAGAGGCAAATGTCATTGACCCCGCCGCACGCCGTAATATGCTGCTGGAGGCGCAGGCCGCCCTGTGGCAGGAAAACCCGCCCGATTATCCTGTTATTGCCGCTGGGACGATTGCATCCGTACCGGCAACGCTTGATCTTTTAAGGGTTATATCCAGCCTTCCTAAAGGGGAAATAATAATACCGGGCCTTGATCAATATATGGCGGATGATGTCTGGCGGAGCTTGCCACCGGACCATCCGCAGTATTTCCTACGTAATCTGCTTGAGAAAATTGGCATTGAACGTACAGACGTACAGCTGATGAACAGCAGCGATACATTAAAACAACGCGAACAATTCTGGTCCGAAGTTATGCGCCCCGCCGCGACCACAGGCAAATGGCAACATTTACAAAATGCGGATAATTTTCAGGAGGCGACAAGCCCGCTAAAACTGATCGAATGCAAAACCAGTCAGGAAGAGGCAGAGGTCATCGCCCTGATCATCCGCCAGACCATAGAAACACCAGACAAGACCGTTGCAATGGTTGCGCCCGATCGTGATTTGGCGCGGCGAGTGACAAATTGTCTGAAGCGTTGGGGCATCATGGTCGATGACACAGCAGGGCGGCGTTTAAACCAGACAGAAAAAGGGGCATGGATATTATCGGTCATTGACATGATCGCGCGTGATTTTGCCGCCGTCCCGTTTTTGAATGCTGTAAAACACCCCTTGTTTCGCCTCGGACTTTCGAAAAACACGGTTGAAAATATTGTATCAGAACTGGAAATCCGCTGCCTTCGCGGTGTTCAGCCTGCCGCGGGACTGGCATCAATCATTGAAAGATTGGGAATAAGCTTTGAGGACCATAGCGCCCCAATATCGAATGAGGCTATTAGCTGTCTTGAAAAGCTGCTGGAATTAACGCAACCCCTGACAGAACAATTGAACGATGCCAAGCCCTTCAGACAGCATGTTTTGGCGCATATCAGCCTGCTGGAGGCCTTTGCAGAGCAGGACAAGTCCGCTGGTGCTGATATTTTATGGGCCGGCGAGGATGGCGAGGCTTTCTCGCTGTTTTTTGCAGAAGCCCTGCAAATTGCCGATGATATCCCCCCCGTCACCCTGTCACAATATGGGCTGATATTACGCCAGTTGTTTACACAAAAAATTGTTCGCCCGCGCTATGGTACACATCCGCGCATATCCATTTTGGGACAGATTGAATCCCGATTATTTGTCGCAGACACCCTTATATTATCCAGCCTAAACGAAGGCCACTGGCCATCTGAAACCGCAAATGATCCGTGGATGTCACGCCAAATGCGAAAATCCTTCGGCCTGCCTGCACGCGAACAAAATGTCGGCATTACCGCACATGATTTTGTTCAATTGGCTTCCGCAGATAATGTTTACCTGACCCGCGCCGCGCGTGAAGGGACCAGCCCTGCCGTGCCATCTCGCTGGCTGCTGCGCATGAATACTGTTCTGGATGCGATTGGGCATGAACTTTCGCTGCAGGAGCCTGCCAATCTTTCATCATGGCGTCAGCATATGAACCAACCCGACGAGATCAGACCATCAAAGCGGCCGGGGCCTTGCCCGCCGGTTTCTGCACGACCGCGAAAATTGTCGGTGACTGGCGTAGAGCGCCTGATGCGTGACCCCTATGAAGTCTATGCGAAATATATTTTAAAACTGCGCGCCCTCGACCCGCTGGATGCCGACCCGACAGCAGCTGAACGTGGACAGATTTTGCACAAAATCCTTGAAAAGTTCGTATCGCAATATCCGGACAAACTGCCCCCAAATGCCAAAGACCTATTGCTGAATATGGGGCGTCAGGCCTTTGAAAATGAAGACATACCCCCTGAAATTGCGGGGTTCTGGTGGCCGCGTTTCGAACGGCTCGTCAGCGCCTATATCGCCGAGGAGGCAAACTGGCGTCAATCAGCGCGACCCATGGCAACAGAGGCCGACGGCGCTTTTGACATGCAGATTGATAAAATCAACTTTACGCTGACTGCAATTGCCGACCGTATTGACCGTATCAACGGCACGTACAGTGCAATTATCGACTATAAAACGGGCAGTATTCCGAATGATGGTGATATCAAGGCCGGGTTTTCACCACAATTATGGCTGGAAGCTGTCATGATGAAAAACGGTGCTTTTAAAGATTTGCCACCGATGCCAATCGATTATATTGGTTTTTGGCTGATTTCAGGCGGGCAAAACACAGCCATCCAAAAGCCTGTTAAATGCGATGACCATGCTGCGGCCATTATCGAGACCGAAGATGGTCTACGGCGCGTCCTCTTGGCCTTTTTTGATGATAATACGCCTTATATCGCTCGGCCGAACAGTAATGCCGTGCCGCGCTATTCCGACTATGAGCATCTGGAGCGCACAGCCGAATGGATCTATGATGAAACCGTTGATATATGCGGGGTTGGCCGATGACGAATCCTTCAAACGTACAGCACGTACAACCTTATAATATTGATGATCACGACCCAAACCTGCGTCAGGCGATGGCGTCAAATCCCCTGTCGAGTGTATGGGTTAGTGCATCAGCCGGAACAGGCAAGACCAAAATCCTGACCGACCGTGTTTTGCGCCTGATGTTGCCCCGTACAGGCATGGATGCAGACAGCGCAACCGCCCCCGATAAAATCCTGTGCCTTACATTTACAAAAACAGCCGCATCGGAAATGGCTGACCGTATTCATGAACATCTCGCCAAATGGTCGATCATGTCGGATGATGACCTGCAGAAAAACCTGACCCAATTGTTACAAACACCTGCAAGCAGCGAGGTTATGCAGGCCGCACGCGCCCTGTTTGCAAGGGTTGTGGATACACCGGGCGGCATGAAAATCATGACCATCCATTCATTCTGTCAGTCGATTTTAAAACGTTTCCCGCTGGAAGCCGGTCTGCCTGCACATTTCGAGGTTCTGGATGAACGTACATCGCTGGAATATCTACAGCAAGCGCAAAGACAATCGATCTTGGCAGCAAATGTCGATCCTGAAAGCGCCTTTGCGACAGCCTTTACCGACCTCAGCGAAGATGTGAACGCTGATCAGTTTCATGATCTTATGCAGGATTTAACCGGAAACCGACAAATTTTACGGGATTTGAAACGCCGCCATCCCGAACCCGCAGCGCTGAAATCAGCCCTTATGCAACAGGCTGGCTGTAACATTGATGATACCGAACAAAGCGTATTAAATGCGCACTACCACCCTTGCAGACAAACCGAGAATGCCTTTAAAGGGTCGCTGGATGCCTTGCTGACAGGTAAAAGAAACGACAAAATTCTAGGCGAGGCGATACAAATCTTTTTCGAAAAACCGGAAGGCACACGTATCCAAGCGTTCGAAGATTATGCCGGCGGCTTTCTGACTAAGGAAGGTGACATCCGCAAAACCCTGATGAACAAAGACTGTATCGAATCACAGGCGGGTTTGCTGGATATTGCCGAGCGTGAAGCAAACCGCTTGTACGATCTGAAACAAAAAATTAAATCCATTCGCGTTGCGGAAGGCACGTACAAGCTGATGCTGGTTGGATTTGAGATTTTAAAACAATATGAAAGAATCAAAGCTGCTGCCCTGCAACTTGATTACGATGATTTGATCGATTATACACAGCAACTTCTGTCGAGGCCCGATCAGGCCGCTTGGGTGCTTTATAAAATGGATCAGGGGCTGGATCATATTCTGGTTGATGAAGCGCAGGACACCAGCCCCGCACAATGGCGCATTGTACGTGCCTTAGCCGAAGAGTTTTTCAGCGGCACCGGCGCACGAGATGATGTCGAACGCACATTATTCGTTGTCGGCGATGAAAAACAGTCGATTTTCAGCTTTCAGGGCGCAGATCCAAAAGAATTCCAGACAATGCGCCAGCATTTTGCCGAACGTATCAATCTTGCGGAAAAAACATTCCAATCGGTCAATCTGCTGGTTTCTTTCCGCTCTACGAATGCCGTATTAGGATCAGTCGATCATATTTTTTCGAACACCATGATCGCACAGGGTGTTCAAACCGATTTGACCGAGCCTGTTCGCCATATCGCCTTTCGCAAGGGACAGGCGGGCCACATTGAATTATGGCCGCCCGTATCAGGGGATGATCGCATCGCGCCAGAGCCCTGGACACCGCCAACAGAGATCATCAAAGCAGATAACGCCGATGTAAAACTGGCTGATAAAATTGCATCTACAATCGGCGGTTGGTTGGATAAGGGTGAAATTCTGACTTCACAAAACCGGCCTGTACGTGCGGGTGATATCATGATTTTGTTCCGTACGCGCGGATCACTGATTGACCATATCCTGCGCGCTTTAAAAGACCGCAACATCCCCGTATCAGGTATCGACCGTATGGTTCTGACCGATCATCTTGCCGTGCAGGACTGTCTTGTCATGGGTGAATTCGGTTTACTGCCACAGGATGATTTAACCCTTGCCACTGTCCTGAAAACCCCCTTTATAGGCTATGATGAAGATCGCCTGTTCCGCCTGGCCTATGGACGCACACGATCCCTTTGGGAGAATTTGCGTGAACAGGATCCGGACACGTATAGCTATTTAAATCGCATTAAACGTGAATCGCGGGAAATATCGCCGTTTGATTTTCTATCACAAATTTTGACCCGCCCCTGTCCCGCAGACGATATCAGCGGCAGGCGCGCCCTATATGGTCGTTTGGGCGTTGAAATTGACGATGCGCTTGATGAAATTTTAAATGCAGCAATGGATTTCGAACGGCTACACAGCCCAACCCTGCAAAAATTCCTGTTCTGGATCAAACAGGGCAAGGCCGAGGTCAAACGCGAACAGGACAGCGCCCAAATCAATCAGGTCAGACTGATGACCGTGCACGCATCGAAAGGATTGCAGGCCCCGATTGTCTTTTTACCCGAAACAACGACTGTTCCCAGCAACAAATCGCAGATTATGTGGCCTGAAAACGAAAGTGATTTGCCTTTATGGGCCCCCCGCAAGGCCGAATATGACCCTTTGCTGAATGAGCGGTCCGAAAAAAATAACATTGCCCAATTGGAAGAATATCGCCGCCTGTTGTACGTGGCCCTGACTCGTGCCGAAGACCGTTTTTATGTCTGCGGCGCTGCCAAACAAAAGAATATAAAGGATGACAGTTGGTATGGCGTCTGCCGTTTGATGCTGCAATCCCTGCCTGAAGTACACGAGCAGGATTTTGAAATTGGAGGTGATCCTGTTTTAAACGAAAATGGTCAGATTATGACGTCGCTGGTTTACAAAACGGAACAAACCGCGCCATTTAAAGATAAAAGTGCACCGGATGCGACACGTACACGCCCAGACCCGCCACCTGCTTGGCTGCATATTCCACCGGATGACGAACCTGATCCGCCGCGCCCCTTAAGCCCGTCGCGCCCATCCGAAGACGAACCCGCCGCCAAATCACCGCTGGCAGCGGACGATCATTACAGATATGCACGCGGCATTTTGATCCACCAGCTACTGCAATTTTTGCCCGAAATTAAAACTGATAAACGATATATATCCTGCCAGAAATATTTAGCCAAACCCGCCCATGGCCTGAGCCCTGATCAACAAGAAGAAATTCTGGCTGAAATCATGAATATTCTTGAGAACCCTGAATTTTTTGTTTTGTTTGGCCCCGATTCCAGTGCGGAGGTTCCGGTGACGGGCCTGATCGAAAATCAGCAGGGCCATAATTTTTATGCCGTTTCAGGCCAAATTGACCGTATGGTTATCAAAGACGATAAAATTCTGATTGTCGATTATAAAACAAACCGCCCCCCACCCGTACGTGCCAAAGACGTACAGCCGATCTATTTGAAACAGATGGCTGCCTATAAAACTGTATTGGAAAAAATCCATCCGGATAAGGCGATCGAGTGCCTCCTGTTATGGACGGACGGGCCAACCCTGATGCCCTTGTCGTCCGAACAATTGGAAAAGTATCAAAAAAACTGATTTTCGGTTGATTTAGATTCTGGCTGCGCTAATCTTATATAAATAGAGCAGAAAAAAGGATAATATAATGTCGACAGTTGCAGTTACAGATGCCAATTTTGAAAGTGAAGTTTTAAAATCAGACACACCGGTATTGGTGGATTTCTGGGCCGAATGGTGCCCGCCATGCAAGGCAATCGCCCCCATTCTCGAGGAGTTGTCAGGCGAGATGTCCGGTAAAGTTAAAATTGCCAAGGTCAATATCGAAGAAAGCCCGCAAGCGCCGACGAAATACGGTGTGCGTTCAATTCCGACACTGATCGTTTTCAAGAATGGTGAAATCGTATCGCAAAATGTCGGCGCAATGGCCAAGCCTGATCTTCAAAAATGGTTGAACGATAACGTTTAAATCTTTCATCGTTAATCTGATACAAAATTAAACCCCGCATTAGCGGGGTTTTTTATTTTTATACGTCGGGCGCCAAAACCATAGTCATTTGGCGGCCTTCCATTTTCGGCTGCAGCTCGATCTTGGTCTTGTCAGCCAGGTCATCCTTGGCGCGCATCAAAACTTCCATACCGAGTTCCTGGTGCGCCATTTCACGGCCGCGATAACGCATTGTGAATTTGACTTTATCGCCATTATCAATGAACTTATGGGCCGCTTTCATTTTGACCTCATAATCATGCGTATCAATCATCGGACGCATTTTGATTTCTTTTACATCAACGACTTTTTGATTTTTACGTGCGGCGGCAGCTTTTTTCTGCTGTTCGTATCTATATTTACCGTAGTCGATAATTTTACAAACAGGCGGATCAGCATTTGGTGAGACCTCCAGCAGGTCCAGACCTGCATCACGCGCTTTTTCCAGAGCTTCTTCTGCGCTCATAACTCCTAACATTTCGCCGTTTTCGTCGATAAGACGGACTTTTGCGGCTGTAATATCCTCGTTGGAACGTGGTCCTTTTTCTTTTTGCGGACCCTTACGGTTATATGGTGGGCGTGCTATGGGTATCTCTCCTTATTTATTGCAACTTATATGATTTAACCACATTTTGGTAAATCTATCCTTAAACATATTCGATCAGAATTAATTGTCCAGAGGCGATTTGCATTCCTCGCGAATTTTCGCAACAGCATCATCCAGTTTCAGCATTTCCTGATCCTTACCCCCCAAACGGCGAAGGGCTACAGTTTGTTCCTCGGCTTCTCTGCCACCGACAACCAAAATCAACTGTGTCTTGGTCAATGAATGATCACGGATTTTCTTGTTGATCTTTTCATTGCGCAAATCGATTTCGACGCGCAGCCCCGCATCTTTCAGCTTTTGATAAACGTTTTGCGCATATTCATCGGCCTCACTGGTAATGGTTGTGACAACAGCCTGTACAGGCGCTAACCACAATGGCAACTTGCCGGCATGATGCTCGATCAGAATACCGATAAAGCGCTCAAACGTCCCTAGAATTGCGCGGTGCAGCATGATCGGGCGCTGTTTTGATCCGTCCTCGGCCACATAATTTGCGTCAAGGCGTTCCGGCAGAACCGTATCCGCCTGAATGGTCCCGACCTGCCATGTACGGCCAATCGCATCTTTCAGATGGAATTCCAGTTTCGGCGCATAGAAAGCACCTTCGTTTTCCAATTCTTCCCATTCGTATTCATCTGTATCGCGTCCGACAGATTTCACGGCATCGCGCAGGGTCTGTTCGGCCTTGTCCCACATTTCGTCAGATCCGTATCTTTGTTCGGGGCGCAGGGCCAACTTGATCGCATAGCTTTCAAAGCCCAAATCCTTGTACACATCATCCAGCAGGTCACAGAATTTTCCGATTTCCTCAATCAACTGGTCTTCACGGCAGAAAATATGCGCATCGTCCTGTGTGAACTGACGCACACGCATGATACCGTGCAAGGCGCCATGCGGCTCGTTTCTGTGGCAGCAGCCGAATTCCGCCATGCGGATTGGCAGATCGCGGTATGATTTGATACCCTGTTTAAAAATCAGGATATGCGCCGGGCAGTTCATCGGTTTCAGCGCCATGAAATCAGCATCACCTGATAAAATCGGTGCATCATCATCCGTATTTGGAATTTCGTCCGGCACAACAAACATATTTTCGCGGTATTTACCCCAGTGACCTGATTTCTCCCACTGTCGGGCATCCATCAGTTGGGGTGTTTTAACCTCGATGTATTCGGCCTCCTCCAGTTTAGCGCGGATATAGCGTTCTAACATGCGCCAGATCGTATAACCCTTGTCATGCCAGAAGACCGAGCCCTGTGCCTCTTCTTGCAGGTGGAATAAATCCATTTCCGCGCCCAATTTGCGATGATCACGCTTTGCGGCCTCTTCCAGACGCACCATATGTTCGGCCAATTGTTTTTTATCAAGCCAGCCTGTTCCATAGATGCGGGACAGCATCGCGTTATTCTGATCCCCACGCCAATAGGCACCCGACACACGCGTCAGTTTGAAGGCTTTCGGGTCAAGCTTGCCGGTTGAAACCAAATGCGGGCCTTTACACATATCCAGCCAGTCTTCGCCCGACCAATAGACAGTCAGCTCCTCGCCTTCCGGCAATTCGGCAGCCCATTCGGCCTTAAAAGTTTCGCCGTCTTTTTTCCAGCGTTTGATTAAATCTTCACGGCTCCAAACTTCGCGCTTTAACGGTTTATCGGCCTTGATAATGCGGCGCATTTCTTCTTCAATCGCCGGCAGATCTTCATCCGTAAAAGGGCGATCCTTAGGCGCAAAATCGTAATAAAAACCGTCTTCTGTTGACGGGCCGAACGTAATTTGCGTGCCGGGAAATAATGATTGTACTGCTTCGGCCAAAACATGTGCGAAATCGTGACGCACCAGTTCCAGAGCATCGGCCTCGTCGCGGCTGGTGACGATGGCAATTTCAGAGTCATTCGAGATTTTACGCCCCAGATCATAAAGTTCGCCATCTTTTTTAACCGCAAGCGCAGCCTTGGCCAGACCCGCACCGATGCTTTCGGCAATTTCAAGACCTGTCACAGGCGCATCATATGTTCGCACACTACCGTCAGGCAGGGTGATATTGACTTGTGATGCGTTTTTTTGAGCCATAGACATTTCTCTATTCCTTGTGTTTTCCTAGCAAACATCTTGCCTGACGGGGCATATAAGTCAAGCTTTGATCACATTTACTGTTGGTATTTCCCGCAATAGACGCTAAATATATTGTAGGAATATTAACAAAGGCCAAATCTATGCTGAGAATCAACGAAAAAGGCTCTCTGCCCTTTCAAAATTATGTCGCCGCCAAAGGTGCGCCAACGATAATGCAGATTTTGCCCGCACTGCACGCCGGTGGGGTGGAACAGGGTGTCATTGACATCAATCAGGCGATTATCGAAGCTGGCGGAAAATCAATTGTTGTATCCAGCGGCGGTGCACGCGTACATGAAATACAGCGTGCCGGCGGCATTCATATCGAGGCCCCCGTTAACAGCAAAAACCCGATTACGATGATGCGCAACGTTAAGCGCCTGCAAAATCTGATCCGCGAACACAATGTTGATGTTGTTCATGCCTGCAGCCGCGCCCCGGCGTGGAGCGCCAAGAAAGCCGCTGAAAAATCCGGTGTTAAATTCGTCACAAGTGTTCACGCGGCGCATAAAATTCAAAACGGTTTTAAACGCGCCTATAACAGTGCCATTACCAAAGGCGAACGTGTGATTGTTGTCTCGCACTTTCTGGCGGACCATCTGGAGACAGAATATGATGTCAACCCGACACGCATTCGCGTTATTCATCGCGGCCTTGCGCTGGAAAAATTCCATCCCAATTCTGTTACGCCTGACCGCCTTGTGCGCCTATCCGAAGAATGGCGTATTCCCGAAGGGGCGCCTATTATCTTTATGCCGGCCCGTCTGACCCGCCTGAAGGGGCACAAGTTTCTGGTCGATGCCATTGCAAAGCTGAAAAACAAGGACGTTTTTTGTATTATGCTGGGCACAGTTGAAAAGAATTCAGGCTATTCACAAGAACTGATGCATCATATCGACAGTAAAAACCTGTCATCGCAGGTCCGTATCGTTGATTTCTGCAAAGACATGCCGGCCGCCTATATGTTGTCGACGGTTGTTGTTTGCCCATCCCTGGTACCCGAAGGATTCGGACGTGTTCCGGTCGAGGCGCAGGCCATGGGGCGCCCCATCATCGCAACCGATCACGGCGGCGCGCGTGAGACGATTGTGAAAAACGAAACCGGGTGGTTGATTGATCTGGATGATACAAACGCTTTTGCCGAAGCATTGGATGAAGCGCTGAATCTGAACGTCAAAGAACGCGCCATTTTGGCAACCCGCGGTATGTCACATGTAGCCGACAGCTTTACCGTCGAACAAATGTGCAGTAAAACACTTGATGTTTATGCCGACCTCTTGGGCGCAAACGATCTGCCCCGCCAACAAAAGACAGAGGGTAGCGCTGTTGAGCTTGAGTACGAAACAGCAGAATTACGCGCCCAATCACAATAATATAAAATGGCACAAAAAATCGGCATATTACATGATGGGGGTCTAAAGGATCTGGCCCTGTCGCTGCCTGATTTATCGCGCTTTCATCAATCTCAACAAGATACACATATAACATTTATCACAAAACGCCCCTATGTCGATGTCGCAAACCAAAGCGGATATTTCAACGCCGTCTGGGATGCGCCGATGCCGCTTGGTCGTAATATTTTGTCTTGGTTTATTTTCCGGTTGCGTTTGAAGGGCTTTGGATTTGATAAGATTTACAGCACCGGTAAACAAAAACCGCCG
The DNA here is from genome assembly GCA_950054485.1 of uncultured Alphaproteobacteria bacterium. Lineage (GTDB taxonomy): Bacteria > Pseudomonadota > Alphaproteobacteria > Micavibrionales > CSBR16-224 > CATLPD01. The sequence goes on along the minus strand of CATLPD010000001.1, from coordinate 672,716 downwards.
TTGGTGGCAACTGATCCCCTTCCCGATCAAAACGGAAAGGTCTTAAAAGGCTGGTGCCAACGCGATATCAGTTTTTATCAATTGCCTAATCGCTTTGCCCTGATTCATGTGCCTGAAAAGGACGAAGATACCTGGTCGGCAACGCGCATGGGGACCCTCTGTAAAAAAATATCACAGGATAAAATCACGCCTATTCTGATCGGTAAGAGCGCTGATACACGTGCCATTGAACGGATTGAGAAAATATGCCCGACCGCCCTTGATTTTACGGGGCAGATCGACTGGCTGGATATGGTGGCGCTGGGGCATCATGCCTTGTTCTGCATCGGTCATGACAGGCCTGATTTATACCTGATTGCCTTTGCGGATTGTCCCGTATTGTGCCTGATATCGGATAAAGACGAACTGCCCGATCAACCGCCCAAAGGAAAAAAAGTCGTCTGCTTGCAAGACAGCCTGCACAGCCTGCCCGTTAAAACTGTTTATGATTTATTGCAGGAGCATGAATTCTATGGCTGATTACACAATCGATGCGCGCCATTTGCTTTGCCCCTTGCCCGTTTTGCGCGCACAAAAAAAGCTGCAGGACATGAAAGTGGGTGAAAGTGTCGAGATCAATGGAACCGACCCGTCATCCATTCGTGAATTTGAATTATTTCAGAAAGAACAGCAGGACTTTAAAATCACGCATAAAAAAACGTCAGACACCGGATGGCATCTGACGCTTTTGAAATTATAGAAAGCTTATTTTTTCTTTTTAAGCGGGTTTTTCTTGGCAGCCCATTTGGCGCCTTTATCCGCGCGGTCACCCACTACCCAGCCGATACCTGCACCGACAATTGTCTCAGCAATCAGGAATGTCTCATAGCCCGGGATACCGATCAACAGACCAGCCCCTGTGGCAATTTTGCGGGGGTGTTTTTTAACAGGGTCTATAACCCATTTTTTAGCGGGGTCTGTGAACGACTTAATCAATCCGCCTTTTTTCTTATCTGCCATTTGGCTATCCTTTCAAAATTGTAAAAGATTAACAGGATTATTCCTGACCCGGGCCTTTTGGACCTTTTTTCTTTTCATCTTGTGCATATTTGTAACCGCCATAGCCAAGGCCACCCGCTGTAATCGCAATAGACATCGGCGCACCGATCATTAGATCGACTGGCAGAATGAAAAAGCCGACAGCACTTTTAATCGGGTTTTCTTTAATCCATTTACCTGTTTTTTTGGCTGCGCTTGTAAATTCTTCTTTAGTTGGTTTTTTCATTTTGATCTCCTTGTTAAATATCATGTGTTTTACTAAAACCGACTCCACATTAACCGAACTTTAACGTTATGTCAAATATTTTTTAGCAAACTGGGGCTGGACCTGAAAAAAACAAATGTCTATAAATAGAAAAGACAATCAAACCATGGCCTTGATATGAACGAATCCGTAAAACTCAGTTTTCCAACACAATTAACCCGCCGCGGTTTGATGTTTGTTTTATCATCCCCATCAGGTGCCGGGAAAACAACGATTTCGCGTCTGTTGATGGAACGCGATGATAATATCAAGGTTTCAATTTCGGCCACAACCCGCGCCAAGCGCCAAAACGAAGAAAACGGAACACATTATCATTTTGTTGATGACGCTGCATTTCAGACAATGGTCGATAATAAAGAATTTCTGGAACATGCAACCGTATTCCAGCATCGTTACGGCACGCCGCGCCAGCCCGTTGACGAAGCCCTGAAAAACGGGATGGATGTTTTATTTGATATCGACTGGCAGGGCACGCGCCTGATCAAGGAACAAGCGCCACAGGATGTCGTTTCAATCTTTATTTTGCCGCCCAGCTGGTCGGAACTGGAAAAACGCCTGCAGGGACGCGGCATGGACAGTCAGGATGAAATCAGTTTCCGTATGTCACGGGCTGCTGCTGAAATTTCACATTATGCCGAATATGATTACGTGATTATCAACCGCGATCTGGAAGATGCCACACGCCGCGTTCAGGCCATTTTGGTCGCGGAGCGCATGAAACGCCGCCGTCTGGTCGGGCTTCAGAAATTCATTTCCGAAGAATTGAACCCCGCTTCGTAGGCTTTCGCAATTTTGATGTAATGATCTACTGATAATGCATCTGCGCGCAAGGTCTCTTCTATCCCGCAAGCTTTCAAAAACTCCTGAATGTCAGGCACCATCGATTTCAGGCTTTGACGCAACATTTTACGGCGCTGGCCAAAAGCAAGGCCCGTCACAATTTCAATCGTTTTAATCGCTGGTTGATCATCCCCAAGTACTTTGGGCACCAACCGTACAATTGATGACGTGATTTTCGGTGGCGGTGTAAAGGCGCTGGCGGGAACATCGAAAACGCGGCTGCATTCACACAGCCATTGCGCCAATACGGACAGGCGCCCGTAAGCTTTCGTTCCGACTTCTGCCGTGATACGCATTGCAACTTCCTTTTGAAACATCAGAGTCATGCTTTCATAGGCCGTTGCATTTTGCAGCCAGCCAATCAAAAGCGGCGTTGCAACGTTATAAGGTAAGTTTGCGACAATCGCGCGGGGCGCTTTTGTAATATCGGCAGGGTCAATTTCCAGTGCATCCCCTTCAATGATTTCAAGCTTGTCCCCGACAACGGGTTTGACGTAGTCGTTTAGCGCATTTACGCATCTTTGATCGCGCTCCACGGCTGTCAGCTTTATGATATCCTGCTCTAAAAGGGCGCGTGTCAAACCGCCCGGACCGGGGCCGATTTCAATGACATGGGTATTCGGACCAAGATTTGCCGCACGGGCAATCTTGCGCGTTAAATTCAAATCAAACAAAAAGTTCTGACCCAACGACTTTTTTGCGCCCAGATCATAGGTCTGTATAACCTCGCGGAGGGGCGGGAGATTTTCTAAACTCTCGGCCATTTCGGATTAAATACGGCGATCAATAAAAGCAGCAGATCGCAGATCCTGCAGATAACGGTCCTGCAGGGCTTCCAGCTTTTGCATACCCAGCGTATTGGCAATTTCTTCGCGGGCGCCCTCGTTATTGCGGTTATCCGCGCTGGCAGCCTGCGTGGGTGCCGCGGGGCTTGCAGGCTGAATAACCTGCGGGGCCGGACGTTCGCAGACCATCAGGACAAAAATACCCTGTTTATTCATCATCGGGCGGCTAACTTCACCAACTTTCAGACTTCCAACTTCTTTGCCAACAGCCTCCGGCAGATCCTTTACAGCAACAAGGCCCAGATCACCTGTCAGCGGTGATGTAAATTCTGACGCTTTGGCCGACATGGCATCACAGCTTGATAGTTCGTTTTTCAAAGATGCCGCACGCACCATTTTTGTGTTTTTCAGGGCATCGGGCTCGCCTTCTTCAACCGGAATGAAGATTTGTTGCAGGCGCACCATTTGCGGGCCCATAACAGCAGGCTTTGCAGGTGCCGGCGCGGCAGCCGGTTTCGGACCTGACGGCATTTTTCTATCAATCATGAATAAAAGATGATAGCCCTTGGCTGATTTAAACGGCTTGCTGAGCTGACCCGGCTGCATATTCAAAACGACGGGCTGTAAATCCTTGTCCAATTGATCCAGTGTCATCCAACCCAGATCGCCGCCGCGGGAAGCACCGGGAGCTTCTGAATATTTCTTGGCCACATCTGAGAAACGCGCGCCGCGCTGCATCTGATCAACCAGTTCGTTCATGCGCTTTTCAACAGGTGCGGAATCACTCAGCATGTCAGCTTCAAGGAAGATTTCAGCAACGCGGTATTGGGGTTCACCCTCGGTGCGTTCGATCGTATCAAAAACAGCATCAATATCGTTCTCCGAGATTGCAACCTTCGGTCTTAATTTGCGGCGCACAACCTGTGACCAGGCGATATCCGTGCGCAGCTTATCGTAAAAAGCTTCGGCCGGGATACCCGCTTTGCGCAATTCGCCGCGAAACTGGTCAGCCGTCATGTTATTCGTTTGCGCAACATTGGTAAAAGCATTCTGGATTTCACCGTCATCAACCATGATATCGAGACTTTCGGCTTCCTGACGTTTCAAAGATTCATTGATCAATTCGTTCAAAACGCTGTCTTCGGCTGCTTTTCTTTGCGCTGGTGGCACAGGGCGTCCGCCCGCATTTAACAGCAAACGTGTATCGACATCCATTGTCGTGATAATATCATTATTGACGACAGCTGCAATTTCCGCGCGCTTGGCCGCGGGTGCAGGGGATGTCATGAGAATGAAAATAAGGGCAAAAGCCGCACCGAAAACAATGCATCTGATATCACGCATGGAAAAGTCCTGTTTTTTTATCTTTTGATCAGCCCGCAGACTATCAAAAAAACAGCTTTAGGTAAATAAAAATCAGGCGCGTCTTTGACTTGCGAATTGACCGCCGGTGCGATAGGCCTCAAGATAATCGGACACGATGACCTCCATCGGGGTTGGAATGATATCGATATCTTCCAATGTCAGATGTTCGCCCGTTTCAACATTATCTGATTTCAGGGACACAACCTGATCGACGGTCAGAATTTTGCCCGGCAATTTTTCCATGAACCAACCCTGACATTTCGCAAGACCGAATGACAGCGGGAATAACGGCTTGTCTGTACCGATTTCATGCTGGATATAATTCAAAAGCTCCTTAAAGCTATAGACCTGCGGGCCGGCACATTCAATCACCTTGCCTTTGAAATGGGCAGGTGCTTCGGCATAATATTCGAATGCCATCATAATAGCCGAGACAACATCACCGACAAAAACAGGTTGAAAGCGTGTTTTACCGCCGCCGATTAATGGCAATACGGGCAGCAGGCGCGACATTTTGGCAAAGCGGCTGAAGAACCCGTCCCCCTCGCCAAATATTATGCTGGGGCGTAATAATGTGACCGATGAAAAGGCCTTCAGGACAGCTTTCTCACCGCGCGCTTTGCTTTGTTGGTATTTCGATTGGGATTCCTCATCCGCGCCCAGCGCCGAGGTATGGACATGATGTTTTATTTTTTCTTTCGCCGCCGCCTTGGCAATCGCCTCGGCGCGTTTGACGTGAATATCTTCAAAACTTTGATGACTGCTTTCGGCCAGAATGCCGATCAGGTTCAGGCTGAAGTCAGCGCCCTTTAGTGCCGCGCGCAGCGATTTATCATCATTATAATCGACAACGACCGGCACCATCTGCCCGACCAGTGCGCCTGTACGCAGATTATAACATGCGCTTTTGTAACGGCTGACAACGCGGACGACTGCCCCCTCGCGGATCAAGGCCGATACGACGTGACGACCCACAAATCCCGTTCCGCCGAACACAGTGACAATTTTATTTTTTAATGATGACATAGCTATCCTGTTCCTTCTTGCCAATCATTATAGAACGATCAACAGGATAGAACAGGAAAATATTGGCTTAGGACTATTATTGCTTTGGTTTTTTACCTGCAAAGGTGATACCCATGAATTTACGGCCCGGCGGGCGTTTTGCCCATCCTTCGTGAATGTGTTTTAGGCGCTTTTTAAATTCATCAGTCTTTTGATATTCTTCAATACTTGGAATGGGCGCGCTTTGTTTGGCCTTGATATCTGCCCAGCCTTTTTTCCATTCTTCCAACAGGGAAAAATCGCCTAGCTTAGTTGAATCTATTTCTTCGTGTTTCTTATCATTATTAGCCATTACGAATCCTTTCTAATATCATCAAAAACAAATTAACAGAAATCTTAAATTATGTCAATTGCATTTTTTAGATGTGATCGGCAACGCCAAGACCCAGATCACCGCAGAATAGGCAATAACGAATGAGAATAATGTCAGGATACTGACACCGCGGTCCATAAAATACCCGAACAAAAACGGCGACAGGGCCGATGCGACAATTGCACTGGAAAACAGGATCGATTTGACACTGCTGAGGTGTTTAGTGCCATACATCTGTGCCAATAATGGCCCGCCAATCGTCGCCATAAATCCGGATGCAATTCCGATCACCGACATAGCCAGATATAATATTATAATATTCTGGCCGTTTATCAGGAAGAAAAGCCCAAGTGCATAAAAAATTGGATAAATAATCAGGGCCGGTCTTTCACCATATTTATCAATGATTTCACCCGCAGTGATGCCAAATATAATTTTTGAAACAGTTAGAAAGATATAGGAGGTCGCAAACCCGACAACCGTTATGCCAAGACTAGCGGCAACATCGGCCTGATAGAAAAAGATAACAGTGCCTGCAAAAGGTGCAATCATCATAATGGCTATAATGGCATATATGCGCCAATCGCGTAGAACCTCTGCCGCCGTCCAATGTTTTTGTGCTTTGTCGTTCTTTTGGTCGCCGTCTTTTTTAATGTCTGCAGCCCAACGTGCATGTGTCGTTTTCTGATGCGTCTTCAGAAAGACCCAGAAAGCCGGAAGTAAAACACATAAAACGAAAAAACCATAGACCATCCAGGCTGTATGCCATTCGAGATAATCATCCAGAAAATAAACAATAAACGGGAAAACCACGATCTGCAGCGGCGCGCCTAAACCCGTAATAGCCGTTGCCTTACCGCGGTTTTCGTTCAGATAACGGTTGATGGTAGCGTTCGAGCTGATGCTCATAAGGCCCTGCCCGAAGTGACGCAAAATCAGAAAAGCCGCAAACAACATGACCGCATTTGTTGAAAATGACATTGTAAAACAGCCGATCGCCAAACCAACCAGCGTAAAGGTCACAAAATTGCGCAGCGGCCAAACATCCAGCTTGCGTCCTGTATAGAGAACGATAATCGAACTACAGATCGTTGCGACCGCATAGATCGATCCCATTTTGGTTTTCGTCAGGCCAAGGCTTTCTTGAATATCAGGCAAATAAAGGCCGAAAAACAAAGACTGCCCGAAAACCGAAAAGAACAGCAACGCAAAACAGATCGCAATTAATCCACCATGGTTTTTCAAAAGATTTAATGTTGTCGACAGCATGATCGAAGCGCCTTTTCTGATAAGGGCGCTATACTAACAGCTTAAAATGAAATTCCCAGTCGAAAATTACAAAAGACCTGCATCACGCAATTCGGCGGCCATTTCGGGCGGTAATCCAGTCTTATGCGATCCGATTTTATAGGGACCGATATCGGGCGGGACGTCGGCAGGTTTCAGATATCGCCAGCCCTGAAACGGGCGGTGGGGCATATGGGCGGTTTCGATGATTTCAGGATCGATGTAAATGCGGCAGCTTTTGTTTTTACCCTCGCCCACCATTTCGAACCCCAAAATTTTTTGGCGGCAGCACATTTTGCCCTTGATAACGCGATAGGCCGAACCGCCGCCCGCCAGAATTTCATCGGCCTGTTTCGGCATAAAACGCGTACGAATGACGCAGGCAGACTGACCGTTATATTTAACGCGGTCGCGTTTTTGTATTTCTGCAAATTCATCCAGCGTCTCGGCGCCCACCACCAATTTTCGAATGTGAAGTGTCATCATGATTTCTCTATAAAAGAATCCAGCACGCGTTTCCGTCCGACCTTGTCAAACTGGATATCGAGCTTATTTCCGTCAACATGAATGACGCTGCCGCCGCCGAATTTGGCGTGACTGACGCGATCACCCTTTTCGATACCACCGGGTGATGTTTGCAAAAAGCTGCGCGGTGTGGCTTCAACCATTTTCGCGTGGCGTCCACGGGTCAGGTGTGATCCGCCCATGCGTCCGTAGCCGCCGAATGTTGAGCCGCCCGCGACTTCCGAAATTGTATCCGTCACATCTTCGGGCAATTCATCGACAAAGCGCGACGGGATGCAATTGACCCAGTTCCCGTACATCTGCCGGTTTGCAGCATACAGAACCGTTGCTGTCTGCCGCGCACGGGTCAGACCGACATAAGCCAGACGGCGTTCTTCCTCGAGGCCCGCCAGGCCCGTTTCATCAAGGGCGCGCTGGTTCGGAAAGACGCCTTCCTCCCAACCGGGCAGGAAGACATGGTCGAATTCAAGTCCCTTGGCCGCATGCAGGGTCATGACTGTGACCATATCAGCGGATTTATTTTCAGTCGTTTCCATGACCAATGCGACATGCTCCAAAAAGCTTTGCATATTTTCGAATTCGCCCATCGCGCCGACCAGTTCCTTCAGGTTCTCAAGACGGCCGGGGGCTTCGGGGGATTTATCGCTTTGCCACATGTGGGTATAGCCGGATTCATCCAGAATAATTCCCGAAAGTTCCGTGTGCGAGATCTCACGCAACTGGTGACGCCAGCGTTCAATATCCATCATAAGGCCACGAAGGGATTTACGCGCCTGCGGTCGCAGTTCTTCGGTTTCCAGAATTTCCAAAGCGGCTTCGGTAATCGGGATTTGCCGTTGCCGTGCATGGATTTGCAGGGTCTGCACCGTTGCCGCACCCAATCCGCGTTTTGGTGTATTCACAATACGTTCGAACGCCAAATCATCATCAGGCTGAACAACCACACGGAAATAGGCCAGCGCATCGCGGATTTCCATACGTTCATAAAACCGCGGCCCACCGATCACACGGTATGGGATACCGGTTGTGATAAAGCGTTCCTCGAACTCACGTGTTTGAAAACCGGCACGGACAAGGATTGCGATTTCATTTAAACTGACGCCCTTGCGTTGCAGGGATTCAATATCATCTGACACACGTACAGCCTCCGCCTGCCCGTCCCAAACACCCACAATTTTGATCAGATCACCGTCTTCATTCGCGCTCCACAAATTCTTGCCGAGACGTTCGGCATTATTGGCAATGACCGCGTTCGCTGCATCCAGAATACGGTTTGTTGAACGGTAATTTTGTTCCAGGCGTACGGTTTTGGATTCCGTGAAATCCTTTTCAAATTTCAGGATGTTCCCAACTTCGGCCCCGCGCCAGCCGTAAATCGATTGGTCATCATCACCGACACAACAGATGTTCTTGTGCTTTTGCGCCAATAAACGTAGCCAGAGATATTGAGATACGTTCGTATCCTGATATTCATCAACCAGGAGATATTTGAAACGCTCCTGATACCCCGCCAAAATGTCCGCATATTGCGGATCACGAAAAATTGTCAAAACATGCAACAAAAGATCACCAAAATCACAGGCATTCAAAGTTTTTAAACGCTCCTGATAAGATTTGTAAAGCTGCGACAGATAGCCGTCGGCCAGATCACGGTTTTCATCCTTGCCGATCATGTCTGGCGTATAGCCGCGGTCTTTCCACTTCTGGATCAGCGACAGTAAAACACGCGGCGGCCATTTTTTCGGATCAATCGGCAGCGGTTCGATCAATTGTTTGATCAGACGCACCTGATCATCTGAATCCAGAATGGTAAAATTACTTTTTAAACCGACACATTCGGCATGACGGCGCAGCATGCGGGCGGCGATTGAATGGAATGTACCCAGCCACCAGCCTTCGACGGGGGCACCACCCAAAAGATGGGATACACGTTCTTTCATTTCCTGCGCCGCTTTATTGGTAAAGGTCACCGCCAAAATCTGGTCAGGGCGCGCCTTGCGCGTTGCCAGTAAATGGCCAAGACGCGTTGTCAGCACGCGGGTTTTACCTGTGCCGGCACCGGCCAGCACCAGAACCGGGCCATCCAGCGCCTCGACAGCCTCGCGCTGGCGTTCGTTCAAAGCGTCAAGATAGGGGTAATTTTGTGTTTCGGGTAATCCTGCTGTCATCATGCAAACAATATAGGGCGGGTTATTCGGATTTGGCCAGAAAAATTTTTTCATTTCACAGTATTCTCGGAACTTCTTACCCCTTGCACTGTTAGACCATTCGCATTAAAACTGTATTATGCAGTGATTAATTCGGATTACGATAAGGAGAACCCCGAGCATGATTAAGCAAATCCTACCAAAATTAATGGTATTGTTTCTTGCAACAGCGCTGATGGCCGCTTGTACAAAGAAACCGGAAGATTCAGGCGTTGTAATTACTGACGCTGAAATGACAACAACCCAGCGTGAAGATATTTCAACACTGGATCAATATCCTGACAGCATGGGCACAGTGGACCAAACAGGCCCGATGCCAGGTTCACAACAGGATCTGGTTGTAAATGTTGGTGACCGCGTATTCTTCGGATATGACCAGCACGACCTGACAATGGAAGGCCGCAACACGCTTGAGCGTCAGGCCGCATGGTTGAAGCAATACCAGAACATCCGCGTAACAATCGAAGGCCACGCCGACGAACGTGGTACACGTGAATATAACCTTGCATTGGGCGAGCGCCGCGCACAAGCCGCACGCAACTACCTGATCGCATTGGGCATTGACCCATCACGTTTGACAACAATCAGCTATGGTAAGGAACGCCCTGCCGTTGTTGGTTCAAACGAAGCCGCATGGGCGCAAAACCGCCGTGCCGTTACGGTTGTAGAATAAAATATCTTTAAATAGATAACGATAACCCCCACCACTGCGTGGGGGTTATTTTTTGGTGCTGACGTTCAAGGGTATATTTACTTGTCATCCGTAAAGATCGTTATTAATATCGAGGAATGATGAAAAAGACATTTGCATATATTGGTTTGGGATTAATGATTGCGGCGACGCCTGTTCTGGCGCAGACGAACGATGTCTCGCAGCTCAGCAGCCGTATCGGACAGCTGGAAAACCAGATACAGACCCTCAGCCGCGCTGTATTCCGCGGGGATGTACCACCGCCGCAATTCGATGCGCCGGCACCTGCAAATGCCGCAGCCGTTGCAACGCTTGAAGTCAGATTGTCGCAGCTGGAAGCCCAAATTCAGGAGCTGACGGGACAAATCGAAGAACAGCAATATCAAATGAACCAATTGCAACAGCAATTACAGGCGCAGGCAACACAACCTGTTGTCGTTGATACGACACCGCGCCAACCCGCCGCAACACCCTATAGCACAACAGACGTTACCCCGACATACACGGCACCCGTTGAAACACCGGCGACGACACCTGCCGCACCTTCACCGGCTGTTACCGCAAGCTTTGACGGTATGACACCTGATCAACTCTACGAGAAATCATTCGTTGATATCCGCGATGGAAATTACGACAGCGCCGAGGCCGGTTTTAAAACCTTTCTAGATAAATACCCTGAAAATGCGCTGGCATCAAATGCCCAATATTGGTTGGCGGAAACATATTACGTGCGCGCTGATTACACGCAGGCCGCCAAACTGTTTGCCCAAGGATATCAGGATTATCCCGACAGTTCCAAAGCGGCTGACAATCTGTTAAAGCTGGGACTATCGCTGGGTAAACTCGGCAAAACAGAAGACGCCTGCCTGTCACTGCAACAGATCAAAACACAATACCCTGAAGAAACAGGGCCTGTTATGCGCCGCACGGATCAGGAAATGAAAAACCTGAACTGTGGCTGACACCCTCACAATCGAACATTTTCAAAAACAGATGTTGTCCTATACGGACGCATCGCAGATTGCCGTTGCGGTTTCGGGCGGTGCTGACTCTATGGCGCTTGCGATCCTATTAAAAGGCTGGTGTGATAAAAACAAAATCGATCTTACCGCGATTACTGTCGATCATGGCCTGCGCGCTGAATCTGCATCCGAGGCTGAAACGGTATCCGCATGGATGAAAAATCTGGATATTCGCCATGTTGTTTTAAAGCTGAAGGACCTGCCTGAAACCCGCATACAAGAAAACGCACGTATTAACCGGTATCAAATTATGGCCGAATATTGCCGCCGGAATGGCATCACCCATCTATTAACAGCCCACCATCTGGATGATCAGTTTGAAACCCTGATCATGCGCATGGCGCGTGGCAGCGGGTTAAAAGGCCTTTGCGGTATTCAAAAAGAGCGGCAAATGGATGGTGTTTTACTGGTCAGGCCGGTGCTGGATTTTGCCAAAAGCGATCTGATTGAAATCTGTGAAAATAACAATCAAGACTGGGTACGTGACCCATCCAATAAAGATTTAAAATATGACCGCGTGCAAATCCGCGAACATTCCAAGGTTCTGGATAACATCGGATTAACAGCCAAAATGCTGGAAAAAACCCGCTACAAGTTATCGGGTGCCGCCAATTTTATTTTATCAGAGCTTGAAAAGGCAAATAGCAAAATTATTACACGGTCGAATGAAAAGGCCGCAGTTGATTATGATGAATTTTTAAAACTTCACCCCTATCTGCAAAAAGAAATGCTGGAAAGCCTGCTGAAAGAATATGGCGATAACGCCTATCCGCCGAAATCGGCATCGCTGGAAAATCTCTTGAAAAAAATACAGGGCCGCAGTTTTAACGGTGCGACCCTGCATAATTGTATCGTATCGGTTTCGGGCAGAGATCTTGTGATCCGTCCCGAAAAATAATTATTTACCAAATTTACCAAGCCATTTTTTAGCTGTCGCTTTGGCGCTTTCTTTAGCGTTTTCAACTTTTTCAGCGGCTTCGGCAACTTTTTTCATTGTTTCAGGATCAGACATTTTTTCAGCTGCTTTAGCTTCCAGTTTTTCTTTGCCTTCTTCCATGGCTTTTTTGATTTTATCGAATTTTGACATTTGAGGTCTCCTTAATTTTGGGTTATGGCAAGACACTAATCGATTTTACTGAATATGTCAAACCGATTCCCCGCAATTTAAGGGTTTATCATTGTTTAATCCGTATTGTTTATTATATTAGTGATAGATATTTATGCAGTTTGAAAGGAATCACCCTCGTGAATAATTTTGGCCGTAACCTGCTTGTTTGGTTTTTGCTGGCTCTGATCATTGCCGGTATTTTTAACATGATGGAACAGAATAACAGCTATGGCCAAAATGCCGAACGGCTGGCCTATAGTGAATTTACCGAGGCTGCCGATACCGGCACCATTCAGGAAGTCACCATTCAGGGCGAAGAAATCACCGGTAAAATGACCGACGGCAAGGCCTTTTCGACTGTTATTCCAATGAATACCGATGTCGTCAGCCGTATTGAAAACAAAGGAATCGTTATCAAGGCCGAACCCGATGATGCCGGCAAACCGACGGTATTCAGCGTTTTACTGTCCTGGTTCCCGTTCCTGCTGCTAATCGGGGTCTGGATTTTCTTTATGCGCCAGATGAATTCATCGGGCGGTAAGGCCATGGGCTTTGGTAAATCAAAAGCCAAACTTTTGAACGAGAAACACGGAAAAGTCACATTTGAAGATGTGGCGGGCATTGACGAAGCCAAATCCGAGCTGGAAGAAATTGTCGAATTTTTGAAAGACCCGCATAAATTCCAGCGTCTGGGTGGTAAAATTCCAAAGGGCTGTTTGCTGGTTGGACCACCGGGTACAGGTAAAACATTGCTGGCACGTGCCATTGCAGGCGAGGCCGGTGTGCCGTTTTTTACAATTTCAGGTTCTGACTTTGTTGAAATGTTTGTTGGTGTCGGTGCCTCCCGCGTCCGCGATATGTTTGAACAGGGCAAGAAGAATGCCCCCTGCCTGATTTTCATTGATGAAATTGATGCAGTCGGACGTCACCGCGGCGCCGGTATCGGCGGCGGTAATGACGAGCGCGAGCAAACATTAAACCAATTGCTGGTTGAAATGGATGGTTTCGAGGCGACTGAAGGCGTTATTCTGATTGCCGCGACCAACCGTCCTGATGTTTTGGACCCGGCGCTGTTGCGCCCCGGCCGTTTTGACCGTCAGGTTGTCGTGCCGAACCCCGATGTCAACGGACGTCAAAAGATTTTACAAGTTCATATGCGCAAAGTGCCTTTGGCTGCTGACGTTGAACCACGCATTATCGCCCGTGGTACACCCGGGTTCTCGGGTGCCGATCTTGCGAACCTTGTGAACGAGGCCGCATTACTGGCCGCCCGCCGTGGCAAGCGTGTTGTCGGTATGGAGGAGCTGGAAGATGCCAAGGATAAAGTCATGATGGGGGCCGAGCGCCGATCAATGGTGATGTCCGAAGACGAGAAAAAACTAACCGCCTATCACGAGGCCGGCCATGCAATTGTCGCGCTGAACGAGCCTGCGTCCGATCCGATCCATAAGGCCACCATCATTCCGCGTGGACGTGCGCTGGGTCTGGTGATGCGCCTGCCCGAAGGCGACCGCGTTTCCATGTCACGCGACCGCATCCATGCTGATTTGTCCGTTGCAATGGGGGGACGTATCGCCGAAGAGCTGATTTTCGGCCATAGCAAAGTGACAACGGGCGCGTCATCCGATATCCAGTTTGCCACAAATATGGCGACCAAAATGGTTAAGGAATGGGGTCTATCCGATGTGATGGGGCCGTTACAATATGGCGATTACCACGAAAATTATTTGGGTCAGGGCGGACAAGGCACCGCCATATCCGATAAAACCGCGGACAAGATTGATTCCGAAATCCGCCGCATCGTTGAAGAAGCCTATGATCGCGCCAAGCATATCCTGACCGAAAAGATGGACGATTTGCATACATTGGCCAAAGCCTTGCTGGAATATGAAACCCTGTCAGGGGATGAAATTAAAGATATCCTGAAAGGCAAAATGCCAAACCGTGAAGACAGTAGTCCAAAGGATGAGAAGTCCAAAGGGCCATCCGGATCGGTTCCGACAGCCGGTGTGACATTCGGCAATGCGTAATTTTCTATCCCTTATGGCGATCGGTGATGCCTTTGGCATGAAGTACGAATTTATCGAACGTACGAAAGATATCACCCCAGCTGATCTGAATTACGGCCCGCACCCGACTTTCAAAGAATATCAGCCCGCGCATTATACAGATGACACACAGATGTCGCTGGCGAATGCCGAATTACTTTTACGCTATAGAAATATGCGAGGTAAAATCTCCGAAGATATTATCATATCGCACTGGCTGGCAGCCTTTGAGCGCGATCCGCGCCGCGGCTATTCCGAATATATGTATGACGTCATGCAAAAATCGGAAACGCCCGCCGATTTTAAATCACGCATTGATGCCAAGCGCGGTACAACAGGCGGCGCATGTATGCGCGCGGCACCCTTTGGGTTTATCAACAATTTGGCTGAGCTTAAACGCCTGACACGCATGCAAGCCAAAATCACACATGATACGCCGGATGGTGTTAATTCGGCCCTATCCATCACATTAAGCGTTCATTATTTGCGCCGCGGCGGGGATCGTAAAAGCCTGAAACCCTATCTGGATAAACATCTGGGTGCCGGCTGGAATACCCATGCCTGTGATGCTAAAACGCCTGCCAATAACGGCGTTAAAATCGCAACGCAGGCGCTGGAGGCCCTGATTAGTGCTGACAGCTATAGTGATATTCTGATCAATGCCGTGAACCATAACAATTCATCGGATACAGACACCATTTGCGCCCTGGCAATGGTAATGGCGTCACAAGCAAAAGATATCAAAGATGACCTGCCGCCCAATTTAAAGTTCAATTTGGAAAACGGTAAATACGGCGCCGATTTTCTGACGCGTTTTGATCGTCATTTCATTAAAACCTTTGCGTCGAAGGCTGCTGTCAAAAAATCATCGGCCAACCCGAAACGTTGACTTGGCCGCAGCCCTTGTTATATTCTGCGGATATGCAAAACACCGATATCATCACAGGCTATCACGCCCATATTTATTTCGATGCGGAAACGCCGTCAGAACAGCAAGCATGGCGCTTGCACGAAGCCGCATCAAAATATTTCGCCAAAGATATAGAGGCAAAAGATGTCTATATCGGGCGGTTTCACAAACAGCCTGTGGGGCCGCACACAACAGGGATGTTCATGCTGGCCTTTCCACCTGAAAAATTCCGCAATATTGTTCAATGGCTTCAGTTGAACGCTGTCGGGCTCAACATTTTAATCCATCCCGAAACAGGGGATGATCTGAAAGACCACCGCGATTACCCCCTATGGCTTGGAAAACCCCAGCGAATTGATTATTCAAAACTATAAAAGCTTTTGAAACTTATCGGATTTTGCTTTATTTGTTAATATATAGAACAAATAAGGAAAGATCAGCATGACACGCAAATTATTCGGCACAGATGGTATTCGCGGCACCGCCAATACGCACCCGATGACAGCCGATTTGGCATTGAAACTGGCACAGGCAACAGCACTGGTCTTAAACCGCGGTGATCACCGCCACAAAGTCGTTATCGGTAAAGACACCCGTCTGTCAGGCTATATGATTGAACCGGCCATGGTATCCGGCTTTACCAGTATGGGTCTTGATGTCATTCTGGTCGGCCCGATGCCGACACCCGCCGTTGCCATGCTGACAAAATCCCTGCGCGCCGATCTGGGGGTTATGATTTCAGCATCCCACAACCCCTATCAGGATAACGGCATCAAATTGTTCGGTGCGGATGGTTTTAAACTGTCTGATGACATTGAAATGGTGATCGAAACCTGTATTGAAGATGACTTGAGCGACAAATTTGTTGCCCCTGAAAAATTGGGCCGCGCCAGCCGTCTTGATGATGCGCCAGGTCGCTATATTGAATTTGTCAAAAACACATTCCCCCGCCGCCAGCGTTTGGACGGCCTAAAAATTGTTGTCGATTGTGCGCATGGCGCTGCCTATAAAGTTGCACCGCGCATCCTTTACGAGCTGGGGGCCGAGGTTATTCCAATTGGTGTCGCACCAAACGGCACAAACATAAACCGCAATTGCGGTGCCACACATACGGATGCTTTGTCCGAAACCGTTGTCATGCATAAGGCCGATATCGGCATAGCCCTGGATGGCGACGCAGACCGCGTCATTTTATGTGATGAAAAGGGTAATATCGTTGACGGCGACCAGTTGATGGCTTTGATTGCAGCCTATCTGCAAGATCGCGGACAATTAACCAATAACAAACTGGCCGCAACAGTGATGTCAAATCTGGGGTTGGAGCGATTTTTAAAAGGCCGCGATATCGATCTGGTCCGCACAGCCGTTGGCGATCGCTATGTCGTCGAAAAAATGCGTGAAGATGACATCATCATCGGCGGCGAACAATCAGGCCATATCATTTTATCCGAACATGGCACAACCGGTGACGGCCTTGTTGCCGGACTGGCCGCCCTTTCGGTTTTACAGTCATCCGGCCGCCCCGCTAGCGAATGTTTCAATATGTTCACACCTGTACCACAGGTTTTGAAAAATGTACGTGTCACCAGTAAAAGCGTTCTGGACCACCCGGAAGTCTGCAAAGCCATTGACGCAACATCGCAAAAAATCGGGGATAAGGGCCGCCTTTTGACGCGCCCGTCAGGAACCGAGCCCTTGATCCGCGTAATGGCCGAAGGGGATGACGCAAAAACTGTCGAAGGCTGGGTCGATGAAATTTGTGCTGTTCTTGAAAAATACGATACCGCCGAACTACAGGAAGCAGTTTAAATGAAAATTGCCTTTCATTTTGCTGATACTGAACAGGCCGCAACGGCTCATTCTGCCTTGAAAGCGAAATATGGCGACATCCCGATCGAGGATGCCGACGTTTTGGTCGCATTGGGCGGGGACGGATCATTATTACACGCACTGCATAAAACCTTTGACCATCCGATGCCTGTTTTCGGTATGAATCGCGGGTCTGTGGGCTTTCTTTTAAATGAATTCGATGAAGATAATCTGATCAAACGCATAAAGGCGGCCGAGCCCTATGATCTGCACCCGTTGGAAATGAAGGCCTATACGCCTGATGGGGAATGCCATACCTATTGCGCGGTCAATGAAGTATCGTTGTTGCGCCAAACGCATCAGGCGGCCAAAATCAAAATCACAGTTGATGACACGGTGCGCATGGAGGAATTGATCTGCGACGGCATTCTGGTTGCTACCCCCGCCGGATCAACGGCCTATAACTTTTCAGCGCATGGTCCGATCATCCCGCTGAATGCCGATGTTTTGGCCCTGACACCGATCAGCGCCTTTCGTCCGCGTCGCTGGCGCGGGGCCTTGTTGCCGCACACATGCAAAATCACGCTTGATATTCTGGATCACGCGGACCGCCCCGTGGCCGCCGTTGCCGATTTTCATGAAATCCGCCGCGTCAAACAAGTCCATATCATTGAAGACCGCAGCAAAACCCTGACATTGCTGTATGATCCTGATTTAAATCTGGATGAACGCATCCGCAAAGAACAATTTATGCCATAATTTGGTTTCATAATTCCATTGACATATTAATTTCGCTTTGCTAGGCTCCTGATGAATATTCAAACAGTGAGTCGTCAAATGAACCTGATCAAAAAATTCCGTTCCGCGCATAACCGTTTAAAGACAAACCATCCCGTACGTACAATGGCCGCTAAATTCACTGGCGCGACAGGCGCAGCCGCCACAGCGGGTTGGTTTATGATGCCCCTGGATGGTGGTGTAACGTTGCTCGTATCTTCAATTCTTGGTTCTTCAGTGACCGGCGCATTCGTGCTTACCGAGGCTCAATACACAGAAAGCCGCAACCATACTACAAAATTAACACATAACGGCAAGGACTATGTGGTTACAGAAGCCCAAAAAGAGAAATATATGTCTCTGCAATACGAAATAAACACTTTGAAGGGAAAATTTAAAAATGCTCTAAATAAGAAAACCCGCCGTAAAATATCCAAAAAAGCGCAACGTCTCGCGGATTATCAGGACGATATCATCGATTCCAAAAATGTTATGCCTGCCGGTCTGGTCGAAGAGGTGCCGGAATTTAAAATATCTTATAAACACCGCAAACCCGGGAATTAAGCCATGAAAAATCCGATTAAATCACTGAAATCATCCTGGAACCGTGCCAAGGTCAACCACCCTTTTAAAACTGTGAACGGTGCGCTTTTTGCCTCGGGCGGTACGGCTGCAACTGCCGCCCTTCTTTTATTACCCGTTGATGGTGGGATTTCAGCCGCTGTCATTTCCGCAGCGACAGGGTTTATGGCTTTGCCCACCAATGGAATCCTTGCGGAACAGGACGAAATGCACGACCACAACAAATTTAAAAACGTCACGCATAATGGTGATGAATATGTCGTAAGCGTAGCACAAGCGCGTAAATACAACCAATTACAAAAAGAGATAGACCTTCTTTCTACAAAATTCAGTGATGCGGCAACTGAAAGACACCGTAAAAAGTTTCAAAAAAAGGCCCAGCGTCTTGTTAATTATCAAGAAGACATTCTGGATTCAGTAACTGTTCGTAATGCACATGATGTCGGTGAAAAACCGCAAATCCAGCTTTCCTACAAACATCGCAGACCCGGGAATTAAGTCATGAAAAATCCAATAAAATCGCTGAGATCAGCCTGGAACCGTACAAAAACGAACCACCCCGCTAAAACCCATACAACTGCAGCCGCGGGAATCACGGGCAGTGCGATTGGTTTGGGAACAATGATGATCCCGTTTGATGGCGGCCTTACATTTGGGGTGTCATGTATATTGGGCAGCATTGGCACCTTGGGCACAGGCGCAGTCGGGATAGTACATAACAGCGATATCCCCCATAACGAATTCGAAACCCTGTCACATAACGGGCAAAGATTTACCGTTACAAAAGCGCAAAAATATAAATACGGACAGCTTGAAAGAAAAATTGATAATCTGAGAGATCAGCACAAACACGCAACCAGTGAGGGGCGCAGAAAAAGCTTGCAGAAGAAAGCTCAGAAACTGCTGGATTATCAGGAAGATATTTTGGATTCAAAGAATGTCCGCCGCGCAGACCTTGAAATGAATCCCCCTGAAATGTCATTGAAATACCGTCAACGCAGCCCGGGAAATTAAACATGAAAAATCCGATTAAATCACTGAAATCCAGCTGGAACCGCGCCAAAACAAACCATCAGGAGAAAACAATTTTAGGAAGCGTCCTAGCTGTTGGAGGCGGCAGTACCACTGCATCAGCGTTATTTCTAGCTCCTTTTGATATGGGCATAAGTGCTGGCGTGCTCGGTTTTCTAACACTCTTAACGGCAGGTGGTGTAGTTGGCTCAAAGCCCGATAATCATAATAAACTTTGCCAGACAGTAACAACTATGGAATACGAGGGCGAAAGTTACTATGTAACAAAACAGCAGAAAATTATTTTTGATCGGCTTGAGAAAAAGAAAAAGGCCTTTAAAGAAGACTATCGTCTCGCAACATCAAAAAGCCAACGCAAAAAAATCGAAAAAAAAGCCAAACAGCTTTTGGATTTTCAGGCTGACATCATGGCATCAAAAAATGTTATCAAAGTCGCAGATGTTGAAAAAGCGCCCGAGCTTGATTTTGAAAAGCTGAAATCCCCCCGGAAGCCGCGCGGAAATTAAAACCTGTTTCGTTTTTTAATATTTCTTTTATAAAACCGATGCTATATTGAATAGGGTATTAATCAGACAAGGAATATTAAAAGTGTCAAACCTTAACGACCGCCAGAAGGCATTCGAGAATAAATTCAAAAATGATCAAGATATGCAGTTCCGCGTGCAGACGCGCGCCGTAAAACAGTTCGGTTTCTGGGCTGCGGAAAAACTGGGTTTATCAGGTGATGATGCAGCATGTTATGCCGATCAGGTCGTTGATGCCGATTTTGAAGAGCCGGGCGTCGAAGACGTATTCCGCAAAGTCGAAGCTGATTTCAAAGCAAAATCGGTTGATTGCGAGCGCAGCGAAATGCAGCGTGTTTTCGACGAAAAATACAACGCTGCAAAAGCATCACTACTCAGCGATAACTAATTTCAGCTTTTGTACGGGCGTTCGTGAAAGTTGCTTTGTCGGCCCTGACTTTGCATGCCCGGCAGGCTGGTTTTAAACTGTCCATACATCCCAAGACATTCAGCGGCCAAAGTATCTTCATATTCAGCAAATGACTGGCCTTGTGGCAGTTTGACCTGAAAAACCAGATAGGAATCTTGAAACTGGCCCGCAATACGACGGGGAATTTGATAAGGGTTGCGGTAGATGACCGCACGCTTGTTTTCTTCCTCCATCAGGGCCTGCATTGTCCATTTAAGATCAGACGGGTCTTGTACATTCGTTAGAATATCCCCGTTTTCATTGGCTAAAAAATAGCCAACGGCCAGATCAAGCCCGTGTTTATCTTCATATCCCATTATTTACCCCCATAAAATACATCTCCGTTAATATTGTATTATTATGGAATATTTTTATTAAAAATAGGTAAATATGTAAAAATAAAGAGCGGTATGAACCGCTCCATCTTACTTACCTGGATAGTGGGAAAATTAGAACAGCTTATCTATCGTGCTTTTTTTCTTTTCAATAGTCGGCACTTCACCGCTTGTGATTGGACGGCCCGATTCCACGTTTTCACGCAAACGTTCAGACTCTTTTTCAGGATCAACGATGACAGCGTCTTCAGGCGATGTCCGTTTGAAAAGTTTTTCAATTGTTGATTGTTTTTCCAAGGTCACATAGCCGTTTTCACGGTCAATCTTGCTGCGGATTGAAGAATCGGCCTCGTCAGCACCAATCTTTTGTAAAAAAGCCTGTTCGCTATCATCCGGTGTTGATTTTGTCTCCGAAGTCGACCCGAAAACGGCGACTTTGGCCTCGTCCGATGTTCTTTCTACAGCAGCGTCATTTGTAACTTCACCCGGCGGAAAAAGATTATAGCCCGGTGGCATAGTCAAAGGCGCACGTTTTACAACTGTGAATTCATCCGGTGAATTTCTGTTCAAGCCCAGTTCTTCACGAACCTGTGAACAGCCTGATAGAACAAGCACAAGGCAGGCCAATATCGCAATGTGTTTTTTCATTCTTTTGCTCCCTCGGATGGTACCGAAATAATATACACGATTAACAGCGCTGCGCCCAGTACAATAGATGCATCCGCCACATTAAATGCCGGCCAGTGATAACCGAAAGCGTGGATATCAATAAAATCCGCAACAGCCTTGAAACGGAATCGATCCAGCGCATTGCCAAGGGCACCCGCTGAAATCAGTAGGGCCGCATAGCGTTCAAGCGCGTAACGCGCGCGCATGCCCCAGACAAAAATCACAATCGATACGATAACCGCAAAAGATGTCAGTGCTGTCGGCATAAAATCAGGCGCATCCTGCAACAGTCCGAAACTGACGCCCGTATTCCAGACCGCAACCAGATTGAAAAAGGATGTCACCTCGATCACCTGAAATTGCTGCAGGCTTGCAATCGTATCTTCGATCGATTGGCCCGATGTCAACCAATCCAGAAAATTTTTCGCACCGCCGCGTACACGCAACACCCCTTCAAAGACATACCATTTCGAAATCTGATCAATAACGATCAGTGCCAAAACAAAACTGCTATACTGAAATTTGTTCATTATAATTTTCCAATATCCGGCGCGCCGCCAATTCATCACGCTTCATCTGTTCCATCAGGTCTTCTACGTTCGGGAAATATTGTTCCCCCCGCAGGCGCATAACGGGCTGCACGCGCAGGTTTTGACCATATATATCATCATTGAAATCAAAAATACAAGTTTCAAGAAGCGGTTCATCCACTTCAAACATTGGACGAATGCCCAAATTGGCAACGCCGTGATACCATTTGCCCGGCTTTAGATGATCCTGTTTCAGGCTGGCACGCACGGCATAAACCCCGTAGGGCGGGCGCAAATAATCTTTTAAACTTTGATTGGCGGTGGGATATCCCAATTCACGGCCGCGCTTGTCACCGTGCAAAACCTCGCCTTCGATCTCCCATCTCCAGCCAAGCATTTCATTCGCAGGCGCAAATTCACCCTCGCGTATGTAATCACGAATGCTACTGGAAGAATAATTGCGATCTCCGCTTTTGACTTCATCCTGAATCATGACATCAATGCCGTTTTCCTTTGCCATCCGCATCAGATCATCTGCATTGCCCGCGCGTTTAGCCCCGAAGTAAAAGTTAAAACCGGCGACAACAAATGAAAAACCGTATTTTTCAACCAGTATTTTTGTAACGAATTCCAAAGGCGATAAGCTGCTTAGCTCCCTATCAAACGCTTCAATAGCCACAAAATCAACGCCCAATGATTTTAACACACGCGCCTTCTGCTTAATCGACGTCAGTCGAAACGGCGCGCTATCAGGGTTGAAAAAACGTCTTGGGTGCGGGGAAAAACTTAGAATACCGCAAGGTTTGCCAAGGGCTTTTGCCTTCTGAATGGCCGAATTAATCAGGACCTGATGACCTTTATGAACACCGTCAAAATTGCCGATCGCAACGACGCCGCCCCGCATATTCTCAGGAAAACCTGTTTTATGAGTGTAAACCTGCATTAGACAGCCAACGGAATGATATCCGCCGTGGCCCCTTCGGACTTGTTATCCTCGAACGCCAGTCCCAGCACATGCCAGACATCAACCAGCGCATCCACCAAGTGCTGCATCATGGCATCATTATGCAATGGTCCGGGGGTCAAGCGCAGGCGCTCTGTCCCGCGTGGAACAGTTGGATAATTAATCGGCTGCACATAGATATTGTGTTTTGACAATAAAAGATCGGTTGCCTGTTTGCAGCGTTTCGGATCTGCGACCATAACAGGGACAATATGACTGGGTGAATTCACCTGCGGAATTCCGGCATCCCGCAGCATCGATTTCAGCTTTTGTGCGCGTTCTTGCTGGCGGGCACGTTCGATTTGCGAGACTTTCAGATGCATGATGCTGGCTGTCGCACCGGCCATAACGGCAGGCGGCAGGGATGTTGTAAAAATAAAGCTGGAAGCATAGGAACGCACAACATCAATAATATTACGCTTTGCCGCGATATATCCGCCCATGACACCATAGGCTTTACCCAATGTGCCTTCGATCACGTCGATACGATCCATCAGGCCCAGCTTTTCAGCAACGCCGGCACCGCGGTCACCATACATACCGACCGCATGGACTTCGTCGATATAGGTCATCGCCGCATATTTATCGGCCAGATCGCAGATCGCCTCAATCGGGGCAAAATCACCATCCATTGAATAAACCGATTCAAAGGCGATAATTTTCGGGCGGCATAAATCAACGGATTTCAACAATTGCTCCAGATGCGCCAGATCGTTGTGACGGAAAATATATTTTTCAGCGCCGCTGTGACGAATACCTGCAATCATGGAGGCGTGGTTTTTTTCATCCGAAAAGACCACACAGTCCGGCAGCAGTTTTGCGAGGGTACTGAGCGCTGCCTCGTTCGAGATGTAACCTGAAGAGAATAAAAGCGCCGATTCCTTGCCGTGCAAATCGGCAAGCTCGTCTTCCAATGTTACATGGTAATGGGTGGTGCCCGAAATATTACGTGTTCCGCCGGCCCCCGCACCTGCCGTCTTAACAGCTTCGCACATGGCATCCAGAACCTTCGGATGCTGGCCCATGCCCAGATAATCATTGCTGCACCAGATTGTAACATCCTTGATTGTGTCGCCATCACGGTATGTTGCGACCGGAAATTCGCCGACACGGCGTTCCAGATCAGCAAAAACGCGGTAACGTTTTTCCCTGTGAAGGTCTTCGATACGCTTTTCGAAAAAGGCCTGATAATAATGGTCCATGACACGTCTGCCCATTGGTTTTTGTTTTTATTATGTTTAGAAAAATTAGCCCTGTGATGCAACCCAAAACTTTATATATGAAATGATCTATTTTGTTATATACTGATATTTAAGGGGTTTTTGATAGACTGTAGAAGACGAGGGAAAAATGATCATTGTATTCGGGACATTGGAAATTGACGTCTATATCCCGGCGGAAAAACTGCCAGAATTGGGCCAGCATATCCGTTGCGACGATTATGATAGTTTTCCGGGCGGTAAAGGGGCCAATCAAGCCTTTTCTGCCAGCCGCGCCGGATCAAAGACCGCCATCATCGGACGCATTGGTGACGATGCATTTGGCCGCAGATCCACACAAAACTTGAAACGCGAATCTATTCTGGGGTCCGGAATCGGTATGGTTGACCGCCCGACCGGCTGCTCGTATATGCTGCCCGGCATTGGCGAGGATATGACGATCATATCCTGCGAGGGCGCAAATATGGAGACCACGTCCGAGCAAGTGCCGAACGAGATCCTGAACGCAAGCAACACAGTTGTTGCCCAATTGCTAATTCCTGTTGAACAAACCATTGACCTATTCCGCCGCGCAAAAGACCGTGGCGCCAGAACGGTTTTAAACGCCAGCCCACCGCAATACGCAAACCGCGATATCCTTGAGTTAACCGACCTGCTGTTTTTGAATGCCCGCGAAATCAGGATTTTAATGGATCACTTGAAAATGAATTCAAACGGGGACATTCCCGAATTGACACAGACGCTGTCTCGCGAATTCAAACTGGATTGTGTCACCACCTGCGGGTCGAAAGGTTCGTACGCCTGTTACGACGGTCAGGGATGGCATGTTGATGCCTATCCCGTTGACAAGGTCATCGACCCGACAGGGGCCGGTGACTGTTTCCTTGGGTATCTGGTGTCATTACTGGATCAGAAGTATCGCTTTGACGAGGCTTTTCACTGTGCATCCATCGCCGGCAGTCTTGCGTGCCGTGCGCAGGGGGCCCAATCATCCGTGCCGTTTCTGGATGATGTGCTGGAACGTGCCCATGATTTTGCAGCGCCGCAAAGAAAATAAACTTTAAAGGTCAGTTTCCATGAACCCATCGCCTGATATCGTTAAAAAAACAGCCATTGTTCTAATTGTGATGGTAGTCGTCGGCATTGTTGGATATGTCTTGAAGTCTCAAACATCACGCGGCCCGACGCCCGCGAATGTATCATTGATAGAAAAAGTGCAAAAGAAACACGTTGTTCGTAAAATCAAGCTGACGGACGTTGCTCCGCCGCAAAAACGATACGTCAATGATCAGGATGTTATGCGCGCCATTATCGCTTGCAAACGTCAGAACCTCAGCCTTGCAGACTGTGTACGCGTACAGAACCAGAAATACGAGGTCATGGCAGCCGTACCCGACAGAATCGCAAATGACGGTTTTGAGGGATTTATCATGTTCCCGATCTCAACCGACAGCCAGATTATCATGGACTATAATCGCCTCCTGACACGTCAGCAATTCGTTTATTACGGCAGCTTTGCGGATCTGCAGGATCAGGTTGATTCCGGCGGTTTTCATGGCAACGTTGCGGCACGTGTCAAGTCGGTTGAAAATATTGTTAAATAATCAGACTTTCGACAGAATAAAATTCATGCGAGTGGTTTTGACAAGGCGATAACCCTTATCTGCCATCAGATAATCAATCAAACCGCTTTCGCGAACATCCTGACTGTTTTCGATAATCATATGCCCGGGATAGAGTGACGCATCAACGGTATCAAAAAACGGACGCAACACCTTTGCTTCCGCGCCCTCGATATCAATCTTCAGAATATCAAGTTTATCGATCTGGCAATCGTTTAATATGTCAGCCAATGGATAACATTTAACATCGATGGCGCTGGATTTTTTATCATGGGTTTTAACAATGCTGGACCCGCCAAGATTTTTTTCATCCAGATACAGGGTAAAATGACCCGCTGCATCCGATACGCCAAAAGGTATAATTTTAACACGTTCGGTAAAACCGTTCAGGGCCAGATTTTCCTGCAAGCGACGGCGCACGGCAGGGTTCGGTTCGATTGAAATACATTTACCATCATCACCCAGGTGCTTTGATGCCCACAAAGTGTATAAACCTGCGTTTGCACCAATATCAAGAAAAATGCCGTCTCTCGGCAGCTCTGCCGATATAAGTTTACGTTCATCAACATCAAAGAATTGGGGCGTGAATAAAAACTTGCGCTCTGACACATTGTCATTCATATGACAGCGTACGCGTACACCTTCAACCTCGGCGTCAATCACATCTTTTTTATAAAGCTTTGAAACAATTTTACGCATAGCCAAGGCCCCGCGCCGCCCCATCCATGTCGCCGGAAAACCTTGCGCAATCTTCATCAGTTTTTGCCCGAAATCGGGCAGGCTGTACGTGCCGAAATTTTCGGGCTTATTCTGGTTCATTTCATCCATTCTTTAAATAAATCCGTTATGCGGTCAAATGCGCTTGGCTGGCGTAAAAATTTCTCAGGTACATTGATTGTGTTTGGAAGGAATATCCACATTTTTCCATCACTTTTCATGTGTCCAGCTTTCAGGGCCGCACCTTCGCCAGCCCCCCAAAAAACATCACCACGCACAACACCGCGGATCGCCCCACCCGTATCTTGCGCAACCATAAACTGCTGAATTTCACCTTTTTCAAGCGGCTGATCAGCCTGTAGCAATACCGGCATACCGTAGGGATAAACGCGGCGATCAACGGCCAGACTTGCCATCGGCGTCAAAGCCACCCCCTGTGCACCCAGCGGCCCATCGCCCTCAAGCTTTCTAAAGAAGATATAGGACGGATTTAATTGCATCAGATCACCCGCCTGATTGGGGTTTTCATCCAGCCATTTGCGTATAGCCTGCAGGGACATGTCTTCCTTAGCGACTTCGCCGCGCTTGATCAGATCACGCCCGATTGCATAATAGGACCGCCCGTTCTGTCCCGCATAGCCGACCCGCATGATAGAACCATCAGTCATTTCAACAAGACCCGAGCCCTGAATTTGCAGGAAAAACGCATCCACCGCATCATCAACCCAGACCAGTTCCAGATCACGCCCGTCAAGCGCGCCCGCATCAATCGCAGCACGGTCATCATAAGGAATGAGACGATTATCTTTTACGCGCCCCGAAACCTTCTTGCCTTTCAGGTCATCACTGAACTGCCCCAGATCAACCTCGATCAGATCATTCGGCAACATATAGAGCGGCACATTATATCTGTCGGTTTTCTTAAGTGATCCGTGCAATAACGGCTCGTAATACCCTGTGAAAAGCCCCTTTGCGTCACCATCATCCTGAACCTGATAGGCGTTAAAGTGACCTTCAAGCCAGTTTTTATCGGCGCTGTCACCGGCAAGGGCACAAACATTGATCCAGTCTCCGGCTGTTCCGCCCAGATCGGTCGGACCATAGGACGATGCCGGGTCTTTTTTGGCAAAAGCCGCACATGATTTTGAAACCGCAGCAGCAAAGCCATCCATATTTGCACTGTCATAGATAGCGACATCCTGAATAGCGACAGGTTTTAAATAAAGGGATTTCAGCGGGTCATCTTCACTTTCTTTTGCCCCTTCGCCCGAAAATGACGAACAGGCATCCAGAGAAACACAAAGAAAACATAAGGCAAAAAGCAGAGATAATTTTTTCATGACAGAATATTACGCCCCCGCCCTGTAAAAATAAAGAATCAAATAGTTCAGAAATCAGAAAGCGAACAAGTTTTTCTAAAAACTAAGAAAGTGAGGTGAAGTATATTTCAAATACACAAGCCGAAACTTGATGATGTATTCAGGAAAAAATGAAAGCTTTTAACCGTCGCCGATGCGGGTGGATACCAATTCCCAATTCGGATCATCGGCACGTACATCGCGGGCAAAAGTCCATATATCGTGAACTTCGGCGATTTTATCGGGGTCACCCTCGACCATTTTGCCTTTGGAGTCTTTCAGGGTTGCGGTATTTTCAACATCAAAATCAACGGTGACATAGGCCATGACGCCGCCAAGGCGCGCATCTGCGATACGGGCATCTTTGATACGGTGTAATTCGTAGCTGGCGGTCAGCTTTTGATCTTCACGGGTTTTGATCACGCGCTCAAAACTTTTATACAAATCTTCCGACAGAAGGGATTTCAATGTTTCACGATCGCCTTCGGCAAAGGCCTCGGTAATCATCTGAAAGGCCATGCGGGCGCCGTGCATAAATTCATTCAAATCAAAATTTTGATCTGCCGCATCAATATCTTTAATGCCCTGTTTGACGGCTGCCGGATCTTCAGCCTTTATGATCTTGTCATCAATAATCAATGTATGCGCTATATTTTCAACGTTCGCATCCAGACGCGCCGTCTGGGATGCCTGATTTGCAACCTTTCCATCCATTCCGGCAAAGGGATTCGAACGCTTTCGTTCATCCCCGTGTTTTGTTCCCAATATAGATTTCAGGCGCGCTACCAATACGGCGGCAACCACAGCGAAAATGATAATGTCTAATGACATGATATTAAGACCTTTCGTATTTATACGATTCTATAGTAACCTATGCCGGATCAGATGCAATACAACCATTATAAAGGTTTTTCGTAAAGATATGTTTTATTTCGTGCTATTTTTATTCATTCCCGTGCTTGAGGTTATCGTCTTTGTAAAGGCGGGGCAATATATCGGCATTTTGAACACATTAATGCTGACCGTATTAACCGCCATCATGGGCATGGCTTTGCTGCGCGCGCAGGGGTTCCAGACCATTCAGCGTGCCCAGCAGAAACTGGCCCGAAACGAAGCCCCCCTCAGTGAAATGTTTGACGGGCTATGCCTTTTTGCCGCGGGATTATTGCTGCTGACACCGGGGTTTGTGACCGATACGGTCGGGTTTTTATTATTTTTGCCGCCGATCCGCGCCCTATTGAAACATAACATCAAACAATTACCGGGCGTCTTTTTTCAACAAAGCAACTTTTCAAGCGAGGAGATGTTCCGCATGAAGCGCGAAGAAGATGAAAAACATCAAAAGCCCCGCCCGAATAACAGGCCCAATATTATCGAAGGTGAATATACTGACATCACTGAAAAAGACGACTAAGCCTTGTCATACAAAAGATACCATGCTATCCCAATGGAACAATTCATTTACATTTTAAGGAGAAAAATCAATGGCTGATAAGAAAATGGAAACCCCTGAAAGCAAAGCCCCATCCATGCAGGTCATGGCACAATACATCAAGGACATGTCGATTGAAAATCCAAACAGTCCGGCCAGCATTGTCGGCGGTTGGGGCGCACCTGAAACAAACGTACAGATCAACATCCGCACGCAGCAATTAAAAGATGATCTATATGAAGCGGCCCTGATGTTCCGCATCGAGGCCCGCGTACCGAAACAAGATAATAATGTCGCTTTTATTGTCGAGCTGGCCTATGGCGCAACAGTACAATTGAAAAACATTCCTGAAGACAATATCCAGGCCGTTCTGATGATCGAAGTGCCGAAGATGTTATTCCCGTTTGCACGCGAAATCGTGGCTGACGCGACTGTTAAAGCCGGCTTTCCGCCGCTTTACATGCAGCCGATCAGCTTTGAAGCGATCTATGCCCAAGAAGCACAGCGTCGCCAGGCAGAAGGCACCGATAAAGCTGACACGAAAGACAAGAAAAAGGCATAATCCCTTTGTAAAATAAATTTTAAAAGGCCGTTCGTTTTTTCGCGCGGTCTTTTCTTATTTTGATTGGCGATATTATGTTGCGTTGTTATGTTTATCCGTATTTGTAAACGGGTCATAAAATGAAACTTAAAATTTCGAAATCAAAAACAGAAACTTGGGAAGATTTTATTTTAAATCATCCGGCTTATGATGCCGAATGGGATCAAGGAACTGAAACATATGCAGGCCCGACATGCCGCAGACGACTGGAAAATCTGGTCTTGCACGGCGGTCAGCCGGATGTCTGGAAAATGGCCCGCATTTTAAGCATCATAGTTGAAAGAGATTATACAGTACATATCATCAATGGGGCCGCCAGATGGCATGATGTGAAAGAAGCTCAGGACCTTTTGTTTGATTACAGTATGGCCGATAAAAAGCTATTATCCACATGGCTTGAACTTCATATCTTTGGTGGCAACCTAGACCCCGAAATTGTAAACAGCCTGATGGAAAAAGGGGCACAACTCCCCCGTCATGCCATTGAAGCATTGATCATATCCGGTCCACCAGAATTATTAACGTCTCTCGTAAAAGAAGAAAAAATCCAGATGTCTGATTTAACCGGATTAGCCCAAAAATATTTAAAAGCCGGTAGCCCCGCCAAGGATTATCTGGATATTGTTATGGCGATGATTCCAAATGAATTACGCCACGAGCTTTTAAGCCCCTATGCATCATATGAAGTAAGCGCCAGTGGGTGGGAAAAAGCGGGTGAGCATACAATCATCAGAACGCGTACCATGCCGCATAACCTGACCTCATACGAAATTTACGATTTTTTTGCCGAAGACGTTAAATACGTTACAAGATATTCAGACGGCGAAACATCCAGCCTGTCTCAAACAATTCGCAATTTCAATGATTTGGCGCGGCAAAAAGACATTCTGGAGCGCGCCGCAGAGGAACTGCTAAAAGCCAAGGGCAACCCTAGCCCCCATCATAAAAAGACATTGAAGCCCAGCGCCAAGCCTTAAAGATTTTGTTCCGCCAGTAACAATTGTTTTTTAACATCAACACCCCAGGCATAGCCCATTTTATTGCCGCCCGCATGCACGACACGGTGACAAGGGATAAACACACTGACGGGGTTTGCGCCAACGGCATTGCCAACCGCGCGCATGGCTTTTGATTTGTTCAGTTTACCTGCAATATCACGATAATTCAGTGGCTGCCCGGCCCGAATTTTCATCAGGTGTTTCCAAACATCGATTTGAAAACCTGTTCCTTCGACATAGATATCAAGATCGTTAAGCTGATCGTCTTGCCAGATGTCCTGCAATTTACGTTCTAGGGAATGACGATTACCTGTAAAATCAACAATCTCTGCCTTCGGATAATATTTGGCAATAACATCTTTATCATCTGCAAACCCTGCAAAACATATCCTGTTGTCAGAAAGCCCCACCAAAAGCGCCTGATCCGCCAGTTTTACAAATGCCGTTTCAATGACTAGATTTTCGCCGCGCTTGTTTTTCGGCGCAATTTTATGATGCAATGCCATAGGCCTTGTCCTTTATTTTTTAAATATGCTACCTTTCTGCCATGACAAAAGCAGAAATCCAAGAATTTTTTAAGCGCCTGCATGACGCCAATCCCGAGCCCGAGGGTGAACTTGACTACGTCAATACCTATACCCTTTTGGTCGCGGTTGTTTTGTCAGCACAAGCAACAGATGTCGGTGTGAATAAAGCAACAAAGGATCTTTTTAAAATCGTCACCACCCCCGAACAAATGGTGGAGTTGGGCGAAGACGGCCTGAAAGAACATATCAAAACCATCGGCCTTTATAATTCAAAGGCGAAAAACGTAATCAAACTGTCCGAGGATCTGATCACGCATCACAATTCCAAGGTTCCTGAAACCCGCGATGAATTGGTGAAACTGGCCGGCGTCGGCCGTAAAACAGCAAATGTCGTTTTGAATATCGCATTCGGTCAGTCGACGATTGCCGTCGATACCCATATTTTCCGGGTGTCAAACCGCACGGGTCTGGCACCTGCCAAAACCGTTAATGCTGTTGAAAAGAAACTGGAAAAACGCATTCCCGACGAATATAAACGCCATTCCCACCATTGGCTGATTTTACATGGGCGCTATGTTTGCAAGGCACGTACACCCCTGTGCGGGGAATGTATTGTCAATGATCTATGCCGCTTTAAACAGAAAACGGTCTAGGATGTCGGGGATAGTTTCACACCCGGTGCCTGACGCTCCAGCATCACATCTGTTCTGAAACGGTAAAGACTGGCAGGTCGGCCCCCGCCACGTTTGGTGCTTTTACCCGTTTCCTCGACCATGCCCGAATTTTCAACCAGACGACGGAAATTCTGTTTATGCAGATTATGTCCTGATACGGCCTCGACCGTGCGTTGCAATTCAAGCAGCGTGAAACTCTCGCTCATCATTTCGAAAACAACAGGGCGGTATTTCAATTTACCGCGCAGACGGCCAATGGCTGTCGCCAGAATACGCCTGTGGTCAAACTGCATAGGCTGTGACATCGCGACATCTTCGGGTTTGCATTCGATTTTCTTATCGCGGCAGGCTTCGTATACCAAACGTGCGGAATACAAAAGCTCGTATCTTTCAAGCACCTTTTCATTATCCCAGCCTAAATCGTCTGTGCCGAAACATAGCTGAATGCGTGACAGCCGTTCCTGCCGCGCGGCATTGCTGTCAGCATCATTCGCCCAATCGCGTAATTGCGGCAAAATAAAGCCATCAATCATCGCCGGACGCCCTTGACGCCAGTCTTCCCAAGGGAAATAATCATACCAATCGGCCCAGAAATGGGTGTCATCGGTTTTCGCGACATCATCCAGATAACGTGTCAGCGCCAAATATCCAACCGATATCACACGCGGGCCCTTATCTTCGCGATAAAGATAGCGCCCTTTGTTACCAAAGGTATAAAGCTGTTCAACGTAACCGGGTTTAACCGGCGTTTGCGTGCGCACCCATTCGCGCAGCCCCAGTTCCAGCGTATCATGACGGTCAGGATCAAAAGGCCCGAAAGGCAATGCATATTGTGATTTTCCGGTATTTTCCTCGTGCGCCTTGAAAACGCCGTGATCCGCCCCGCTAAGTGTAAAGACCTTGGGAACAGCATCATAAACTGAAATAATAACCGCGCTGAGGCCAATTAACACCGGCGTTTCAAGTGACATATCCATATCCCCACATTATTGAAATACAGTTATATCATAAACATACCGGTGTTAAAATCTTTTAAGTCGCGCTGATTTTATTTCATATATCAGCGTTGGCGCATGCTTTCGTAGGCTTGCTGACGTAATTCAAGCTCTTGGCTGCGTCTTTGCTTGTAGGCTTCCAGCAATGCCATCTTATCCTGATTCCAGGTAAAGCGTTCTTCCAATGACATACCGCCCGGGTTGTCTGTTCCGGCAGAACGATCGCTAAGGTATTCGGCGCGATTAATCGTTTGCTGATCACGGATCTGGTTCAGCTCGTCAATGCGGGCCTGGCGTTCGGCCTCAAGTGCGGCCTGTCTGGCCTCGCGCGCTGCGGTCGCATCAATAGTTGCTGTGCCGCGATTATTGCCTTCCGTTGCCGTTGTCGGTCTTTGTACGTCAGGCGCAATGCGCGCTGTGCCAGGCCGTGGCATTACGCGATCAACGGGTTGTGATACGTAAGGATCGATCCCACCACGCGGATATGCCTCGGGTTCTGCGCTCAGTCGCGGGTTATCGCGTGAAATGGACAAGCCTCTGTAATCTTGCGCAAAACTGTCTGCAGGGAACATCATCGCCACCCCGACCAGCATGCTGGATACCGTCAAAAGTTTTTTAAATTTTGTCATTTTACCCTCCTTT
Source organism: uncultured Alphaproteobacteria bacterium (assembly GCA_950054485.1). GTDB lineage: Bacteria > Pseudomonadota > Alphaproteobacteria > Micavibrionales > CSBR16-224 > CATLPD01. Next base: position 638,752 of record CATLPD010000001.1, on the reverse strand, counting down.
TTGTAAATATGACTATCTCAGCCTTTTTAAAGCCTGTTGCAATCGTTTGTTTGTCGCCTCGGCTGCAGCTTTGCTTTGCTTAACCGCTGCGGGACTAACCCCCATTTTGACAGAGACACTGTCATCTGTTGCCAGACGCACCAGATTTGCATCCATCATCGTTTCAATTTGCTGTTTAATTGCTGTAATTTTTTCACGGCGCTGATTGGGCGGCGCATTTTTTATATCCGCAAAGGCCATCTGGATATAAGAAACAGCCCGTGCCTCGACCGGCCACATGCCATCCACTTTTTCCTGCGGCTTATTCAAAACCGCCAGCGTTTTTTCGCGCAGTTTCGGGCTGGGTATCACGGTTTCACGCAGGTTTTTGGCATTTTCCTGAATTGCAGCCGCCATCTTAAGATCTTCGGGGGTTTGTATGGCAGGGGCCAGATTCTGACCTGAAGTGAAACCCTCTTGCTGAATCGCACGCGCCTGTCTGTCGTTTGCTTCTGTGCCGACAGGTTCGCTCGTGCTGCTCAGTTCTTCCGCTACTGTTTGCTCTTCTTCACCCCCAACCTGGGTGCGGACGGGCGCACGTGTATTGGAACGCCCGATATTCAAGCCCCCATAGCCTTTTGAAGGGGCCTTTTTAACACTGCCTGATGGCGAATTTTGTGAAGTGCCGGAACTGAGGCCCGGATAGCTTTGCGCCATGACAGATGGCGCGCCCACCAAAACGGCAAACGCCATACAGGGAATAATCCCGTATTTTAAAATTGTGCCTCTCATCCTGATTCTATAATAACAGAAATTTGTTAAAGAAAACCTATTTCGATACCATGCATCCGATTTTGGTACCGCCCAGAATATGACTGTGGAAATGGGGGACTTCCTGTCCGCCGTTAATACCGCAATTGGCAATCACGCGATACCCGTCGCCGGTCAGATCCAGTTTATCCAGTATTTTCGGAAAGGCACGATAATAGGCCGTAATTTCAAGATCGGATGCATTCGCGCTGAAATCGCCGATATCAGTGTATGGTCCCTTCGGGATCACAAGAACATGAACCGGTGCATGTGGATTTATATCCTCGAAAGCCAGTACATGATCGTCTTCATAGACGGTTTTGTTCGGAATTTCTCCGCGCAGAATTTTGGCAAATATATTTTGATCGTCATAGCTCATGCCTACATTTTACCAAAGCCCTTTAATCAGGCAATGAATTAATTATGCACCTTGCCCCAGCGCTGCCGGGCCGCTTTGATCGTTCTGCTTTTGCGCCAAACCGCTATGGCCACCAATTTTCTTATGCACAGGCTCAAGTTTTTTAGCCAAGGCAACATGGTCAGGATCCTCAGACGCTCTAAGTGTTTCCAAACGCCTTCCCAAGACCTCTGCATTCATAGGGGTTCCTATTGTTTGCCCTTGATGAGGGTTTCTATCATCTCTCAGTGACACAAGTCCGCCATCATAATGCGCATATAATGTTGTGGGTTTTCCCTGAATTCTTGCTGCACCAATATAGGCCAATCTGTCATTCAGAACTTTATACTCATCACCAAACTGCTTAATATCTGCCATTGTTTTTCTCCTGTTATTCGTCACTTTTCTTTGTGGACTATAATAACTTTATGGCAATAAAATTAACAAAGAGTTACATAATTCGTTTTTCGTAAAAATTTTTTCGTGACTCTTATTTGTCTTTTTTGTACTGTATTTATATAGTGATATAGATTATTTTGTCGGATTAGATGTCAAAAGTTTCAGATAATAACAGCGTAGCTGCAGAAAAAGACGTTGCACGGGGTGCTGCGGACAAATCGCATGCACCTGAAAAGAAAGATAAACTGTGGCGTCGCGCCTATCGCGGTTGGAAAAAAACCTGGCTTTATCGTCGATATAAAGATGTCGAGAATTTTGTCGAAAACACGTGGGCCTACCGCAAATACCAACAGATTAACGATTACAAATTTTTTCCCAAATTTATGGCGGCGCGCGGCGGAATAACCGCAATGGTTGCCGGCAGCTTTATGCTGGCCGGGGTTTTGGTTACCAGCATATCGGCAATGGCGATTGCCCTGACAGCCACGGGTGTCGGCCTGTTGGCTTTTGGAATATACGGAACGTTGAATTTTGGTGGTGGACTGATCAAAGACGGATACCGCAAAGTTTTTAATAAGGCCGCCAAAGCACCCCCTGATCAGGAAACAGCTGCACCGGCTTTAAAGAAAATGAAGAGAAAGGTACTGGCGCCTGCCAAGATCGTCCAGAAAACCAGCCTATGGCAGCGCGCCAAAAGCAGTCCCTTTGCCGAACGTGTCGCCGAGTCAAAAGGCTATCGTATGTTTAAAGAGATGACGATCTGGAAACATCTGAATTACATTGGCAAGGATCAGGAAGTCCGCCTGCGCACCTATGCAACCAGCGGATCTGTCGCAACCATATTATCTGCAGGTACCATTTTGGCAACACAGACAGTTGCCCTGCCCGTTCTGACGTTTTCACTGGCCACGATGCTGGTACTGGGGGCAGTGGCGGGCGTGATCGGTGGTACCATCGCCCTTGTTTCACATTCTGCACATCTTGTGCGTTCACTTGGTAACGCCGTTCGTGAATCTATTCACAATCACAGGCAGGAAAAAATCTTTAAACAACAACTGGCCAAAATGCCGGATTTGCCGGCGCGCGCACCTGTTGATGAGCCTGAAATGATCCATACGACAAGCGAATGCAGCGAGAGCTTTGAAAAAGCCACAAAACAATCTGCAACGGCAGGTAACGATAACAAAGGGCTCACAAAGACAGAACCAAAAAAACCTGTGGCAAAATCAGTAAAAACCAAAAAGCCCACTCAAAAGTAGATTGACATAATTGTCGCCCTCTGATAGTCTAAATGACGTCTTGGGATTGACTTTACCGCAGGTCGTAATACCATTTAAAAGTAGCTTTACAGGATAATGGCACATGACCACGAAAAAAGATTTCAACAAACCCGCAAAGGCCGACAAAAAGGCTGATAAACCCAAAAGGGATGCGGGGACATGGATTGGCCTGACAATGCTGGTAGGTATGGGCATGATATGCAGCGCCGGGGCTATTGGCGGCGTGGCTTTGGCCATTACCAGCTTTGCGACCCAGCCGGGAATGGCATTTGGTGGCATTATGTTGTCAGGTGGGATGGGGTATATTTTACCCTATCTGGTTACCGGGATAAATGAACTTTTAAACCCTGGTGAAAGCAAAATGAAAAGCCCGACGACAGAATTTAAAAAAGCAGGAATATAAAATGAGTGCAGTAGAGCTAGCTGAAAAACCAAAAACAATAACCATAGACAAGACTTATCTGAAAAGTCAGGCTTCACAAGCGGTCCAGATTTTTTTTACGCCGGTACGCTTAATCGCGCGCACGCCCGCATTCACCTACCATAAACTTATCCTACCCGCCTTACGCCTTCCAAAGACTCTGACCTTTGCCACGGGTAAAAAGATGTTCGGCGGTCTGGTTGAAAAACAACTGCAGCAACATCGCATCGCGGCAATTGTCGCCGAAAAATCCCCCGTCAAGATGGGCAAGGATGCCGTTGAAGACATGCCTAATGATGAATGGTTCGTTGATAAAGCAATCCGCGAATATGAAAGAAACCCGCGTTTTAAACACGGCGCGGACGGTGTTATGCGCCCGGTTAAATTCGGTCTGGCCCTGACGGGTATTGTCGGCCTTTTTGCGACAATGACACTTATCGGCGGGCCTGTCGGTATTGCGGCTGCCATCGGTGCATTTGCATCAGCGGTTGGTGCATTTACAATTGCCCCCGCACTGATCATGGAATTCAATTCCGCAAACGAACATTTTAAAGAAAAGGTTTTGCCGCCATTTCTGGTTAAAACCAGCCTGAGCGTTGTTAAATATTCGTCAAAGGAAAAAGCCGGTGATCTGGCTGATGGCGCAAAAGAGACCGCCAGCAACGTCAAAAACAAGGTTTCGGGCTTTCTGAGCAAGAAGTTCGGTAAAAGCAAAAAGGACGAGGCGCCTCAAGTTGATCCGAAACCGAAAGATCCGGCACCTGAAAACAAAGCGCCAAAGCCCAAGTCACCACAGGCACCCAAATAATTTAAAGCCCGCAGATACCGCGGGCTTTTTTATTATTGTTTAGAATAAGGGTTTTTCGATGTTCTAAGGAACAAACGGATCGGCACCCCCGGCAGATCAAAATCATCGCGCAGACCGTTGGTCAGATATTTCTCGTATGAATCCGGCACATCTTTCGGCTTTGACACCCATATCGCAAAGCTGGGGGGACGGGCCTTGATTTGCGTCATGTAACGCACCTTGTTCTGGCGGCCTTGTGATAGCGGTGGTGGATGATGGGATACCATCATTGACAGCCATCGGTTCAGCTTGGCGGTCGGCACACGGCGGTTCCACAGCTCGTAGATATCAAACACACGCGCCATCAGAGTATCAAGGCGTTTGTTATGCAGCGCCGAAATCGTTGCAACCGGCAGACGTTTAACCTGCGGCAGGGATTTTCCAAGTTTATATTCCAATTCTTCCAGCGTATCCTTGCGGTCATCAACATCATCCCATTTATTCATGGCGATCACCAAGGCACGCCCTTCGCGGATAACATGATCGGCAATCGTCAGGTCCTGGCGTTCCATTGCCTGATTAGCATCCAGAACCAGCACAACGACCTGCGCCAAACGGATCGCACGCAGCGCGTCATGGGCCATGTCTTTTTCCATCGCATCTGTGATTTTGGCACGTTTGCGAAGTCCGGCCGTATCGACCAATGTCAATTTACGACCCTGATATTCCCATGGAATTGAAACGGCATCGCGGGTAATTCCGGCCTCGGGCCCTGTCATCATACGGTGTTCGCCCAAAAGGGCATTGACCAATGTCGATTTACCGACATTCGGGCGCCCGACGATTGCAATCTTGATCGGTTTTTCTACGCCCTGTTCCTCGATATCTTCATCGCCGAAACCAAAGCCACTGTCTTCATCGTAATCAAGGCCGGGTGTTTCATCTTCATCCTTGTCTTCGGTTTCGAGCGGGTCATCTTTATGTTGTTCAACATGCGGCTTTAATGCCTCGTGCAAATCGCCATAGCCAAGCCCATGTTCGGCCGAAATCGCGATCGGTTCGCCAAGGCCCAATTCATAGGCTTCAAAAAGATTTTCACGTCCGATTTTTGTATCGCACTTATTCGCCGCCAATATCACGGGAATATCCTGACGTCGTAACCAGTCGGCAAAATGGCGGTCAACAGGGGTCAGACCATCGCGCGCATCAATCACCATCAATGCCATGTCGGCATTACCCAATGCATGTTCGGTTTGCTTGCGCATGCGCCCTTCGATGGAATCGTTGAATTCTTCCTCGAGACCTGCCGTATCAATCAGATCAAATTCCAGATCGTAGAGGGTGGCACGCGCCTTTTGCCAATCACGGGTAATGCCCGGACGGTCATCGACGATCGCCAGACGCTTGCCTGTCAGCTTATTAAATAACGTTGATTTACCGACATTTGGTCGGCCGATGATGGCAAGTTTAAACATTATCTATAGGCCGCCAGATTACCGTTTTGGGTCAGGATATACATCGTATCACCTGAAATAACAGGCGCGACTGCAGGCTCGCCCTTGACTTCCCATTCGCGCAATTGCTGTCCTGTAACCGGGTCATGTTCTGAAACCAGACCGGCATTATTCAGCGCAATCAAACGCCCACCCGCCAATACGGGGCCATACCATGTGCCGCCACCCAAAGGTTTCACCCAGTAAATACGACCGTCACGACGGCTAAGGGCCACAAGCTCGCGATCCGTAGTCACAACATAGACAAGATTGCCGACAGACCAAGGGGTCTGTGTGCTGGCGATTTCACGCTGCCAGATCCGACGGCCCGATGCAGTATCAATTGCAACCATACGACCATTATAACTGATCGCATAGGCGACACCTTTATCCAGAACAACGCCGCCCTTGATATCAGCAATGGATGCAAGGGCACTGGCCGGTCTGACTGATGCCAGATTATCCGACCATAGGGATTGTCCGTTCAGATTGCGGATTGCCAAAAGCTCGCCTGTTGAAAAGGCCGCAACAACAATGTCTTTGTTAACGGCAGGTGCGGTCCCGCCCAAAAGGCTGGTTGTTTCACTAAAGCCGCTGTAGGCCCAGACAGGTTTATAATCTTCGGTACTGTAGGCATTTAAACGGTTATCAAGAGTTTGCACATATATGTGTCCATCCAAGACACTGGGTGCGGCGCGCGTCGGGCTGGGCAGATCAATTTTATGAACGACTTGACCATCCTGCGGATTCAGAACAAACAATTCACGCAATCCTGTGGTGGCAAAGATTTTGCCCTCCCCATATGCGATCCCGCCGCCAAGCGCGCTTTCGCGAGCATGTTTTTTAACCGGCAGGCTGGCACGCCACGCCTTTTTACCCGACATAGCGTTAAATGCTGTAATCGCCAGATCAGCATCCAATGTAAAAACCGCATTATCCGCGACGATCGGCGGCATCAAAAGCGGACGAAATTCGCTGCCGCCCGCGCCGATATCCGCGCTCCATGCACGCTGCAAATTCTGTCCCAGCGACACATGACCCATCGCATGGTTCGGATAACCGCCCAACTGTGGCCAGAACTGGTTATTCCAGACTTCGGGTAAAACGATTTGATCCGCACTCAGGGCGGGGTCAGGCTCCAGCTGTTCTTCAAGTTCCAGAATCGTGAATCGTTCGCCTGGCAGAATGGCTTCGTCTTCATCCCCGCCAAACATGGACTCGACTGTCGAGCAGCCTTGCAACATGGCTGTAATACATAGAACCGCCATAAGTTTTTTCATTTTATGCACCTTTTTGCGATGTGTAATAGGCCCGAAGGGTTTCCATGCGCGCCTGAAATTGCGGCGGCAGGTTTTCTGCATCTTCCAGCATGTCATCCAGCAGAGCGATCGCCTCGTCGTGTTTATTCAAACCGGCCAGCAAAAATGCTTTTAATTCGATGGCCGATGCACGGAACGGACGATCGTCTTCCGTCAAAGGTTCCAGTTGATCAATCAGGGCCGATTTGTCGCTGGCATTATCCTCTGCCCGCAGGCCGATGGCTTTCAGTGCCGCCATGTCGCGGTAAATCTCATCAAAATCGCCGTTATCAGCAATTGACTGTAGATAGGCGATTTGCCCATCCCTATCGGTCATTTCATCTGATACCGCCAGCATGTTCGAGATAGCAGCATGCGCGCCTTCGGCTTCGATCGTGTAGTCAGCCAGATGTTCGGTTTCCATCGCCTGGATCATCGCAGATGTGCGCTCGGCATCGCGTTCGAATTTATAATCGGTCCAAAAGGCGCGCCCACCGACAATCGAAATCACTAGGGCAACCGTCACAATAATAAAGGTGCCGTTTTCCTTCCAGAAGTTCTGAATTTTTTCCTGTTCGATTTCGTCTTTAACTTCATCAAGAATATCAACCATGGTCTGATCCTGTTTCTTTTAAATTTAAGCCCTTGAAAGATGACGCAAAACAGCGCAATGGTCAAGATTCTTTGCAAAAGGGCTTGAACCGTGCTTAATATAATACAGTTTATAAACCATAGACAACGACAGACACTGCGATGAGCCACATTATCAATCTTCCGACACACTGGCGTAAAAAAGGCATGGTGACTTTTACCCGTCAGGAAATCGGACAGTTGATGTCGGTATATGGCGAAAAAGTATCAAAAGGTGAATGGCGAGACTATGCCTTGGATTGCCTGCCTGATATGGCTGTTTTTTCGATTTTTAAAAGTGCGCAGGAACAACCGATATATAGCGTTGCGAAACATGGCGCGCCCGACCCCAGAAAGCCGTCAAAATTTATTGTCTATGATGCAACGCGCATGCTAAAACAAAGCCGCAGCCTTTTAGAAGTCCTGCAAGTATTTAAAGAGAAGAAGAAATGAAAAAAATAATTATACTATCTTTAACAGGTCTGTTGTTCATTTCCCCTGCCCTGGCGGAATCAGTCCCATCGGTGAATATAGAAAACAAACCCGGTGTCGAGGTGCTGGATGAAGCCCCGGCGGCTAAATCGGATGTTGTTGAATATCATAACGATCCTATTTATGTGCCTTTGGGCGGTGCCGATAACCACCCGATGCTGGACCTGTTCAATCTGGCCGAGGATGACGACCCGCGCGCGCAATATATTCTGGCTGACCTGTATAGTAAGGGTAAAGGCGGAATCGGTAAAAATACAAAACTTGCCAAAATGCTGTTCGAACGTAGCGCCAAATTGGGCAATGCCGATGCTTTTACACGCCTTGCCGCGATTGCAAAGCACGAAGACAACAAAATCGAAGCCTATAAATGGTACAGCCTTGGGATAAACCGTTTGAAACAGGGCAGCGCGATTAAATGGGCACGCGATCAAAGAACGGCGCTGGATTTGAACCGTGCAGACAGAAACAAGGCGGAAGATGCGATGCGAACGTGGGAGCGCACGAAACTGGAACCTCTGAACCTTCACACGCCTTTAAACCCGTTGAAAAAAGAAAAGACAGAGCCTGAAAAAGAAAAGGCCGAAGAAAAAAATTCTGAAGACGTAAAAGTAGAAACCGAAACCGAAACCGAAACCGAAACCGAAACCGAAACCGAAACAAAAACTGAAGAGGATAATACCGATGAGCAAGATTAAAGTTAAAAATCCGATCGTAGAACTGGATGGCGATGAAATGACACGCATCATTTGGGACGTGATTAAAAACCGCCTGATTTTGCCCTATCTGGATATCGACCTGAAATATTTCGATTTATCCGTCACCAGCCGCGATGACACAGACGATCAAATCACGATTGATGCCGCAAACGCCATTAAAGAACATGGCGTTGGGGTAAAATGTGCGACGATCACACCTGACGAAGGCCGCGTTGAAGAATTCAAATTGAAAAAAATGTGGAAATCACCAAACGGCACAATCCGTAACATTCTGGGCGGGACCGTTTTCCGCGAGCCGATTATCATGTCAAACGTGCCGCGCTATGTTCCGGGCTGGACGCAACCGATTATCATCGGCCGTCACGCATTCGGCGACCAGTACCGCGCGACAGATTTCAAATTTGACCGCCCCGGCACATTGAAAATGGTTTTCGAACCTGAAGACGGCACCGACAACAAGGAATTCGTTGTTTTCGAAGCGCCATCATCAGGCGTTGCGATGGGTATGTATAACCTTGATGAATCGATCCGCGGTTTTGCGCGCAGCTGCTTTAACTATGGCCTGCAGCGTAATTACCCTGTTTACATGTCGACCAAGAACACCATCTTAAAAGCCTATGACGGACGTTTTATGGAGCTGTTCCAGGAAGTATTCGATGCCGAATTCAAAGCCGAATTCGATAAAAAAGGTCTGACCTACGAACACCGCCTGATTGATGACATGGTGGCCTGCGCGATGAAATGGAGCGGCGGCTTTGTCTGGGCTTGTAAAAACTATGATGGTGATGTTCAGTCTGACACGGTTGCGCAGGGCTTCGGATCATTGGGTCTGATGACATCTGTTCTGTTAACGCCGGATGGAAAAACCGTCGAGGCTGAAGCCGCGCACGGGACTGTGACACGCCATTACCGCGAACACCAAAAAGGCAACCCGACATCAACCAACCCGATTGCATCAATCTTTGCATGGACGCAAGGCCTGAAATACCGCGGCCAGTTTGATAACACACCTGATGTTGTGAAATTCGCCGAAACGCTTGAAAAAGTTTGCGTTGATACGGTTGAATCGGGTCATATGACCAAAGATCTGGCACTGCTGGTTGGCAAAGACCAGAAATGGCTGACAACCGAGCAATTCATGGACAAGCTGATCGAAAATCTTGAAATCAAGATGGGTAAGCAAAAAGCCGCTTAAACTCAAACTTGTTAGCTTTACAAAAGCCCCTGCAAAGGGGCTTTTTTTATTTTTTAATCTAAAAAACAGTTATTTTTGTTATTATAAAAATAATGAGAAAACAAAACGGAAATGCCTTGTTCTTAATTTTGATTGCGGTTGCCTTGTTCGCGGCCCTGTCCTATGCGATCACAAATTCAAGTCGCGGGGGTGGCAGCATCGACAAAGAACAGGCTGAAATCTATGCAGCGCAAATCCTTAACACTGTAAGTGATTACCAGCAAAGGATTCTGAGGCTTAAAACAATAGGAAGTTATGAATATATTTTATTTAATGATTCCTCCGCGAATGCTTCAGGAACTTGCCATCTGGGCAACACAGATATTACACCTTGCAATACTATTGGAATTTTCAGTAATGAAAGCGGATTATCTCCTCAAAACTTCTCTTCAATGGTTACTAGCGCGAGTTATAGTTATGCGCTTTACGATGGTCAAATCAGGGTCGGTGGCAGCGAAATAGGAACCAATCTGCCCGATTTTTACTTCTGGCTAAGACCCATTAATGAAAGTATTTGCCAAAGCCTGAACAAAAGAATCCACGGTAGCAGTGTCATTGGCTCGGCCAGCCTTGCGGGGGATAATAACGGGTTTTCAGGATGGCGATATTCTTGGGACACAAAATCATATACGCTTGCGCAAAACACCCATCAAGGCGACGACTTCAGTATTGAAAATGGCTGTGTCGATTACAACGGTAGCGGATCTTATGCCTTTTTTATATTTTAGAAGAAAGATAAAACGCATAAATTATCGCAGCGGATCAACCTTATCGGCAGAAGACGCGTTACAACGGAACCACCCGGCGATACTATGGCGCGGTTTATGGGCGGGCAGGACTTCGTGGGGAATATCTTCGCTGAGGAAACAGACCAGCGTGCCGAAATGCGGTGAAACAACCGTCACTGGCGTTTCATCTTCTTCGTTTAAATAGATTGCAAGCTCGCCCCCATCACCCGCCTGCCAGTTCTCATTTAAATATAAAACAGTTGAAACCAGACGGTTTTTTTCACCCTTCAGCGCATCGACATGACGTTTATAAAAACCGCCTGCGGGGTACAGGGCGTAATGCGCTTCATATTCGAACAGCCCCAGAAACAGGTCGCGGTTTAAATCCAGCCGCAAATTTTCCATTAATCGCAGGTAGGAAAGATCTGTTTCATCGCGGCGTTCCAGCCAATAGGTTTTATCGCGTCGAATGTCAGGTGCCAGTTGATGTTCATCTTCGCGTCCGATTCCAGCAGGTGTCAATTCGCCTTCGGCATTCAAACCCCGAAGTCTTTGTTTCAAAGAAAGGCCCACATTCGCACCCAGATAATCAGGATAGACAGACCAGCCCCTCGCTACAAGATCATCAGCAATATTTTGATGTGCATTTTTCATCGACTATCATGTATACGAACCCTGCCGCAAAGCAATCAAAATCGTTTTATCTTGCAGGCGTCCATCTTTTCGATTACCGTTAATAAAGGTTCGACGATCACAAGTGATATTATGATTTCTGAAGAAAACACATCCGATAAAAAGCAGGATTTCACAGACGGCTTTGTTAAAAGCCCCGTCTTCCTGATGAGCTATATTGCCATTTCATTGCTATGCGCTGTCATTGCATTCTGGGTATCCAGCATTGTGCCGATGCCGCACCTGATATTCGGTTTCGGTATCGGTTTTGCCCTGATGCTGGTTATTATCCTGACAACCGTATTTGTTAACCGCATGCGCACCGATGAAATTATCAACGATAAATACGATAAAATGGATAAATTGCTGTCGGCCAATAACCTGAATTGGATTGTAAACCAACAGCACATTAAATCTGTGGAGGTTCAATCGAACGAAACATGGACCTTTGCGACCGAACTGACATTTGCATTGCAGCCCGATTCCGATATTTATGATGGAATTCGTCGCAACCTCGCCCGCGGGGCCAGATATAAGTTTTTCATGCCGGACCGTCCGCGCGTTCACAAAATCGTATCTGATTATAAGCGCCTTTATAAATTTGATCCGGGACAGGTTGAATTCATTCTAATTCCTTCATCAGAATTTCTGTTTCATACCATTTTGTCACTTTATAACGTCCATACGGATAAACCGCGGTGTATTGAATGGCTACCCATTCGCAAGCTGAACGTCTGGATTGAAATGGATGAAGAACACGCCCAGAAGATGGCCGGCGTGGGTGAAGTGCTGATCCGCAAATACGCAGATCGCTATACAGCCCCGGCGACAGACGCCCCGAAGGATAATGACACACTGATGGCATAATCCCATGCAGACGATCCGCCTGATTACAATTTTCGGTTCTGTTTTCCTGTTTTTATGTGCCCTTTTTTCTTTTATTAAAACGCCGTGGTACCTGCCCGAGCTTTTTTCGCACTATCAAATGCAGCTTTTTATCGGAGGTGCCATTATTTTCGTGGGGCTATTGTTACTGCGAAAAAGCCCCCCTGTTGTCTATATACTGATAACGGCTGCCCTGACATTAAATGCGATTAATCTTGTTCCTTATGCAAATTTCGAACGTTTAAAGATCATCCCGCAAAGCGAGCGTATCAAAATTGAAAAGCCGGGAACCTATAGTCTGCTACAGGCCAATATATTCAAATTCAATTTCGAATATCAGGTCTTAACCGAAATGATTCGGGATCTTGACCCCGATATTTTCGTTTTATTTGAAATGACGCCGACCTGGCGCGAAAAACTGCAGGACCTGACAACCATCTGGCCGCATTATCTGGCCCTGCCCGAAGACGGCAGTCACGGCATCGGTCTTTATTCCAAATACCCATTGGTTGACCCGCAAATCATTCAAATGTCGGATATGGATATTCCAGCTATTATATCCGATATCAGGCTAAACGGTCAGGATGTAAAGCTAGTGGCCCCGCACCCTCTACCCCCCGTCAGCCAGTCTTTCTTTGTGAACCGTAATCAGCATTTTCAATGGATTGAAGATAACATGGATCAATTCGGTCATATGCCCGTCATCATCGCTGGTGATTTGAATACCACAATGTTTGCGCCTCATTACAAAAGTATGATGCGTCGCACCGGACTGCATAACGCGCGGCGCGGGCGCGGATTGCAAAATAGTTTTTATATCTATGGCCATAAACCTACGGGAATTCCGATTGATCATTTCCTTTTCAATGACAGAATCAATGTCATTCATTCCTTTAGAACCCCCGAAATCAAAAGTGACCACGTGCCGATTTTGACGTATTTTAAAGTCAAAAACGATTTTCGATAAAAAACCTTCTAAAATTAAGACACCATTAATAAATTGGTGATATTTTTCATATATGCTTAAATGATACGAGATAAGAGCTTTGTAAAAAGAAGCCGCGAGGGGGACTAGAGTGCAATTTAAAAGGTATTACGAACCGCAAAATATTTTGCCGGAAAACTGCCTGCAAGATTTAAGTCGATGTCTGGAATTCTTTCAGAATTTTGACAAGGACTGTATGCCTGATAACAACCACAAGCTGATGGCGCTGTTGGATGAAGTATCTGACATTCTTAAAGCTATGAACGAAGCTTTGGCGGTATACAAGTTTCTGGGTCAGGTTCAAATGTGCCGTTCTGCAACAAATGATAATGAAATCTATGATCACAGCGATGCTTTTGAAAACCAACTGCATCGATACAAGGATCTTGCACGGCATGTCGAAAATATTCACGCCCGCCTGGTCCATGCCATATCGGCGAAATATTCCTAGACTTTTGACAATCGTGCGGGTTAAATGCGCGCATGACAAAACATATTCCCAAAGCTGAATTACACGCCCATCTTGAAGGCACATTATCGCCCGAAATGCTTAAAAAGCTGGCCATGCGCAATGATATGCCTATTCCGGGCGGTCTGCTGGATGATGACGGTTATTACAAATGGGATGATGACGGCGATGCCGGCGCACGCCTGATTTCATTCGTCAACGCCTATGATGTTGCGACATCTGTCATTAAAACACCACAGGATTATTTTGACATTACCTATGACTATCTTCAGCGTTGCGCAGATGAAGGCTCGATATACGAAGAGCTGACAACATACGCCAATCCCGAACCCACTGTCGGTATATCATACCGGGCCATGATTGATGCTATGACCGATGCGATTGACCGCGCGCGCAATGATCTGAATATAGAATGCCGCATTCTGCCCGCCTTTGTACGCCATTATGGTGTCGAACGTGCGATTGAAGATGCCAAAACGGTAATAGCTTATCCGCATAAATATGTGACCGGGATTACCATGGCAGGGGCTGAAACCATGCATTCCGTTGCCGATTTTGTGCCCGCCTATAATCTGGTAACCGAAAACCTTGGCCTGAAAAAAACCGCCCATGCTGGCGAAGCCACAGGGCCTGAAACCATTCGTGAATGTTATGAACTTTTGGGCATTACCCGTTTCGGTCATATGGTGCGCGTGGTTGAAGACACTGATTTAATGGCCGAAATGGCCGATATCGGCGCGGTTGCAGAAGTTTGCCCATCGAGCAATATTTCATTACAGGTTTATCCCGATCTGAATCATCACCCCCTACGCCAAATGTTTGACGCAGGCATCACGATTACCTTGAACAGTGACGATCCGCCGTTTTTCAAAACATCGCTGGGACGTGAATATGAATTGGGACAGGATCATTTCGGCTTCTCGGATGATCAGTTGATCGGCTTTACCCGTAACGCGATCAAAGCCGCCTTCATCGACGAAGAGACACGTGAAAAGCTCCTAAAAAAACTGGATTGAATGCCTTTTAGGGGTTGGCAAAGGGGCCAACGGCGTTTATAAATCAAAGGAAAGCCCGCACGAATCTATAAATTTACAAAATTCACGCGCTTTCGCCTGTTGAAACACAGTCTGAAAGGGATGCCCCATGCGTATCGATAATGAACCCAAGCTTGATTTTGATGATGTATTAATCCGCCCCAAGCGTACACGCCTTGCGTCACGCAAAGAAGTTGATTTGCACCGCACATTTAAACTGCCGAATTCCGGCAAAACCATCACAGGTATCCCGATTATCGCCGCCAACATGGATCGTGTCGCAACCTTGGAAATGGCAAAAGCGCTGGCTGAGCATGATTTATATTGCGCCATCCACAAACATTATTCGATCGACGAGCTGAAAGCAGCCCCATTGTCAGGCGATTTCAATTTCATCACATTCGGTATCGAACATATTAAAGTGATCAAAGACCGTCTGGAGGCCCTGAAAGGCCACGGTATCGACAAATTATGTCTGGACGTTGCCAATGGCTATACAGAAATGTTCGTTGATTTTATCAAGGAAGTCCGCGAAGAATTACCTGATACCGTCATTATGGCGGGTAACGTTGCCACCCCCGATATGACCGAGGCCCTGATTTTGGCAGGCGCTGACATCGTTAAGGTTGGTATTGGTCCCGGATCTGTCTGTGAAACACGCAGTGTTACCGGCGTTGGCTACCCACAAATTTCTGCCACGATCGAATGTGCCGATGCTGCGCACGGTTTGGGTGGTTTAATCTGTGCCGATGGCGGATGCCGCACATCAGGCGACGTCGCCAAAGCCTTTGCCGCAGGTGCTGATTTCGTGATGCTGGGCGGAATGCTGGCCGGTCACACCGAAACATTATCTGCCGAAGAAATCAAAGAGCTTGATCGCAACAACAACCAAATCGAATATTATGGCATGTCTTCGACCGAAGCCATGAACAAATATTCCGGCGGCGTTGCCGAACACCGCGCCAGCGAAGGCCGCGTATCATCAATTGCCTACCGCGGCGATGTACGTGACACCATTCTGGCCATACTGGGTGGCTTGCGTTCAACCTGTACATATGTCGGCGCATCACGTTTGAAAGAACTGTCAAAACGCACCACTTTTGTCGTTAAATATTCAACAGTTCGCACATAAACATAAAGGATTTAAACATGCACGGTCATCATCTTACCAAAATTATTCTGGTTATATTACTGGGGCTTGTGATTGCCGCTGCCGTTTATAATTACACAAAGAAACCGCAGGTGGGTGCCCCGCCTGCGGTTTCTGATGATCTGATCTGATTACATCATTTGATCGGGTTTCTTCGATTGAATTGCTGGGCTTTGCATATCTTGCGTTGGTAATGACTGCCCTTTTTCTTCCAAAGTTTTCACAAAAGCTTCGGCTGATGTCTGCAAGCTTCCGAGTTTGCCCATTGCCTCGGTCGTAACGCGATCGCGGCTTAATTTTGCAAGCTCGGCAAATGTCGGTTCGGCCGGTTGTTTTGGTAACTCGGGAACGTCGATTGTGACGCCGCCCACTTGCTCGAGAGTTTTGACCAGTCCCGTCAAACGGCCCAAAGCTTTATCCGTAGTTTTTTCAACCAGTGTTTTGCGTGGCGCTTCTTGTGGAAGCTCTACGCCCGCAATTTTGGCCAAGGCCTCTTTTGCCTTGCGTGAACTTTTACGGCCCAGCTCTTTGGCCTCTTCTTTAACAACATGTTCTGTCAGTTTTACCGAGCCGTACTGCAGGCCTTTCTTAGCCGCCCAACCACCTAGTAACATTTGAATTGGCATATCTTAACTCCCTTAGTTTTTATAATTTACCCAAAGCATCGATAATCAGTCCGCGAACGCGAACCGTCGTGTCTGTTGCTTTGGTTTTTAATTCTTCTGTATCCGCCGGCAGGTGATCAGCCACGACAGATTTTGCTTTTGACAGTTTTTCGGTGGCCTCACCACCTGCAACCGAAAGAAAAGCCCCTTTGGCAACACTTGCCCAATTTGTTCCTTTTAAACCCATCTTAGACTCCACATAAAAGTTGTAATTATTAACACAGCGTTAATTTAACATAATAATATATTTTTTGCAAGCTTATAAAGCATGTTTTTTCGATTCATAGCTTGAAACAAGGCCGCATCCGGACTATTTAAGGAATAGTGTTTGACATTTTCGGCAAAAACCCGTAGTGTGCGACCGAATTATATTTGAACAGGATTCGCAAAAGGCAGTAACATGAAAGTAAGATCATCTTTAAAAACCTTGAAAAATCGCGGCAAAAACTGCCAGTTGGTGCGTCGTCGCGGCCGTCTATATGTGATTGATAAAACCAATCCACGTAACAAAGCGCGTCAAGGCTAATACATCAATATTTTTTATCTAAGCTTATGTTTTACATTGCGATGGTAATGTAGAATGTGATAGTCTGTGCGCAATTCAAAAGACTTTAAAATACAGGGATAAACCTTTAAATGTTTTCCAAATTGATGGGCATGATGTCCGCCGACATGGCGATTGATCTGGGCACGGCAAACACACTTGTATATGTGCGCGGGCAGGGCATTGTTTTGAACGAACCGTCAGTTGTTGCGATCAGTTTTGTCGATGGCCGCCGTCAGGTTCGCGCCGTCGGGGAAGAGGCCAAACAAATGTTGGGCCGCACCCCTGGAAACATGATGGCGATCCGCCCGCTACGTGATGGCGTTATTGCCGATTTCGATGTCGCCGAAGAGATGATCAAACATTTTATCCGCAAGGTTCATAACCGCCGTTCTTTCGCATCACCACAAATGGTCATTTGCGTGCCATCAGGTTCAACCGCCGTTGAACGCCGCGCCATTCAGGATTCGGCAGAGGCTGCGGGCGCACGCCGCGTTGAGCTGATCGAGGAGCCGATGGCTGCTGCGATCGGTGCAGGCCTGCCTGTGAACGAGCCGACAGGATCAATGATCGTTGATATCGGCGGCGGCACAACCGAAGTTGCCGTTATCTCCCTTGGCGGAGTCGTTTATGCCCGATCTGTCCGCGTTGGCGGCGATAAAATGGACGAGGCGATTATTTCATACATCCGTCGCATGCATAACCTTTTGATCGGGGAATCAAGTGCCGAGCGTATCAAAAAAGAAATCGGATCCGCTTGCCCACCCGAAGATGGCGAAGGCCGCCTGATGGAAATCAAGGGCCGTGATTTAATGAACGGCGTTCCAAAAGAAATTGTTGTTTCCGAACGTCAAATTGCCGAAAGCCTGGCCGAACCCGTTGGCGCGATTATTGATGCCGTGAAAGCTGCACTTGAACATACCGCACCAGAACTCGCGGCCGATATCGTCGATAAAGGTATCGTCATGACAGGCGGCGGCGCATTACTGTCAAACCTTGACTACGTATTGCGTTATGCTACGGGACTTGCCGTTACAATCGCTGACGATCCGCTGTCATGTGTTGCGCTGGGCACAGGTGCCGCCCTTGAAAATGCCGTTCATAAAAACGCATTGGTTCACGGCTATTGATTTTTGATCTTTTTTATGTGATATAATTATTATGGTCAAAATTTAACAAGCTGCTGAATTTTCATGCGCAAAAACCGAAGCACTGCCAATACATTATCCCTGCCGTTTCGTCTTATTTACACGCGCTATTCGCTATTTCTATGGAGCGGGCTTGCCGCATTCCTCATGATTTTCTCAATTGCCGCATCCGACAAAGCCAATCACGTTCGTATGGGCATCGTAGATGCTGCATCTCCGGTCATCGAAATTGTATCGCGCCCGTTTGTTGCCACATCCAAGGCCGTCACAGACATGACGGGCATCGGTGAATTGCGCGCCGAAAACCTGCGCCTTGCCGAAGAAAACAAACGCCTGCAGGAATGGTATCAAACCGCGCTGAAGCTGGAGGCTGAAAACAAAAGCCTGCGTGATTTCTTAAATGTTGCCGCCGAACCTGACCGCGCTTATCTGACGACTCGTGTTTTGTCGGACCCGGGCGGGCGTTTTGTAAAAAGTTTTCTGGTCGCATCAGGCCATCGCGACGGGATCGAACGCGGACAGGCTGTTCTGTCGGACAAAGGCCTGATCGGGCGTATTGCCGATGTTGGCGAGAAAACAGCGCGCGTATTATTGATCACAGATTTGAACTCGCGTATTCCGGTCATGGTTGAACAAACCCATCATCGCGCTATTCTGGCGGGTGACAATAACGAAAAGCTGAGCCTGAAACATCTGCCAAGCGACAGCGGCATTGAGATCGGCGCCCGCATCGTAACATCCGGGCATGATGGCATATTGCCGCCGAATATTCCTGTCGGCATCGTCAGCGCCGTTGAAGGATCAAAGGTTGAAGTCCTACCACTCGCGAATATCGACCGCACACATTTCATTCAGGTGATTGCCTATGCCGGGGCCGGTGATGACGATCTGCTCAGCACGTCCAGCGTAAATCTGTCCGAATGAATAAAAAGCAATCCGCCCTTTTAAAGCAAACACGTGATAATTTGCCCTGCTGGGGGTTGTTATTTATTTTAATGATCCTTAGCCTTGTGCCGATTAACATCGGCCCATTGTCAGACGCGCGCCCCATGCTGCTTTTGATGGGGGTCTTTTACTGGTCGTTATTCCGCCCCAGTTTCCCAAATGTCTTTATGCTGTTCCTGGCGGGATTATTCTATGACAGTTTTGCGGCAACCCCATTCGGCCTGACATCTCTGATTCTCATCGGTACACATGCACTGATATCTTATCAACGTAAATTATTGCTGTACCAGCCATTCTGGATCTTATGGGGTATTTACAGCATTCTGGCTGCCATCGCCTCTGTCTTATTGTGGCTGATCCATATGGTTTTATCCTTGGGATACGTACCTGTTTCGGCCTATATCATGGACATCTTGATCAGCGTCGCTTTTTTTCCTTTTATTGTCAGTCTTCTTAAAATTGCAAATCCGCCGCTGGCCCAGCATTACAATAAAAAGTAATCTGGAAAAAGTAATTTGGCTGAATCCCGCTTTTCCGCTATAGTCGCGGCATGAGCAATGACACTGACCGTTTTAAGGTTTTCAGCCGCCGGGCGATGGTTTTGGGCGCGGCCAAACTTGCCGTTTTCGGCGGGCTGGCAGCACGTTTGGGCTATCTGCAAATTGCCGAACAAAAACGTTTTCAGACCCTGTCGGACAAAAACCGCATCGGGCACCGCTTATTGGCGGCATCCCGCGGGCAAATCACCGACCGTTTCGGGGTACCCTTGGCCGTCAATAACCAAAATTTCCGCGCCTTTTTGATTCCCGAACAGGTCGAAGACTATGATCTTTTATTCAAAAATCTCCGCCAATTTGTAGTGCTGACCGATTTCGAAATTGAAGAGATTAAAATCGATATCAAACGTCAAAGCCGATTTACCCCCGTTCTGGTCAAAGAAGGCCTGAATTGGGAGCAAACAGCCCAGATCGAATTCCACCTGCCTGAACTGCCCGGCGTTTTTGTCGAGGAGGGTGAAGTCAGAAATTACCCGATATCGGATTCAACAGCACATATCGTCGGATATGTCGGGCGCGTCAATGAAAATGAAATGACCGATGATCCGATCATGTCAATGCCGGGCTTTCGCATCGGGAAAACGGGCATTGAAAAGGAATATGATTTGGCCCTGCGCGGCCATGCGGGATCGATCCGCACCGAGGTAAACGCCGTCGGCCGCGAAATCCGCGAATTGGAACGCGAGGACAGCAAGGATGGCGCGCGCGTTATGCTGACCATTGATGCCGAGCTGCAAAATTACTGCCAAACGGTTCTGGCAAAGGAAAAAAGCGCATCAGCCGTTGTGATGGACGCCTATACCGGCGAGGTTTATGCCCTTTGTTCAAGTCCCGGATTTGATCCGAACCTGTTTACCTATGGTATTTCGACAGAACAATGGGAAGAATTATTAAATCACCCCGCCCTGCCACTTAACAACAAGGCGATTGCGGGCAGCTACCCCCCCGGTTCAACATTTAAAATGATCACAGCGCTAGCAGGTTTGAAAGATGGCATCATTGATGCCAATACAACGCATTATTGCAGCGGGGTTCATACCGTCGGGCGGGACAAGTTTCACTGTCATAAACTATCAGGACACGGTAACACCAACCTGATTGGCGCCCTGCAGCAATCCTGCGACGTCTATTTTTATAAAATTTCAGAACAACTGGGTATCGAGAAAATTGCCGACATGGCGCGGCGTTTCGGCCTGGGCGAAAAACTGGGAATTGATATTCCGGGTGAACGATCGGGGCTGGTTCCCGATCACGATTGGAAACGCGGGCGATACGGATCAAAATGGCAATTGGGCGAGACAATTGTCGCATCCATTGGGCAGGGATATTTGCTGGCCACGCCCCTGCAACTGGCAACAATGACGGCGCGCCTTGTTAATGGTGGTAAAACGATATCACCGTATCTGGCGAAATCAATTGACGGTAAACCCGCGCGCCAGCAAAAAATGGTCGACATCGGTATACCGAAAAACCACCTTGATCTGGTCATTCGCGGTATGAATGCTGTCACCATGAGCAAAAAAGGGACCGCATGGGATGCCCGTATCAAAGAGAGCGGGTTTGAAATGGGCGGAAAATCGGGAACATCGCAGGTTAAACGCATCACGCGCGCCCAGCGCGCCGCAGGGGTTAAAAATGAAGACTTGCCGTGGAAAGATCGCCACCACGCCCTGTTTGTCGCCCACGCCCCGATCAATGACCCGCGATATGTATGTGCTGTTGTTGTTGAACATGGCGTCGGTGGGTCCAGCGTTGCAGCGCCTTTGGCGCACGATATTATGCTGGAAGTCCAGCGCCGCGATCTGGCCGGTATCACCAAAAAAGACGAGGATACCAAAATATGAAACAGGCCGCCGTCGGACAAAAAGACAGTATGAATATCACGGAACGTATCTTCCAGTTTAACTGGTCATACCTGTTCTTTATCACGGTCGTTGCTGTTGTCGGGTATTTTGCCCTTTATTCTGCTGCCGGCGGCGATTCAGACCCCTGGGCTTCGCGCCACGCGATCCGTTATGGCATTGGCCTTGTCGGGCTGATTATTGTTGCGATGATTGATTTAAAGGTCTGGCAGGCTTTGGCCTATCCGCTTTACGCTTTGGGGCTGTTATTATTGATAATCGTTGAAATCAAAGGCCAGATCGGCATGGGCGCCCAGCGCTGGATCAATCTTGGCTTTATGAATTTACAGCCATCCGAGGTCATGAAAATCGTGGTCATTCTGGCATTGGCGCGCTATTTCAGTCGCGTGACGGTTGAAGAAGTCCGAAACCCCAAAACCCTGCTGGTGCCACTGGCGCTGATCGGTATGCCGACATTATTGGTTTTGATCCAGCCCGACCTTGGGACAGCTTTGATGATTATCATGGCGGGCGCAGCGATATTCTTTTTGTCCGGCCTGCCCTATATCTGGTTTGCCGGGGCTGCGGGCGGGGCGCTGGCGATGATTCCAATCGCATGGCAATTTTTCTTGCATGACTATCAGAAAAACCGTGTCATGACATTTTTGAACCCTGAAAATGATCCGCTGGGTACAGGATATCACATCACCCAATCGAAAATCGCCTTGGGCTCAGGCGGGCTGACAGGTAAGGGGTTTTTGGAGGGCACACAAAGCCGCCTGAATTTTCTACCGGAAAAACAAACCGACTTTATTTTTACCCTGTTTGCCGAAGAATGGGGCTTTATCGGCGGTTGCGTTTTAATGGGATTATTTATCGTTTTGATGATTTACGGCTATCTGATTGCCTTTCGCTCTAACAACAGTTTCGGCCGTTTACTAGCGCTTGGGCTGACCACGAACTTTTTGCTTTACGTTTTTATCAATATTTCTATGGTTATGGGACTTATTCCGGTTGTCGGGGTACCCCTGCCTATGATATCAAACGGGGGATCGGCCATGCTGTCTGTTTTATTCGGCTTTGGTCTGATTATGTGTGTGTATATACACCGCGATTACAAATTGCTGAGACGATAATGCAACCAACAAAGACAAAAACCATGCAAAAACTCTTAAGCCCGAATGACCCCGCCCCTTTCGAGGTATATAATCAAAAGGCACTGGATAACAGTAATTATCTAATTATTTGTGATCATGCCAGTAATGTTATCCCCAAGGCTTTGGGCGATATGGGCATCAGCGAGGAAGACCGCAATCGCCATATCGCATGGGATATCGGCGCAAAAGATATTGCGACATATCTGGCAGACCATCTGGGCGCCCCCGCTCTTTTGGCTGGTTTTTCAAGACTGGTCATTGATGTGAACCGCATTCCAGGGCACAAAAAATCAATCCCCGAGACATCAGATAAAACAGATGTTCCCGCCAACCAGAACCTGACTGAGACAGAAAAACAACAACGCATTGATGAGATTTATACGCCATATCATAATACTTTTGCCGATGCGTTGGCCAAGATCCGTGCGCGCGGCGAAAAACCATTTGTGATTTCCATCCACAGCTTTACACCCCAGTTAAAGGAGGATACCCGTCAAACTGAAATCGGGATTTTATGGGATCATAACAAGGTGATCGCGCAAAAGATGATTGAAACATTAAAGGCACAAAATCCCGAGATGACAATCGGCAGCAATGATCCTTATTCTTTCGTCGATGATCCGCAGTTTAACCATAGCTTGCACAATCATGATATTCACAAATCAACCGAATATATGCTGGCCGAATTTAGACAAGATCTGGTCGCAAACCCCGATCAGGCCCATACATATGCTGAAATCTTCCTGAAAGCTTTCAGATCAATTCGCTAACCTTCGCGGCCGAGGCAAAAGCCAGCGTCCAGCCATAAACCCCATGCCCTGTATTTAAATAAAGATTATTATAAGTGTGACGCGCAACCAAGGGCAGACTTTGTGCCATAACGGGGCGCAGGCCCGTGCGTACCTCGGCCCCATCCAGGTTTAACCCATCATAGTTTTCAGTGATTTTCTGACGCAAGTATGCGACGCGTTCAGGGATGATTTCGGCTGAAAACCCCGTAAAATCCATAAGCCCGCTGATGCGTAAATGCCCGTTATAGCTGTTCATCGCAAATTTATTATCAACATCCGAGAAACAAGACTTGAATCTGAAGGGATCATTTTCAAGCGTAAAGGAATAGCCCTGAATCGGAACCAGAGGAATTGAAATATCAAGCTGCTTTAACAAATGAACCGAACCTGCTCCCGCCGCCATAACATAATCGTGAGCCGAAATATCACAATCTGCCAGCATCAACTTGGAGATACGGCCGCTATAAATTTCAAAATCCTCGATTTTGGCCCCGCCGATAAACCTATAGCGGTCAGATGCCGATAAATAGTCATGCAGCTTTTGGCATAAGACACCCGAACTGGCAGATGCATTATCAGGTTCAAACGTACCCCATGCGATTTTTTTCTTTCGCGCCTTAAATGATGGTTCCAGTCCATATACTTCATCACTGTCCAGAACCTGCATCCGCGCACCGTAGCGTTTATTCAAATCAGCAAAATCACGCTCGGTTGCCGCACGGCTCGTGTCATTATCATAGATTTTTATCTTTCCGGTTTGCTTATAATGAAAATCGATTTCGGGGTGGCGCCCGATAAAGGCTTCAACCTCTTTTCTGGATACCTGCGCCATTTCATATAACTGGTCACGCGCACGCTTGAAATAGGGCGGCATAGCCGTTAAACCCGCCAAGATATAAAACTTCAATAAAGAAAATGAGTAATCCTGCCGCATATAAACAGGAGATCTGCGATCGGAATGCATAAGGTATCTGGAATATTTTTTGATATCCCCCCAACCAGCAAAGGGCGCGATTGTGCCATAGCAAAGCTGCATGGCATTCGTACGGCTGGCGCCCATACCGACCTGATTGTCACGGCTGATGACTGTGACCTTGTGTCCGGCCTGATGCAGCATATAGGCTGTCGTCATCCCGACAATACCAGCACCAATAACGCAAATCATTCGCATAGAACAGCCCCCCGCTTATTTCTATTGATAATACGTCAAAACAGTTAAAAAAGCTTTGTTTTTCGCGGGTTTCTGATATATTTTAGGATATTATCATCACTGAATAAATATAAAGGGGCTTTTGTCATGAAATTTTCTATCACCCGTGCGGATCTGCTGCGTTCCCTGAACCACGTTCATTCTGTTGTTGAACGCCGGAATACTATTCCTATTCTTTCGAACGTTTTGATCAATGCGGCTGATGATGTTTTATCTTTGACAACAACCGACATGGATCTGGAAGTTGTAGAAAGCGTCGCCGCCAAGGTCGAAGAGCCCGGTTCAACAACCGTCCCTGCGCACACACTCTACGATATTGTCCGTAAATTGTCGGACGATGCCGTGATTACATTCACCCTGCCGACGGGTGATACGACAATGACCGTTGTATCGAACAATTCGAATTTCCGTCTGGGTTGCCTGCCGGTTGAAGATTTCCCTAAGGTCAATGCCAACGACGATATGCCTTTTAACTTTGCCATTCCTGCCGCTGATCTGCGCACGCTGATCGACCGCACACGTTTTGCCATTTCAAACGAAGAAACACGCCATTACCTGAACGGTATCTATCTGCACGCCGCTGAAAGTGACGGTGTTAAGGTTCTGCGCGCCGTTGCGACAGACGGTCACCGTCTGGCCCGTTTCGAAATGCCGATGCCTGAAAATGCTGATGGTATGCCGGGCGTTATTATTCCACGTAAAACAGTCAATGAAATCCGTAAACTGGCCGAGGAAGCAGCCGATGCCATCCAAATCGGTCTGTCAGAAACAAAACTGAAGATCAGCTTTGATCACATTATCCTGACATCTAAACTGATCGACGGCACATTCCCGGATTACCAGCGTGTTATCCCGCAGGGCAACAACCGTATTCTGGAAGTTAATCCCGCCATGTTGTCACGCGCAGTTGACCGCGTTTCTACTGTTTCGACGGAAAAGACACGCGCGATCAAACTGACATTAAACGGTAAAAACATGGTTCTGTCTGCAAACAGTCCTGATGCCGGAAGTGCGACCGAAGAACTGGCCGTCAGCTTTGATTCCGATCCTTTGGAAATCGGTTTTAATTCTGCTTATCTGATGGACGTCACGCGCCAGCTGAATGGCGAAGGATGCCGCATGTATCTTTCAGATTCCGCATCACCGACAATCATTCAGGATTCGGAAGACACCAGCGCGTTATATGTATTAATGCCAATGCGTGTTTGATTTTTGAAATTGCCACACAATAAAAAAGGCGCTATCAGCGCCTTTTTTTATGCTTTTGGTTTTGCCGCCGGTGTTTTTGGCTGCGCTGCCACTTTAGGTGCTGGGTCTTTCTTAGCGCTCGGCTTAAAGACACTGTTCGCAGCTTTACTCAGCCCGCCCTTGATCCAATTCGGGATATTTTTAATTCTCGCAATGCGGGCTTGCCTTTTCGCCCGCTTCTGCGCGATTTCCTCGCGCATTTCTTCCGCCAGTTTTTCAGCTTTTGCCCAGCCATTGGCTTTGATTTTCTCCGTCACATCAGGGATGATCGCCTGAATTTCTTTTGTGAAATTCATTTCATTTACATTCTCGTCCTGTCCAAAGGACTTTAATTTGCCCAAGGCTTCTTCGGCATTTCCCGTGATATAAAAACGATAATTTTTTAACCAACCGCGGCGTAAAACAATTTTCGAAAGCTGATGCCCGTGATAGTTTTCTGTATATAAGCTTGTTGCGCTTATATCCTCCAAAGAAACGCGGTATGTTGACAATGATTTCGGCACACTATAGCTGGCTTCCTTCATACGGTGGCCCAGTCTGTTTTTCAGGCGGTAATATTTGCTGTCGCTTACTTCTTCAGTAACGACTTCACCTTTACGCTGATAAATTACAATTTTTTGCGTTTCATAATCTTCAATAGCAGTCACAATGCAGGATTTCAGATTTGAGAACTGTTGCGGTGCCTGTTTTTTCTGTGCAGGCTGTGACGTTGTTTTGGTTTTTTCTGACATGCGATGCTCCATCAATCTGAAATTAATTTTTCATAATGTAGCATATTGATATTAGATTGTCAAGCTTGGGGGACCGCGGAATCTATGATCAAGCAAAGTGGAAACGCATCGGAATCATCGAACATTTTTTCATGCCATTATCGTTTGCACCCAAAACAGGATACATATGGCCGTTTTTTTCGGATTTGTTTGACCCGTAGCAACGAAAACGTTCAATGATAATTAACAGACAAGGTGTTGGGCGCATCATCCCTGCTGACGGCAAAATCTGAAAGCGAAAATCTGCATTCATAGCCTTCAGGCTTTTATGCAGATCATAATACCCCTTAAGGCAGGGGATTTGTTGCATGACCTCGGTAGAGCTGATGCTCCCCAGCTCGTAAATGGACTGGCATGCGCGCGCGCCATCCAGATCAAATTGTAAACATTCGCGGTGATCCAGAATCTCTTTGGCGATTTTCTTCAATTGGCTGTTGATATGTGCCATCTGCAATATGGCAGAATCCGAAATAGGGCAAACGCCTGTTGTTTCTTCGTAAAATTCATTTTTTGACATACGGTATGTCATAGTACCTCCCGATTCAAATCCTGCACCTTTATAATGGGCAGGCCAAAATCCACTCCTAAATATGATTCGAATATGATAGGTTATAAACCGTATTCCTTAACAAAAGATTAACAAAGCGGGATCCCCCCATTTCCATGGCCTTTTTTATCGAAAAATTGTCATTAACCCAGTTTCGCAGCTATACCAGCGCGCGTTTAAACTGCGATCACAGACCTGTTATTCTGACCGGCCCCAACGGGGCGGGCAAAACAAACGTATTGGAAGCCATCAGCCTTTTAATGCCCGGCCGCGGTATCAGACGCGCCCGCATCGCCGAGCTGAAAAACATAAAGGCCAGCCCCGCAGAATATTGGGCCGTATCATCAAAATTGAACACCCCGTTCGGGCCCACCCAGATCGGCACCGGCCAGCACCCCGATCAGGATGGCCGGATGATCCGTATTGACGGCATAGACCAAAAATCCCAAACCCCGCTTGCAGAAATATCAGCTATCGTTTGGCTAACCCCGCAAATGGACGGCCTGTTTCTGGACAGCCCGTCTGTCAGGCGCCGCTTTCTGGACCGGATGGTGTCAAACTTTAACCCGAAACATCAAAGCCACACATCGAAATACGATAAATTGCTGCGTGAACGATCAAGCATTTTGAAAACCCAGCGTGCACCCGACCCACATTGGCTGTCTGCCCTGGAAACACAAATTGCCGAGATGGGAATCGCGATTGCCGCTGCCCGTCACCTGTTTTGCGAACGGCTGGAGCAAGCGATTGAGCGCCTGAAGATCGATGAAAGCGATTTCCCCTTCCCACGTGTTGAAATTCATGGGCTGATTGATGATTTCCTGAAAGAAAATCCCGCCGTTGATGCCGAAGAATTCTTTAAACAGCGCCTTTCCGAAAGCCGCCAGATCGACAGCTATACCGGCGGCGCACAGGACGGTACACATAAATCAGATTTCAGGGTTTATCACAAAGGCATGAATATGCCGGCCGAGAATTGCTCGACGGGCGAACAAAAGGGCCTGCTCGTAAAACTGATATTGGGGCAAGCCGCATTGGTGAAAGCCGAACGTGGTTTCCCGCCGCTATTATTATTGGACGATATTGCCGCCCATCTGGATGCCCGCCGCCGGGACATATTGTTTGAAACGATACTGGGCCTTGATTGCCAATCCTGGATGACGGGCACCGATGTTGAAAATTTTTCAGGATTAAAAGACAGCGCGCAATATTTTTCGGTCAAAAATTCCATTATATCGGGGCAGAATTAATCATGGATATTCTCTGGCCCTTTTTGTCTGTCATTGCCGCAATCGTTTTATGCGGTAATCTACTGGTCTCACAAATCTATAAAATTCCAGGCCAATATCTGGTTGTCGGCCTTCGGCTTCTGGTTTTAATTGTCAGTCTGCCTATCGTATTTTTTATCCCTGCTCCGGATGATCTGCGGTTTTATATTGCGGTCGGCTTAAACGGCATTATCGCCGGATTTTCAGACATCCAGACATTTAATGTTGCCGCCAAACATGGCGGCGGCGTGGTATCACGGGTCTTGCCCTTTCAGATTTTTATCATTTTTATCATGTGGCTTATCCTGCACCCTGAAATCATACAGGAATATATTGCACGCCCCCTTAATAGTGCGGGTATTTTGGTCGCGCTTGCGGGATGTGTTTATTTCTCAAGCCACATGCGCAAATGCAGCATCAGTAATGATGCAATGAAATCTTTGATATTCCCCCTATTCGGATATGCCATCGGGTTTGTGCTGGCGAAATATGCCTTTGATCATTCTCCGTTTCACAGTGGGGTTTATTATTACATTTTGTTCCAGACAGTTGTGCAGCTTCCTTGTCTTTTGGCTTGCGGCTTGATATCCGATAAACCCTTTATCAAAATCGATTTACGGCAATTATTCACCAAAACGATTTTTATTACCGCGGGGTTTATTTTCGTCTTCTGGATGATTCATATGATTGCAAAAAACTATGCCAATACACTGACGCCAAACCCGTCATATGTCGCAGCACTGGTTTTGACCACGCCGGTCTGGATGCTGATTATCTATAAAATTATGGGCCACCGTGAAGATGCGAATGCCAAAGCCGGTATCGGGCTGACAATCAGTGCGATTTTATTATCAATTTTAAACCTGAATTAATTCTTAGGTGGTTTTTTACCATTGATATTCAGATTCATTTTTGGAATCTCTTTTTGATCTTCGACCAAACAAACATTTTTGGACGCCATAATATCATATTGATATTGTTTTAGTTTGCGGGCCTTGCGTTCGATTTTTTTGGCTTTTCTTTTTAAGTCAGCGCGCATGGCCATTTCATAGTCATTCTCGAGTGAACGAATTTCACGTGCCAAACGATTATAAACTGCAAGTTGCGCAGAGGAAACGTAATATTCACGCCCCTCATGCATAGTTTTTACAACGGTATCATTGTCGTAAAATTCAATATCTCCAATATCTGCTGACATGAGCGTAGAAAAGTTCATAGCGGCACCCGTGACAACCGTACCCATCGTAATGCCCATATCAAATGGAGTCATTATAATCCCAACCGCGGCTGCCGTTACCAAAGAACCATTCGTCCCACCCCAGACTAATTTACGTTTGTGGTTGACTTTGGCGCGGTTAAAAGCCGCTGAAATTTTGCGAACAGGGTTCATTTTTTGAAATCCTTAATTAGGTTTTGGTTTGTTTTTAGCTGGCAGCGTCAAATCCATGTCCGGCGCTTTGACAAGTTCGCTTGTTTTAATGATGTTATCTGATTCCAGAATATCGACCTGTATCTGGCGCAACCTTAAGGCTTCTTTATGAATTTTCTCGGCCTTTTTCGGGCTGGTCGCATATTTTGATTTATACTGTTTATTCAATTCTGCGATTTTTTTGTTACACTTTTCCAGTTTTTGAGCCTGAGAAACAGTAACTACATATTCCTCACCATCAACAGTAACTTTTTCAGCGCCCGTTGCGTTCAAATGCTTTTTGATTTCATCTTTATCCATCGTCGCAACTACGCCGGTCCCCGTGCCTGATATAAGAAGGGCTAAAAGTGTTAGCCCACCGTCAAAAGGGGTTAAAACCATACCTATACCCGCCGCGCCCCAGACAGATGCATTAATCTGCAATATATCCTTTTTACGCGGATGATTTACACTAAAACGGTTAAATTTGGCGGCTATTTCTCTTTTAAAACCCATGGCTTTCTCCTAATAAATACGAAAATATAATATGAAAATAAACAATGGGAGTCAAGGTCTTTTCATATTAAAAAATAAATACGCTAAAACTGCGATTTTACTACGCTTTTCCCTTTGATTTTGCTATATTTTAAGCTGATTTTCAGATCATTCACGAGCAAGAGAATAATAATGACAGGACAGGCAAACCCAATGGCCGATACATCAGCAGAAACAACCAATCAACCTGCCGAATATGGCGCGGATTCCATTAAGGTCTTAAAAGGCCTTGACGCTGTTCGCAAGCGCCCCGGCATGTATATCGGTGATACCGATGATGGTACGGGCTTGCACCATATGGTTTACGAGGTTGTCGATAACGCGATTGATGAATCCCTTGCGGGCCATTGTGATCGTATTGATGTTGTTTTAAATGGTGACGGATCTGTGACCCTGCGCGATAATGGCCGTGGTATTCCAACCGACATCCATAAGGAAGAAGGCGTTTCCGCCGCTGAAGTCATCATGACCCAACTGCATGCCGGTGGTAAGTTTGATCAGAATTCCTATAAAGTTTCAGGTGGTCTGCATGGGGTTGGTGTTTCTGTTGTGAACGCCCTGTCCGATTTTCTTGAACTGCGCATCTGGCGCGGTGGCAAGGAATGGTTTATGCGCTTCGAACACGGTGTCGCTGTTGCTCCGCTGGAAGCTGTGGGCGATGCCGCTGATAAAACCGGGACCGAGGTACGCTTTAAGCCATCTGAAGAAACCTTCACCATGACCGAATTCAAGTTCGAAACACTTGAAAAACGTTTGCGCGAACTGGCCTTTTTGAACTCAGGCGTTTTTCTGGTTCTAACCGATAAACGCCACGGCGAGCCGAAATCCGTCGAACTGCATTACGAGGGCGGACTGATGTCGTTCGTCGAGTATCTGGACCGTTCTAAAAACCGCCTGCAAAAAGACGTTGTCGGCTTTATCGGTGAAGACGAAGAAACAGGTATTACGGTTGAAGTGGCATTGGAATGGACCGATGCCTATCATGAAACGATGTTATGCTTTACCAACAATATCCCACAGCGCGATGGCGGAACGCACATGGCGGGTTTCCGCGGCGCGCTGACACGTACGCTAAACAACTATGCGAATGAAAAAGGCCTTTTAAAACGCGAAAAAGTCGCCCTGACAGGGGATGACATGCGCGAGGGGATGACCTGCGTTTTATCAGTCAAGGTGCCTGATCCGAAGTTCTCCAGCCAGACTAAAGACAAGTTGGTTTCATCCGAAGTCCGCCCCGTCGTTGAAGGCGTTGTCGGTGAACATCTATCAAACTGGTTTGAAGAAAACCCGGAAGACGCAAAACGCATTGTCGGCAAAATTGTCGAGGCTGCCACAGCCCGTGAGGCCGCCCGTAAGGCCCGTGAACTAACGCGTCGCAAAGGCGCGCTTGATATTTCATCGCTGCCCGGTAAGCTGGCTGACTGTCAGGAAAAAGATCCGGCCCTATCCGAGCTGTTCATTGTGGAAGGGGACTCGGCGGGTGGTTCTGCCAAACAGGCCCGCCACCGTAAAAATCAGGCCATTCTGCCACTACGTGGTAAAATCCTGAACGTTGAACGTGCCCGTTTTGACCGTATGCTGGCATCACAGGAAATCGGCACATTGATTACGGCGCTTGGCACAGGTATCGGCCCTGAAGAATTCAATCTTGAAAAACTGCGCTATCACAAAATCATCATCATGACCGATGCCGACGTCGATGGCGCGCACATCCGAACCCTGCTTTTAACTTTCTTCTTCCGTCAAATGCCGGAATTGATCGAAAAGGGATATCTCTATATTGCTCAGCCTCCGCTATACAAGGTCAAACGCGGCAAAAGCAACGAAACCTATCTGAAGGACGATCACGAATTGGAAGAATATCTGATTGAATCGGCCTTGGAATCCCTGCGTTTTGAAATGCACAACGGTGAAATTATGGTTGGGGAGGACCTGAAAGCCCTGTTGAAACAAAGCCGTAATGCCCGCACATGGTTGACTACGATTGGTCGCAGCTTTGGCGGATCCGAAGTCTTGGGACAGGTCTTTTTGGAGGGTGGTTTTAATGAAGATGTTCGCGAAAAACCGGCATTCTTGGAAAATATTGCTAAACGCCTGGATTCCATTTCAGACGTTCATGAAAAGGGCTGGAAAGCCGAACGCGCCGAAGACGGCGGAATATCACTAGTGCGAACACTTCGCGGTGTTGAAACACGCACAGAACTAACGCCAGACCTTCTGGAATCGATGGAGGCCCAGCGCCTCGCCAAAGTCCGCGATGATATGATCGATTTCTTTACATCGCCCGGCAAACTTTATGATGGCGACGATCTGGTTAATAAAATTAACGGCCCGGCTGCTTTGTTTGACGCGATGATGAAAGTTGCACGTAAGGGTTTTTCGATCCAGCGCTATAAAGGTTTGGGTGAAATGAACCCCGATCAGCTGTGGGAGACAACCCTTGATCCGAACGTGCGTTCATTGTTGCAGGTCAAGGTCGAACAAATGGATTCAGCCGAAGAAATCTTCTCGACCCTGATGGGTGATGTCGTGGAACCGCGCCGTGAATTCATTCAGGATCATGCGCTGGAAGTCAGCAACCTGGATGTTTAGAAATTAATTTCTACCAGGTGGCGGCTTTTTAGGCATTGCAGCCTCTTGCCCTATTTTAATAAGATCGGACTTCAAACGACCCTCAAGGATCCATTCCATTTTTTCTTCTAGCTTGGCAAGTTGTTTAGCCAGTTTTTTAGGGTTTCGAGTACTGCCGCTTTGCAAACGTTCTCTTTTATCTTCTATTCTATTCGCCAGTGTTTGAAATGTATTGTAATGAATATGATCCAGCCTGTAAGTTTTGTTCTTATAGACCCCATCTTTATACTTATTCGATGTAGAGGTGCTCATAAGCCAAGCGCCGATCCCACCGCTAAAAAGAACACTGCCCACAGAGATTGTACCGCCCGTCAACATAAAATCCGCAACGGTAAAGGCGGCAAGGCCCACATTTGCGCTCCCCAAAGTGAGATCCAATTTTTTACGTCTTGCAAAAAACTGTGTTGATTTTTTAGACAGGCTTTCAAACATGCGAATCTCTCTTTCTAAATTTAAAAGAAAGATATCAAGGATCTGATATTATGTCAATAAAAATCGGTTTTACGCGGCCGCTTCTAATAATACGCTGACTTCATCCGCATCCAGCATCGGTTTCGATTCACCGCGCATATAATGTTTACGGCACAGCGATACATACTGATCATTCCCGCCGATTGAAATCTGGGCCCCCTGACGCACAACATTTCCATTGCCATCAATACGCGCGGTTTGTGTTGCTTTTTTGCCGCACCAACAAATGGTTTTGATCTCTTCAAGGTTATCCGCCAGACACAATAGGGCCTCTGACCCCTCAAACAATTGCCCCATAAAATCGGTTTTCAGACCATAGGCCATGACCGGAATTTTGAGATCGTCAACAATACGGGCGGCTTGCTCGACCTGTGATCGTGACAAAAACTGCGCCTCGTCAATCAGCACGGCATGCACGGGGGCATCTTCATGTTTTGATTTTACCAGCTCAAAAATATCTGTATCCGGCGCGTACAATGATGCTGGCATATCAATGCCGATGCGTGCTGTAATTTTACCTACGCCATAGCGATCATCCAATTGTGCTGTCAGAGCCAATGCATTCATCCCGCGTTCCAGATAATTATAATGCGCCTGCAAAAGCTGTGTTGATTTCCCCGAATTCATTGCCGCATATTTAAAATAGAGTGATGCCATGATAGATGCCCCCGATGATTGTCCAAATAATTAATTTGACCCGTTTTTCGACTTTTTTTGAATATATTTATTCTAGAAAAAGAAGGATAGAGAGTAAAGATATTAGCCTGTATTTTAGCAAAGAAAATAAAGCGAAATATATGATTAATGCACGAGCTGATATTCGATGCCGATAAAACAGATTATAAAATCTCTAATCCAAGAAATCGTGGCCGTAATTCCCTATTTGAAACGCGCGTTCCTGACTGGTCGTCATACGCGAAATCAACAGCCCGACTTTGGCCTTTTCATCGTAATCAGCTGGGCCGCCACCTAAACGCGAAAGATTTTCAGTGCTCAGCTCTATACCACCTTGCCCCATAGGGATTCCTTTACCGTTTCGCGCCAAAACACCGTTCTTAAGATCTGCAAAGGCAAATATACGGGTTTCATATCCGTTATAAATATCGTCGCCCAGTGACATTGCCAAATACGGCTGACCTGCTTTTTCAAATATCTGACCACCTGAAAAAGTTGTAAAATCGCCCAATCCCGCCAGATCGTAACGACTGAATACACTGCCGACATATTTCCAACTGGCGCCATAATCGTTAGACGAAATCATTATAACTCTTTCGGGACGAATCAGATCATTCGTATAGGCCGACAATGTTATATAAAGGGTACCATCTTTATAGAAAGCCCCCGGGTCTGAATAAGCGATTACGTTTTGAAGGTTCTGCGGGCTAAGGACATTAACATGTAATAATACCAGGCGATTATAAGGCGATGGGGGGTTGTTCTGGTTTGCAGAAAAAAGCCATTTTTCTTCCGACCATTCGCCCGTTGGGTCTGATGCATATTTATACGAAATCGTACCCGTTTGCCGCGCCAGATTTAAATCACCATTCCAGAAATATCTGTAAACATATAATTTCCATTCGCGCCCCTGATCGCCAGGCGTATAGACCAGCGTCGGCATCTCGTAACGCCAGTTACCATCTGCTTCCACCAGCCGTCCATCAATGCGCTGTGTCATGCTTCCGGTTTTTCCTTCAAAAACCGACTTGCGGTAAATCCAGTCCTCCCCACCATCATTACTGGCAGCAAGGTTCACACTGATAAGGGGAAGCCCATTCGTCTCGGATGCTTTAATAGAGGCATAGGCCATATACCCGGTTTTATCATCCGCAGCAAACTCGATTGTCGGGTCAAAAACACCGATTTTACCCGGATCACCCGCGATTTTAAAAGCAACCGTTTGTGAAAAGCTGTTTATGACCTTATACACATTAAAAATCGTAATAAAGATAAACAGAATGCCTGCACCAACAATGATATATTTGGAGACGTCATTCATCTGTGTGGCTTTCTATTATCCGGCAGCAGCCAGATCCATTTCCAAAATAGCCATATTGAAATCATAGGATGTTTCACCTTCGTCCTGATCTTTGTATATCAGACCGATAAATTCTTCACCTAAAAGGACCTCAACGGAATCATCCGCTTCTTTACGCGGTTTGACGCGAATACGGTCAGTACCGAATTTCAATCTCAGATAATTTTGCAAACGGGCTGTTTCAGTGGGATTCATGATATATTTTCTCTTGTAAATTTAACCTAAAGAAAAATTATCATACTTTGCATCATCGCACAACAACAGCCATACAGCATTGTTGCGGTCAATTTGCTCAAGTGTATGCGCGCTGTCCCTAACATCTGTATAAACAGGCTCGTAAATCATGCAAAAATCAACGGCGGAATTTTGCACGCACCCGCCTTGCAAAATCGTTATCAACACGCAAACGCTCGCGTATAGTTTTCGCTTTGTACTGGCTTTCAATCTCATCATTGCGGTGCTCGCTTTGACATTCTGCATTTCCCGTTTTCTTTGCGGACATATAAATCAGCAACAGGCCTGTAATTATAAAAAATGCAACCCAGATCATGTTTTATCTTTTGTAAAGACGGCAATAACGCCCGCCAGCCCGACACCGGCAGTTGCAATCGCCTGCGTTTGGTCTGGCGACACCGTTAAACCTGCAGCCGTGACCAGCGATATGATCCCCAGCCATGTTGATCTTTCCTTTAGTCTTGTAACAATATACTCAAATATATTTTTCATGCTTTTCTCCTTTATTTTATTGCCAATCTGTAGGCTTCTTCATAAACCCCGTCTTCATACCAGAAACGCGGACAAGGCCTGCGGGCCCATCCGTTTTCATGCACCGTGATCGCTTTCGCCAATTTCATCATCGTGTTTTTACTGTGAACATTCAGCGGATCGCCTCGCTTAACTTCCAGAATTTTTGCCACGTGCGCAGCATAATAATCTGTTGCATTCTCATGTGGGGGCGCCCATCTGTTGACGATCGCTTGCACCGTATCTAGACCGTATTTCCTGTAATAGGTCAGCAGCGTTTTCATCAGGGCCCGCACCCCCATTTCAGGACTTTCAAATTCGACAAAGTCGGGATCAAACTGTAGTGGCTTTTGCCCCTGCCAGCGAATTTTCGACAAGCGTAGATTGCCGGGATTATTATTTCTAATCCCGCGCGGTAATTTTTGACTATTCATGATTAATTCCTCCAAGGTAGGCCATTTGTCAAAAGCCACGCAATCACGCTGAGCATCACGCATAAAACGGCAACCGTTATGCGGAACAGAAAGCTTTTTATGTGATCTATTTTATGGTTCAGCTCTGCTTCTTTTTTGGCCATTTCAAGCCTGATCTGTTTGGCCTCTTCGTATAAAATCTGAACCATTTCTTCATTGCGCATGGCCAGGCTCTGTCTTTGAATCCACAAACCAGTTAATCGCCTTAAGGTTATTTTTGCATATAAAACCTAATGCGCCGTGGCGTTTGGCCGCAGCCGTCATTTTACCATTTCCGATTCCGGACATGACCAGCACCGGGGCGTAGGATTTCAGCTTGTCGATATTTTTAAGACCGAAAGAATCCGGCAGCGAGATATCTGTGATGATCAGATCGAAATGCTCTTTTTTAAGACGATTGAGGGCACATGACATGTAATGTTCGACAACGACGACATGGTTTTCAATTTCCTCGGATACCATATAGGCATCCGCCTCATCATCATCGACGATCAGGATTCTCAGCGGTCGTTTTGTAAAAACCATCATGGCACCTTTATGATGGTTTCTGCCCGCGCAAGGTTATTTTTTCGTTATATTTATCCTGCACGGCCTGTGGAAAATTTTCGATACCAATCTGCTCAATGATATCTTCTTCTACCCGCGTCATTTCCTGATCACTTTCCCACATTTTATCCAGCCAATCCTGCATTGGTTTTTGCTCTAATGTCACCTGTTCTTCAGCCGACCTTGTGTCTATCTCGCTTTGCGTTAAAAGATGCCTTTGGCCGTTCACCATTTTTGTTAGTGTCTCATTCGACACCTCTGTTCCATCATGTAAAATTTTCATTATTTCACTCCATATAATTTTATTGTTCCTGAAAACGTTCCCGAAGCTACAGAGAATTGAAGGCCGTTTATAGCGGCGGCAGAAATTCTATACCCTGACGTATTGCCCCATACATTATTTCCTGAATCAACCCTTTGAACGCTTTGCCCTAAAACCGCGGTGAACACACTGCTGGCAACATTCATGATGCGTCCCTCAAATGCAGCAAACTCGTTTACGGCATTCCCAATTCCATTACCTGAAGTTACGATAATGTGTGTTAAAGTCCCACCGGCGGCTGTTACGGACCCACCTGGCGCATATCGAACGTTGGTCCGCGCATAATCACTCGCGCCGGAATCCCATGTTGAACCGCCATCACTGCTGGTTCTCAAAATTATCGCCTGCCCATCGGTACTGACAGTTGCGTAATCGCAGACATAGATCAAACTGTGATAAGATCCCAAGTCCGTGAACTCAATTGAACTGTCGTCGCTGGCTGTCTGTGCGCTGATCAGTTTGATTGCGCCGCCATAAATTCCAAGCTGTGCCGGCGTCACATAGCGCTCGGTATCTGCTGCCAACGCGGCCTCGGCGTCTGTCGCCCGCTCTACAAGTCCCTTTGCACTCAGGGATGCCGCAACCAAAGCACCACCATTCCAATAAGGCGTGAACAAATTACTTGTCGCATCAATCGTGCCGATACCAATCCAATCTGTATCATCATAGGTTTTTAAAACCCATGGGCTGGCGCTGTCATCAATCCAGAATGTTCCGGCTTCGGCATAACTGGGGGCGCTGGCGCCCTTATGGTGTGTCAGCAAGGCTTTCTTGCCATTATTGTCATCCTGCCTGTAGGCAAGACCGCTTTTATCCGCCCCGATCACGGGGTCAAATTGTGACATTTCATTCTCCTTTTTTTTATAGATTGAGGTATTAAAGCCGTTGGCCATAGCCTTTGGCGAGGTAATCAAAGCTGCGGCTGATCGGTGTATTTGACTGGTCAAAAAACTGAATGGTAAATCCTGAATTGCTGACGGATGATACTGCAAAATAATCCCCGGCCTGCATGTCCTGCGCGGAAATCGCAACGGCCGGTTTTGCCCGGAACGGATGGGTGAAATCAATCATACTTCCGCCGGACGCTGATACCACGTCCTGATCGGAAATAATCCGGTCCGGCATGTCGACGGTGATCGACAGCGCATTAATCACAGGGGTGACGCCATTAACATCACTTGAAAGGATTACACGAAATTCAAAGGCGCGGGCCGTATAATTTCCAATGACAAAATTCTGCCACGCCCCCCATTCAGGCGCGGCCGCAGGGTCATCATCTGTTGTTCTTATCTGTGGTATTATCGACCAGTTATCAGGTAACGCCGTGTTGTCCCAGGATTCAATCACATCTATATTACCCTGATCATCCAGCACGTCATTCAGATCCAGACCGCTCAGGCGTATGTTGGCAGTAATATGACTGGTATAACTGGCGCCCAAATCAATATTGTTGTCAAAATAATAAATACCGTTTGTCAAAAATCCGCTTTCCCCGATATCAATATTATTTATATCGTCCAGATCGCTCCAGTCATCGAAACGGTCAACAGCATCAAGGCGCAGGCTGTTATTGACGGTAACAACACCCGATTTATCACCATTAAAGAATGAATGCTCCGTCAATGTTTCGACCACATTCAAGTTTAATACGCTAGCAATATCGGACTTGATGACTGTTTCGTTTTCACTATGGCGCCCACCCAGATCAACAGCCTTGATCAGATAATATCCATCCATCGCAGGCACCGATACAGATGTCGCCGTTTTCGATATCTTCGGCACTAAATCCGTCGCCGCATTCCAACTGGGCGTATTAATCAGATCCGACGTAAAGCGCACCTGATAATAACTCAGGTCAATATCAGATACTGTCGACCAGCTAAGGTGTGCGGTATCGCCCACATGCGCAATAGCAAAATTTTCAACATCTGCCGGCTTATCCCGCAGGCCAATGACTTCATAATTTGAAACCTGCGTGACTTCGGATGCTATATTGTTATTGCGGACATACTTCAGGGCAATATCATAGAATTCACCTTCTTCAACATCTTCAATGATGTAGGAATGCGTTCCGGTCTTTTGAATGCGCGGCGTATAATATCCGCTTTCATCCTTGCTTTTGATACGAACACTCAGATTCAGGCTACTGATATCGGACGGCGGCTCGAACGTTAGGAAAATGCGCGGCGCAAATGATCCATCGGTATTACGTTTGATGGCTTCCGCCCCCGACTGAATGGCCTTTATAACAGGCGCTGTCGGCGTGACAAGTTCCGGCGGTATGGTCAGGCCGCTATTATATGTCGGGATTTCATCCTGATCCGCCAGATGTAAATCAGGCGCGGCATCAACACACGTGATCTTGGCGTTCAGATCATCCTGTGGCTCGATTGATTTGACGATCAGATCAAGGCTGTCACGCCCCGCCTCTCCGAAAACACACAGATCGCCGGCATTGATAATAGGCGCGCCGCTATGGGGCGTTTCAAATTCAACAGAATTCGTGCTGCTCTCAGCATTAACAAGCGGCACAACCACTGACACATTGCTTTGTGTGCGGATACGCAAAACATAGGATTTTCCGCTTTCCATGGTAATCTCGCAATCAAGCATCACCTCCGTAACATTAATGCCGTCTGTCTCAACAGATTTGATGCGCGCGGACTGCAGCCCGATCAGTGCAGCATCATGGGTTAATTGCACACGATCCCCGCGCGTACAGACGATATGTTCAATATCAGTATGAAAGCTATAAACCTCGGGCCGCAACCGTGCCGATGCTATATGGTATCGGCCATCACGCCAGATATGATCTGTATCGGTAATACCTGCCAGCTCCAGCGTTTCGAATTTGGTGGCATTATTTTCATCATATCCATCATCAAAGACCAAACGTTCATCCAGTTGAAAGCCTTTATCACGGTTATTGAATTTAATACGTAAGGCGTGCGGGCGGTCTTCAAAAGCACGCTCGGCTTCAAACCCCCAACTGTTGCGCGGGGTGAAATGCTGAACGGGTGCAGACTGCGCAACATCCTCTACAACGCCCCAGCGCCCATCAATAATGGTTGGGCTGGCACGGCCTGCAGCCGCCACATCACTGATCACATCCATAACGGATTTACCGCCGCTGATGACGGCATTGAATTCCCGCTCGTTTTCTGCGCATCTACCGTGCCATTCCTGCAGTTTTGAAATATCTATGCGATCGTCTGTCAGCGGTCTGGCATTGGCTGCACCCTGCAAAACATGTCGGTATATCGACGCAGGGTTTGATGTCGCACGCACGTTCCAGTTTTCACCATCCCAATCCGGAATTCTAGCTGTGACAATTCCGTTAAACTGGTCGATCGTACCGTTTAACTGATCGGTTGCCCTGACGCGCAGCGCAGTGACAGCCAAACCTGACAACGGCAATGGATCTTCATGACGAATTGACCGCAAGGCTGTCCAATAGACTTCATCAAATATTTCATCGTCATTGCTGTCATCTGTCAGACGGCGCAGGCGCACATCATATTGTCCACGCGGTACCTTGAACCTGACACTTTTGCGTAAAGATACGCTTTGCTTTGATGTCACATCAAAACCGCTGAATTTTAATCCGCCCGCCGCAATTTGGATATCATCGCCAACGATATTAACCACAAAATCCGAAGCGCTCTGATAGATATCACCGACATCTTCAAAGCTTCTTTTATCTATAACCTCTGCCCCCACCGTATCGCCAAGACTGATGATGCGCGCAATTTCAATTTTATTCTGCGGGCATTGCGGTGCACGTACGCTTAGGCCCAGATGCTGTTCACCCATCGCATCGAAACCATGGTTTTTCTGACCATAAATAATACTGGCCTGACCGCTCGCGATATCCAAGACAACCAAATCAATCCGTTTATAAAAACGATAATCATATCCCGCCATACTGGATGTAAAACCGAAGTGACCTGGCGGCTCAATATGATTCACGGTCTGCGCTGCTATCGCTTTAAAATTATAGACACCTGCCGTCCATTCATTTGTGCCCGTCGGCGCATATTGGATTTCAACCTGAACCTGCCTTTTGCTACGGCTACCGTTATTTTCAAATTTGGTCAAACCTTTGGGAAATGTTATATCGACCGATATCTCGTCAACATCACTGTCAGTTGTTCGCACTTCGTATCCGGCGGCTTTTGTCAGTTTAACCTGCAGATCATTCTGATCTACTACAGAGGTATAAAGCGATATTGGCGCTTCGCCCTCCGTGCCGCTCCGATTTTCTATTTCGATATCTTCGAACTCTTCAATCGCGGTCTCGCCGATTTTCAAATCTGTAATATCCAACGGCCCGAACCCCCATACGAAAAGCATTCTGACATACTGATCGTTTCCGATTGTCTCGGTATAGGGTTTTGCCGCCAGTGGCGGGACCATACGGTGGCGGCCCAAGACCTGCGGTATATTGCCGAACGGTTCAATCCTGTTTCGGCTGCCCTGGATATATTGCGTTTGTGTTTCGCGTGGGGCGCGTGAAAAACCGGATCTTGATGGCGGCGCCAGTGCATTTAATGCCAGACGCGCGACAAAATTCAACCCACCTGTGACCAGCTTTGATGTTAAAGACAGGGAAAAGGCTCCGCCGAATTGCGCCGACAGGCCTGATCCGATCAAGGCCCCCAATTGCGGCGTTGCCGCCAACAGCGCCACACTCAGGATCGTACGCAGGGGGTTTTTACCGCCCCCGCCCTGCGGCACCATCCGCAGGCTGACAATTGCCTGTTGTTTTGGCCGCACCGCCGCCCAATTTTCTTGCGGTATATAATCGCCGTTAATAAAGGCATGGACATACGGCCGTAAAATATCATCGGGCTGAACAGTCGCTATAATTTCAGCGATTGAAAGGCCCAATGGCAGGGTATGATCAACGCGCTCGACCGAGAACGAATGCGGTATGGATTGTATATTTAAGGTTTTATCTGTCATGTTTTTGATATCTGAATATTCCGATGATGCGTTTTTTCCATTTCGATGAATCATATCGTTCAATCACGCTGTTAATGCCGCGTTCGATATGCAGCATGTATGTTTCATCCAGCACAAGTCCGATGTGCATGGGCTCGCCCCTCATGCGTAAAACCAGAACATCACCACATTGCCCCCAGGAAACACGGCCCCAATTTAGCGAAACACGACGTACCAATGACCCGACTTGTTGCGGGTTTTCAGCTGAATCATAAAAGGCCGTATATGAAGGCACCTGAATATTCATCTGTTCGTGCAGAACCAGCCGCACCAAACCCCAACAGTCCAAACCCTTGGTGTCGCGGCCGCGTGATTTATAGGGCAAACCAATATAATGACCTGCCCAGAAAGGAATCGGCATTTTATAGTCCTTTGATTTTTGGATAATAAAAAACCCGGCCAAGGCCGGGTTATAAATCTTTATGTCGGGGCAATCAGCCCTTCATACCTTTACCTGTTCTCAGAGCAACAGAGGGTGCAGAAGACGATCGCGTATCCTTAAAGGCATCTTCAAGACGCTTCATAACCGGCGTCATAGCCTTAGGTTCTGTTGGAACAAAACTTTCCAAATTTCCAAACTGCGATGTTAATTTCGTATCCGTCATGTTGTGACCCTCCGACGTTATACCGAATCCTTTACTCTTCTTAACTGTAGCACAGCTTAAGAGCAATTACCATAAAAAACTTTCATTCTTTATTAATAATTTCAATATAACACGATTCGAAAATCTTGCCAATGCCCGTAATACCTAAAATAGCGCTGGAAATGACGAGGGTGAAAAAATTGTCGACGGATAGGGTTCAGCCGTGAAATCTTCCAGAGTCAGATCCCCTTGAATCGTCAAAGCATTATATTTTATGTTCGCCAGTTTAAAGTCCGGGAAAACAGCCTCAACAGTATCAGGGTCACTGCCGCGCACAATTTCCATTGTTACGCTTGGCGCTGTGCTCAGCGATTTTATTGATGCCAAAACCACGCGACTCACATTATCAATGATCAGGCGGGCACGCGGCGATGTGTTTTCGCGATCATCAGGTAAAACCAGTTCAAACGGAAAAGCAGTAAAGCTCTCACCACGGCTCACCGTATCAACAGCATCACTTGATACGCGTAGGGGCGTTTCCAGCGTTTCATGGTCCAGCGTTAATAAAATTAAAAACGCCTCT
Source organism: uncultured Alphaproteobacteria bacterium (assembly GCA_950054485.1). Lineage (GTDB taxonomy): Bacteria > Pseudomonadota > Alphaproteobacteria > Micavibrionales > CSBR16-224 > CATLPD01. Next base: position 594,846 of record CATLPD010000001.1, on the reverse strand, counting down.
GCCGTTTCCGCTGCATATATCGCCTTCAAAGCATCGGTGGAAAGATTACGGCTCATGGCAGGGCCTCGGTTTCAAGCTTAATCCGAAAATATTTGCTGTTCTGCGCGGTATAAGCAGGCGGTTTAACCACACGCATCGACAGGGTTTCACCTGTTCTGGGGTGGGTAAAGTCAAAAGACACCGCCCCGCCGTTCAAGTCATTTAAATAAAAATCATCAAACAGGGCTGTTTCAGTTTTTGACATGATAAAGCTCATCGAAAACAGGCGTACTCCCGCTGTGGTGCGGTTCCGAACCTTATCAGGCCCGCTATCCATCTGGCTGCGGATGACCGTTTCGGGAACCGTCTCGACAAATCCATCCAATAACGGCGATACAGGTAAAGTTACAGGCCATGTGACCATCTATCTCTCCTTATCCGCTTGTGTAGGTGCTGGCGCCGCTTCTTAAAAGAACAGCTGAAAATGTCTCCAGCCCATCATAAGTCCCCCCGCGGCTATACTCACGAATAATGAATGAGGCCTCCAGCACATCACCGTTCGGGAAAGCCAGCTGGTAATTTGCCGCAGCCCCTGAAAAGGCTTTTTCCCGCAAAACCTCTTCGGCGTCCGCATCCTTGAACAGGCCATCAATCGTTAATTCCATCGTTTGCACGCCGGCGTCCCCGATCAGGCTTTGGATACCATTTGAATCCATTGCCGTATCATCCACCGGGTTATTATTGATGCGCATTGCATTCGTGCGCGCCGCACCCAATGCTGTAAATGTTTCTGACGGCTGCCCGTCACCAATTTTCATTAAAAAATCGCGGCCTTTCTGACTTGCCATGTTTAATACTCCTTATTTTGGTTCGATAATAATTTTGAATATCTGTGATGTTTTTTGCAGACGCCCGCCTTCGAAGGCCTGTATCGTTTCTTTTTCGAAACGGCAATCAATCACATTGTAATCTGCAAGAATAAATTCCGCTTTATCCAGCGTGTTTTTGATTTCAGCTGCTATGTCGTGACCGTTTTGCGCCGTTTTTTTCGCGTTATAACATTCAATCAAAACGGATATCTCAAGGGCATCATGCAGTTTGGTTGCAATCTTTTCGGCCCCAGCCAATCTGAAAAGACAATAGAGCGGCGGCGTATCATCCGGCACGTGGCTATAGATATCATCCGTGCCGTTCGGCAACAGGGCTGTTAAATTCGCCGCGCTCGTTAATTTATCGTACAGCGCCTTTTGCAAGGCCCATTGAATAGCATCGGGCATCTTTTTTCCTTTTTTTAAGAGTGTTTTGACAGTTTTTTGCGTATACTGAATGTTGAACAATTAATTGTGGGAGCAAAAATCCATGCGTATTTTAATGGCGGCCATTATCGGCATTCTTCTTTTCACATCTTCAGCCTACGCCAGTCTCGAGGAAGGTCGCGCCGCCTATCAAAAACAAGACTGGGTGAACGCCGTTAAATTTCTGCGCCCTCTGGCAGAAGAAGGCAACGATCAGGCCCTGGTCCTTTTGGGCAACATGTATAATGACGGCAAAGGTGTCGAACAAAATCACGCTGTTGCTTTCCAGCATTACAAACAGGCCCTGACATCAGGAAATGACAATGCCATGTTGGCAATCGCCACCATGTATGCCGAAGGCCTTGGCACTGAAAAAGATTTCCCTGCCGCTTTTGAATGGTTTAAAAAATCGGCCGAAGCCGGAAATCCGGCTGCCCAATTTATGATCGCCAGTTTTTATTTGAACGGTCATGCCGAACTGCCGGATGTTAAACCGGATATTGTTAAATCTTATGCCTGGTATCGTATTACTGCCCGTCAGGACCGCCTGCCCGATATGGCCGCAGCCGGTAAGGAATTGGCACGTCGCTTGACAGCGCAGCTTTCTCCTGATCAAATTCTACAAGGCGAAGCGATCGCCGATGAATTTTACAAAACCGATCAGGAGCCTTCTGAATAATGCTGTATCTTCTTTTTATCTTTATTGCGATTGTTGTATCTGCGCTTTTAACTTGGGTTTATCTTTTACCGGGTCGCATTGCGCTGAATAAAAACCATCACCAGACCGGCCTTGTCATGAGCCTGAACATCGCCCTTGGCTGGACGCTTTTTGTCTGGCTTGGATTGTTTATCTGGTCATTAACAATGCCGCGCGCCTCCTAATCCTGACGCGCCATTATCTCTAGATAGGTTTTGCGCATATCAGGATCAACGGCCGTATCAATAATATATGTCTCCCCACTTTCGGGATCCAATAACCTCTGCCCCGTTGCAACATCGCTGCGATATCTCGTTTTTATTCTATAGGTAACGCGCATATCGCGCTGGCCATATTGCGTTGTGATATTTTCACGCACAGGTTTGATATCGCACCAGATATCATCCACATCCGTGTATTCTTCTGCAAAGCCGCCCCCTGCATCCCGCGTTGTGACAGGCGATTGCAGTCGCATTAAATGTCGCATTTTTCCAACATCACCCATTACACAGCACCGATTTTTTTATAGGGCTTTAACAGCGCCGCAATCATATCAAAGGGCGCGGAAACAGGAACATCGCCGCGTTCTTCATACATTTGTGTTGCCTTCATTAAAATCGCCTGTTTAATCGATTCCGGAACATCACTGGCTGCTGCGCCAAAACCGGCTGTGAAATCAACTTCCAGAATACGTGTATCACGTGCTGGCAAATTTAAAACCGCGCCATATTTCATCAAAATACGCCCCGCATCCACATCAACACTATAATCATCAGATGATACTGTTGTGGTTATATTATCCAGATCATAGGTTTTAACCGTCGATACGGATACCAGCGGCATCTTTACCAGCGGGATAATGTTCGGATCATCCAGACGGTCAAAAATAATTTTATAGGCGCGGCTGATAAAAGCTTTGCCGGTGTAATTCTCGCAAAATAGACGGGCGGCTTTCAGGTAATCGGCCAAGACACTATCTTCGCTGTCGTGTGTTATGCGTAGAAAACTTTTAAACTCCGCAACGCTGACAGGCTCGGCAGCCGGTTCGGCGGCTTGGCTGACTATATATCGATTGCTCATGACTTTACTTTCTTATGGGCTTTCTTTTTTACAACGGGTTTTTTGGCCCAGCCTTCATGAATGGCTATATCTGCCACATGTTTTGAAACTTCGTGAATGCCGAGCTCGTAGGTTTTGACGGTGATACCGTCTTCGGCAAATTTGAAATGTTTTAAAACTTTAATTTTCATTTTGTCTCTCCATTAAAAGTGGGGGATGGACACATCGAATGACGCACCCACCCCGCCAGTGCAGATTTGTACGATCGCCAACTAAGGAAGGGAGGGGAAATGCGATCGCCTGCATTTATTTGCTCAAAGTTGAATTTTGAAGATGCAGACAGCGAAAATGAATTGTTTGCGCGCACTGCAGCGCAGTGATGTTTAGGCATCATGAGCAGCAGCGCACAGCAAACGATCATTTGCAGGTCTGTAGGTTTAAAATTATGAAGCGAACTTCATGAGCTTTAGAGCATCAAAGTTCGTCACCGCACCACCTGTACGTTTCGTTGTATAGAATTTCACGTACGGCTTTGCGGTCAGGTTATCGCGTAAAATACGTACACCCTGACGATCAACAATCTGATATCCGGCATTAAAATCACCGAAGGCAATCGACAGACTGTCAGCAGCAATGGTCGGCATATCTTCAGCCTCGATGACATCAAAGCCCAGCAATGTACCGCCCTGTTTCATCTGGAAATCAGGCGGCCAACCCAGCCAGCCATAAATCAGTCTGTCAAAGTTGTGGGCTCTGTCGTTACAGGCTTTCCCAGGCTTTCGGCCTCCTGATAAAGGCTTTCGATACCGTTCAGGCCAGCCAAACAGAGGCCGATAATTTTGATATTTCTTCGGATCAAGCCTGAAACACCTTCTTCTTTGACCAGTCCCTCCAAATCCATATTATTTTTTTCAAAAACCAGACCGATCAACTCTTTATGATCATGCAACGTCATCTGGCCGGCTTTGATCCGCTGTAAAATGCTTTGCAGCGCGCCAAATTGCTCTTCTATTTTTTCGATCAGCTCCAGACTGGGCACCAGATCGGCTTTACAGTCTTTGAACTCGATAAAGAATTGCGACATTCTCAATTTTCTCCGGAAACACAAAAAGCGCCACACCGGCGCTTTTGACTAGATATAATTATTAACTCTATATACAGGCTAACAAATATAACCCCGACTGTCAATAAATAAATTGCGTTTTTTGCAATTTATTTACTTTTCCGTGTTTTCTTCAGTGTTATTGGGGTTTTGAGCGCCCGCCTCGGCCTCAAGTTCAGCATCAGCATCGGAATTCGCTTCTGTACTTACAGTTTCAGCTTCCTCCGATTCTTTTTCGGCGGCCTGTGGCTTATACAACGTAGCCCGGCTTTCTTTCGCAGATTTCATGCGCTCTATTTTTGCTATACGATCCTGGCAAATCAGCTTGCCCCGCGCACTTTTATAGGCAGCACAGGGGTCATCTTCCCTCTTTACCTCTTCCTTAGTAGGGGCGGGGGACGTTTCCGGCTTTGTGGTTTCAAGCTGCACGGCCGTTTCATCAGCCGCGGGCTGACTTTCATTATTATCGGGCTTATTATCCGTTGTTTGCGCCTTTTTCTCGCTCGTTGTAACAGAAGACCTTGCTTTGGAATCAACATCAAAACTATAGGCTTCACTTTGCGCCATGGCAGGCGTGATCGAAACCAACATGATCAATGCGAAAATATTCAAAAATCTATTCATCATTATCTTCTTCCTTATGACGCGGCGTTACGCGGTAATAATTGTTATGAGCCGCTTCATCATTACTGTATGATACGTTATTCTGGTTAATTTCCCGTGTATCATTTTCAGGCTTATCCTTTTGATCGACACGCATGATTTTCCGCGATCTTTCGATACATCTTTTATAAGCGTGGGTCATATAATGTATGGCCGGAACAGCCCCTTCTTCATCTTCCATCAAAGCCGCACAGTTTTGCGGCGACGTCACGACTGCATGTCCGCGTTTCGGCAGCTCTTCTGCCTTCGCCGCCAACAGTGGGAAGAACAGAAATATAAAAATGAAAATTATGCGCAACATACCCAATCCGTTTTTATTTATTTATATCATAATAAATACAGGCCGAAAATACGGGAATCAGTTTTTGGGAAATCCCGACTGGTAATCTTTGACTGAGTTTTTGAAACGCTCGTTCTTGCTTGAACCGATGATCTTATTCAGTGATTTATGGCTCTTGGTTTCTTCCAGAATTTCTCCGCCATAGGCTGTCAAAAGATCGAATATGCGCTGCAGGTCATCCTGTTTGAATTCATGCGCCTTGGTGCACAGCAAATGAAACGGGGTCAGGCCCGATTTATTATATACACCCTTGATATCGGCACCTTTTTCAACCAGATATTGTACGAAATCTGCATCTTTGTGATATATAGCCCAATGCAGCGGTGTATTTCCTTTTTCATCAACACAATTGACCGGCAACCCCATGTCAAAGATTTGGCGGGCGGTATCCAGATACCCCATCTCCAGTGATACAAAGACAGGACGCACACCCTTATTGTGGCGATTTGCAAATTCATAGCTCAGGGTTTTCTGAACTTCGGGAAAAGACAGCATCCCCTGCAAAGCATCACGTTTGTTTTCAAACATTGCAGATGTCAGTGGCGGCGGGCCATTTTTGACCATGCTTTCAAACGGATCAGCCCCTGCATCAATCAGCGCCTTAACCATATCCGGTTTGTTCATATTGATCGCCTGCCGCAGTGGTGTCAGCATGTTTTTCGCTTTTGTTGTCAGCGATATTCCAATTGAATTCAATAATGGGATCATATCAGGATTATCAGACAAAACCGCCAGATGGATCAAACTGTCATATGGGCCAACCGCCTTAACCTTCAGGTTAATATCCGCGCCTGCCGATATCAGCGCACGCGTCATTTTAACCGACCCGTTTTTAACGGCACGATGCAGGGCGGTTTCACCCTTTAAACTATATGTATTCAGAAAGCCTGGGTTATTTTTTACAATCAGTCGAACCGCATCAACATCATCACGGTCAATCGCATCAAACAACGGGGCCAGACTGCGCGACTGTTCATGGCGCTTGACGTCCGTCAATGCCTCCCATTGCGATTTTATGGATTTGAAAATCCCGCTCATGTCTCTCCCTGTAATGATTGGCTGATTTTTAGCACCTCGGAAGCGCCGAGTCAAGCTTATGAAAAGGTTCTCACCATTTTGCGAGAGGGGGCAAGGACATCAATATCGCATCGGTATTCCCGCCAGTCTTCAGGCCGAATACAGTGCCCCTGTCATATAACAGGTTAAATTCAACATAGCGTCCGCGACGCATCAATTGATATTCGCGCTCCTCATCACTCCAGTCCTTATTCATATGGGCGGCAACTATTTTGGGATAGATATCAACAAAACAACGCCCGACATCCTGGGTATAAGCATAGTCTTTCTGCCAATCGCCGCTGTTCAGATAATCATAGAATATACCGCCAATGCCACGGTGTTCGTCCCGATGCGGCAGATAGAAATATTCATCGCACCAGCGACTGAAATCAGGATAATACTGCGCATCATGTTTTTCACATGCCCGGTACAAAGCCTCGCGGAACATATCCGTATCCTGGTCATTCGGTGTGATCGGGTTTAAATCGATCCCGCCGCCAAACCATGATTTGCCCGTAATGATGTGACGTGTATTCATATGGATCGGCGGCACATGCGGGGATCTGGGGTGCATAACAAGGCTAAGACCGCTGGCCCAGAATGCGCCGCTGTCTTCCGTTCCGGGTATTTGCCCGCGAAAATTTTCCGAAAATTCACCGTGCACGGTCGAAATATTAACGCCCGCCTTTTCAAAAACGCGTCCCTCGCGCATAACCGACATTGTCCCGCCGCCGCCGTCACTCCCATCCGGATTTTGATCGCGCTGCCAGCTTTGGCGCTGGAATGTCGCGGGGGCCCAATCTGTATGTGTGCAGTCTTCTTCCAGTTTCTCCAGCGCTGCGCATATATCATCGCGCAATTGTCTGAACCAGTTCTCGGCCTGTTGTTTGGCATCATCCGGCGTGTTGGTGTATCCGTCGGACGACATCAAATTGTCTTTATATAAAGCATGCAAATCCATTGATTACTCCGGAAACTGTTGTGTTTGACGCAGCGCTTCACCCAAAACCATCGAACAGCTTACGGCAACGTTCAACGATCTGATGTCCGCTGCCATCGGAACGCGTATGCGCGCATCACATATGTTGTGAACATCATCCGGCACGCCCGCACTTTCGCGCCCAGCCATCAGAATATCATCGGCATGAAATTCAAACCCCGTATAAAGCACATCGGTTTTTGTAGTCAGTAAAACCAGGCGGCGGTCTTTAAACTGCTGCTGAAACGCTTCCCAACTGGCGTGACGCGTCAAATTCAGATAATCGAAATAATCCATCGCGGATCTGCGGACTTTTTTTTCATCAAGGGCAAAGCCGCACGGCTCGATGATATCAAGCGGCACATCCATTGCTGCGCACAGGCGCATCAATGTGCCGGTATTTTGCGGGATATCGGGTTGGTACAGGGCTAATCTCATAATGGCCAAATCTATACAAACGGCTTTATCAGCGCAAGTCCGATCATATGCGCCGGATAAAATATATGCAGAAAATATTTTGACAGCAGCCTTTTCTCATTCCTCTTCATGCCCTCGGCCAACTTCAAAACCAACCATGAAAATCCGATCGTGGCGGCGGCAACAAAAAACATAATCAAAATCTCGATTGCACCGAAACCTTCAACCTCATGCATAAATCCGCCGAAATTCATCAAAGCCAACGTAATCACCAGCCAGAATGTGCCGTCTTTCTGACCTGTCATGACCAGATAGAACCCGGCTGGCGCCAGCGCCCCCAGAAACCCAAATTCGACAATATTTGTAAAATAAAGCGATAGAACGGCCGATGTAAAAATGACGGCACGGCCAGCGACTCCGATTTTGATCAAAAACGGCAATAGGCCTGCGCCGATCGCAAGGGTAAACAGGATATTTGCTGCCGTCGTATCACGTGTCATCCAGGAAACAGGCACGACAATAAGACCCCATAAGATCAGGTTTTTAGCATATTTTGGGGCCTTATCCAGCCCGCCGCGGATAAAAGATGCCGCACAGGCAAAGGCAAACAACGGATAAGCCCCGCGCCCGATAAAGAACATACCCACGGCCTCGCGGTCCAGAACGATATGATCAATATGGTCAATTAACATCAATATGGCTGCCATAATCTTGATAAAATCAAGCCCGGCACCCGAAATCGGCCAGTTTTTGTGGTTTAATAATTCGCCCATCGCCTTAAAAGATTACAACAAACTTGCAAAAAAAGGAAAATTTTTACACTATTTAGGTGTGGAAATTTTGGCGCAATTCTGCCATAAACAAGCCAACGCTTTAAAACCAATAATTCAGGATTATAAAAATGGCGGTTAAACAAAAACAGGAACACCCCCAAACACGTCGTGATTTTCTTTATCTCACCACAGCTGCAATGGGCGCAGTTGGCGCAGGCGCTGCCGTCTGGCCTTTTGTTGACTCTATGAACCCGTCAAAGGACGTTCTGGCTGTTGCCGAGACCGAAGTCAATATCGCAGCTGTCGAACAGGGCCAGGCCATCACCGTTGTATGGCGCGGTAAGCCGGTCTTTATTCGTCACCGCACCGCGGCCGAAATTGCCGAGGCTGAAAGCGTCGACATGTCGCAACTGCGTGACAAACAAACCGATAGCGAGCGCGTTCAAAAGCCCGAATGGCTGGTCATGGTCGGCGTATGTACACACCTTGGCTGTGTGCCACTGGGTAATAAATCAGGCCAACCCAAAGGGGAATATGGCGGCTGGTTCTGCCCGTGTCACGGTTCGCACTATGATGAATCCGGCCGTATCCGCAAAGGCCCCGCGCCTAAAAACCTCGAGGTTCCACCCTATACATTTGTTTCCGACAGCGTCATCCGCATCGGTTAAAGACTCACAAAAGGACAATAAAAATGGCAAGTTCAAAAAACAGACAGCCCTTTGATAACAAAGTCGTTGAATGGATTGATCAGCGTCTGCCGATCTTTACCATGATGGACAAGGAATATTCACAATTCCCGACTCCGAAAAACTTCAACTATTTCTGGAATTTCGGCGCGATCGCCATGTTCATGCTGGTTTTGATGATTGTCACCGGCATTGTTTTGGCGATGTCCTATACACCACACGTTGACTATGCTTTTGATTCTGTCGAACGCATCATGCGTGATGTCAATTACGGCTGGCTATTGCGCTATACGCACATGAATGGGGCGTCCTTCTTCTTTATTGCTGTTTATATCCATATTTTCCGTGGTCTTTACTATGGCTCATACAAAGCACCGCGTGAATTGATCTGGATCTTCGGCGTTCTGATCTTCTTATTGATGATGGCAACAGCCTTTATGGGCTATTCCCTGCCATGGAGCCAGATGTCTGGCTGGGGCGTGAACGTGATTACGTCCCTGTTCGGGGCCTTCCCGATTGTCGGCGACTCGATTGTCACATGGCTATGGGGTGGTTTCGCGGTTGATAACCCGACCCTGAACCGTTTCTTTGCGCTGCATTTCCTGTTGCCGTTCGTCATCTGTGCTGTTGTGTTTCTGCACGTATGGGCACTTCACATTACAGGGTCAAACAACCCGACAGGCGTCGAGCCAAAAACAAAGAATGATACCGTACCCTTCACACCTTATTACACGACCAAAGATATGTTCGGTCTGGGTGTTTTTGCCGTGATCATGTTCGCTGTTATTTTCTATGCGCCGAACTTTTTGAACCATGCCGATCACTATGTGCCGTATAACGCGATGCAAACACCGCTACATATTGTGCCCGAATGGTATTTCCTGCCGTTCTATGCGATTTTGCGTTCTTTCACAGCTGATTTGATTATTCCGTTTACGGATATCGTGATCCTGCCTGCGAAATTGCAAGGGGTTCTGGCGATGTTCGGATCGATCCTGATTTGGCTGGGCCTGCCATGGCTTGACCGCTCGCCTGTACGCTCGGCACGTTATCGCCCGATGTACCGTCCTGCTATCATCTTGTTGCTGATCGCATTCGTGGCATTGGGCTGGGCCGGACAGGAAGCAGCCGAAGGCGTTCCACTGTTGGTCGCACAGCTTTCAACAGCCTATTATTTCTTCTTTTTCCTGGTGTTGGTGCCTTTCTTGCCGCGCTTTGAAAAAACGAAACCATTGCCGAAATCAATTCATGAGGACACAAAATCATGATGAAACATCTATTTAAATTTGTTCTGACACTTGCGTTTGTCCTGTCTTTCTCAACCGCGCATGCTGCTGAAGATGCCGTGATGCCGCCTGATATGGATTGGCCGCACGAAGGAATTTTCGGCACATATGATCAAAACGCCCTGCAGCGCGGGTATCAGATCTATCGCGAAAACTGCTCGGCCTGTCATGCGATGAAATATATGTCATACCGCAATCTGGCAGACATCGGCTTTACCGAGGCTGAAATCAAAACCATCGCTGCCGAATATATGGTTCAGGATGGCCCGAATGATGACGGCGAAATGTTTGAACGTAGCGGTAAGCCATTTGATCGTTTTAACAGCCCATATCCGAATGAACAGGCTGCGCGCTATGCCAACAATGGCGCTATGCCACCGGATTTGTCACTAATTGTCAAAGCCCGCGAACATGGCGAAGATTATATCTACGGCCTTTTAACCGGTTACAAAGATGCTCCGGCAGACGAAACTCTGGCAGACGGTCAGTACTGGAACGAATATATGCTGGGTCACAAAATTGCGATGCCGCCGCCACTGGCTGACGGTCAAATTACCTATTCAAATGGTGATTCTGCGTCCCTCGAGCAAGCCGCCGCTGATGTAACTCAATATCTGGCCTGGGCCGCCGAGCCCAACCTGAATGCCCGCAAGAAAATGGGAATGAAGGTTATCTTGTTCCTACTGCTTTTGACTGGCCTCTTGTATGCCTCGAAAAAGAAAATCTGGCGGGACCAGAAATAATCAAAGAAAAAGCGGCTAAACAGCCGCTTTTTTAATCTCTGGTTTGATATGCTGATTGGGGAGCGCACGCCATTTTTTTAGCGTTGGTTCCATTTTTATAGAGGTTGTAGATGAAACCGCGCCCATGACACCGCATAATACATACCCCACAGCAACCGGTAAAAACAAAAAAGCTGGATATGCTATACCCATCACAGTAACAAAATGTATAGCACCTCCAAATTCGTTGGTACGGCCTGTTTCATATGTCATTGCTTTAGCGATTTTCCGCTTCACATCATTCATTGAGCGCGGCGCCTCTCTGTTAAAAAATGCTTTTAATTTTTTCATTTTAAGCTCTTTGTATTGTTTATACATAACGGTAAAAATTAAAACTGTCAATAACATGCCTTAATTTCGCCATATTTTCATGCTAAGCTTATAATATAATGAAGAATGAAAATGGAAATGCCCTGTTTTTGATTTTGATTGCGGTCGCTTTGTTCGCGGCCCTATCCTATGCCATAACGCAATCTGGGCGCGGCGGCGCAGGCATAAACAAAGAACAGGCCGCCATTAATGCTGCAAAAATCGAACAATATGCATCGCAGATGCAGCAAAAAATCCAGCGCCTTGTCACTTTGAACCATTGTTCGGCGAATGAAATATCCTTTAACAACGACAGTGACGGCGATGGAAATTATGTCGACGCGGATGATGATAACAATAACCCGAATTCACCGACTGATGGTTCATGCCATATGTTCCACAAAGCCGGCGGTGATATGGTTCCGTTTAAAATGGATGGCATGATTGATATTGCGCAATCGGCTGAAAAATACTACGGCGAGGCTCCTGTTATTGGTTTGCTTTGCATAGATGGTGTCGGCACAGGCAGTGTAGATTGCCAAAACGATCCTGCAAGTGCTGCAGATTTAATTCTCTTTTTTCCCTACATTAGCGAAGCCATTTGCGAGGCTTTGAATAAAAATATCATTTCAACCATCCCAAAAGAAGCCAATGACTTTTATCACGGCAGCCCCGCCAGCTGGTTTACAGGAACATATGATACATTTTCACGCCTACAGGCCAGCGGTACATCTATTGACGGTAAATACAGCGCCTGCATAGAATCAGCTAATGCCGCCACAAACCCGCCGCCCGATACATATCACTATTATTTCGTTCTGATTGGGCGATAAATTCAGGGCTTCTTTATAGCTCTTGGAATAGGTCTGTTCTTTTGCTATGATCAGCCGCTATATTGTTTTAACCACATACAGTTCTTATGAGCGCAACAGCAATTCTTATTCACATTATTGGTGGAGTTTGCCTTCTCTTGTGGGGCGTGCGTCTGGTCTCAACAGGCCTGAATCGTGCCTTTGGGGCAGAATTGCGTCGCTTTATCACCCGCTCGACTAAAAACCGTTTTCTTGGGCTTTTTTCAGGCGCTGCCATTGCCATGGGCCTGCAAAGCTCGACTGCCGTGACCCTTATTGCAGCGTCCTTTGCATCAAAGGGGCTTTTATCAACCCTTGCCGGGATTTCGCTGGTTCTGGGGGCCGATATCGGCACGACATTGGCCGCACAAATCCTGATTTTCGATCTGGATTGGCTGGTTCCGGTGATGCTCTTTTCGGGCTACAGCCTGACCCGCATAAAAAAAGGCGGTGGATATTACAAATATCTGGGAAATGCGTTTCTGGGTATCGCCCTCATATTGCTGTCATTGCAAATTGTTGTTGATGTTTCAGCCCCGCTGCGCGATTCCGAAGCGCTGCACGTGCTGATTATCCCGCTTTCACAAGAACCTGTTCTCGCGATTCTGTTCGCTGCAATTCTGACTTGGCTGGTGCATTCGTCGCTTGCGATGGTTCTGCTTTTCGCATCTTTTACCCTTACAGGGGCGATCCCGGTGATGCTGGGTCTGGTTCTGGTTTTGGGGGCAAACCTTGGCAGCGGTATTATCGCCTATGTTGATACCCTCAGCGAGAAATCGGTCGGACGCCGCATCCCGCTTGCCAATTTGATTATGCGCTTTGCCGGTATCGTTTTTGTTATGCCCTTTATCCATCTTATTCAACCCTTTCTGGTTGACCTGTCAACAGATCCGGCACGCATGCTCGTAAACTTCCATACAGCGTTTAATATAGGCCTTGCCATTATGATGCTGCCCTTTATTGGTTTCATCAATAAGATCGTCAGCCGCATTCTACCTGATAAATCATCAGCAGATGACAAGGACCAACCGCGTTATCTGGATTACTCGGCCTTTGAAACACCGCAGGCCGCCCTTGCCAGTGCCGAACGCGAAACCCTTCGCATCAGCGATACTGTCTCACGCATGATGAAAAACACCCTTGAGGTTTTGCGCACCGACAATGCCGAAATGATGCGCAAAGTCAGTAAATCGGATAACCGCGTCGATATTTTATATGATGCCGTTAAGAAATATCTGGCACGTATCACAAATGAAAGTCTGACCGAAAAAGAGGCGATCCGCCATCAGCAGATCCTCAGCTTTGCCACCAATCTAGAGCATATCGGTGACATCATCGATAAAAGCCTTTTGGAATTATGCGATAAAAAAATCCGCAAGCATCTGACCTTTTCCGATGAAGGTTTCAAGGAAATTTCAGAAGCTTACCATCATGTGCTGGAGAATTTGACATTGGCCCAGCATGTCTTCATGACGAATGATCTGAAAATGGCGCGCCAACTTTTCCATGGCAAAATGAAACTGCGTGAAATGGAAATCCAGACATCTGAAAAACATATGCGCCGCCTGCGCGAGGGTGTATCAGAAACCCATTCAACATCCAGCCTGCATCTGGATGTTTTCCGCGACCTGCGTCGTATTCAGAGTTATCTAACGATGGTTGGATATCCAACCCTTGAGGAAGCAGGCGAATTGCACCGCTCCCGCCTGAAAGAAGCTTAAGGTTTTGGCTGATTGCCGCGCGGTTGAATCTGCCATTTGCCGCGTCCGCGCGCGATCTTTGCAACACTCTCGTTGAAAACGACATGTGCCTGCGTGAATTTCTCTTCCACAACGGCATTGGCCGGCTGCCATGTCCGATTCAGAACATGCATCATGCCATGAATATGGTGCAGTGCCATCAGATCTGTAAACATGGATTTTGCTTTTTCCTCGTCACCATTTATCAAAGCATCCAACAATGCCTCTTTTTGTTGGGTCTGCGCCATATGAGTATAATCCCCGCCGGCTGTTTCAAAAAAAGATGCCACTTGTCTGACATATTCATCATTTTGTGTGTCTGTTCCCGACATTTTGAATAATAAACTCAAGCCCTGCGACTTCATGATATCCATTCTCAGGATTTGATTTTTATATTCTGAACAAAGCCCTTTCAAAACTTCGAATTGTTTCGCTGTTTCTTTTTCAAAATTACGCGCTTTGCCTTCATGGGTCATATTCAAAATGCTTTGATAGACATCTTCATTTATATAGGCAATTGAAAGTTTACTCGGTTCATTATTTTTACGCATTGTGTGGTTTGGGGAAAGTATTTCTAATCCCTGCTTTGAAGCCCAAAGCGCGACATTGTCTAAATCCTTATCGGGAAAATATTCTTTCATAAAGAATTCGGAGCATTCTGTTGATTCCATTCCCTCGACCCTTGCAAAATCATCAAATGATGCTTTGATCGGCGCTGAAACAGGTGTATACCATGAACCCGGATTATAAACAGGCGCATTCTGGGTTGCCGATTTCTCCATATTTGCCAGAAACACAGCGCGTACCGGCGCGCCCATTTCAATTACAAGACCGCTGATTGTACAAACCGTATATCCCATTTTAAAATCTCCAAAAGTAAAATAATGCCAAAATATTACCAGAGTATTAATATTATGTCAAATTGTTTTTATCATTCACGAATGTTTAAATATGCTTTGCTATACTAAAAGAATGTGAAACGGAATTGTCCGTTCCGGTTCGCTCTTTTTAGTGCCTCCTTTTGATTTAAAGCACCTCCCTTGCGGAGGTGCTTTAGACATTCAGGGCAAAACTGATCCCTTCTTTCAAAAGATTTCAGCTGAAAACAGTATGCTTTGAGAACCGCATCGGAGTGTATGTTAAAACACATGAGAAACGGAACGCGCAAAAACGTACTATTTGCAGTCGAAAGATTTTAGAAAGTTATCTTCTATTTTGGAATATGCGCGGCTTACGCGCCGCATCCGGCTTTGGCGGATCATTTTCATTGGCCGGCCTTTTATAATTTACCGTGAAGCAGGCAATATAATCACGTTCCTGCCAATGTTTCCCGATGCGCGTTTCAAAGCCGATAAATTGTGGATCACGCGTCAATTCAGGATCAATTTCCGCCTTGCCGTCTTTCAGGCGCAGGGTTTGACCGTTTTTCAGTTTTATAACTTTGTGGCCATTTTCACCTAGCAATTCTTCATTGCGATCACGCAGATGTTGGTCGCCATGAACAGGTACGATATATTTCGCCGAAGTCATCTCGGCCAATTCAACAATTTCACCGCGGCGGGCGTGCGCATGTGGATAAAGTTTATATTCAGGATGGCCCATAACCTCGAAACCTTTTTTCTTGATTTCGGCCATCAGCGCATATTTATTTTCGCGATTTTGCCCCGGCATGTTTGGCCCGCAGAACAGGATAATATCCTTTTTCGGGTCCAACTTTAGATTTTTATTAGTGCCATTCACAGCACGTACGAGTGATGAGTTTTTCTGCCCCATAACGCCCGCAACCAGAACAATGGAATCGCCCGGCTTCGAGGATTCCAGCTCGCGGCGGGCGGGGGCAGAATTCAGACTTTTCACATCAATTTTCTCGCCAATATGATCGCCCAGCTTTAAACCCGTATTGCGCAAAGCATCAAACACTTGCGAATGTGACCAGGCATCAATAAAGAACTTGCGTCCGTCTTGTGCCGTCACTTTAGCAATGGATGCCATGTTTTCTTCAAATCCCGGGTGGGTCGCGATAATAAAGCGTTTACCGGGGTTATCCTTCATCATTTTCTTCAAAGTCTTGCGAAAAATTTCTTCGGTGACAGGTTTTTTATCACTGTCCGCACCGGTTGAATCCATCAGCAGGACAGTCGGGTTATCACCCACCATACGTTTATACTGGCTGGGCTCGAAATTCGGGCCCCATGTCAAGCTTTGATCCATTTTCCAGTCACAGGTATGGACGATGCTGCCCTCTTTCGTTTTAAAAACCAAGCCCAATGATTGCGGGGTTGAATGACTGACCGAGAAAAAACCAACCTCGACATCCGGAAACTTCAGCTTTTGCCCGGGGGCAATTTCGCGCACGTGCGGCCATTCCGACGGTGGTATTTTTTCATTGTTCAAATGTTGAAAAAGTCTTTGGCGGGTATATGGCGTTGCATATATCTGCGGCATTTTATAGCCCATCAGCATCATTTTTGATATCGCGCCGATGTGATCCTTGTGCGAATGGCTCAGGATGATATTATCCAGCGGCTTTTTCGCCTCGACAATTTCGCCGGTTTGCGGATCGATATGATCAAAATATTCACGCATGTCAGCAATAATAGAATCACAATTTGATAAAACCGGATGCTCGGGGTTGTTTTTGTCGCCAAACAAATCACCCGGATCAACCATGCAGCGCAGTGTGCTGCCATCATCATATGACACTTCCAGAACAGATGTGTTTCCGCCGACGCAGCCTTCGTTCAGGCCGGACAGAAAGTGGTAGAGTACGTCTGTTGATTTCTTTGCGTTTTTAACCGGGCCATTACCTTCACGCTCATCATCCGCCGGACGCCCGACATAGCGATTAAAGATTTCTTTGGCGCGGTTAAAAAACATGCTCAGCCGGCCTCCCGCATATCCTGGTCATCTTCGTCACGCAGACGCATCCAGTGCCACAGCACAGAATTCAGGCTGTTTGTGCGCAACATGCCATGCGGCATACGATCGGCGGCATATCCGTTTTCGATGATCAATGTTTCGAGAAATTCAGGCGCCAGTTCGAAGAGATCCAGATCTTCCAGATCCGGATTTTGGTTTAGACAGCGGGCAATACCCAATGTGTCATTCCAATCCAACGACGTGTCCCCAGTAACGTTTTTTGAACTTGAATCATCCTAACAAACGCACTGTTAAATGTCGATAAAAATCTATATCTAGTTGTCGGTTTTTTCGGGATCTACTATATCTTGTGTGTTCTCACCGTTAGCGGTAGTTGATCTCTCTAGCTGGATCCAGACATCAAAATAATCCATCAAAACAAGTTGGCCTTTATTCGCCACAAAAATAACATGTTTATCATCTAAAAATTTATATCCCTCATATTCATCAACCATTGTCCAATCAATTCGGGCTTTTTCTTCTTCCGTCAAATCAGAACTATCAGGACAATATCCACCATAAGAAATCACAGCATATAATTTATTTCCTCTGGAATTTTGCGAATAAGGCTCTATACCAATTTCGTTCCAATTCACCATCATCTTACCAGACGCATCAAAGCTACCATCTATTAATATTTCCTGATGAATATCGTCGAAAATACAGTTTTTATTTTCTTCATAAATAAAATTCTGACCGTCAATTTTTATGGTTTTTCCGATCATTTCTTCGGCTTTTTTAATGGCCTCACCTGACTGAATGCCTGTTGCAGGAATAACAAGTTTTTTAAACGTCCAATCACCTGCAATATTATACTCCGCCTGAGAGGGCGAAACAGATAAAAAAACAAAAATAATACTCAGCAAAAAGGACATCATGTTTATATTACGAAGTTGCATTCATTTTCCCCTTAATGATCATGATCATCGTGGTCGCCATCTGCATCCTCCTCGCCAAGTCCTGTTGCACATTCTGCAGGACGAATCTGATGCAGATTTCCAATGATCTGTTCTTGCGCTCTACGATCAACAAGACCCTGTAAAACCTGTCCACCAGCCTGATTATATTGCTGGGCCGCTGCCAAGGCCGCATCAAAATTACAAGCATCAACCGCAGTTCCAACACTGCCGCGGAAAGATCCAAGGTTATACGCAAAAGAGAAAAGAGCATCAAACTGGTTCTGCGTTAGGTTAGAACAGTGGGCTGTTTCATTACGTACATAAGATGCAAAACGGTTAAGATCTTGAATATATAACTGGTCACAAAACGCCTGTGTAGCAGGAATTGGAATCGGTGGGTTCTCATTTCCTGTTATCAAGTGACCGTAACATATACTTTGCCCCTTGAAATCATAATAAGGTGTGAGGCTTAGCCTTTCATACCCCTGTAGAAAACCTGTCAAGTTCGGACTGACTGTACCTGTCGATGCTCCTGTAGGCCAGCTACAGATATCTAAGTCCCCAATTGCAGATAGGTCAAATGAACAGTCTCCCGTATATCCGTCTCCCCCACCAGAGCCTCCGCCTTGCGAAGGGGCAGGTACAGAGTTACGATCCAGATAATCATTCGGATTAACTTTTTGACCATTGTTATAGACAACAAAATGCAAGTGTGGGGCAAGGTTTTGATTACTTGTATTTCCAGCATACCCTATTAACTGGCCCCTGCTAACTGTTTGTCCTGGCGATACAACAATACTGGACAAATGCGCATAAAGGGTTTCTATACCGCTACCGTGATCAATTTTGACATATTTACCAAAACTGTGATTCGGGTTGTTGCTGGCAATAGTAACAACCCCATCCGCAGAAGCCACAACGGGATCGCCGATCGCAGCCCTGAAATCAACACCTCTGTGATAATTGCTGGCACAAACGCTACAACTTCTAGGCCCATAATCAGATGTTATATAGTTGCTAGGCACCGGCACCATAAGTGATCCCGAGAATGTCCCTGCATAGGCGGAATCAGAAACACCACCCGCATACCCAGAGCCACACCCAAACGGATTCTCGGGAATTTCAAATTCAACGATTTCACATTCCTGTGGAGGCTCATCATCCGGCGGCACCATATTCACAACTGTGCCATCATATTCATCAGACCCACGTTGCGCTACAAAATCAGGCTCGGAATCTTCCAGATCCTGTGCAAATTCACTGGCATGCATAACTGCCAGACGCTCCATATTGGCATACATCATATTCCATTGCATCAGATGTCCGCTTTCGATATCCAGTGCATCTTTGTACAATTCCGCCGGTTTTTTAACAATCATGGTTGCAAATTCAGGCGTTGTATAACGATCCTGCATCAGGGCCTGCATGGTTTCATGCAAACTGGGTTTATCCGTTGTATTTTCACGTGGAACACCTGCCTGCATACGAATTTCCTGAACTTCAGGCAAAGGTTCAGATTCAGGTCGTGAGGCCCGCGATCCCAAAAGGCCCCCCATAACACTGTGCACCGCCTGTTTACGCGCCGCCGTCGAACGTGTCAGGTTAAATTGTTTAACCGCCTGCGGACGGTCCAGAATATTTTCAGGAATAGCGGAGGCCGGGTTCTGGTCTGTAAATGTGCGCTCGGCATCAACAACCAGCTCCTGATAATTCTGGTCATTCAAATCGATTGTCATGCGATCGCCCCAGAAAAAAGCCGTTCCCAGTTCCATATCCTTGTTAATCAGCTCCGGCGGCGCACTACCACTACATGGCAAGGTTCCACCATTCGATGTCGGATCACAATATTTATCAAGGTTTTCCCATTGCTCCGCCACAACCGCTGTCATTCCAACCGCCTCGGGCGTGCCTTCGTTCGCTGTTGCCCGCTTCATCGCATCAAGGGCAATCGCCTTTGAGATATCTTCGGAAATATCCGTTGCATAGGTCATACCTGCGCGCTCTTCTCCGTTACCGCCGCTGGCACCTGCACTATCATTAGTACAATTCCAGTTAACCGTTACATCCTGACCGCAATTTGTTTTCTGATGGGTATAGACCTGACCATCACAACATTCTTTCTCAAAGCGCGATGTCTGACCCGCCGGGCAGCTGGCAGGATCTTGATAGGCCCCGAAACGCTGTCTATTGGCAATATTGGCACCGCTTTGACCACCACAGGATCCGGGACGTGATGACTGCTGTGGTGTATTTGAATTTGATACTGAACCACCGCCCATAATCGTATCGGCCTGACATGCATTTTCTGAAGGGGCCCCATCCTCCAATAGATCAAATTCGGCATCCTGAATATCTGCTTTACGATCCGCTTCGTTGTCGGCGTCAATCAGAGAGCCTTTTTTGCGCATTTCACTGATTGCGCCTGTACTGATCTGTTTTAATTCTTCCCGCATTGCCGGCAACCATTCGGCATTCCAAAGGTTACCCCAGCCTTCACGATAGTTAAAATCAAGCTCCTGAATGCGTGTATCAACCTCTTCTTGTCCGGTTTCAACATCCTGAATTAGAAAATCCGAAATTGCCCCGCCGAAATCGCCTAAAAGGCCGAAAGAATTCGCCAGCCATAGGCCCAGTGTCGCGATCGATGATGCCGGCGTTTCACAAATCGCCTTTGCAGAGCGCGGCTGCATCACAGTCAGGCTGACCAGCAACACGGCAAAAACAGCCAATAAACCGGCCATTTTTTGCCAGCTTTTCTGCGTTTTATGTGTTCTACCGAATTTCATTTTTATTCCTGCTCGCGTTCGTCCAGTTGGTTTGCCAATTGGATTGAAAACAGCGTTGCCATTTTTTCCATTTTTAGATTGAGGTTATTCATCATCATAAGGCGCAGCGCTTTCAAATGTAGTTCGCTTTCACCCAATTTTTCCTGTCCGCCTTTCAGCTCGAATATCCAGGGTGGTGAATTTACCTGCTCAATCCAGGCCTTCCAGAATTCATACTTACTGGGGTTAGCCGATGCATCCGTATCCGGCACACCAGCTGCAATACGCATCTCGCGGATCTCTTCGGATGGCGTCCTGCTTGGCATGCGCTCACCCGTGATATCCCAGAATAAACCGCTCACCATATTCATGCGGGCAGCCATTGACCTTTTTTCAAGATAAGCCTTTTGCGCTGATCCGCTACTTTCCAAATTTATCGGGTTAATGTTGTCCATACGGGGGCGACCCATCAGGTTATCAATCGCCGCTTCAATGACTTCCATATCCTCTTCAGATTCAACACGCAGTGTGTCACCGCCCATTAATGTACGCGCAATTTCAATATCGCCGTCAACGCGGCTGCCGTCAGCATCACACGGCGCACGTCCACCGTTTTCAAAACGGTTACAAAAGGTGGCCTCGTATCGCTGATAGTCTTGGGCATTACGTTCTAGCTGTGAATCTTCCCCACGTATGATCCTTTCCGAAAGCGAACCTGACATCGTATTCGATACCATGCGGGTAATATTATTGACCTCGGTTACATGCGGCATAACGGTATCAAAAGTACAACTTTGCTCGGTCGCATCATCGGTTGTCACGGCCGCAACTTCGTTCATTTCATCATTTAAGGCAGCTTCGTTAAAAAGCTCCGCATTCTGGGATGACAGGGTATTTCGTGTTTGATCCAAAATAGAGGCATGCATTTGGGCTGTCTGACCTTTTTCAGCCTCTTCCCAATCGCCCCACATTTCACCCATACCCGTACGGACAGAGGTGCTCATCCCGGTCATTTTTTGCAACAGGTCAACCAGTTCAACCGGCAAAATCGCACCGATTTGCGCCTGCAAATTTGCAATAATGTTGGTAATTTCCTGCGCTTGACGCGTAATAACGTTACCCTGCGCGGCCGAAACTTCGGCATTGACTTCACAAACAGCCTTTGCATGCTTCGGCACCAAAACGATGGACAGCATCAAAATTACCGCCAAAATTTTAAAGTGTTTCATCATTGCGAACCGCCCTCCGAACCGGAGCTCTCGGCACCAATCTCGATAGATGTTTGAACGGCAAGTGTCAAAACCCCGCGCTCCAGCAATTCATAATAGTCACGCAGTTGCATCAGGTACAATGCACTTAAAATCAAGCTTTCACGTTTGATACATGTGATTTTTGCATCCGGGTTTTCTGTTGTATTTATGCATTCCTCGCGATCCAGGTTATAGGTTCCGGTTGCAAATATCTCGTTACTAAGCGCATTCATGATTTCCTTATAACTTGTTTTACCATCAATGATATCCGTTAACGGCGCGCCCGCCTGACCACGTAACTGGTGCACAAGATCGCTGGCTCTCGCTGTCGGCAGGCGTGAAGACGATACAAATTCAACAACCGAACGCGCGGCGTTTTTACGTGCCAGATACGATCGCTGATCGATCATCTGCTGACGGCCCGGCCCCGTACCCAGCGAGGATCCCGGAATTAATGGCGGCGGACTTAAATCGACCAGATTTTCTTTAACCGCATTAAGGGCATGTTCAATCGGCTCCTGTGTTACATCAATAAGATAGCTGTTATATAGAAACTCCATCGGCTTAATATCCATGCCCTGCGCGCCCGGTGTAACCGTGACATTCCCGCAACCGTTTCTGTCTCCGTTATCAGTAGGTTGGGCCAAGTATGTACAATAGCGCTGCCATTGATCACCCTGATGCCCGCCCGGTCCGGTACTGCTGCGTGGAAAAACCTGCGCCTGTGTTACCGAACCCTCAAAACTGTTTTCATTGCCGATATCAAGGCCCGGTGTAAAGCGCCCGTTCATAAGGTTTTGCGCCGTAACCGTCATATCCTGATTACTATTATCTGCCAGTTGAGGATCTTTTTGAGCGCCGCGATGTGTGAACATGGTTTCACTTGCGCGCATGAAGGCACGGATCTTTGCATATGATGCCGCCCAATTGCTTCCGCCGATGGAACCCGCCACACAGATTTGCGGGCTTGGTTTGGCTGTTGCAAAAGCTGACGCCTGAAGGTCTTCGCCCGCGCGCAGCCTGCGGGCATTATTCATACCGTCCATACCACTATTAACCGCACGCCAGGAATCGATATAGGCCGTGTTAATCTGACCCGTTGCCAATTGCAGGGCCGGCATTAATTCATAACTGAAAAAATCATTTTGCCACGTTATCATCATGCCTTCGATAATATCGTTAATTCCATTCAAAAGATTGCCGATAAAATTGTTAAAGATATTATCAAAAAAGCTTGTAAAGCTATCCAAAAACTGTTGTAAAACCTGTCTGAAGGCACGCTCGATGGCCGCCGTTGTAATCTGTGGAAAGCCAACTGTCACACAGGGCATGAAACCACCGGGGCAGTTGGTGCAAAAACTGGGCGATACGGTAATCTGGGCCTGCGCCTCTTTCGGCACCAGACTTTGGCCGCCGAAAATCAGCCCGCCTAAAAACAGGAAACAGATAACTGCGATTTCAAACTTTTTCAGCATATTACCCTTAATCTATCTTCCACTAGCCGGATCACCCAGCTCGATAATCTCGTTTGCGACTTGCGACGCCAGCATCATGGAAAGGCTGTTCATCATATCGTAATAATCACCAATCAACATCAGTTCAGCCGCTTGCAAAGTCAATTTCTCATGATCAACCTGCGCGGGCCCATCAACATTCCCAAGGTTATAGGTTCCCGTCCAGAATCTTTCACCTGCTAAAACATTCATAATCTCGTGCAGACTGGGGTTTTCCGACAGATCTTCAAGCTTGACCCCTGCGGCCTTGCCCAAAGTTTCGCGATACGCTCCAACCCGCGTTCCGGGTACACGGCGCGCCGCGACATCAACAATCAGTTTTTTACAAACCTGACGGCGCGCACGAAAAGACCGGCGCCCCAAAATCTCTTCCTGTGTTGACGGGTTACTAAAGCTGGACGGCGGTATCACATCAGGGACTTCAGGCTGACACAGGTTGATAACCAGATCGGTAACCGCCTGCAGCTCTTCTTCGACTGTAAAATCAATTGTATCCTTGTCCAGCAGCGTTTCCTGAACCAGAACATCCTTGTTCTTATATGCGCCCGGGCCGTTCGGACAACCGCTGCCCCCATTCGCTGCCGGATCACAATACAGGTTATAATAATTATTAAAACGTGCCAGTTGATATAAAGCACTTCCGCCCGCTGCGGCTGAAAGATAGTCATCCTCGTCAATTTCAATATGATATTCGGAGCAATATTGCCCGCCGAAACCACCTGTTTGCGCCCGGTAATAATCAAGCCCCGGGAAAATATTCACATTTCTAAGGTCCGTTATTTGTGCATTTTGCAATGCGTTTATGACTGTCTGCGACAGTACGTTTCCATCCAGACCCATAATCCTGTTCGAAAAGGCCGGTCCGAATTTATCCCTGAAAGTTCGTCCGCGGACCAGCCCACCGCTGAAAGTCGCACCAACACAAACGTTCGGGTTTGCGCGCGCCTCAATAAATGACTTAGCCTCCAAATCATCCAGCGCACCCAAAACTTTTGTCTGGTTACGCCCGTCAATCATCGCATTAAACTGTGTATTGTGCGAAATCTGCAGCGTATTGAACTGGGCCGTCCATTCTTTCATGGCCGGTATAAGATCGTAGGCAACAAAATCATCCATGAACTGGTTCAGGTTATCATCTGCAACCTGAAGGGAATTTGTGATTACCCCGTTAAACCCCTGGGTCAGGGCATCATAAAGGGTGCTAAGGCTGGAATAGGTGTTGAGAATTTCGACCACGACCTGGGCCGTCATAATGGTATTGATCGCCTGACCGATACCGCCGCCGGCCAATGTACACAACATTCCACACACACACTGTGCTTGCGCGGGCTTAGGTTTGAAAACGGTATAAGTTGTGGTGGAAACCAGCACGACCAAAACCAGCGCTGCTGCCAGCGCTTTTGCCCTGCTCATAAATGTATGCCGTCCCTGACGCATCGATTCGTAAAGTGCCCCTTATTACGTATTCCTTAATAATACATCACATTTTATTAAAATGTGGTTTATGAAAGAACATTTTTCCAAGGAATACTTGGCTTTTGACCCTAACAAAGCCTAGCACAGGTTTTTAATGAAAAACAGGCTTAATTGACACCATAAGCACGGATCATCAGCATATGCCCGCCACCGGCGTTCGGCTTTAATTCGCCGTATGGACGCGGTTCGACAGTACGGAATTCATCCAGAAGGCTTTCGACCGCATCTGTAAAGGACCCCTCAAAAGAAACCGGCTTTTTTAGACGATAATCGTAATCGATTGTCCAGCGTAAAACCGTGCCGTTCTGCAAAGCCCAACGCTCGAGGGTTTGGCGCAGCGTATCATTCGCACCTGCGGACCAGTCCGGCTGGAAATTCGAAACCGGAACATTTCTGACAGGAACCGGCATTGCAACAGGCGCGGGCTGTGTTATAGGCATCGAAACCACCATTTCAGGTGATGAAGAAAGCGTTTTAACCGGCATAGGCGCCGATGAATATCCCATCTGTCTTGAAACATATACTGCATTGCCGCGCACATCGAATGTCAGCCCTTGTTTATTAAGGACTTTATCCAGTGTTGACTGCCAACTGCCATCACCGGTCCAACTGACGGGGCTGTTCATATTGATGTTATGTGCGCTGTCAAATTCGACCGTCATCGTATTCGGAACAATCTGCTTAACCGCCATAGAAAGCGGAATATCACGCCCGAAACCACGGTATGACCCTGCGTTACTTTCATTTTGCGGAATCATATTCATTGGTGCATCGCCTGCCACGGTGGTCGTAACCTGTCCGATTTTTGTAACGGGTGCCACAGGCGCTGCCAAAGTTGTCGGACCCACACCGATTGGCGCCGGCATATCATTACCCATATCAGCAGATGGGGACATGCCACGCCATTCAAAACCCGCCTGAACAGGTGAATGTGTCAGCAACAAACCTGACATCGCACAGCACATAAGGCCTAAATAGATTTTGCGTTTTTTCATTCCGCGACCAGTCCGTCTTGAATTTCTTGTTTTCTTTGTCTGCATTATGTCGGGATTTTATTTTATTTTCAAGCGAAACATCAGGTCGATCCCGTGTCCTTGAATTTCCGTTTAGACGTATAAACCACACCCGGTCTATATTGACCGATCAGCCAGCGCCGGAATGACCGTAAAGCCGACGGGAAAGATAACCCGCGCCGCTCCAGCAGAATAAAGATGATACTGATAGTCAGGGCAAAAAGGATGGTCCATTTTCTAAAATGAACCAAAACCAGCGCCCACCCGAACCCTGCGCGCGCATCAATGTTGAAAAACCGTGCGGTTTTCATCGTATTGCGCCAGTGCCAGCCTGTGTATTCTTCATCCGACATATCTTAAAGTCCAGCCTCTTCCGTCTCTGCAACAGCTTCCTGCTGATACTTACTGCTCTGTACATAGGTCATATAGTGCCGCTTGTCGATTTCACCAGCGTCAAATGCACGCCGCGCCGAAGCCTCCATCGTGCGGCCCTTGGTTTTGACCATCTGCATAACTTCATAGGACCAGCGCTCAAAATCCATGTTCAAAAGCTTTTCACGGATATCCTCGGAAAAGACCAGCCATTCGCGCAAACCGACACGACCGCCGCCGATCTTCGGAACCAGTGTTTGCGTCACAACCAAACGCAGCGTTTCCATCAAACTATAGGCGCGTTCGGACCTCTCGGATGGCTCAAAGGTTGAAACCATACGGCGAATAGTTGCCGCAACCCCGGTGGTATGCACCGTCGCATATACGGTGTGACCCGTCTGCCCGGCCTCGATCGCCGCCGACATCGTTTCACGGTCACGCGCCTCACCCACCAGAATAATTTCAGGCTTGCGGCGCAGAGCATTTCGTACGCCAGCCGCAAAATCAGGCAAGTGACGTGGAATTTCACTTTGTGCGACCAGTGACCTGTTCGCGCGAATACCATCGTATACAAATTCGATCGGCGCTTCGTATGTCAGCATCTTACCGCAACCTTGTTCTAAAAGCATACGGTTTCCCGCCGCCAGCAAAGTTGATTTACCCGACCCTGTCGGGCCCGTAATCAGAACCAGACCCTGACGCGGATGCCAATTATCAATGATGTCCTGTTCGATAAAAATATCCTGCATGGTTGGCGGGGTTGTCGGCAGGGAACGCATGGTCACCTGAATACCGTCACGCCCTTCGACCAGTATGGCCGTAATATTCACACGAAAGCGTTTGCGCGTAAAACGATCAACCATAATTTCATAAGAAATATCAATATCCTGACCACCGGCAAGCCGCGCCAGCGCCTCCGGACCGTAAAGCTTTGTAACCAGCGAGCTCATATCCGCCGCATCCAATGATCTGTATGTCGCTGGATACAAAACGCCACTGATTTCATTATAAACACGGCGGTTCGACTGGAATGTTACATCGGACGACCCTTTATCGACGCACCAGATCAAAAAGGCATCAATGTGATTTTCGGTAAAGCGATCCGGTTCGTCAGGCCATGTCTCCTTGACGTCATCAATCCCTTTTTTCAGTAAGCTGACCGGTCTTTTCATGTTCTTTTTTTAAAATGCCCCAATAACTGCTTATAATATCATATGATATCTAAAGATTTGGCTAAAGCCCTTTTTGCACACCTCTTTAAATTCTCTGAATTTCGGCCTGCAACAGAACGGCCCCAGCTTCAATAATAAGGCGAAGCATCTTTTCCTATGACTAAGAGAATGAGGCGACGTGTATATTTTCATACACGAGCCGAAATTCGATGACAGCATAGGGAAAGGGGTAAAGCCGTTACCGGTCCAAAGATTTCCAGTCTTCGGGATGCGTATTAAAGGCCGACGGCTGGGTAATACGGATCGCACGATCGCCGATGCGCATTTCTTCACCGCCGCCTGTTACGCCGCGGTCTTCATGCGTCGCAAATGGTGATGAGACCAGTCCTTTGGCCAGCAACATTTTATAACGCACCATACCGTTAAAATCAGATGTCAGACGCGCCAGATTGGCATCGAACATTTCTTCGGCCTGAGTATAGCCTTGTTCGAACCCTTCCGAGACCCAATTCGACCAGCGGATTTCTTCGGCTTCGTCACGCGGCCATAAGATCGATGGCGGTGGTTTTACCTCGCTCCAGTCGTGGCGCAAATATTCGCGCCAATTGCGGGGTGCCGTCGTAATTTTGGCGTTTTTACTGATGTTATAAATTTTATCAGATACCGCGGCTTCCATCCCGTTATCAATAACGGTCAGGGCATCAATCGATTCACGTATGATTGGCGGCTCGATCATCATACCCGATGGGGCATGGATCAACAAACGGCGAAAATCAAAAACGCGGTCCATCGCATCTTCGTATCCACGCAAACTTTCATTGATTTCGTAATTACGTTTGGCAAGGCCGCCGCGCGCACCAAACGAAAGGGCCGCCTGACGCTGCGCATCGCGGCGAATATCAAGATCAACCTCGTCCAGATCATCTTCGTCATCCAGCGGAAAATCCGAGGCTCCGCGATTACCGAAGGTTTTTTCGACGCGCTGCAATTCTTCAACATTGTAAGGCGCTTTTTGTTCAACATCCGGATATTGATATTGGAAATCCTGCATCTGCGCCTGCGCCGGCAAGGGAGTTAGTAAAAACAGAAAGGCCAAAAATAGTGAAAGCTTCTTCATTTTATCCCTGATGTTGCGATGCGTAATCGATTTCAATTAACTGCGCATTACTATCCACAATAACATTGGCGCGATGTCCGGCCTGCAGGCCAATATCACGCAAAACTTCGATAACAGGTTTTTCAACTGCGGTGATATTCACAATAACCGGAACCGGCGGGGCATCGCCCTGCACCATAAATTTATAGGATGCACGATCCGCCAGTTTCTGTGCGATATTTTCAATCGGGCCCGTCCACTCCAGTGTCACCGTGCGCATCAATTGGACCGGCGCCTTCGGCACGGGATCAGGCGTAACCATCGGCGCGCGTTTTTGTTCTGTTGCTGCCAATGTCTCCAGCGCTGCTGACGCGCGGTCAACGGCTGTTGCCAGACGCAAGGCAACACTGTCAGGTTCAACCGCAACCTGGTTTTGCGTTTCAGGCGGTAAAGGCTGACACGCTGCAATACCGATAATCCCCACTGAAATCAAAGCTGTTTTAAATTTTGACAAAATCATAAGAATCCTACCCGCTTTTTTTAAGCTCGCCCTAATATTAGCCCATCCGCCAAGGATTGCAATTGCTTAATATTTTAAACAGGGCTGCCTTTCTTTTGCCACATTTATATTTTACAATAGATCTATGAACAATAAAGGAAACGCTTTATTTCTAATTTTGATCGCTGTGGCGCTGTTTGCCGCATTATCTTATGCCATTACCTCATCCAGTCGGGGTAGCGGCAGTATCGACCGCGATCAAGCTGAAATTGCCGCAGCAGAACTTATCCAGTATACCACATCAATTGAGCAGGCCGTAAACCGCCTTCGCGTTATTAACGGTTGCGAAGACCGATTTATTTCAATTCAACGTGACTGGGATGGCGATGGCACAATTGAAAACAATACTGAAGATTGGCGAAACATCTATATGCCCGCGACGGAGAAATGTTACATATACGACGTTCTTGGTGGGGACATCCCCTGGGTGGATCCGAACCCTACATGGCTGGATGGCACAACCAATTTGACCTGGCATTATCCTGACAATGCATGTATCGAGGATTTGGGAACAAATGGATCAGGTATTACAGAAACAACATTTTGTGATGGATCTCCATCGACACATACAGATATTGTCATCACCTTACCCGGTATAAGTCAGGCCGTTTGTCAGGCGTTAAATAAAAACTTGCATGACGACGCTACGATCCCGGTTGACGTACAAGCCTGGACCGGATTGACACAATTTGATGGCGCATTTGCATCAGCAAATGAAATCGGTGATACAGCAGAACTTATGAAAGCAAAATACGCTTATTGTTTTCAGGCTAGCGCAACAACAACTATCGCACCAGATGCCTATGTTTTTTATCATGTTTTATGGAGTAGATAGGGTTTAATATGAATACAAAAGGAAACGCTTTATTTCTAATTTTGATCGCTGTGGCATTATTCGCCGCACTATCTTATGCCATCACGCAATCAGGCCGTGGCGGCGGAAACATCGACAGGGAACAGGCCGCGATCACAGCGGCAAATATTACACAATACGGCTCCAGCCTTGAACGCGGCCTTCAACGTATGCAGATCGTCAATGGATGCAGCGACACGCAAATAAGTTTCTGGCATGACAGCAACGGGGACGGAACAGAAGATGCATCGGATAATTACTATAATTCATCCAGCCCGACCAATCATTCCTGTCACCTTTTTGACGCGAACGGCGGGGGTGTGACGTTACGGCCCGCTTCGGACTTTGGCGCTGATCATTTTATTTTTCCCTATGATGTTTGTGTATCAGGTGCGGGAACAGGCTATTATCCCGCCTGCGCATCCGACGGAACATCTTCCGAAGATATCATCTTCGGGCTCGGTGAAATTGATCAGGCCGTTTGCCAAGCCATTGTGAATAATATGGGCGACGGCACGATCAACACAGATCATGGGAACAGCTGGATTCCAACGCGCTATTTTACCGGAACATTCAGTGAAGGCTTTTCAATTTCTCTTTTAGGGGGCGGCAGCGGTGTCACTTTGCCTTACTCAAACTGCGTATTGGCAGAATCCGCACCAGCGGGACGATATAATTACTATCATGTTTTAAAAGCGCGCTGATTACTGAACCCGAATAACCTTGGCATTACTCAGCTGGGTTTTCGGCTCGGCCAGCAATCCCTTGCGCTGCATGGCGTTGATAACCTTGCGGCGATAAGGCAGGCCGTATTTCGGCGTGCCTGAATGATAATGGGCAATCCCCTGATACAGACTGCCGGCCCGATCGCTTTTATTTTTTAAGATCCATGCCGCAACGTGAATATTGGTGCAACCATCATCGCGCACCCAAAGATATGCTGTTTTGTATGGAATATTCCAATGACGCGCCAATTCGGGAATCCAAAGGGTATTGATCTGCATCGGCCCCAGATCATAGGTATTATTGGTGTTTTTCACCTGTTGACCGACTTTGCCGCCCTCGACCTCCATGATGCCCATCAGTACTGCGGGGGGCACGGAATATGTCTGCGCTGCCATAAAGATACATGTTGCAAATAACTGAGCTAACATCTGACCCTAGCCTACTCTACCTTAAAAAATCTGCTAATATCATCATAACGTTTTCAGGAACGCCTGCAATCACTTTAATCTTGCCGTCCGCAGGTGCGCGATAGATCGTAAAGGGCACATCTGTCATCTTATGTGTGCGAAACAGCCCCGTATTCACATCAACGGCATCATATATACCTTCGGGAATTTTCATGGCATTAATCTTATCATAGGCCTGTTTGTTGCCGTTCGCGTAATCGCGCCAGATTGCCTCGGCATCCGGCGATACCAGCAACAATGCCGATGCCGCACGGTTTTCATCTTGTGCGCCGAAAGGCACGAACCGCACCTGAATCTGCCCCTGGTCGACGGGTTCTTTCAGATGATTGTTCCAGAAATCCATACAATGCGAACATGTCGGGTTCATAAACGTATAAATATACGGCGCGTCAGTATTTCCGACTGAAAAATATTTCGCCATTTCGATTTCAGCGTAAACACGTTCGGACTTTGGCGCGTTTGATTTTTCAACGCTGTCTGCAAATTCCAGCGCTTCCTGCGATCCTTTATCAACAACTTTTTTGAATTTTTCGATCTGTTTTGATGTGTACATTTTACCCTGATCATCAAACAGGACACCCGTGATCAATCCACCTTCAGGCGTCACATAGGCATATTGTACCTGTCCCTGATTATTGCGGATAATCCAGCCATCAACGCCATAGGCATTGCCCAGCGGCTCCACACTGAAGCCCAGTTTTTCAAATGTCTGCAATCCGGGGTGTTTGTTTTGCGCATGCGCATGACCTGCATATATAACAAACGCCAGCGCAGCCAAAATAATCGTATAATTTATGTGCCTCATACCCTTTAACCTACTCCAGTTTTATTAACATTCTATAAACTTTATGAAGAGGCGAACAGTAAAAATATTCAAGAAAAATGGAACTTCTTGTTTAATTTAACATTTTCTTTATAATTAACAGGTAAACCACACATAACAAAATATTGGGGACCATCGTTTCAAAAGGGGTATTGAAATGAATATTCAGGCAAAAAAGAAAATCGAACCGGTTATCACAACCGAAATGATCGAAAGCCTATCAGAAAATGATCTATCGGATCTGTGTGAAATCACGGAAACAACAATCGAAGCTGGCGGCGGTTTCGGCTGGATCAAATGTCCGCCGCGCCAAACGCTGGAACGTTATTGGTATGGCGTCTTGATGGTGCCCGAACGTCATTTGATGGTGGCACGCATGGATGGCGTTATTTGCGGCGCTGTACAGATTTCCGAGCCTTCACGTCACAATCAGGCGCAAAGCTTTGCCGTCAATGTATTGGCGAACTTTGTGGCCCCTTGGGCGCGCGGCCACAATATCGGTATGCAACTGATGCAAACAGCCGAAAATCTTGCCGTTGAAAAGGGCTATGCCCTGATGCAGCTTGACGTGCGTGAAACGCAAAAAACCGCAATTGATATCTATGAGTCTCTGGGATACGAGCGTTGGGGCGAAAACCCGCATTACGCATACATAGACGGCAAATTTATCAAGGGGTTTTATTATAATAAGATGATCCACCCGATGGGCTCTTGACGCCAGCCGTCTTAACACAGTCAGCTAATATTCTGAAATCATGCAAATTTCGCTCGACTCTGGATACAGAATCAGCGTATAAATCTATATTCACATAACAACAGGGTTTAACCAACCCGAGATTGAGGGAGCATAAAATGGACTTCAGACACCGCAACGACATTCCGGGCCACACGCCACAAAACGAACAGCCAGTATCTGCAGGTTCAAGCGCCTTTTCAGACGCCGGCCAGATGGTTATCGGCCGCGAAGTTGTTATCTCCGGTGAAATCTCGAACTGCGCCGATCTTTTGGTTGAAGGGATCGTTAAAGCCACCCTGAAAGACGGTCAAAACATCGAAATCACCGAAACAGGCCGTTTCGACGGTACACTTGAAGTCTTGAACGCTGAAATTTCCGGCATATTCGAAGGCCAGCTGACGGTTAAAAACCGTCTGGTTTTGCGCCCGACGGCCCAGATCAAAGGCGATATCTTTTATGGCGTGATCGAAGTACATCCCGGCGCCCGTATCGAAGGTCAAATGACAGGTCTGGAACTGCCACAGGAAGAACCCGTCATCGTTGAAGAACCACAGCAACAGGCCGTTCAGGTTCAGCCATCTGCAAATGTCAGCCCATTGCAACAGCCCGCCGCGCCAAACGTAGCCCAGCAAGAGGTTGCATTCGACATGGATAATATC
Organism: uncultured Alphaproteobacteria bacterium; assembly: GCA_950054485.1. Lineage (GTDB taxonomy): Bacteria > Pseudomonadota > Alphaproteobacteria > Micavibrionales > CSBR16-224 > CATLPD01. Next base: position 561,531 of record CATLPD010000001.1, on the reverse strand, counting down.
ATCAATCGTATAAACGGCGATGATGACGGTGAAGGCGAAAAAACCCTGCCATTCCGCAACGTCGCGAACGGCTAATCCGCGCGGGAACCGATTCCCTATTTTAAAAGTTTATAATACGAATCACTTTTTTGCCGAGCAGGTAAAAAAATAAGCCATTGATTCTAAACAATAGTTAACAATTTCTTGACAAATTCTTAAAATTATGTAAACATAATAGTGGATTGAGTTATAAGTATAAGGTTTTTTGAAATGAAAGTCGTAAAGCAACATACCCCGACAGGCCGCCGCGAATATAACAGCATTGTGCCAAATGAAACATATGCGATGATCGCCGATGTGCTGGCCGGTAAAATTATGACGGAATTATCAGTTTCCCGCCCGACAGCCGCGCGCGAAACAGCCGTTGAACTTTTCAGCCTTTTGGATCAGGGCGTCAGCCCCGGCAGCATTAACGCCAATTATCTGGCCTGCCAGATCATGGATATCTACCTGACCGGTGACCGTGAAATGGCGAATATCGCCCGCGGATATTTCGAACAGCTATGCAAACGCGGCCTGGACATGGGCCCGGTAAATACAGAAATGCTGCGTACAGGCGCATTACAGGTTGCTGACAACGTAAAGGATGCACGCACCATCGTATCGGCCCGTGATTTCGCCCGCGCTGTGACAGCTCGCACTTTGAATTAAATAAAAGACTAGATTGAAGCCACACAGAAAAACCGCCAGTCAGAAGATTGGCGGTTTTTTCTTTATCGCAACTTTTGAAAAAATTCACGCAACAGGTCGCCGCACTCCTGCTCGTTAATGCCGCCATACACATCGGGCGCATGATGGCATGTGGACTGATTATAAAATTGCGCGCCGTGTTCGACCCCGCCGCCTTTCGGGTCGTACGCCCCGAAATAAAGATTTTTAATACGGGCAAATGATATCGCCGCTGCACACATCGCACAGGGCTCAAGGGTTACATACATATCACAATCAAACAGACGCACATCGCCTTTGGCTTTGCAGGCGGCGCGGATCACGACAATTTCGGCATGGGCGCTGGGGTCATGGTCTTGCTCGCATCTGTTGGCAGCCGCTGCAATCACCTCCCCGCTTACGCGGTCAACAATAACCGCCCCAACGGGAACTTCCCCTTGCCTTGCCGCGTCTTTAGCTTTAGTTAAGGCCTGTAACATATAATCTGTCATAGTGATATTTAAAGGAATAACCCGCCAAATGACAAGCACTGATAATACAACCCCGCAAGATAGCGAACGCATTTCAAAACGCATGGCACGTGCGGGGCTATGCTCGCGCCGTGATGCAGAGCGCTGGATCGAAGCCGGGCGCGTCAAAGTCAATGGCGTGAAATTAAAATCTCCTGCCCTGAATGTCGGGCCGGACGATGTGATTCTGATTGACGGCAAACCGATTCCCGATAAACCCGAAACACGTTTGTGGCGCTATCACAAACCCGTCGGCCTTGTAACGAGTCATGCCGACGAAAAAGGCCGTAAAACCGTTTTTGATGCCATGCTTGACGGCATGCCGCGCGTCATCAGTATCGGTCGTCTGGATCTAAATACCGAGGGTTTGCTTTTACTGACAAATAACGGCGAGCTGTCACGCCATCTGGAACATCCTGACACCGCGTGGAAACGCCGTTACCGCGTACGCGTTCATGGCGATATTGATGAAACAGCGCTGAAAAATTTGAAAAAGGGCCTGACATATGAGGGCGTGACATATCGTTCGATTGATGCGAAAATTGAAAATGACACGGGCTCAAATACGTGGCTGTCCATCACCCTGACCGAGGGTAAAAACCGCGAAATCCGTAAAGTGATGGAGGCCTTGAATTTGCAAGTCACCCGTTTGATCCGTGTATCCTATGGCCCGTTTCAATTGGGCAACCTGCCGTCTGGCGAGGTTGAAGAAGTCAAACGCAAGGTCATTAAATCTTCTGTCGGCGAGGACTATGTATGAGCCAACCAAACGCAACACGATCAAAAATCATTGCCGCCGTTATTGCGGTTCTGGCTGTGATCTGGATGGCATCCGGCCAGTTCGGCGGCGCGCAGGATAATTCAGAGACTACCGAAAGCGCGCCCGCAGCATCCAAATCGCTCGATAGCGTCCAAACCGTTGAAATCGAAACCGTTTCTGCCCAAAGCCGCCCGCGCATGGTCCGTGTGAATGGCCGCACCGAAGCCTTTAGAACATCACGCATCAGCGCTGAAATATCAGGACAGGTTGATGAAATCCTTTCTGAAAACGGCGCCGTTTTAAAACAGGGTGATCCCATCGTCAGTATCAATGTCGATGACCGCGCCGCTGCTGTGCGCAGCGCTGAAAACCGCGTTAAACAATTTGAAATCGAATATAAAACCGCACAAAGCCTTCTGGAACGTGGATTTTCAACCAACGTTCAGGTCGCAACCAAAAAGGCCGAACTGGAATCCGCTAAGGCATCATTGGCCCGCGCGCGCATTGACTTGAATAACACCAAGGTCCGCGCCCCTTTTGACGGCGTTCTGGATCGCCGCACCGTCGAAGATGGCGACTATGTTCAAACAGGCGATCAGATCGGTTTGTTTCTGGATCTCGATCCGATGAAAGTTGTCGGCTTTGTCGCCGAACAGCGCATCGACAGCGTAAAAATCGGACAAGATGCCGAGGTCACCTTGCCAAACGGCAATAATTATGCTGGCCGCGTTCATTTTATTTCCCGCACCGCAGATGATGCGACGCGCACCTTTCGTGTCGAAGTCACCGTCGATAACCCCGATCTTGAAATCGCCGATGGCTTAACCGCCGAAATGCATCTGCAAGGCGCGGAACAATTGGCCCACCGCATATCACCCGCCATTCTGACACTTGGCACAAACGGCGAGGTCGGCGTTAAATATGCCGTTGATAATCAGGTTATGTTTATGCCTGTCAATATCACAACCAGTGATCCTGATGCCATATGGGTGACCGGCCTGCCCGATCCCGTGCAATTGATTATCACAGGTCAGGATTTTGTCAGTGTCGGGCAATCCGTTGAAACGCGCGAGCGCACAGCAATGGATGCGGCCGATAAAGAAATGGGCGCGCCCGTACCCAATGATATAGACCCCGATGCACCTGCTGTTGAATTTGAAAATGACCAAAGCGGGGATATGCCGTGAATGGGATTATTCAGGCGGCACTCGATCACAGCCGCACGGTCCTTCTGACACTTGCGCTTTTATTTATTGCGGGGATAACGGCTTATATCTCGATCCCCAAAGAAGCCGCGCCTGACATTAACATTCCGATCATTTATGTCTCGATGCACCATGAAGGGATTTCCCCCGATGATGCCGAGCGCCTTTTGATCCGCCCGATGGAACAGGAACTGGCCACCATCGAAGGCGTCAAGGAGATGACCGCAACAGGCTATCAGGGCGGCGCGAATGTCACCCTTGAATTCACCGCAGGCTTTGATGCCGACAAAGCCATTGATGATGTGCGCGAGGCCGTAGACAAGGTTAAACCTGAATTGCCGCTGGAAACGGACGAACCGTCAGTGAACGAGGTCAACTTCAGCCTGTTTCCTGTTCTGGTCATCACCCTGTCAGGGGACGTGCCCGAACGCACATTGATTACCGTTGGTAAAAGATTACGGGACGAGGTTGAAAAACTAACCGCCGTTCTCGAGGCCCGCGTCGCAGGTGGCCGCGAAGAGCAGGTTGAAATCGTCGTTGATCCGCGCGCAGTTGAAAGCTATGGGCTGAACGGCACCGATATTGTCGGTTTTTTTCAACGGTCCGATCAATTGGTTGCGGCAGGTACGCTTGATACGGGCGCGGGGCGTTTTCCGATCAAGGTACCGGGCCTGTTTGAATCTTTAAATGATATTCAATCCATGCCCCTTCGCGTATCGGGTGATTCCGTTGTCCGCACCAGCGATCTGACGAATATCCGCCGCAATTTCAAAGACCCGACCTCTTTTGCGCGCCTGAATGGTCAGCCGTCCGTTGCCCTTGAAATCGTTAAACGCACAGGTGAAAACGTTATTGATACCGTTGATGCGGTCAAAGCGATTGTGGCCGAGGCGCAGAAACAATTCCCCGCTGGCGTGAATGTCACATTCTCGCAGGATGCCTCCGAAGACATTAAAACCCAGCTGCTTGATCTGCAAAATAACCTGATCAGCGCCATTCTGCTGGTCATGATCGTCTGTCTGGCGGTATTGGGTGTCACATCCGCCGCCCTGATCGGTGTTGCGGTGCCGGGCGCCTTTTTATGCGGGATCATGGTTTTATATCTCGCTGGCCTAACGATTAATAACGTCGTTTTATTCGGTTTAATCTTATCGGTCGGACTTCTGGTCGATGGCGCGATCGTTGTCACCGAATATGCCGACCGTAAACTCTCCGAAGGGTTGCCGACAAAAACCGCCTACCTGCAGGCTTCAAAACGTATGGCCTGGCCGATTATCTCGTCTGCCATGACGACGCTTGCTGCTTTCGCGCCATTGCTATTCTGGCCAGGGATGGTCGGCGAATTCATGGTTTATCTGCCGATCACCTTAATGTCGGTTCTGATTTCATCCCTTTTCATGGCATTGATTTTCGTGCCGACCTTGGGGGCCCTGTTATCCCGCCGCCGCAAAGCGGGCGAGAAAATGCACAAGATAAATGACATGGAAGATGTCGATGACCTTTCAGGCTTTACACGTCTTTATGCAGGGGTCCTGAAAACAGCGCTGAACCATGCGGGAAAAACCCTTTTGATTGCTTTTGCCATTCTGGTTTCTGTTGTAATCTTTTTCGGTAAATTCAATCACGGTGTTATTTTCTTTCCTGAAATCGAACCCAAATTCGCAAGTGTTCTGGTGCATGCCCGCGGCAATATGTCGATATTGGAGCAAGACGAATTAGTGCGCCGTGTGGAATCGCGCATTCAGGATATCGACGGCATTAAAATCATGTATTCGCGCACCGGCAGCGCCGGACAGGGAGATGATCTGGCCGCTGACGTCATTGGGCAAATCCAGCTGGAATTCACGGAATGGGACACGCGCCCATCCGCTACGGATATTATCCACACCGTCGAAGACCGCACAGCGGATCTGGCCGGTCTGATTGTCGAAGTGCAAAAAGCCGAAGAAGGCCCCGCACAAGGCAAACCGATCGACCTGCAAATTCGTTCAAACGAGCCATCATTGATTGCACCCGCTATTGAACGTGTACGATCCGCGATGCAGGAAATTGGCGGCTTTACCAATGTCGAGGATTCCCGCCCCATCCCGGGTATTGAATGGCAATTGGATGTCGACCGCGCGCAGGCCGCGAAATTCGGCCTTGATATTGCAACGATCGGCCAGACAATTCGTCTTGCAACGAATGGCCTGAAGGTCAGCGAATACCGCCCCCATGATGCGGACGATGAAATTGATGTCATTATCCGTTATCCGCTGGAGAACAGATCGCTCGAGGGGCTAGACCAAATCCGCGTTGAAACCGCTGACGGGTCTGTTCCGATTACAAATTTTGTGACACGTACACCTAAACAAAGCGTCACCACAATCGAACGCGCCGCATCGATGCGCATGCTGGAAATCAAAGCGGACGTCGCCGAAAATGCGAACCCGACCGCACAAATTCAGAAACTGCAGGAGTGGGCCAAAACACAGGAATGGGACCCGCGCCTGAATTTCGAATTCAAAGGCGAGGACGAAGACCAGCGTGAGGCGCAGGAATTTCTGATGAAGGCCTTTGTCGTTGCCCTGTTCCTGATGGCGATTATTCTGGTGACCCAGTTCAACAGTTTCTACAGTGCCTTTCTAATCTTGACCGCCGTTGTCATGTCCACTATCGGTGTAATGTTGGGCCTTTTGATTACGGGCCAGCCCTTTAACATCGTCATGTCGGGGATTGGCGTTATTTCCCTTGCGGGAATTATCGTTAATAACAATATCGTCTTGATTGATACCTATGATGTCCACCGCAAGGAAAAGGACATTTCACGTTATGATGCCGCCCTTTTAACAGGCGCCCAGCGTTTACGCCCTGTTTTGCTGACGACCATCACGACAGGCCTTGGCGTTTTACCTATGGTTTTGCAACTGAATATTAATTTCTTCAGCCGTGAAATCGCCTATGGCGCGCCGTCAACCCAATGGTGGGTGGCCCTATCGACTGCGATTATGTTCGGGTTATTATTCTCAACGCCGCTGACGCTGATCGTGACACCGACTGCATTGAAATTCAAAGAAGACCTGAAAAACTTTAAAACAAAAATTAAAAGTAAGCTAAAAATCAGATCGCATTATTCTTCTTCGCTTTGATCCGTCTTTTCCTTTTTCAGACTTTCAATTTTATCGTGCAGTTTAGTACCGGGAACGGTTGTCTCCATCATATCTTTAAGGCTGGTAAGGCCCTTGGCGGCCTGATCGTGAATGCGGCGTGCAACAGACAGCCACAGCGGGCTGATCATCAATGACAGCGCGATAACGGTGATCATCAGACGATATCCGGCCTCGAATACGATCCCGCCCGACAGGGCAACCGCAACCAGAATGAATGAAAACTCACCAACCTGCCCCAGCACAACGCCTGTTTGAAACGCGCGATCCCACGGCTCGCCCTGCATGCGCAATATCAGAATATTCACAGCGGTCTTGCCGAATGTCACCATGAATAAAACCGGCAAAACCAGATGCAGGTTTGTGAACAAGAATCCCAGATCAATCAAAAGACCGATCGACAAAAAGAAAATCATCAGCAAAACCGATTGCACCGGCATGGTTGCCTCGTGCATTGCAGCGCGCATGTTCGAGTTTCCAATCACAAGCCCCGCAATAAAAGCGCCATAGGCCGTCGATAACCCGAACAGGCCTGACAAAGCGGCAAAGGTAAAACAGACGGCAAGGCCTGCCAGCGGCAGAATATCCATACGGCCGGAAAGACTTTCAGAAAATGGTAATTTTACGTGATCACGGCGGCTGAAAAACCAGGTCAGCCAAATCAAAAACCCGACCGCGACCAGCAATTTGCCGATCACCATATAATCGAATTCCTCCTGCGCGGCGCCCATCGCGCCGATGATCAACAGCATCGGGATGACCGCCAGATCCTGCGCGATCAGAATACCGACAGATGTGCGCCCGACCTGATTACGCAGATCGCCCGTTTCCTCCAGAATTTTAATCGCAACCGCCGTGCTGGACAGTGATAGCGCGAAGCCGAAGACAAGAATTTTACCTAGCGACCAGTCAAACAAAGCACCCAGTACGAAAAACACCACCAGCGAGAAAGCAATCTGCAGCCCCGCCGTCGTCACCGCAATTTTATATATGGTTTTAAACCCCCTGAGCGACAGCTCCATCCCGATCAGAAATAACAGCATGATCACGCCCAGTTCAGCCAAAAGGCTGACGGTCTCCGTATTTTCGATCAGGCCGAAACCTGTCGGCCCCAAAAGAATACCTGCAAAAATATAGCCGACAATCGCAGGCTGGCGCAGACGCATCAGCGCCAAACCACTGACAAGCGCGACCATCATGACAATCGCGATCGGGGTCAGGTCATGTATATGCGATTCCATTTCGGGGAATTCCTGTTATCGGATGTAAAGGTGAACCTCGCTGAAACGTGCGGATGCACTGTTCGCGCTGCTAAGGTTAATGCGGTCCATCGGCACACCCATCTGTGTCAGGGCGCGCAATACGTCTTCGCCGTGACGGCGGGCTGAATTGGCATTCAATGCAACTTCGGCGCTGTTACCGCTGGCCGGGCTGACTGTCACCAGATCAAACATCACGTTCGGGCGTTTATCCAGCGCCTGATTTACCGCACCATATAATGCGTTTTCGTACTGCAGGTTCGGCTTGTCAAAGCGGATAATCACCAGCGGGCGGCGTCCGGGCATAGCCATCGGCGACAGGCTGGCAGGTTGTGAATAGGCCGGCGGCATCGCACTCAGGGGCGCTGACGTATAAGACGGCGCGCTCATGCCGATCGGGGCCATTGGTGATGCGGCAGATGCCATCTCTGCCGTTTTAAACATGCGGTTTCTGATGTTTCCACCATATAAATCGCCATTTTCAATCGCCAGCGACAGGGTCTGCATGTTCAAACGCTCGGACCTCAGGTACGCTGTTCTGCGGTTAATTTCGTCATTCACATTGCTGACCAGACGATCAAGGCGGGCCAGCGTTTCATTGGCGCGATCTTCCAGAATGATCAGATTTTCGTGATCTTCGTCACGCGCACCTGACAGGGCGAATGTCCCCTGAATGGTATCTGACATCATCGCAGAACGCGATGCGTCTTCGGTAATTTCGTTGCCCAGCTTTGCCAGATCGGATGATGTTTCGCCCAGCGCATTCAAAGCATTCTGTGCCGCATCCCAACTTTCGACCAGATCAGGGTTACCACGTGTTGTACCGGATTGCAGCTTGGCGCTCATGCCGGCGACCAGCGCGTAATAATCGCGCGCGATATCTTCACTGTTACGGTTCAGCGCCGACAATCGGCTTTCCTTTGTTGTCACATCCGCCTGCAAATCGGCAAGATCGGCGGCAATGGTATCCACTCTGGCGGTAACAGGTGTCGGTTTATGACTGCGGATCAGCTCGAACGGCTTACCCAGCGCAACATTCGATTCGACATATCCGCGCTGTGCATTTTGCGGCGGTAAAACAGACATCGGTGCCATCGGGGACAAGGCCATCGGCGCGGCGTCAGCTGATCCGTGGTTATAGATAACCTCCGGCCCTGTGGCCTCGCTGCTGATAATCAGGGATGGACGCTCCTCAAACGCTGCGTTCGCGGGGGCTACGGCTGTCAGGCCTGCGGCCAGAACGGCGGATAAAATCAAAGCGGGTTTCATAAGTTTCAACACGGCAAACCTCTTGTTCAATTGGCCAGACGGGTATTATCGGCAAGACGGACCCCTATGGCAAAATTCATAATTGGGCATATATTACCCGTTTGTTGTCAGAAGAACAAGACGCAAACTGGACGAACAGCTTGAAAAAATTAAAGTTTATCAAAAAAGGCAAGAATCATCTTGCAAGCCTTGGCGGATTTCAGTAATGTGCCAGAGCAAATCCCGAGGCTGTCAAGCCGACGACGCATTTGCGACAAAACATATGTACGCGCCCGTAGCTCAACTGGATAGAGCACCTGACTACGGATCAGGAGGTTTGGGGTTCGAATCCCTACGGGCGCGCCATTAAAATCAATATCTTAGCCCATATCAGTGCATTTTCTACTAGCCTTGAGGTAACATCTGAGGTAACACCCGTTATTATCGGGAAGTAAAAATTAAGCCCAGATTTTGAAGCCCCTGTTTTTATTATTGGAACTGCTTCAAAAATCTGAGCTTAAGGGTTTTTAAGTTACGGGAGTATGGGATTCTCTTGTAACGCTAATAGAGTAGCAAAAAATATTATTTATTTGAATTAAAATATACCCCACTCCTCACGAAGAAGCGGGGCATAGAATGTGTGACTCCACTAAAAAGCTATATCAATCTGGCTCAATCAAAACCGTTAGCTCTGAATCATAACTTCCAGCGGTTGCGGCTTGCAAATCAGCCTCGGCTAGAACAACATGCAGGTTTGCGCTTAGACCACCAACAGAACAATCTGCCGCACTTGTGTTTGCGCCTGATTGTGGCGTTAAGGCAGTATTGTATGTCACGGCAGATTCACCAACTGTACCTGTTACGTCATTCCAAAAGATCGACATGTCAATTTCGTTAGTATCTGTTGCATCTTCAACCTGAAAGGCGTTAGCTGTAACGTTGTTTGAATCGTCGGTAATTGTTACACGGTATGAACCATCGCCATTGTGATACACACAGATGTCATCGTTAGAATCAAAATCACCCGTACCACCATAAGCGCCAAAGGCGAAAGCGTTCATATCGCTGATCTGGAATTGCTCGTTAATAGATAATGTTACATCTGCTGTACCAGTTGATGTTGCACCTAATGTACCATCTGCTGTTGCAGCCATTGCAGAGCCCGCCGCAACTGTCATAGCACCTAAGGCCACCATTGAAAGAAATTTATTGAGTTTTCTCATTATTTTGTCTCCCTGTGCATCAAAAAATCATCTAAAAAGCCACCCATACTTTTTAAAGGGTACTATTGTACTATGACACAAATATGTTAACAGTTCGTTGATTTGTAAAAAACGCTAAGAAATAGACAATTTTATTAAAATACCGAACAGCAGTTAAAGGTTTTTAAATATAGAAATAGTACAATAGTACTTGTGATGGTCTGTTTTATTTTATGTGGCCTAAACTATGTATAAAATGACTAGTTTTATTATGTTTTTTTTATTCACCGCTCTTCTTCCCTATACAGTAAGCGCGGCAACGGTAAACGGCAACCTTGGGGCAACATCTACAGCTACAACAGATGTGACGCTAGTTATTGGAGATTATCTTAGAATCAGCGACCTTGACGAAATCGCTTTTGGAACATATGCGGGAAGCGGACACTTAAACGGCAATGATGATGTCTGTTTATATTATAGTGGCTCTGGAGACTACCGTGTAACTATTACAGATGATTCTAACGATATAACAACGAACGCTTTCCAAGTTGAAAATATACCTAACACAGAAGAAATCGATATGGATGTATATTGGAACGACAAAACAGGGACATCCAGCCGAAAACTTGTGACGTATGGCGCTCCATTAACAAAACAATCTGGCGCAAATAATCAATCCAATACTTGTTCTGTTGGAGGGCTATCAGCGAATTTAAGCGTTAGTTTACGTCAAGCTGATTTACAGGCCGTTTCTGGAGGATATTTTGCATCAGAGCTAACAATACTTGTTGAGCCTGATTGAGGTTTATATAAAAGATGCGCGTAAATATTGTATGTCTATCTTATTGAGGCTGAACAAGTATTTGTAATTCAGAAGAGTAATAACCGCCCGGCGCCGCTTCCAAATCCGCTCTTAATATCCTGACACGCAAATTAGAGGATAATCCACCCACAGTACATAGCTCACTATTTTGATTGGCCCTTCTTTTTGATGTTGGCACCCCATAACTTACAACTGATCCGCCAGATGTTGGCCTGTTCCGCCAGCGTACTTCAAACGGAATTTCAATCGTTCTTGTGGGATTCTCTAAATGAAAAGCATTCGGTGTTATTGTAGAATTGTCTGTAACTGTTATCACATACCTATTGTTACCTGAAGATTTGTAAACACAAGTTGGATCATCCGCCCTCAAGGTTCCGCCTGTCCACATACCGAAATTAAAGGCATCCATATTTGAAATTCTGACCTGTTGGGCCAAAGCAGGAAAAGAAAAAATAATAATGCAAAAGATCAATAAATAAGCTTTCATACAACCCTCAATAAACATTCAACACAAAATATTCTTTCGACATGAAGCTACAACTTCATCTATTATACAAAATTAAAACAAATATCCAAGATTGTCAGAGTGAGTAAATTTAAAAAAATCCAGATACTTCATATTGAAGACAACCCTCTATACGCAAGTATAGTCAGGGAAACCTTGAAACCTAAAAATGCGTTCAACCTTGCATTCGAAATAGATCATTCCGTTACTTTAGAAGACAGCATCCAAAAATCAGAAGACAAAACCTATGATGCTGTTCTTATGGATTTGAATCTGTCCGATAGTATGGGCATAGACACTTTGAAAAGGTACCAAGAATTGTTTCCAGATGTTCCGATTATCGTGTTAAGTGGGAATGATGGTGCAGACTTGGGCCTCGCATCAATAGTTAGTGGGGCTCAGGAATATCTTGTAAAAAACACGTTGAACCAAGCTTTTCTCATTCAGATTATACAATCATCAATTTACAGGAAAAAAGTCGAAAATAACCTTTACCAAAAAGCCCACTATGACCCTCTAACTAGCCTGCCAAATAAAAGTTTTTTCAAAGACGTAGTGGAAAATATGATCAATAAGGCTTTGAGGTGGGAAAGGCGAGAAGCCCTGCTTTTTATAGACCTTGATAAATTTAAAGCCGTAAATGATACGCACGGACACGATTCAGGTGATTTTGTTATTAAACAAACAGCATCACGTATCAAAAAAATTCTAAGGCATAGTGATATATTGGCGCGCTTCGCCGGGGACGAGTTCCTATTATATCTTGATAGTGACGGTAAAGCTCCCCTGCAAAATGAGCATTTATTACTGCTATCCAAAAAAATTATAAATGCTGTTACAAAGCCCATAGACCTTAGGAATGGGCATAAAGCCAATATTGGATGCTCAATTGGAATTGCAGTTTGCCCAGATCACGGGAATGATTTTGAAACTTTGCTTAAATCAGCTGATGAGGCAATGTACTCTGCTAAGGATCAGGGTGGAAATTCTTCGTTCATATCCGACATAGAAAAAATTGAATCTTTGAAGGCTTAGTGTTTGACTGCAGATAATTGTACAAACTTGGATGATGCTAATTTAGCTTATCACAGCCTAGAATTCGATTATTACTTGTTTCGATCTTTATAATAAAAATTGGGTCATATATCCACCAACTGATACTTAATCATTAAGTTGCAAGTTAAAAAAGCACGTAAAAACGCTTAAATATCAACACTTCTTTAGGATTGAGGGGTAATCGGTTTGTAAGTGAGGTAACAATAAGGAAACAACTGAGATAACTTTTATGCTTTAGAGCCTCTTTTGCACAAAGCATCCACCACAATTGAGACAACCTCTTTATCGCCTTTTGATAAGAGGCCTAATTTCGTACTGTCAATATCGCTGGTTTTATCCACATTTTCAAAATCAAAAAAATCTTTCATATCCACATTTAAAACTTCTGACAATTTGCTTAGGGTTAAAACACTGGGTGTAGTTTTGCCACGTTCAAAATTTGATATAGTTTCAACTGATTTTAGAGCCAGTTCAGATAAGCGTGCTTGAGAAAGGCCGCGCCCCTCACGTAGCTTCTTTATCTGTTGACCTAACTTAATGCTAATATCCGTATTCATACCTATATTATTGATGCAATCTTACGGATTTAATATTGATGTATTTTTACGTTATAATTTGATTTAAAATTACTATATACACTATCCTAATCACATGAGTGATAAGCTACATACACATTTATATGCTGCAGGCGCTGAGTTTTTGGTTATTGGCCAACTACTTGTGATAGGCATTGAATGCTACAAAGCTTATACTAACTATCCAGGCTACGATCTTGTCGCTGTGTGCCCTGATCAAAACAAATCCGCCCGCATACAAGTAAAAAGCCGTTGGGCTACCAATCGTGCCGGCCATTTTTCAATAAAAAACCTGGATTGTGATTTTGTTGTTCATGTATCATTGAATAGAGGCATAAGGAAAAGAAAAGAAACAATTGACGAAACGACTCAAGAGCCTGATTTCTATGTGTTTCCAGCCAGCATTATCAAAAAACACCGATCTCCAACCGATAAAATAAATCTGAACAACATTCATGACTATAATCAATATAAAAACCGATGGGATTTAATTGAAAAAATGTTGGTAAGTTAAAATCACAAGCGGAATAAGACCGATAATAAAAGGGAGCGTGTATTCCGTGAAATAGCGCGTTTTAATAAATGTGCCTATGCGCGCCTTAAACCAACAAAATTTTAATTGCATTCCCTCCACAATAATATCCTCATATAGAAAATTAGAACTAGTTTTGTAAACCACTTTACCTGACCATTGATTTGTATCTTGGTTATAATCGTAGTTATCAAGGCTTCTAAACCCCGCTCTTTTGCTTTTAGCTTTTTTAATTATAAGCTTTTTTACGTGCTCTTTATTTCTTCTCAAAGTATCATTGCTTCTTCCGTAGTCTGAAATATCATTAAAATAGACAATGTAACGAACGTAAAAGTATAGCCAAAGCGCAATCAAAATATTTTTTAGCTTGTTTGCATCACCGAACTCAACTTCATTACCTAAAATATTAAGCTTTGGGATTTCCACATCTCCATATAACAAGAAGAATAGTACAAAACTTGTCGCCATGAGGTTTCTTCGCTGCCTAATAAAGCCTTGGCGTAAATAATCCGTGTTATTGAATATGTCAGACATACCCGCAATATAAACACAGCTTTATTAAACGGTACCCTGTCCGTATCTACAAGCCATAAACAACACAAGAGATTTTATTCCAGATTCAACCACATCTCCCCCGCACCCATTTTCTTCAAGAAAACTTGCGAATTCCATCGAATATCTAAGAATTTTTTTCAACAGCCTAATATTCTGAAGCTCTAGTTTGTTCGAGCATTCTCTTACAATATTTGTGATTTTATCTGTGTTATCGAACGCAATATTAGTAGCTTCAGTTGATGTTAGTTCAAGAGAAATTTCATAGTCTATAACTTTTTCATGATATCTATTCCAGATGTCTTTGTCTTTTTGATCAAATTCATCTGTGTTGAAAATCAAAATTACTTTACATTTTTTTTCTTGTTTGAGTTGGCTTGCCACTCCCAGAATGTCTACAAGATTTAACTCTTTTCCTCTTCTTTCTATATCATCAAAACATATAACTGCTTCACCTAGACCATAGTAACTTAAACCATTCAGAAGGTTTGCAACTTCTATACTAACACCCCCATAACTCAAACTAAAACCACTTAAAAGACTCTCCGCTTTAGCTTTAGTTTTATAAAATAAACTTTCACTTTGATTGCGAATATTCTCCAAATCTTCATCTGAATTTGTATTTTTTTTCAAATTGGCCCCAATTTGAATTTTCAATTCTGATAAGCCATTTACTCCAAACAAAGATATGTAAGAATAGTTTGGATAATTAAGTTTTTTGTTTTTTCTGGCGGCCTCATACATTTTAAACCACAAGAATGTTTTACCCGCCCCCCATTTACCCGATAAAGATATGATTTGCGGTTCATTACTATTTAAAAAATTTGAAACTCTGTCTTGTACAGCAGCTAATGACATTTTTAACCTCTACGTTATAGTCCCGCATGATTTGCCCAATGTTCTTCCGTTATAATTATAATCGGTAAACCTTCGTCACGATATTTCATAGCTTTTTCAATTTTTCGTCCAAAGCTTTCGTGAATCCAACTATCTGTAACATACGTTCCTAAAACAAGGTAATCCAAGTCCTTAGTAACACTTTTGGCATTTACGCCTCCTAATCCATCAACAACCTCTTGGCATTTTTTACGAGGACCATAAGCACAAGTCCCCGTGAATAGAAATGACATTCCGTCAAATTGAATATTAGGCATTGGTTTATCAACTGGTAGTGACGAAGTCTTTGCCACTTCTCCAAGTTCTGATTTTTCTCCAGAAATAGCATTTAACAATTGAAAAAGCTCAGAAGCTTCATCTTGATCTAAAATGTTATCGGATAACATCTCATCTACACGCTCCAAGAGGTTTTCGATCATTGGGTTATCAGAGCACGACTGACATTGAACAAGCCAATTAAGTAAGCACTCTGCTTCTTGTTGATTGATCTTGCCGTCTGCGGTCAATCCTTTGCTAAGGCCTATTAGGGTGTCAATCTGCCTATCCTGAATATTCTTTTTATTAAATCTGGTAAAAATATGCATGCTTTCTCCTAAAGTTAACTAACTATCCTAGCTTTGCTTTTAAAAACTTAACGTTCAAATCATCTATTTGCTTTTTTGTATTATCTACAAAGCTTTCTATTAAATTTAAGGTTTCTAGGACATGGCTTTTAGTAATATGAGAGAGAGGGTTTTCGTTTTTATCTTTTCCATTTCTGTGAACACAGTCATGCCTGTCTAAAACTGCTTTCTCCATACTTAAAAAAGCCTCTTTATTAGGAGAAATCTTTATATCCAATATATTAGAATACCACCTCGAAACTTTTTTAATATCGTGATATAGCCTATTTTTAAGAGAGGTTTTAATACTATTCTCAACCAAATCAGAATGTTCTAATATGTCCTTTAACTTATAAGATACACCAGATAATTGCTGATCTACTGTTATTGCTTTATGCATTAATTCTGGTTCAGAAATGATCGTTTTTATCAGAGTATCACAGAAATAAGCCTCAAAAGCTGCTACAGATTGAGAAAATATCATTCTGTTAATCAAATTAGTGCTTTCTTCGTAGCTATTTTGTCCTAAAAGATCTCTTAACTCATTAATAGTATTTTTGAAGCTATCTAATGGACTCTCCGGCAGAAAATATTCTTCTAAATCATAGTTAGTGTAATACGGAGCTTCAGAATAAATTTCCAAATCTGGATAATTATTTAAAGAAATATCACAATGGAAAGGCCCCGCATAAGCATAGCCTTCATAGACTTTACCGCACTCAGTGCATTCTATTTCGATTTCACAACCAACGGTCATGTCAGAAGATTTTTCAGCCATCAGATTTGGCTCACATACAGGCACATCTGTTTGAAATTCTTCCCCACACTCTGGGCATTTTAGTCTGGCAGACGAAACATAGTCTTGCTCCCATTCTGAATTCATGATTTCTATCATCCTGTCTTTCATTGCGCCCATATTAGCCCCCTTAACAACTTTATATTCGATATATAAAAGGTAACACATAGGTAACAAAATCATGAAACTTTATGTGACCAGAATAACCAAATGTACAAACAATAAAATTTGGACGTATTGATTTTATTGTTCTTTACGCCCATCAGGTTTCAGGCTTGGTTTCTACGGATCAGGAGGTTTGGGGTTCGAATCCCTACGGGCGCGCCACTTTTCCCAAACATATCAATAACTTAAAGCGCATATAATTCCTTGCGTTTTCGGGCGTATATTTATATGTACCAAATATGTACTCAACCGCCTAAAAAGCCATAGCGTATGTGGCAGGGTTATAACGCACCAAATCCCGCAGTCCGCAACACCCCACACCTCCCCCAAGCGCGCTCCATCAGTGGTTAATTACCTCCAGATAATTTTCGCGCACCTAAAGCTATGTTGATTTCAAAACAAATAAACGTTTTATCTTATGAATTTATGTATATAAAAGATTACGTTGACCAGCAGCTGCAATGGGCGCCAGTATATATCCTATTGCCTCCGCAAGTCTCACCAGCATATGGACTTATTGTTCCATCATCATTTGCGATTGTAGGGCTGGACGAACTAGTTCTAAAGACTGTGCCAAATGGCAATCCGCACGCCGCATTACAGTAAGTAGACGCAAATTCCAGCGTATCTGATGTACCTCCATTAACTTCACAAAATACAGCGTTGGCAAATGTATTCCCACCATCCGTGGAAAATTGAAGGTCTGTACACTCACCCGAAGACCCATCCTGCGTGCCATAGGCCGCACATTTACCTAAGACACCGCCGCCAATGTTAAATGCAAGACTTGTGTCACCGAATGCAGGTTGCCCGAGATTAACTACAGCATCAAGATACGTACCGCATGCTGTTACCCCTGCACCATCATTATCAAATACAAAGCAACTAGTATCAGAGGTATTATTAGGGTTTTCATTCGTTCCATCCGACAGCTCATAACTTATTTGATCATCATCACACCCTTGAATAATTTTAAGCTTGTTTACTCCATATTCTACCGCTGCATCACATTGACTAGCGACAGCGGCATCTAACTCGGCTTGTTCCTTATCTATTCCAACACCACCTCGGCTACTATTAGTTATTGCATACGATAGTGCGGCAAATAACGCCACAGCTATCAAGATTAGAAACAAGGCATTGCCAGATGAATTTAAGATTTTTTTACAGTGCATAATTCTAAAAAACTCCCTAATAATGAGAAACTGGCAAATAATATAATTGTGCATTTTTCCGAACAGTTATCAATACATGAGTTAGCGAGCTTTCTCAAACATTCAAAATGAATGGCCGCAATCCAATAAACATAGATAGTGTTTAGTACAGATTTGAACTAAGCCTACGGTATGGCTTGAATCGTTTAGGTCAAAGCCATACCAGAGCTGTGACTTAAAAACTTGCTAGATATGGGTTTTCGAGTGTAATCTTGAGTTGGAACAGTGCAATGGGACTGTTTTGGGGCGTTAGAACCTCTTCCAAGACGGCAATTAGTATCAGCCGTCAATGATACTGCCTTCTTAGTCTATATGGCTGGGAGGCGGTGGCGTATGTCCAAGCTTCACAGCTAAAGGCTATCGCGCTATTTCTTGGAATAGTTCTAAACTCCCAGTCACCAGACCCATGCTGGTGATTTTTTTATATAAGGAGTTGCAAATGAGACTTTTTCTGATCACACTAATCAGCTTTATTATTTCTACATCAATTGCAGATGCACAAGTGCAAGAAAATACTAGATCGGACACCTTGAAGTCTAGAACTGTGGTGGAATTTGCTAAGGCCTACTCATCAAAAGAAAACGCCGATATGTATCTAACTTATATGTCAGGAGTCATTGATGCTACAATGAATCTAGGCGGACATTTAAAATTATGGTGCTTTCCTTCACCCATGCCTACTGAGAAAGAATTTCTAACTAACTATATGAATGATTTTATGATGTATAAGGATATTGTGGGAAAGGAAAAAGCGCGAGAAATGCAGATGGATCAAATGCTATTTATAAGCTGGGAAAAAAGATATTTGTGTAAAAGCCTTAACTAATAAATAGATTAAATATTGTTATCATCGTCTGAGTGCATAGTATAAAAATCTTGAGCGCTAAGTGACTTCGTTTGGTTTCCCACCCTCATATAAAAGTGCCCTTCATTTTTAATAAAAACTTTTTGAGGAGATCTGTTTACTTCGATTCTCAATAAAATCATGCCATCTAAGTTTTCAAACCTAAATCTATAGTACTTAGCAATATTGGGGGCTATGTTTTTACTTATACAGTCTCTTAAAGCTAGTTCCAGTTTATCTAAAGATTTGAATTTTTTAATATCAAGGTTAATTCCTACAGGCTCTCCCGCATCATTAACCCCAACTAAGAGATTGCCACCTTTGGCGTTAGCAAATCCGGAAATGGTTTTTATAATGCCTTTTGAAATACCCTTTTTGTCAAACAGGCATTCTTTATACTCTAGTTTCTGATTCTCATTGGCGTATAGCAATTGATTGACGGGCTTCCAAGGTTGGTCTTCATCTGGAAGCTGTTTGTCTGCGATTATATACCCTGCCCCATAGGCCAAAAATGCTGCAAATGGCCCTCCCATGACAAGAGCAGCCACACCTAATCCACCAGCAACCCCGTTTAGTTTCAATTTACGTTTTTTATTTTCAAACATGGATTTATTTCCTTTATACATATAGTATGTATCTGATTCTTAGTGATAATTCTATGATAAAGAGGTTTTAAATGGATTTGTCGAGTTTAATAAAACCTTTAATCACAATAACGGCACCCTTGATAAAGAAAGCAAAAGGCGCGGCAGAGCTTTACAATGCCCTAAGAGGTAAAAGACAAAATGAAAGGCGTTTAATTGATGAGAATTTTGATAAAGCTTACTCTGCGCTGTTGCATTATGTTGAGGGTGGTAAAAGGAGCGTTTTTCACGTAGCGTTTCAAGAATTGGTTTCGATAAATGAAATAAAAGATTCCAATATTCAAATTTGGCTAAATGATACAGAAGTAAAAAACGCTTTCTATTCCATTGCTAAGCTACATATTTTGCAAGGTAATCCAGACAAACAAAAGTTTGATCCGTTTTATAAATACTTACTTAAAACATACCCTTTGCAACAAGAGGATTCAAAGCACAAATATATTATTAAGAACATATCTTCTGCTCTTGTAAATTATTGTTTAGCCGGATTGGATGCAGGACAAAGAGTAGCCTTAGCTGTCAACCAAGATATAAACAAAAAAATAGAAAATATTAGCTCTGCTGGATCTCAAGCAATTATAAGAGAGAACGATGCGAACATTAAAAGAAGACTCGAAATCATAATAGAGCGTAGAGGTATACCTGGTTATAACTTTATCGAAGAAATCGAAAAACTTTTGGATGATGTTTCCTCAAGTAATAATTCTCAGAGTGTTTATTTAGAAGTGCTTTATTGGGGAGTCCGGTTATTAAGTGGGTCAAAAGATAAATTAGATCACGCTAAAAAAATATTGTCCGATATTAAAAAAACTTCTCTAGATTATAACATTAGAACTTTAGAAGCTTTTATATTAAAGGCAGATGATGAGTTACCAAAGGCTATAGATGTTCTAAATTCTATTAATACGCAAGACAGTCGATCCATCTTGTGCACATGGTTGAACCATGAAAATAGAATTGAATGGTATAAAGGTCTTGAAGATAAATGTGACGATTTCCTTAATGGTAGAGCATGGATATCCATAATAGATAGCCATCTCAAAAAAGGTTATGCGGATGAAGTTTTTGATTTAATTTCCCAAATTCCAGAAAATACCTTTAAAAACTTTCCCTATCTACATTATTTTTGCGGAATGGTTTTAATTACTTTAATTTTACCTGAAAACGCAAGGAAAGGAATATTGGAAGAAGGAGTAATAGCTCCTGCCATACCTATCAGCGTTGGAGAAAAAGAGGGGATAATATATGAAAAGGCTATTGCTCATCTAAAAACCGCTATGACATATTTAGATGCTATTGAAGCATTTAAAGGTGTGAATCATGCCGAAATTTGGTTGGCGTGGATGTATTTACAAAAAAAGGAAAACCTTGCTAAAGGAAAATCCTTGGTTGATCAGGGCATTTTAAATGCTCAAAAATTAAATGCATATGTTTTTATGTGCACAAGATTGAATGTAGATTTTGATTTGGACTTAGCTAAGAAAACACTAAATAGCAAAAAGATACTGGGGGTTCATAGCCCTGAAGACATGTTCACTCACGCCCTTATTCTTAAAGAAGAAGGAGATTTCCCCTCGTTGATAAAACATTTAGATGAGGCAAAAGAGGAATTGATATCTTATGGCATGGAAGAAGAACTTTGGATTTTTTACAAGCTAGATGCTTTTTTGCAGATAGAGGACTTCCAAGCTGCGGAGAATCTTCTTTTTGACAATGAAGACAAGTTTGATCAGGATGAACTAGATAGATACAAAAATAAAATACTTCACGATAAAGGCGAACCTATAAGTGATAACCTCATCCAGATGTATGAAAAAACCAAAGACCTTATAGATTTACAAAACCTATGTAACTCACTGGAAAGAGCAGAAGATTTCACTTTATTGGAAAAATATAGTCTCATTCTGTTTAAACAGCATAAAACTTTAGAGAACGGCTTAAAATTATTGCAAGCCGCCCACAAAAATGAAAGCTTTTTAAATGTTATTGAGATGTATGAATTAAACATCGACATTTTTTCTAAAAGCGATGTTTCTATGTCTGTATATGGCTGGAGCTTGTATGAGTTAGGAAGATTTAAAGAGTTAAGCCATTTTTTACACACCGAACTAGCGAATAACTTTAGTTTAGATGTAAGCGCCCTTAGAATTAATAGCATATTATATGGCGGGGAATGGACTGATTTTAGTTCGCTTATTAATAAAGAAAAAAGCCTTATCGATGAAAGGACGCCAGAATACCTTATTCAATTTGCATCAATAATTTCTTTAGAGCATAAAAAGGATGCGGTTGAATTTATAGTTCACGCTGTTAATAAAGCCTCTGAAGATCCGAGTATACTTCTTAATGCTCATCATCTAGCCGTTAGTATAGGAGAAGAAAGCATCGCTTCAGACTGGTTGCAGGCAATGTTGAGTATTGAGGATAATAAGCTTGTAAAACAAGTGCCTTTAGCTGCTGATTTTATGGCGCAGCAAGACTTAGGCAAAATGTCGAAGTTCATACAAGATTTATACGAGAAACACCCTCACACCTACTCAGAGGTCATAAGCAAGGTCAAACTGCATGTTATAAGCTGGACAGAGCTTGCGTTGAAAATTGAAACTATTCTAAGTAGCCTTGATCAAAACCATCCCGGTGATCAGACCCTTTACAGACTTTTGTTTGGCCTGAGGGGGCACATACATGATCATAAATACACCGGCATTTCAAAAGATGCTTAAATAACACCCCTCTTCAAGACTCTCCTTTTGATAGCGGGGCATCGACCAGCTATGTCCAAACGCTAGAGCAAAAAGGTGCGTAGTTTCAGTTAATAAATTAGTGTGATAACGTGCATTGCGGAAACTTGCTTATAATTGACAAATATCAAGTAGATCCATGTTTGAACGTTTAGACTGAACGTATGGATCAGTTTAAAGAAACTATTTTAAAATTGGATCGCGCGGTCCCGCGCTATACCAGTTACCCCACAGCCCCGCATTTTCAAAAGAATGAAGATGGTGGACGCCAATATCAAAATGCCCTATCACACTTAAGTCCGAAAAACCCGGTATCTCTATATTTTCATCTGCCATTCTGTCAGAAACTTTGTTGGTATTGTGGATGTAACACCAAAATCACTCAGCGCTATGCTCCGATTGAAGACTATCTGCACCTTATCTATCGTGAAATAGATATGGTGGCAGATGCAATTGGCTTTAAATCAATGGTTAGTCACATACACTTTGGTGGAGGTTCACCAGGCCTGATCCATCCAAAAGATTTCCTGAAATTAATGGAAAGAATCCGTCAACGTTTCGATGTTCTTGCAGAATGTGAGATCGCCATTGAACTTGACCCTCGTGAAGTTACACATGATTTGGCTCAATCCTACGTTCAAGCGGGCGTAAAACGCGCAAGCCTAGGATGTCAGAGTTTTGACTTAAAAGTCCTCAGCTCTGTTAACCGCCAGCAAACTTATGCGATGAGCGCAAATGCGGTCGAGCAACTAAGAAGTGCCGGCGTTGAAAAAATAAGCTTTGATCTGATTTATGGTTTGCCCCATCAAGACGCGAGAAGTATTGAGCATAGTATGCGTCGCGCTATTGGTCTAAAGCCTGACCGTGTGTCATTTTTTGGGTATGCTCACGTGCCATGGGTCAAAAAGCACATGCGCCTAATACCTGAGGAATTTTTACCAGATAACGGTTCGCGCTACGATCAATTTCTTGCCGGATCTGAATATTTGCAACAAAACGGGTTTATTCCTGTAGGTATTGACCACTTTGCAAAATCTGATGACAGCTTAATCAAATCACTTAACAATAAAACTCTTAGACGCAACTTTCAGGGCTATACTGATGACACCGCATCTGCACTGATAGGATTTGGGGCATCGTCAATAGGTGAAACAGCAGAAGGGTATTTTCAAAATGCGCCGCAAACCGAGCTTTATAAAAAAGATATATTAGACGGGAAATTGCCAAACCATAAAGTATTTACATTTGAGCAAGCAGATAAGATACGTAAAGAGATTATAAGTGAACTTATGTGCTATGGCTCTATTGATTTGCATGAAACCATTCAAAAATGGGATTTAGACGATAATTATTTTAATCTTGAGATTAGCGCTTTGTCATACTTTGATGAAATAGAATTGATTACTTTTAAAGACAGGTTGTCTTTTGAAATTAATCAGGAAGCTCGCTTAGCATGGCGCATCATCGCCAGTATTTTTGACGCTTATCTGGTCAGAAACTCTGTAGAGCCAAAACACGCACAAGCCGTATAAAAATAGCCCGATACCTTTCGATACCGGGCTTATTAAGTGGGGGATACTTAAAATCTGTAAGATATTCCGGTACCCACAACCCATGGATTCAATTCTACGTTCCCGCGGATTGCACCGTTATTTATAGAAGCATCTACATCAACCCAAATCTTTTTAACATCGAAATTAACGCCCCAGGTATCATTAAACCAATAATCTGTCCCCGCCTGTAGCGCATAGCCAAAGCTGCCGTCAGCTTCTAATGTTGTAGCCCCGGCACCTTTTTCAGCATATGGAAGCGTATAATTTATGCCTGCGCCAACATACGGGCTGAATTTCTGATCTGGTGTAAAGTGGTATTGCAACGTCAAGGTCGGCGGCAGGATCATAGTATCACCAAGGTCAACACGCCCTGCCCCGGTTCTTAGTGACAAGTCATGCGGGGATGTTGCCGCAATTAATTCCGCTGCAATATGGTCCGTAAAAAAATAAGTTAAATCGACTTCCGGAACATATGCGTTGTCGGCATCGGGTGAACCACCGATAGTCGTCGATCCGCCGCCTGTCGGTAAAACGCCAATTCCACGTACGCGCAACTGAAAACGATCTTTATCCAGATAGCCATCTTCAAAATCTTTTGCTTGTGCGGGAGCGCTCATCAAGCCACCTAATAGTAACGCTAGTGATATTGCTTTAATTGCCGTTTTCATAGGACACCTTCCTTCTTGTGTTTATTACAAGGGAAGTCTATCAAAGCTGTAATTCCGCGATTTGATGAATGTCAATTATTGCAAATTATTTTCATCATCATCGTTTAAAATTCTGTGTGATGCCCCTTCCAGATCATCGTATTGACCAGATTTTAAACTCCAGACAAAAGCGCCCAAACCAATCGCACCCAATAACAAAGCCAGAGGTATCAAATATATCAAAACACTCATAATTGAACCCTGTTTAATCGGAATGAATTTGCAATTACGATCAGGGATGATGCCGACATGGCAATTGCGGCAATAACGGGGGTAACAAAACCCCCCATTGCAAAAGGAATGGCGATCACATTATAAACTACCGCCAATGTAAAGTTCTGTTTCACCATTTTTTGCGAATGTCGTGCAATTTTATACGTTGCTTTAACAGGTTCCAGGCTGTCTCCCATAAAGACAATATCTGCCGTATCTTGTGTCAGGTCAACAGCACTGGATGGCGCCATTGACACATCTGCTGCAGCCAGCGCCGCTGCATCATTCAGACCATCTCCGACCATTAATGATTTCTTATTTTGCTTTGAAAAGTTTTCAATAAAATCAAATTTATCTTCGGGCAATTTTTCTGCGTGAACATCATTTATATTTGACTGTGTAGCAATTTTATTAGCCTGATCTTTTTTATCACCAGTCAATAAAGAGACTTCTATATTCTGCGATTTAAAATATTTAATAGTTTCTGACGCGTTGTTACGAAGACTATCCGAAAAATAAAACGGTGTTTGAACATGACCATCATCAAACCACGTTTGAACTGATGCATTGTCATTT
This sequence comes from uncultured Alphaproteobacteria bacterium, assembly GCA_950054485.1. Taxonomy (GTDB): domain Bacteria; phylum Pseudomonadota; class Alphaproteobacteria; order Micavibrionales; family CSBR16-224; genus CATLPD01. The sequence goes on along the minus strand of CATLPD010000001.1, from coordinate 536,499 downwards.
TCAATATCTGGTGCAATCCACCCCCTACGGCCAAGTCTTACCACACGACCTTTATATTGACCCTCAATTCCTTTGCCAGGATATTCGATGATATTAGTCATTTCAGCGGTTTCACCATCATAAGCTTTCACCAAAGCTTTTGATAAAGGATGATGACTGTGCAGCGCCAATGATGCCGCCTTCTTAAAAATATCCTGATCATAATCATCCATCAATTGTGCCTGTCCTGTCGTCAGAACGCCTGTCTTGTCAAAAACTATATTCGTGATTTTTTGCAAGCGCTCCAGTGCATCGCCGGATTTTAAAATCACTCCTTTTTTCAAAAGCTTCCCGATAGCCAAAACATGCACGACAGGAACTGCAAGCCCCAATGCGCATGGGCAGGTGATTATCAACACACTAACCGCAATCATCAGCGATGTTTGCCAATCGGCTTTCATATAAAACAGCCAAAAGACAAAAGTAATTAAGGCAAGACTGTGAACCAACGGCGTATATATCTGTGCTGCTCTGTCTGCAATACGCATATAGGTCGATTTGTTTTTTGTTGCCTGGCCCAGTAAGGTCTTTATTTTTTCGGTCACAGACTCATCAGCAATCTTTTGCACTTTAAATATAACCGGTGCCGAAAGATTAATTGTGCCGGCATAAAGATTTGTTCCTTTTTCAATATTTACAGGCAGCGTTTCGCCGGTAATTAGAGCAGCATCTACATCACTTTCCCCTTTGACCACAATACCATCGACCGGAAAACGACGCCCCGCTTCAATAACAATCTCCATACCCGGCAAAAGATCAGAAACACGGTATTCTGTTTTATCGCCATTAGAATTTATACCTGTATAGGTTTCATTTAAGTGACCCAGAATATCTGTTGCTGCCTGCGTAGCTTGCCCCTGCGCACGCATATCCAGATATCGCCCCACTAGTAAAAAAAACATCAGCATCAAGGCGGAATCAAAATAAATATGTTCCTGATGATTAAACATGCCCCACAAGCTAATCGCTGTTGTTAAAATCAAGGCAACCGAAATCGGCACATCCATATTTGTTTTACTATGGCTGAGCGCTTTATATGCAGATTGAAAAAACAATTGGCCTGAGAAAAAAATTGCTGGCAAAGCAATCAATGCTGAGAGCCATTGCAAAAGCTGACGCGTCCCTTCACCCATAGTATCAATATCAGTAATCCACAATGCGATTGAAATCAGCATCACATTTCCCATGGCAAATCCCGCCACAGCCAGCGCAAGCAAAATTCTTTTCTGTTGTGCTTTTTTTAACTCAACCTCTTCATCGGGCGAAAAGGGGTAGGCTCCAAATCCTAAATTCTGAACACGCTTGATATAGGTTTCAACCTTTTCCTGCGGCCCATTCCAGACAAGGTAAAGGCGATGGTTCGAAAAATTTACCCGCGCCGTTTCAATGTCTGGATCTTTTTCAAAGGCAGACTCAATTTTGCGAATGCATCCTGCACAATGCAAACCTTCGACCATGACGACTGCGTTTGATAAACTTTCGGTCATTTCGGAAGATACCTGTAACTTTCTTTTTTATAGAATGATCCGTCAGGTGTTTTGACGGTGAAGAACAAATCCCATTTCCCCCGTTGCGGCCAGATCATGTCAATTTCATACCAACCACCTCCGATATATTTCAAAGGCAGTTTAAAATCCGTTTTATCGTTATTTGTCAACATACCATGCACTTTAACATCAGCATCTTCGATAATAGTTTTATTATTATCCTCGATATGAAATCTGATTTTTTGAAAGGTTATTTCAGCCTTTGAGGTAAGGTCGAGTTCTTGCTTTGCGGCATCTTCCCATTTATTAAGGGCAAGCCCACGTTCGTAAGCTTGGTCCGCAACCACCCCTGTATGTGTTTTTGTCGCCAGCGTGATAAAGATTGTATCCATCGCGGCAACAAGCCCAAAAAACAAGATGAAATACAGTAACACCCTCTTACCACTTAACGGTATTTTCGTCTCTGTCATTGACCACCTAATCGGCTGATAAATTGAATATCTTGCTCGGCTTTCAATCCCCCACCGTGTGAAAGTATTTCAAGCGTGGCATCTATTGAATTCTGACCCTGCGGAGGGGCTTTTACAGCAATTTTAAACGTGCCGACTTCTCCCGCCTTAACGTGAAGATGTTCACTATCGACGCCCTTTGATCCGATAACGTCCAAACTGGCATTTTCAAAGTCATTGAGACTGATAATAAAGTCATGATGATCGTGCGTTTTGTTTAGAATTTTAATTGTGTATTTATTACGAATTTCGCCATCAGATAGCTTAACAAACACAGGGTTACGATCATGCATAGCATGAAGTTCAACAAGCGGTCGTGTCCAGAGAGCATACAGCATAACAAGCCCAACAGCTAAAAGTATCAAAGCATAGTAAAGACTGCGCAAGCGCAAGATATTAAACTTCTCATTACCGCCTTTTTTCTTTGCCTCCAAATGGTTCAACGTATCATATCGGATCAGATCTGGTGGCAAATTAACCAAATCCATAATGTTATTGCAAGCATCCACACACAGGCCGCAGGCTATACACTCCATCTGCAGCCCTTCGCGAATATCTATCCCGACCGGGCAGACCTGTACACAGGCCGTGCAGTCAATACAATGCCCACGCCCGTCCCAGCTTTCACCTTTTTTATGCTTTCCGCGCGGCTCGCCCCTTTCTTCATCATAGCCAATGATAAGGGTATCTTCATCGAACATGGCTGATTGGAAACGTGCATAGGGGCACATATATGTGCAAACCTGCTCACGCGCAAAGCCTGCCATCAAATAGGTACTGAGTGTCAATCCTACAATAAATACCAATACAGTCGGAGAAACATCAAAGCGGAAAAAGCTGAGAACAAGCTCAGGTGCGTCATTGAAATATAAAACGAACGATCCGGCGGTACACCATGCAATAACAAGCCATAAAAAGTGCGTTAGAGATATTTTTTTGATCTTGTCCCAGTTCCATGGGCTATTATGCAATTTTTTTCGAGCATTACGGTCACCTTGGACAATGCGTTCAACCCATACAAATAAATCTGTCCACACTGTCTGGGGGCAAAAATATCCGCACCAGACACGACCAAACAAGGCCGTAACAAAAAACAGGGCTACCGCTGCTAATATCAATAAGCCTGTAAGAATATAAACTTCCTGCGGCCATATCTCGATCCAGAACCAATAGGCTTTGCGATTAGGAAGGTCAATCAGAACAGCCTGATCAGGCATATAGGGTCCGCGATCCCAGCGTATAAAAGGGGTCAGGTAATAAATCGCAAGAGTAATTATCATTGCAATCCATTTTAATTTGCGAAACCTGCCCCATACCCGTTTGGGATAAACCTTTTCCTGCTTGGCAAAATAAGACGGTTTATTCGGCTTGTTGTCCGGAGGCTTTTTCTCCAAGCGCGTCGAAGTCTGTTTCTTCATTTTCACCACTCTCTTCCCCACCGCCTAGCTGGTGCACATATATGGCCAGCTGTTTAATCATATTATCATCCAGTCTACCATCCCATGCGGGCATCATACCTGCACGACCATAATATATGGTTTCATACAGACTTTCCACGTCCCCGCCATAGAGCCAGATGGCATCCGTCAAATTTGGCGCACCAAATTCATGTTTACCCTTGCCATTATCACCATGACAGGCTGTACAGTTCTGTTTAAAAATTACAGATCCTTTTTCAGTCGACCCTTCAAATTCCTGACCAGAGATATCCCGAACATATTTAACCACTTCTTGGATTTCTTCCTTTGTTAGTAGACCATCTTCACCAAAACCAAGCATAATGGATACCCGCGTATCATCATTATTGGCACGAATACCATATTGAAGGGTTTGATGAATATCATAAACCGTACCACCCCAGAGCCAATCATCGTCATTCAGGTTCGGATAACCTTTCGACCCGGCTGCACCCGTTCCATGACAGGTTGCACAATTGTCCTTGAAAGCAGCCCGGCCACCTGCATTGGCAAAGGCGTAAAGCTCTTCATCATCCAAAATTTCATCTAAGGTGGCGCGTTCAAACTGGTCAATATATGCCGCTTGACGCTGCACCATTTCAGCCTGACTGGTTTTCAGCGCTTCATATTGTGAATATTTTAATTTACCTTCTGTATTACCTGATAATGTCGGCCATGCCGGATAAACAACCCAATAGCCGATTGACCAGATGATCGTGATATAAAATATCCATAACCACCAGCGCGGCAACGGATTATTTAGTTCTTTCAACCCATCCCAGGAATGGCCGGTTGTTTCAACGCCTGTAACCTGATCAATTTCTTTTTTATTTTCATCAACCATTATCGTCTCCTTTAAAGGGGATATTGCCATGGGATTTGTAAGTCTGCTTTGATCCGGGTCTGAACACATAGGCCAGCATAATCATAAAAACACATACAAAAAATATAAGGCCTATCAATCCGGCATGATTGCTGAGAAAATCCATCACTCTGTGACCTCCTCCGACATCTCTGGCTCTTCCAGTTTTGCATCTGGATCGATTTGCTCAACTTCGCTGAAATCAACCATCGTTCCCAAAACTTGAAGGTAAGCCACCAACGCATCCATTTCGGAAGTCGTGAATTTCTGCCCATCAAAATCACGTGCATTAACATCTTCGCCATAGCGCTCCATCAGGCCGCTGGTATCTGCACGCGCTTCTCCGGCTGCCTGTGTATAGGCATCATGTTCGGCATGTTTAATCATCTCCTCTGTATAAGGCACGCCCAATTTCTTCAAGGTCGCCATATGTTTATCAATGTCATAGATTCTGGCTGGCTTATGCATCAAAAATTCATATGTCGGCATAATCGATTCAGGCACCAATGAACGCGGGTCTCTTAAATGCTGGGTATGCCAGTCATCAGAATATTTTGCACCAACACGCGCCAGATCAGGCCCCGTTCGTTTTGAGCCCCATTGGAATGGATAGTCATACATACTTTCTGCCGCCAGTGAATAATGGCCGTAACGCACGACTTCATCGCGCAACGGTCTTATTTGCTGAGAGTGACAAACAGCGCAGTTCTCGCGCATATATACGTTTTGTCCAATCAACTCAAGCGGTGTATATGGTCTCACGCCACTGACGGGCTCAATCACCGTTTCTTGACGGAATAACGGAATAACCTCGATCAAACCGCCTATCATGATCGTGATAATAATAAAGATCAAAAGCGCTATAGAGTTCTTTTCGAGTTTTTGGTGTTTTTCTGTCCAGCTCATGCGGCGCTCCGTACTTTAAAATCTGTATTTTCATTTCTGACATCCCCACGGATTGTGCGCCAGAAGTTATATGTCATGGTGACGGCTCCTGCGAAATAAAGGACACCGCCCATAACACGGATAATATAATAGGGTTTCATCGCCATAACCGTTTCAACAAATGAATATTGCAAGAAACCCATTTCATCATAGGAACGCCACATCAGGCCCTGCATGATGCCGGAAACCCACATTGCTGCGATATACAAAACGATTCCGATTGTTGCCACCCACAGATGCGTATTGACGAGTTTGATCGAATAGAGACGTTCACGACCCCATAGGCGCGGTACCAGATAATAAAGCGCACCAAAGGTGATAAATCCAACCCAACCCAAGGCACCTGAATGCACATGCCCGATCGTCCAGTCTGTATAGTGGGACAGTGAATTCACAGAACGGATTGACATCAAGGGGCCTTCAAAGGTGCTCATTCCATAGAATGCCAAGGCCACAATCATAAACCGCAAGATTGGATCTGTTCGCAGCTTATCCCAGGCACCGGACAGGGTCATAACACCATTAATCATACCGCCCCATGATGGCATCCATAGCATGATCGAAAACGTCATGCCCAGCGTCTGCGCCCAAACCGGCAAGGCCGTATAATGCAAGTGGTGCGGCCCCGCCCATATATAAATAAAGATCAGCGACCAGAAGTGGATAATGGATAGCCTATAGGAGAAAATCGGCCTGTTTGCCTGCTTTGGTACAAAATAATACATCATGCCCAAAAACCCCGCGGTCAGAAAGAATCCGACAGCATTGTGACCATACCACCATTGGATCATTGCACTTTGAACGCCGGAGAATGCGGAATAACTTTTAATACCTGTAAATTCAACCGGTAGCGCCAAACCATTTCCGATGTGCAAAACGGCAACTGTGATAATAAAAGCAAGATAAAACCAGTTCGCGACATACAAATGTGGTTCACGGCGTTTAATAACCGTCATAAGATACACAATAAGGTACGCAACCCACACAATTGTCAGCCATAAATCGGCATACCATTCAGGTTCTGCATATTCTTTTGTCTGGTTAATGCCCAACAGATAACCTGTTCCGGCCATAAAAATAAAGAACTGGTACCCCCAGAATGTGAATTTGGCGAGGCCATCGCTCCATAATCTGACGCCACAGGTTCGCTGCACGACATAATAACTGGTCGCGAACAAGGCATTACCACCAAAAGCAAAAATGACTGCAGAGGTATGTAACGGACGCAAACGGCCAAAATTAAACCAAGGCTCAATGTTAAATTCTGGCCAAGCAAGTTGAAGGGCCAAAATAATCCCGACCAAAAATCCTGCCAACCCCCAGAATACAGTCGCGATTGTAAAACGACGGACAATATCATAATTATATACGGGTGTTTCAAATGCGGTGTTTGCCATGCTAATTCCATGTTTTTGCGGTTTTCACCATTAAACTTATAGAGAAGATAATCGAAAATTTTGTGAGCAACTTGATAAATGTCAAGTCGGGCATAATAAGTGCGTTCTAAACTTTGGCCATGAAACAGATGCTATCAAAAATAAGACTCAAAAAGCCCGGCAAACATATGTTCTGGGCGTGGATTGGATATCAATGTGTCAAAGGAACCTTGACCACATCATTGATCTGGATACCCCTTATCTATTCGAACTTCTTCTGAATCTATTCGAACTTCTTCTGATCTTAATTGCAGCCCTTACCAAGGCATTCTTTGCGTTTTGCGCCCTGACAGCCCTGGAGATCGGCCGAACAATGACCACATGCAAATCCAGCAAGGCATTTGAAGCTATTTATTGAAACCTCGTTTCCCTTTACCGAAACACCGAAATCTTTCAGTTGCGACAAAGCCCGTGAAAAGGTCTCCGGTTTCATACCCAGCCTTGCGGCGGCCAGAGATTTTTCAAAAGGAAATGAGAAAACGCCCCCCTCACCCTTCATTCCTGATGATAATTGTAACAATAAGCAGCCTACACGTTGCGACGCGCTCATCAGAACCATGTGCTCGTTTTCCATCTGTAATTTATGCATTTCCCGAGACATTAATTTCATGATGCGGCACATAATTTCATTATTACTCTCTGCGTAATTCCGCATTAGGGCTAAAGGAATCTCAATAATTTTACTTTTTTCCGCAGCTTCTACTGAATACTTGTGGATACCATCTGTAAACACAGTCGTCTCCCCAAAAATATCGCCCCTGGTCAATAATCCGATGATCGCCTCGTCCCCCTCTTCCGTCGTTCTGTATAGCTTTATCCAACCATTAAGAATGACAAATAGTCGAGTGGCGGTATCCCCGTTATGCAGGATACCTTGCCCCTTATCATACGCGTGAATCGTACTGTTTTTAAGAATATCTGATATAATCTGATGATCCAAACCTTTGAAAAAAGGTAGGTCTTCAAGAAACATAATGATATTGGGATTGATTTCAGCCATTTCTTATATGTCTTTTATTATTAAGAGCCCCTTGTATAATACAATAATATAGAAATAAAGCCGGAATTGATAAAAATCAAATTATAATACCTAGAGTATGTTCCAATAAGGGGATATAGGGTAAAGAAATACGAAAGGCTGAAAAAATGAGTAAGGATTACAACGAGGTTATAAACGGAATTTCCGAATACACAAAAGAGCTGAGAAAGATTATTCCCGAAACAATGTCGGGTTTCTCCGCTATGGCCGGGGCGGCAACACAAACAAACGTACTGGATGAAAAAACAAAAGAACTAATTGCTTTGGCTCTGGGAGTTGCTGCGCGATGCGATGGCTGTCTTGGGTACCACACTAAGCGTCTGGCTCAAATTGGAACGAGCCGTGAAGAAGTCGCTGAAACTTTGGGAATGGCTATCTATATGGGTGGAGGCCCCTCTCTAATGTATGCAGCGGACGCCTTACGCGCTTTTGATCAGTTTAACAATAACAAATAATGATACATTATTTTGAAATTGCAGGTTGGGAAGCCAATATACTTAATTCGCTAGAAAACAGGATAGAGCCTAAAATTATACCAGAGCCATTAACACCGGAAAATGCAACGCAATACGCTTCTGCTAAAATCGTCTCAACATTCATATATTCAGAGTTAAACGCCTCAACCCTGGACAAATTCCCGAATTTGGAAATGATTACAACCCGTTCAACTGGTACAGACCATATTGATCTGGATTACTGTAAGAAGCGTGGAATAACTGTTTGTAATGTACCTGCTTATGGCGAACATACTGTAGCAGAACACGTTTTTGCTCTTATTCTGGCGCTTAGCAGACATATTCCCGAAGCTTGTCAGCACACACGAAACGGGGGATTCTTATTCGAAAATTTTTGCGGATTTGACCTTTTCGGTAAAACAATCGGCTTAATCGGGGTCGGGGCAATTGGCCATCACGTTGCCCAAATTGCACAGGGATTTGGCATGAATGTGATTGGATACGATGTTAAGAAAACATCTCGAAATATAGAATATAAAGAGTTTGGTGGCGTTTTAAAAACGGCCGACATCATATCCATACATGTTCCCGCAACGCCCGAGACTAAAAACATGATCTCAATGGCAGAATTCAATCAAATGAAAGATGGCGTTGTTTTGATAAACACAGCACGGGGTTCTGTTATTGATACAAAGGCCTTACTTGGTGCTTTGGAATCCGGAAAAGTTGGCGGCGCCGGACTTGACGTTTTGCCAGAAGAACCTCTATTACGCGAAGAAGCAGAATTACTTTCGACCGGCTTTTTAGATAATAACGATTTGGAAGCGCTTATCCTTGATCATGCTTTAGCACAGCACAAAAATGTGATCATAACCCCACATAGCGCATTCTATACAAAGGAGGCTATTAGAAAAATCATCGAGACAACGAATGATAACATTAACGCCTTTTTGAAAGGTCTCCCTGAAAACACTGTAGGTAAATAAAATGCTTTCCGTTACCCAACCAACAACTTGTGAACGCCCTTGCACAAAAGGTCGACAATTTAGCGGTAATACTGATTTAATTGTTATCACGGGTGGGCCGGGCGCAGGAAAAACTGCCGTACTTGAAATCATCCGTAAAGAACTTTGCAATGATATTGTTATATTACCTGAAGCCGCATCTATTGTTTTCGGAGGCGGTTTCTGGCGACTTGAAAGTAAAACAGCCCAAAGGGCTTCACAACGCGCTATTATGCACATACAGCGGGAAATGGAGAACCTCGTTCAAGACGAGCATAAATGGGCTGCAGGACTTTGTGATCGTGGTACGCTTGATGGTCTCGCCTATTGGCCTGAGGATGAAAACGAGTTTTGGCGGTCAATGCAATCGGATTTATTATCTGAATATAGCCGTTATAAAGCTGTTATACATTTACGCACGCCAACCGAGAAACTCGGATATAATCATGAAAACCCCCTACGTATCGAAACAGCAGCACAGGCCAAAGCCATTGATGATCGAATTTCAGACATCTGGTCATCTCATCCGAATTATCATGAAATCAAGAGTAATACAGATTTTTTGGTGAAAGCCCAGGAAGCTTTAAAACATATAAATCATTATATAGTTTAATCATTGTGTTTATTGGAGACTTTTTATCTCTCGACTACCCGCCGCGCCATAATAAATTAAAAGGTACCGCAAGGTGCCTTTTTGTCTATTAAAGCATGTGCATATGCATTCGAACATTGGTTCGACGGCAAGGGCCAACGGCCCGCAGACGCCACGGAGCGACAGCGAACGTACATCCCTACGGGCGCGCCATTAAATCATTCATTTTATAGACTTCCCCTCTTTTTATATTATAACCCCTACAGATTAACGGGTTCTTTAGATTGAATATTTAAAATCTGAAAAGATTTCGGGTTAGATTCCGATTTCGCGCGTTTAAAGTATGACGGGCTGGAAATCCTTTGTTACAATGATTTTGCGGTAAATAAATAGGTGATTCTGTGAAACGTTCTTTTGTTATATTATTGCTGGTCCTGGCAGCAGGTGCCGGCTGGTATCTATGGAACAGCGGCAACGGCGCATCACAAACCGAGGCCCGCCCACGCCAATCGGCCCCCGTCAAAGTCATCACACAGCCTGTTTTTGAAATTGAAAATACCCGCATTTTCGAGGCTGTCGGCACAGGCCGCGCCCGTTTATCTGTCCAGATTTATCCCGCCGTCACTGACGAAGTAACCGGGGTTTTATTCACGACCCAACAAAATGTTGCCAAAGGCGATGTTCTGGTGCGCCTTGATAATGCCGAAGAAAAACTTGCCGTCGATCTGGCCGCCGTGCGCATCAAAGATGCACGGGCGCTTTTGGGCCGATACGAGAATGCCGTGCGTGAGGGGGCCGTCCCCGAGAGTGAAGTTGATTCCGCCAGAGCCGATTTTCAGGCCGCCGAAGTCGCACTGGAACAGGCCAAACTGGCACTGGCCGAGCGCGAAATCAAAGCGCCCTTTGACGGTATCGTCGGTATTCCGAATGTTGATATTGGCGATCGCATCGGGCCTGATACGCTGATCACAAATCTTGATGACCGCAGACTATTGTTTCTTGATTTCGAAGTGCCGGAATCATTGGCAGGTGTTCTCAATACGGCAACGCCTGAAATGCTGCAAATCACAGCCGAAACCCCTGCCTATAAGGGGCGCAGCTTCCCGGGGGTGATCGCTGCACAGGAAAGCCGCATTGACCCCGAACGCCGCACCCTCAGCGTGCGCGCCCATATTGATAACAGTGAAGACCTTTTGCGACCCGGTATGTCCTTTGCGACGAAATGGGTGATCCCGGGTGGGTCCTATGCCGCCGTACCTGAAATCGCGGTCCAGTGGGAACGCGAAGGATCATATATCTGGCTGATCAAAGAGGGGAAATCTGTGAAAACACCGATTACGATTGTGGCCCGCAAAGACGGCAATGTTCTGGTCGAAGGCCGCCTGACGCCAAATGATAACGTCGTCATCGAAGGCGTGCAGCGCCTGCGCCCTGACCAAGATGTCGATGTCCTGCAAAAAGGTGATGGATGAAGGATTTAACAGCCCTTGGCGTTCGCCGCCCGATCCTGATTGCCGTTGCCAATTTTCTGATTATGCTGATGGGTATTGCCGCCTTTATGGGGGTTGATGTCCGCGAGCTGCCGGACGTTGATCGCCCGATTGTCAGCGTGCGCGCAAATTATATCGGCGCATCACCCGAAACCATGGATACCGAGGTCACCAGCATCGTCGAAGGGGCCGTTGCCCGTGTATCAGGCGTGCGCAGCATTGAATCATCATCCGAAGAAAACAACATGCGCATGCGCGTTGAATTCAACCCCGGTGTTGATCTGAATATCGCCGCCAGTGACGTCCGCGAGGCCGTCAGCCGTGTTCAGCGCGACCTGCCCGATGATGTTGAACAATTAACCGTTATCAAGGCCGATGACGATGCGCAGGCGATTATCCAGCTGTCGGCCTACAGCGACACCCTATCCAAACAGGAATTAAACGAGCGGATCGAAAAAGACATCGCCCCTGACCTGTTATCTATTGACGGTGTTGCCGATGTCCAGATTGATGGCGCCCAGCCCCGCGCCATGCAGGTTAAAATTTATCCGGCGCGCCTGTCATCATACCGCATTGCCGTATCTGAAGTGATCGAAACGCTTGAGAATACGCGCTTTGACGTGCCCGCGGGCAGTTATAAATCCGAAGGGCAGGAATTGATTGTCCGCGCTTTTGCCAGCGTTCTGGAGCCACCGGAAATTGAACGCCTTCGCATTCGTGATGATGTCCGCATCGGTGATATTGCCGATGTATATTTTGCGCCCGATGATGTTGAATCCTATACCATGCTGGATGGGCGCATGGTCATCGGCCTTGGTATCGTGCGTCAGGCAGGATCAAACACAATTGATATTTCAAACGAGGTTGCCGAACGCCTTCAGCGCATCAATGACCGCACCGATGATTACACAATCGTGACGACATCCGATGATGCCGAATATATTCGCGGCGCGTTATCCGAGGTTGTGATCACCCTCGCCTTTGCCGTCCTCATCGTTTTGGTCGTGATCGCCGTCTTTTTGGGGCAATGGCGCGCCACAATGATCCCCGCCGTCACCATGCCAGTATCCCTGATCGGGACGCTTGCCGCCATTTGGGCCTTTGGTTTTTCAATTAATCTTTTGACATTGCTGGCGCTGGTTCTGGCGACAGGTCTAATTGTCGATGATGCGATTGTCGTTCTTGAAAATATCCAGCGTCTCCGCAGTAAAGGCCAGGAAAAAATGGCCGCCGCCGTTCTGGGGACGCGTCAGGTTTTCTTTGCCGTTATTGCAACGACCATTACCCTTGTGTCCGTCTTTTTACCAATTGCCTTTCTACCGGGTGAAACAGGTCGCCTCTTCCGTGAATTCGGTTTGGTTTTGGCAATCGCCGTTGTCATCAGCTCGTTCGTTGCGATTACATTGTGCCCGATGATGGCATCGCGCCTGCCGAACCTTTCAAAATCCAGCCCCTTTATGGCGCGCATTCGTGGCGGATTTGATAATATTGGCTCTGCTGTCAGCGGATTTTATTTCAGAACGCTTCGCAGCCTATTAAATCATGCAATGATCGCGGTGCTGATTGCAATCGGCCTTGCCGCAGGCGGTATTGCAGGTTTCTTTATGCTGGATCAGGAGCTGCTGCCAACCGAAGACCGCGGATCAATTCGCGTTTTCATGACAGGTCCTGACGGGGCATCATTGGCCTATACCGACGCACAGGCCCGCAAAGTCGAAGATGTTCTGCGCGCCTATAAAGACGACGGCACCATTACCAGTATTTATTCGATTATAGGGCGATGGGATAAAAACCGCGCCTTTATCATTGCGAACCTGAAAGACTGGGATAACCGCGAAATCAGCCAGATGGATCTGGCCGAACAATTAAACGGCGTTGTCTCGGATATACCCGGATCACAGGTGCGGATCATTCAGGGCTCCAGCCTCAGTTTCCGTGGCGGCGGGGGTGGTGGTTTGGAAATCGCGCTGCTTGGAAATGATTATGCCGATATCCTCGAGGCTGCGGATAACCTTGCGGCCCAACTGCCCGAACGCATGGATGGGGTCAGTGATGTCCGCGTCCAGTTTGATACATCCCAGCCTGAAATGTCCTTTAATATCGACCGTGAAAAAGCGGCCGATCTGAATGTGCCGATGCAGCGCATATCCGAAAGTCTGCGCGTGATGGTCGACAGTTATGATGTCATGGACCTCAGCATTGATGATCAGTCCGTGCCTATTTTGATCAGCCCCGCTGACGGCGCGATCAATTCAACCGCCGATCTTTTAAATGTTTTTGTGACCAATACCAATAACGAATTAATCCCCCTTGGCGCAATGGTGAATGTACGCGAACAGGGCGTTGCCGCCGAACTTGACCGCGTTGCCCAACGCCGCGCGATTGAACTTGATATCGGGATCGAACCGGGCGTTCCGCTGGGCGATGCGATGAATGATGTCCGCGCGATTACAGATGAAATTCTACCCACAGGCATTTCGGTTTTATTTCTGGGCGAGGCCGCAACTTTGGAGGAAACATCATTTGAAGTCGCGATCACCTTCATCATCGCTTTTGTCATTGTCTTTCTGGTTCTGGCCGCTCAATTCGAAAGTCTAGGCAGTGCGATTATCGTGATGCTGACCGTCCCCTTCGGATTGGCCGCCGCGGTTTTTGCCTTGCTGTTAACAGGCCAAACGTTGAACCTTTACAGCCAGATCGGTTTAATTATGCTGATCGGCCTGATGACGAAAAACGCCATTTTATTGGTTGAGTTTATGGATCAGTTACGTGACGAGGGAAAATCCGTTGACGAGGCGATTATCGAAGGTGTTGAAATTCGCCTGCGTCCTGTTGTCATGACCGTTCTTTCGACCGTTCTGGGCAGCCTGCCACTGATCATCAGTGAAGGCCCCGGGGCCGAGGCCCGTCAGGCGATCGGCTGGGTTGTTTTCGGTGGGCTTGGTCTTTCAACCCTGTTTACCTTGTATCTCGCGCCGCTGGGTTATCATCTGATTGCCCCGCATGTTAAGGCGCGCGCCCATGCCGGCCGCGAGCTTGAAGCCCAATTAAAACGTGCGGAGGATCAATCATGAAAATCCGCCACCTGATATGCACACTTGCCTTTATTCCGCTGATCGGCTGTACCGTAGGCCCTGATTACACACCGCCTGAATTGGATGCTCCGCCGAAATTTTTGTCTGGCGAAGTTCTATCGATGTTGAACACAGATAAAACAGAAACGGCAATTCCGAATGAATGGTGGCGCGGGTTTGACGATCCCGTTCTGAATGATCTGGTCGCAGCCGGTATTGCAAATAACTATGACATTGCCGCCGATGCCGCGCGCGTGCGCCAGTTCCGCAGCAATATTGATCTGGCGGCATCAGCAGATAATTTAAATATTGATGCAAATATTGATGGTGATCTATCGGACAGACGCAACCTTAATAATAACAGCTCGACAAACACCAGCAGCGCGTCTGCAGGTCTTGGCGCGACCCTGCCCCTTGATATTTTCGGGCAGACCCGCCGCGATGTTGAATCTGCGCGCGCCGCCCTTCAAGCTGCCGAAGAAGATCTTCGCAATACGGTTTTATCTGTCAGCGCCGATATTGCCGCTGAATATCTGCAATTACGCGGTAACCAGCGTCAATTGGAATTGCTGCGTGAATCGGTCACCTTGCAGGAAAAAACGCTATCGATTGTCGAAAGCCGTTTTAAATACGGTCTGGCCCCTGACCTTGATAAACAGCGCGCGATTACATCTGTTGAAAATTTACGTGCCGACATTCCGCCGCTGGAACAATCTTTACTGCAATCACGCAATCGTTTGGCGACGCTGACGGGTTTATATAGTGGGGCCTATGAAGACCTGTTAAAACCGACCGCCAATATCCCTGGCTATAACGCATTGATCCCCGATATCATTCCTTTTGAAATGCTCTCCAGACGCCCTGATGTCCGCACGGCCGAAGCCAATTTAAAACAACGCGTTGCAGACATCGGCGTTGCCGAGGCCGAATTCTATCCCGCCTTCGAACTGAGTGCCGCAGTTGCAATCTCGGCAACCGGCGGCAGTGCCGGCGCGGCGCAAACGATACTTTCGGCCTTGGGCGCTGTCATTGATCAGACATTGATCGATGGCGGGCGCAGGCAGGCGAACCTTGATATCGCGCGCGCTGAAACCGACGAGGCCCTAGCACAATATAAACAAGCCGTTTTGCTGGCTGTTGAAGACGTTGAAACGGCGCTATCGAATCTGAAAGCATCACGCGAACGTCAAATCCCGCTGGAAAAATCGGTCGCTGCCAGTAATCGCAGCTTTAATCAGGCCGAGATTTTATACCGCGAAGGGCTGATCAGCTTTCTGGATGTTGTCGATGCCCAGCGTGTTCTGGCCTCTGCCGAACAGCAACTGGCGCGCGAACGTACAAATTACGCCGTCCTGATTTCGGCCTTATTCGAAAGCCTTGGCTTTATCGAATAGCTTCAAACCCATTTCTCCGTCTTCTCCGTTTCAGGGTCTTTCCTGAATAAACCTATCATGCGTTCGGAACTTCCTATATAAATGAGATGTATACTGAATGAATTCGACAGAACCGGCACGTAATGAAAAAAGATAAAAAACCATTTCTGACTGTTGGTATCGGTGCATCTGCAGGTGGCCTTGCGGTGCTAAAGGAATTTATTGCAACTCTTCCGAAAAACCCCGGAATGGCTTTTATCATTATCCAGCACCTTGATCCTACACACAAAAGTCTTTTAACCGAACTATTGGCCAAAAACAGTAAAATCAAGATTAAAGAAGCCGCCGACAAAGAAAAGATAGAAAAAGACACTATCTACGTCATTCCCGAAAACAAATATCTTTCTATCAAAGATAAAACCATAAAACTCAGCCCGCACAAAAAAGATAAGGGGTCTCGTGAAACAATCGATATGTTTTTCCATTCCCTGTCAGAAAGCTGTAAAAACCAATGCGCGGGGATTGTGCTGTCGGGTACCGGCAGTGACGGAACCAAAGGCCTGGAACATATCAAAGCCTCCGGCGGGCTGGTGATTGCGCAAAACCCCGATACGGCCGAATACAATAGCATGCCGATTAGCGCGATAAATGCTGGTGTGGTCGACAAAAGCCTCCATGTGAAGAAAATTTACGAGGCCTTAAAAGAATTTGCTGAACACCCTTTCAGCCAATCGGAAAGCAATGATGATGAAAAGCCCCCGTCCTTTGAAGAAGGACTGGAAGATATCACCGCCATCCTCAGCACGCACGAAGACTTTAATCTTCGCCAATATAAACCGGCAACGGTGCAAAGACGCATCGCCCGACGCATGAGCCTGACGAACACATTAACCTATGCAGACTATCTGAAAAAATTGCGCAAGGATCATAAAGAACGTATAAAACTGACCGAAGATCTTTTGATCAATATCACCGATTTCTTTCGCGATCCCGAAGCCTTTGAAATCCTCGAGCAGAAAATCATCCCCAATATCCTCAGCAATCTTGAAAAAGACGAAGATGTCCGCATCTGGATTGCCGGATGCGCCAGCGGCGAGGAAGCCTATTCCCTTGCCATTTTATTCGTGGAGGCCCTGGCCCAGAAAAAAATGAATAACGGCATTCGTATCTTTGCGACCGACATCGATGAACAGGCCATCAAGACAGCGCGCAAGGGCGTTTATTCACGCAACATCGAAAATATCATTCCACAGGATTATCTTGAAAAATATTTCACACCCACGGAAAACGAAGATCACTATAAAATAAAGAACCAGATCCGTGATTTGATATCCTTTGCCATGCAGAATGTTGCAATGGACCCGCCGTTTTCGCATATGCATCTGATTTCCTGCCGCAATCTTTTGATCTATTTGAAAAAAAACGTCCAGGAAAAGGTCTTGAACTCGTTTTACTTTGCACTTGAAGAAGGCGCTTATCTTTTTCTTGGCAGTTCGGAAACTCTGGGTAAAAAAAGCGACCTATTCAAAACAACGTCAAAAAAGTGGCGCATATATCAAAAGGTCCCGGGCCAGAATCAAAAACAGTTGCTGGACCATTTGCACTATGAAAGCAATGTTAGGCGCCGTGAAAAAGAGGCGCCGCGAAGAAGCCCGCGCAGGCGCGAGCCCTTGTCGCGAACAGATTTGATCCGGCAATCCATTTTGGATGCCGTTGTTCCTGCAACCGTCCTCGTCGATGAAATCGGTCACATCCTTTATAACCATGGCGACTTGCAACAGTTTTTGGTAATCCCTGCCGGTGAACCCCGGAACGACATTATTCAGATGGTTTATCCGTCACTGCGGTCACGCCTGCGCAGCGCGCTTTATAAGGTAAAGAAACACTTTGCGCCGGTGACATTCCATTGTGCGCTCGGAAAAGGGGACAGTGCAAAAACAGTCCGTGTTGATCTACACCCTATAAAAGAACAGGATTTTGTTGACGGGCAGGTTGTCGCAATTGTTTTTCAAGAAGATATCAGTCTGTCAGAAAACCAGAAAAATGAACTGACCCAAGCTGATGAAAAAACAGCAAACCATAATCTGGAACAAGAACTGAACGAGACCAAGGAAGAACTTCAAAATACGATAGAGGAGCTTGAAACCAGCACCGAAGAGCTGAAAGCCTCGCACGAAGAAGCCCTTTCCACGAACGAGGAATTACAATCCGCGAACGAAGAACTTGAAGCATCCTCCGAAGAACTGCGATCCCTGAACGAAGAGCTCAGCACTGTAAACTCGCAATTGAAAGAAAAAATTGACCAACTGCAGTCGGCAAATGACGATGTTAAAAACTTCTTTTCCAGCACCGATCTGCCGACAATTTTTCTGGACCCCGATCTGAAAATTCAGCGCTATACACCCGCCGCCGAACAACTTTTAAAAATGGGTCCACGCGATCTTAACCGCCCGATTTATTCACTAGGGCGTGAATTGGTTGATGAGGATCTGACAAATGAGTGCAAAGCCGTTTTGCAAAACTTCCAACCCATCCGCAAAGAAAAACAATCCTATGACGGGCGCTGGTTTATTCGTCAGGTGACCCCCTATCGCACCGAAGACCGTCGTGTCGAAGGTGTCGTTCTGGTCTTTCAGGATGTAACGGAAATCAAGGAACTGTCACAACGCGCAGAAAGCCGTGAAAACCAGCATGCCGTTGTTGCAAAACTGGGCATGATGGCATTGGGTGGTGTTGATCTGGATGATCTGATGCACCAGACTGTCCGTCAGGTTGCCCATGTTCTGAAGGCTGATTATTGCAAGATCCTGGAACACCGTAAGGAAACACATGACTTTCTAATGGTTGCAGGGGTCGGCTGGCGCGATGGGCTGATCGGCAAGGCGACTGTCAATGACAATCAGGGCTCGCAGGCAGGATATACATTCCTGTCGCAGGAACCGATTATCGTCAATGATCTTTCAAAAGAGAAAAGGTTCAAAGGCCCGCCCCTTTTAAAGGACCATCATGTCACCAGTGGTATCAGCTGTCTGATTGATCACATGGACCCGGCCTATGGTGTTATCGGCGCACATACAAAAGAAAAACGCGAATTTACAAAAGATGATGCAAACTTTTTGCAATCCGTCGCAAACTTTCTGTCCGCAGCTATAAAAACCCAGCGCGCACAGGAAAAACTTTTCAGAAGCGAGGAAGAATTCCGCGTTCTCGCCAATAATATCTCTCAACTGGCATGGATGACGGACGAAACCGGAGCCATCAATTGGTATAACCAGCGCTGGCACGATTATGTCGGTATGAATCTGCAAGAAACCAGCGGCTGGAAATGGAAACGGGTTCATCATCCCGATCACGCCGACCGTGTCGTCAAACATTTAAAGGCCTGCATTGATGCCGGTGAATCCTGGGAAGATACCTTTCCCCTTCGCCGTTATGATGGCGAATACAGATGGTTTCTATCGCGCGCCGTTCCGATTAAAAATGAAAGCGGTAAAATCATCAGCTGGTTTGGCACCAACACCGACATCACCGAAAAACTGATCCGTGAAAAAGCCCTACAGGAAAGCGAGGAAAAATTACGCCTTGCGATGACGACAAACGATCTTGGCTCTTTCGAATATTACTTCCAAAAAGAAAAAACAACTTGGGATGACAGCCTCAAAGAAATCTGGGGTTTACGACAAAACGAAAACCTGACGCAGGAAATTTTCTGGGATGGCGTCCACGATGAAGATAAAGCCTACGTAAAAGATTGCCTTGATCGTGCCATAAATGGGGATAATGATGGTTATTATCATGCCGAATACAGGGTCGTTAACCGTTTGAACGAAAACATCAGCTGGGTCGAGGCCACCGGCCAGACGATATACGAAAACGGCAAAGCTGTAAAAATGATCGGTATGGTGATTAATATTACCGACCGCAAGGAAATGGAAGAAAACCTGCAAATGGCCGTTCAGGGCCTGCGTGAAAATGACACACGCAAGGATGAATTTCTTTCTATTTTGGGGCACGAATTACGAAACCCGCTTGGCGCACTCAGCGGCAGTATTGAAATACTTTCAAAAACTGTCGAAAAAAATGACAAGCTGTTTGGCGTCATGCGCCACAGCGTTGCGACGATGGGGCGACTTCTGGATGACCTTCTGGATTTAAACCGCATATCCGAAGGCAAGATCCAGCTCAGCAAAACTCCTGTCGAAATCGAGACTCTGATTGATAATGTTTTGAATACGGTCCAATCAAAGATTGATGAAAAGAAACATAAATTAAAAATGTCGATTGAACCCGGCCTTCTGGTTTACGGTGATGCAACGCGGCTGGAGCAGGTTTTAACCAATCTGATCGTTAATGCCTGCAAATACACCCCGTCAGGTGGCAAGATATCATTGGCGACAAAACAATCCGGTGCGAATATCAAAATCGAAATTCAGGACAACGGACTTGGTATTGATCAAAAGCTTCTAAAGAAAATTTTCCAACCTTTCTATCAATATAAACACGAAGGACGTGCATCCGCCGGGCTTGGCATTGGTCTTGCCCTTTCTAAAAAACTTGTGGAACTGCATGATGGAAAAATCAGAGCTTTCAGCGATGGAGATGATAAAGGTTCAACCTTCACGGTCACACTGCCTGCCCTGTCACACGACAACATCAATTATAATACCGATGAAATCGAAAGCGCCGGGCACGATATACGCGAAAACCTAAAGGTTCTGATCATCGAAGATAACGAAGAGCTTTTATACACGATGCCGATATTACTGGAGTTTTTGAATTGCAAAACAAAAACCGCCAATAACGGTAAAGACGGAATAAAACTTGTAAAAACTTTTAAACCGGACGCTATGTTGGTTGATATCGGTCTTCCGAGTATGACCGGTTATGAGATTGTTCGCAAGCTACGCCAGGATGGCTATAAAGGGATGATGATTGCCATGTCGGGATATGGCCATACAAAGGCCAAAAGAGAAGCCGAAAAAGCCGGCTTTGATTATCACATGGCCAAACCAGCAGACCTGAATGAAATCGCACGCCTTCTTTCGAAGATTGAATAATCGATTTTATTTTTTCAAAGCACCCAGGATCCCACGCACCAATTGTCGACCCAACTGTGATCCGACGGAACGCAGGACAGATTTGACCAGCGCCTCTGTCGGGGTCTGGCGGCTTGATGTTCGCTTCTTTTCCTTTTGCTCTTGCTCCGCGCCTTTTTCTCGTTCAGCTTTTATGGCGGCCTCTTCACCACGCTTTTGTAATATCTCATATGCCGATTCCCGGTCTACGGCATCTTTATATTTATCGTGGTAATAACCCTTGCTGATCTCCGCGCTCAGAACGCTCGCCTCCAGCGGGCCCAGTTTCGAATAGGGTGGTCGCACCAAAACGCGCTCGACGATACTTGGTTGCCCTTTCTTTTCCAGCGTTGAAACCAACGCCTCGCCAACCGCCATTTCAGTAATCGCATCTTCCACTTTGAAATTCGGATTCTCGCGATATGTTTCCGCTGCCAGTTTAATCGCCTTTTTTTGTTTCGGCGTAAAGGCGCGCAAGGCATGTTGAATGCGGTTACCCAATTGGCTCAGTACGCTTTCAGGAATATCATCGGGGCTTTGTGTGATGAAATAAACACCGACCCCTTTTGATCGGATCAGCTTGACGATCATCTCGATTTTTTCGACCAGAAATTTGGGTGTATCAGCAAACAGCAAATGCGCCTCGTCAAAGAAAAACACAAATTTCGGCTTATCCTGATCGCCGACTTCGGGTAGGTTTTCAAATAATTCAGACAATAACCACAGTAAGAATGCAAAATAGGCTTTGGGGGTCTGGATCAATTTTTCCGCCGCCAGCAGGTTGATAACGCCCATCCCCTCGCGGTCGGTTTTGATAAAGTCATTCAAATCCAATGCCGGCTCACCGAACAACACATCGCCACCTTCATCTTCCAGCTGCAACAGCTTTCTTTGAATTGATCCGATTGATGCGGTGCTGACATTCCCGTATTCGGCTGACAGTTCGGACGCGCGCGCGCTCATGTTCACCAGCAAACTGCGCAGATCTTTCAGATCCAGCAATAGCAACCCTTCGGAATCCGCCAAACGGAAACAGATATTCAAAACGCCTTCCTGCGTATCATTTAAATCAAGCAATCGTGACAATAACATCGGGCCCATTTCGGAAACGGTTGTGCGAACGGGTGTGCCCTTTTCACCGTGGATGTCCCAATATTGCATCGGAAAGCCATAGCCCTGATATTCATCGGCAAAACCAATTGTCTTTGCGCGCTCAATAAAGAAATCTTGCATATCGGATGGGGCAGACATACCCGTCAAATCACCCTTAACATCGGCCAGAAATACAGGCACGCCCTCTTTTGAAAACCCCTCGGCCATGCCCTGTAGCGTTACGGTTTTACCCGTTCCCGTTGCCCCCGCAATCAATCCGTGGCGATTGGCGTATTTCAGGTTAATGCTTATTTTGTTTTCTGAATTTCCGGTCTCTGACCCTAAATATAATTCGTTATCCATCAAATACTCCTGTCACTTAATTATTCATCAAAAATATCATTCCACATCTGGGTTTAAAAACCCACCGGATTGCATCGACCATAATTTCGCATAGAGGCCTTTTTGTTTCAGCAATTCGGCATGCGATCCGTCCTCAATAATGCGCCCTTTGTCCAGAACGATTAATCTGTCCAAATGGGCGATGGTCGACAGGCGGTGCGCAATCGCAATCACTGTCTTTCCTTTCATCAGGCTTTTCAAACTTTTTTGAATCAGCGCTTCGGATTCACTATCTAGGGCGCTGGTCGCTTCATCCAGAATTAAAATCGGAGCATCTTTAATAATCGCGCGTGCAATCGCAACCCGCTGACGCTGGCCGCCTGACAATTTCACGCCACGCTCGCCCGCCTTGGCATCATATCCTTTGTTACCGTAATGATCCTGCATGTTTTTTATAAAACTATGCGCATGCGCTTTTTTCGCGGCCCTTATCACATCTTCATCACTGGCACTTATATCGCCATAGCGGATGTTCTCCCGAAGCGATCTGTGAAACAATTGCGTTGATTGCGGGATAACCGAAATCTGTTCGCGCAGCGATGCGATTTTTACATCCGATATTTTCTGACCATCGATTTTAATCGACCCGTTATCAACATCGTATAAACGCAACAACAGATTAACCATCGTTGATTTACCAGCCCCGCTAATGCCAATCAAACCGACCTTTTGACCGGGTACAATTTTCAAATCGAAATTGTTGAAAACGGCTTCTTGGCCGTAATTGAAATCAATATTATCAAAATGGATTTCACCGCGCTTTACTTTCAGCTTTTTCGCGCGCGCCTTATCCACCAGACCGTGCGGCTGGACAATCGTTTCCATACCCTCTTCAACCTCGCCCAGACTTTCAAAAAATCCCGACAGCGTGAATGTAAATCCCCACATATTACCGCCCAATTGCACCGACAGCGCCAGAACCATGGCAATATCACCTGTTGTGGCTGCACCTTGATACCAGGCATACATCGCAAAGGCCGGCGGGATCACCCAGACCGCTTTCATCAGAGTATCCAGCTTGCACATGAAATCGAAAAATTTCAGATCACGCGCTTCATATCCATCGGATGATTTTTGCAGCGACTTTAAAAAGTGGGAATCCTCGTGCTGATCGCGTGAAAATAATTTCACATTGACGATATTGGTTAAAATATCAACATAATGACCGCGCATGTGGCTTCTAATATCAGCGGCCGTTTTCGACATCGATTTTATTTGCGGCAGATATATTTTTAATGTGGCTGCATAAAACAGAGAGATACTAAGCATCACAAGCAATTGGTCCATACCCACAGACGCCAACAGGAAGAACGACACGGCAAAACTGACAAAATTATAAAGAATGTTATGAATGATATTTATGATTGTCGTTCTGATTGCGCCGGGCGTTTCAATCACCTTACTGGACAGGCGACCCGCAAAATCATTTTGAAAATAACTGTATGAATGTTTATTCATATAGCGCGCCAACTGGCGGCGCACCATGTTGGTAAAGGTTGATTCTGTCCGCGCCTTTATATATGTCGCCACACGCCATAAAACCGATTGCAAGACCCCGCACACCAAAATATAAGCCATCGCGATGCGAAGGATATCGCCCCATATATTTTCAAGCGCCTGATCTGCCCCCAGCGTATCGACAAACATTTTGATAAAATAGGACGTCAGCGACATGCAGGTTGTCGAAACCGCCATCAGGATCATCATGGTCAAAAACGAGCCCTTGGCCTGACGGGCAAAATACCAAATAAACGCCCAAAGCCTGTTCGGCAATTCCGCATTTTTTGCTGATGGAACGTCTGATACTTTTACAAAAGAGAACATGGGCAACAAGGTCTATACATAGAAATTTCCTGTTGCTAAATATAACGACGCGCGTCGTTTTATCAATAAATTATAATTTTACATTTTCAGCCCATGGCTCGGGCGTCTTGTTTGCAGATGCCTAGCATTATCCTGTTGATCTTTATTCGGAGCAACTTTAGGTCTGTGTGCCTCCAAAAATTTTTCAATTTTTTTCTCGTATCGGGGCTTCATCATACCGTAATAGGCTTTTTTAAAGCCATTCAGTTCACCATTTTCTTTAATGTTAAATGATTCCGGATCAATTTTATTCCCTGTTTCAAGTCCGTAATCAATCTCCTCAAGGTTCCTGACCATTTTACTGAGTTTGTCGACCTCCCATGGCTTCATCTCGTACATATTGCCACCATATTCAACAAGCTCGTTTTCAAAAAATCTGCTTTTGAAATGTTCCGCCATTCCCTTGTGTTTAAGGCTATCTTTTCTGTCTTCTCTTTCCATTTTGTCATAGGCGTCGGTAAAATAATCATCACCAATTATAAGTGTTTCCATGTGTAAAGCGGCTAGCCCTACGCCTTTTATAACCGTTTCAAAATTCGCTGCTACGGCAGTCGCCGCGACACCGCCCATGGTTAAAAATGCCGCGGTTGGTGATATACTATTAACAAGATCAATCATATTCGCTCCTAAAGCACTATATTGCAAGGCTGCAACCCCCGCAATGCCGCCAACAGCCAATAAACAGGCCCCAAAAACTACGGGCTCAGTTTGTTCGTACCTTTCTTCTACCTTTTTGCAACTATGATACAGGGCCCCTTTTTTTCTGATTCGGGAAGCCCTGACGTATATGCTTTTGCCGCCCAATACGCTCTTGCTCTTTTCGTTCCCTGCGGTATACCCATGCTCAATCTCCTCGGCCATAAAAACGTATATTAATTATATATGTAAAAACTATAAGGTTTTATTAAGAAGACTTTTTATTTTTTCAAGAACGTCAGTATATCTTGGATAACAGGCGATTTTTCAGACCCGATCCAGGTAAAATCACGCATCAGATCTGTGTGGTCATACCCATCATAGGTTTTCACGATCACTTCGCCGCCCTTTTCTGCCGCAGCCTTTTGAACCTTGTAGGCGTTTTGCGTTGACACCAGATCATCATCATTGCCGTGCATTAACAACATAGGGGGTTGTTTGCCGTCAATAAATGTATTGGTCCGCATTTCAGGATAACGTTCAGGCGGGCCGAACATATCTTTTAAATCTTCTTCTTCGGGTACAAAGGCATAGGGGCCCGCAAGGCCCGCAAAACCTGCGATTATATTTCGATCCTTTTCAAAAGCACCCAAATATTCGGGGTTCGCCGCGACCAGTCCCGCGATATGTGCGCCTGATGAGTGACCCAGCAAATAGATTTTAGAGGTATCACCGCCATATTCTGAAATATGATCATGCGTCCAGGCAAGCGCCTTGGCGCTATCCTCGACAAAAACGGGGAATTTAACATCGGGATATTTCGAATAATCGGGAATAACAGTGATATACCCATATTTCGCCATTTTCAAACCGACGAAACGGTAATCTTCTTTCGTCCCATCCGCCCAACGCCCACCGTGTAAAAAGACAACGACAGGTTTTGCCCTATCATCAGCCTTTTCAGGAATATAGATATCCAGTTTTTCAATCGGTTTATCCCCAAAGGCCACATTCTGTTTGATTGTGACATCACTGAAATATTGCGGCAGGTTCGCGGCAAAAAATGCGCCTTGCGAGCACGCCGATAATAAAACCGCATTCAAACTGATAATCAAAGCCGATAAAATTTTTTTCATGTTCGTTCCTAAAATTCGATGATTTCGCCGTCATAGGCAAACAGGCGACCGCTGTCATCAGGTTTGACATTTTTGACGACATTCAGCATTTGTTCTGCCGCATATTCGGGCGTGAATAATTTACCATCCGGCACATTCGCCTGAAAGGGTTTTGACAGGCGCGTATCGACCGTGCCCGGATGCAGGCCGATGACAGCCGCGTTTTTATTCTTGCGCGCAACCTCGATGGATGTCGTTTTCAAAATCATATTCAGCGCCGCTTTAGATGCACGGTATGAATACCAGCCCCCCAAATGATTATCCGATATACTGCCGACACGTGCCGACAGGGCTGCAAAGACAGATTTATGATCCCTGTTTAACAGCGGGCAGATATGTTTTACGACCAGCGCCGGACCAAAGCAATTGATGCGAAACAATTTCTCCAGATTGTCGATATTGATATCGCTGAGGCTTTTTTCAGGTTTGGTTTTATCATCGTGCAGCATACCTGTTGTCATCAAAATCAGATCCAGCGGTCCATCAATCGCGGCGCACATTTCTTTTATCTGGGTTTCGTCTATAATATCGCACGTCAGTGGAATGATTTTGTCGGTCTTTTCGATTTTTGATCTGTGCGTGACGGCATAGATTTTTTTGATTTGGCTTTGTCCAGACAGATTTTCAATCATCGCGCGGCCGATACCGCCGCCTGCACCGATAATCACAACATTCATATGATCAGAAAAACCCTGCCACATATTATTTATTCCTGCGCACCCGTCGCCGTGTCGCCTTTTTTCATGAAGATCGTCATTTCACCGACAGGCAAGCCGAACTTTTTCAATTTGGCTTTATTGATTACAATGCCGTCTTCCATCAGGAACATCCAGTCATCAAATGCGACCTTATAGGTTTTGTCACCCACCGGCAGGTTCATGGTGTAATTCCAGTTTGTGGCATTGCCGGCACTTTCACCATAGGCTGTGCCAACGATATCATCTGCGGTTGCACTATATGTATTTTCAGAAAGGCGCGAAATCTCCCAGGCGCGTTCCATCACCTCGCCATCATTGAAATAAAAAACTTCGTCCAGCGTTCCTGTTTCGCCCTGCCATGTACCAACCAGATCAGCGGTAAATCGGCGATTAATCTTGCCCGTCGGGCCCTGTATCATGCCCCAGGCTTTCACAGGCCCTGTAAAATAGGCCTGAAAATCCATGGCCGGTGTTTGGTTTTTGAAATTTTTAATATTATGCGACATATCACAGCCCCCCAGAAATAAAAGCAGCCCCATTATAATATATAGAAAATTTTTATGCATCGGTTTCCCTTTCGTCGTTCTTCATACGATCTGCATCATCCATGGTTCCTGTTACCTTCGGGTCGGACTGCGGCGGATTCGGAATAAATTTTATTTTTTTGAACCATAGTTTTGCCGCCTGCCAATGGATCAGCAAAATCGTTTTCAGCGTGATGAACGGATATTTAAAACCAGCCATCATCAATGTTTTTTTACTCATCGGCTTTCGTTTACCCAGCAGCGATGTGATCAGCTTTTTATTCCCGTCTGCATCATAATAATCAATCCAGAACCCGGCTGAATCGCCAGCGTATGATATGCGGAATTGATAATGCCCCTCGCGTTCCAGAAACGGCGAAACATGAAAAACCTTTTGCCCCTTTAAAATATCTTTATCTGAAATCACGCGTCCGTCCTTGTGGGCGCAGACATAAAAATGCCGTTCGCCGAATGTGTTATGCACCTCGGCAACATAGGCGTGCAATTGATCTTGGTCATCAAAACATAAAAAGAAACTGACCGGGTTAAAAACGTAACCCGCCACGCGCGGCATACAGACCAGAATAATTTTTCCGTCTAAATGAATATCAAATGCGGCCAGCGTTTTTTTGATATTTTCTTTTAAAGCCAATGCATTTTCAGCCTTATGATCTTTGGTATGAAAAGACAGAAAAGATACGCGGTTAACCGCAATCGGACAATCATCCATTTCATCCAAATTCAGCGCCAGATAATAGCCTTTATAGGCAAACCTGTTGACCTTCGGGAACAGGCGGGCATGCATAACTTTGGTTTCAATGATCTGATGCATCGTCAAAGGGAATTCTTCCACCCATCTTTCGCACCATTTCAAGCGCACTTTTCAACCCGTCTTCATGAAAGCCATAGCCTTGCCACGCCCCACAGTACCAATAATTTCCCAAACCCTGAATATCATTGATCTTGTGCTGATTTTCGACAGCATCGTGATTGAACAGCGGATGCGAAAATTCACATCGGTCCTGCACCGTAGATTCATCAGGGTCCAGATCGGGATTCATCGTATTTAAAATCGGCAGCGATGTGTTCAGCGGCTGCAAATTATTCATCCAATAGGTCAGGGATACGCGCGCGTCACCCTTCAAACCTTCAGACAAATAAACCCAGCTGGCCCATGCTTTTTTACGTTTCGGCATAAAGCTATGGTCACTGTGCAGCACTGTTTTATTGCGCTGATATTTAAAGGCCGACAGAATTTCAAGCTCTCGTGCTGATAAATCATCGGCCATTGCAACGGTCTGGTCGGCGTGACTTGCAAAAACGACACGGTCAAATTCATGACTGACACCATGTTCATCTAGGATAATCACTTTGTTATCCTGACGTGATACCTCGCTGACCCCGCAATTCAATTTTATATTTTGATTGATGCTATCTTTCAGTTTTTCGACATAACTGCGGCTGCCACCCAAAATCGTATACCATTGTAAATGATTATCTGTCGCCAGCAGGCCGTGATTATTAAAAAACTGCAAAAAGGTTTTGGCGGGATAATCCAGAATTGATTGTGTCGATGAACTCCAGATCGCAGCGCCCATCGCCTGAATATAATAGTTACGAAACCAAGGGCCCATATTGATCTGGTCCAGATATTCCCCCAGCGAAATATCACTGGCCGGCCCATCGATAAATGCGTGCGATTTTTTATTGAACTTTATAATATCGGCCAGCATGCGCCAAAAGGCGGGACGCAGCAGATTGCGTTTTTGCGCCAGAATATGTTTCGAGCAATATTCAACCGCACCCCTACCGATACTGACCCCAAAGGACATGTTGCTTTTGGCATAGGGTACGTCAAAATAATTCAATAGTTTTAGAAAATTCGGATAATTCTGTTTGTTAAAAACGATAAAGCCCGTATCGACCGGAATAACATTTTGCCCATCTTTGACATCCACCGTGCGGGCATGCCCGCCTGTATAGGATTTCTTTTCGAAAACGGTGATATCATCTGTTTTAGACAGGCAATAGGCAGCGCCCAGCCCCGATATTCCGCTGCCAATAATGGCTGTTTTTGTTTTTGTCACCGGTCTATGGCCCTTTATGATCTTTAAAAGAAAATAGTCGATCCCCCTGTGCTTTGAAAGATCTTTTTCTTTTTATCTCTTAAAAGGTCAAATAGAATAAATAAAAAACATGTCAAACTGTAACCTAAGGGCACATGTCTACGTATAATAGTCAGAACTGGGACGAATGGGCCCGTAAAACATTGGAGGGTGATAAGAGTGCCTATCGCCGGCTTTTGGGTGAATTGCAACAATGGCTGACAGCCTATTATACAAACCGCATTCACCCTGCTGCCGTTGATGATCTGGTGCAGGAGGCTTTAATCGCCTTTCACACCAAAAAGGAAACCTACGAGCCCTCGCGCCCTTTTGGCCCGTGGATAGCGGCAGTTGCCCGTTACAAATGGATAGATTATATGCGTAAGAATTTGAAACATATCGAACTTGAGATCGACGATAACCTGACAGGGGCTGATGACACCAGCGGACTTTACGCCCGTCACGATGTTGAACGTTTGCTGCGGCACGTGCCCAAAGAACAGGCCAAAGTCATTGATATGGTGAAAATCAAACAAATGACCGTCGCGGAAACAGCCAAGAAAACGGGGCATAGCGTATCGTCCGTCAAGGTGATGATACATCGCGGCCTGAAAACCATGCGCGGCGTCTTGGAAAAGGATCTTGCCGAATGACAAAAGAAAATTTTTCAATCGATAGCCTTGTAGATAATCTGACACCCGTCAGCCCGCTGAAAAATGCGCGTCTTTATATATTATGCTCTGTCATGCTGATGGCCGGTGCTTTCTTTACGATCAGCACCTTCGGCCTGCGTGTTGATTTCGCCGAAAGCCTATATAACGGTACACTGGTATGGAAAATCGGCATCTTTGTTCTTCTTGCCATCAGTGCCTTTATGGTCGTTCTATCGCTTTCACGCCCCGATACGAAACCTGAGAAATGGCATGCAGTGCCTGCCCTTTTGGGTCTGGGCATACTGATCTGGCAGTTTTACGCGCAGGATGCCGATATGATCAGCATAAACAGACTGATGATGTTTTCCTATGCTATTCAATGTATAACCACCATCACAATCGGCGGTCTGGTTGCTTATTTTCTGATGTGGAAATTCTGGCTAGTGAAAACAGCCAGCACAAAGCCTGCGCGTTTGGCCATGGTATCGGGATTTTTGACGTCATCACTGATGGCCGCCGCCTACAGCCTGCATTGCAATCAGGATTCGGCCCTTTATATTCTGGTTTATTATGTCGGCTCCGTCGCCGTTATCGGCCTGTTCGGCAGATTAATCGGCGCGCATACGCTTAAGTGGTAAAAAAATCAGCGGCGCTGGTTTCTGTAATAATCGCGCACACGGTTTTCAGGATAATAAGCCTCTGGAACATCGCGCGATCCCGGACGAAGGTCACGGCCTTCCTTGCCCTCTGCCAGTCTGTCGATAAAGCCAAGACGGATTGATTCTTCACCGTCATAAAAGACATCCTGCGATGCCAAACGACGCACATCTGTCATGCTCAGGCCCGTATTTCTTGAGATGATGTCAAACAAATCATCCTGCAAGCCATTGACATGGTTCAGGGTATGCTCCATACGATCAACCTGCCCGCTGGCACCTGCTGCAACCTGATGAATCATCACGCGCGATTCCGGCGTGGCCGAACGCTCGTCACCTGCAATCAGGATTACGGCCGCCATGGATGCGGCCATACCGTCAACTTGCGTATGGATCTGGCACGGGCTGGTCGCCATCGCATTAATCAAACGCAAACCGTCATAAACCGAACCGCCCCCTGAATTGATAACCAGTGTAATGGGGCGGGTTGAATCAATGCTTTCCAGGATTTCAATTTCTGTAATCAGCGCATCAACGCTTTCCTGCGTAACGCCTGTATCCAGTTCGATGCGGCGCAACTGATAGAATTCATATATTTCCCACGCTTCGGCGTGATTGCCGTTTTTCTTTTCCAGCAATTGTTCGAAATTCATTTCGTATAGCGGAACATCTTCTTCCTGTGCGGCAGTATTATCATTCGCATTTGTTGTTGTCGTCGTTGTTTCGTTACCGTTTTCTTCGACAGTTTGTTCTTCTGCCGGTTTTTCCTGCGCCATGGCCGATACGGGAACAGCGGTTATTGACAAAGCACTAGCCAAAAAGATGGATTTTAGAGGGTTTGATAATTTTATTCCCATTTCGAGACTCCTGACGATTTAATGTTATCGAAAATAGACTAGACATAATAATATTCCGAGTCAAGCTTTAATTGCGCAGGCCTATAAATCAGTTATATATTTATATCGATATGAAACCTCTTATCCTGACAGCCCTGATCGACCCCGATGCACAAAGGTTTTTCAACGATCAACGCACGCGGTATTTCCCGCCCGAACGCAACTATCTGGATGCCCATATCACCCTGTTTCACAAACTACCCGGCGAAGAATCGGGCGATATTGCAAAACATCTGGATCACATCTGCACCCACCAAGCCCCTTTAAACGCGCGCGCCACCGATATCATGTTCATGGGTTTTGGATCTGCCTATCAAATTGAATACGCTGAATTGGTTGAAATCAGATCAAGCCTTTGCAAAATCTGGAATGCATGGCTGTCCCCACAGGACCAGCAAAAATTCAGGGCGCATATTACCTTTCAAAACAAAGTCAAAGCCGATCACGCAAAGGCCGTCTATGCCGCCGAGAAGGAAAAGTTCGAACCGTTCGATTTTAAAATTATCGGTCTTGGCCTTTGGGAATATGATGGTGGACCATGGAACGCGATTTCAAAACATCTGTTTGGCAAACAGGAAAATTAAAATAAGGACATAATCTATGCGCAAATTTTTATATCTTATCCCCCTGCTGTTTTTGGCGGCCTGTACAGGCAAACCGGACGGTGTTGAACCTGTTCAGAATTTTGATGCAAACCGATACCTCGGCACCTGGTATGAAATTGCGCGCCTTGATCACCGGTTCGAGGCCGGACTTGATAACGTCACCGCCCAATACAGCATGAATGAAGACGGCAGCATCAAGGTTGTGAACAAGGGCTATAATGTCAGCTCTGGCGAATGGGAAAGTGCGGAGGGCACAGCGAAATTCGTCGGCGATAAATCAACAGGCCACCTTAAGGTTTCATTCTTCGGGCCTTTTTACGGATCATACGTGATTTTTGATCTGGATCAGGACAATTATAATTATGCCTTTATCTCGGGCCCCGATACATCGTATCTTTGGTTATTATCACGCACGCCTGAAATCGATCAGGCTGTGATTGATGATTTTAAAGCGCAATCAAAGGCGCTTGGCTTTGATACAAATGAATTGATATTTGTCAATCAGGATCAGAACAAAGATAAATGAAAAAACTGACGGTCATACTCGGCGATCAATTATCACGCGATATTTCATCACTGAGCGATTTTGATAAAGACAATGACGTCATCCTGATGTGCGAGGTTCATGATGAAACCAAATACGTCAAGCATCATAAAAAGAAAATCGCTTTTCTGTTTTCAGCGATGCGCCATTTTGCAAAAGACATGAAAGATGACGGCTATAATATCCATTACACCAAACTGGATGATGCCGATAATGCCGGGTCCTTTACGGGCGAGGTCGAACGCATTTTAAAACAATATGATTTTGACAAGATCATTGTAACCGAGGCGGCGGAATACCGCGTTCTGGAAGACATGAAAAAATGGGCCGGAAAATTCGGGGTTGATGTCGAAATCAAAGCTGACGATCGTTTCCTTGCAACGCACGAAGAATTCCAAAAATGGGCAGAGGGACGCAAGGAACTGCGCATGGAATTTTTCTATCGTGAAATGCGTCGCAAACACAATATCCTGATGGATGGCGATAAGCCGGTCGGCGGCAAATGGAATTTTGACAAGGAAAACCGCAAGCCCCCCAAGGACAATATGGCCGTGCCTGCAACCTATCACGCGCAGACCGACGATATCACGCAGGATGTCATTAAATTGGTTGCGGAAAAATTCGATGATCATTTCGGTGATATCGAACCGTTCTTTTTTGCCGTCACGCGTGATCAAGCGCTATATGCGCTGAATAAATTTATCGACGAGCGGCTGTCAAAATTCGGTGATTTTCAGGATGCGATGGTGCAGGGCGAACCCTGGATGTATCATTCGCACCTCAGCTTTTATATCAACTGCGGGCTGCTAAACCCACTGGAAGTTATTCAAAAGGCTGAAAAGGCCTATTACGAAGACGATGCACCGTTAAATGCGGTCGAAGGCTTCATTCGCCAGATTCTCGGCTGGCGCGAATATGTGCGCGGTATCTATTGGTTGGAAATGCCCGATTATGCCCATAAAAACCATCTGCATGCACAACGGGATCTGCCGTGGCTTTTCTGGTCGGGCGAAACCAAAATGAACTGCATGCGCCAATGTGTTCTGGAGACCAAAGAAAACGCCTATGCCCACCATATCCAGCGTTTGATGGTGCTGGGCAATTTTGCCCTGCTCGCAGGGCTGGATGTCAAACAGGTCAATGAATGGTATCTCATTGTTTATGCCGATGCCTATGAATGGGTTGAAATGCCGAATGTGACGGGCATGATTTTATATGCTGACGGCGGGTATCTTGCCAGCAAACCCTATGCCGCCAGCGGCGCCTATATCAACCGTATGTCGGATTACTGCAAAAACTGCAGCTACAGCGTTACCAAGAAAAACGGGCCGAAAGCCTGCCCGTTCAATTATCTTTACTGGGATTTCTTTATCCGTCATCAGGACCGGTTAAAGGGCAACCATCGTCTGGGCCATACCTATCGCACGCTTGGCAAAATGGATGACGAGAAAAAACATATGATCGAATCCGACGCCGACCGCTTTTTCAAAGCGATGAAAAACGGCGATTGCGTTTAATTGGGTTTTGGCTGTGGTTTTTTCGGTAGATTATAATCCGAATCCAGCGTTGTGACTGTACGTACCTCAGGCGTTGTTCTAACATTCGCTGTCATCAAAATGTCTTTCTGATGATCAATCAATTTCTGAATTTTGTTTTTATATTTCAAAGCCTCTTTATCGGTTTTGGCTTTTTCAAATTTTTTCTTTGAGGCCTCTATCTTTTTCTGCAGTTTGGACAAAGCGACATATTGGTTTTTACCCAAATAATATTTTTCACCATTAAAATCAAAATGACCCTTGTAAGCATCTGAATGATAAAAAGCACCGGCATCCCCATGGGCTGCAGCCGAAATTCCCGTACCAAAAAATGTAAGCATTGAGGATACGAAAGTGAATCCTCCATCAACAAATGTCAGCGGCACGCCCACCACAATACCCGCAACGGAACTGCCGTGCACACCAATGTGAACGCGTTGATTATCCGGCACGCGACGTGCGGTGAATTGACGGAATTTACTTTTCAGGCTTGTTTTTTTCATGACAAAGTGACCTTGTATATTAATAAACTATAAAAATAACTACTAAATTTCAATAATTATGTCAATGTATTTTGGAATATATTTCAAGGTATATTTGCGGGGCGACTTTGCGCTTTATTCTGTTATGATGACCTATGGCCCATAAAAAAGAAAATCTACCAACAAAAATATGCCCTGTGTGCAAAAAGCCGTTTGCCTGGCGCAAAAAATGGGAACGCGATTGGGATAATGTTATCTATTGTTCGAAACGCTGCGCCCATAATAAAAACCTATCGGACCAATAGAAATAATATTATTTCTTTTTATCAACATTTCATTATCCTTTTTATCGTACAGATAGTATTCCAACTTCATATCAGGAGATAAAAAATGTTTTTAAAAACCAAGTTATACACCGCAATTCTAGCGGTCGGCGTTTCATCAATTGCCCTATTGCACCCTGCCGTTGCACAGGAAAAAGCCGAATTGCGCGAAATGTCAAAAAGCGAAAAACCCGCAGCAGCAGTTAAGACCGATAAAGCCGAAATCAATAACGAATATTGGTGGCCGAACCGCTTGGATCTGACACCCCTTCGCACAAATGCGCCGAAATCAAACCCGATGGGCGAAGATTTCGATTATAAAACTGCCTTCCTGTCGCTTGACCTGAACGAGGTTAAAAAGGACCTGGAAGCGGTGATGACAACATCACAGGACTGGTGGCCTGCCGATTACGGTCATTATGGTCCGTTCTTTATTCGTATGGCCTGGCACAGCGCGGGAACATACCGCGTGACTGACGGCCGCGGCGGCGCCGATGGCGGTATGCAACGTTTTGCGCCCCTGAACAGCTGGCCGGATAACGCAAACCTTGATAAGGCAACGCGCCTGTTATGGCCCTTGAAACAAAAATACGGCGAGAAAATTTCATGGGGCGATCTGATGGCTTTGGCCGGCACGGTTGCGATGGAATCGATGGGCTTTAAAACCCTTGGTTTTGCCGGTGGCCGCGAAGATGGCTGGGAGCCTGAAGATGTTTATTGGGGCCCCGAAGGCGAATGGCTGGGTGCTGAACGCCGTGATGCCGATGGCCGTCTTGAAAAGCCGTTCGGCGCGACACAAATGGGTCTGATCTACGTTAACCCGGAAGGCCCGGGTGGAAACAGCGATCCGCTGGCCGCTGCCGCCGCTATCCGCGAAGCATTCGGCCGTATGGCAATGAATGACGAGGAAACCGTCGCCCTGATCGCAGGCGGACATACATTCGGTAAGGCGCACGGCGCAGCCGATCCGAAAAAATATGTCGGCGCTGAACCCGAAGCTGCTAAAATGGAAGAAATGGGTCTTGGCTGGAAAAACAGCTATAAATCTGGTGCAGGTCCCGACACAATTACCAGTGGCCTAGAGGGCGCGTGGACGGTGACGCCTGCGCAATTCTCGCATAACTACTTCCAGAACCTCTTTAACTTTGAATGGAAGAAAACGAAAAGCCCTGCGGGCGCAACTCAGTGGATTCCAACGGACGAAAGTGCCGCCAATATGGTCCCTGACGCCCATATCGAGGATAAATTCCACGCCCCGATCATGTTCACAACCGATCTGGCACTCAAGGAAGACCCGAAGTACCGCGAAATATCGCAGCGTTTCTTTGAAAACCCGAAAGAATTCGAAGATGCCTTTGCCCGCGCCTGGTTCAAATTGACCCACCGCGATCTGGGGCCACGTTCGAACTATCTGGGTAGTATGGTGCCTGATCAGGAATTGCTGTGGCAGGATAACGTACCCACTGCTGATTACACACTGGCCAGCAGTGCACAAATTGAAGGTTTGAAAGACAAGATTCTGGATTCAGGCCTTTCAATTTCCGAACTGGTTCGCACATCTTGGGCGGCCGCTGCCAATTACCGCAATACCGATATGCGCGGTGGTGCAAATGGCGGGCGCCTGCGTCTGGCACCGCAAAAAGACTGGGACATCAATAACCCGGCCGAGCTGAACAAGGTTTTGGACACGCTGGAAAAAATCCAGAATGACTTTAACGAAGGTCAGAGCGACGTTCAAATCTCGATGGCAGATATGATCGTTCTGGGCGGCGTTGCTGCGATTGAAAAAGCAGCAGAAAACGCCGGTCACGATATTGATGTGCCCTTCACGCCGGGCCGTACAGATGCGACGCAGGATCAAACCGATGTTCAATCCTTTGCATTCCTCGAGCCCACATCTGACGCCTTCCGCAACTATTTTGAAAAAGGCAACGATCGTTCGCCCGCTGAAAAAATGGTTGAACGCGCGGCATTGTTAAACCTGTCTGCACCTGAAATGACAGCCCTGATCGGCGGTATGCGCACATTGGGCGCAAACTTTGACGGATCAAAGCACGGCGTTTTCACCGACAATACGAATGAATTGGAAAATGATTTCTTTGTCAATTTGCTGGATATGTCGACAACATGGAAAAAGGACGACAGCATGGTTGGCCTTTACCGTGGGTATGATGCGAAAAGCAACGCTGAAAAATGGACCGCAACCCCTGTTGATCTGATCTTCGGGTCAAACAGCGAATTGCGCGCCGTATCTGAAGTTTATGCCTATGATGGCGCTGAAAAGAAATTCGTCGAGGATTTCGTCGCCGCCTGGACAAAGGTTATGAATCAAGACCGCGGATAATATAAAAGGCGGTTAAAAGAAAAGGCGGTCATTATGGCCGCCTTTTTTATACGCCTTAAAACGGCATGATTTTTTGCAACATACCAACAACCCGCCGCGTTTTATTGCTGAACAATGTTGGGGTATACCACGCGCCCGCAGCCCGTTTGCTGATTTCACCAAACGTTGGATAGGGGGCAATCATGCCTGTGATCGCACCGATTTTTAAACCGCTTGAAATCGCAAGTGCCCACAGCCCGATCAACTCGCCCGCATGGGGGCCGATCATTGATGCACCCAGAATCTTGCCTTTTTTATCTGTCACAACATTCAGGCGACCCTGTCTGCGATTTTCGGCGGTTGCGCGGTCATTTTCATCAAAATGCCAAGCAGCCGTTTTGATATCATCACCATATTTCGAACGCGCTGCATCTTCGGTCAAGCCGACCTGCGCCAATTCGGGATCGCAATATGTCACCCACGGCAGGGCGGTATAATCAACCTTGGCCCAGAACATTTTAAAACAGACCTGACGAATAACGACACCTGCGTGATACCCCGCGACATGTGTAAATTGTGGCCCGCCTGCAACATCACCGATCGCAAAAATGCGGCGGTTTGATGTTTTTAAATGATCATCAACATTGATCCCACGGGCGGTATATTCAACACCCGCAGCCTCCAGATTTAAACTGTCCGTATTCACCACGCGGCCCGCCGCGACCAAAATATGTGACCCGCTGATTTTCTGTTTTTTGCCATTCTGTTCGATTTCAATCGTAACGCCATTGGCGCTATGTTCGACCGAATTGACGCTCACGTTTTCATGAATATTGATACCGTCTTCTTTTAAAATACCGCGCAAGATATTTACATTTTCACGATCATCTTTCGGCAGAATTTCGCTGCGGTCAAAAACACTGACCTGACAGCCTAATCGCCTATGTGCTTGCGCCATTTCAATACCGATCGGCCCACCGCCTATAATCAAAAGATGTTCGGGTTTTTCGCGGAGGTTAAAAATGCTCTCGTTCGTCAAAACCTTGCTTTTGTCCAAGCCCTTGATATCGGGCACCATCGGGCGGGATCCTGTCGCAATCACAAAATATTTCGCCCTGATTGTCTGATCCCCTGCCTTGACTGTTTTCGCATCAATAAAGGCGGCGCTCTCGCGAATAACGGTGACGCCAAGTCCTTCAAAGCGTTCCTGCGAGTCATGTGGTACAATCGTTTTAATCGCGCCAAAGACATGATCTTTCACCGCCGCAAAATCGATTTCAGGCGCGTGCGCTTTGATACCTTTAATGTCCGATTTGCGATGTGCCTCGGCACGTTTGGCCGCCGCCAGCAAAGCCTTGGACGGCACGCAGCCCGTATTCAGACAATCGCCGCCCATTTCCGCCCGTTCGATCAAAACCGTTTTCATACCCAGCTGCGCCGCACCCGCCGCAACGGACAAACCGCCGGAGCCAGCACCAATAATACAAATATCTGTTTTAATCATGATTGTGTCTTTCTGTTTTTGAATTGTTTATAAAGGGTCGGGATCAATGCGAATAAACCCAATAGGCCGAATGCGAGCAACGTTTCAGCCGATACCATATCTTTCAGGTTTTCAATATCCGCCAGTTGGCCACCCAAATTCACATAGACGAAACTACCCGGCATGATCCCGAAAAATGTCGTCCAGATATATGTACGCAATTTAACGTTAAACAGTGCCGGCACGATGTTAACCAAGAAAAACGGAAACAAAGGCACCAGACGCATAAACAGCATATAGCCGGCCGCGTTATCCTTCATATTGGCTTCGATACGTTTATAAAGGCCGCCTGCTTTTTCACGCAAGGTTTGACCCAGCGATGTGCGCGCCACCATAAAGACAATCGTCGCTCCGATGGTTGCCGCCAGAACAACATAGAATGTGCCAATCCACGGTCCGAATAAAAACCCGCCCGCCAGCGTCAGTAATGTTGCGGCTGGTAAGGATAAGACCACAAAAACAATATATATTCCTATAAAGGCCAGCGCGCTTAAAACAGGTTTGGCGCTGACGTTCATCAATAACGCCTCCTTGTTATTTTGCAAAGCATCCAGCGATATATAATGATGCAACCCGCTGGCAAAGGCCGCTGCCATCAAGCCAGCCAGAATAACCAAAGGAAACCATCGTTTTAAATTTTTCATCTTCATACTCTTTTATACGGGCGTATGTCTGTAAAGGTTACACTGTAATTAAATTTTGTTGCATAAATATAATCAAGATGTCACCGTAAATTGAAAAGGAAACGAGCGGCATGCCCTGCACCCCTGAACATATCAGCATTGTTATTCCCGTTGCAGCCGGTGAAACTGCGCATCACCAATTGCTGGATGATTTGAAAAATTATGATTTTGAAATCATAATTTCCGAACAGGGTGCACGCGCCAAAAGCCTGAATGCAGGCGCGGCAAAATCTACGCGCGAATTTCTGTGGTTCTTACATGCCGACAGCCGCGTGACATCTGATAACATTGAAAAATTGCTGACAGCCGTCTCGCAAAATCCTGATGCCCTGCATTATTTTGATTTACAATTTACCGAGGGCGGAATGGCGAGATTAAATGCCATCGGCGCAAATGTCAGATCGCGCCTGTTCGGTTGGCCCTATGGCGATCAGGGGTTTTGCATGTCGAAATCAACATTTGATAAAATCGGTCCTTATCCTGAAGATGCCATTATGGGGGAAGACCTGCTGCATATCCGCATCGCAAAAAAACGCGGCGTCACGCTGTCACGTATCCCGTCAAAATTGCAAACCAGCGCCCGTAAATATATTGAACGTGGCTGGCTGAAATTAACAATCCTGCGCCTCTATCATATGATACAACTTTTAAGGACACCGCTATGAAGACTGCCATTGCCATTTTTGTTAAAACGCCGGGTTTCACACCGCTAAAAACGCGCCTTGCCGCGACAACAGGCACGGATGCCGCGATGGAATTCTATCGCCTCAGTTTAAAAGCGATTGAAAGCACCGTAATGTCATCTGACATCGACGGCTATTGGGCGGTTGGGGAACAGGAAGCGCTGGGTCATGACCTGTGGCAAGGTCTGACGCCCATTTGGACTGAGGGCGGCGATCTGGGCCAACGTCAATTTCACATCTATCAAAGCCTGATTAAAAAATATGACCGCGTCCTTTTAATCGGGGCCGATGCACCGCAGCTTTCAGTCGATCTGATTAAACAGGCCTGCCAATCTCTTGACACCCAAGACTTCGTTTTCGGGCCCGCGCATGATGGCGGATATTATCTGTTCGGTGGGCGCATTGAAACCGATGCCGCCGTTTGGGATCATATCGAATGGAGCACCGAAAAAACCCTGTCGCAGCTTGAACAATCGCTACCATCACCTGCCGCGCATCTGGCGCCCCTTACCGACATAGATACCGAAGGCGACCTTACCCGCCTTGCCTTTGAGATGCCCGAAAATATGAATGATGCGCAAAAAGCCATTATAAAATGGGTTAAGGCGCGCAAGCCCACAACGAATCCTAGACCGCAGCCATTTAAATAATGACTGTCGTATCGGAATAACTGCAACAATATACGCTGTAATATTTGACAATTCCCCCCATATTGATCGCCAAAGTGATTCTGTACTTGCATTGCAACATCTCCCTGAATTTTCAAATGACAATAAACCTATGATAAAAACAATATCGCGAAAAACGCTTGTTATTTAATGGTTTAGAAATTTGAAATAAAAATGCCCGAAATTTCTTTATCTTTTAAGGAAATTTCATTTGCAAGCCACGGATTTTATGGTAAGCTGGTTCCCATAATCAAGATTAATTGACCGAAGGATGTCCCGACGTAATGTCTGACAACAACAAAGGCATCAAAGCATTGACTACGAAATTTTCCGAAGCCGCCCGGAAAATTGATTCCAAAACCGTTGTCAAAAAGCTGGATCCAAGACCCCTCATTCAAAAGGTCGACACAAAAAAAATCAAAACACGTTTGAAAAAGGCACCGAAATGGTTTTATCCCGTTGCCCTTGGCTCGACCGTTTTAACGGTGGGCAGCATCGTTGAAATGCAAACGTCTTTCATGCAGTCCCTGATTTTCACGGCCGCTGCTGAAAACACCCTTTTCTCTGAGGAACGCCAATCCAGCCCCGACAGCGCGCCGATGGCAAACGGCCCCTATGATGTCCGCCACGGCTATGACCGCACACTTGAAATTCGCCAGCGTCTGACAGAACGCGGTTTTGATGTCACAGGCGAAGGCAACTGGCATGAACGCAATATTCTGGGCGTATCACTGTTTCCGATTTATCAGGAAAAATCACAGGCGGGCCTGACACTGTTGGATCAGCAAGATCAGGTTCTGTATGACGCGCGCTTTCCGCGCGATGTTTTTGCAACCTATACCGATATGCCCGATTTATTGGTGCAAAGCCTGCTGTATGTTGAAAACCGCGAATTGATTAATGATTCAAATACCCGCCGCAACCCTGCGATTGAATGGGAACGCCTGTTTCTGGCGATCCAGCAAAGTGCGATGGGAAATGGGGGCGCAGGTGGGTCAACCCTTGCAACCCAGACCGAGAAATTCCGC
Source organism: uncultured Alphaproteobacteria bacterium (assembly GCA_950054485.1). Taxonomy (GTDB): domain Bacteria; phylum Pseudomonadota; class Alphaproteobacteria; order Micavibrionales; family CSBR16-224; genus CATLPD01. Next base: position 494,545 of record CATLPD010000001.1, on the reverse strand, counting down.
CATTCGCCGGGCGGCGAGACCAGCGGTGACAAGGTTGAAAAATTTCGCCAGATGTTAACCGCGTCCGTACGCGCATATGAACATGGAACGGATACAACCGAAGCCCGCCACGATATTGTTTTAAACTATGTGAACGCCATTCCTCTTTCGGCTGTTCCGGGTTTTGGCGAGGTCCATGGTTTCTCAGATGGCCTGCGCGCCTGGTTCGGCAAGGACCCGGCAGAAGTCAGCCGCCTGTTGGCGCTTGACGAAGATGGTCTAGATGCGGAAACCATGCGTCAAAAGGCAATTGCCTATCGCGAAACCCTCAGCATTGTCATGGCTGTTAAAATGCCGACTACCTATTTGCGCCGCGACCGCGAACTGCTTGAAACACGTATTGATAATTTTCTGCCTCTTTTGGCCGAGGCTGGAATCATTTCCGAAGAATTACGCGATGCAACCCTTGGTGTGCGTGTTGCTTATGCTGACCCGTCTGCTATCCGCACGCTATATAATGATAACGACAATACTCAAAAGGCGCGATCTTCATTGCAAATCGATATGATGCGTTTGCTGGGGCTGAACAGCCTTTACGATCTTGATCGCTATGACATTAGCGCACGCACCACACTGGATGTTCCGGTTGATGCTGCAATTTCCGAACAATTGCACGCAATTGCAGATCCAGAGGTCGCTGCAAGCCATGGTCTGGTCGGCTATCGTTTATTGCCCGCAAACCTGACGCAAAATGTAACCTATACTTTTACGATGTACGAACGTCTGCCGGACGGGCGCAATGTTCTGCGCGTTCAGGCCGATAATTTTGATGGCCCATTTAACCTGAACGAAGATTCAAAACTTGAATTGGGATCAACCGCCAAGCTGCGCACTATGGTCACCTATATGGAGGCCATTACAGCCCTTTACGAGGAATACAGCACGCAAAGCGAAAGCCGCCGTAATGTGGCCCTGATGACATTACATCCCGATGATAATCTGACGCGTTTTGTGCTGGAATATCTGGGCGACGCTGAAACCGAAAAATCACTAGAGGCGATTTTGGATGCCTCGCTTGACCGCACATACAGCGGCAACCCGAATGAAGATTTCTTTACAGGCGGCGGTGTTCACCCGCGTTTTAGCAACTTTGACAATAAATATAACGGCGGGGCCTACAGCGTCCGTGAATCTTTGCAAAGATCATTGAACCTGCCTTTCGTCCGCATTATGCGCGACATTGTCAATTACACCAAATATCAAAAGATGGATATCGATCCCGAAATCCTGAGCAATGCCGATCACCCCGCCCGCCAAACCTATCTGGAGCGCTTTGCAGATCGTGACGGTTCTATCTTCCTGTATCGCGGCTGGAGCGCTCTTAAGGACAAATCACCTGATGAAATTCTGAATCAACTGGCATCGGAATCACGCAAATCAAACGCAGCCCTTGCAGCGGTCTATCGTTCTGTCCACCCTGATGGATCAGTTCAGGATATGGAATCATTCGTCCGTGAACATTGTACAAGCTGCGGCGATAATACAAATTACCAAAGCCTTTATGATGCGGCAGGCGAACATAATTGGAATGATCGCGGCTGGCTGACTAAAATCCACCCTATGACATTATGGGTTGCCGGACATCTGGCGCAAAACCCGGATAGCAGCTGGGCTGAATCCAGAATCGCATCCGCCAGTGAACGCATCGAAATCTACCAATGGCTCATTGATTCAAACAATCAAAGCGCGCAAAACACCCGTATACGCATCATGATGGAACGTGACGCCTTTGAACATATCCACAGATCATGGCAAAATCTCGGCTTTCCGTTCGAACGTATGGTGCCGTCTTATGCATCGGCCTTGGGGTCATCCGGCGATACACCTGCCGCCCTTTCGACGCTGGCCGGAATTTTGCAAAATGATGGCATGATGATGCCTTCCATCAAATTTACCGATATTAATTTTGCGACAAATACGCCGTATGAATTGAATTTCGCCTCCAGCGATCGTGAAGCTGTACGGGTTCTGCCTGTTGAAATCGCGCGTCTGGCACGAGCTGAAATGCAAAATGTGGTTGAACGCGGCACCGCACGCCGCGCTTTTGAAAGTGTGTCGCTCAGCGATGGTACAATCCTGTCTGTCGGTATGAAGACCGGAACCGGCGATAACCGCAGGCATAATACAGACGGCACATCCGAAGTACAAAGCCGGACCGCCACCATCGTCTATACAATTGATGATCGTTTTTACGGATCGATGACCGCCTTTGTTGAGGGGCCGGACGCCGCACGCTATAATTTCACCAGTGGCCTGACAACCCAGATTTTCAAATCTGTTATTGCCCCGCAATTAACCCCGCTGCTTGATCGAAGTTATGGCGTAACAGCCCCCGAACTGCAGGCATCCGCCACGCAAAATACGCGCGTCAATTTTAATTTTTAAGAAAAATATATTTTGAACCCGGAATATAATCCCCTATTCTATTAGTGAATTTAGGGGGATATGAATGAATAACGTTATTGTCTTTTCACAAATCATCAATATTTTTGTCGTCGCTTTTTTAGGTGGTATATTCGGCGCATGGTTTTTTGATAATTTTATCGACAAGACAGCCGATTTGATTAATACGAAACCCGCGCATACAAAAACATCAAATAATGTGCACAATTACTATAATGGTTTTAAGAACAGAACAGTCTTTATTGGCAGTCATGAAAATAATGGCGGGCTTTTTTTGTTTGATGAAAACGGCGGACTACGTGCGCAGATGGGCTCATATTCTGTCGGGAATGAAAAAGGGCAATCTTTATTCGGCTTGAATGACCGCAAAGAGAATCTGCGGCTCTTAAACCGGCTTTATGGCCCTAATGATGTTCCGACCGTCATCTTAAAAGATAGTAACGGCCAGGATCAGATTGTATTCGGCCTTGATGCCGTATCGGAGGAACCATATTTCCACTATAGGCATCATGATGGCAGTATGAAAAACCTGATTACTGATAGCGAATGAAAAGCTGGCATCTTTATATATTGCGCTGCGGCGATGATACGCTTTATACAGGGATCACAACCGACATTGATCGCCGCTTGAAACAGCATCATGACGGCACCGGCGCCAAATACACCAAAAACCGCGCGCCCTTTCAACTGGTCTACCAAGAATCATACCCCTGCCGGTCATCGGCATCAAAACGCGAATATCAGATAAAATCCTTGTCTCGCGCTGAAAAGATAGCGCTGATCTCGAAGCTTGCGTAATTCCCCATACATGATATATATAACGATATCAAAATTTTAGGGAGAATCCGTATGTCTGATGCCTTCAAATATGAAGATGCGCGCCTGCCGCAAAGCGATAAATTTGAAAATGCAACCAAGCTTTGCAAAGCATGGCTGGATACACATATGGCTATCTTTAAAGACAAAGGGATCAAGAATTTTATGCTGAACCAGCCTGTGCGTGCCGCGCGCCTTCTGGTATCGGAAACAGAACATGTCAGCGAAGCATCGGTTATTGTTGCCCTGCTGGGTCCGGCAAAACAAGATATCCTGAAAACACCTGTCAGTGAAACCATGGCCCGTGAAATGTTGGGCAATGCCGCCGTTGATCTAATTCAATATATGGCGGGTCAACCCAGCAATGATCCGGTTATGCAGCGTGATGCGGTGCGCCTATTTTTGGTCGAGGGGATGTCAACCATGAACGATCAGCTGATTGACCGCAAACGTATTGATAAACACCACAAAGTCCGCTGGAATATCCTAAACAATCTGGAAAGCAATTTTGCCAAATTTCAAGGCCGCAATCCTGCACTCGATAAAATGTTTGCTGCCGATTTGGTGAAATCCCGCGCCGCCCTTGAAGCGCTTGATCGCGCCGCAGCCGCCAAGAAAAAGGGACCGAATAACGGCCCCCGATAATTTTCGTCAAACGAAACTAATTTCGACACTTCACTCGAGTTTCAAGCCCAGCCGTCAGCGAAAATCGTTTTTATCGCGATCCGTAACGGAGCGTATTCAAGACACGTGAGTACCGCAAGCACAAGATAAAAGCGTTTTGCAGGTGCGGATCAGCTTGAAAGACTAAGTTGGGCAAGCTTGATCCAGTATGACGCCCCAATCGGGGTCGCATCATCATTAAAATCATAATGCGGGCTGTGCAATTGCGCCTGATGATCATCATTGCGTTGACCCAAGGCAATATAAGCCCCCGGTGAATGCTGTAAAAAGAACGCAAAATCTTCAGCCCCCATCACATGCGGATAATCAGCATCAACATTCTCGTCACCGACAACAGCCTTGGCCGCCTGAATAGCCACATCGGTTTCAGCGGGCGAATTGACGACAGATGGATAGCCGAAATGATAATCAACTTTCGCCTCGACCCCATAGGCCGCAGCCGTATGATTAACGATATCGATAATTGTGTTTTTAACATCTTCGCGCGATTGATCGCCGAATGTACGAACGCTGCCACCAAGCTTTGCTTCGTTCGGCATCACATTATGTGCGCCGCTACCGGCTTGGAAAATACTGGTTGTCACGACGACCTTGTCATTTGCACTGACGCGGCGACTGATAATCGTTTGCAAGGCATTTACAATCGCGGATCCCGCCACGATCACGTCTTTATTCATATGTGGAAAGGCAGCATGTCCGCCTTTGCCGGTCAAGACGACATCAAAACGATCGCTATTGGCCGTCATCGGGCCCGGGCGAATGGCCATTTGCCCCAATGGTAGGGCAGGCCAGTTATGCATGCCGTAAATCGCCTGGCAGGGATATTTATCAAAGAAACCTTCTTCAACCATGCGTTTGGCACCGGCGGCGCCTTCTTCGGCAGGCTGAAACACAAAATAGATTGTGCCATCAAAACGATCGGTGTTTTCGGCCAGATATTCCGCTGCCGCCAATAACATCGCCGAATGACCATCATGGCCACAGCCGTGCATTTTACCATCATGGCAGGATTTATGATCGAAACCGTTTTTTTCATCCATTGCCAACGCATCCATATCCGCGCGCAAGGCCACCGCCTTGCCGTTTGGGCCGGATTTACCGTGAAGCGTTCCGATAACAGCCGTTTCCGCCATACCACGATCAATCGCGATACCGAAACTTTCAAGCTTTTCAGCAATGAAATCTGCCGTCATATGTTCCTGATACGCCAGTTCAGGCATCGCGTGCATTTGACGACGCCATGCTTTGAACGATTTTGATTTCTCTTTTATGTCCGGCAGAATATTCATCGTTTATCTCAGGTTCCTTTTCATCCAGCGGCGCTGAACGTCTTTCAAGGTTTGTTTCGGATCCGCCTGATTTGGATCACCAAAGTCCTTTTTCGCGAGGTCCGCAATTTCTTTTTTGAATTTGGCAATAAAATCGATTTTTTCGAAGCTGATTTCGATTTGCTCACCGTTTTCTTTAAAATTCTTATGCTTCAGCATCGGGTTTTCAATGACATGAAGCATTGATCGCGCAACCTGTGGCATGGCTTCGCGTGTGACCTGCAGCCAGTTTTCTGCCGGATCACCACTGCCCGGGACCGGAATTTTGGTCGATGTCGCAGAATCGATAACCTCCTGTGTCGGGGCCCAGCGTGTCGCGCCTATTTTCTCTGCCATCGGCCAAACAGCCGGGTTGATTTTGGCAACAAAACGCTCTTCCGGCGGCTCAACCAACATGGTGCGCATCACCTGCGCTGAAATCAGAATGTTGAACATCCCGAAATAGCCGTTTTTAATAATGCGCAATGTGCCGATTTCCTGCCACTTGACAACTTCTTTACCGTGTTCATCTTTACCCATCAACGGATAGACAACTGATGATCCGACGATGTCGCCTTTTTCGTTTTCGATCAAAACGACATCACCATCGTCAATACGGTCGGTCAGCATCTTTTCAACGCGCATACGCACATTATGATGCTGGTTATCCATATAGAATTTAATGATCTTTTCCGCATCTTCCGGTTTGGAATAACGAACATAAAATTTTTCAGGCTTGGCAGCCGTCTTGCAAAAATGCTTTTTCATTTAGGTTCCTGTTTGTTGTTGCCCAAAATACACCCTTTCAAAACACCATGTTTGATCAGGATGTGTAGCCCTCTTGCTCCAGCAATAGCTTGCGGGAAAGTTTACCAACCGCTGTTTTCGGAAGCGCTTCATCCTTAAAAATGACCCGGCGCGGCATTTCGGTTGCCGAAATTTTATCACGCAGGAATTTTTTCAGATCGCTTTCATCCATTTCGGCCCCGTCTTTCAACTTGACCCAAGCATACACGGCTTCGCCGCGTTTTTCATCGGGCACACCCGCCACGATGCATTCTTCGACCAGATCATGTTTGTGAACAGCCGCTTCAATTTGCGTCGGATAGACATTAAAGCCGCTGACCAAAATCATGTCTTTTAAACGGTCAACCAAGAATAAATATCCGTCTTCATCACGATAGCCGATATCGCCTGTATGCAGGCGGCCGTCTTTTATAACATCTGCTGTCTCAATCGGACGATTGTAATATCCCTTCATCACTTGCGGGCCTGAAATACAAACCTCGCCTTTCTCGCCTTGTGGCAGAACGGTTTTACCGTCTTCAAGGCTGATAATTTCAATCACCGTATCTTCAACCGGCAGGCCGACAGATCCGCTTTTAATCAATCCACCCGGCGGGTTTACAGAGGCCGCAGGTGATGTTTCGGTCAGGCCATAAGCCTCGACAATATTGGTGTTACATGTTTTTTCAAACAGCGCCTTGACGTCAGGCGCAATCGGCGCGCCGCCCGAAATGGCAATTTTTACAGATGACAGATCAATCTCTTTCGTATCTTTGTGCATGGCAATCGCAGCGAACATCGCCGGTACCATCGGCAAGAATGTCGGAGTGTGATCGCGCAGATCATTTGCCAACAGTTTAGGATCGAATCGTGAATAAAGCATAATCTCCATACCCGCCCAAACCGCACAATTCATAACAACCGTCATAGCAAATACATGGAATAGGGGTAGAACGCCCAGCATGCGCTCCTGACCCGGAACAACAATGCCCTTCATCGCTTTTTCAAACTGCACTGCATTCACATACAGATTGGCATGGGTCAACATCGCGCCCTTTGGCGTGCCTGTTGTACCGCCCGTATATTGCAAAACGGCAACATCTTCGACGGGGTCAATCGCTGGTACATCAACCGCCGAATCGGTTTTTAGCATTTGATCCCAAATCACATAGGAATCACCTGATACATCTTCGGAGCCGGGGCCGCACAGCACGATTTGCTTTAGACGCGTACCGCCCAAAAGCGCATCCGCCTTGTCTTTCAACATCGGCATAGCCAATGTGACAAGGAAATCGGTTTCACTGTCTTCTATTTGAAAGGCTAGCTCTTCACCTGCATAGAGGGGGTTATAATTGACAACCGTTGCACCCGCTTTCAGCGCACCGTAATAGGCAATAATCGAAAAGGGCGTATTCGGCAAAAATAATCCGACCTTGATACCTTTTTTAACACCGATCGACTGGAAACCGGCAGCTGCTCGGTCCGTAAGGTAGGCAAGGGTCTTATAATCAATGACATTTCCGTCAAAATAAACAGCGGGTCTGTCGGCAAATTTTTTGGCTGAGTTATCCAGAATTTCGTGAATCGGTTTTGGCGCGTAATCGTCCAGAATCTTATCAATAGACATCGTATTTCCCATGGAAGGTGCAGTGGCAGCTTTCATATTGTCCCCTAGTTTTTTTCTACTAATCTTTGAATATGGATAAGATTTAAAGGAATTTAACGAAAAAATCAAGATCATAAAAAAAGCGCCCCATATAGGGGCGCCCTTAAGATCAATTATAAATCCTGATCAGTTAAACTTTTCGCTGTCATCGTGTGGCTTCATACCCAGCGTATAGGCTGATTTCCATTCGTTCATGTCAATCGCCATATCATCATTGCTGTCCAGCTTTAAAAAGCCTTCGCCAATGAAATCCTGCGCAGAAAGTCCGTCAGCATGGTCATCAAATAATGCCAAACGCGTTTCACGCATGAAAGTATCGACGCTGAAGGATGTTTCCTCGGCAATACCGTCATCATTCATGTCAACTACTGTGATTGTTTCGCGTTCAACCGGAACAACCGACAGCATCAGATTTTTATCGAATTCAACGTTATCGATGATTTCGTTACCATCCTGATCATACAGATAGAACAAACGCTCACCGATTTCATCATGTGAAATGGTGCCGCTTTTATTTGCATCCAATTCTGCGATATTCAAAACGGTTTTGCCCGGTGCAATCGTTGTTGTTTCGACAACGCGTGTCTGCACGGTTTCAGCCTGTGCAACACCCGCTGTCAGCAGGGCTGCCATAGCCGATAATGCGATAAGTTTTTTCATTTCAGATCCTTTTAGTTCTTGGCGTCAACTGCTGCGTTTTCAACAGCTTGTCCGGCAACCTGAGTATCTTCACCCAGTCCTTCTACTGTATTGCAGGCTGCAACCGGCAGAAACATTACCAAAGACAGAATTACAAGTGTTTTCTTCAACATATTAATCTCCTTTTTTTATCACGTGTTGAAACATTTACAATATACAAACACCAAAAAGATTACGGGGTTCCATATACATGAAAAAGAAGGAAACCGCCCTGATTTACCAGGACGGCTTCCAATTCAAAGCAATCAAGAAGGACATGGTAAAAGCCGAGGGTCGGACGGCTTTCGATTGTCTCTGGATATACATACTATTGATGGTGAATTTGGTTCCAAAAATAAATTAAAAATTCTTCAGCTCGGCAGCAAAAGCCCGAAAAAAGAAACCCCGCTGTAGACATGACGGGGTTTCTCCAACTTTTCAGTTTTAAGATGATTATTTCTCTAGCATGTCACGCAGCTCGGCGCTCTGGTTCCCGGTCAATTGAAAACGCGTTCCTTTACGGTCTTCAACCAGACGAATTTTCGAGAAATCGACGGCTGCTGTCTCGCCCCCCATGCCAAGTATCTTGTCATAGCCGATCACCAATTGATCAATCGAATCTTTAAAATTAAACGAGATATTCTCAATATCGGCAACCACTTCATTATTGTGGTCAACCAGTTTTGAGCCAATCAGCTTTTTAATACTTAACCCTTCAGGTGGCAAGGTTTCTATACTTGCGCTGGCTTTCGTCGGGTCATACGAAAATTCGCGCGCTTCATTGATATCTTTTTCATTGATATTCATGATATAGCGGTCATCCGTATTATTGTAGGACATCAAGCTTGAATTAAATGCAGCTTTTTTATCACCGACACTCATCATGCCGCCGTCCGCAACTACGACTTTCATCATATCACCTTCGCGATCAACAATGATATCATGTACTGTACCGATGCGCTGACCATCAGAATTGAACAACGGTTTTTTGATAATTTCATCTGCCGTACGGGTCATATCAACATATATTTGTTCAGAGCCATCTTTGACACCGGCAACATTATCTTGGCCCAGGACAGCGCTAAACTGTTTGACATTTTCTGTCTGTTGTTCAACGGGCATTGCATCTGTCATGGTCTCGCCGACATAGCTGTCAGTTGTGTCCGCTGTCGCAACCAGATAGTGTCCTGTGCTCAGGGGGGCCTGCAGGGATGTGGCTGCTGACAGATTGAATTTCGTTACTTCCTCGATTTTATGAGAGGATGCATTTACACTGCCGGCGGCGAACAGAAAGGCTGCTGCGGCGAAAGATGCTATTCCGGCTTTGATGTACATATTGTTTCTCCTTTTGTCTTCTTATTTTTATTGTTTTGTCGGGTGCATTCTGATGTCTACGTTTTCAAAGTGTCCAAAGTAGCTTTGGGCTTTTGCTGTCAAGCTTGGCAACTCTGTCAATAGACGCTGGTAATCGGCCTGGCCTGTATCTTTGCGCAGGTTCACTTCAACGATCAGTGTTTTATCGTGTTTGAAACCTTTTGAATAATCTTCTTTCAGATAGACTGAAGAGATAAAGGGGTGTGCCAGGTGGGGCATTTGTTTTGGTATCAATGACATTTTATATTCTCCGTTTTGTTTATCGGGTTAATCTGTATTACCTTTTAAACTTACGACGGGAATGTTGCGGAAAAATGTGCGGAATGTTTCGGTTTTGAAAAAATCTGTATCGGTTTTGTAACAGCATCGTCCGATAAAAAAAGGGCCGCATTTTGCGACCTGAAATGATTCTTATATATATGTATGTGGATTTAGGTTACATCATGCCCATCATCATCAGGGCTGCCAGTACAACGGCCGAAATAACAACGATGAGTGTTTTTGTATTCATTACCTTCTTATTATATCTGTAATTAGAAAACCTGCTAAGGCCGACAATAACATGCTCTGCTTTGGCGACTGATATGTGTATTCTTCAATTTCGCGTGTCAGCATCTCGGCATCAAGTGCAAGATTCTGCGTAGTGGCAACCAGTTCACGGTGCTGGGCTTCTGCTTTTAATACAGCCTGCCTGGCACGTATATCCATGTACCACAAAATCAGGGCTGCAATTAAAATCATGGCACCGCCCGTTACAATGGCTGCCATCGGCGCGCCGAATTCTTCGGATAATCCCCAGAACACGCCGAATGCCAGAAAAAGACAGCCGGCCGTAAATAGAACACCCAGAACCGCAAGCGGACCAAAGCGGTAGGCTTTGGCCGTTTGCGTCCCGACGACGAGTTGATACGTCAGTTGTTCCAGTATATTTAAGACCGGCTGCATTTCATTTATATCCTTTTATGAACGTCCGCCGCGGCGAACCAACAGGCTGGCGACAAGGCCACCCAAAAAGGCAAAGCCGACACTGCGCAGTGGTTGTTTGCGAACAGCTTCTTCAGTCGCCTGAATTTGCTCTTCACCTTTCAAACGCATGTGCGCCCATTGTTTTTTCGCGGCATCTTTTGCGATCTCTTTAGAATTATAAAGTGATGTCTTCATTGAATCATACGCAACACCTGTATCTTTTTTCAGGTCTTGCTTTAATTGAACGACGGTCGATTCCAGCTCGTGGATTTCGTCTTCCAGTCTTTCAATTTCTGTTTTTGTTTTTTTGCGGGCCATGTTTAGTCTCCTTAAATTTTCATGTATTTCATGTTTGTCATACATGACTACATACCTGCAAAAACAATAAAGGTTCCGAATATTTTCATCTGATCGAAAATATTACACATATATATATGAATCTTTTATATATGAATCTTTTTTTAGGAATTTCGGGTGCGTTAAGCGGCCATCTCGTCCGTCGATAGCATATAGCCGACACCACGCACGGTCTTAATGACTTCTTTTTCACCAGTCGCGGGTGACAGTTTTTTGCGAATACGCGCAACCTGAATATCAATTGCACGGTCATAAACATCAAATTTACCGTCTCGTGTCAGATCAAACAGATATTCACGCGTTAAAACATGATTCGGTGATGATGCCAAAGCTTCCAGCAGATTATATTCACCGGTTGTAAAATCCAACGATTCGCCATTTGCATCAAAAACCTGATATTGCGACGGATCCATGTAAAATTCTTTGAATTCGATTTTCTTCTGAGCTTTTTTCTCGACTGGCGCGTCCGTAACCGAATCGGCCGGCTTATCAACGCGGCGCATCACGGCCTTGATCCGCGCATATAATTCACGCATTTCAAAAGGCTTTGTAATGTAATCATCTGCGCCCATTTCGAGACCCACGATTTTTTCAGTGGTATCGGTCTTGCCACTGATAATAATAACCGGCGCGCCCGAGGCTGTTAATTCAGGCAACAGGGCGAATCCCTGCGTATCGGGCAGGGTCAGGTCCAACAGAATCACGTTAAAATCCTGATTCTCCTTTACGGCTTTTTTCGCATCCTCACCGTTTTGGGCGCCGATCACTTCAAATCCGTTATCTTCCAAGTAATCGCCGACAACAATCTGCAGGCCGTCATCGTCATCAATGAATAATACTTTGTTTTTATTGGGCAATTCTTATGTTTCCGTTTTTTTAATTCCTATAGTTATACGATGTACATACGCATAAATCCACGAAATGTTACACAACAGATACATTTTTTTTCAAAAATGAAACATTCGCGACAAAATGCGGATACATCGGGGGGGCATATTGAAAGGGTAGACAGCAACACAAACAAAGGATGTTAAAAATGTTTGCCCCTGAAGAATTAACACAAGAGTTGAACGGTCTAAAAAAATTCGCGTACAAACTGACACGCAACACAGCAGACGCAGAAGATCTGCTACACAATACATGTGTTCGTGCTTTGGAAAAGAAACACCTGTTCAAAGAAGGTTCAAACCTTTTCAAATGGACATCACGTATCATGTATAACTTGTTCGTATCAAATTACCGTCGCAAGACAAAATTTGAAACACAGTATGATCCTGATACATATCTTGAAAAACAGTCAATTGAGGCTGATCAGGATACGAAAATCGAGGTTCTGCAGGTTGAACAGGCAATGAACACACTATCTGATGAACATAAAGAGATTATTATTCTGGTTTGCGTACAGGGTATGGAATATGCCGAAGTTGCCAAATCACTAGATATTCCGGTTGGCACAGTTAGATCACGTCTTTCACGTGCCAGATCAAACCTGGAATTGGCGATGCAGACCGAAAAACGTTTAACACAAAGAGCGAACGTCGTGCCACATATCACGAACACTTACTCTGAAAAGCTTGCCCGTATGGCAGCATAAGGATTTACTCGGGTTTCCCGGCCTGACCCTCCGGACCCGTTAAACCGCAAATTCTCAAAGGCCCTAGCCGACGATATATTTGCACAACATAAAGCTTGAAACCTTCTTATTATCCACAACGACGACTTCAAGCCACTTACAAAAGAGCCGGGATCTACCCCCCGGCTCTTTTCTCGTGTTCATAGTAAAAGATTTTCAATTCTTTGGCACAGCCGGTTTTCTATTAAAGACGCGTTTGAAAAAAGAGCCTTTGGCACGCTCTTGCTTTTCCAGACTCTCCTTGAAATAGGCCTTAAAACTTTCATTTTTTGTGGAAACCTTGTCCATGATTTCATTCAGGGCTGCATCCAGGCTCATCGCTTTTCGAAAACCATAATCCAAGGTGGCCATATTCTTGCTATAACCATCTGCGTCACGAGTAAATCCGATAACAAAATTATCGTTCTGGAAATATCTGGTTCCGCAGAAAAGACGCACGGTCACATATGATTCATTGTCGTTTCGTGTCATCACTATTTTTCTATGTACCGTATCAAGAAGGCCCGTTTTAACGGTTCTTTTATATGCGTATACATAGGCCTTCAGTAACGGCATCAATTTGTTATTAATTTCGGCCGTATATTCATTTTGAAGGTTTTTACGAACTCTCTCAATTTCCCGTGGACTGCTATCAACCATCACGCCGCGGGCAATTTCGGTTAGTGATTTATCGCTTATCTGTTTCATTAATTGCCTCTAGGTTGTTTTTTAAAGCCTAAGCGCTGAAGCATTGGCAGTTTTTTACGCTCCTGCTTATCACTATAGGCCTTAAAATGACGCTTGAACGTATCATCTTTTTTTGAAATTTCCGCGGTCAGGGATTTTATTACTGTTTCCAGCGGCAGCTGACCATTTTCCTGATCTGATGGAAAAGCAATACCTTTTAACAAATATTCCCCTTCGTCCATCAAGTGCACAGCAAAGAAAATTGAACCGGAGCGACGGTTACACATTTCAATACCGACCCCGCCGGCATATCTTTGCGTTTTTGCATTAAGGCGATTAAGCTCCGTTTTATTGTTGGCATATGCATAGGCCTGCATAATAGGACCCAGATCATCTTCCAGTTTTTGTTTTCTTTTTTCCTGAAATGTCTTTTCCTGAGACTCTTTTTCAGCCTTTATGCTTTTTTCAGCTTTGGCTTTATCCATTATTTCATTGGCGATTTTTGACAGGTTGCTCATCTTGTCTCTCTTAATTTCCGCTCGGGGCTTTGGACTTTGTAATACCCCAACGTTGTAGAAATGGCTTTTGTTTGCGCTCTAGATAATCGATATAAGCTGCAAAATGTTTCTTGAAGTCATCCGACTGGCCTTTGATATAATCGGTGAAAATTTCTGTTACACTGTCCAACGTCAGACCTTTAGCAAGGTAACCTCCCCTATAATCTCTTTGGACATATCCGCCTTCAGTCAATTCAAACCTTAAACGCATATTGTCTTGGCTCCAGCTGGATGTGCCACGATACAGCGATATTCTGACTTCGGGCTTCATTTCATCACGAATGATTTCGGTTTCATTACGTCCCTTAACATAGGCGTTTGAACGCCCCTGAGTCTTCGCATAGGCATAGCGATACGCATCAAACAGCGGTTTGATATTCGCATTAATTTCTTCCAGATATTCGGCGCACAGGGCTTTTTTACGGGCAGCCTCATTAGCAGCGCGTTGTTCCTTGTCTTCAACAGGCTTTACTACGGCATTTGCTACAGCCTTTAACGATTTGATATTAACCTTCTTTACCATTTTTATTCGATCCTAGTTTCCGTCCGGCTTGGGTTTTTTTAGGCCCCAGCGTTCCAGCAAAGGCTTTTGCTTGCGCTCCAGCTTTTCTTTATATTTACCTATGGCTTTGCTGAAGGCATCGTCCTTTTTTGAAACTCTGCTAATAAAATGGTTCACAACATCATCAAGGGACACTCCACGTTGGAACACTTCCATTCTGCCTTTATAACGCCGGTCGCTTTGAAAGATCGTATAGCCATTTTTGTCACGGACATAATGTATTAGCAGATTGTCCGGTTTCCTCCATTCGCGGCCGCAATAAAGCCTTATTGAAACCGAGGGAATCGTTTCGTCCATTCTAATTTCAACTTCCTGACAGCGCGGCTGGGATTCCGTTTTGTTATAGGCATATAGATAGGCATCAAATAACGGTTTAATATTCTCGACAACTTCTTGGTGAAAGCGGGCGCAAATACGCTCTTTTTCCGCGACAGGGTTGGCAACTGCGTTCGCGACTTTTGAAAGAGAATCCAAATTTGCTATTTTAGACATTGTTAACACCTGTTTTAAAACTATTTTTAAAGTTGTGGTAATTTAACATAATGTTAGTTTTTTGTCAAATAAAAACAGAGCTTAAAGTATTAATTAGGATATCAGGCGCACGATTTCTTCACGCAGGTCATTTTCATTAATCGGTTTAGGCACATAGGCATTCATACCCGCAGCCAGGCATTTCTCCTTATCCCCGATCAGGGCGTGGGCGGTCATACCGATAATCGGAATCGCCTTATCGGTTTTACCGTCTTCTTGCATGCGGATCTGACGGGTTGCCGTATAACCGTCCATCATGGGCATTTGAATATCCATTAATATAAGGTCGTAATCCGTAGTTTTACATTTCTCCAGCGCTTCAACACCGTTGACCGCAACATCAAATTCCAATTCCATTTGATCAAGAATATAGCCCAGAATAACGACATTTCCTTCATAATCCTCAACAATCAGAACGCGCTTTCCACTCAGCTTTTTATTTACGCCTTTATCATCATTAACCGCTTTACGGCTTTTTGCTTTCTTCGGCTTTTCTTTGGGGGCTTCCTCGATATTCTTAATATTCAGGCTGCTGCCGGCTTCGGCGCGTTCGATCGGGACCATTACCCAAAAGACCGATCCTTCACCCTCGGTACTTTCAACCCGAATGATGCCACCCATCATATCAACCAGCTTTTTCGATATCGAAAGACCAAGACCCGTTCCGCCATAGGACCTGGATATCGAATCATCCGACTGTTTAAAACGTTCGAAAATAACATCAAGGCGATCGGCCGGAATCCCGATACCCGTATCGCGCACCTCGATTTTCAGCATATTTTCTTGATTATAGGTCTCTTTCGTAACTTCGACGCTGACCGATCCCTCTTTTGTAAATTTCAGCGCATTTCCGATCAGGTTAATCATGATCTGGCGCAAACGGATCGGATCGGCATGAATCTTTTCATGCTCCAATTCCTGATAATCCATGAAATAATCGATATTCTTTTCAGACGCCTGAATCGACGTCAGCTGATAGATCTGGTCAAAGAAGGGCGATAAAATAACCTCTTCATATTCCAGACGGATTTGCCCTTCTTCAATCTTGGAAAAGTCCAGAATATCATTGATCAGGTCTTTCAGGCTGGACGTTGAATTCTTAAGCGTTTTAACCAGTCGCTGCTGTTTTTCATTAAATTGGTCGATGTTTTTTTCAAAAATCTCGGCAATGCCATTGATCGCGGTTAAAGGGGTGCGGATTTCATGGCTCATATGTGCCAAAAATTCACTTTTTGCGATATTGGCTTTTTCCGCATGCTGTTTTTCACGTTTCAGAAATTCCTGATATTCCTTCAAATAGGTAATATCGGAATGCGCCCCCACCATTCTGATCGGCGCGCCGTAATAATCATACAGCGCCTTGGCGCGCGATTGAATCCAGACCCAATTGCCGTTTTTATGCTTCATACGGAATGATGATATATATTCGGGAATTTCACCTGCCAGATAGCGATTGGTATAATCCCACATACGATCAAAATCTTCGGGATGCAAAAGGGTGTTAAAGTTTTCCAAGGTCCCGTTCATATCTTCGGTTTCATAGCCCAGCATTTGGAAAAACTGTGCCGAATAGAACACTTTGTTGGTGCGCAAATCCCAATCGAAGATACCGTCATTGGTTCCTTCAATGGCCAGTTTAAAGCGCTCCTCGTTAATCTGAAGTTTTTCTTCAACGTTCAGTCGGCCGGATTGCGCGCGGTATAAAAAGCTGTTCAGAATAAACAGTAAAATGGCACCGGCAAAAATACCGAAGATAAGCAGACGGAAATAAGTGTCTTTTTCGTTGCGCGATTTCAGAATCTCGTTTCTCAGCTTTTCGTTTTCATCACGTAAAATATCCCCGTGAATCGCCAGCATACGTGCCCGCAGGCGTTCGGCATAATCCGAGATTTTCGTATCGACATAATTTTGTGTCTGCGCATCCTGCGACTGTGTCTCCAGCTGTTCTTTAAATCGTGTGAAGTTCTGCTGCAAATCCTTGGTGCGATCTTCCTGTACCTTGTCACCTTCAACCAACAGAAACAGGCTTTCCATGTTGGTCTGAATGGTCTGGCTCTTGCTCAGGAATTGTTCAAGATATTTTTCTTCCTTGATCATCGAATAATTAATGGCATTCGAAATCATATCCTGCAGATTTTCGGAAAAACGCCCCGTTTTTTCCAGCGTGCGCGCTGTATATTCGATATCATATTGTGCGTTTTTGTTCAGGCCGTGATTTTTCAGCATAAACAGCGTCAAAAAACCGGTACAGACGACCAGCGCCAATGCAAAAATCAGCGAATTGCGAAAAAATATGCGTTTTGTTCTCTGGTACATCAGCTTTTCAAAGATACTTAGGACCCTATTTTATATGTTTTGAACAAGAAAAAAAAGAGCACCTTTCAAGGCGCCCATTTTCTTGTCCTCTCTTTTATCAGACAGGCGGTTTACGGCCTTTAAAGGCATGTACGATGGCCGCCAATATAAACAACACGATAAATACAAAAAACAGAATTTGCGCCAATTCGACAGAAACTGTTGCAACGCCGCCAAACCCCAATACGCCCGCAATCAGGGCGATTACTAAAAATAACAGGGCCATATTCAACATGTCAGCCTCCTTTATGATTTTCTACATAATACAAACGTCTTGAGCCCCCGGAACGTTCCACACATATAGGCTTTGGAACTTATCGCCCTCTTTTATCATATGTACAATTGAAAGGAGCAGCCTGATGATAGGGGTGAAGGAAAACATTACAGAACTCGATATTCAGGCCTTGGTCGATAACCAGCTGGAATGGGAAAAAGCCAAGGAGGTCCTGGTCTACATTGATAGCAACAGGTGGGCCCAACAATATTACGAACAACTGGTTCGACAAAAAAAGCTTTTGAAAGTCTGGTGGGAAGAACGCATAAAACCCTGATAAAATGCTGTCTCTCTGTATAATTCCGTCGAAAAACCCCGAAAAATATTGATTTACACCCCTAAAATATTATTTAATTAGTACGAGTTTATAATTTAACGGGGTCATTTTGGACATCATTGCCGATAATACACAGGATTTGCCACAGCAAATTCCAATCTTTCCGCTGTCAAACGTGCTTTTATTGCCGCGTGCGCAATTGCCCCTGAATATATTTGAAAGTAAATATCTCGCCATGGTTAATGATGCCTTTCAGAACGGGCGCATCATCGGCATGGTTCAGCCTTGTCAAAAGGCCGATTGCGGGCCGTCCGATATTTATATGACGGGGTGTGCCGGCCGCATCACGCAAATGGAAGACCCCGGAAACGGAAATTATTTCATCACCCTGACCGGTGTCAGCCGTTTCGATATCATCAAAGAGGTCGACCGCAGCAAGCCATACCGCCAGATTATCGCCGATTGGGCGCCTTATAAAAATGATCTGAAACCTGTTATCGACCCGTGTTTTGATACCACCGAATTCCTCGACATCCTCGAGCGTTATTTCATCGCCCAGAACATGAAATGCGATAAATGGGATGAAATGAAGGATATTCCGGCCGAAAAACTGGTCGCGACCCTTGCGATGGTCTGCCCGTTTTCGGCGCAGGAAAAACAAGCGATCCTAGAGGCCCCCTGTTTTGCCCAACGCAGCGAGCTTTTGATCACATTGATGGAAATGTCATTGCAACAGCATGCCTCGGCGGCCCAGCATTAAAGGAAACGGAATATGAAACCCGACCCAAAGTTATTACAGATACTGGCCTGCCCGATTCATAAAACACCGCTGGAATATGATGCGGAAAAAAACGAGCTGATCAGCCGTCAGGCCAAACTTGCCTTTCCCATTCGGAACGGCATTCCTGTTATGCTGATTGATGAAGCGCGTAAAATAGATTAATATCACCCTATATTATTTATTTGGGGATTTAAAAATGAGCAGAGAAATTCTGATTTTTGACACGACGCTGCGCGATGGTGAACAATCGCCAGGCTGTTCGATGGATTTCAACGAAAAAATGGAAATGGCCGATATGCTGGATTCCATGGGCGTTGACATCATCGAGGCCGGATTTCCAGCCGCAAGCGAAGGCGATTTCAAATCGGTTGAATCTGTCGCATCCCGCGCCAAAAACGCGATTGTTGCGGGCCTATGCCGTGCTGTCGAAGGCGATATCCGCGCCGTTGCCGATGCTGTTAAACCTGCCAAACGCGGGCGCATTCATACCTTTATTTCCACAAGTCCCCTGCACCGTAAATATAAACTGCAAAAGACGGAGGACGAAGTCCTCGATCTGATCAAATATTCCGTTGGTCTATCACGCCAACTGTGTGATGATGTCGAATGGTCAGCCGAGGATGCGACACGTACAGAAGATGATTATCTGTGTAAATCGGTTGAAACCGCCATTGCATCGGGCGCGACCACGGTCAATATCCCCGATACGGTCGGATATTCAACGCCCGAGGATTATTACCGCATGATCGATATGCTGAAAAACCGCGTGCCGAACATCGACAAGGCGGTCATATCAACCCATTGTCACAATGACCTTGGGCTGGCGGTTGCAAATTCGATTGCGGGCGTGCGCGCCGGTGCGGGCCAGATTGAATGTACGGTCAATGGCATTGGCGAGCGCGCAGGTAATGCATCGGTCGAGGAAATCGTCATGGCCTTTAAAACGCGCAGCGATGTCTATCCCTTTACGACCAATATTATCTCCGAAAAATTATTTCCGGCCTCCCAGTTGTTATCGTCTATTACAGGCGTGAATGTGCAGCCGAACAAGGCGATTGTCGGCGCGAACGCTTTTGCTCACGAAAGTGGCATTCATCAGGACGGTATCCTGAAAAACGTCATGACCTATGAAATCATGACCCCGGAATCTGTCGGGCAAAGCGAAAGCAATCTGGTTTTGGGCAAACATTCAGGTCGCAATGCTTTTCGCGCACGTTTGAAATCATTGGGCATCGAATTGGCTGACAATGCATTGAATGATGCCTTTCACAAATTCAAGGCCCTTGCGGACGAGAAAAAAACAATCACTGACGAAGACCTGAAAAAACTGGCAAGCTAGATAGAAATGTTCGGACTTTTAAAAAAGAAAAAGCCCCCTGCACAACATACCGGGTCTAAAAAAACGAACCCCGAATTTATCCGTATTGATGATCACGATATCAATATACGGGTGACTACGCACCCCCGTGCACGGCGTTTTATTTTAAAGCAGGATTTGAAAAGCGGCGGTTTTGTTCTGACCCGCCCGAAACGCAGCAGCTTTCGCAGCGCTGAAAAATTCGCGCATGACCATATCAATTGGATGTTGAAACATCACCAGCAAAAAACTTTGTTCAAAAAATTCGAAGACGGTGATGTCTTTTATTTCTATGACACGCCCTTGAAAATCGTAAATGATCCGACCCGTCTGCGCGGCGTGCCGCAGGTTCAGGACAGTGCCATTTTATATGTACCCGGGCACACCGAAAACCTGCACCGTAAAATTTGCGATTTTTTAAAAGCCGATTTTCGCGATAAAATCTCAGCAATGGCACATGAAAAAGCCGCCCGCATCCGCAAAAAAATTAAACGCATCCGCATTGCCGATCAAAAAACCCGCTGGGGCAGCTGTTCGTCAAACGGCACACTGTCGTTTTCGTGCCGCCTTGTTTTTGCACCCGATTTTGTCGTCGATTACATTGCCGCGCACGAAGTCGCCCATATGATCCATATGGATCACAGCGATGATTTTTGGGAATTATGCGATAATTTATGCGATCACGACCGTATGAATGCCGCCAAGCACTGGCTGAAAACGCGTGACGATATTTTTATGACCTATGCTTTAAACTGAGTTTAGCGTTTTAAGGGTTGGCGTTTTTTTATCTTATAGTGATCCTTGGCCGTAACGCCGTATATTTTC
The DNA here is from genome assembly GCA_950054485.1 of uncultured Alphaproteobacteria bacterium. Lineage (GTDB taxonomy): Bacteria > Pseudomonadota > Alphaproteobacteria > Micavibrionales > CSBR16-224 > CATLPD01. The sequence goes on along the minus strand of CATLPD010000001.1, from coordinate 473,651 downwards.
TGCGTCAATCCTTCAAAGGGGTGGGCCGCCTTGATCGCTTCGGGCAAATGGTTGTGCCAAAAATCGGAAAGTTGGTCAGTTTGGCCCTGCCATAATTCAGGGTCCAGAATTTTGGCATGGATATCCGGCTCGCCATTAAAATTTATAAGATCCAGCAGACAGATCCCGTCCTCGGTTTTTTCAACATAAAGTTTTTCAAACGGAAAAGCCTGATCATTTGCCGCATAGACATCCAGAATCCGCGAAAATTCGCCACTACGTGCTGCCTGCCAGTATAAATCATTCGCTGGCTTGAATTCCCATGCTGCGCCATTAAAGCGGTTGATCAAATCGGTATTTTCAAGATCTTTTACCGTTTTGATTTCTTGCCAGATTGTATCGCTTATATAAGCAGTTTCATAAACCGACCATTGTGTTTTAACCCAATGGTCAATCATGTCACAGATTTCCGGCTCATGCCCGTCAATCTTTACGTTCAGAACTTCTTCGCTCAGGCGCGCGCCCTCAAGAAACAGCTCTTGAATAATCATTTCACACAGGGACAATTTTATACCGTTTAATCTATCAAGATGATCGTAAGATATTTTAAGATCCAAAGGCAGTTTTGTTAAAAAAGCGATTTGGCGTATAATTGTCCTGACTTCTTCGTGCTTTCCTTCGAAACCCGCAGTATAAAGATTTCGAAAATATTGATCCAGAACACCACCCAATTTTGAATTTAACGGTTTTTCGGGTTTATCCTGTTCCAGACAGCGCGCCAAAACATCCGGTTTCATCATTCCGGTTTCAATTATATATGCCTGTTGTGCCGGGCTTAACATCTATCGTTTCATTTTACGCAAGGAATTCGGGCGCGTATAAGATTTTGGCACAGGTGTGACAGTTGGTGTCCCCGGGCCCCCTGTCGGCCATGATGCCAAAATACCCGCTGCCATCAAACCCATCCCTGCATAACCAGCCTGCAATGCAAAGGCTTGATTAGCCTGCGCTTTGATGGCGATGTTCATACGCTCTTCGGTACAAGGGGGGGTATTCGGTTTTTCTTTAATGCAGGAATTGATCGCTCCAAATTTTTCAGCCGAATTGCCAAAGATTGTATAGCCCATATTATACAGCAACGAAAAAACCCCGGTTAATATAAGGATAGACCCCAAAATATCGCGTTTACGTGTACCTATCATTTTGTTCTTCCTTTTTTATCTTTGTTTCTGGCGTCGCAGCGCCGTTGGGCGTATATAGGGTTTTGGCGCCTTCGGGGCAGATGGCAGCGGATTATTCGATGTCATTCCAAAAACACTACCTAGCGAGAAAACCGTCATACCGGCAATTGCAGGCACAATTCCCTCAACCTCGCGCTGATGGGTTTGCAGCGCCAGATTCATACGCTCTTCGCTGCATGTTTCTTTTGCATTCATACGGCATTCAAGATTGGCTGTGTGCCCTTCGGGTGTTGTGTTCGACCAGATATATCCCAGCGCACCCAACAAGCTTGCCGTTCCGATCAGGCATAAAATGCCCGCAACGATTTCTTTGAAATTCAGGTTCAACGTCCGAAAACTCCATATTGAATAAGATTATCGCAAGAATAGAGAAACCACCAGCTTATGTCAATCTTATTAAAAGCCGGCGTCGGGGCGTTTCAGATAGGTTTTTTCCGCCTCTGTCGACTGGCGCCCCAGAATATCATTACGATGCGGAAAACGGCCATATTTTTCAATCAGGCGGTGATGTTCAACCGCCCAGCTGCTGGGTTTCCCGTCTTCGGCCAGCGCGGCCGAGAATTCCAGCATCTTTTCCTGATCCTTGATGTCTTCGCTGTGCATATAGGGCATATAGACGAAGTGGCGCTGTTCATCCGGCAATTCACAATCCCACCCTTTATCCACCATCATATCAGTGATCGCGCGGGCGGTTTCATCTGCTGCAAAGGCTTTCGGCGTATCGCGGAACATGTTGCGTGAAAATTGGTCCAGCACAATTATTGCGGCCAAAGCATCATCCGCCGTTTGCAGATCATTTGGCAGATCGCGTTTGGTCAAATCGCCATAAGTGTCCAGAAACTGATCGCGAATTTTTTCATCAAAAACCGCGTCTTTTTTGTACCAGTCAGCAGGCCCGTGCGTTTCAAACCAGAATGTTATAATTTTGTCTGTGTTCATTCGGATATTCTACACGAAAGCGCCCAAAGAAAAACCCCTACGGCATCTGCGCGCAGGGGCTTAATTCTTTTAAACGATATCAGAAGATTTTATTCTTCTTCATCCGCCTTTTTGGCAGCTTTCTTCTTAGGAGCTGCTTTCTTGGCGGCGGCCTTTTTGGCCGGCTTATCGTCGCCTTCTTTTTCTTTCAAGGCTGCACCCAGGATATCACCCAGTGACGCACCTGAATCCGAAGAACCATATTCGGCCATGGCCTTTTTGTCTTCTTCGATTTCGCGGGCCTTGATCGACAGGCTCAGTTCACGAGATTTCGCATCGATCTTCATGATTTTGGCATCGACTTTTTCGTCAACGGCAAAACGATCAGGACGTTGTTCGCTGCGCTCGCGTGACAGGTCAGACTTTTTGATGAAGCCTTTCAGGTTGTCGCCAACCTCGACTTCGATCCCGCCGCCTGTAATGGCTGTAACCTTACAGGTCACAGTATCACCGCGGGTTACACCGTCAAGTGCACCGGCAAACGGATCGTCAGACAATTGTTTCACGCCAAGGGCAACACGTTCCTTGTCAGGATCGATTTCAAGGATTTTCACTTTCAGCATTTCGCCTTTCTTGAATTCCTTGATGGCATCTTCGCCTGAATCTTCCCATGACAGGTCAGACATGTGAACCATACCGTCAATGTCATCGCCGATCGCCACGAACAGACCGAATTCGGTAATGTTGCGGATTTCGCCTTCCAGCTCGTCACCAACTTTGTGCTTGTCGCTGAAACCGTTCCATGGGTTTTCTGTGCATTGCTTCAGACCCAGTGAAATACGGCGTTTTTCGCCATCGATCTCCAGAACCATAACTTCGATGTCCTGAGATGTGGATACGATTTTACCGGGGTGTACGTTTTTCTTGGTCCATGACATTTCTGACACGTGAACCAGACCTTCAACGCCTTCACCCAGATCAACGAACGCACCGTAATCGGTGATGTTTGTGACTTCACCTTTGATCTTTTGACCAACTGTAAAGCGTGATTCAACATCTTTCCACGGATCATCTTCCAACTGTTTCATACCCAGTGAAATACGCTGGTTATCTTCGTTGAATTTGATGACCTGAACTTCGATCGTCTCACCAACTTTCAGGGCTTCTGATGGGTGGTTGATACGCTTCCAGCTGATGTCTGTAACATGCAGCAGGCCGTCAACGCCGCCAAGATCGATAAAGGCACCGTAATCAGTGATGTTTTTAACAACACCCTGCAGTGTCTGACCTTCGGCAATGTTCTCAACCAGTTCGCTGCGGGCTTCTGCGCGGCTTTCCTCTAGGATCGCACGGCGTGATACCACGATATTGCCACGGGCACGATCCATTTTCAGGATCATGAATGGCTGTGGTGTGTTCATCAGCGGGCTAACGTCGCGGATCGGGCGGATATCAACTTGTGATCCCGGCAAGAACGCAACAGCGCCGTTCAGGTCAACCGTAAAGCCACCCTTAACGCGGCTAAAGATGATACCTGTAACTTGCTCTTCTTTCTTGTGCGCTTTTTCAAGGTCAACCCACGCTTCTTCGCGGCGGGCTTTCTCGCGGCTCAGAACCGCTTCACCTTCACGGTTTTCCATACGCTCGACAAAAACTTCGACTTTATCGCCGGCTTTGATGTCTTCGCGTTTGATGGTCGCGCCAAATTCTTTCAGTGGAATGCGGCCTTCGGATTTTAGTCCGACGTCAACAACAACGTGGTCATTTTCAACAGCTAATACTGTGCCTTCCACTACGTTACCGACAAAACCGTCTTCAATATCGCCGAGGGATTCGTTTAACAGGGCCTCGAAGCTTTCTTTTTCACCTGTGATGTCCTTTACGGATACATCTTCTACTCTTTGTGCATTTTGCATTTTAAAATTTACTCTCTTTGTACTCAAAATAGACCGGGTTTTGCGCTGGGACGAATCCCGCAGCCGGTCAGGAATCAGGTTCCTGTGGCTGTTTATATAGAATTTGGCTGTTTATTGCAAGGCGGGAGTGGCTTTTCGCGGGCCTTTCGCATTTACCTGCAAGGCCTTACGGATTTTATCGGGGTTTGTGCCGAAAACCATCTCGGCATCGCCCCAAAGCTCGGGCATATAACGTGTGTGTTTACGGCAAAAGTTTTGATCGCCTTCCGCCATCAGTTTTATCAGGTTTTGTTTTTTTGCTTTTTCCATTATTTCTCTGGATGGTAGCGTGCGCGCCTCGTGAATCGTTGTCCATCCACCGATATCAAGGGGGAGGCGTGGCAACATTTCAAACATTTCCTGAACAAAATCTTTATTGCGTGTTAATTCCCGGGGCAGATAATACCAGACTTTTGAATCCTGCTTCAAAGCCAGCGTAACAATTTCCCTGTCAGCACGTAAATTTTTATCTAAAGATCGCAGAACCATACCATAAGATTTCACAGCTCTTTTAATAAATTCAGGATTGCTTTTTAATCTACTATCAACATACTGAAAGGCCTTTCCATCTACACCCAAAACCTTAAGTACAAAATCAGGATCGGATCTCAATCGACGGGCATATTGAAACGCACAGCCGTCTTGCCTAACCGCTGCTAAAACAATCTCCGGATCTTCTTTTAATTCATCGGATGCCTGATATAGAACACTTCCATCCCGCTCTACCGCAAAATGCACAATTTCGCGGTCAGCTCTAAATTTTGGCGCTACCAAATAAAGGTTACTGGGTTTTTTCGCAATAGCCGCCAAGACAATTTTACGATCAGCTTTTAATGTGGGGGATGCATATCTCAACATATCCGGGTTATACTTGACAACGTCCAGAACAAAATCGGGATTTCCAAATAATTTTTTATCTTTTTCCAAAGTTGTATCAGGACGCTCGCGCTCATAAAATGCAAAAGTCTCCTGCCATTCCGCAGGATATTTATCTAGATTTGGCATCTGCCTCTTTACAGGACTTTTTCCCGCTTCCAATAAGTTTTCCAAATGCGGTTTTACGTTCAGCGGGCTATTGTCCAACATCGCATTTATTATATGCTGATAGCGCGCCGGGATTTCTTCCAATTGATCATCTGCTGCATTCCAGAAAGTATTCGCCACAATCGCGAGCTTGTCATCTTCGCCACCCTTTGGAATGATCATCAGGATCGCAGATTGCTGATTATGGCTGTGAAAAAACTGATCAGCTGTTGTTTCCCCTGAAATACACCATTTCGTATGGTTACCCCAATATTTGCTGGCTTTGATGGTATGGGGCATCACAACGCGGCCTTCAGGGCCGTCATAGAGGACCGTTGTTTCCTTTAGAATATCGGCTTTGACTTCATCCGAGATTGAACGTTCGGCGCGCTGGGCATCTTTTCTACGTTTTACCTGTTCATACGGGGCCAAGGTTTCACGTAATTGGGCCAGACTTTGGTATTTCAGCAGATCGGTTTCGCCATCAAAAGCGTCTGACTTTTTCAGCGCATCAAAATATTGCAGGTCTTCTTTGATTTTATAAAGGTCCTCGGCCAATATCTGTTTGCCATTGTGGGTGCCATTCAGATAAGCATCGAACACCCATTTCGCAATCGCGCCTTTGCGTTCGGGCAGGGCCAGCGCGATAAATTCCTCCATCACCATTTTGATATCTTGCGGGGTTGTATGACTGTCTTTTGACCAGCGTTCGATCACGCCCTGCGATTTAACGGAAAAAGTCGCGCGATAGCTTGCCTCGCGCTGCAATTGCGCAATCACCCGCGGGCCGTAATCCGATATTAGAAATGAAAGTTTTAGACCGCTCATATCTTACCTCTGAAAATAGAGGCTATTCTAACCTAAATATTGTGTTATGTCAAATTAAAACAGGTGGTCTTTAATGATCAGCAAAACATGGTCCATCGCCTGATCGGCATCCATATCGCTGGTATCCAGAATATGGGCATCATCAGCCGCGATCAATGGGGCGCAGTCACGGCCACTATCACGCGCATCGCGGCGCTTGATATCATCCAGAACCGTGTCAAAATCCGTATTATATCCGCGCAAGACCAGTTCATCATAGCGGCGTTTGGCACGGACCTCTGCCGAGGCGGTGACAAAAACCTTCAAATCGGCATCGGGGCAAATAACAGTGCCGATATCGCGCCCATCCAGAACAACACCAAAGGTATTATCATCCTGCAGATTTTTAAAATTACGCTGGTAATCCAGCAGGGCTGCGCGGACAAAATCAATCGCAGCGACTTTTGAAGCGGCTGATCCCGTTTCGTCGGTGCGCAATTCAGGCGTTTTCAAATAATTATCATCCAGAATATCCAGAAACCCCGTCAAAACCTGTTTAACATCATCGCGGTTTTCGGGATCAAAGCCGTTTTTTAAAACATGGTATCCCAACCCGCGATAGAGCATGCCCGTATCCAGATGCGCAAAACCAAAGCGCCGCGCCAGATTGCGGGCCAAAGTACCCTTGCCGCTGGCGGCGGGCCCGTCAATCGCGATCACAATTTTATGATCCGCATTTTTGAATATCTCGCGTCCTTCAAGGGTATCTGTCATCACATTCATTCCGGCACGTCTTCTTCTTGGGTCTTACATATGGTTCTGAGTTTGGCAGGACCGATTTTTTGTGTCATAGCCGCCATAATATTTGAGGCATGCAGCACATGCAATTTGAAATAATCATCCAAACTCAGGTATTCCTGATAGGGTGTATATAGCAATGACAAATGTTCGGGGGTGATCAGCAGTTTTTGCTGGGCGACAATATCATTCATGCGCCCGCCGGTTGTCAGATTCATATCGCCGTAAACTTTCAGGTATTTTTCAACCAGATCGCTTTTAACCGTATGGTCCATATAGGCCGCCAGTAAAATGCCGTATTGTTTTTCATTCAGAAATCCGTCCTGACAGACGATATAATCCTGTTCACCGAATTTATAAAAGATATGCCCCTGAACTTCGGCAATATTTTGCGCCTGCGCCGGCGAAATTGCCAGACATAGAAAGATAACGACACAGAATTTCGTTATAGACCCCATATTCTATTTTGACCCATCTGTATTAAGATGTCGTTATTTTGGGGTTTTCAGATCTTTTTTTCAAGCCTTAAACAAAAGTGGCGGCTAGCAGCCTTACATATCCCAGAATTTACGGATTTCTTTGGCTTCTTTTAATACGCGATCGCGATAACGGGCATCCAGTTTGTCGCCCATACGTTTGAAAATCTTTTTTAAGCTTATTTTTGGCATGGTTTTATCCTGCTTTATTTTTATCCGACTAAACCTTAACCTATCACGATTCTTGGGTTATGTCAAAAATGAAGGTCCTGTTTTATATTAAAAAAGCCCGCTAATTAATGCGGGCTTCTTCTTTTAATATCTTATGGCTTACTTGCCTTTAAATTTATGAATTTTGCAAGCCATACGGGCAATTTTACCCTGTTTTGAATTTTTGATTTTATCGCCATGCTTTTCAACAACCTTGTCGTGCGCCTTGCGGAACGCTTTTGCCATTTTCTTTTTCATCTCTTGTCTCCCTTAATCAATGAATTTTAATTTTAAAACTGATCTTCGGATAAAGCCATCAAATTATCCGCCCCTGTCAGCAAGGCATGATAGGCGCTGTAATGTTCAGGCAATACGCGTTCGATGTAATAACGGCAGCATTTCAGCTTGGCATCATAGAATTTCGGGTCGCCTGCCCCCGCCTCGATCTTTTCATGTGCGGCTTTGGCCATCAGTAATTGCATATACCCCAGCGATATCACCCCGAACATCTTCAGGTAATCTTTCGCGCCTGCGCCGGCCTCCAGCGGGTTTTTCAGGCCCTTGGTTGCCAGCGTGATGGTCGCATTCTGCAGTTTGGAAACCGATTTGCCGAAGGCCTCCATATATTGGCCGATTTCGGCGTGGTCTTTATGCGCATCAATGAATTCCAGAACGGGGTGGAAAAAGCTGCGCAGCAAACGGCCCGTATTCTGGCCCATTTTACGCCCGACCAGATCCAGCGCCTGAATACCGTTCGTGCCTTCATAAATTTTGGTGATTTCAACATCGCGAACATATTGTTCCATGCCCCATTCCTGAATAAAACCATGCCCGCCATAGACTTCCATCGCGCGGGTTGCAATATCATATCCCATATCGGTCAAATGCGCCTTGATCACAGGGGTCATCAGGGCAACCCAGTCTGCAGCCTCCTGCCGCACATCCGCATCAGGGTGTTTATGGGCGATGTCTTCGCGTATGCCGGTGTAATAGGTCAGCGCGCGCCCCGCCTCGATCACTGATTTCATGCGCAATAATTCCAGACGCACACCCGGATGCACGATAATCGGATCGGCAGGTTTATCAGGTGCTTTTGTGCCATCCAGACCACGGCCCTGCAAACGGTCTTTGGCATAGACCAAAGCATTCTGATAGGCAATTTCGGCAAGGCCCAATCCCTGCATGCCGACCGCAAGACGTGCCATATTCATCATGGTGAACATCGCTTTCATGCCTTCGTTCGGCTTACCGACCAGGAAACCCTTGGCATCATCCAGATTCATCACACAGGTAGCATTGGCGTGAATACCCATTTTATGTTCGATGGACCCGCATTTAATGCCGTTCCGATCGCCGATTGTGCCGTCTGATTTCACATTGAATTTCGGCACCAGAAACAGGCTGATCCCGCGCGTCGTATCCGGTGCACCCGGCAATTTGGCCAAAACCAGATGCAGGATATTTTCAGTCAGGTCATGTTCACCCGCTGAAATGAAAATCTTGGTGCCTGTAATTTCGTATGATCCGTCATCCTTCGGCACGGCTTTCGTTTTAATCTGGCCCAGATCGGTCCCGCAATGGGGTTCGGTCAGACACATTGTGCCGGACCACGTGCCCTCTGCCAGTTTCGGCAGGTAGGTTTCTTTTAATTGTTCGGACCCGTGCATGTAAATCGCATCATAGGCCCCTTTTGACAGGCCGGGGTACATGCCGAAGGACATATTGGCGCTGCAGATCATTTCCTCCATCACCACCTGAACAATTTGCGGCAAGCCTTGGCCACCATATTCAGGGTGGGCCACCATCGATGTCCAGCCGTTTTGGATATAGGTGTCGTATGCTTCTTTAAAGCCTTTCGGGGTTGTGACAACACCGTCATCCCATGTACATCCCTCTTGATCGCCAGACTGGTTTAGGGGGAATAACACATCTTCGCAGATGCGCGCGCCCTCGCCGATAATGGCCTCGACCATATCTGGGGTGGCCTCCTCGTATCCCTCCAATTTCGCGACATCCTCGACATTAAAGACGTCATTCAAGATGAAGTTTATATTTTCGATAGGTGCTTTATATTGCGGCATTGGTTGTTCCTTAGTTTCTCAACGGTTTTCCGGTTTCCATCATATGTTCGATACGTTTCACGGTACCTTTATTGCGGATCAGGCCTTTGAATTCCTCGGCCTCCAGTTCCAGAATGCGGTCTTCGGTCAGGGGCTCGGTCATATCAGCTTTATCGCCGCCGCTTAAAACATTCGCCAGCGCCTTTGACACCACAACATCATAATCGGTCGCTTTGCCTGACTTATTCAAATCAGCCACAGCCATATTCAGGGCAACCTGCGCGGTCGGACCCGGCAATGGAATTTCAGCCGGTTCTGGCGCGCCGTAATCTTTTGCAAGTTCCAGCGCCTTAGCTTTGGCATCTGCCAACAGACGATCGCGGTTCATTGTAATTTCATCATCTTTCAGCAATATCATCATATCACGCGCTTCATCGGCTGACTTTGCAACTTTTGCCAGACCGATTTGTTCGAAGGCCGCAGAAACATGCGCCATCGGGCCTTTGAATTTGCCGAATTTGTGGTGGCGTTTTAACATCTCTTTACAGCCGCCCCAGCCCGGGATCAGACCGACACCAACTTCGACCAGACCTGTATAGGTTTCAGCATGCGCCTGCACCGCATCTGAATGCAATAAAATTTCACAGCCGCCACCCAAAGCCATACCGCTTGGCGCAGAAACAACAGGGAACGGTGCATATTTCAAGGTTTTATAAGCGTCCTGCCCCAATTGGACCAGCCCGTCAACAGCTTCGTACATGCCGACGTTCAGCGCAAACAGCGCCAGACCCAAATTCGCCCCGACCGAGAAATTACTGCCTTCGTTATAGACAACCAGCGCCTTGTAATCACCCGATCCATCGCCGATCTGACCGATGGCTTCATAGATCATGAACATGACCTTGTCATCCAGCGCATTCATTTTACCACAGAATTCCAGGCACAAAACGCCATCGCCGATATCCCAAAGGGCGGCGGACGAATTCTTTTTGACAGGTTTTGTGGTCAGTTTGATATCTTCCAGCAAGATCACGCCATCGTCGCGCGGAATATCGTGATATTTGCCATCACGACCAAAGTATTTCTTTTGACCATCTTCAACCTTGTAAAAACCATCTGCAGCGCCGGCCTTGGTTACGATTTCAGGCACATCCATGTTGTGTGATTTCAATTGCTCGGCAAACCAGCCTGCGCCCATTTCGTCAATCAGCTCGAACGGGCCTTTTTTAAAGTTATAGCCCAGTTTCATTGCGCGATCGATGTCATAGACGTTATCGGCAATTTCACCCACCAGTGACGCGGCATAAGACAGCATCTGGGATAGAACATTCCAGGCATATTGGCCTGTTTTATCATCGTGGGTCACCAAAGCGCGGATGCCGCCATCTTTTGCAGCATCAACCGCGGCGGGTTTCGCCTTTTTTGATTCTTCATATTCACCCGTCACCAGACCGATCGATTCCTTGACACGCTGGCCGCCTTCGGTATTCAGGCGGTAAAATCCGCCCTTGCCTTTACGGCCTGTATAACCCGTTTCGATCAGTTTATTGATCAGATCGTATTCTTTATATATGGCGTGATAGGCGTCCGACTTTGGCAGGTTCGATAACAGCGATTTTGACAGGTGCGGCATCAGATCAAGGCCCACCAAATCAATCAAACCGAATACACCTGTTTTCGGAATCCCGACAGGGCGCGACATGACAGCATCGGCCTCCTCGACACTCAGGCCCAGATCAAAGGCTTCATTCACACCAGCCTGCAGCCAGAATGCACCGATGCGGTTCGCGATAAAGCCGGGGGTATCGTGACAGACGACAACGCCCTTGCCCAATTTCCGATCACAGAAATCACGCACAACCGAAACCGCCTTCGGATCGGTTTTATCACCCGTTACCAATTCCAGCAGGCGCAAATAGCGCGGCGGGTTGAAGAAATGCGTGATCATAAAATTTTTGGTAAAGTCCGCGCTGCGCCCTTCGACCAGTTGTTCCAGCGGAATGGACGAGGTGTTCGATGAAACATACGTGCCATCCGTGCGGTGTTTTTCCAGCTTTTCATACAGCGATTTTTTAATATCAAGGTTTTCCAAGACAACCTCGATAATCCAGTCGCAATCCTTGATTTTTTCCAGATCATCTTCAACATTGCCCGGCGTGATGCGTTTCGCATTGCGTTTATGCATCAGGGGCGCAGGATCGGTTTTAAGCATTTTGGCGATTGCACCTTCGGCCAACATATTTCTGTTCTCGGCATCTTTCGGAACGATATCCAGCAACAGAACGTCATGACCGGCATTCGCAACCTGCGCTGCGATACCTGATCCCATCACGCCCGATCCGATGACACAGACTTTTTTGATTCCTTTCGTCATGATTATACCGCTTCCAGAACTGTTGCAATCCCCTGCCCGCCGCCGATACACATCGTCGCCAGCGCATATTTCTTGCCTTCACGTTTCATAATGGATGCCGCCTTGCAGGTGATGCGAACACCCGATACACCCAGCGGGTGGCCCAGCGCAATCGCACCGCCATCCAGATTCAATTTCGACTGATCTATGCCCATTTCTTCGATCACGGCCAGGGATTGTGCGGCAAAGGCCTCGTTCAATTCAATGACATCCATGTCTGATAATTTCAGACCTGCACGTTCCAGCGCCTTTTTCGAGGCCTGAACCGGGCCGATGCCCATAATTTCAGCCTCGCAGCCTGATACGGCCATGCCGCGGATGCGCGCCAGAATTTCAAGGTTATTCTTTTTGGCGTAATCTTCACTGCACACGATACAGGCAGCTGCCCCATCGGTCAGCGGCGATGATGTTCCGGCTGTGACACTGCCTTTTTCATCAAAGGCGGGTTTTAACCCGGCCAATCCTTCCATTGTCGTATCGGGGCGGATCGTGCCGTCACTATCAACAACGCCATCAGCCGTTTCAACAGGTGTAATTTCATCTTTGAATTTACCGGCTTTGGCAGCCGCGGCCGCCTTTTCATGTGATTTCACCGCAAATTCATCCTGTGATTTGCGATCGATTTTGTATTTATTCGCAAGATTTTCAGCTGTTTCACCCATACCGATATAGGCCTGCGGATAATCAGCCGCCAGTTTCGGGTTCGGCATCGGGTTAAAACCCGTCATCGGCACGCGCGTCATTGATTCCAGACCGCCTGCGATATAAACATCGCCTGCGCCCGCCATAATCTGGCCGGCGGCAAAATGGATTGTCGACATCGATGATCCGCAAAAACGGTTGACGGTGACGCCACCCACACTGATCGGCAATTCCGACAGGTTTACGACCAGACGGGCAACGTTAAAGCCTTGTTCAGCCTCCGGGAAGGCGCAGCCCAGCATGACATCTTCAACGTCGCTGGCCTTTAAACCTGATGATTTGACCAGATCCTTTAAAACGGCAGCGGCCAGATCATCAGATCGCATTTTGGCAAAGGCCCCTTTTTTCGCAGGTTGGAACGCGGTGCGTTTAAATCCGGAAATCACAACATTAGTGGTCATTTTTTAATCCTTTTCGTGTAGACTGAAATCCATTTGATAAAAAGTATAGAGTAATCGATGAAAACTGAAAGTCCCCCTACCGATAAAAATGCACTGCCTTTTCAAACGACGGTGATTTTGCGTGCGCCTTATACCCGCCGCGAATTATCCGATCTGGCTGAAATGGCATCTGACGGCTATTACGCCAGCGCGGTTCAGAAAACCGCCGATAAATCGGCCTTTCAGCTGACTTTCTATACATTTGATGAATTGGACGATGTCGAATTGCGCGGGCGTTTGGTTATTTTGGCGGAATTAAATGATCTGATTGACATTGAAATTCTGTCGGTTGAAACGGACCGGGTCGAAGATAAAAATTGGCTGGAGGAAGTGCACCAGGCCTTTCCGCCCCGCCAGCTTGGAAAGTTCTTTGTCTATGGCTCGCATTATACCGGCCCCCTTGATGGTGATTTGATCCCGTTAAAGATTGATGCCGCAACCGCATTCGGATCGGGCGAGCATGATACGACGCAATTGTGTCTGGAGGCTTTATCAGATTACGGCCGTGTGCCCGAAAACATTCTGGATATGGGCTGCGGGTCGGCAATTTTGGGCATTGGCGCAAAAAAGCTTTGGCCAGATGCCTTTGTTCTTGCAACCGATATTGATGCGGAATCCGTACGCGTATCCACACGCCATGCTGATATGAACGATACCGATATCATTTGTGAATGCGGTGATGGTTATAATCTGCCCAGCGTTCAGGATCATGTCCCATATGATTTGATAATCGCCAATATCCTGACCCGCCCGCTGATTGCGATGGCACCCGATGCCGCAGGGGTCTGCCAAACAGGCGGGCGTATAATATTATCAGGGCTGCTGGAGCGCCAAATTCACGAGGTGCGCACAGCCTACGAGAAAAACGGGTTTGTATTTACAAGCCAAACAGTCCAGAATAATTGGGCGTGTCTGGTTTTGGAGAAAAAATGATCAGAAAATTATTCTACATATCAGCTTTTGCTTTGATGGCTGTAACCTCTCCGGTTATGGCGCAAGAGGACGTTGATACGAAAACGCTTTCTGATTTTGCCCCCGGTTTGCTTCTGAGTACCGAACAGAAGATGTCCCTTGATCCCTCCAAGATAGAAGACAGGATTTTTGCATCGTCCAGCTATGCATCTGCGGCAATGGATCCCGAAGAGCTTTATCGCTTATATGATCAAGGGGATTATAACAGAACTGTCTATGGACTTTTGCGGTTGGCACGTCAGGGCGACGCCCGTGCCGAGGAAACAATCGGCCTGATGTACCGTTTCGGACAGGGCCTTAAGGCTGATAATGAAAATGCGCTTCGCTGGTTTACACGGGCAGCTGCGGATCAACGCCCTTTATCCCAGCATCATCTGGGATCAATGTATTTTGCAGGACAGGGCACACAGCGTGACATGGTCGAAGCTGCGAAATGGATGCAGCTTGCTTCGGAAAATTATCCCGAAGGGTCAAAACGCGATCAGGCGCTGAGTGATTTGAAAAATATATCTCTTAGGATGTCACGCATTGAGCAGATTGAAGCCCGAAAACGTGCGAAACAATATGTCGAGGAGAATCCCCCTCGCCAGCAGCAACCTTAAGCTGATTGTTACTTCGTAAACTTGCCGACAAGCTGAAGAACGGCGTTCTGGCCGGCTAAATAATTGCCATGTGTATCAAAAGACGCCCCGCTGAATGGGCCTGCAACAATTGCAAATGCGCTGGCCGCAACGCCTGCCAATTCTGTAAGTTCTGCTTTGATTTGGTCTTTTTTCATGATGTCACCCCTTTTGGTATAAAAACAATGAAATAACCATATCAAAGATATTACATTATGTCAAATTAAATCATTCTACGTGCACTGCAGAAAATAAAATATATCCGTACCATCCATAGCTATGGCGGGAACAGAAGGTCGCCTCTCCTATATAAGCGCTACCAACACCTGGCAGGCGCTCGGCATAATTTGACGCTTTTACCCAATATTCACGCCGGCCAATTGAAGGAGCAACCGGTTGGGTACTTGCCAGCGGTAAATCCAATTGTTTGTTAATCGCATCACACACTTCTTCTTTTAAACCGATCATCAGCATCACCAATTCTGGTTCGGAATTCGACCCGATATCTTCAATAAAATTATTATAAACCCTCAATTCGCCAGGCACAGGGTGACCACTGGATGATGGCACAGGCATTGAAGCGGCATCATAAAAAGCACGCGATATGACATTTCCATCACGGTTTGCGAAAATCGAACATTCGGAAAGTGTGCTGCAGTTCGGATTATTTTGATGATCACTGCCGATTGCACCTGAATTGGATTGATGTGAATCATTATTGCCGAAGTTAATATCATAGGCCGGGGCGTTATACAGGACCCGCAATTTTGTAAATTCATCCTGAACAGCAGCCATGTAATTTAAAATCTTTGCCGCTTGAATTTCAGCCTGTTCCTTATCCGTGCTGGATGATCCCCGGCTGGAATTCGTAATCGCATAGGACAGCGCCGCGAACAGCGCCACGGCGATCAAAATCAGAAATAATGCGTTACCTTTATCAGACTTCATATCTTCATTATAATCATATAAATTTTATTATTCTATATGCACTGCGTAATAAAAAAGATTGCCGTAGTAACCATGAAGTATTTTTGCGCAAAAAGCGTTTTGCCCGATGTAACCTGTTGCCGCTCCTGGCAAACGGGCTGCATAATTTGATGCTTTGTTATAATATTCACGCACGCCGATTGCTATCGAATTTACATCGGGTTGACTGGAAGCCAGAGGTAAATCCAGTTTGCGATTCAGCGCATCACAGACTTCGTCCTTTAAACCGGTAATTACCATCAGCAATTCTGGTTCGGAATTCGACCCGACATCTTCAATAAAATTATTATAGACCCGGAATTCGCCGGGCACTGCATGGCCGTTTGAATCCGGAATCGGGGTTATGGCCGTATCGTAAAAGGCGCGTGATATTAAATTGCCGCCCCTTTCTTTAAAAATCGAACAATCTGCAATAGGGGCCGTACAATTTGGGTTATTTCCATAGGGTCCGGAAGATGTTCCGGTTCCCGTTCCGGTTGAAAGGGACAGATGCGTATTATCATTGCTGAAATTGATATTATATGCCGGAATGCCGTTAATAACTCTAAGTCGATTGAATTCATTTTGCACCGCTGCAAAATAATTCAGAATTTCGCCAGCCTGAATTTCGGCTTGCTCCTTATCCGTGCTGGATGATCCCCGACTAGAATTCGTAATCGCATAGGACAGCGCCGCGAACAGCGCCACAGCGATCAAAATCAGAAATAATGCGTTACCTTTATCAGACCTCATATCATCAGTATAAGGTAATAAGGTAAAATTTATATTGGAATTTTATCTCAAGGTTTTCATTTCATCCAGAATATGGTGCAAATGGACCTGATTGAACGGGTCTTTCAAACCATCAAACCATTTGCTGCGAATGTTCATATCTTGCAGATATGACGGAAACGGCAGGTTTTTCTGAATTTTACGCATGTCATTTTCATCCATATCACGGTCAGCGGTCATATCATATTGATCATGATAGGCCAGCGCCATATCCAGAAATTCCAAGGCCATATGGTCGGCATCATCCGTACGCGTAATATCGGCGAACCATTGACGGAACGCGGCGCGCAGCGCCTTGCCGTTAAACTGGCCCATCGGATAGGTCTTCATCGCATTCGCAAAGACAACGGCAATATCGCCATTATCACCGGCCAGCATCTGACGCCAGGCCGATGCATCACCTGCGGTGCGCAGCTCCCAGCAAATCTGGACTGTAACGGCATCGATATCTGCCTCGACCACGCGTGACAAACGCATGAAATCCAGCGGTTTAAGATCAAAACACTCGAAATGGCCCTGATTGGCTTTCAGTGCGCGGCGCAAACCACTTGCCATGGTCGCCAGCAATCGACCGGCATGTTTGGCTGTCTTTAAGTCACTTTCCGAAAATTTCGGCACCAGAATGGTCGATGTTGATTTTTCAAATCCGCTTTCATCCCATGACAGACTGTCATCGACAGCAATTTTGAAATCATAGGAAATCACTTCATCAATCAGATAAGCAGCCGTTGGTGCATTTTTCAGGGTTTTCAGAATCTTTCCAAGCGGCGCAACAGAATCATCATATAGATACTGTTGATCCAGTATATCGCGCACAGATACGTGCTTTAGACAGTCGATATATTTATATCCGCTTAGCATATTTCAAATTTACCCCCGATATTATTACCAACTGGTTAACGCTGGCGGAGTTCCATAGCGCGGCGGCCAAAATCAATGATCTCGGCTGACATCGCCAGCGACTCTTCCATCATCAATTCACATTCTTTTTCCTGGAAATTACGTTCAAACTTAACAAACCACAGGAAATTTGCATTCGATCTGTCTTCGACCTGCATGTAATCAGGATGTGACGGTGCCGGGTGACCCTTCAGGCTCATGTAATTCACACCATTTGACGGCGCATCGGCAATGCGGAACAACATCTGGTCGGTCAGGGCTGTGATATGTTCACGGCGCTGTTCGACATAGCGTGTATCTTCCAACAACATCTGGTGGATGACGCGCTTGTCATGAATTTTCATACGGTGATCTTCGAACCATTTATCATAGGCAGCGCGTGATGCACGGCCGTCGTTCAATGAACGGAAATCATTTTGCGCATGAATTTCAAAGGTGCGCGCAACATCGGCAAAGGCAGATGCCATCATGAATTCCCACATGGTCTTTTGACCCATTAATTTCAATTCCCAACCGACGCGGATCGCCATCATCAAGGCATCAGCCTGCTGCGCACGGTTAACCAGAATGGCATCGTCCGGCGCAAAATTCAGCGGGTTATACAAATGTCCTTTTTGAAACTGTGCCGCACGGCGCATTTCCTTGATCAAAACACAGGCCAGTTCAGCCATCGGACGGTCCGGGTTCAAGGCGATTGTGTTTTGTGACGGATAATATTGTGAAACGATGGTCTGTTCGTCGAAAACGATTTCGGTGCGCAAATCTTCGTGACGTGTAAACATCATGCTGCGCGCTGTTGCAGAATCCTTCAGAAAATCGATCAGAGTTTCAATGTTCAGATCTTCGGACACACGTTCAAACGGTGTACGGACAGCATCCTGATCCATATTCCACAGTGCGACACTGCGTTTATCCAGAAATTTTTGATCTTTCAAACGGTTGGTGCGTCTTTTGAAATTATCAGCCTTAGGTTTTCGGCTGGTGATGCGGATGTTGTTTTCTTCGCGATCTTTTGACATTTAAGTCCCCCATATTCCCATTAACGTTCTTGTTTTTGTTGATAAGCAATTCCCCGTTGCCTATGTATTCATGATGACCCAAGAAAGTTAACATTCGCCGAACAAAACATTGATATTTCTTAACTTTTGCATTATTACGTAAACTAATATCTGATAAATATATGATTTATCTAAAATTTTATTTATTATAAAAAATCGGAACTTTTTGCCTAATGTGCCCTTGAAACTGGGCAATTCTTGCCCTAACGCTATTCTTTATCGAATCCGCGGCAGGGAATCAGACATCTTTAAATGATTCATCCAGTCAGACAGCGTTATAAGCATCCCGCCTTGCAGCCAGCGCAGGCGCGGCAATTTTTCAGGGATGTCACGATAAAAGCTTAGCGCCAGAAATCCTGATATTTGACTAAGGGCAATTTTCACATCCCGATCCGGAACGCTTAAGCCTGTATAATCGATCAGCTTTTGATAAATATCCGCGCAGCTACCATTTCCGCGCAGGGATAATTCACCCACCAGATAAACAAGATCATAAACAGCCGGGCCAACGCAGGCATTGGGCCAGTCAATAAACCAGACCTGACCTTTATCATCGAACAGCATGTTATCAGTGCGCAAATCAAAATGCAGTAATGTGCGCATGTGCTGATCGGCCTTTTGCAGCGACAGGTCTATTAGGTTTTGCAGATTTTTATCAAGCCATGAACGGGCCGCTGCCTCGTCTTCAAAACCCTTTGTAAAATTTTCAATACGATCGATATTACCGTCAAATTTTTCCCAGCCCATTTTTCCACTCAGGATATTCTGGATGAAATTGGTGTCTTCGGCGGCATGGATATCATGGCTTTCAGGGTTAAAATTCTGATAAATAAATTTCAGGCGCGCGGCGATAAGACGAAGATCCTGGTCTTGTAATGCGGTTTTAATGTAACCATTCGGCACGGCACGCCAGATTCCAAGATGCCAGTCATCTTCACCGCCCAGTGAAACATATCCGATATATTCGGGTGATATTGATTTTAAAATATCAATATTCTGATAGGCGGTGATTTCCTGTTCCAGCATCTTAAAGCCATGCGCCGTTTCTTCGGGATGTGATCCTTTGATAAAAAAACGGCCCTGTTGTTCCGTATCGGCCAGAATGGAAAAAGACGCGGAATATCCGCCCCAGGCCATTTCGGATTTTATGATTTTATCACCGATCAGGGATTCTATTTTTTCAATCAGTGCGGCTGGCAGATCGTCGAATTCGGGTTTGCCTTCGCGTTTTTGCGGTTCGGATTTAAAATGAATATCCTTCATTTTCGCCAGCCGACCTTTTTTGCCCATTGATCTGCCTGCTTTTGACGCTGTTTCCAGTCCTGCGGCTTTGTTTCGTGCTTATTTTCAGTGCGTATTCTTTGAATTGCTTCTGACAAGGGCGGTAACCCGACATCTGCACGGCGCTGGTCAACGTTTTTTTCATCTTCAATCGGCTTCGGACTTAAAACGCCATTTTCATCCCAATCGAACTGCGTACCATAAAGCTGTTCGCTGCCTTCAAAACAAAGAATACGATCCAGCATATAGGCCTGTTGCCATTTTGGCACTTCGCCCTTTTCAGCCGCCGCCTTAAGGTGGGCTAGACATTCCCTTTGAAATTCGGGCAGCCCGATGGCATGCTGGGCTATCAACCATGCCGCTTCGGATGATTTTTCGCCGACCATACCCACGCCGGGCCAGCCATATTTGTCGATAATTTCGGATAAGGCTGCGGCATTCTTTTCGTGTACTGCCTGCATTTCGGGATGATACCCATCATATAGCGATTTATCAGCTGCCAAACGTGTGCGGACAGATAAATCAAGATTTTGCATTTCGATCAGTCTTTTGGCCAGATCTGCATTCATATTTCTAGGCCATCATGACATCTTGCACGACGGGCATGCCTTCGATTTTCAGCTCTTCATCGGTCATATCAACCGTGCCGTCTTTTTTAACATGCACCAGCGTTCTGAATAATGAATCCTTGAACAGCATCAGGGCTTCCAATGTAAAGGCCTCATCATCTTCGGCAATGAATGTTACCGGATGCAATAAATCCTGCATAACCTTGCGCCCCTGTTGCGGCGGCTCGTTCAGCCATTTGATATCATCGAAACTTTCAACAACGATAAAACGGCCGTGACGTCCGCGCACATAACTGAAAAAGAAACGCACATAATCAGCGACATTTTCGCGTGACAATTCAATCGGCGCATCCTGATTTACCTCGTAAATCGGGCCGTTCGTCCAGTTGACCATATATACGTTTTCATCATTTGCCAGCGCATATTTGCGTGCCGCAGGCACGGCCGTCAGGTCTGTCAGCTCGTAGAATTTCACATTTTTATAAAAAGGCAGGTTGCGAAAACGCACGGTTGTCTGCTCCGGATCGAATGATACAGGCTGAATATGCTGGTTCAGCGTTGTCATTAATTTTTTTGCCAGTGTCGGATCGGCCTTCAGCCAGTCGGTGCTCATTTTTCACTCCCCAATGTTATGCACAGTAGTGTGCCCGCAAAATGTGGATAAATCGTTAAAATAATCCCCATAAGTTATATAGTCTATCTTATCCCGAAATGATCCAGAAATAAAATCAGCTTTTATCCACTTGTTCATATTCGAAAATGATTTCTGTGCATAAATACAAAAATATCTTCACAAACAATCTTTTATAATGGGATGAAATAGGGGATGAAATTTTTATCCCTGCTTTACCGTGGTTCTAAAACTACTACTACTTTATTATAATATATATTATTAGTATTAGGCGCGTGTGAATAATAACCAGGTAAAAATAATGACGAAATTATTCCTTCAGGCTATCAACGGACAAAAAACGGGAAAGGTTCCTTTCTGGTTTATGCGGCAGGCCGGACGGTATCTGCCCGAATATATGGCTTTGCGAAAAGATGCAGGATCATTTCTGGATATGGCTTATAACCCTGACTTTGCGGTCGAGGTAACCTTACAACCGATCCGTCGCTTTGATATGGATGCCGCCATTTTATTTTCGGATATTCTGACCGTCCCCCATGCATTGGGCCAGCATCTGGAATTTATTACAGGCAAGGGACCGCAGCTGGACCCCATCAGAAATGCCAATGATCTGGGGCGTTTGAAATTTGAAGATGATAAATTTCACGGTCATCTGAAACCTGTTTATGAAACGGTATCACGCCTGTCTGACGAATTGCCCAAGGATAAAACCCTGATCGGTTTCTCCGGTGCACCCTGGACCGTTGCAACCTATATGGTCGAGGGCGGATCGTCCAAAGATTTCAAATACACAAAATCATTTGCCGCTGGCGACCCTGCCGGCTTTCAGCGTTTAATGGATCTGTTGGTTGCTTCCACCGCGGAATATCTGATCAAACAGGCGGATCACGGGGCGGAAGCCTTGCAGATTTTTGACAGTTGGTCAGGCGTCTTGAACGAGGTCATGTTCCAACGCTGGGTGATTGAGCCGACAAAACGTCTGGTCGAAAAAGTAAAATCCGCGCATCCTGATATTCCTGTGATCGGCTTTCCAAAGGGGGCCGGTCTGATGTACCGGAATTATGCCGATCAGACCGGTATTACAGCTGTTGCCTTTGACCAGTCATTGCCGCTGGATTTTGTCCGCGACGAACTGCAATCGAAAATGTGTGTTCAGGGCGCGTTGGATAACGGCCTGTTGCTGGCGGGCGGTCAACCAATGCTGGACGAGGCCGCACGCATTATTGATGCTTTAAAGGGCGGCCCGTTCGTCTTTAATCTGGGACATGGCGTCATCAAGGAAACCCCGCCCGAACATGTCGCTGAATTGTCGAAATTTCTGAAATCAGTCGAGTTATAAGATGTCTGAAAAAATAGCAATCGTATTATTTAATCTTGGTGGGCCGGATCAAACGGCATCGATCAAGCCGTTTTTGAAAAATTTCTTCATGGATAAAAATATTATCGCCGCCCCCTGGCCGGTGCGTTTTTTAATTTCGCGCCTGATTGCATGGAGACGGGGTTCAGGCGAGGCGCTGGACGCCTATAGCAAATTGGGTGGCAAATCCCCCCTGCTGGAGAATACGGAGCTGCAGCGCACCGCTTTGGAACGATCATTAGGGCAGAATTACGATGGCGAGATAAAATGCTTTATTTCGATGCGCTATTGGCATCCGATGGCTGATCAGGTCGCAAAACAGGTTGCGGACTATGCGCCTGATAAAATCATCTGCCTGCCACTTTACCCTCAGTTTTCAACGACGACGACGCGGTCATCATTCCAAAGCTGGGATCAGGTCTGCGATAAAATCGGCCTTGATGTGCCGACTTTAAAAATCTGCTGTTATCCATGGACAGACGGGTTTGTTCAGGCTTCAGCTGATTTAATCAATCATGCCGCGCACAGTTGGCCGGCTGATAAACCCATGCGTCTCTTGTTTTCGGCCCACGGCCTGCCCAAAAAAGTCATCAATGATGGTGATCCCTACCAGTGGCAATGCGAACAATCGGCTGCGAAAATTGCTGCTGCCACAGGCATCGAAAATCTGGATTGGCAGATATGTTACCAAAGCCGCGTCGGACCATTGAAATGGATCGGCCCGTCAACCGAGGAAGCGCTCGATCAAGCCGCCGAAGACGGTGTTGGTGTCATGGTTTATCCGCATGCTTTCGTGTCCGAACATGTCGAAACGCTGGTTGAAATCGAAGATGAATACCGCGAATATGCGCATGAAAAAGGGGTGCCGCATTTTGTTCGCATTCCAACGGTTATGACCCATCCGAAATTTATCGTCGGGTTGAAACAGCTGATTTTGCAAAATCTGGATAAATCGGGCACGATGTCATCTATCGGTGTACCGCTGTGTCCCGAGAATTTTGAGAACTGCTGTCAAAGAAAGGCATCTTAAATGGAATATTATCTTTGGATCAAGGCACTGCATATTATCTCGATGGTGGCATGGATGGCAGGGCTGTTTTACCTGCCGCGTTTATATGTCTATCACTGCAAAGTCACATCCAAAGACATGTGCGATACCTTTCAGGTGATGGAGAAAAAACTCCTGCGCTATATCATGAACCCCGCGATGATCGCGACTTGGTTTTTCGGGCTGTGGATGGTGTTTCTCAACACCGAATATCTGATGTCGGCCGGTTGGTTTCATGTGAAATTTTTGTTGGTTTTTATCCTTAGCGGCTTTCATATGATGCTGGCCAAATATCGCAAGGATTTTGCGAATGGCACCAATACCAAAACCGAGAAATTCTACCGTCTGATTAACGAGGTGCCGACTGTGATACTGGTTGGTGCGGTCATTCTGGCGATTGTTAAACCGTTTTAAAATCTGTTGACTTCTGTCATATTCTGGTTTATAAATAATCATCGACTCGCCGTCGTATGTTCTCACAACATTTTGCGAAAACACCTTCCGGCCCAGCTGGCCTGTGATACGGCAGTCATAACAGCAACTTTTACAAACATTAAAAAACGATTGCACATTCCGGTCATCAGACCATCAAACTGAAAATCCTACACAACATCACTGGTGAAACCCCATGCACTTAAAAGATCTGAAAGAAAAAAACCCGGCTGACCTTGTTAAACTGGCCGAGGAAATGGACGTCGAAAACGCAAGTTCGATGCGCAAACAGGAAATCATGTTTGCGATTTTAAAACAGCTTGCCGACAAGGACGAAGAAATCTTTGGCAGCGGCGTGATCGAAGTTTTACAGGATGGTTTCGGATTTTTGCGCAGCCCCGAAGAAAACTATCTGCCGGGGCCCGATGATATCTATGTATCGCCCAGCCAGATCAAACGTTTCGGCCTGCGCACTGGTGATACGGTTGAAGGATCAATTCGTGCGCCAAAGAATAACGAGCGTTATTTTGCGCTGTTAAAGGTCAATGCAATCAACTTTGAAGACCCGAAACAGATCAAACACCGCATCAATTTTGATAACCTGACACCGCTGTATCCGGAACGTAAAATCAATCTGGAATTGGAAGACCCGACGAAAAAGGCTTTTACCCAGCGTGTGATTGAACTGGTATCACCAATCGGTTTCGGCCAGCGCGCCCTGATTGTTGCACCGCCGCGTACCGGTAAAACCGTCATGCTGCAGGATATTGCGACATCG
Organism: uncultured Alphaproteobacteria bacterium; assembly: GCA_950054485.1. Taxonomy (GTDB): domain Bacteria; phylum Pseudomonadota; class Alphaproteobacteria; order Micavibrionales; family CSBR16-224; genus CATLPD01. The sequence continues at coordinate 449,225 of CATLPD010000001.1, read as the reverse complement.
ATTGAAACAAATCATGAAAATTCGTATCTGATTGTCCTTTTGATCGACGAACGTCCCGAGGAAGTGACCGATATGGACCGCACCGTAAAAGGCGAGGTGATTTCATCAACCTTTGATGAACCGGCATCCCGCCACGTTCAGGTTGCCGAAATGGTTCTGGAGAAAGCAAAACGTCTTGTGGAACACGGCCGCGATGTTGTGATCCTGCTGGATTCGATTACACGTTTGGCCCGCGCTTATAACACCGTTGTCCCATCATCTGGTAAGGTTTTGACCGGTGGTGTTGACGCGAACGCCCTGCAACGTCCGAAACGTTTCTTTGGTGCAGCCCGTAACATTGAAAATGGCGGATCGCTGACCATTATCGCAACAGCCCTGATTGACACAGGCTCGCGTATGGATGAGGTTATCTTTGAAGAATTTAAAGGAACCGGTAACTCTGAAATTGTTCTGGATCGTAAGATCTCTGATAAACGTGTTTATCCTGCGATTGATATCCAGAAATCCGGTACACGTAAGGAAGAATTGCTGGTTGATCAGGGTACATTATCCAAGATGTGGGTCTTGCGTCGTATCCTGAACCCGATGGGAACCGTCGATGCGGTTGAATTCCTGACAGACAAGATGAAAGATTCGAAAAATAACGACGAATTCTTTACCTCTATGAACCAATAAATTATTTGCGCGGTGGTGTTGTGTGTGGACCCGTTTAACCGGACGCCAAAGGAATAATTTATGACTACCGTTTTTATCTATGGGCAAGCATTGGCTTGGATGTTTTTGTGTAACGCCGTTGTTTATGCCGGCTTGTTTTTCATCAATTCAGAATTGCTTCCCAGTATTTTTTCGACCGTATATGAAGCGACCACATACTGGGGCCGCGTTTTTATTTGTCTAGTTACATTTTTAACACTGGGCAATATTCTATTTACCAAGGGTTTCCAATGGTTTGATATCGGCGTGGCTGTGCCGATGAATATTATTGCTTTTGTGTTGGTGCAAATAGTGGTTTCCTTGATTTTTAGCAAGTCAGCACCGAATTTAATGCTGATCCCCGCGACATTGGCATTATGTGCCAGCGTTTATTGGGTTTATACCCTGATCAAATAGTGTTTAAAGAATATCAAGCCAACCGGGTGATTCCGGGGCGATCAGGGCGCTCATCAAAAAAATGATCGTTAAAACCGCAAAGGCGACAAGGGCCTGATCCCCCGCTTTGGGTAGGCGCGGCGGTGCCGATCCCAACATGTTCTTCAGGGCGGCATGGGCCAGTTTTTTAATGATAAAACTGCTGCCGACAAGGCCGATGCCCAAAAATAACCCATCTACCATTAATTGCAGTTTCGGCGTCCAAAGGTTCATGACATCGGGGCGTATACCAAAATAAAACCAGGCAAAAATTAGTAAACCGAAAAGGGCAGCGGATATACCTGTGCCGATCCAGCGGGGACGCACAGTAATTTTACCGACCGCCACATCTGCCAGTTTGATCATCGCCTTGCAATATTTTTCAGATAGGCCGACGGGATAATCATCTTGCACCTTTTTCAGGATTTTCTTTTTCGGCATGCGGCTGACCATATCGGTGACGTCAGATACCATACGGTATGTTCGGGCACGCTGAAACAGGGCGGCGGTCGCCATCGGCCCGCGCGCGATTTTATTCAACGCACTAATACCGGGCTTTACCAGTGAATCCATAAACATTTCATTCGTATCCAGAATGCCGTTCTGGCCAAGGACCTTTGCATTAACGCGTTTTCCATTCAGGGAAAATCCGATTGTGCCGTGGGGTAAAAACCCGCTAAAAGCGGCCTCGATCCTGTCGGAATGGACATCAATGCCGGCAGGCGTCGGCAGAATATGCAAGTGTTTATCAGCCAATAGGTCTTCAATCGGGCGGGGTATATCGGCATCCGGTGCGGGTGCTGCATGCCCTTTGATCTCGGCTTTGAAATCGACGGTCATCAAAATATTGCGTTTGCCCGTGGCATTACAATTTTTGCATTTTGTCTGTTTGCTGCCCTGACAGGCGTTACATGTGACGCTTTTATTCTGATGACAGGTGGCACAAGGCGTTTGTCCGAAACCCTGGCATTCATGACAGGGCTGCATATTGCCGTTGGCGTCCGGGACATTCTTCATACCGTGACAGATTGCACAGGGGATCTGCCCCTGACCACTGCATTTCTGGCATGCGACCTGCCCGTTGCCGTGACAGACCTGACAGGCGGATTTGCCTGACCCGTGACAGGGCTTGCAGCTTTCGCTCAGCATAAACTTTATGCTGGCGTCTTTAAAAACCTCGTCCTTTTGTGTACCAATACCGAAATTACGATCACGAATTAATATCGCAAGTTTTTCAATGATATCATTGCGCGCCAAAAGCTCTTGAATATGCTGGCTGATGGCGGGGTCCATGTCGGCGCGGTTATCCAGTGAAATGGCAGAGGGGTCAGGGCGTTCGATACGCGTTTCCTGTTCGATCGGGATCAGGTGCAGGGTTGATGTCAGATGAACGGGTGTTAAAACAAGATTCTTTTCAGAAATACGCACGGCCGATTTATGCATGCCGTTACCATCGACCCAGCCTTCCATGCGGGTGCGTGCATTTTCCAGTATTTTTTGCAGGATCAGGCTGGCATCCTGTTCCGACAAATTTTGCTGGTGGGTCTGCGCTGGATTCATGGGCAAATATTATCCAAGATATGTTTGCAGAAAATCAGATGTTCTGTTGTTGGCCTTCAAGGCCATGTCTTCATCGTAATGCTCGCCGCTTTTACGGGCAAAGGCATGGTCAACGTCGTCATAGACGAATTTTGAAATCAGATCATAGCGTTTCAGCTCTTTGATAATTGTATCGCGGTCTTCGGCGGGTACGAATTTATCGTTTTCAGCCATATGCATTAATAACGGATGGCGCACATTTTTGGCCTCATCGGTAAAGCTGACAATATCAACCCCGTAATAGCTGACCGAACAATCGGCATCACTGCGGCACGCCATCAAATAGGCCAGCTTGCCGCCCAGACAATATCCGATATCACCAACCTTGCCGCTGCAACCATCCATGGTACGGGTATAATTCAGCGTGGCGATCAGATCTTCAACACCCTTATCAACATCAAAGCCGTTAAATAGCTCGAAGGCTTTATCCCATTCGGCCTGTGTCTGGTCTGTAATATTGACGCCGGGTTCCTGACGCCAGAAAATGTCAGGGCAGACAGCCAGATAGCCTTGGGCGGCCAGATCATCGCAAATATCACGCATGACTTTATTGACGCCGAAAATTTCCTGAATAACAATAATACCGGGCGCGCGTTTACCGCCGTTATTGGGGCGGGCCACATAGGCACCGAACGATCCGCTGTTGTCGCTGGCTTGAATGGTTATATCGAACATCAAAATTCTCCGTCGTTAATTTCGTTCTATGATACTCTATTTATTATAAAAATCAAAAGCTGCGGCCAGATACCCACCCATGGCATAGGGGGCGATTTTAATCTCGCCTGCAAATGTTTCGATCAATTTCGCTGTATCTTCAGGTGACAGGTGGTTCAGCGCCTCGATCATCACCGCATTACCGGACGGTAGGGCAGAATCATTGATGGTTTTCACATGCAATGGGGCCAAATCATCATCGCTCATGAAATACCCGCCATCCTGATCTCTGAATTTATTCTGCGCCAGTTTGTAAAGGCTTTGCGCTGTCGTCATATCATCACATTTGATCGCCAGTAATGTCATCCATGCATAATCACCCAACATGGCCGGGGCTGTCACACTGCCGTCAATCCGGCAATGGACGACATCATCTTTTAAGGCTTTAAATATCGTGTGACCCCGTTTGACCCAATCCGGCTGTTCGAAATATGTGCCGGCCTCGATCAATGCCACAGCCGTCATAGCATTCCAATCGGTCAGACATTTCGTGTCGCGTGCAGGTTTTGTGCGCTGATCGCGTTTGGCTTTCAGCTTTTGTTTCATCTGGTCCAGCTGGGCTTCTTTTTTCTCGGCAAACATACCCTGATGTTTTAGACGGTTTAAAATGACTTTCCCGCCCCAGTGGCCGTCTTCGGTCACATCGTAAACCGTATCAAAATCATAGGCTTCAACACCCAACGCGCCGTCGATATCGGTTTTATTCCAGACATAGAATGCGCCCTCGATACCGTCGGTGTCGGCATCCTGACTGGCGGCGAAACAAACCCCGTCAGCCAGCGTCATGTCATCAAACAGCCATTGAACGGTTTCAAAAACACGTGACTGATACAGGCGGCTGGGGTTTAATTGATGTGCCTCGGTCAGATGGCGGATCAAAAGGGCATTGTCATAGAGCATCTTTTCAAAATGCGGCACCAGCCAGCGGTCGTCGGTGGCATAACGGAAAAACCCGCCGCCCAGATGGTCATAGATACCGCCCTGACACATATTATCGAGGGTAATCAGGCTGGCCTTTCGATAAATTTCATCATCTGATTTTTCTGCGTATTTCAGCATAAAAGACAGTAGCGGCACTTGTGGGAATTTCGGCGCACTGCCAAACCCGCCGTGCTTCGGATCAAACCCGCTGATTAGTTTTTTCGCGGCCTCGTCAAAATCATATTGTTCGGGTAGTGACCCGCCCTTGGCAGTTGATTCCTGTCGCAGGGCACCCATGATGGCCTCGACGTTGTAATTAATTGTGTCTTGTTCTTTTTGCCAGCTATGGGCAATCGCTTGCAGCATATCGGAAAAGGCGGGGCGGCCGAATTTTTCCTCGGGCGGGAAATATGTCCCGCCGAAAAACGGTTTGCCATCAGGCGTTAAAAACATCGTCAGCGGCCAGCCGCCGGGCTCGCCCATCAGCGACAGAGCCTGTTGGTATAAATGGTCCAGATCGGGGCGTTCCTCGCGGTCCAGTTTGATATTGATGAAATGGTCATTCATGATGGCGGCGGTTTCAGGGTTCTCAAAGCTTTCATGCGCCATGACATGACACCAGTGACAGGCCGAATATCCACCCGACAGCAAAATCGGTTTATTCTGTGATTGGGCCTTTTCCAGCGTTTCCTTTGACCATTGATGCCAGTCAACCGGGTTATCGGCATGCTGCTGTAAATAGGCGCTTTTCGCGGATTTTAACTGATTCATTTTGATCTTGGGCCTTAAATGGTTTATCTGTTTAACAAAACTAGGACGGAATCATGACCGAGACAAGTGAACATTACTTTGAACACCACATCTTTTGCTGTTTGAACGAACGCCCCGATGGCCATTTGCGCGGCAGCTGCATGACATCAGGTGCGCAGCCTTTGTTTAATTACTTCAAGGCGCGCATGAAAGAACTGGGGTTCAAAGGCAGTGTACGTGTCAATAAAGCGGGCTGTCTTGATCGATGCGAGCTGGGCCCTGTCATGGTCGTCTATCCCTCGGGCATCTGGTATACCTATCATTCGCGTGAGGATATCGAGGAAATTATCCTTGAGCATTTCCAAAATGGCCGCATCGTTGAACGTTTACGTTTAACCCCTGATCAGGATCAGTTGCGCCCCGATCAGATGGGTAATGCCGCATGAGCGATCAGGACACCATATTCGCCCTGGCATCCGCAAACGGGCAAGCAGGATTGTCGGTGATCCGTGTATCGGGTGCGGGTGCATTAGATAGCCTTCACCAGTTGACCGCGTTAACCCCGACACCCCGCCATGCCCATTATGCAAAAATAAGACATGGCGATGACATTATTGATGAAGGCATCTGTCTTTATTTCAAAGGGCCGAACAGTTTCACGGGCGAAGATGTGATTGAATATACACTTCACGGCAGCCGTGCTGTGGTTTCAAAAATGCTGGATGTACTGGCCGGCATGGATGGTCACCGCATGGCCGAGCCCGGCGAATTTACACGCCGTGCCTTTTTGAACGGGCGTCTTGACCTGACAGCGGCCGAAGCTGTGGCCGATCTGATCCACGCCGAAACCGAAGCACAACGTATGCAGGCCCTAAGCCAATTGGGCGGCGGGCTCGAGAAAATTTACCGCGATTGGTCCGACCAACTGGCAAAATTACTGGCCCATCAGGAGGCCGAAATCGAATTCCCCGACGAAGATATGCCGGACGGCATTGATGATGCCGTACGAGGCAAGATTGAAAGTCTTATATCGGATATTTCAGGCCATCTGGATGACCATAGACGGGGGGAGCGACTGCGCACGGGGATGCAGATCGCGATTATCGGCGCGCCGAATGCTGGGAAATCCAGCCTTTTGAATTGGCTGGCCGGACGCGAGGCGGCGATCGTATCCGATACCGCAGGTACAACCCGTGATATCGTCGATGTCAGTCTAAATCTTGGGGGATATCCTGTTGTATTATCCGATACGGCGGGCCTGCGTGATGAAACAGATGACCATATCGAACAGGAAGGTATTCGCCGTGCCATTACCCGCGCAGCCGAGGCTGATTTAAAAATCGCCGTTTTTGACGGGACACGTACAGCCGATGAAACGACGATGGCGCAGATTGATAACAAGACGCTGGTCATTATAAATAAGTCCGATCTGAACGCTGTTCATAATAATGATGGGGCGATTGGCATATCTGTAAAAAGCGGCGAAAACCTTGATAAATTTCTGGAGGCGATAACCGTACGCGTACGCAGCTTTTTCGAAAGCGGGCAGGCGGGGCCGCCCCTGACACGTGAACGCCACCGCCAAAACTTGATCCAGACGAAATCATCTTTGCAGCGCGCCCTTTCGGCCGATCTGCCTGAGCTGGCAGCTGAAGACCTGCGTCAGGCTTTGTTATCGCTGGGCCGTATTACTGGCCGTGTCGATGTTGAAGACTTGCTGGATATTGTTTTTAAAGATTTCTGTATTGGGAAATAAAAGTTACGACGTCCAATCTGCGGCCATCAGTAATGGCGCATAGATATCGTCTTCCATTCTTAATATGAAGAAATCACGTTCCTGCGCACTCACAGGTGCATCTGAATAAGGGATATCTTTTGCATCTGATATGACCGCCATGGGTGTGCATTCGGCGCCTTCGCCCATTTCATAGACGGCGGCGGCGGACAAGGCGTCGGGAATATTGACATGCGTGAATTCCAGCGGTTTGCCGAAAACATCTTTCTCGCCGACGTATGACCGCAGCGCTTTAAATCCGCTCCAGGCTAGGGCAAAGCCTGTTACTCCGCGGCGCATAATAGCGGATCGGCTGTCGGTAATGATCACACCGCAATGTTTCACGTGAAACTTTTTCATCAGACGCTGGCGAATATCTTCAGCAACTTGGAATATATTTTCGGGATATAAAATGTAATGCCCTTCTGCGTTCGAGGCATCAATGCCCGCCGTCGGGATCAGGATATTGTTAATAATCGTTAGCATAACGCCATATTGATCTTCGAGCATATAGCAATCAGCCTCCTGCCGGATCAGGGCTGCCTTATCGACGTCGCTGGCTTTGACCATGCGGCCCTGCATTACACTGATAATTTTTGAAGTGATAGCAAGGATATCACCCTCTTTGAAATCGGAAATCTGGTCTATAACATTCTGTAATTCTGTGTCATGGCGCACAGGTTTAGTTTTTACGGCTTTAACCTTCATTGTTGGCCCTTTTTGGTTGAAATCGCGGTTTTACTTTATCCTAAATTATGGTAATGTGCGAATCAAAAGGTGCCCTATGGTTGAAAAAAATTACGATGTCATTGTTATTGGTGGTGGTCACGCAGGATGCGAGGCTGCGGCAGCCTCTGCGCGTATGGGTGCTAAAACCCTTTTACTGACCCATAAAATCGAAACGATTGGTGCCATGTCTTGCAACCCTGCCATCGGCGGGCTGGGCAAGGGCCATATCGTGCGTGAAATTGATGCACTTGACGGTCTGATGGGCCGTGTGATTGATCAGGCGGGTATTCAATATCGTATGCTGAATGCCAGTAAAGGCCCTGCCGTTCGTGGCCCACGGGCGCAGGCGGACCGTAAATTGTACCGCGAAGCCATGCAGCGTGAAATTCTGAACATTGATAATCTGGATGTTCATGGCGCAGGCGCTGAAGACATCAAGCTTGACGATCAAAACCGTGTGACGGCTGTGATCACAGATAAGGGCGAGGAAATTTCCTGCCGCAGCATTATTATTACAACGGGTACATTCCTGCGCGGTTTGATCCATCGCGGCTTAAAGACTGAACCGGCGGGTCGTGTAGGTGAAGCGCCTGCGATTGGCCTTGCAAAAACGCTGGAGCGTTTTGAGTTTCCACTGGGTCGCCTGAAAACTGGTACGCCTGCGCGTTTAAACGGCAAAACGGTCGACTGGTCGGTCTGCGATGAACAGGCAGGTGATGCTGAACCTGTGCCGTTTTCATTTTTAAATGACACAATCACTGTGCCGCAAATCAGCTGCCATATTACTTATACTAACGAAGAAACGCATAATATCATCCGCGATAATCTTGATCAGGCGCCAATGTATTCGGGGCAGATTAAAAGCTCGGGCCCGCGCTATTGCCCGTCGATTGAAGACAAAGTTGTGCGCTTTGCCGATAAAACACGCCATCAGATCTTCCTTGAACCTGAAGGCCTAGATGATGATACGGTCTATCCGAACGGGATATCGACATCCCTGCCTGCCGACGTACAGGCGGCGATGCTGAAAACGATACCGGGTCTGGAAAATGCCGAAATTCTGGAGCCTGGATACGCGATTGAATATGATTACGTTGATCCGCGCAGTCTGTCACATACTTTAGAGACCAAAAAAATATCGGGCTTGTTTCTGGCCGGTCAAATTAATGGCACCACAGGATATGAAGAGGCTGGCGCGCAAGGATTGATTGCGGGTATCAATGCGGCCCTAAAGTCTATGAATAAAACCGAAAAATTCACGATCGATCGCGCCGATGGTTATATCGGCGTTTTGATTGATGATTTGATCACCTATGGCGTGTCCGAGCCCTATCGTATGTTTACATCCCGCGCGGAATACCGTTTACTGCTGCGTGCAGACAATGCGGACCAGCGTTTGACAGGCAAAGGCATAGAAATCGGATGTGTTGGTGACCTGCGGCGCAAAGCCTTTCTGGGTAAAATGGATAAGCTGGAGGCGGCGCGCACATTGGTCGAAAGCCTTTCAGCGACCCCGAATGAATTGGCAGATGAAGGATTGAAAGTTAATCAGGATGGCCAGCGCCGCAGCGCTTTTGACCTATTGCGTTATAAAGAATTTGATTTTGAAAAATTGTCGGAAATATGGCCCGAATTAAATAATATTGATCCTGTTATTCAACAGCAAATCAGCATTGATGCACAATATGCCGGATATCTGGATCGCCAACTGGCTGATGTAAATGCCTATAAGCGCGAAGAGAACCTGATCATCCCATCCGATTTGGATTACAGCGAGATCGGGTCACTTTCAAACGAAGTGCGCTTCATTCTGGAACGCCACCGCCCGGAAACCTTGGGCGCTGCATCGCGCCTTCGTGGAATGACTCCTGCTGCTGTTGTATCCTTGATGCGCTTTGTCAAACAAATGCCAGATACGAATCTGAAAACGGCGGCGCAATGACCCCCGAAGAATTTCAAAAGACATTCAATGTTTCACGTGAAACATTAGATCGGTTTCAGATATATGAAGACCTGCTTAAAAAATGGCAGAAGAAAATTAATCTGGTTGCACCCAGCACTGTAAATGATATCTGGATGCGTCACTTTGCCGATTCTGCCCAGCTTTATAATTATATTGACGCAAATGATGATATTGCAGATATTGGCGCCGGCGCCGGTTTTCCCGGTATGGTTTTGGCTATTATGGGACACAAGAAGATCACTTTGATCGAATCGGATCAGAGGAAATGCATTTTTTTGAAAGAAGTGGCACGACAAACAGATGTGGATGTTGAAATTATCAATCGAAGAATTGAAGATGTAGATCGTAAATTTGATTTGGTCACAGCACGTGCCCTTGCAGATCTTGATGCGTTGTTGGGTTTTGCCGATCATCTTTCATTGAATGGTAAGGCCTTGTTTTTAAAAGGACAAAAGGCTGATAACGAAATTGCAAGTGCTGAGAAAAACTGGCAATTTGACCTTGAAACTGAGAATAGCCGGACAGATGATCAAGCTTCGATTTTGAAAATATCGAACATCAAATGTTTCACGTGAAACATTATCAACTTTGCAAATTCACATTTTCCTGATATATCTGGGGCATGCCAAAATCAAAAAATCACAAAATGCGTGTATTCAGTGTCGCCAATCAAAAGGGCGGCGTTGGAAAGACAACGACAACGGTTAATCTGGCAACATCACTGGCGGCGGTTGGTAAAAAAGTTCTGGTTATCGATTTGGACCCGCAGGGAAATGCCTCCACAGGTTTCGGTATTAACCGCGCCGATCGTGACAACGGCGCCTATGAGCTTTTGTTTAAAGAATGCACATTGGACGAAGCGGCTATCCAAACAAAGGTCCCGAATTTGTCGATTGTAGCGTCCACCGTTGATTTGTCGGGCGCAGAAATCGAGCTGATTGATGCGAAAAAACGCGAGGCACGCCTTAAGCAAGCCCTTGAAAAATCAAAAGAAAAATATGATTACGTCCTGTTTGACTGCCCGCCGTCACTGAACCTTTTGACGTTGAATGCGCTGGTTGCTTCTGACGGGGTGATTGTGCCGCTGCAATGCGAATTTTATGCCCTTGAAGGGGTTAGTCATCTGATTAAAACAATCGAGCGTGTCAAGGCCAGCTTTAACCCCGATCTTGAATTACAAGGTATTGTTCTGACGATGTATGATGCACGCAATAACCTGTCGCAACAGGTTGAAGATGATGTGCGCGCGCACTTTAAAGATAAAGTTTATAAAACGATTATTCCGCGCAATGTCCGCGTGTCCGAGGCGCCATCATTTGGCCTGCCGGCAATTGTCTATGATATGCGCTGCCGCGGATCACAGGCCTATATTCAATTAGCGAAAGAATTATTAAAACGCGAACGCGAATTTCAAAAACAGCAAAGTGAGGCCGCATAATGTCGAATTCCCAGAAAAAACGCGGATTGGGCCGCGGACTTGACGCCCTGTTTCAGGATGCAGATGTTAAAATTGAAGACACACCCAAAGCTGCGACAGGCAGCACGCCGCCAACGGGTAAGCCCGTAAAGCTCGCGATTGGCGATCTGGCCCCTGGTACATACCAGCCCCGCCGCCATTTCGATGAATCGGCCCTTGAGCAATTGTCTGAATCAATTGAAACCCATGGCATCATACAGCCGATTTTGGTAAGACCCCTGAAAGAAGAAGGCCGTTACGAGATTATTGCGGGTGAACGCCGCTGGCGCGCGGCCCAGCGCGCACGATTACACGAAGTGCCTGTTATCATTCAGAAAATGGACGATGATGTTGCGCTGGAAATTGCGCTGATTGAAAATCTGCAGCGCGAGGATTTATCCCCCTTGGAAGAAGCCGAAGGTTTCCAGCGTCTGATTGATGAATTCGAATATCGTCAGGAAGATCTGGCAAATAAGCTGGGGAAGAGCCGAAGTCACGTCACAAATACACTGCGGCTTTTGAAACTGCCGGAAAAGGTAAAACCATATGTACAGGATGGCCGTATCAGCGCAGGCCATGCCCGCGCACTGCTGAGCTGTAAGGAGCCTTTATTGCTGGCCGCGAAAGTGATGCAGGATGGCCTCAGCGTTCGTCAGACCGAAAAACTTGCGCTGACGTTCGGGACCGGACAAGCTAAAACTTCGGCCAAAGCGGATGATAATAAACCTAAAACCAAATCAGTTGATATCCTGACCCTTGAAAAGGAATTATCAGTCAAGCTGGGCATGCGTTGTATCGTTGACCCCGCCGCTGACGGATCGGGCCGCCTGACAATCCAGTATAAGACATTGGATCAGTTTGATGATCTTTTGCGTAAATTATCCGAATAGACCAAATTGGTTTGACATAATATAATTTTTACTGTATTATAAATGCATAGTAAGAATTTTAATTGGCGGGATATATAAAAATGAACATCAGAAAAGCTTTTTCCGAATGGGCACAGAAGCCAAGTAGCACATCAGAAGCTTTGGTTAATTCAGGTATTTACGGCCTGTCGGGAATGATTGCGGGTTGCGTTATGTCGGCTTGTTTTTCCGGCCCCGTAGCTTTGATTTATGCGGTGGGTGCGCTTGGCGCATATACGGGATACAAGGCAGGCCAAAAACACCAGCCCGCTTCAAATGTCTCAACAGACGACAAACCTTTCATCTGGAGCGAATGCAACGGGGCGGCCTTGACAGACTCCGGTATCAGAATGCCTTCAAAGCCTTAATCTTATCAGCGTTTAGATGCCATTGCGCATAGCGATAGTAAAGCGCGGTTGCAGATCAATTCCGGGTCAAGCTTGCCGGATTTCACATCTTTTTCAGCATCATTTAAATGGGTCAGCGCATGTTTTATCCGCGCGGGCGACCATTTGCGAAGATGCATCTGGAATCCCGCCTTCATCTTAAAAAACACGGGCGGGTAGAGCTTGGTAATTGCTTGCTCGAAGGACATTTCTTTCATACGGCCTTGCGTGATATAAAGGCGGCGGAAATAATTTTGCACAACGCGCAGGATCATCACCGCACTGGCGCCTTCGGAAAACAGGAAACGCAGCGTATCTTCCAGATCTTTGGCGCGCCCCGACGCCAGATGCTGTGTCATCATATCCAGCGTTTCGGCGTTGGATTCCCCAAGGCAGGCCGTAATATCTTCGATTGTGATAGGGCTGTCGTCGATGCCCTTATAGGTGACGATTTTGTCAGCTTCCATCCGTACCAAGGCGCGGTCACCCGTTAAAATGGCACTAGCCATCGTCAGGGCATCGGCATTGATCTTTTTACCGTTATCCAGAAAATAGCGGCTGAGGAATTTGGCGACATCGCGTTCGTCCTCGACATAACAAGGAAGAGCAGCAGCCGTTTTCAGCTTTTCAAACAGTTTTCGGGTCGATGATTTGGGTGACAAGTCACCACCCTGCACCAAAATCAGATGATCGATTTTATCGGCTTCAGCCAGGATTTCTTCGAGCGGTTTGGCAATCGATTCCGAAATATCACGAATGCGGATCAATCGCCGCCCGCCCATCATGGAAATGGCAAAAACTTCATCGGCCAGAATGGCGGGATTCGATTTGATCTGATCACCGTTCAGTTCAACAACATTGAAGGGGTCGTTTGTATCTTCAACAACGGTTTTGCCCAATATCTGGATGCGCTCACGCACCAGCCCTTCGTCGGGGCCGTAAACCAGAACGGCTTTGACATTCGGGTCGGGCGATTTCAAAAAACCGTCAATTGATTTGTAATTCAGCTTCATATCTAAACTGACCACACAAAGGATTTGCCGTCAAGATGCGGAAATATATATTGACTTAATAAAATTACATAACTATAGTAAGATTGTTTTATATTTAAGGAAAAATAATCGTATGTCGGATGAGAAGAAGAAACGTAAATTTCTGACGAAAAAATTTAACGGATCAATTTCTAATGGACGAAACATGGCATTAGGCCATGGCGCAGGAAACGCGCTGTTTCTTATGACAGCCCCGTTTGATATGGGTGCAACCGTTCTTGCGGTGGGCTGCGTTGCAATTACAACATCTCTTGTCGCAGGTCTCGCTGACAATAAACGCGATATTGTAAGTTATAAAAATAATGCGGGCCAAGACCTGAAGGCACCGGAATGGGTGAGCATATTCCACAAGAAACTGGAAAAACAGCTGATTAAAACGCAGGACCGCATCGCCCAATATGCCTATAAGGGTAAAAAATCAAAAAATAAAAAGTACGATCAACTAGTGGCCAAAAAGGCGAAGTTGCTGGATGTCGCCCGTGATTTAGAGGATTACATCACGGTTATTAATGAAGATGGTAAGACCTTAAAAAGCCAGGTTATTTACGTGATAAAGGAGCCGACCGGAGATTTGGCGGTCGATAGAAACCATATGATCGATAGCAGCGGCAAAGTCTGTAAACCTGCGCGCCCAAAACCCAAAGCTTTTAAACTGTAGAATCAATTATGGCCAAAAAGAAAAAACGGTTTTTAACCCAAAAATTTAAACAAACAATAGGCGCGTCCGCCTTAACTTCAGGTGTTTTAGGAACGGCTGCGATCTGTTTTATACCCCTTGATATGGGGCTTTCTTTAGCTTTTTTGGCAAGTGGCGCGGTTTCAGGCCCTGTTAATGCTTTGAATGGCTTTAACCACGATAAAAAAAGAAAAAAAATGATTTCTTATCCAAATACTGCAGGCCAAAATTTAAAGGCGCCAATCTGGGCCAAGGAATATCAAGAAAAATTACAAAATAAGCTGGATAAACTGACACGTAGCCAGGCAAAGAACTACGAACACGGGCTCGGCCTGATTCTGGAGAAACATGAAGCTCTAAAGACATTGCAGCAGTTGGAAGAGCATATCACATTGGTTGATGAAAATGACCAAAAGCTGGACGGCGAAATTCTGTATGTGGTCCATGAATCTGATTTAAAAGGCCCTGAAGGCCGCTTCATTCAAAAGCTGGTTGATTCGAAGGGCAATATACACCAGCCAAAACCGCCAAAACCCCAAGCCTTTAAATTATAAATCCTGAACTATTGACGCTGAAAATAAAGCGACAGTTGGGTCGTGACCTGCCGCGCCAGTTCATCCAGCGCGCGATTACGGGCGTAATCCGTCGAAACATTCGTGGTATATTGACTGTCGAGAATATTAAAGCTGTTGGTCGCAATCAGATTACGCGTTAATAATATAGTGCCGTCTGTTAAATCGTTTAACTGCATTTCAGCCGTCAGGCGCATCTGCGCACGGGTCGCTGTCGCATCTTTTTGGATGCCGAGGCGTGTGATTTGCTCGTTTAACTGGCGGATCGTCAGATTAAATTGCGGATTTTGCGGGTATCCATCCATGTAAATCATATCAACCAGTTGGTTGCGCAGATATTGCCCTTCGCGGTCAGGGATATTTGCAATCGATATTTCAGAAAACGGTACGATATTGCTTTTACTGACGCCCGAGGCATTCTGATCGACGTAAAGGGGTTGAAACCCGCAGGCAGGCAGAGATACTACTGCCAAAAATAAAGAAAAAAAGATTCCCGCTTTTGCGGGAAGGGCATTTTTTATATTTTTAAGATGGGTAAAAATTATCTTTGATTCCCGATTTTATATTTTCCGGTCAGGCGAAATTTGCCATTGGTTTCTTCATATTCGGCGCGCACTAGATTTTCAGGTTTTAAAACCATAGTTTCAGCAGTACCTTTTTTATGCATGCCGAAAATAAAGCCAAGGCCGCTCACTTTTCTTTGCAGGTCAGAATCAACAACGTCACACATATCGCGTGTCATACGGTTTGGATTTTTAATTTCTTTGCCGGCGAATTGTGCAAAAATGTTTTTTAATTTGGTTTCATTATTCATTATGTAACTCCTGTATTTGAATGTGCCAATCTTAATGGTGAAAAGTTATATGTCAAGATTACACAACGACATTGACAATTCTGTTCGGTACAACGATGACTTTTTTAACGGGGTTATCGCCAATCGCTTTTTGCACGTTTTCGTTGGCCATTGCCTTCTCCTGCGTCAGCTGTTTGTCGGCATTCTGCGGCAGGGTAATCGTGGCGCGCACCTTGCCGTTGACCTGAACGGCGATGGTGACCTCGTCATCAACCAGCAGTTTCGTGTCCGCCTTGGGCCATGGCGTATCAATCACCATTGTTTTATGGCCCAGGTGCTGCCATAGTTCCTCGGCCAGATGCGGCATGATCGGCGCAAACATCAGGATCAGATTTTCAAAGGCCTCGCGCAATACCGCGCCATCGGCATTACCAGATGCATCATAGGCCGCAATATCGTTCGATAATTCGCGAATGCGGGCAACCGCGCGGTTAAAATGCAGTTGCTGTAAGTCGCCCGTCAGGCCATCGATGGCCTTATGAACGGCCGTCCGCATTTTTTGTGCCGCATCGTTCAGATCGGATGGCATTTCACCACCCGAGAGCGTCGTTGTCGGATGTGTGATCATGCGGTGCAGGCGGTTGATATATTTCCATGCGCCTTCAATACCGCTTTCGGTCCATTCCAGATCGCGCTCGGGCGGAGAATCAGACAGGATAAACAAACGCGCCGCATCCGCGCCGTAGGTTGACATGATGTCTGTCGGATCAATCGTATTGCGTTTTGATTTTGACATTTTTTCAATACGGCCCACAGTGATCGGCTGGCCGTTTCCGGCATGCACATATCCGCCGTCTTTTTCCTGTAATTCATGTGGATAAACCCAGTTGCCATCAGCATCCTTATAGGTTTCATGTGTGACCATACCTTGGGTGAAAAGGCCCTTGAACGGCTCATCGCATGTTATCAGACCGACGTGTTTCATCGCACGGTTAAAGAAACGGGCATAGAGCAAATGTAAAACCGCATGTTCGATCCCGCCGACATATTGGTCGACCGGGCACCAGTAATCGGCCTTGTCTTTATCAAAAGGTGCAGTTTCATTGCGTGGATCGCAATAGCGCGCGTAATACCACGAACTTTCAAAAAAGGTATCGAATGTATCGGTTTCGCGGGTGGCTTTTGACCCGCAGGTCGGGCAATCGACGTTTTTCCATGTCGGATGACGGTCCAGCGGGTTACCCGGCTGGTCGAATGTAACATCTGTTGGCAGTTCAACAGGCAATTGATCTTCAGGAACTGGAACAACCCCGCAATCATCACAATAAATGATCGGGATCGGGCAGCCCCAATAACGCTGACGCGATACGCCCCAGTCACGCAGACGATAGGTTGTGGTACCTTGCCCCTTATTCATCTTTTCAATTTTTTCGATGGCAGCCTGTTTGGCGCTTTCGATATCCATACCATCCATAAAATCGGAATTGATCATGACTCCGCCGTCTGTATAGGCTTCGCTGCCGATTTCGATGTCGTCCTTGCCTTCCGGCGCGACAACGGGGATGACCGGCAGATCATATTTGCGGGCGAAATCCAGATCGCGCTGGTCATGCGCAGGGCAGGCGAAAATCGCGCCTGTCCCATAGTCCATTAGGACAAAATTTGCGATATAAACCGGTAATTTGGTATCGGGTAGAAACGGATGCTGTGCGTGGTATCCTGTGAAAAATCCGTGTTTTTCGGCTTTTTCCAGATCAGCCTCGCTGGTGCCGCCGGCATGGCATTGTTTAATAAATTCAATAGCTTCGGGTTTTTCAGTGGCCACTTTTGCGGCGAATGGATGATCGGCAGAAACGGCAACAAACGACGCACCGAACAGCGTATCGGGGCGAGTGGTATAGACCTCGATCTCGTCATCGTTTTCAACAACATCGAATTTAAATTGCAGGCCGGATGATTTGCCGATCCAGTTTTCCTGCATCAGGCGGACTTTTTCAGGCCAGCCGTCCAGGGTTTCAAGACCCTGCAACAGGTCTTCGGCAAAATCGGTGATTTTCAAAAACCACTGGGTCATCGCGCGGCGCTCGACAGTTGCGCCGGATCGCCAGCCTTTGCCGTCGACCACCTGTTCATTTGCCAGAACGGTATTTTCAACAGGGTCCCAGTTGACCATGCTTTCTTTCTGATAGGCGAGGCCAGCTTTTAGGAAATCAAGGAACATTTTTTGTTCGTGACGGTAATATTCGGGATGACAGGTTGCAATTTCGCGGCTCCAGTCAATGGCAAGGCCCATGGAATTCAACTGATCCTTCATGGACCCGATATTCTGGTAGGTCCATGACCCCGGGTGAACGCCGCGTTCCAATGCTGCGTTTTCAGCCGGCAGACCGAAAGCATCCCAGCCCATGGGGTGTAAAACGTTATATCCTTCGGCGCGTCTGAAGCGTGCAACCACATCCGACAGCGAATAATTGCGCACATGGCCCATGTGCAGGCGGCCTGATGGATAGGGAAACATCGCCAGAACATAGTATTTTTGTTTCGAAGGGTCCTCGCTGACTTCGAATGATTTTTCATCCGACCAGAGCTTTTGCCATTTTTGTTCTGTTTCCTTGATATTATAGCGTTCCGACATTTCATGTTTCCTGAAGGTTATCTTTATTTATATGTAGCGCAAGATGATCAGGATTTGAAATATAAAATACACGCCCCTGCGCTTGACATATTTGCAAAAACATTTATGGTAACGCATTAAATCAAATTATTACGGGAATCGATCCATGAAAAAAACATTTCGCAGTCTGATGCTGTCTTTTGCACTGGCAACAGGTATAATCCCCGCGATCGCCATTGCACAGGACACGCCAGCCGAGGCTGAAACATCACAGTTGACAGCAAATACGGAAACAGAATATCGCGAATTCGGTCAAATGACGATTAACCAGGCCGAAGCCCGTTTGAACGAGGAAAACGGAAACCGTGTTGCCCAAGCGGTTATACAATCACAATTTAGAGAGAATATATACGTTTGTCTGAATCCTATGGGCCCGTTGATGATTGATTTTGCCCAAGGGATCAATACAAGTGTGCGCGATTTGAATTTTGGCAAAAAGTTTTACGCCATGACTTTGGTCGCACAGGAAATTGCACCCGAAGATATTGATAACACGGTTACAATGTGCGCAAAAACAGACGACAGAGATGATATCAGCCGCGTAATGACAATCGCAGACAACTATAATAACAATCTATTCACACAAGTCCGCTTTTACGAAGAATTTGCAGAAAAGATGCTGGTAGGACATTCCCTGCGTCTGGAATTGCCGGCGATAAACCCGCAGCCTGATGAAAGTGCGGCAGAAACAACCCCGCCTTTTAACCCGAATGCGTCTATAACGACACAACTCCGTATGTAATTGACATTTGAATATATAAAAAAGGACATCTCATGAAAAAGACACTTAAAACATTCGCACTATCGGCGGCCGCGGCCATCGGTTTATCGTCTGTTCCTGCCATGGCGCAGGATCAAGCTGCCACATCTGCATCGGATGTCGAATACACCGAGCTGAACGGTAATATTGACGGGGCTGAATCATACGTTAGAAATGTAAACGCGCTTGTTGCCGATACGGCGGTTGCCAATCACCTGCAAGACCCGACGCAAAGCCCGTATGTTTGTATTGACGAGTTTACGACCTTTGAAATCGATTTTAATCAGGCGGTTCAATCATCTATGGACAATGTCACATTCGGTGAAGCTTTCACTTTGTTAAGATTGAATCCCCAGATGGTGACAACAGAGGAAGAATTCCGCAGTATTTCGAATACATTCAACTTGTGCGCCCGTACTAGCAACGTACCGGCTGTTCAAAACTTGTTGGGCCAGGTTAATGAATATAACGCCAATACTTTCGGCCAGATTCGATTCTTTGAAGCCTTGGCACGTGACCTGATTGTTCCGGTGCCTACTGTTACGGCGAATGAGGCCCCTAAAGCTGACCAGCCGCCTGCGCCTGGAATGTAAGTTGCGAAATCAGGGGAACATGATGAAGAAAACAGCGCTTTCCATTTCGGCCCTTTTTTATACGACGGCAATACCTGCGATGGCGCATGATCAGGTTGTGGTATACAGCCCCCCGTCAATCGAGGCGAATATCAACTGGTTTGAAGCCGCGATTGATATGCATAACAATCATATTTTTCAGCATGCAACGGCGGTTCAGGATTTGATCAACCAGCATGATGACACTAATGCGCAACAATTATACTTGTGTGCCTATAACGGGTATCAATATCAAATTGCCCATTACGGCCCGATGGCGGAAAACCGTTATAATTATTCGGTTTTTTACACGCT
The DNA here is from genome assembly GCA_950054485.1 of uncultured Alphaproteobacteria bacterium. Classification (GTDB taxonomy): domain Bacteria; phylum Pseudomonadota; class Alphaproteobacteria; order Micavibrionales; family CSBR16-224; genus CATLPD01. The sequence continues at coordinate 429,444 of CATLPD010000001.1, read as the reverse complement.
GGAAACTTTTAATATGGCCGCACAGGATACGCGTGAAGGCTGCGCCAATATGAACAGCCCCGAGGCTTTGGGCGCTCTGGTTCAAAAAACGGCCGGTTTCAACCATGATACGGTTAATATCATGCGTCGCGATCATATGATGTTGCGGGCACCACGTTAAAATTATGATTTGAAGATATAAAATGAGAAAAGCGATCCGAAATCTGGCCCTGTCCTTTGCCGCCGCAGTCAGTCTGCCAGCCGCAGCACAAGATAGCACATTAGGCTACCCGTATGACCCGATTGACAGGGATGGCCCAAAATATGCAGAACTGGGCGGCCAGACAATTGATCAGTCTGAATACAGTTTATATAAACATAACCGCGCGATGGTGGTTTTCGCTGATCGCGCCGCAAATGACGGACGTCAACACATATATATATGTAAGGGTGTAACCCCACGCATACAAATCGATTTTAATCAAGCGGTCAGCATTTCATTTGAATCTGCCAAATTTGACCGCAAGTTCTTTTTTACTAAGTTGGAAGAACGTACGTACGAGCCAGAATCTATTGAACTGGATTTGCAAAATTATTTCCGGAATTGCGTTCAAAGAAACGATCTGGACGGGTTGAACAGATTGCAGCGCGAGGCCAGAGAATTTAATAGCTTTACCTATAGCCTGATCCGTCGGGAAGAACAGCGCGCACAGGATATTGAAACATTAATGAGTGGCAAATTACCGCAATGGTGTATTGATCTGGGGCCGGACAATATTTGCACGTATATGCTGCCGCGCGATCAAAGACCTACGTCCACACCTTGAAAATAATTATATAGAATGATTACTGTGCAGCTGCCTGCTGGACTTTCAACTCGCGTGCACGCTTTAGAATCGCGTTCTCGATATTGAAGGCCATGTCTTCGGGCACTGCGGCATCGCGCCATCCGCCACCGGCAGCTTTTTGTTTAAAGACAGCAACACGGATACCGTCGGCCCGCAATTGTTTATCGAGAATCAGAACATTCATTTTAAAACGCTCGCCCGGTGCATCGGGGTTTTCATACCAGTCTGTCAGGATGACGCCGCCGAAGGGATCGGCGCTTTGGACCGGCATAAAAGAAATCGTATCCAGCGCCGCGCGCCATAAAAAGCTGTTTACGCCAATACCGGATCCGCCTTTTTCTTCTTCATCGTCACGGCCGAACAGGGTGGAGCCCAATGTTTCACCTTCGCCGAAAATCGTATCGCGTTTTTCATCACTATAGACAATATCACCATTGCCACCGGCATCGGGTCGGGTCGGATAGCTTGCTTCGGGCTTGACACCATCGCAGGCGCCCAGTGCGAGAACAGCACATAATGAATAGATAAAAGACAGCTTTTTCATGGCATATATATCCTTGGGTCATTTTTATTATTGCCAACACTATATAATATAATAAAAGACAAAACTATAGAATAAAGCCTATTATCCGATGGTTTTTCATTAAAAATGGCGCAAAATACAGTGTTGCAAAAATAACACACAAAAATATAAATGTGACATTTTTCTCACAATTCGATTTGACCCTGTATGCATTTCCTATAAAAATAAGACTGTAACGAATGGTGGGGGTAACCCCGTCTTTTAGTACATTAACTAGAAAACGAATTATTCTAGGTTGAATAGTTCAAAATCATTTGGAGGAAACGAATGAAAAAACTTCTACTTGCTACTACAGTAATCGCTGGTATGGCCACAGTTGCTACACCTGCTATGGCTGATGCACTTGAGCTGGACCTTGGTGGTTTCTACCGTGGTTACGGCATGTGGGTTGATGATGATACAGCTGCTGTACGCGATTTCGATCTGCGTCACGATGCTGAGATTCACTTCACAGGTGAAACAACATTGGACAACGGTCTGACAGTTGGTGTTCACTCAGAAATGGAATTGGCTGATGACGCAAACGCTGCTGGCCAGCTTCAACAAGATGAAATCTATGCCTATATGGAAGGCACATGGGGCCGTGTAAACTGGGGTCAAGAAGATGGCGCTGCATACCTATTGCAGGTAGCTGCTCCTTCAGCTGATTCTAACATCGATGGTCTGCGCACATACTTCCAAGGTTTCGGTACAGGCCTAGTAGCTGCTGGTCAGGACGCTGTTCTTGATTACGCACAAGACTATAACGGTCTGGGTGAAGCTGCGACAAAGATCACATACCTGACACCAAAATTCGGTGGTTTCCAGGCTGGTGTTTCTTACGCTCCAGAAGTATCTGATGATCCAAACGTAGTTGGTAACGGTATCGGCGGTATGGCTGGTAACGCTAACGCTAACCAGTTTGATAACCTTCTTGAAGCCGGTCTTCGTTTCGACGGTGCTTGGGATGAAGTTGGTTTCTCTGTAGGCGGTGGCTATGGTACAGCTGACGCTGAGAACGAAGTTGCTTCAGGTGCCGGCGCTGTCGGTTCTGACGATTTCGATCAGTGGAACGTTGGTTTGAACTTCCAGTGGACAGCATTTGAATTCGGTGCTGCTTACACAGAAACAAACAACGGTATCGACGATGATGGCGATACAGATACATGGGTTGCCGGTCTTGGCTGGAACAACGGTCCATGGACAGCTGGCGTAACATATTTGGATCGTGAATACGAAACAGGTCCAGGTACAGAAACTGACGCTGATCGTTGGACAGTTGGTGGTACATACACTTACGGTCCTGGCATGACATTCCGTGGTGCTGTTGCCTTTGGTGACATCGACACAGGTGCTGCTGAAAACGATTTCACACAGGTTACTCTGGGTACAGAAATCAACTTCTAATCTTAAAAGCGAGATGCTTTAAGACCTTAGAAGTCTAAAGATCGAGAGAGGTTCCTTCGGGAGCCTCTCTTTTTCTTTTCTCCTTTTCTTACTGACTTCGTCATATCACTCCTTGTGTATTTTTATACACATCGTCGTTCATTCCTAGGCAGTAGAAAAAGCTGTGCTTAGATGCTATATAGTTCTAAAGAAGATTAAGGAGAATCACATGTCAAACCACGATCCAGTCGTTATTGTTTCTATGGCCCGCACACCGATGGGCGCTTTTCAGGGGGAATTATCTGACCTGAAAGGCCACCAATTGGGAACCGAAGCCATCCGGGCTGCTTTGTCACATATCAATATAAAAGGCGATGATATCGATGAAGTGATTATGGGCTGTGTTTTACCGGCGGGCCAAGGTCAGGCGCCTGCGCGCCAGGCCGCAATTCATGCGGGATTACCCCAGAAAACCGGTGCGACTACAATCAATAAAATGTGCGGATCGGGTATGAAGGCTGTGATGTACGCCCATGACCAGATCAAGGCTGAATCGGCTGATATTATTATCGCCGGCGGTATGGAAAGCATGACGAATGCACCATACCTGTTGGATAAGGCGCGCGGCGGTATGCGCATGGGCCATGGCAAAGTGATTGACCATATGTTCCACGACGGTTTGGAAGATGCCTATGATGCAGGTAAATCAATGGGTGTTTTTGCCGATGCAACGGCCGAATCGCAAAAAATCACACGCGAGGAAATGGATAATTTTGCGTTGGAATCGCTGTCCCGCGCGCAAAAAGCGCAGGAAAGCGGCGCATTCGAAGGGGAAATTACCCCGATCACGATCAAAACGCGCAAGGGCGATGTTACCATCAATAACGACGAGCTGCCCCGCAAGGCGCGTCCGGAAAAAATCCCTGAATTGCGCCCGGCCTTTACACCCGAAGGGACCGTTACGGCGGCCACATCCAGCGGTATTTCCGATGGTGCCGCGGCCCTTGTGCTGATGCGCAAAAGCGAGGCTGAAAAACGCGGCCTTAATATTCTGGCTGAAATCAAAACTATTTCAACACATGCACAGGCGCCGGCAGAATTCACATTGGCGCCAATCGGTGCGATGGAAAAGGCACTGGAAAAGGCGGGCTGGAAAGCAGAAGAGGTCGATCTGTTTGAAATTAACGAGGCTTTTGCCGTCGTCACACTGGCGGCGATGAAATCCCTGAATTTGCCCCATGATAAAGTCAATGTTTACGGCGGTGCCTGTGCGCTGGGTCATCCGATCGGCGCCAGCGGTGCGCGTATTCTGGTGACATTGCTGAATGCGCTGCAGCAAAAGGAACTTAAACGCGGGCTGGCCTCTTTGTGTATTGGCGGCGGTGAAGCTGTTGCCGTTGCTATTGAACGTTCATAACAGGATTTATTCATGAAAAAATTCATACCTTTGGCCTTTGTCGCGCTGGCTGCCTGTACGCCCGCCCCTGATTCAGAGACCGTCGCAACACCTGATAATCAGCCAATCCCCTATGTTACAGCCGGCACGTACAGCTGTACGCCTTCGTCTTTTACACTTGATCAAAAGGATGTTCTGGATACGGGTGCTTATTACGAATTGAACGGCACGATCGATATGCCGACCCCCGGTTATTCTTATGTGATTGAAGAACGCCCGTCAGAAAAATTCGATCAGCAAAATTTCTCGGTCTATTTTCAAAAACCATCCGGCATGGCATTGCAGGTGATCACACCGATGGAAATCAATTATAGTTTCCCCGGATCGCCCGTTTTGCAACGCGCTGTTTTCATGCGCCATGATAGCCCTGCTGAAGAAAGCCTGTTGGCTGAATGTATGCGGGATTAAAAAATATGCGCTTTTTATTGTTCCTGTTCATTGTATTTTCTGTTCCGGCGGCTGCACAGGAAATAGAAATGGAAGATATTCTACAAAGCGCGGCGACGGGATACAGCTGTAACATTGACGGTTTTACAATGCGCCGCGCGGCGACTTTTTCCGATGAAAAGGCGCGTTTTTTCCTAAACGGCGTTCTGGATATGCCGACACCGGGCTACGGATATTCGATGCGTCTTGATAATCAGAATTTTGACGAGCATGAATATACAATGATTTTTCAAAAGCCCGAAGGCATGGCGCTGCAGGTTATCAGCCCGTTACCGATCGAATACGAATTTGTTGCCATAAGAGATCTGGATGTGATATCAATCGATCTGGAAAACGGCCCGGTTGATATTGGGACCGACAAAATCGTATGTAGAAAAGATATATAAAATGGCCGCAAAAAAGTCAAAGCCTGCAAAAAAGACAAATAAAACCAAAGATTCGATGTTCAGCCGCCTATTCCGGCTGATGTCATTGGCGGCCATATGGGGCATTATTTTCGCCTTTTTCATCGGCACATATTACTATATTACGCTGCCTGACATTGATGACATCAAAACCATTGAACAGAATGCGGGCGTTGAAATCTATGATCGCAATGATATTCGTATTGCAAGATTCGGTCAGGCGCGCGGTGAAACTGTTGTCGTCGATAAGATGCCGACCCATTTAAAAGAAGCTGTGATCTCGATTGAAGATCGCCGTTTTTACAAACATCCGGGCGTTGATATTCTGGGGATCAGCCGCGCGATGGTGACAAATGTTGCCAAGGGCGGCTTTGTACAGGGCGGATCGACATTGACCCAGCAGCTTGCCAAGAACCTGTTTCTGGAGCCCGATAAGACCATCAGCCGTAAAATTCAGGAGGCCATGTTGGCCCTGTGGCTGGAAGCGAAACTGACAAAGGATGAAATCCTGACGGCTTATCTGAACCGTGTTTATTTCGGGTCGGGTGCTTATGGTATTACGGCGGCCGCCAACCATTATTTCAGCAAAAAGCCCGAACAATTAACCTTGCCGGAATCAGCCATGCTGGCTGCAAGTTTACGGGCGCCATCGCGCACAAACCCGAAAGCGGACCCGAAAGCATCAGCTGAACGCGCAGCGCTGGTTTTGGATGCGATGTTGGAAGAGGGATACATTGACGACAGTGAACTGCAGGCAGGTAAAAAAGCGTTGGAAAACCGCAAAGCCCGATCGCTGGAGCTGAGCGAGGATGCATTGCCCCATTATTACACCGATTGGGTTTTGGACCAGATCGGCAATTATACAACACGCGTGCCAGACGGGATGAATATTTATACGGCACATGACCCGAAACTGTATGAAATCGCGCAAAAACATATCCAGGATCTGTTCGAAACGCGCGCAACAGGGAAAAATATCGGTCAGGTAGCTGCGGTTCTGATGGAATATGACGGTACGGTCCGTATGTTGATCGGTGGTAAATCCTATGCGGCCAGTCAATATAATCGTGCGGTGCAGGCGATGCGCCAACCCGGATCATCATTCAAACCTGTTGTTTATCTGGCGGCCCTGCAGCGCGGGCATAGCCCCTCAACATTGGTCTGGGATTCCCCCTTTGAAAGCGGAAAATACAGACCGCAGAATTTCGGCAATAAATATTACGGCGAGGTTCCAATCTCAGAGGCGCTGATGCGATCATTGAATACGGCTGCTGTCAGATTGGCAGAAGATGCCGGTATGGCCAACGTGATCGAAACAGCCCGCAATCTGGGCATCACAAGCGATATCAAGCCCGAGCTGGCCAGCGCCCTTGGTGCCAGCGAAACACGCCTGATCGAAATGACAGCGGCCTATGCTGTGATTGCAAACGGCGGGCGTGCAGTTTACCCGAAAACGATTTTGCGGATTAAGGACAAGGGCGGGCGTTTGGTTTATCAGCGTGGCGCTGATGCAATGGGCCCACGGGTTTTTTCAAGTTCGCTGATGCGGGATATGAAATATATGATGCGCGGTGTTGTTCAGAACGGCACGGGGCGTGCGGCTTATTTGACAGATGTTGCCGATCAGGGTGGTAAAACCGGAACCAGCCAGAATTATAAAGATGCCCTGTTTATCGGCTATGCGAATGGTTATGTTCTGGGTGTCTGGATGGGGAATGACAATAACAGACCGATGAAAAGCGTGACCGGCGGCAGCGAGCCTGCCCGCCTGTGGCATGCGATCATGCGTGATACGTTACAGACACGTCCTGTGAACTACCGTGATATGACATCACAAGGCTGGGGGTCTATCGGCCTGTTTGACCGTATGATCCACAGCTGGGGCGGTGACAGTCGCACGGCAGGCGGGAATCGCAATTATGGCGGCGACGATGTTAAAACAGAGACGCGCGAAATTTTCGGCGAGGAAGTTGAAGTGCAATCCGCGCCTGCAGGTGATGTCAATTATAACGATTAGGCAGAAATTACTGCGGACGCGCGTGATTATGCTTTCTTAATTTCGGTGATACATCCTGTTGATGTGTGAACAGGCATTTTCCGTTACTTTGAATATATTTTTCAAAATAGTCTTTGAAGCTTTGGTCGTGTTTATTTTCCAGACGGCAGCCGATATCCTCGTATATATCCGAGACCTCAAAAAATTCGCCGGATTCAGGCTTTTTCAGGTCGCTGGTTGAAAGATATTGCGGTGTTGAAGGCTTTTTATGTTTGTAATATCCGTCACTGCAGACACCGAAAACGAAATAGTCAGAGTGGCTGATACGTACAGCGATTGCTGCGGTATCGTTTTCTGTGTCAGCCCATAGATCAAACTGCTTGTCATCGCTAAGCTTTGTAATTTGCGTTATGCGTGCGGCGTATAAATAAGCGCTGAGGTAGGGTAGTATCTCTTTTTGCAGTTTTTGAAAGCTTTCCAAGGCCGAAAAATCTTTGGCCAGATTATGCTGTTCGGTGCTTAATTCGTCAGCTTCACGCTGTTTTTTTTGTTGTTCCTGCGCTGCCGCATTCATGATCAGGGCGAGGCCTTTATCGGTAATGGCTTTTTTCTTTTTCGGCATTTCGAATCTCCGTAACATATCTATTTCTTCATAGGTACAATACACGAGATTTATTGTTATGTCAAATAATTAAAGACTATGTGGTACTTTAAAGACTTTCCTGATATTGGCGTGCCAGCGCGTCAGCGCGTTCGTTTTCAGGATGTCCGCTGTGGCCCTTGACCCATTGCCATGAAATATCATGTGTTTTCAAGATCTGGTATAATATTTCCCACAAGTCCTGATTTTTGACTTTTTTCTTTGATGCGGTTTTCCAACCCTTTTTCACCCAGCCTTCCAGCCATTTTGTGGCGCCATCCATCACATATTTGCTGTCGGTATAGATTGTGACAGGACAGGGGCGTGTCAGGGCTTCAAGGCCCTTGATCACAGCGGTCAGCTCCATACGGTTATTGGTGGTTTCAGCCTCGCCGCCGGAAAGTTCTTTTTCAACATCGCCGAAACGTAAAATTGTACCCCATCCGCCGGGGCCGGGGTTGCCCGAACAGGCCCCGTCCGTATATAGTTCGACCCGTTTTGTCATGATAGATAATCCCGAATTTCGTTTTGCTGATAAAATTTAATGATATTGACATAGGCCATCGGATCGCGCGGGGTGAAATGACCGGGCTTTTCAAGATCGCGAAAGCGTGTCAGGGCAATACGAAGGGCGGCGGCCTGCCCCATCAATGATAGATATTCGTGCTCCGCATTGTTCAGGCGGCGTTCGTCTGTATAGGCCTGAAGGAAGGTGCGGATAAGCGGGCCCTGGGCAGAGCCCTTTGCATCAAAACACCAGGCGTTCAGCGCCAGCATCAGGTCATAGATATAAAAATCCCGACATGAAAAATAAAAATCAATTAGACCGCTGATGTGCCCGCTTTCAAAAAAGACATTATCAGGGAAAATATCGGCATGAATCGGGCCATAGGGAATTTCATCCTTGGGCCATTCAGCGTCAATACGCGCCATCAGTCTTTCAATCAATTTACCTGCGCCATGTTTTTGGATAACAACGACATTATCCCGATATAATTCATGCCATTTTTGAACAGACAGCGGATTTGGGTGCAAGTCCGATGCAATCTTTACGCTGTGCATTTTGCCGAGCATTTGCCCCAATTGGTGACAGTGACTTTCTTCGGGTGTATTGCAGGATTTACCACTTAAAAACGAGATAAGGGCCGCGGGCTTGTCTTTTAAAACATTCAGCTGTTCCCCGTTTTTATCGCGATAGACAATCGGGGTTGGAACAACAGAAGAAAGCTGTTGCGCAAAATCAAACATTGCAGGCAAGTCTGTGGCGGGGATGCGTCCTTCAAAAATCGTCAGGATGTATTTCCGGGTGTCGGTTTCTAGAATAAAATTTGAATTATCCGTCCCCTCCGCAATCGGTTGGATAGAGCTAATTGCGTCGATATCAGGATAGCGGGCGCAAAACCCTTGTGCATCATCCAATGTAATGTTGGTAAAAACAGCCATACCAAAGGCTAGGAACAAAGCCGTTAAAAGGCAAGCCTGAAATCAATGTCCGCGGAAAGACGGTGGTTGTCCGGAACGGCGGGCCTGTTTTTTCGTCCAAGCCTCAGAAATGCTCGTTACTTTGGCCTTACCGATTTCAAGCTTATACCACGGCAGCTTTTTTTCGCGCAGCATTTTCATTTTCTGATTTTGCCAATCCAGTGTCGGTTTGATTTCCTTTGCCTGTTTTCTCGGATCTTTCGCGCGCGAAACCTGCGTAAAGCATGCAAGTGACGGGTTATCGTGCTTTAAATTGCTCATCATATAGGTAATCTGACCGAGGCATGCGGCTGCTGATTTCGGATCTTTGCAATCCACTTTTAATTGATCGACGATGCCGCCCGCCAGAAGAAACAACTGGTTATAAGTAAGCAGCGGTTCTGCCGCTTCCAGAATTTCGCCTGCGGTGATATAGGTCTCGTTCATGATGCAGTCTTTCACGGCTTGTATATAGACCTCTGATCCAAGTCGGATATTAAAATTGTTATTCGCGGGTGCCTCGACCATAAGGTTCGGGTCATATTTTAGAATTTCACGCACCAGCGCTATATTTTTTTCCTGAATAGCGGTCAGCAATTCGCCGGCGGGATCAAGTTTAAGATTGTCTTCAAGTTTTTCGTAGTCGATTGGCATGTCGTTATCCTGATAGCTGTTTCAAAAATGATAGCACAACAATTTACATAAAGCAAATCAAAGCTGTAAAAACAGGCCGAAGATTTTAATTCCCGGCCCGCTTATATATTGTATCAGTTTGTATTTTATGCCGCAGCTGGGGTGCCGGGTTTTGTATTCTTTGTCGCCGGCTTAGACTTTATAACCGAAGTCTTGATCTTTTGTGCCGTTTCGCGTGCAAATTTGCTGCGAAGCCCCAGTTCCAATGGTGTGCAAATGGCCAGAGAACAGCCAACAATTGCGATTGAAAGGGCAACACCAAAGGCAAAGAACGATGCGGCACCCAACATAGCGGCGCTGGCAGCTGTAAATGTTGTGCTAGGGGCGATAAATCCGCCAACGGCACCAACGGCTGTCAGTGTACCCGTCAGGAATATACTGTTGGGAACGGCTCTGTTTAGCATTCCGGCTGTTGTTGGTGCGACTTGTTTGAATTTTGCGCGCAGACCGGTATTTTGTACTTTTGTATCTGTCATGTTTTTATCCGTTACAAGCCTAAGCGATTTGTGGTTTGGCAACAGGTTTTTTAATTTGCGGCTCGGCCGGCTTTTCCTGTTTTGAATTGCTGTTGATGCCATAACGAATCAGGGATTCACCTGCAGCAAACATGACCATGGCAGGCAATAAAACCTGCAAGCCGAGGCCAAGGGCGACAACGCCGCCCATCATCAAACCGCCAACGGCTGACATTATGCCTGCACCGGCGCCGGCCATGGCCAAAGTTGTTACGATTCCGGTTACACCTGAAACGCCCGCTGTTGTAATGCCCCCCCATTTTGTTACAAAATATGTAACCGGCATGGCTTTTTTAAATTGTGCGCGCAGCCCCGGCTTTTTCACGGCGGATGTATCTGTGCTTTCAATCATTTGGGTTTCTGACATATCAATACTCCTTAAAAAATACATTGAACAGAATATGTTTAATAGCAAATAATCTGAACGTCAAGAAGATAAGACGCGCGGCAGCTTAAAGGTAATATTCTCCTCCGCCGTGGTCAGGGTTACGACTGAGACAGTATAATGCAGCCGGGCTGATTCAATAATGCCCTGCACCAGATGTTCTGGGGCAGAGGCGCCAGCTGTCAGGCCCAAAGTTTGAATGTCCTTATATTCATTCCAATCAACTTCATCAGCCGATTGCACCAAGGCTGCGCGTGGACTGCCGTAATTCAGTGCGACTTCGACCAGGCGGTTTGAATTCGATGAATTCGGCGCGCCGACTACGAACATGACATCGCAGTTTTCTGCCATATCTTTGACGGCTGACTGGCGGTTGGTTGTGGCATAACAGATATCTTCTTTTTTCGGGCCGTGAATATGCGGAAAACGCGCCTGCAGGGCGTCAATGATATCGGCCGTATCGTCAACGGACAAGGTGGTCTGCGTCACATAGGCCAGCGGCTGGCCGGCATCAATCTGAAGGCTGTTCACATCATCGACGGTTTCGACAAGGCTCATTTGCCCTTTCGGGATTTGCCCCATTGTGCCGATCACTTCGGGATGGCCCGCATGACCGATCAAAATTACATGATGACCGTCTTTGAAATGGCGTTCGGATTCGCGGTGGACTTTGCTGACCAATGGGCAGGTCGCATCGATAAATAGCATTTTACGGGCAGCGGCCGCATTCGGTACCGATTTCGGCACGCCGTGGGCAGAAAAGATAACGGGCGCGTCATCCGGAACCTCGTCCAGTTCTTTGACAAAAATGGCGCCGCGTGCGCGAAGGTCCTGTAAGACATGCTGGTTATGCACGATTTCATGGCGCACATAGACGGGCGCGCCATATTTATCGAGGGCCTTTTTAACGATTTCAATCGCACGGTCAACGCCGGCGCAAAAACCGCGCGGGTTGGCTAGGTATATTTTCAACTCTGGCTTTTTCATGATTTCGGCAGTATACTGCCAAACCAAAGGAAAGTAAAAGCCTATGAAACATCTGATCTGGATTATATGCGCCGTTTTCTGTGTGTCTTGTACGACTGTAACAGGCCTGAAAGATATACAGGGATTTTCATGCCCTGATACGGGATTTTTGCGTGGGCTGGACCGCAGCGCCTTTACCCATGACGGTGTCAGCTATGACGTTGCGATGACAGGTCTGAACGGATCATGCCGTTTCCCGTCAGAAACGGAAGTGATGCTGAAAACGGTATTCTCGGTTGTGGCGAAATCATCCGATAAAACGGCGGCTGAAGGGGCCAAATTGCGTGTGCCATATACGGCTGTGATATTGGATCAGGATGAAAATGTCATCCAGCGCCGCGAATTTTTCGCAAATATTGAAGTCAAGGCAAACGGCTATGGCCTTGCCACCGAGGAGCTAGAACAATCCATTCCGATTACATCGCCCGAACAGTCCGGTAAAATCAAAGTCATCTATGGCTTTCCCGAATAAGGATATAACGATATGACAGAACAAAAAGACATGAATTTCGAAACCGCCCTCGGCGAATTGGAAAAAATCGTCGCCCAGCTGGAATCAGGTCAGGGTGACCTTGAAAATTCAATCAAGATATACGAACGCGGCGTTGCTCTTCGCAAATTTTGCGAGGACAAACTGAAAGAGGCCGAGGCCAGAATCGAGAAAATCTCGCTTGATGGTGCAGGACAGGTTAAAACCGAACCGCTGGATGCATAAAGCACAATACGGGGATAGAATTCGCCCTGCTTTTGGGGTATAACTATTGGCAAGATTAATTGTCACATCTTTTTAAGGGATACATAAAATGCCTTCACCACGGATAGCCAGCCCCGAACTTCAACAGGAAATGGACGCCTGCCGCGAAAAAATCAACAAGACGTTGAAACATTTGCTGCCCGAATCCGATCTTGCCGAACAGCCCCTGTTTGAAGCGATGCGATATGGCGTTTTAAACGGCGGTAAACGTCTGCGCCCGTTTCTGGTGTTGCAGGGTGCCAAATTGTTCGGTGTTGATGAAATGCGCGCGCGCCGTGTGGGTGCAGCGATTGAACTGGTGCACAGCTATTCCCTGATTCATGATGATTTGCCGGCGATGGATGATGCAGACAAACGCCGCGGTAAACCATCTCTTCACAAAGCCTATGATGATGCAACTGCCATTCTGGCAGGTGATGCGCTGTTGACGATGGCCTTCGAGGTTCTGGCAGACGAGGAAACACACGCCGACCCGCGCGTACGTGTCGAACTGGTCAAAGAACTGGCCAGCGCTGCCGGCCCGCACGGTATGGTTGGCGGACAGATGCTGGATTTAATTGCCGAGGGTGAAAGCTTTGATATCGGTACCATCAGCCGCCTGCAACGCCTGAAAACAGGCAAGCTGATTTCATTTTGTTGCGAGGCGGGCGCGATATTGGGTAAAGCCAACCCTGCACACCGTCAGGCGCTGCGTAATTATGCGCAGGATCTGGGTCTGGCATTCCAGGTGACAGATGACCTGTTGGATGTTGAAGGCAATGCCATCGAGATGGGCAAAGACACAGGTAAAGATGCCGATGCCGGCAAGGCGACATTCGTCACCGAACTGGGTCTTGAAGCTGCACGCAGCCGCGCTGAAATGTTGAGCGCACAGGCGAAACGCCATTTGCGTTGTTTTGATGGTGGCCGTGGTAACATGTTATGCGATGTGGCTGATTACGTTCTTGCTCGCCGTCAGTAATATTCGATTATTTCCGCATGACGTCATCAGTTCGCGCCTCGTGTATAAGTCATACACGTCGTCGCTCCTTACTTAGTCCTACACAAATACTCTCTATTACAAATTTAAAATTTATAAATTGCATTTGGGGCTGAATCGGATTATGTTCAACACATGCAAAAAGATAATAAAAACACACCTGTTCTGGACCGCGTAAACCTGCCCGCCGATATCAAGGATTTATCCCGCGATGATTTAAAATCACTGGCGGATGACGTACGCGATACGATGATTGATGCCGTTTCTGTGACGGGCGGCCATCTGGGCGCGGGACTGGGCGTTGTCGAGCTGACGGTTGCCCTGCATCATATTTTCGATACCCCGAATGATCGTTTGATTTGGGACGTATCCCACCAATGTTATCCGCATAAAATTCTGACAGGCCGTAAAGACCGCATGAAAACCCTGCGTCAGGGCGGCGGGCTGTCCGGTTTTACCAAACGCAGCGAATCTGAATATGATCCCTTTGGTGCGGCGCATTCTTCGACCTCGATTTCGGCAGGTTTGGGGATGGCGGTTGCATCCGATCTGCAAAATAACCCGAAGAATGTCATAGCTGTCATTGGGGATGGTGCGATGACAGCCGGTATGGCCTACGAGGCGATGAATAACGCCGGGGTACTGAAACAAAATCTGATCGTTATCCTGAATGACAATGAAATGTCGATTGCGCCGCCCGTGGGCGCATTGCATCGATATCTGGCGCGCCTGACATCATCGCGCCCCTATCGTGATTTACGCGAAGTTGCCAAAAAAGTTACAAACCGCCTGCCTGCTCCGATGGAGCGCGCGGCAAAACGGGCCGAGGAATACGCCCGCGGCGCCTTGACCGAGGGCACAATTTTCGAAGAAATGGGCTTTTATTACATCGGGCCGATTGATGGGCACGATCTGGACCAGCTGGTCCCTGTTTTGAAAAATGTGCGTGATACGGCGGATATGGGGCCCGTTTTGATACACGTACGTACACAAAAAGGCAAGGGGTACGCCCCGGCCGAAGCCGCCAGCTGTAAAATGCACGGTGTTTCAAAATTCGATGTTGAAACAGGGGCGCAGAATAAGACAAAATCTGATATTCCATCCTATACATCCGTTTTTGCAAACCAGCTGATTGCCGATGCACGTGAAGATGACAGAATTGTCGCCGTTACAGGCGCGATGCCGTCAGGCACAGGCCTTGATAAATTTGGCGCCGCATTCCCCGATCGCATGTTTGATGTTGGGATTGCCGAACAGCATGCTGTGACCTTTGCCGCGGGTATGGCTGCCGAAGGCATGAAACCCTTTGCGACGATTTATTCAACGTTTTTGCAACGCGGATATGATCAGGTTGTCCATGATGTCGCCTTGCAAAATATTCCGGTTCGCTTTGCAATCGATCGTGCGGGCTTGGTTGGCGCGGATGGCGCAACACATGCAGGCGCATTTGATACCGCATATCTTGGGTGTTT
This sequence comes from uncultured Alphaproteobacteria bacterium, assembly GCA_950054485.1. Classification (GTDB taxonomy): domain Bacteria; phylum Pseudomonadota; class Alphaproteobacteria; order Micavibrionales; family CSBR16-224; genus CATLPD01. The sequence goes on along the minus strand of CATLPD010000001.1, from coordinate 414,441 downwards.
ACCGAATATGGTTTTGATGGCAGCGGGTGACGAGGCCGAATTGGCAGCGATGACACGTACGGCTGCGGCCTATGATGACGGGCCGATCGCCTTCAGATATCCGCGCGGTGAAGGCCTAGGCGTACAAATTCCAAAGACCCCGAAAATTCTGGAGATCGGTAAAGGCCGTTTCCTGTTCGAGGGCGATGACATTGCCCTGATTAATTATGGTGGCCGTTTAGGTGAATGTCTGAAAGCACGCGAGACGCTGGTTAATTTGGGTCTGTCCGTAACTGTATTTGATGCCCGTTTTGCAAAGCCTTTGGATGCGGAAAACCTGATCCGCATTGCGAAAAACCACAAGGCGATGATCACGATCGAGGAAGGTTCAATCGGCGGATTCGGATCATATGTGATGGATCTTTACAATCGTGAAGGTCTGGTATCAAAAGGTCTGAACATTCAAACGATGACCCTGCCCGATATTTATATCGATCAGGACAGCCCATCGAAAATGTATGATGTCGCAGGTTTGAATGCATCGCATATCGTTGAAAATGCCGTTCGCTTGACAGGTGTTAAGGCCGCGCATTTAAAAGCTATCTAGCCCACAATATTGAAAAGAAAATATTCACATCTGGTGTCAGGGACAGTTTTTTAAAACACCCCATTGACGCACCGGTGACGATTGAAGTTGTTGGATGGTTTAAAGTATAGGCCGCATTCCAGACTTGGTACTGACCGCGAAAGAAATCATCAGGGCCGGATTGATCAGGTGTCCACGACCAGGTTTCATGTGCAGGCACGCTGGGATCGTCAAAAAGCTCTTTATTTATGGCCTGACACAAATCATCCGAAAGACCGATTAAGACCATCGCCAAATCTGTGCAATTACTGGTGGTGACGCAATTACTGCCCACATCTGCAAACTGAAGCCCACCAGTGAATACATATTCGGCATAGGCTGACCCCGGAATATCGGCAGCATCAATGAACCAGTCTGTTGATGGCTGGATATATGGTATGTCGCCGCCTTCCTCGTTAAAGACATAGCAATCGTTTCCGGTGGTATTAGGATTTAAGAATATTGCGTCCGGCATTGTAGTCTCCAGAATACCGTCTTGATCGTAATCATGGTGAAAGCTGATTTCGATATCGGAACACCCGTTTATAATCCGCATTTTATTGACGGCATTTTGAACTTGCCCCGCATATTGCACAATTCGTGATGCGATCAGCTGTGCGTTTTCCTTTTCGATACTTCCGCCGCCACGTCCCGATTGCGTGATCGCATAGGAAAGCGCCGCGAATAATGCGACCGCAATTAGAATGAGGAATAGCGCGTTACCGCTTTGTTTCTTATCTTTCAACATCATCGTGCCAATAATACCGAATAAATGACGTATTGTGCAGGGGAACTTGTGAAAACTTTAAAACATCCCATCGGATTGCCGCTTAAAAAAGACACTGCGGGATGCGCCAGAGTTGGTGTGGCGCTCCATCCCCTGTATTGGCCCCTAAAAAAGCTGGTGGCATCACCATAGCTGGGGTTCCATGCCCATGTTTCATGTTCGGGGATCGTATCATCGTTAAAAACCTTTTTGTTAAAGGCTCTACAAAACTCTTCTGTTACGCCTTTGAGAGTAACTGATAAGTCGGTACAGTCACTACTTCCGCCGAAACATGTCGACCCGATCCCGTCATAATTTAAACCGCCGGTAAAATCATACATGCCGTAACCGCTTTGAAGGTAGTCAGCCGCGTCAATCAAATATTCAAGCGGCGGATCCCTGTAATTTAAACCACCACCATCAGGATGGAAAACAAAACATTCGTTGCGTGTTGCAGATGGATTGTAGTAATAGCCGTCTGGCCATGCCGTATCGAGGGTACCATTTCCGTCTGCATCAAAATGGAAACTGACTTCTGTGTCGGAACAGCCATTGATGATTTTCATGCGCTGAAACGCATTTTCAAGCTGCCCGAAATACTGGACCATTTGTGCTGTCTTAATTTCAAGGCTTTCCTTATTAATATTGCCCCCGCCGCGCCCTGATTGCGTGATCGCATAGGAAAGCGCTGCGAACAGAGCGACCGCAATTAAAATAAGGAATAGCGCGTTACCGCGTTCTTTATATTTCGTTATTGTATTTCTCCATCTATCAAAATGGGCCGTATCTTTTGATTATAGAAAGAAAATCTTAAAAATGACAAAATAAAATATTTGACATAATATATTATATTTATTATTATAGCTTTGATAAATAATATTCGGGAGAGAAAAATGCATTATCAAAAACCATGTCGTGAAGATTTCTATGCTGCTGTAGGGGGTGCTGTCGGTTTGGCAATTGGCGGGGCGGCAGCTTTGATGGTTGCAGCGCCGCTGGCTCCACTCCTCCTGACAATCGGGGCGATGACAGGCGGGCTGGCGGGCTTTTCCGAGGCACGTCACCAAAATCGTATGGCGCTTTATAACACACCAATTAAAGTCAATGTTAAGGGCTGGTCTCAGCCCTCTTAGGCCGTTTCTTTAAACAGCTCGCGCCCGATCAGCATGCGGCGGATTTCTGATGTTCCCGCACCAATTTCATACAATTTCGCATCACGCCACAGGCGGCCTGTTGGATATTCATTGATATACCCGTTACCGCCAAGGGTTTGGATTGCTTGATTGGCACACCATGTTGCTTTTTCTGCCGCATATAAAATGGCGCCTGCGGCATCCTTGCGGGTGACTTCACCACGGTCACAGGCCTGCCCGACGGCATAGACATAGGCGCGTGATGTATTCAGCGCGACATACATATCCGCCAGTTTCCCCTGCATCAATTGAAATTCACCAATCGGCTGGTCGAATTGTTTGCGTTCATGCACATAGGGCACAACAATATCCATACAGGCGGCCATGATGCCGATGGGGCCGGCGGCCAGAACGGCGCGCTCGTAATCCAGGCCGCTCATAAGGACACGTACACCCCCGCCTTCGCTGCCTAGGATGTTTTCGGCGGGAACGATGCAGTCTTCAAAAACCAGCTCGCAGGTGTTACTGCCGCGCATACCCAATTTGTCGAGTTTTTGGGCGGTTGAAAAACCGGCCATATCTTTTTCAATGATAAAAGCGGTAATACCCTTGGCCCCTGCATTCGGGTCAGTCTTGGCATAGACCACAAGGACATCGGCATCGGGACCGTTTGTGATCCACATTTTATTACCGTTTAGAACATAATGATCGCCTTGTTTTTCGGCTTTTAGGCGCATGGATACAACGTCAGACCCGGCCCCCGGTTCTGACATTGCCAGCGCCCCGATTTTGGTGCCGGCACAAAGTTCTGGCAGATATTTTTGTTTTTGATCTTCATTACCATTCAGGTGAATCTGATTGACGCACAGGTTCGAAAAGGCACCATATGACAGGCCGACCGAAGCCGAGGCACGGCTGATTTCCTCCATCGCGATGATATGTTCTATATATCCCATACCGGACCCACCGTATTTTTCATCAACCGTAATACCCAAAAGGCCCATTGCACCCAGCTCGGGCCACAGTTCGTTCGGGAATTCGTTTTTGTGATCGATGTCTTCAGCCCGTGGCGCGATTTTATCGGATGCAAAATTATAGACGCTTTCGCGCAGCATCTCGGCATTTTCACCTAAATCAAATTTGAGGCTGGGAAAAGGATATAAAGGCATTTTGATCTCCTGAAAATTTTTAGACATTATGTGTTAGATACGTAGGAAAAGCAATAGAGTGTCTTGACATAAATCAAAGAATCGTGCCATGGTTTCCTTGCGGGGCCCAAAGCCCCGTATTATTTTTTGAGGTGATAATGGAGTAACAAATGAAACCTGAGAAATTAAAAAAACAAATGGGCAAAGCTGCAAAAAAAGGCGGTATTTTGAAACAGCTTGAATGCGAAGGCAAATTGCCAACAGAATATGCCAAGGGCAAAAACCCCCGTAGTTTTAAGAACGGGAAATAATGTAATGACCGTTTTTATAATATCTGATTTGGCGGCCTTGGCAAAGGCGCTTGCAAAAGCGACAAAGGATGATCCGAATATTATCGTTATAGACAATAATATGGACCTTAGGGCTGAATCGGCTATTATGTCCGAACCTGTCTGTCGTTATCTTATTGAAAAAAATGCAGCTGAAGTGCCGCCGCCCCCGCCTGAATTCAGGTGTAAAGATTTACCACCATCAACTAAGCATGGGCAAAGGCAGGATTTACGTACAAAATTTGATATGAACAAAGAGCGCACGTTACAGAAATTACAAAAAGCGCAGGTCCAATCTTTCAAGTTATAACGATAGCTCTTCCCCGTTTGACAATATGAAAAATAAGTGCTAGGCTGAGGCCTGGTCATTAAAAAGGTGGCAATCATGCGAACACAGACATTATCAAAGTTTCAAAACCTAAAAGGCAAATTTGCAAAAGCTGTTTTGAATGATAAGGGGCAGTTGTCAAATACGGCCTTCACATTGACATGCGCTGCCGGTATTGTGCCGGCGCTGGCTATTATGCCGCTGGTTTCGACATCCACAGCCGCGCTGGGCGTATTTGTTGCAGGCTTTTATGCGGGAACGGGTGCAGCCGCCCTTATGATTGAAAAACAGGAAACCTTGCAAAACTGGGCAAAGAAAGTCTGAGGTCTATATGAAAGCGATCAAAAAAATCCAAGACAAGCTGAACCTTCACGGTAGCGATGATGTGAAACGCAAGTTTGCCAAGGCTTTTGTAGACCCAAGACGCGGCGAATTTATGACCGCTAAATTTTTAACAGCTAATTTGGCGCCCAGCGTTATTATGGGCGGTGCAGCAGCGACATTTTTATCTCTTTCACCTCTATATATTGCGACTTTGGCGGGATGTGCCGGAACATCGGTTCTGGGTCTTAAAAATAAAAAGCGCATTGAAGGCTGGGCAAAATTGCCAGAGAAAAAGTCTATTCCGACTAAATGAGAAAAGCGGCGGCAAGGCCGAGGAAGGCGAAAAAGCCGATCACATCGGTGACGGTCGTCAGAAACACGCTGGATGATACGGCAGGGTCAAGGCCCAAACGGTCAAGTATAACGGGGATAGCCGCCCCGCTGAAACCAGCAACAATCAAATTCAAAACCATCGCAACACCGATAATCAGGCCCAGCGCCGCACTGTGAAACCACAACCATGTGACAAGACCGATGATAATGGCAAAAGATATGCCGTTTAACGCGCCGACAACGACTTCCTTGCCGATAATCTTATGGGCGTTGGCTTTTGATAATTCTTTGGTGGCCAAACCGCGCACGGCAACCGTCATCGCCTGTGTGCCGGCGTTCCCGCCCATGGAGGCCACAATCGGCATTAGAATCGCAAGCGCGACGATTTGCTGGATTGTGCCTTCAAACAATCCAATCACAACGGATGCTGCAATCGCCGTCATCAGATTGACCAAAAGCCAATAAAAACGCGCACGCGTTGTATAAAGCACATCCTTGTATAGGTGGGTGTCAGACATACCCGCCAGTTTTAATAAATCTTCCTGTGCTTCTTCATCGATAACGTCAACAATGTCATCAACCGTAATTACACCGATTAAACGGTTATCTTCATTGACAACGGGGGCGGAAACCAGCCCTTCGCGGCGGAACATGTGTGCGACCTCTTCCTGGTCCGTACCGGCCGGAATCGGGTGGAAATTATCAAGTGCCAGATCGGCGATGCGTTCGGTGCGCTGTGCCTTCAGGATGTGCCCCGCGGGCACTTCGCCCACCACATGGTGCATCGGATCGACAACGATGATGTCATAAAAATCATCGGGCAGGCTGTTTTTGGCAACCCGCAAATAATCAAGGGTTTTACCGACAGTCCAGAATTGCGGCACGGCGACCAGAGAGCGCTGCATCAAACGACCCGCGGAATCTTCCGGGAAGGTCAGGCCTTCCTCGATCGCGGCGCGCATTTTACTGGACAGGGTTTTCAGGATTTTGGTCTGGGCCTCTTCGTCCAGATCTTCGATCAGATCCAGCGCATCATCGGATTCCATCTGGTTGATGATGGATGCGACATCCCAATCCGGCATATTTTCAAAAAGACGGGTCACCAGATCGTTATCAAGATAAACAAACACCTCGGCATCGATATCTTCACCCAGAATATCAATTAGTTCGAGCGCACGGTCAAAGCCGATTTTTGAAATTACTTCGGCAACATCTGCGGCAGACAGCTCGATACAGGCGATGCGGATTTCCTCGCGCGCCTCGGCGGAATCAAACAGGTCCTGCAGGCGGCGGATAAAATCATCCGACACGGTAAATCCGTGTTCTCCCTCGTGCTCGTCGGGCTCTTTGGGCTGAAATTCTGTTTGATCGTTATCACTCATAGGAGGCCTTGCAGCAGTTTTTATTTGTCTTGCATATTTAGAAAATGCATCTTTATTGTATTGATTATAATAAAGATGTCATCAATAGATTATTTTGCCTGCAAAAGGTAAACCAGAGAATAATAGTTTGATCCCCAGTCTACACAGCCTTCAGATCCGTTATAGTTATCAAAATCATATGATGTATTTGTGGAGATATTGAACTCGGGCGAGCCGCCTTCAATGCGATAGGCATTGTGATATCCAACACCTCCGCTGGATACAGATGATATAATGGTTAAGTAATCTGTTGCCCCATCGCGTAATCTTGCGTTCAGGGCATGACAAACCTCCTGTTGTAAGGGTTCTATCTAGAAAAATATGTCGGGTTGCGCGCTGCCAACATCGGCTCCGTTGGCCTGATAACGCGCATTGAAATATTGCCAGGTACCTTGATATGCCAGGCCTGCCGAATATTCGGCCTGTTCAGCCGGGGGTTTGGCAACACCTGTTGAAGGATGAAAAAGGCCGATTGTATGACAAGGTGTTGTAGCCACACCGCCCGTATAACAAGTCCCCCCTGTGTTTTCAGCACTCTCATCAAACAAAACAGCATCGTAAGCAGTTATCTCAAGGCGCATGATGGCTTGTTGATAATTTGCAATTTGCTGCATGATCTGGGATGCCGTAATATCGGCTTATTCTTTTGAAATATCGCCTCCGCCACGTCCCGAAGTAGTCAGAGCATAGGATAAAGCCGCAAATAACGCGACAGCTATTAATATAAGGAATAAAGCGTTTCCGTTTTCTTTTGCCATGAGTGAAATCTTTTATTTAAAATATCTTAAAAATTTATTTTCAGTAGATTAAAAAAAATTAGGAATACATAGTTTTTATAATTTCCATAGCAGTATAAAAAAGTTAAATTTATGTTAATATATGCTGAATATTATTGATTTTAGCGCATCCAAAATGCTAGGATCAGACATTATCAAGATTACGAATAAGGAATAAAAATGATTATGATCTCTGAAGTGATTTGTGAAGAGTTTGACGGCGTAAGTCAAAAAGAGCAGGTTGAACAAGCACCTAAAAAACCAACAGCCCTGCCAAAGGAAACAGCCGTTTCCGAAACTGAATTTACGGGATCAGCGGGCGCATCCTTTGTACAGTTTGTCGGGACAGCCTTGATTTATGGCGGTATGGGTGTTGCTTCCATCTACGGTTTATTATTTATGGCCAAAATCTCGCCGTTTCTGGCGGCAGCCGGTGCCATCGGTTTGGGCTATGCTTTTTTAAATAACTCTAAACCAAAAGAGCCCAAAGCGACGAAACCGAAGAAAAAGAAAAAATTAAAAGACCTGGCGCCTAACTGATCGGGGCATTCTGATAAATGCTTGATTCCTATGTTCGGCCCTATATTGACCCCCCACTAAACGCGATCGCAAAAGCGGCTGTCAAAATGAGGATCACGGCTGATGCTGTGACCATTTTAGGTTTTGGGATCGGGTGCCTATGTTTTGTTGCGCTTTATTTTCAGGCCTATAGTGCCGCACTGTTTTTGCTGATTTTAAACCGTCTCTGTGACGGTCTGGATGGTCCAATCGCACGCCAGACAAAAGCCAGCGATTTGGGTGGTTATCTTGATATCGTCAGTGATTTCATATTTTATGCGGGATTTATTTTCTTTTTTGCGCTGGGTCAGCCTGATACCGGCCTTGCGGCGTCATATATGTTGTTCGGGTTCATGGGATCGGCGTCATCCTTTCTGGCCTATGCGATTATTGCGGCCAAACGCGGGCAAAATCACGAAAAACAGGGGCGCAAATCTTTTTACTATTTAAAAGGCATTACCGAGGGCACGGAAACCGTAATCAGCTTTGTGATTATATGCCTGTTCCCTGCGGCTTTTACAGCCATATGCTGGATATACGGTACGTTATGCCTGATTACAGCCTTTGGCCGCAGCCAACAGGCGGTTTTGGATTTTAAAGACTAAAAATTATTAAGTGTAACGTTGGTTAAGAGCCCCAGAGGAAGATTAAGAGCTTTTGCCATTAATTGAACAGTTTTAGATAATTCTTGTAACTATATAAAAAACAAATGTGCCGTTGGCGTTTTCTACACAAGCTTCGAGTGCTGAATTTGATGGTAAAGGGGCGCCCGCGGGATAGTTAAAGGCAAGTACGGTCGTAGATATCCCAAGCCCTTTGTTAAGAGCATTGCAAAGATCTTCAGATAAATTTTCCAGGAAGATGATCTCATCGCCAATATTGCTATCGCCAAGGCCGGTAATGCCCCGATTTGAATTTTCTTCAAAAGCGCCCCATGTATACTGGTTGTTACCAGCTGTAAAAGAGCCGGGCGCCCAAAAATCATTGCTTGAAAGGAAAATGCACGTGTCTCCGCCATAATTTGCGTCACAAGCCACATCATTTATATTATGTGCCACCCTTGGCGTAATGCCCAATATTACATATTTTTGGGAGATTGTTCTTGCAAAATGCGCGTTTTGTAGAATTTGGGCGGCTTCTATGACCAGGGTTTCTTTATCAATACTGCCCCCGCCGCGTCCGGAACTGGTAATAGCATAAGATAAAGCAGCGAACAAAGCGACTGCTATCAAAATCAAAAAAAGAGCATTCCCATTCTGATATTTCATATTTAAATTATATAAGAGAGTTATATTAATTAAATAAAAATATTATGTTAGGCTATTTTTGCTTTTCTCTCTATACCTCTCAGCCCTTGAACTTTGGCGGCTGCCAAAAGCATGGCTTGATTTCAAAGCCCAATAATTGACATAATAAAAGGTATGTGTTATGATTTCTATAATCAAACTTAGTAGAGGATAGGTCACTATGTTAAGTAGAATTTTTAAGCAGCGGATTGCAGATGGCGATATTAAAGAACATGTTGTTTTTTTTGAGGGTGTGACATCCGCTCCGCCATTACAACAGGAATTACCTGACAACGCACAAGAGGCTTGGCGTGCTGCATGGCGTTATGTTGGTCAGGAGCCTCCGGAAAACGTGAAAATTTCAAAAAATGATTGGGTCGAGCTTGTTTGCCTTGATGCGGAACTAAGCGATATACAAGTTTCAAAACAAGGTGAAAAAACCGAGTTTTATATGATTTTTAATGATGAGGCTAAAACACAAGAGCGAAAATTTACAATCGCTATTGTGCCGAAAAACAAAGAAATGTACCGTGCCGTCAAAGTCGAGGGCGCAGGATACATGAATAAAAAAGACGTTATGCCTGTACGACGTAAATAATATTTAAGCTGTCTTTTTCTTTTTCTCTTTACCTGTCAGCCCTTGAACTTTGGCAAGGCCGCCTTTGGCGGCGAATTGTGCCTCGACCGTGGCAACGGCGGTGGCATTGATAATGCCGCGCGTTGTGACAGACGGTGTCAAAATATAGGCGGGTTTTTGCGTACCCAGCAGCAACGGGCCAACCAGAATACCATCGCCCAGAATTTTCAGCATATTATGCGTGATATTTGCGGCGTCAATATTCGGCAATATTAACAGGTTTGCGGCATCGGTCAGACTGGACCCCGGGAAGATATCCTCGCGGATTGACGGCATCAGCGCGGAATCCGCCTGCATTTCACCGTCAACTTCCAGATCGGGGGCGCGTTGTTTGATCATGGCGGTGGCTTCGCGCATTTTATTAACGGATGGTCCCTCGTGCGATCCGAAATCGGAATGGGATAGCAGCGCGATTTTCGGTGCAATCCCGAAACGCTTGACGGCTTCTGCGGCCAAAATAGTCATTTCAGCCAGTTCTTCGGCATTGGGATCAGGATTCACAAAAGCATCACAGATAAAGAATGTGCCCTTTGATAAAATCAGAACCGACATCGCCGCCATGGCGGCTGCATTTTCATGCAGGCCGATAATTTCGCGGATATGTCTGAGGTGCTTGCGATAACGCCCGAAGGTGCCGCAGATCAGAGCATCAGCCTCGCCGCGTTTAACCATGATGCTGGCAATTGCGGTGGATGACGTGCGAATGACTTTTTTGGCTGTTGCCGGCGATACGCCATTGCGCGCCATAATATCGTGATACATCGACCAATATTCGTTATAGCGCGGATCGGATTGCGGGTTCACCAGTTCAAAATCACGGCCTTTTTCAAGGCGCAGACCCAGTTTTTCGATGCGGTCTTTGATGACTTCCTCGCGCCCGATCAGGATCGGTTTGGCGATATTGTCATCGACAATGGTCTGGACAGCGCGCAGGACCTTGTATTCTTCGCCTTCGACAAAGGCAACACGCTTCGGATCGGATTTCGCCTTATCATAGACCGGGCGCATCAGCTGGCCCGATTTAAAGATATAGCGCTCCAGCTTTTGGCGGTAGGCTTTAAAGTCTGTGATCGGGCGGGTTGCCAGACCTGAATCCATAGCAGCCTTGGCAACAGCGGGTGCCAATTCGACAATCAGGCGCGGATCAAAGGGCTTAGGAATCAGATAATCAGGCCCGAAATCCAGGTTCTCGTTGCCGTAAACGGCGGCGACTTCAGCGGTGGCTTCCTGCTGGGCCAGTTTCGCCAGCGCCTTAACACAGGCGAGTTTCATTTCTTCGTTAATACCGGTTGCGCCGACATCCAGCGCGCCACGGAAAATGAATGGGAAACACAAAACGTTATTGACCTGGTTCGGATAATCCGAGCGGCCCGTACAAATAACAGCGTCGGGCTTTGCGGCCTTGGCATCTTCGGGCATGATCTCCGGCGTTGGGTTTGCCAGCGTCATCAATAAGGGCGCATCGCCCATCGATTTCACCATCTTCTGGCTAAGGACATTCGGCCCTGACAGGCCTAGAAAGACGTCAGCGCCTTTGATGGCATCTTCCAATGTGCGCAAATCAGTATCCTGTGCAAATTCTTCTTTTTGTGGGTCCATCGATTCATTGCGGCCCTTGTAAACGACACCTGTACGATCGGTGACAAAGATATTTTCACGCGGCAGGCCCAGACCGACCAAAAGGTTTAGACAGGCAATGGCAGATGCGCCCGCACCGCTTGCGACCAGTTTAATGTCTTTGATGTTACGGCCTGACCAGTCAATCCAGTTTGAAAAGGCAGCGCCAACGATAATCGCGGTGCCGTGCTGGTCATCATGGAATACCGGAATATTCATACGTTCTTTCAGACGGCGTTCGACCTCGAAACATTCGGGCGCCTTGATATCTTCCAGATTGACGCCGCCAAAACTGGGTTCTAGCGCTGCGATATGATCGACCAGTTTGTCGATATCCTTTTCATCAATTTCAATATCGATTGAATCAAGCCCGGCGAATTTTTTGAACAGGACGGATTTACCCTCCATCACCGGTTTGGCAGCCAGCGGGCCGATGTCGCCCAGCCCCAGAACGGCCGTACCATCTGTAATGACCGCAACCAGATTTCCGCGGGCGGTATAATCCATTGCTTTTAAAGGGTCTTTTGCAATTTCCTCACACGGGGCGGCCACACCGGGGGAATAGGCCAGCGATAAATCGCGGGCGGTTGCCAGCTCCTTAGTCGGAACAATCGCAATCTTACCCGGGCCATTTGGCGCTATGTGATATTCCAGCGCTGCGGCATAGAGTTTCTGTTTCTTTTCGTCTTGTTCTTTTGTTGGCATTTTGCTCTCTCTTCTATCTATCCCAAGATTAACAATCTTTTGAAACAGGCGAAAGCTTTTTAGTGTGAAATTTTTTTTTGATATATAATGAAAACAGGGGAAGAATACTTTTGTTCTTAAGGTATATTTCCCGGCATCTTGATAATTACCACAACAGTCATAAGGGAGACTTGAAATGACAAAAGCAGTTGCCAAAAAACCCGCCGCTAAGAAATAGCCGATTAAAATTTTAACAAAAAGAAAGCCGCCCGATTACTTCGGCGGCTTTTTTCTATTTAAAGTCTGATATATAAATCGCGCGGGCGTTATTGATAATATCTTCAGTTACGATGAGGTGAATAATATATGTGCCTTCGGACATGGGTCCAGCTTTGCCTGCGGGCACGTAAACGTTGAAACCCGTGATAGTCTGACCGCCGGCGAAGGGGATAATGGCAAATTGACCCAATGCAGGGCAGGTTTCAAAGGGGTCTTCTTCATCTTCCTTTGGGGTAGGGGCGTCAGTTTTTGTGGCCTCTGTTCCTATACGTTTTTCCGCGCGTTGCTCTTCAAGCCCCTCGCAAAAGGCAGGTCTGATCATATCGATAAATTCCAGCGGTTTTTCAAAGATTTGCGGAGTGATCAGGAATTTTTGCTCGGCCTTGCTCCAGACCAGTGTATCGTGGGTGGTCTGACCATTTGCGCCGCCCATCATATTATAAGTTTCACTGGTAATGGCATAAAGACCTGCAGTATCGGCGGTCACGTCCCATTTTTTAGTGAAAACATGCTGTTTAAAGGGAATGTTATTGATTTCATTATCTGATTTACCCTCTTCCGCCTTTTTCATGTAATCTTCATAGGACATCTTTTTGTCAGCGCGCAGCCAATTCTGCACATCTTCGATTTCATCGTATTTTGCAGGGTATTTATAGTCGAACTGTAACAGATCATTGCTGACCATCGCGGCCTCGCCCGGGTTTTCAGGCTTGTCCGGTGCATCATCGCATCCCGCAACCAGCGGGGCAAAAAGCATCAAAAATGTTAAAACAAGAATCCGTTTCATAGGCCACAAACGCCCCGAAACCGAAAATGTTCGTTTTTTTATGCGAATTTACATTTTGGGGTTTTACATTCTGGGATTTTACATTCTGGGATTTTACATTCTGGGATTTTTCTGGCGGCGGCGGTCGACCGATGATCCAAAGCCCATTTGCTCGCGGTATTTCACAACCGTACGGCGGGCAATATCAACGCCGTCATCTTTCAGCGCCTTGACGATTTTGGCATCTGACAGGATTTTATGCGGATTTTCCCCATCGATCAGTGATTTGATCTTGGCTTTTACAGCCTCGGACGAATAGTCCATCATACCGTTTGATGAATTGATCGATGATGTGAAAAAATATTTCAATTCGAACACGCCGCGCGGGGTTGCCATGAATTTATTGGTGGTGACGCGTGAAATTGTGCTTTCGTGCATGCCAATGGCTTCGGCCACATCACGCAAAACCAATGGTTTCAGATATTCAATACCATATAGGAAAAACAGATCCTGCTTTTTAATGATTTCCTGCGCGACCTTTAAAATCGTATTGGCGCGCTGGTCCATCGCCTTTACCAGCCAGCTGGCGTTGTTCCAATGTTCGTTCACAAAGGCTTTGGAATCTTTATCTTTGGCAACGGCCTTGATTTCGGCGTAATAGGTTTTATTCACCAGAACGCGCGGTAATGTTTCGCTATTCAGTTTCACGGCCCAGCCGCCGCCTTCGGTTTTCGGCAAAGGCGTCATGATCGCATCGGGGATCATTGTCTGGCTGATATGGTTATCGAATTGTGTTGCGGGTTTCGGGTCCAGCGCACGGATTTCTTTTAACATGTCCGACATGTCTTCTTCGCTGCAGCCGACCGCTTTGCGCAGGCCCGCGAAATCGTGGCGCTCCAGATAATGCATATTATCCAGAAACTTCTGCATCATGGGGTCGAGGCGGTTTTTCTCCTCGAGCTGCAGGGCAAAACATTCAGCCGGCGTACGGGCGAAAATGCCTGTCGGTTCAAACCCTTGTAATTTTTTCAAAATTTCATGCAGTTTTTGCACCGATGCGCCGATGCCTTCGGCCATTGCTGTCAGATCTGCGCGTAGATATCCGGCTTCGTCCAGATGGTCGATAAAGACAGCGGCCAACATACGGTCTTTATCATCGGTAAATGTCAGACGCACCTGATCGGCCAGATGCTGGTGCAGGTCGGTTTCGTCCGAAATGCGGTTTTCAAAATCATAATCAGGGCTGTCGAATTTCATCGATCCGCCGCTGCCGGTAATGCCGTTCATCGATTGATCGCGCGTATCATAAACGCTGGGGTCTTCCAGATCGCCATTCCCCGTATTGGTCCAGTTATTGTCGAAGTCGGTATCCAGATCGGATTCCGAAGCCATCGGGGCCTCGTTATCTTTTTCGATTTCTTTTTGTTGGCGGATTTCATCCTGACGTTGATTTGTTTTTTCGCGGTCTTCGCGCAGGCTGTGGTAATCAGCCTCGGATGCGGATTGCAGCGGATCGCTTTTATCCAGTGATGTGATATCCTCGTCAGACCCGCGTTCGAGCAGCGGGTTTGTTTCAAGTTGTTCTTCAAGGTATTCGGAAAGCTCAAGGTTCGACATTTGCAACAGTTTGATCGCCTGCTGAAGCTGCGGCGTCATCGAAAGCTGTTGTGATTGACGTAATTCTAAACGTGGACCCTGTTGTGCCATAAAAACACACCCCTCTTTTATTGCTCTTATTACCACCACAAAATAATTTGTGATTTACTCACCCAAATACAGAATAGCAAAAAAGGGTTACCAAGTCGTTAAAATTTTTAAAAACGGCACAGAAGTTGCTTTATTAAAGGGAGAAGCCCTCACCCAGATAGACGCGGCGGACATCTTTATGTTCGACAACATCTTTGGGTTTGCCTTCCATCAGTACGCGGCCGCCATGTAGGATATAGGCGCGGTCGACGATATCCAGCATATCACGCACATTGTGATCGGTAATCAAAACGCCGATGTTGCGGTCTTTTAAATGCATGATCAGATCACGAATGTCATTGATCGCAATCGGGTCAATCCCCGCCAGCGGTTCATCCAGCAATATAAAGCGCGGACGTGATGCAAGGGCGCGGGCGATTTCCGTTCTGCGGCGCTCCCCCCCCGACAGGGCAATCGCCGGCGTATGACGCAGGTGCGAGATTGAAAATTCACCCAATAGCTCTTCAAGCGTTTCCTCGCGCCTGTGATAATCAGGCTCGATCATTTGCAAAACAGCGCGAATGTTATCCTCAACCGAAAGGCCGCGAAAAATGGATGATTCCTGCGGCAGATATCCGACGCCCAAACGCGCCCGGCGATACATCGGCAGGGATGTAATATCCTGACCGTCGATTTTGACTTTCCCGCCGTTCGGGTCGATCAGACCCGTCATGATATAAAAGGTTGTGGTTTTACCCGCCCCGTTCGGACCCAAAAGGCCGACGACTTCACCCTGACGTACAGATACACTGACGTCACGCAGAACGGGGCGTTTCTTATAGTGTTTCACGAGGTGTTCGGCGGATAATCCTTTGGATTCCGAAACCAGTCTTGGCTTTTTATGTTCTGTTTTATCCATCATTTGTCTTTATCTTTCGGATAGAAAATACCACGCACACGCCCGTCAGACCCGTCTTTGTTTTCGCCCGCAAACATTTTGCTGACACCTGTCGTCATATTGACCTCGGCCTTTTGGCCGGTCAGCTCGTTTTTATCCTGCGTGATTTTGACATCGCCCGTTAAAACGGCTTTGTCACCCGCAACATTATAGCTGCCGCGATTGCCGACAATGACCTCGGTCGGTGTCGTGATCGTGACAGCGCCGGGCGCCTCAATGCGTTTAATCTCGCTTTTGCCGTCGGTATTTTGTTCCAGATAGGCCGTTAATTTTTGTGTTTTCAGCTTTTTATCACCCTGTGTGACAACCGCATTACCAACCGCGGTGACGGTGCCTGCCCCCGCATCATAGATAAAATGATCATTTGCTGTGACGACCATATCTTCATTCGTCATTTTAAGATTATCGCCCGTAACCTTTGCCGTTTCATCCAAAAGGTTATAAACCGCATGATCGCCCGATACTGTTGCGGCGCCATTGATAATTTGAACATTTTTATCGGCGTGTAATTCTGTCAGATCGGTTGCGCCATCACCTGATGGGTCATAATGGGCGGTTAAAATATCACCCAGAACAACGGTTTCACCCTGCGCGGCGCGGGCATTGCCGCGGGCGATATATTTCGCGCCTTCGCGGTCCCATTCAAGGGCCGTATCGGCCGAAATATCAATGGGGGTATTGCCCGCATCAACGGTATCTGCGCCCTGTGCAAACACAGGAACAGAGAAGATCAGAAATGCCAGCAGTAAAAATAATCTCATTCGTTATACTTTGCTTTTGCCGTACGCAGCCGCAGGGTCGCGGGCCCTTTAAAGGTTATCATATTCCCGCCCTCTGTAATATTCAAGGCCTGTCCTGTTATACGTCCCGACGGGCCCTGACCCATGACGGGGTCGTCGGATGTGGCGCTGGTATCTTTTAAATTCAATCTGGCCTGATCCAGTGTAAATTCGGTGCCGTCATCATAATATAATTTTACACTGCCGTTCAGATCCAAAACCGATGTTGTCTGATCAAAGGCGCCGGTGTTGGCTTTGCCGACCAGCCATTTTTCATCTGAAGTCAAAAGGTCAGCCGTTGGACGATCCAGATCAACCAAATCGGCATTGTCTGTTGATCGTGTGGCCTTGTCGGCTGTGACGCGATAGGGGCGATTTTCACTGTCGATGCCGTCGAATTGTGCCTCGATCAGGGCGGCCTGGCCGCGCGGGGCCGTTTCATCAGGTGTCGGGGTGACAGGCGCATTACCCTCGTTGTAATATTGCATCCATACGGCAACTGCCGCGATAAAGCCGATCGCGATTAAAATCATGAATTTTCTGAAAAAACGGATAAATTTAGAATAGCCGTAATTGACCTTTATGTCCGACGGCACATCACCCGCATAGCCGCCTGTATAGCGTTTCGGCTGATCATCCGTCATAAGGCGTCCTTTTTAGATGAGACCTGCGCGCAGGCAATCGTGAAGGTGCAACAGGCCTGCCGGCTTGTTGTTATCATCAACAACAAACAAAACCGTAATCTGGCGGAATGATCCGTCAACGTTGTTCATCAGGCCAATGGCGGTGCCTGCCAATGTGTTTTCACCGATTGTTTTGGGGTCTTTGGTCATGACGTCTGTCACTAATTTTTCAAGGAAACCGTCACCCGCATGGCGGCGCACGTCACCATCGGTAATCATACCTGTCAGAACACCGTCATCATTGACAACACCCACACAGCCAAAGCCTTTTTCAGTGATTTTGGCCAAGGCATCCGGCACGCTGTTTGTTTCGTTAATCAATGGCAGCTCGTCACCTGTATGCATGATTTCGGCAACTTTTAACAGCTGCGCGCCCAGCTTGCCGCCGGGGTGGTAAGTGTTGAAATCGGTCGCTGTAAAGTTTTTACGCTCCAAAAGGGCGACAGCCAGTGCATCACCAAGGGCAAGCGACAGGGTTGTCGATGTCGTCGGGGCCAAACCGTTCGGGCAGGCCTCGGGAAAATCGGGAAGTTGTAAAACGATATCGGATTGGGATCCGAGATCGGAATCGCGGTTTTTGGTCATGCCGATCAGCGGAATGGCAAAACGGCGAGTATAGGCGATCAGATCGGCCAGTTCCTTGCTGCCGCCTGAATTTGATAGCGCCAGTACGACGTCGCCGCGTACGATCATACCCAGATCACCGTGGCTGGCTTCGCCTGGGTGAACAAAGAATGCAGGCGTACCTGTCGAGGCCATGGTTGCTGCGATTTTACGCGCGACATGGCCGCTTTTTCCCATGCCGGTCACAATCACGCGGCCTTCGATATTTGACATCACATCAACGGCCTGCACGAATTCATCATTCAGCAGTTTGGCCTGTTCTTCCAGCGCCTGTGCTTCGGTCAATAGAACCTTGCGTGCTGATTTCAAAGTGTCGTTGTCTTCAGATGTCTTTTGGACAGGGAATTTTTTAATTTCCATCGTTAAATATCCTTATTAAATTATTCAACGTTCCTAAAGTCCGTTGAGATGTAAAAATGTTCAACTTTCCTAAAGTGGGTTGAGACATTGTTTATTAGCCCAGTACAATAACATACTTTTTACGTAAATACCACACCCACCCCACATAAAAACATCAGGAATGCGCGAAGATGTCCTCTTCCGGCCAGCCATGCAGGTCCAAAAGCGCGCGTGTCGGCAGAAAATTATAACAGGAATTTGCAAATTCCATGCGGTCTTCGCGAATCAGCATTTCATCCAGTTTTTCTTTCAGCTGGTGCAGATATAAAACGTCTGATGCGGCATATTCCTGCTGTTCGGGTGACAGTTCGGCCGCGCCCCAGTCAGATGATTGCTGTTGTTTGGAAATCTCGACGCCCAAAAGATCGCGGCACAGGTTTTTCAGTCCGTGGTAGCTGGTAAAGGTACGGATCAGGCGTGATGCAATTTTTGTGCAATAGACGGGCGTTGTAATCACACCTAGATAGGCGCTGATAACAGCGATATCAAAACGTGCGTAATGAAAAATTTTCAGGACGTTCTGATCTGACATCAAGCGACGCAAATTGGGCGCATCATAGTTTTCCCCGTCAAATTTAACCAGATGGCACGTGCCATCACCTGCGGATAACTGCACCAGACATAAACGGTCGCGTATCGGGTTCAGACCCATGGTTTCCGTGTCAACGGCCACACTACCCCCGAAGTCTATGTCTGCCGGAAGGTCGCCGTGGTGTAGGGTAATGTTCATGATAAAATCGCGTATCTGTTTTAAAAATATAAATGGTGCCCAGGAGAGGACTTGAACCTCCACGGCCTTGCGGCCACAGATACCTGAAACCTGCGCGTCTACCAATTCCGCCACCTGGGCAAGTACCATTTATGAAAGGATTTTTATCAATTCGCAGCACACGAGTCAATCTTTATATATTATAAATCTTCATTTGCTAAATTAGATAGACCACGTAAAATATAGATCGGATGAGGGGGAACACCGGTCATGAAAATACTGATTATTGATAAAGATGCTTTATCATGCCAGCTTTTGCAGACACGTCTGACAGACCGCGGGTACAAGGTCACCTGCGAGCAGGATAAAAACGCCGCGCTGGAGCTGTTAAAGGAAAATGACTATGAAATCATCATGCTGGACCCGACGCCGGTTCAGGATGCACGTCCCGTTATTATCGGCATTTATAAAACATTGCGCGGTCGCTACGAGCCGCAATTCCTGATCCTTTCGAAAAACATAGATCAGGAAAGCGCATTGGCGGCAGGGGCGAATGATTTGATTTCAAAGCCGGTCAGCCCGCAGGCGCTGGAAGAAAAACTCGATAATATGGAGCGGCTGTTAAAATACACGAACCAGCTGGCAAAAGAGGAAGAGCACAGCGCCCTTCGTGGTGTGATTAACAAAGAAGCTTTTAACGAGCTGTTTTTATCTGCGATTGACCGCTCGCACCGCTATGCGGAACGCAGTTTTGTCGTTTTCATCAGCATCAATACGGATGATAAAACATTCGAGACGATTTCAAACCGTATTCGATATATTCGCCGCCAGAGTGACGTGATCGGACGTACGGGGGCAAAAGAATTCGGTATTTTGCTGCAGCGCCCGATGTATGAATCCGAGCCTTTTGACGCGACGACACGCTTTACCGAGGTTCTCAGCCAGCATGTCAGTGAACTGGAAGGCGCGCCCAAGGTTGAAATCGATTTGCGCCTGATTGAAATTCCGATCGGCACGCGCCACATCCATACCCGCGTCACCCCGAACGAGACCGCCGTTATCGCGATTAACGAGAATTATTAATGCCAAATCAAAACATTTCAGATAAAACCATTGCAGACCATATTCTGGCCTATGCCAGATCAAATGGTGCTGATCAGGCCGATGTTATGATCAGCCGCGGCGAAAGTACCGAAGTGACCCAAAGACTGGGTAAACGCGAGGCTGTTTTACGTTCTGAAGATATTGATATCGGTATCCGCGTTTTTATCGGCAAGCGCCAGGCGATGGTAGCAAGCGCGGATGATGATAAAAAAACGCTGGAGGCGCTGACCGATCAGGCGATTGCCATGGCGCGCGTTGTGCCGGAAGATGAATGGTGCGGTCTTGAAAATGAATATGCGCCGATAGCCTTTAAGGGCGATCTGGATTTATGGGATGATAAAACCCCCAGCACCGAGGAGCTTTTGGAGATGGCTGCCCAAGCCGAAGATGCGGCGCGCGCTGTAAAAAACGTTACAAATTCGGAGGGGGATGCATTTTTCAGTGCGGGGCAAAGCCTGTATGCGACATCAACCGGATTTATGGGTGAGAAAAAGGGCACATCGCGCGGTATTTCTGCCTCTGTCGTTGTTGGAAAGGGCGAGGAAAAAGAACGCGATTCCGAATATACCCGTGCCCGCCACACCGAAGATTTGAAAGCAGCTGATTTTGTCGGCAGACATGCGGCAGAGCGTGCCACATCACGCATGCACCCGCAAAAAATCAAAACCCAAAAAGTACCCGTTATTTATGATCGCCGTGTTTCAACATCGATTTTGGGACATCTGGCTGGTGGCCTGTCAGGCACATCTGTTGCACGCGGCACAACGATGTTAAAAGATAAAATGGACCAATTGGTCTGTGCGCCGCATATTACGATTTGTGATGATCCCTATCTGGCGCGGGGATTGGCATCGAAATATTTTGACGGCGAAGGGATTATTCCATCAAAACGCAATATTATCGAAGATGGTCATCTAAAAGGCTGGTTTCTGGATTTAAAAGCGGCGCGTCAATTAGGCTTGCCGCCAACAGGGAATGGCCAGCGCGGTGCGGGGGGCCTGCCGTCGCCGTCATCGCATAACCTGTATATGATGGCGGGCGAACAATCACGCGAAGACATGATCGCAGATATCAAAAACGGTTTTTACGTGACCGAATTGATGGGGAATTCAGTCAGCCTTTTGACGGGTGATTACAGCCGCGGGGCGGCTGGTTTCTGGATTGAAAATGGTCAGATTACCCATCCGGTCAGTGAAATTACAATCGCCGGCAATCTGAAAGATATGTGGATGCATATGCAGCCCGCGAACGATTTGATTTTCGAGAGAGGGACCGAGGTCCCGACCCTTCGCATTGACGGCATGACCATTGCCGGCAACTAATCTTGTTTATAAAAAAAAGACCGCAGACTTCCGCTGCGGCCTTTCTTTAACCTCTCCCCCAAAAATCTTAACGACTCGCGCGGAGAAAATTACGTATGTGGCATCTATTATTAGATCACAAAAGTGTTAACGAAAGTTAAAGATTGTTAATAGGCCGATAAAACCTATACCTTAGTTTGTATCCAATTGGAATTGCGCCATGATTTCACCGGCAAATGGCAGTAATAAATTGTGTAGCAAGGCAAAGGCAAAAAACGTAAAGGCGGTCATACCCCACATCAGTTTATAGGCATCCTGACCCGGTAAATTGCGGGAACGCGCATAACGTGACGTTAGAAAAGGAATAACACCAAACAGAGCAAAAAAGAATACGGCTCGCACCAATACGATCAGAACCATATCAATCATAGGATCAGCCATAATGGTTGCATAACCCGGACCAAAGAAAACTTTGTTCAAATTGGCATCATCGAAAAACGTCAAAAGGGCTGAATCATTGATATAGAATTCCGAATAAAGGGCGGCAAAAATGACACTGAATAAAAACGCGACGATCGCGGCGCTATTATTGTGGTTTTTACGGGCTTTAAAGCGCTCTTCTTCAACAACGACACCGCCCTTGGTGATCTTGCGTGATACATCCATGCGGTCAGCCCCGGGTTTGGGTGCGGATTTGTCTTTGTTAAATACCATTAAACTTCCCCTTTTCTTTTATGATAAGCGGGGCGAAGATTTTAGGCAATGTGATATTTGAGATGGATTATTTTGAAGGGGATCCGAATTTTTGCTGTAGCTTTTGAGAGGTTTCGGCGCGCGTTTTTCCGTCATACATTGCGACCTGCATCGCATAGCCGCGTGGCCACATCGCCTGTATAATTTCTTCGGTCATATAGCCACCGCCGATTTTCATGCCCTCCATGATAATCTGGGCCAGCTGCGCCTGATCGGATGCGTTCATATTAACGGCAAAATGGGCGATTGCTGCCTGTTCGGCAGGCTTTTGTGCGCCTACCCACATATCGAAAATCTCGCGTAACTCTGTGTGTGACAAATTCGTCATCTTGCAATTCCTAAAGGTTTAATCCCTTAAAGATATAGCAAAACTTTTAAGTTATGTCAAATATAATTAGGCTTTGAAGACTTTATCCGAAAATTCGGGATAATCCGCCATAACGTTGCGGGTATCAATAATGATATTACTGCTTTGGCCGACCAGTTTATAATCAATATCATCATGGTTGGTGATGATCATGATAAGGTCATAGGATTTCAAATTTTCAGCTGTCAATTCAACCGATTTCATGTCCTTATATTCAGGGAAGTCGCGTTTCGGCGGCAGTTGATCGACGTGCGGGTCGTGATAGGCGATTTCTGCGCCGCGCTTTTTCAAAAGATCAGCGACAGCATAAAAGGGGCTTTCGCGGTCATCAGACACGTTTTTCTTATAGGCCGCACCCAACAGTAGAATATTTGTCCCGCGAAGACCGCGTCCTGTCTTTGTATCGAAAACTTCAGCCGCTTTATTCACGACATAGGCCGGCATCGCGATATTGATTTCACCTGCCAGCTCGATAAAGCGGGTGGTGATTTCATGTTCGCGCGCTTTCCATGTCAGATAAAAGGGGTCAATCGGAATACAGTGACCCCCAAGGCCCGGGCCGGGGTAAAACGGCATATAGCCGAATGGTTTGGTTGCTGCGGCATCGATTACCTCCCAGATATCAATGTCCATTGCATCGTAAATGGTTTTCAGCTCGTTCACGAGGGCGATATTGACGCTGCGGAAGATATTCTCGGTCAGCTTCACGGCCTCCGCCGTTTCGGGCGATGAAACGGGCACGATCTTTGACACGAATTGTTCATACATGGTGCAGGCCAGCTTTAATGCATCTTCGCCGTCACCGCCGACAACCTTTGGAATGGTCGAAGTTTCGAAATTGATATTGCCGGGGTCTTCGCGTTCGGGTGAATAGGCGAGATAAAAATCAACACCTGATTTCAAACCTGTTTTCTCGAGGATCGGTTTGACGACATCGCGCATCGTACCGGGGTATGTTGTTGATTCCAGAATAATCAATTGACCGGGACGCAGTGTTTTGGCAATGGTTTCGGCAGTTTTTTCGATATAAGATAAATCGGGATCACGGTATTTTGTTAGCGGTGTCGGTACACACATCAAAATGGTATCAGCCTCGGCCAGCTTGTTAAAATCGGCTGTCGCCTGTAAAAGGTTGTCGTTGCGCAGTTTTTTAATACGATCGTTGTGGATGTTGCCGATATAAGAAATGCCGTTATTGATTTTATCAACTTTTCCCCGGTCGATATCAAAGCCGATGGCGCGGAAGTTCTGATCGCAGGCCGCACAAATCAACGGAATGCCGACATAGCCCAGACCAATGACGCCGATGACAGCCTCGCGGTTTTTATATTTTTCAACCATGGTTTCCAGATCAAGTCCGGCTTTGGTGTTTTCTACGGGCTGAAGGCTCATAATTCTACATCCTTGCGTAAGGTTATTCCGTTTCAGTCATATGATATAAAAGGGAAAAATACAAGCCTTAGCGCTTGTAGTTGTTACGCTTTTTAGCGGGCGGCGATATATCATTATCGTTTTTCGCCCGTGAAATTTGGCGCGATTGGATCAGCTTTTGGATCTGATCATCCATGCGCAGGACAATTTTGGCGGCCGATCCATCATTTTGCGCCGGTGTGTTGTGCAGGCGCGGCAGCAACATTTTCAATGGGCCTGTATATATTTTTTCCAGTTTTTCAACGCGCACCCAATATTGATCGTCGCGTTTGTCTTCGGGTACGGCTTCCAGCTTTTCAACCGCCCTTTTAAGGTTGCGGTAAATTTCATCTGACAGGCCCAGAATACGTTTGTATTCATCTTTCTGGTCTTTGTCACAGGTTGCAAGTGACGCATGGAACAGATGGCGCAGTTGCGCGGATTGTTTGCGCCCGATATCAACCTGCTCCCAATATTGTGACAGGCGCGCGTTATTGTCGCTCGCGATCTGGTGCAACAGGTGATAGGTCTTTTTGATATGCGGATCGTCATTGAAACCGTTTAGCGCTTCGTCCAGCTGTTGGGACAGATAGAACGTGTGATGAACGTGGGTCTCGAATGTCATTTTACGTTTTTGAACGCCGTATTCATCCATACGGTTTGCCATCGGGCGATAGATATATTCACCCGCATTCTTTGTACGCACGGGGGCCATCATCACGCCCCAGACGGATTCATGTTCCTTAAGCCCGCGGTGCATTTGCTGAATATCATTGATTGCATTCTTACGGTCAAAATGAATCTGGTTCGGCAATAGCATCAGATTGTCAAAATGATTGACCCAATAGGTCGGTTTAAAATCTTCAAATTCGCACATGCCCTGCAGTTTTTGATCTTCGGCTTTTGTATAAGCCATTTTACCCGACCCGGCACGTTCGATAATATGATCGACGCTGATGTCATAGAGACGCCCGTCTGAATCACAAGGGTCAATACCCTGCGACATACGCTTGATACCGTAATCACAGATACCCAGCGTCTTCAGATCATCAGCATAATAATTTGCCAGAAAACGCATAAAGCGCGGACGCACGAAATCGCGGAATTCGTTATAGACAATTTTATTTTGGTCTTTTGATACGCGGGTATAGACAATTGGCTCCAGGCGAAAGCCCTCGGGAATATCATTCAGCGCCTTATTCGCAGCATGAATGTCGCGATCACGCACAGGATGTTTTTTGCCGTATTCAGGACGTGCGGCTTTTTGGAAATCAACCAGAATAGATGCGCGTTTCGATTTGCTGTTAAAGATCTTTTTGATACTGGGCGGAGGGGTCGAAGGCGCCGCATACGCAGCGCGGCGTGTAATTTGTTTAATAGAATGTGACGTTATTGCTGGTTCTGTCACCCTGTGGCCCGTTTTCATAGGTTGGCTTTATTATGGGTAGCATAATTATGGAATCATCTCAAGAAGATTCTCCCGATTTATCCAAAAAGATGCAATTCATATGTCCTGAAAAGCCTTACAGGATTTCGCCGAAAACCTTTTCGAAATTACGGCGCAGGGCCTCGTCCAGTTCAGCCATCGATACATTGCGTTGCAGATCGGCGATAGATGTCACGCCGTGGTCTTTGATACCGCAAGGCACGATCCCCGAATAATGATCCAGGTTCGGGTTCAGGTTAATGGCAATACCGTGTAACGTGACCCATTTCTGTACGCGTACACCGATGGCGGCGATTTTGGCCTCGTATCCCTTGGGGTGGCCGTAGCGTTCCATATCAACCCAGATCCCGACGCGGCCTTCGCGGCGTTCCCCGACGATATTGAATTCGGCAAGCGTATTGATGATCCACTGTTCAAGGTTGTGCACATATTTACGCAGATCCGGTTCGCGTTTTTGCAAGTCCAGCATCAGATAGGCGATGCGTTGGCCCGGTCCGTGATATGTGTATTGACCACCACGCCCCGTATGGTGGATTGGAAAACGTTTTTCTTTTAAATCCTTCGGGTTAGCGCTGGTGCCTGCGGTATAGACCGGCGGGTGTTCCAACAGCCAGACCATTTCGGCCGCATCACGTTCGCGGATGGTGCGCACGCGCGCTTCCATAAATGCCAAAGCCCGCTCATAGGGAACGGGCCTGTCTTCTATTTTCCATTCAAATGTCTCGACCTCTTCCGCGCCGAAAGGATGCAGTTCTAAGGCATCTTTGATTTGAAACATATATTTCACCCCTGTATGTTCTTGATATTATGAATGTTTACAGTGAAAACTTAACGGCGCAAGCGATTTCTTAACTAAATCGTTAAAATTAAAAGATAGTTTCAAGATTATGACATAAATTTTACTTATGGAATCGGGTTATGAAGATTGCCTTATCATCTTGTCAATTTATATAAAGCCTGATATATCATAACAATCTACCGTGCGGCCATGGCGGAATTGGTAGACGCGCAGCGTTGAGGTCGCTGTGGGAGATAATCCCGTGGAGGTTCAAGTCCTCTTGGCCGCACCATATAAAATCTGTTCAGCCTTTCCAAAGTCGGTTGAGACATGCAAGACAAAAACAAACATGCCCTTTAGAATTGAAATATGTGCAGGCTTGGGGTCAGGCAAAACAACGCTGACCAAGGCGCTTGAGTCTCATGGTTTTACAGCCGTACATGAAAATTTCGAAAAGAACCCGCATCTGGATGCTTTTTACGCCGCGCCGGGGCCCGATACAGCTTATGCCAAAGATCTTTGGTATATCGAGGACCAAGGTCGTCAATTACAGGACTTAAAGGATAAGACAGGCCCGTTTATTGTGGATTATTCCTGTGTGCTGAGTCAGGCCTATATAATGGCGGGTTTGAACACGCCTGAAAACAAAGCGACGCTGATGAATAAATGGAAAGATGCAATTGAACAGTGCGGCTGGCCCGATGTGGTTATTGTCCTTGACCTGCCGACCCAAGAACAAATGAAGCGCATTCAAAGCCGCGGCCGTATATCCGAAAAAGACCTGCCGATGGAATTTTTGCGGGGGCTGAATGTGGCGATTGAAAAGCAACTTGCAGAAATACCTGACGCCGTCACGGTTTTGCGGATTGATGCCTGTCGGGACTTTAGAAACGATGCGGAAATTTCAAAGCTATATAAAGAAATTTCAGCTGTCATAAGGTCTGGACGCGGACAAAAAAATACCTATCTTAATTTTAAATGATTGTTATTCTTTATGCGAGACAATGTAAGGATAACAATAAAACCATTGGGAGATTAAAACATGCAACTTATTGTACAGGGAAAACATATCGACGTTGGTGATTCACTGCGTGAACACGTGCGCGATCATTTGACACAGGCGGCGGAAAAGTATTTTCCAAACCCGATCGAGGCAACTGTCCTTTTTTCCAAAGAAGACGACCATCGTATCAAATCGGATATCACGGTCCATCTGGGAAAAGACATTATTCTAAAGGCCCATAACGAGGCGGGTGAAGCCTATGCCGCATTTGATTCCGCCACTGAAAAGCTGGCCAAACGTATGCGCCGCTATAAAAGCCGTATGAAGGACCATCAGCGTAAAATCCATGAAATTCCGGCTGAAAAAGAAACGCCGGCTGTTTATAAAACGCTGGAAGCTTTGCAACATGGCGATGATTCATCGGAAACAGATCCGGGCGAGCCAACCGTTGTGGCTGAAATGGTAACAACCATACAGAAAATGTCGGTCAGTGATGCTGTTATGCGGCTTGAACTGGCAGATGCCAATGCGATGATGTTTGAAAATCAGGAAAACGGCGAAATCAACATGGTTTATCGTCGTAATGATGGACATATCGGATGGGTTGACCCGACCTGGAACAAATAACAATCTTTGGCCTTTGCTTTGAGGTCAGCGTTACGTCTATGCTCACGTATAATTCATACGTTTCGCATATCCGTTCCTAGCCTCAAAACAAATCCCTTCGATTAAGTCTTTTAGATTTTTTGAAAGCCGCCCTGTGATGGGGCGGTTTTTTTGTGAAATCATTTGTTAATGCGTTTTTGATATTCTGGACTCTTGAAGGCGAAAGGGGGGTCGGATGGAAATATCCTTTTTTGATGTTTTGGGCGTTATGGGCTCGATCTTATATCTTTATTCTTATATTTTATTACAATTCAAACGCGATTTCGCAAAATCCTTTCAATATTCATTCATGAACTTTACAGCTGCGGGGCTGGTACTGGTGTCTTTGTGCCAGCATTTCAACCTTGCGGCGGTCATTTGTAACATTTCGTGGGGCGCTATCAGTCTTTACGGCATGTACAAATCCAGAAAACATATCGCCGACCCTTTGGAAACGCTGGAGGCTGTAGTCGAAAAAGCCTTGCCACCGCTGGGCAAAGGGCCCGACATTCCATAAAAACTTGATTTTTTAGTCACGAATCTGTATAGTCTTACTTCTGTAATATAAGAAGAAAAAGATGATTATAGAACCTGATATCACCCTGACGGATATTCGTGCGACCAGCAAGAAACAAGCCCTTGAAGAAATCGCGCGCGAAGTCTGCCATTATTTAGGCCGACAAAACGCACAGTGTGTTGAAATTCTTGAAAAAATGCTGGAACGCGAACATATTGGATCAACAGCAATCGGTGGCGGTGTTGCCATTCCGCATATCCGCCTGTCGGGTTTGGAAGAAAACCTCAACGTTTTGGTCCGTTTGAAAAACCCGGTCTGCTTCGAAGCAACAGACGGCGCGCCGGTAGATTTGATTTATATGTTTATCGTACCTGAAGGTTGCCATGGATCACCTCTGATGCAATTATCGCGTATATCCAATTTCTTTCGCCATCCCGAATATTGCGAGATATTACGCAGCAATGATGATCTGGTCGAACAGATCAGTGTGTGTAATGAAAGTCAGGACGCAGTCGCCTAGACGATCCCCGAAATTTTAATGCAATGTAACGCAGGTCATGTTTTTGGACTGAATTTCGATATGGGCATCTTTCAAAGATGCGCCTTCGTCAATCAGGGCCCCGTTTGCGGCGTAAATCCTGATGCCGTTTTCACCGGGACGAATGTAGGCGATAGAATCCGCACCCATGTTCAAAAGATCTTCTTTTGAAATAGCGCCGAATTCAAGTGGCGGGGCTTTGGGGTTATTTTTTTGTAAAAACATTTTCATCATATCTCCGTAAGGTACGCTTTAAAAAACGGCCCTATTTTACTTATCTAGACTTTTTTTCTTCAACATCAATGGCGGTGTCATGGGCAATTTTCTTACCGCCGCCAGATTTACCGTTCTGGATTTCAATTTTCTGAATGGTGATTTCCGGCAATAATTTCTTTAAATGGATGCTGAGAAGCCCGTTTTCCAGATTGGCGCCGTTGACTTCTATATCCTCGGCCAACACGAATGAACGCTGGAACTGGCGGGTGGCGATGCCACGGTGCAGATAGACGTGATCTTCATCTTCCTGCCCTTGGCGTTTACCGCGCACGACCAATTGATTTTGTTCGATTTGAACAGATAGGTCATCCATCGTAAAACCGGCAACCGCGATGACAATACGAAAATCGGTTTCGCTGAATTGTTCGATATTATAGGGGGGGTAGCTGTCTGATCCGCTGCGCGAAATTTTATCAAGCGTACGCTCGAAATCCTCAAAGCCCAGCATAAACGGACTGGAAAAAATAGAGATTTGTTTTGTCATGTCGGCTCCTTACATCGTAAAGCAAGCATTGTTTCAACAGCCCAGCAATAGGCACTGTTTACCCTATAAATATAGCATTAAATGTCTGATTTGTCCAGTTTTACGGCTTAGGCCGCTGATTTGGAATTTAAAAAAGATTTTGCCTTATTTTTGCCATTTTTATGATTTAGAATATAAGTAATGAAACAAAATGGTAATGCATTATTTTTGATTTTGATTGCGGTGGCGCTGTTCGCCGCCCTGTCCTATGCCATTACATCAACGGGCCGCGGGGGCGGGAATGTTAATAACGAGCAGTTTGAAATTAACCTTAGCCGCGTTCTGCAAACGATGGAGGCGCATTACAATGGCATAATACGAATGAAGATGATTGACGGGGTTGCAGACACCGAATTCAGTTTTGAGGGCGGCGACTGGCCGGGGTGGGTTGAAGCAAGCTATGCCAACGGCAATTGTACGTCGGCTGCGTGCAAAGTTTTTGCCAGCGATGGCGGGGGCGTCAACGCCGATAGACCGCCCGTTGATATTTCAAAAGACGGTTCAACGAATGTCTATTATGCCTTTACCGGTAATATCTATGCGCCCGGCTTTGGCGCGGATGATCAGCCTGAATTGCTGATGGGACTGCTGGTATCGCAGGAGACATGCATCAAGGTCAACGAGCGGCTGGGTATTGATAATCCGTCAGGTGCGCCGCCCCAACTTCCCGGATCCGCACTGCTGTTCGCGGGGGCTTTCGATGGGACATATACGGCGGGTGCTTCGGGGATCAATAACACGCTGCCCGCAGAACTTGAAGGGAAATCAACAGGCTGTTTTAACCAGCAGCACGGTTTTCACAGTAACGATTATGCCTGGATTTATTCGGTTATGCTGGCGCGTTGATCAAAGGCCTCCAGCGTGGCGGTAAAAGGCATCATCATGGATTTATGACGCATCTGATAGTCTTTGGCAGGGGCGAGTATCCCGAGCTCTTTCCATTCTTCGGGCAATTTATCAATGCCGCCGCGCAGCCAGCTTTTGAATAAAATATAGATATTGTGGACTTCGTCCCGTGTTTTTCCGATGGCAGCGGTGCAAAATACAGCCAACACAGCGCGCGTTAAAAGGCAGGTTTCGTAGGTATAGCCGATATCTTTGATTTTGCCCCCATCGATATTCAGCTGAAGCGTCAGAGTACTGCCGCAAGATTTCGCGCGCTTTTCAATCGATATAAATGGCTGTTTACAGGTTTTTTGTTCGGGAATTCTATTGGCCAATTCTACCAGACGCTGATGGTACAGCGCCGCTGAAACATCACTATCTAGAACACCGGGTTTCATGATTTACTGCGGACGAATTCACGGTCGCAATATTCGCACGTCACGCGCTGGCGCCCGTCAAAGATATAAAAAACGCGGGGGTGGCCCAATGCGCCGCCATCGCCGCAACATTCAACGCGGTCTGTGTTTTTTTCAACGGTGATGACTTCGGGTGCTTTGGTTGGCATTTATTTTTCCTTTATGCTTTTGTTACTTCAAACCCGTCAGGGGTGTCTTTGACGGTATAACCGTTATCGGCAATTTCATCGCGCAGGCGGTCGGATTCCGCCCAGTCTTTATTATCGCGGGCTGTTTTGCGGGCCTCGGCCAGTTCAATGATATTGGCCGGAATTTCTGCTTGTTCTTCTTCTTTAAAGAATTCCAATCCGAAGAATTCGTCAAATTTATGCAGGATCATGTGTTTGTGATAGTGACTTAAATCCTCATTCGCCAGAACGCCGTGAATTTCTGCCAGTGCCGAGGCGCTATTCAAGTCATCAAAAAGAGCTTTGTTAATTTCATTTATATAATCATCGGCCAGCGCAGATTTGTGCGGGCTGCCAGAACTGTTTAATGCGCGCGCTTTGGCACGCAAACGCTCCAGCGTTTTTTGCGCAGCATCAATGTTATCCCAGCTGAATTTGGCGGGGGTGCGGTAATGGGCGGTCAGCATCAGATAGCGGAATGCCAGCGGGTCGTATCCGCGATCAATCAGATCATCGACCGTCAGGATTTTGCCCGATGATTTTGACATTTTGGTATTCTCATCAAACTGCAAAAATTCATTATGCATCCAGAAGTTCACAAACGGGGCTTTGCCCGTTGCGCCTTCGGCCTGTGCAATTTCATTGGTGTGGTGAACCGGAATATGGTCGATACCGCCTGTATGGATATCAAACTGGTCGCCCAGATAATGCATCGACATCGCCGAACATTCAATATGCCAGCCGGGAAAGCCCTTGCGCCCCTGGGGGTTCCACGGGGCATCCCATTCCATATCGCGCTGTTGATCTTTGGGTGAAAACTTCCAAAGGGCAAAATCGGTGATCGCCTTTTTACCGGCATCGGCCACACGTTTACCGCCTTCCAGCCCCTCGATATCCAGTTTTGCCATTTCGCCATAGCTTTGGAATTTCGAGGTGTCGAAATAAACACCGTCATCCAATATATATGTCAGGCCGCGGTCTTCCAAGGCCTTGACCAAATTGATCTGGTCCTGAATATGGTCTGTGGCGCGGCAGAGGTATTCGCCTTGGGGCAAATCGATATTCAGCTTGTCACAAAAATCAATAAAACTGTCGGTGTATTTTTCGGCAATTTGCCAGGCGTTTTTGCCCTCGCGCTTTTTACCGACCTCCATTTTATCATCGCCGTCATCGCCATCGCTGACAAGATGGCCGACATCGGTGATATTCATGACATGTTTGACGTCATATCCGGCAAGTTTCAGCGTGCGCTTTAACAGATCGGCAAAAATATAAGCGCGCATATTGCCCAGATGTGCATGGAAATAAACGGTGGGCCCGCAACTGTAAAGTCCCACCTGATTCGCATTGATCGGGGTAAAAACCTGTTTTTCGCGTGTGCGGGTATTGTATAATTTCAATTCCATTGCCACAGTTTACAAGAAATATCCCAAAAAACCAGCTTGATTTTTGAGAGGTTTTTGGTGAGAATCAAAGGGTAAAAGGGCGTTCGCCCGAATTTCTTAATATGGGGCTAACAATAGATAAAATTTTCCATAATTTTTACACGGATTGTTAATATTCTGCGAGTAGGATTAAGGGAGATGATAAGAATCAAGAAGTGCGCGTTTCAGAAAGAAACCAAAGCATCTTAAACAGTTGGGGAAAGGGGCGTTAAGGCCCATGAGTATTATTAAAAAAACCTCAGATGCTCTGCAGGGGCATGGAAAAAAAGAATCGATCGATGATTCCATCAAAAGTGATGTTTTCTATAAAGAGGACGTCGAGCAGAACATCTGGAAAAGCAAGCTGAGCTGGAAAATCACGCTGTCTGTTTTTGCGACAATGATTGTCATTCAGGCGGCTGTGATGGTTTTTACAGTCAATAATTTTGAAAAAGAAAAACTCTATGAATTGCGTCAGACAGGTCTGAATGCAGTTGCGCCTTTGATCGGTCAAACATCTGATCAATTGGTTTCACCGATCAGGCCTGATCAGGCAAGAAAGCTGATCGAAGTGACACCCGTCAAAGGCCTGAGTATTTACAGTCTGGATGTCAGCCAATTGGCTACATATGGCGAGACGACGGCCTTATACCTCAGTCAGTTTATGGACTTGAATACAACATACTGGAGCGTTGATGGATCATCTTACGAGGTTATTTATTCTTCGTCAGATCTGCGCCGCCCCTATTTCATCGTTGCAAAACTGGATTCATCGCACATCGATATGGCGGTCATGGAATATGTGCAGCAGAATTTTTTGATCCTGCTGCTTTTGGCGGCCTTTGTAACAACTGTTTTGATGATTGCGCTGTCGCAGTTACTGCTGGAGCCGATCCTGCTGTTGCGGAAAAACCTTTTGAATGCTGTGCGTAACCCGCAAAAGCCGCAGATACAGGAATTGCGCCGCAAGGATAATGACGAGGTGACGTTGACGGTCAATATTGCGAATGACCTGATCCGTCAGAATGCCGACAACCTGATGAAGTTGCGCGAACAAGCCGAAGACCAGATTCATCAGTTGGCCTATTATGATAATCTGACCAAATTGCCGAACCGCACAATGTTCGCCGAGCGTCTGGATCAGGCCATCAAAAATCATGTTGTCAAAAAAGAAAAATCACTGGTCGTAATGTCAGTCGACTTGGATCATTTTAAAGACATTAATGATTCCATGGGGCACGAGGTCGGTGACATGATGCTGGAGGCCGTCGCCGAACGTCTTGTGAATGCGACACCTGCCGAGGCGATCGTATCGCGCGCCAGTGCCGATGAATTCTCGATCCTTGCGTTTCTGGATGAAGATATCTCGGAAAGTTCGGAAATCGTCGATGCGATTTTTGCCAGCCTTGCAGAGCCACTGGTCATTTTGCAGGAAAAATTCCAGGTTCGCGCCTCGATCGGTCTTGCGCATTGCCCGCAGGACGGTATGGAAGTCAGTCATATCATGAAAAATGCCGATATTGCGCTGAACCGTGCGAAAGAAGATGGCCGCGCGACATACCGTTTCTATTCCGAAGATTTCGACCGCGCGGTGCAATCACGCTTCCAGATGCTGCGCGATTTGCGTTTGGCGCTGGAAGGCAACCAGTTCAAGCTGCATTATCATCCGCAGTTCGATTTAAAAACAGGCAAGATGATCGGCGCCGAAGCATTGTTGCGCTGGTACCGTCCGGATAACTCTCCTGAGGGATCGCATCTGGTATCCCCTGTTGAATTTATTCCGATTGCCGAACAGTCGGGTCTGATTGTACCGATTGGCGAATGGGTCATGGAAACAGCCTGTAAGGCTGCTGTTGAATGGCAATCCCAAGGCCTGGACCCGATCCGCATGGCGGTCAATATTTCGGGTATTCAGTTCCACCGCGGCGATATCGTCAATATGGTCAAACGCGTGCTGAACGACACCGGCCTTGACCCGCGTATGCTGGAGCTGGAAGTCACCGAAAGTGTCTTTATGGATGATATTAACCAGACGATTGATATTCTGCGTCAGTTACATGAATTGGGCTGCGAGCTGGCGATTGATGATTTCGGTACCGGTTACTCGTCCTTGAGTTACCTGCGCCAGTTCCCGATTGACCGTTTGAAAATTGACCAATCGTTCGTCCGCGAGGTTCTGACCAATAATGACGATCAGGCGATCACCCGCACGATTATCAATCTGGGTCATTCGCTGGGTCTGAAGGTTATTGCCGAGGGCGTCGAGACAACCGATCACCAGAACTTCCTGCTGCGTGAAAACTGTGACGAGGTTCAGGGCTTTAAATATACCAAGCCGATCCCGCTGAATGAATTGCTGGAATACGGCAAGGCTTATAACAACGATCTGGAAAAACCGTCCAAAGATTCACCGAAACTATCCGTGATTTAATCTATGCAGCTTGTCAGCACCCCTGTTTCAGGCCTGAACGGCCATGCCGATATTCCGGGCGATAAATCGATTTCCCACCGCAGTCTGATTTTCGGCGCAATTGCCAAGGGGACGACGCGTGTATCAGGCTTGCTGACGGGCGAAGATGTGCTGAGCACCGCTGCTGCCTTGCGTCAGATGGGCGTGAAGCTGGAAGTTGACGAAGCGCAAAAAACAGCCGTTATCGAAGGTGTGGGCCTGAATGGCCTGCAGGAGCCGAAAGCCAGCCTTGATATGGGTAATTCAGGCACATCGGCCCGCTTGATGATGGGGCTGGTTGCAGGGCAAAATATAACAGCCCGCTTTATCGGCGATGAATCGCTGTCAAAGCGGCCGATGAAACGCATTTCCGAACCGCTGTCCTTGATGGGGGCGCATCTGACATCTGAGGCCGGCGATAAAATGACCCTGCCGATGACCGTTCATGGCGGAAATGAATTAAAGCCGATTAAATATGAATTGCCGATGCCATCTGCGCAGGTCAAATCCTGTTTGATATTGGCAGGCCTGCCGCTGGCGGGGCAAACCCATATCATCGAGCCTGTTCCGACGCGTGATCATTCCGAAAATATGCTGCGTGCATTCGGGGCCGATATTCGCGTTGAGGGCACCGATATCTATCTGACAGGCGGCACCGCTTTAAAGGCACAGGATATTATCGTGCCGGGGGATCCTAGCTCCGCCGCTTTTATGACGGTTGCGGCCCTGATCACAAAGGGGTCTGACATTATGCTTGAAAACATAGGCCTTAGTGATCGTCGTGCGGGCCTCTATGAAACGCTGGTTGAAATGGGCGCGGATATTACATTTAATAACCGCCGCAAGGTTGCAGGCGAGCCTGTGGCTGATCTGCGCGTGCGCCATAGCAGATTAAAAGGCATTACCGTGCCGCCCGATCGTGCGCCGTCGATGATTGATGAATATCCGGTTTTATTTGTGGCGGCGGCCTTTGCCGATGGCCAAACCGATATGCAGGGCCTGCATGAATTAACCGTCAAGGAAAGCAATCGCCTGACCGTGATGGCCGATGGTCTGCGCGCCTGCGGCGCTGATTTGACCGAAGGGGCTGATTTTCTGATCATCAATGGTGACGGCACAGCGCCGATGGGGGGCGTGCAGAATATTCAAACGCATCACGACCACCGTATCGCCATGAGCTTTCTGGTGATGGGCTGCGGGGCGCAAAAGCCCATTGGGGTTGCCGATGCCGGCCCCATTCAAACCAGTTTTCCGAATTTCATATCCGAAATGACGAAACTGGGCGCGCAATTGGCTTAACCGCATAATTAATTTGACATAACACAAGTAATTTGCTATATTCTCTTCAAAATTTATTCACACGGAGAGAATCATGGCCAAAGATAAAGTTTCAAAAAAATATCATAAAGATATTTTCAAATATAAAGCGGCGAAGACGCATAACAGCTTTGCAGGTTTTTTGATGTATGCGGCTGCAGTCGCTGGGGTTTCGGCTTATTCTGGACATTATATGTACGAAAATGCAGAATTGCCGCAATTTGAATTGGCAGATCAGACAACGCAAACAGGCAATCTGGCCTATGAACGTTTGTCTACAGAGTTGAATGGTCTGGTTCAGGATCAAACAGCGATTAAGCAGCTGCGTGTTGACATTGCACAGGCAGATCTTGAGGGCCGAGACACCGCCGCCTTGGAAGATGAAATGGCTTATAACCAAAGCAGACTAACCGAAGACTTGCGCTCGTATTACGGGCAGTTGATGAGCGATCGTATGATATCCGAAACCCAATTTGATGATTTGCGCAACAGACTGGTTGATGCGGATATGTCCTCGATCGCGTGGAAGTCAGGCGACAGATCCTATGAAGTCAATCTGGAAGGTCTGAATGCCGCAACCTTTCAGGAATGCCAAATGGATGTGAATTTTGATGATAACGGATTGTCCGCTTTTGATGCCAATTCTGTCGAAAACTGCATGGCGGAATACAATGACGTAGCCGGGTATAAATCGGATGCATCTTTATGGGGATATTTAGGCAGCGTTCCGGTTAGCGGCCTTTTATTCTTCCTGATTGGTGGGGCGGGTATACGCCCACGTGCGCAAAGAGTGATCTGGAAGCGTCGTCCGAACAAACAAGATTATCTTTTAAAAGATGCACCGGGTAATTAAGGCGCTTTTGCCAAAAGGCCCGAAAGGGAATTAACGACATTTTTTACATCATCTGATGCCGGATCGAATGTGATATCGGCATCCAGTTGATTGCGCGCCCATGTCATCTGGCGTTTGGCGTAATTGCGGGTGGCTTGTTGGGCGCTTTCGATCGCCGTCTCTTTTGACGTTTCACCATTAACCCAACCGATAATTTCAGGAAAGCCGATGGCTTTGGTGATTAAAGCATCTTCTGGCACCTTACCGGCATCGATCCAGGCCAGAAGGTCGCGTACTTCGTCGACAGCGCCGGAATCAAACATGATTTCAAAACGGCGGTTACAGCGATCGTACAGCCAATCGCGATCCGGCATAACAGAAATTACGATGAATTTCAAACCTTCTGGTGGGCCTGATTTTGGGACAGACTGCCAATGGATCAGGCTGCGGCCTGTCGCCTCCAGCACCTCCCACGCACGCATGACACGGCGGGGGTTTTGGGCATCGATTTTACCATCTATCAGGGGGTCTTTTTCGACCAAATCTTCGTAAAAGGCTTCAATCCCGATCTTTGCCAGCTGTTCTTCGCCGCGGGCGCGAATATCCGGATCGACGGCGGGAATAGGGCTCAGCCCCTCCATTAGGGTTTTAATATAAAAGCCCGTACCACCGACAATGACAGGTACGTGCCCTGCATCATGCGCGCTGCGGATTTCGATCGTTGCCATGTCGCGCCATTTTTCGGCATCAAGTCCCTCGGACGGGTCAAGAACGCCATATAATCTATGCGGGGCGCGTGCCAGCTCGTTGGTATCGGGCTGGGCGGTCAGGGTCGCCAGCGCGTCATATATCTGCATGGAATCTGCATTGATGATCACGCCGTTATGCGCGGTGGCTATGGCGAGGGCCAGTGCGGATTTTCCCGACGCGGTCGGGCCGTTAATGATGACAACGGGTTTATTATCGTTTTCTGAAGTCATGATACATTGTCACTCTGGCGTAGGCCGGAGTCCAGTTATTTATAAGTCTGGATACCGGCCTGCGCCGGTATGACAGTTATTCAGCCAGTTTCAAAGCCACAAAGCGCATATCGCCGCCGCGTTGGATCAACAGCAGAACCGATTTCTTGTCTTCGGCTTTTGCCGCTTCCAGCTTGGCCTTGATTTCATCGGCACTGCGCACAGCTTCCTGATCTACTTCTGTAATCACTTCGCCCTCGCTGAGGCCTTTTTCTTCGGCCGCTGATCCCGGCTCGACAGATGTGATAACGACACCCTGAACATCTTCGGATAGGCCGTATTGCTCTTTAATCGCAGCAGATGCCGGTGAAACGGTAATGGCAAGTTCATTGATTTTCTCGCCTTTTGGCGATGTCAGCATCTTGCCGCTGGTTACAGAATCCAGCAGGCCCTCTTCTTCGGCTTTTTCCAATTCACCCAATGTTACGGTCAATGTTTTGCGGGCTTTATCACGCCAGACAACAACTTCGGATTTTTGGCCGACATCGCTTTCGGCGACAATACGTGGCAGGCCACGCATGGCATTGATCGATTGGCCGTTAAATTCCAGAATGATGTCACCGGCCTTGATGCCGCCTTTTTCAGCGGGTCCGTCTTTGGAAACGCTGGCAACCAATGCGCCTTCTACGTCGCTTAGGCCCAGGCTTTCGGCGATTTCCTCGGTAACGCTTTGGATACGTACACCCAGCCAGCCGCGGCGGGTTTTACCGTATTTGACCAGTTGACGTACAACACCTTCAGCCAATGAAGACGGTACGGCAAAGCCGATTCCAACAGATCCGCCCGATGGTGAAAAGATCGCGGTGTTCACGCCAATGACCTCGCCCTTCATGTTAAACATAGGGCCGCCGGAATTTCCGCGGTTGATCGAGGCATCTGTCTGAATGAAATCATCATAGGGGCCGGCATTGATATCACGCTGGCGGGCCGATACGATGCCGGCGGTTACAGTGCCGCCAAGCCCGAACGGGTTACCGATCGCAATCACCCATGATCCGACACGGGCCTCGTCACTGTTGCCCCATTTTGTGGCAACCAGTTTTTTGTCTGTACTGACTTTCAATAAGGCAATATCGGTTTTTTCGTCCGATCCGACCAGTTCGGCATCCAAAGTGGAATCATCGTGCAGGATGATCTTGATTTCCTCGGCATCACGAATAACGTGGTTGTTCGTCACGATATAGCCTTTTTCCGCATCAATAATAAAGCCGGACCCCAGTGAAGACGGACGGGCCGGCATGGTATTCGGATTGTTCTGGTGACGTTCGAAAAATTCATTAAAAAAATCTTCGAAAGGTGATCCCGGCGGGAATTGCGGCATTTCATCGGGCGACATTTCAGGCATGGCCTGCGTTGTTGAAACATTCACAACGGTCGGCAGTAGCGCTTCGGCCAGATCGGGCAAGGTCAGCGGTGTCTGTTCGCCTTGTGGAACGGCGGCCTTGTTATCCAATGCGTCCGGCGTCGGGGCATCCTGCGCCATGACGGGCGAAGTTAAAACCATAGCTGTCATTGCGAAAACCGATAGAAAATATTTGATATTGTTTCGGGCGAACATGCATGTCTCCTGCTGTTTTTGTTCTTTCATAAATAAAGTTAGTCACCTTGCGCCCGCAAGTCAATTCGCGTGTTTTGCCAAATTAAAGGTTGATTGTCTTATGGATATGTTTTATTAAAAAAAGAAATCATAAATCTTATACATAAAAGCAGCGCGCATGAGTCTTGAAAAAGAAATTAAAGAAATGGTCAAGGATGTCACACAATGGCGCCGTGATCTGCATGAAAACCCCGAAACGGCGTTCGAGGAATTCCGCACGGCTGATATCGTCGCAGAAAAGCTGAAGGAATGGGGTATTGAAACGCATCAGAATATCGGACGCACAGGCGTTGTCGGTGTTTTGAAAGGCCGCAAAAACACCAGTGGTAAAACAATTGGCCTGCGCGCTGATATGGATGCGCTGAATATTGATGAAAATAACAAATTTTCCCATGTCTCGAAAACCTGCGGCAAAATGCATGCCTGCGGGCATGACGGCCATACGGCGATGTTGTTGGGCGCTGCAAAATATCTTGCACAAAATCCTGACTTTGACGGCACTGTGAATTTTATTTTCCAACCCGCCGAAGAAGGCGGCGGCGGCGCGGATGTCATGATCAAAGACAAGTTATTCGAGAAATTCCCCTGCGATGAAGTCTATGCCCTGCACAACTGGCCAGATATGAAGGTCGGAGAAATCGGCGTTGCGGGCGGCCCTGTGACAGCATCATCCGACCGTTTCAAGATCACAATCAAGGGCAAAGGCGGCCACGCAGCCTTTCCGCACAAACACATCGATTCAATTGCCATCGGATCAACGATATCATTGGCGTTGCATGCGGTTGTCAGTTCAAACACTAACCCGCTGGATGGCGCGCTGGTCAGCGTCACGAAATTCCATGGCGGGGTTTCGACCAATGCGATGCCTGAGGTTGTTGAACTGGAGGGGACTGTCAGATGCTTTAACCCTGAAACCCGCCTGGCGCTGGAGGAGCAAATCCAGAAAGTCGCCCAGGGTATTGCCCTTGGATACGG
Source organism: uncultured Alphaproteobacteria bacterium (assembly GCA_950054485.1). Taxonomy (GTDB): domain Bacteria; phylum Pseudomonadota; class Alphaproteobacteria; order Micavibrionales; family CSBR16-224; genus CATLPD01. The sequence goes on along the minus strand of CATLPD010000001.1, from coordinate 373,871 downwards.
CGCCGTGGCCGAAGTTGAATACACCCGCAATTATCCATCTGTCGTAAATACAGAAGACAAGGTTGAGTTTATTAAGAAGGTTGCCGCTAAAACGGTCGGCGAAAAGAATGTCCTGAATTTCCGTCCGACGATGGGATCGGAAGATTTCGCCTTCATGCTGCAGAAAAAGCCGGGCGTTTATATTGCACTGGGTCAGGCGGATGCCGACCACAACGAGGGGCTGCACAGCCCGCGCTATGATTTTAATGATGCGGTCATTCCCCACGGAATCAAATATTGGGTAACATTGGCCAAAGAGGCCCTGCCTTTGAATGCCAAAGCCCCCGCACAATCCCCTAAAAAACAGAAAAAGCCGGCCGCAAGCGCCTAGGAAAGGAAAAACCATGACTTTTATAAAAAAAGCAAAACAAAAAGCACAAGCTGAATTTAATAACGCCCGCGCAGTCTGTGATAAAAAATGGAACGAAGTGATTGGTCTTCCCGATGATCTGATTCATTTGAACGAGGCCGAATTGAATAAACTGGCGCCATTGCGCGGTCAAAACAGAAAATAGGAATCACAAGATGAAGTTTATCAGAAAAGCAATAAATGCAACCCAGTCGGCGTTTCAAAAAGCATCAAGAAAAATAAGCGATAAAATCGATAATATTATCGTATTTCCAGATGACTTGCTGAATTTTAAAGACCCGACCAAACCAAAGTCTATGTCAGAGGAACGTGCAAAAAGATTTGTAACTGACAGCGCAGAAGGTATCACTATTCATAAAAATGGTACGGGGCCTGATCTGTTGAAGGAATGGCTGGATAAAAAACCGGGCCCTAAAAAATAGCATACAGACACGCCACGCCGAATGCGGCGATACCAAGCCCGAAGTTCTGCAGGGTTTGTTCAGGCATTGCCAGAATTTGTAACACCATTTTTTTCATGGTCTTCGGAAATAAACCGTAAATCAGACCTTCGAATACCAGCATCAGGCACAAGGCAATCCATATGGTGTCCGTTTCAATCATCGGGCCTTATGGGCTGCTGTTCTGAAAGAATTTGAAAAATTCACTGTCAGGTGACAATACCAAGGTCGAATTTTCACCATCCAATGCCGTTTTATAGGCATTCAGCGAACGATAGAAAGCATAAAAATCCGGGTCGGCGCTATAGGCATCAGCATAGATTTTAATCGCTTGTTCATCGCCTTCCCCGCGCAAACCTTGGGCAGTTTTGTTTGCTTCGGAAATCAGAACGATGCGTTCCTTGTCAGCGCGGGCGCGAATTTGCTGGGCCAGTTCCTGACCTTGCGCGCGGAATTCTGCGGCCTCCTGTTCGCGTTCCGAACGCATACGGGCATAAATTGCCTGCGATGTTTGTTCGGGCAGATCGGCGCGGCCGATGCGGACATCAACGATTTGAATGCCGAAGCGTTGAACTTCTTCATTCACGCGGTCGCTGATCGTTTTCATGATCGTCGCGCGGTTTTCAGACAAAATATCATTCAAGCTGACATTACCAAGGCGTGATCGCACCTGCGAGTTAATCAGGTTCGAAAGACGTGTTACCGCCTGGTTTTCAGTGTTCAATGTTTGATAGAACAATAGCATATCGGTAATTTTGTAACGGGCGAATGTATCAATCACCAGACGTTTCTGGTCAGCCAGAATAACTTCTTCCGGGGGGGGATCGGCATCCAGAACACGGGAATCGAACGATTTGACCTGTTCCAGCAGCGGCACCTTCCATTTCAGGCCGGGTTCCGGATATATCCGAACGGGATCACCGAAGCGCAAGACCAAGGCCTGTTCGCGTTCAGGAACGATAAACAGGGATTGTGAAATAATCACGACCAGTACGGCCAGAAATACCAATAGGGCTGTGGCGGATTTTGACATGATAATTACTCCTGTCCTGTTTTCGATTTGTTTTTGGTCAGTTCATTCAGCGGCAGATAAGGCAATACATTGCCCGCCCCGTCGCCATCAATGATGATTTTTTGCGTATTTTTCAGGATGCCTTCAAGCGTTTCGATATAAATACGTTTCGCTGTCACATCCTTGTCGGCGGCATAGGCCTTGTAAACAGCGCTGAAACGGTCGGCATCACCGGTTGCGCGGTTGATAACTTCCTCGCGATAGGCTTCGGCCTCCTGAATGACTTTTTCAGATTCACCGCGTGCGCGGGGCAAGATGTCATTTCGGTAGGCTTCAGCCTCGTTGCGCAGGCGTTCTTTATCCGCACGGGCGCGCTGTACATCATCAAAGGCATCAACGACTGGTGATGGCGGGTCAACCTGCTGTAACTGCACATCATTAATCGCGATACCTGATTCATAATCATCCAGCATCTGCTGCATTAGGGCCTTGGTGTCTTGTTCGATTTGAGCGCGGGCCTCGGTCAGGGCCTGTTGAATTTTGGTGCGGCCGATAATTTCGCGCATCGCGCTTTCGGCGACCTTTTTAATCGTGTTTTCCGGATCGCGAATTTCATAGAGGAACTTGCCCGCATCATTCACGCGCCATAAAACAACGAAATCAATATCGATAATATTTTCGTCACCTGTCAGCATCAGGCTTTCGCTGGGGATATCACCGGAATTGCTGCGTGACGGGCCACTGCGGCGCGGCGCATCACCGCGAAAACCGATTTCGATGCGGCGTTCAAAGGTGACGTTGACTTTCTCGACGGTTTGGACGGGCCATGGAATGTGATAGCCCAAACCCGGTGTTTCCTGTGTACGTGTCCATTCACCGAATGTCTTGATGACAACGTGTTCTTCGGGCAGAACGCGGTAAAACCCGCTGAGCGCCCAGATCAAAACCAGTCCCATCAGAATTTTGCCGATCGGCAGGTCCTCGCCGCCGGGGCGTCTGCCGCCGCGGTTTCCCCCACCATTGCCGCCGCCGAACATACCGCCCAGACGTTCCTGTGCGCGGCGCAACATTTCATCAATGTCCGGATCCTGGCCGGGGCCTTTTTGGCCGCGCTTGCCGCTGCCGTTTTGGTCTGATTGTGGCCGTTTTTTACCGGGCTTGTCACCCCATGGACTTTTACGATCTGACATCTGATATTCCCTTTTAATCTGGAATTTGTTACAACACGAACAGTTTAACGACAATTAGAACAGATACAAGGCCTGATGAAAAAAGACGTGCAGGATATATTAGACCAGTTGAAAGTCACAGCCGAGCTGGAAGAGGTGATCGTCAAAGATGGCCACGCGATGGTGACGTTGCGCGTTGACCCGAAACAGGGACCAAAGCTGGAAGATATGCGTCAGGCGGTTGAACGCGCAATCGATCAAAAGCTTGATTTCGAAAAGGTCAGCGTTGTTTTGACCGCCGAATCAAAAGCGAAAATTTCCGATCAGGAGGTTCTGGCCCGCCCGCTTGCGGAAGGAATCAAGAATATTATCGCGATCGGATCGGGTAAAGGCGGTGTCGGTAAATCGACCGTTGCTGCCAATCTTGCGGTTTCAATGGCGCAGCAGGGTCATAAGATCGGGCTGGTGGATGCCGATATCTATGGCCCGTCACAGCACCGTATGATGGGCCTGTCAGGTGTACGCGTACAGGGCACGGGCGACCGCCGCCTGACCCCGTTGGATGCACACGGGTTAAAGTTTATTTCGATGGGTTCCCTGACAGATGAAGACGCCCCGACCATCTGGCGCGGACCGATGGTGCAAACCGCAGTAATCCAGTTTTTTCGTGATGTCGTCTGGGGTGATGTGGATACTTTGATCGTTGATCTACCGCCCGGAACAGGCGACGTACAGATGACCATGGCGCAGAAAATTCCACTGACGGGCGCGATTATCGTTTCGACCCCGCAGGATATTGCGCTGATTGATGCGCGCAAGGCGATCAACATGTTCAAGAAAATGGATGTGCCGATTTTGGGGTTGATCGAAAATATGAGCCTGCATACCTGTTCGAACTGCGGCCATACCGAAGAAATTTTCGGTCACGGCGGGGCCGAGGCCGAAGCCAAGCGCCTTGATATTTCGTTTTTAGGCGCCCTGCCGCTGGACATTAATATTCGGATGCAGGCGGATGCGGGTGATCCGATCGTATTGAATGATACAGCTTTGGCGGAAAAATTTGATCGGATTATATCCGCTTTTAATTCGTCTCGAGAATTGTGACAAAAAGATTGGCCCCGCCAAAATCATAGCAACTATTATCAGTTGGAATTTCGTAACTGAGGTTAGGAGCTGTCCCGATAGCTGTTGCCGTATCGTCAGTTTGCAGGTGATTTGCCGCCTGGCCCTGAGCATCTGTTCCCGTGACAACAGCAGGTATTGCAGAGCTGCCGGTCGCTTTTTGGTTTATTGCGGCGCAGATTTCATCACGTAAGGACCTGTATGCTACGAAAGTATCTGGCGCGGATGTGCCGTAATCATTGGTGCCGTCCGTAACGCGTGCGGAAATCCAAGTCGCTGACCTGTTGTCTGAGACAGCGGTATCAAAAAGCTTTTCGATATCAGGAGGCACCAACCCGGTCTCGCTGTTAAACATACCGATTGATCGGCATGTATATGTTGTGGCCCCACTGTAGCAGGTTCCGGCAGCGTTCTCGGCGACGAAATTTAAGTGAACTTGATCATAACCGCTTGCGATTTTCAATCTTTGATGTGTGTTATGCATGGCGGCCGAATAATTAAAAATCTGTGCGGATGCGATTTCAGCCTGTTCCCTATCAATGCCGCCGCTGCCCCGCCCGGATGTTGTGAGCGCATAAGAAAGGGCCGCAAAAAGCGCGACTGCAATCAAAATCAGGAAAAGGGCGTTACCGTTTTCATTTTTCATGTTTCTAATATAATCCAAAATTTTGATAAAAATAAGATTTATTCTGTTCGAATGTTTTTTAAGCTCAATACAGGTTAAATATTTGACATAACGCAATAATAATGGTATGGTATTGCTATTGTAAATAATGCTTAAGAGGTAAGAAAATGGGCGGAGCGGGCGCTTCAGATCTGACGATATCCCGCCATCTGGTGCAACGTCATCCTATTTGGGAAATCGAAGGGATTCCAGAGCCAACACAGGAAGACCGCGAATGGTGGCATAAGCAGAAAAAATCCAAACGCGCGTTGTTTAAGGCCTTTCATAAATATTGCATGTCCGGCGATGTCTGGCGCATTGCAACAATTCTAGAAGAACGCGACGGGATGCCGAAGGAGCAGAGGTTTGATCTGGAAAAGGGTACTTTCCATTTTGCCAATGTCTTTATAATGATCCTGAATAACGCTGAACGAAAGCCATCTTCGCGGTCGAAAATACTGCAGATGTTAGACATGTTCTTGGATATCGGCAAGTTACCAGAACAATTAAGCTGTAGTAGAGTTTATTTTGTGATTGTGGATCATGACGGGGATTACGATTCGGCGGTATTGTTATCCGAAAAGAAATTCTGGTTCGAAAACTATAATCATAGATTAGCCAAAGAACTGATAAAAAATGATAAATATGTCCATTTGGAAAGATGGGTGGAGATTAACAAAAATACCTCTGATATAGATGATTTACTGTCTTTTGCGGTGCAAAAAGACAATCTTTCAGCGGTTAAACTGCTTCTGCCACATTGCAAAGACCTAAACAATGAGGATGTATTTTACATCGCAGCGAATGCAAAAAAACCTGATATATTTGAAATACTGTGCCATGAAAAACATGCACGGGATGTAAAAAGGGGTTTGACCCTGCCAATTGCCTTGGCGGATGAATGGATCGAAAAGAACATCACGGGCGCGCGTAAAATCAAAAAAGAAAAGCAATCCCCGGTTAAGGCCAAAGATTCTGACTGGCAAAAATACGAAGAAACATCCATTTGGCACAATTTGCCCGCCGAAGGCAATGGCCAGCGTCTGCGTGATTTATTCGATTTTGCGGCGCGCAAGGTCGAACGTTATCAGCAAATAGCAGATGGCACGCTACATTTTCAGCATAGATGTGATTTTGATGATTTCGGCAATGACGATAAAATTGATCAGGCTAGCCAAAAACTCATTAAGGCCAAGGGCGATATCAAGGGGTATGCGGCCCCTACAAGATTGGTCGGTAAAGACTCGCTGTAAGCCTAGAGGGTTATTTTCGTATATATTTTCTGAGCGTAAAGCCGCAGGTGTCGCCCTCTTCGGCCTTGAAATCCTGAGAGGTCACTTCCATCCATTCATCGGGATCATATTCAGGAAAGGCCGCATCACCATCAATCTTGGTATGAATGGTTGATAAAAACATTTCATGTGCTTGTGAAAGCGCCTGTTTGTATATCTGCGCACCGCCGCCGATAATGATCTCGGCACTTTTATACTCGTGCGCGGCATTAAAAGCATCATCCATCGAATGAACGACACGTACACCATCGTACGTGTATGATGTATCGCGTGTCACAACAATGATTTTATCGCGTTTTTTAAATGACGGGGGCATATCCTCGAACGTTTTACGGCCCATAATGACGGGTTTGCCACGGGATATATCCTGCCAGAATTTAAAATCGCGTTTAACGCGCCATGGGATGGTGCCGCCCTTGCCGATAAAGCGATTTTCAGAATGGGCGGCAACGATGATGATCTTGGCGTCAGGCATTATACAGCGACTTTACCTGCAATATGCGGGTGTGATTCATAGTTCAGCAGCTCGAAATCTTCATATTTGAAATCAAAGATATTTGTGACCAACGGGTTTAATTCCATCGTCGGCAAAGGTTTCGGATCGCGGGTGAGCTGTTCGCGCACCTGCTCCAGATGATTGGTATAGATATGCAGATCACCGAAGGAGTGAATAAATTCACCTGGTTTTAATCCGCAAACCTGCGCCATCATCATGGTCAAAAGCGCATATGAGGCGATATTGAACGGCACACCCAGAAAAACATCGGCGCTGCGCTGATACAGCTGGCAGGAGAGTTTCCCGTCGGCAACGTAGAACTGGAACAGGCAGTGACAGGGCGCAAGCGCCATTTTATCAATTTCTCCGACATTCCAGGCATTAACGATGATGCGGCGGGAATCAGGATTGTTTTTGATATCATGAATGGCTTTTTCAATCTGATCGACCGTTGTGCCATCAGCGGCGGCCCAAGATCGCCATTGTTTGCCGTAAACGGGGCCCAGATCGCCTTTTTCATCGGCCCATTCATCCCATATACGGACCTTATGGTCTTTCAGGTAACCGATATTGGTGTCCCCTTTCAGGAACCACAACAGTTCGTGAATGATCGAGCGCAAATGCAGTTTTTTGGTCGTGACCATCGGAAAGCCCTCGGAAAGGTCATATCGTGTCTGATAGCCGAATGTTGAGATCGTGCCTGTGCCCGTGCGGTCGTCCTTGCGTACACCATGATCCAGTACATGCTGCATTAAATTCAGATATTGTTCCATCGTGCTCTCCCCGTTTCTGTTTAATGAATTTATTTTATCATCGTCCTTGCCTGAGGGCAATTATTTCAGCGGACTTATATTGACATAAGGTTCTGTTTTTTATAGTCTGGCCTTATTCGCAAGGAGTTTAAAAATGAAAATATCAAAAAATGCTGATGCGTTTAGTTTGGCTATAGTTGCTCTTGAGATAGCTGAAAAAGATTACCCACTAGATAAACTGTATATAAAGAATCCAACAGCTCAGGATCTGGAACAACTGGAAACGATTAAAAAATTGTTGGAGCGTACTACGCATGACTTACAAAAAGGACAATTGTCTAAAATGTTTAACGCGTACAAAAAGCATGAAAAGTCAGATAGAAACAAAGAGTGGATATATGATCCATTCCTGGATTTTATATCGTTCAGGGCCATAAGACATCAGTATAGAAGTTATCGCAATTATACTAAACTACTTTCGGCCATCGAGAACCTAGACTATATGAAACCTTTGAAGCGCTAGACTCGACTTTTTAACCATTTCGGGCTATATTAATAGTGTCAGGGAATTATCTCTGACTATGACGATAAACGCCCTATGGAATAGGCGTCTACGGACCCGGGGGCAGTACCCGGCGCCTCCACCACTGGCCACGACCTTGAGGATAAACTCTCTTCGTGGTCAGCGGCGGGGGCGAAACAGGATCGACGTGCGCAGTAAAGATATTGGCTTTCGTTCGGTGAGATACCACCGTTATCGGTTCAAAAACTATATAGATGCCAACGATAATGTTGAGTCTTTTGAATTGAAAGCTGTTGCATAATAGCTGAATTTTCATAAATTCTAATCCCTTAGCAGATAGACTCTGTTAAGGTGGGGCTCGGGATCAGCCTAGCAACAGGATGATCCCATTTTTTTGGCCATTTTTATTTCCCGCTTTTCGGTGCAGGGCGTTTGTGTTTTTTAATCTGCGCATGCAGGCTTTCACGGGTCTCTGCAACGTAATTATCCAGCAGACGTACACCATAACCTGTCGACATACCGAATTTATTTGATACGCCCGCGATATCCAGATGCGCCCATTTGACACCATCCTCAATAAATTGCTGCAAGAATGTCGCGGCAACTGACGCCCCGGGGCGTCCACCCGTGTGTTTCAGATCGGCAATCGGTGAGGATAGGCTGTTTTTGAAGGACCCGCCAACAGGCATATTCCACAGCTTTTGGTCTGTACGCATACCGGCCAATAACAGATCTTGCGTCAGATCATCGTCATTTGAAAACAATCCCGCATATTCATCCCCCAGTGCAGCAAAAATTGCGCCCGTCAGGGTGGCAAGGTTGATCACCGTATCAGGTTTGTAAAAACGTTGTACGTACGTCAATGCATCGTTCAAGACCAAGCGCCCTTCGGCATCGGTATTAATGATTTCAATCGTTTTGCCTGACATGGATTTGACAACATCATCCGGGCGGTATGACCGGTCAGACGGCATATTTTCCGCCAGTGCCACAACTGCGACAACATTTGTTTTGGCCCCGCGGTCCGATATCGCCTTCATTGCGCCGACGACAGATCCGGCACCCGACATATCGTATTTCATGCCCAGACCGCCATTCGATTTAATCGAAAGCCCGCCTGAATCGAATGTAATTCCTTTACCGACCAAAAGCCAGCGGGCTGGCATCTTTTGCGCCGCCCATATATTCCATGACCACCAGACGTGGCGGGCGGATTGAGCCCTGCCCCACAGCCAGCATCGAGCCCATGCCCAGTTTTGCCATTTCCTTTTCATCGAGAACGCGGACTTTGACATTCGAATTTGCGAATTCGTTTTTAATCTTTTCTGCAAAGCTTTCGGGATAAAGATCATTTGGCGGGGTCTGGCCCAGATCGCGCGCCAGCTTTTCACCGCCGGCAATTTTTTGCAGTTTTTCAAAGGCTTTGCGCGCGGCGGCAGGGTCGTCGACTACGAAGTTTATTTCACGTGTATCGCCGGCCTTGGCATCTGATTTATAGACATCAAAGCTGTAGCTGTTCAGCATCGCGCCAAAGGCCATATTGGCGGCTGTTTCAGCGGGGCTGTGCGCCTCCAGTTCGACATCAATTCTATGCGCGCTGTGTTCGTTAAAAATATCAGTCAGGCTGCGGCCGATATTTTCGGCATCCAGCGGGTGCATATCGCCCTTGGTGCCGAGGCCCTTAACAAAAACATGTTTGGCGTTTTCATTGGCGGGGCCGGGAATATGCACATTTTCGTAGAATTTCCCCGTAAATCCGGTCGCCTTTACAGCGCGGGTCAGGGCGCCGGCTGTTTTGTCATCGATTTTTTTGGCTGTGGCCAGAAGTTTGGCATCATTTAATGTCGTGACAACAACGGCGTCGCGTGTGGCCGACGATTTGGCAGAAAAACGGATTTTCATGGAAATGTCCTCTTTTGGTATTTATTCATATATTTTAGAAACTATGTGAAAAATGATATTTTCTGATCCGATTGTCAAGAATTTTGTCTATTTTGACCATAGACAGGACCCCGTTCAGTCGATAAACTGACGATAGGTAAACAATAAAAAAGAAGGTTAAAATGGCCGAAGACCTAGAATCCTATCGCTATGACAAGATGGTGGAAGCTGCCCTCAGGGGGGTTGTGAAATCGGCCTTGGAAGAGGTTATAGAAAAAGGCCTGTTCGATGACCATCACTTCTATATTACATTTCGCACGGATCATGCCGGCGTTGAAATTCCAGATTACCTGCGTGAACGCTATCCCGGTGAAATGACAATCGTATTGCAGCACCAGTTTTATGATCTGGAGGTAAATGACAAGCGCTTTACGGTTATGCTGAAATTCAATAACGTGCCCGAACGCCTACAAATTCCGCTGACGGCGATCACGATTTTCACAGATCCGTCTGTTAATTTTGCGCTGCAATTCCAACCCCTGTCCGAAGAAGATGAAGACATCGATTACGGTGATGATGAACTGGATGTCGATGACGGGGATGAAGGCAGCACAGGCGAGGTGATATCGCTGGATCAATTCAGGCAGGATAATCAGGACTCGAAAAAATCCAAAAAGAAGAAAATGCCGAAAAAAGGCGATAACGACGAGGATGATGAAAAAGAAGATAAAAAGAAGTCTTCGAAAAAAACATCCAAGAAATCGTCCGATAAGAAACCTTCTGCGAAAAAGCCGGCCAAAAAAACATCCAAAAAGAAAAAGGATGACGATAAGGGCAAAGATAAAGAATAGATCTTTAAACCCCGAACCGTTTTTCGTCCATATCCCCCAAAATTTCTACGGGCGGCATGATTGGCATGAACGAACATCACTCTAGACGATCAATAAAAACACACTATCTTGTTTTCAAGGATATTGTAATTGTTATGAAAATCAGCCTTTGTTAACGTTTTTGTGGCATTCTGCAATAGGGTTAATAGGGAACGTGTGTATTGATGAAAGATTCAGGCGATATAGAGAATACAGATAATGATTTGGAAATCGACGGCGGTTTTTCGATGTCTCCGGATGCTGATGGGGCTCAGCCTTCGTCCCATCAGGGTGAAATTCTGAATCCGCGCGGCGGCAGCAATTTCTTTGAAGAGGACGATCAAAAGACGAGCGAGGAAGACGCGCCGCAGCCATCACATGCAGAACAAAACGCTGATAATAATGATGGTGATATGGATATGTCGGGCCTGAGCCTTGAAAGCGGGCCATCGCCGTCTTTGCAGACAGAAGATGAAGATGGTGGGCTGGAGATGAATGTTAATTCACCCGCGCCGCAACCGCCACAGGAAACAGAATTGGTGATGGATGCGCCGAATGCCGCAGCCGACGAGGATGAGGGGCTATCAATGAGCCCGGGCCCATCCGCTGGAAATATGCAGGCCGATGATGACCTGTCGTTGCAAACAGAAAATGCGATTGACGAAGCTGAAGAACAGGGTATTGAAGAAAATGCCCCACCTAAGGCGCCTTCCGTAGATGCTGAAACCCATAAAAAGAGCGAAGAAGATAATGTAAAGAACATGCGACTGGGTGACCGCCTGATCGCCGAAGGTTTTATTGATCAAGATCAGCTGGAAGTGGCCCTGCACGAGAAAAACAGATCCGGCGGCCTTTTGGGTGAGGTTCTGGTCGAATTGGGCTTCATTACGCCGGATGTTCTGGCCGGAATTCTGGCCGAAAGTACGGGTTACGAGGAATTCGATCCGAAAGATGCCATTCTGGACCCCGAAGCGATTGCCTTGATTGATAAGGCAACGGCAGCGCGTTTCCAGATTCTGCCGGTATCGGTTAAGGACCAGACCATCCATATCGCGATGGTTGACCCCTATGATGTTATGACGCTGGATAGATTGCGCCAGATTCTACCGCGCGGTCTTGCTATTCGTCCGATGATCGGACCGCCCGCCACATTGAACACCGCAATTGACCGCGCGTACGGATATGCCAGTTCGACAAAAGACATTATGTCGGAGCTGGGGGGTAAGCAAATCGACCTGGAAGGTATCGAGGGACTGACCGAAGATAACGCCTATTCGCATCCGATTGTGCGTCTTGTGAACGCCTTGGTGATTGATGCCGTGAAAATGGGTGCATCGGATTTGCACTTTGAACCCGAAGAAAACTTTGTGCGCTTGCGCTATCGTATTGATGGTATTTTGCATACCGTACAAACCTTGCACAAGGAATACTGGCAGGCGATCGCACAGCGTTTGAAAATTATGTCGGGTATGAATATTGCGGATAAAATGCTGCCGCAAGATGGGCGTTTCTTTCTGTCTGTCGGGGGACGTGAAGCCGATTTCCGTGTGTCATCTCTGCCGACGGTAAATGGTGAAAACTTTGTTTTGCGTGTTCTGGATAAGCAAAGCGGTATTATGCCGCTTGAGAATCTGGGCTTTAGCGATCACAACATGAACCTGATTAAAAAATCACAGGCGCGTCCCGAAGGTATTATTATTGTGACGGGACCGACCGGTTCCGGTAAAACCACATCGCTTTATTCGATGTTGAATGCCGTAAATACGCCGGATGTGAATATTATGACGCTGGAAGATCCGGTGGAATATTCGCTGCCGATGATCCGCCAGACACATGTTAAGGCCGGCGCGGGCCTGACCTTTGCCGACGGTGTTAAAGCTTTGCTACGTCAGGATCCGGACATCATCTTCGTGGGTGAGGTGCGTGATGCCGTGACCGCCGAACAGGCCCTAAAGGCCGCGATGACAGGTCACCAGGTTTATACATCGCTTCACACCAATGACTGTTTCGGTGCGATCCCGCGTTTGCTGGATTTGGGACTACAACCCGGTATGTTGGCCGGGGCGATTATCGCCTCGTTCGCACAGCGTCTTGTGCGTCGCCTGTGCGATTGCAAGGAAATGAAAACAGCGACAGAGGAAGAATGCCGCCTGCTGGGGATTGATGCATCAAACCCGCCTGAAATCGGCCATGCCAAGGGCTGTCCGAAATGTATGGATTCCGGATATAAAGGCCGTACGGCGGTTGTTGAAATTCTGTTTTTAAATGAAGCGCTGAATGATGTGATTGCTGAGGGCGGACATAAATCGCAATTAAAGAAAGTTGCCCGTGAACACGGATTTAAATCAATGCTGGACGATGGTATTGATAAAATCCTGAAAGGACACACATCAATAGAGGCCCTGATGAAGTCCGTCGATTTTTCCGAGAGGCTGTAAGAGAGCTTTATCTCTTGTGGTTGCGCTGGGGGTTTATTATGCTAGTATTATAAACTGGCGGTTTCACCTCTTAATTTTAAAATAAAAAATGGCTAAATATAATTATCGTGCACTGAATAAAAACGGACGCCCGGTCCGCGGAAGCCTGACGGCAGCAAATGAAACAGACCTGTTTCAGCAATTGCAGGCCGGCGGTTTCGAGCTGATTGACTGTAAAACAGTCGGCGGCGAGAGCAAGGGTGCGGGCATGATCCGCGAGATTTTCAGCGGCGGTGTCAAAACGCGCGATAAAATCCAGCTTTTCGTCCACCTTGAACAACTGCAAAAGGCGGGTGTGCCGCTTTTGGAGAGTTTGGCCGATATCCGCGATACGTCTGAATCTCCGAAATTACGTGATATCCTGACCGAACTGCACCGCGAAGTTTCCGAAGGGGCCAGTTTGTCCGAAGCCATGGGCAAATATCCGAACGTTTTTGAAAATATCTTTGTATCGTTGATTGCGGCAGGTGAAGAAACAGGTAACCTGATGCAATCTTTTTCCCAGGTTATTCGCCATCTGAAATGGGCAGATGCGATGAATACCAAGAAAAAGAAGGCGATGCGCTATCCGAAAATTCTGCTGTTTGTCGTTTTCGTTGTCGTCGGGGTCATGATGACATATGTTGTCCCTGAAGTGACGGGATTTTTGGCGAACATTGGCCAGGAACTGCCGCCTGTGACGCGAGCGCTGATTGCAACATCCGATTTCTTTACCAATTATATTCTTTATATGGTTATAGTAATAGTCGGGGTTTATTTTGCTTTTAAAATCCTCAGGAAATATTCCGAACCGTTCCGCTATCACACGGATTATCTGGTTTTACGTGTTCCGGTTATCGGTCCGCTGATCCAAAAAATATCGCTTTCAATTTTTTGTCAAACCTTTGCGGTTTTGTTCACCAGTGGTCTTGAGGTTCTAAAGTGTCTGGAGGCTGCGGCCCGTACATCAAATAATATGGTTTTGCGCGACGCGCTGAATTCAGTGCGTGAAAATGTGCGCGAGGGTAATCCGATTTCAAAATCAATGGAACAAACGGGTGAATTTCCGACATTGGTTTTGCGTATGGTTCGTATCGGTGAGGAATCCGGTAACCTGTCAGGGGTTTTAAATCAGGTTGCGGAATTCTATGATCAGGATGTGAATGAATCGATTGATGCAATGATCACGATGATTGAACCGGCCTTAACGGTTATTTTGGGTGGATTGATGCTGTGGATTGCAGCCGGTGTATTCGGGCCGATTTATAACAGCTTTGGTGATATGGGGATTTAAAAGACGTGGCCAGAAGAAAAAAATCACCATTGGGTTCTAAAAACCGCCGCGTTCTTATGATCGGCGATGACGGCGCTGTTTTATACGCCGTCGAAAAAAAGAAAGCCATTCGTGTTTTATCGCTGCCCTGGGATGCGCAGAATTTTAACGAGAAACTGATATCTGCGCTGAAAAGCGGTTACAGTGGACCTGTTATGATCTTATACGATGCCGTTGAACAGCATTACCGTAAAGACCGTATTCCACCTGTCGGGATTGCCGATAAGAAAAAGGTTTTAGAGCGCAAACTGAATCTGGCCTTTCCGAATTTGACGATTAAAGCGGCCTTAGAAATCAAGCAGCCCGGTAAAAAGGGCATGGCGCTTAAAAAGTCCAACGAAAAGCCTGAATATTTATTTGCCGCCTTACCAAAATCGGAAATACTGACCCGTATCACGGCGGCCTTGTACGTGGCTGAAGTCGGGATTGCCGGTATGGGGCTTTTGCCCGTTGAAAGTGTGGGGCTGGTTGATGATCTGGCCGGACGCTGTGTCGAGGAAAAAGGCGGCATCCGTTCAAAATGGAGCATTATGATCGGCCAGAATGAAACCGGCGGTTTACATCAAATCGTGGTTAAAGACGGCAATCTGGCGATGCGCCGTATTACGCCTGTCCCGGATAATCTGACACCGGCAGCCTTTGCCGCAGAACTGGCGCGTGAATTCAAGGCGACCCTCAGCTACATCGCACGTTTCGGTTATAACGAAAAAGAGGGGCTGGATGTTATTGTCATCGCCCCGCGCGAAAGTCACGAGGCTTTGAATGCGGCCAATATGCCGATTACCAACCTTTGCCTTTTGGACCTGCCGGATGCCTTGAATGTTCTGGGCGGCCAATATGCCGGCGAGGCGACACGTACATATGCAGATGCGCTGTATGTTTTATGGGCGGCCAGTAAAAACAAACTGACCATGCCGATGAAAATGGCCGAACTGGACCGTGTATCGATGCCGCGTAAGGCGGCTGCAGGTGCCAGTGGTTTGCTGGCTTTGGGTGTTTTGGGCTTAATATATTTTAACTATGACGGTTACAGCGTTTATGCCGACCGTATGAATTTGATCGAATATAAAACGACACAGCAGGCGGCCCTGCAGCGTGAATATGAACAGGAAACATTGACTTTTAATGCTTTGCCGGTTTCACCGCCAACAGTTGAAGGGGTGCTGGCGGTTAAAAAATTGTTGCAGGATAACTCGATTGACCTGACACCGATTCTGCTGGACTTGCAGCAAGTCTTTGCGAATTCATTTTTGCTGCAAGATATTTCTATAGATCATACGCCGGCAGAGGACGTATCTTTTGCCGAACCGGGCGTATCAAGTAACAATACCGGCGGATATGCACCGCCGCCTGTTGTGGCCATCGGCGGCCTGGAAAATGACAAGGGCACGCTGGTTATCGAATTCACTGTCAGTCTGACAGAAGCCAACCTGCCGTTGGAACAAAAAGTCGCACGTGCCGAAGGGCTTTTGGAAAGTCTTAAGCTGTCGCTTCCGAACCATGACGTTGAAATCGTCAGACAATTCGGCGGAATTACGCGTACAGGGTCTTTTTCGGTCGAGCAACAACAGCCGGGTGGCGAGCAAATTGTCGGTGCGCAGGATTTGACCGCCGAATTTAAAATAGAGGGGCCGCCGTTATGATTAAGCTGATCGGTCGTAAAAGATTTACAATTCTGGTGGCGCTGGCCATGGTGAATGTCGTTCTTCTGGCAGCCCTGATGCTTTGGGTTATACCGTCGCGCGATAATGCTGAAAACCAGTTAAACGGTTTGAATGGTCAGATCGGAACATTGCAAACAGATATTACAACCATTAAGGAACAGATCCAGAAAACGCAAGAGCACATGCCATACTATGACAGACTGGCAGATATCGGGTTTTTTGATAATCAGGATCGTTTCGAAGCTGAGCGTGTCATTCAGAATATCCAGAATACCAGTGGTGTCAGATCGGCATCTTTTTCGATCGGCGAGCTGGTTGATATTAACGAGCCACTTGCCGAACAGGCAGGGCACCGCCTGGTCATGAGCCCGGTGGAGGTTAAAAACCTGCAGGCTTTTAATGATATCGAAGTCTATAAATTACTGTATATGATCAATAATAATTTCAGCGGACATACACGTTTGAAATCCCTTAAACTTGAACGTCCGCTGGTGATTACACAGGAAAGTCTGGATGCATTGTCTGATCTTGAACGGAATATCGGGTTTGTAACCGGAACGGCAGAATTCGAATGGTATACGATGCTGGAAAAGCCGGCTGAAGAAGTGCCGGGCATTGAGGGGGCATATTAATGATACGATTATTTGTTTCATGTCTTGCCATTATGCTGTGCCTGCCTTTTGCAGTTTTGGCACAGGATGCAATGGTTGCACCTGCTGTACCGACCGCGCAGGTGGAAGATGCGCCTGAACCGCCCCCTATACGTTTTGAATCACCATATGACTATTTTGACCAGTCTTTGATGTTCAGCCGCAGTGAAATTTTAAAAATCGAGGCAGCTCTGGCAGGTATCCAGAACGAGGCGATTGACGATGTCAGCACGGAAGATCCGACAGAGACCGAAATCAGTGTTCCTGAAAACAGGTATATTCGTTTGGGCGGTATTGCCTACAGCGGCGATGACCGCTGGATGATCTGGTTGAACGGTCAACGTGTGACACCGCGCAATATGTTGCCGCAAATCGTCGATATTTCGGTTCAGAAAAATTATATTGATCTGAAATGGTTTGACGAATTGCTGCGCAAAATTATTAAAATCAGGCTGAAACCAAATCAGGCCTATGAAATTCGTACGGGTGTTTTAATACCGGGGTAGAAAATGGTAAAAACCAGTTTAAATAAAAAAACGTCAATTCTGGCGAAGAATATCACCGCAGGATATGGGGATGATCCCGCGATCCGCAACATCAATCTTGAGATTCCGAAAGGCAAGATTTTCGGTCTGATCGGTTTGAATGGCGCCGGTAAAACAACATTTATCAAAACGGTACTGGATCTTTTAAAGGCGGATAAGGGAAGCATTCTGACAGATGGCGAGGTGGTTTATCTGCCTGAAAAATTCGAACCGCCCGCCTTTCTAAGCGGATATGAATTTTTGCGCTTTGCACTGTCGTTTTATAACAAGAGCGCATCTGATGATGATATCAAGGATAATGCAGGCCAGCTTGCCCTTCAGCTTGAGGCTTTATCACGGCGCTGTAACACCTATTCTAAGGGGATGAAGCAGAAAATCGGCTTGATGTCAGCCTTTATGAGTCCCGCACCCGTAATCATTCTGGATGAACCGATGAGCGGGCTTGACCCGCTGGCGCGTGCGTGCGTGAAAGATAAAATTCTGGAATGCCGCAAAGCCGGACGTACGGTTTTTCTCAGCTCGCACATTCTGGCGGATATGGATGAAATCTGCGATACGATCGCTGTTATCGATCAAGGCGTTGTTAAATTTACGGGCACCCCGAAAGCCCTTAAGAAACAAGGAAAAGAAGACTATCTCGAACGCGCATTTTTAAGTATTATAAAATAACAGGCCGCCTTCAGGCCAGACAAAGGACAGACATATGACTGAAAATAACGATCCACCGATTTCAAGTACACCTGACTCCGACGATGATTGGGATGACGTCGTATTTGATGATACCGAGGTTCCGTTGGATGGCGCGCCGCGCAAGAAATCCGGTAAGGTGGTTAAATATGCGGGCCTTTTGGCCGTTCTTGTTGCGCTGGGCGCAGGCGGATTTTACTGGATGGAAACACAATCGGGACCGGCGCCTGTAACACCGGCGACATTGGCGGCAATGCAGCCATCACCGCAAGTTGATCCGATGAATGATCCGATGGCGCAGCCGGCCCCGCTGGATGATATGCCGGCTGATGGCGGCGAAGCCCCGATAGAGGTTGTTGAAAATATTGATCTGAACAGCCTGATTGATCCGGCAGATGATATGGGTATGCCCGCGCCTGAAGGTGAAGTAATGGGTGATGAAGCTGATTTTCCACCGATGCCTGAAAGTGACATGAGTGCTGACGGGGATATGGACGTATCGGGAATTGACGTCACGGACGTTGAAAGCGGTGAAGATATCGGTATTGTCGCTGCGCCGGATACGCAAAGCCCGCCGATGGACCCTGCAATGGCGGATCCTGTAATGCCTGTTGATGCGCCATCTATGCCGGATGAAATTGCGGATAATGATGCGATGATTGAAACACAAACCGCAATGATGGTAGATGCTGATAATGCGGCGCAGGATGAAATTGACCAAAAGCTCGAGGAAGAGCTGATTGCCAGCCTGACATCAAATACAGCGGATAATGCCCCGGTATCGGCCGATGACAGTCTTGCAGCAGAAGAGGCGCTGATCAATTCAATGGATCAGGCAATTCAGGACGGTATACCCGCGCAATTGGGTGATACCAGCCGTATTGAAGCCAATGCATATGTGCGTCCGACCCCTGAAAAATATTATATCATCAGGCCTGAAACGGCACCTGTTGAATTGAACCGGGAACTGATGACGGCAAAACGTGCCCTGAACGAGGGACGGAACGGCCGTGCACTCGAGATGTTTAATGCACTTTACGAAGCAAATCCGAATGATACCCGCGTTATGCTGGGCCGTTCTGTAGCATTGCAGCGTTTGGGCAGATATACCGAGGCGATCAGTCTTTACGAACAGGTTTTGCGCGAGAACCCTGAAAACCTGGAAGCTTTGACAAATATGCTTGGGATTTTGTCAGTTCAAAACCCGGCCTATTCGGTTGATAAGCTGCAAAGATTGCACGCCAGCTATCCTGCAAATGCGGGGGTTAAGGTTCAGTTGGCGCTGGCCTATGGTGCAATGAATTATCCGCGTGAAGCGATTGCCTTGTTAACATCGGCACAAAATTTGGAGCCGACGAACCCGACGATCGCCTATAATCTGGCAGTCATGCATGACCGTGTCGGTGACCGCGTTAATGCAGCGATGTATTACCGTCGTTCCCTGATGCTGGAACGCGATAGCGGATACCGCGGCGCTATTCCGGTCGAGGCGATTCAAAACCGTCTGGCATTGATCCATCAGTAAAAGACCGTGGGCATTTTTTTACCTGAATTTCATATCTTCTGGCTGATTGTCGTTGGGCTGTCGGGGTTGGCCCTGGGCAGTTTTGCCGGTGCGCTGGCGTGGCGTTTACCCCGCAATATCAAAATCACCGGCCGCAGGCGATCGGCCTGTACAGACTGCGAACAGACATTAAGGGCGGCGGATCTGATTCCGGTCTTTTCCTGGTTGTATAACCGTGGAAAATGTCGCCATTGCGGCAAGGCGGTATCATCTGATTATATCGTGATCGAGGTTTTTACGCTGGCATTGGCGGTTTCGTTCTTTCTGATTTTCGGATATCAGCCTTATACGCCGGCTTTGATCTTATCCGCCCCCGTCATCACAGCGATGTTTTTTATCGATTGGCGTCATATGATTATTCCGGATGTTTTGAATCTGGCATTGGGCGGGCTGGGGATATTGGCATTAATTCTGGTTTCTTTTGATGCTACGGGCTATATGGTGCAGGGCATATGGCAACAGGCGCTGGCAGGGGCGGCAATCTTTTTTGTTCTGGCCTATCTTCTGACCTGGGGTATGTCGGCGTTGTTGAAAAAGCAGGCGATGGGGGGCGGAGATATCAAGTTCTTTGCCGCAGCAGGTCTATGGCTGGGACCAATGGTTTTGCCGCTTTTTATGATGTTGTCAGGCGGGCTTGGCGTGATATTTGGCCTGATATCACGTAAAATCACGGGGCGGGAATATTTTCCGTTCGGTCCTGCATTAATTGTGGCTTTTATAATCTGTCTGCTGATGAAGAAAACCGTTTTTTTAACCTTATTGTAGGACTTTTTCTGTATCCTGATGGTGGATTAAGTCTCAACCGACTTTAGGAGAGTTGAACAGGTGTTTTTTCAAGTCTCAACCGACTTTAGGAGAGTTGAACAGGTGTTTTTCAAGTCTCAACCGACTTTAAAGGGTTGAACAAAAGTATACTGGGGGTAAATCGTGGAAATTACAGAGCTTTTAAAATTTACGCTGGACAATGGCGCATCGGATATGCACCTGAGCGCGGAAAACCAGCCGATCGTTCGTATTGACGGCAAATTACAGCGCATTAAAACCGACGCACTGACGGCTGATGAAATCAAACGGATGGTTTATTCGGTCATGAGCGAAGACCAGCGCGCCGAATTCGAGCGCGAGAAAGAGATCGATTTTGCGATCTCGCTGGGTGAAGATGCCCGTTTTCGTGTGAATGCTTTTACAAACCGTAAGGGTATGGCTTCCGTTTTTCGTGTTATTCCGACAAAGATTCCGACAATGGAAGATCTGGATTTGCCGAAAGTTTTGCGGCGCCTGTCCGAGCTGGAAAACGGCCTGGTTCTGGTGACCGGTCCGACCGGTTCCGGTAAATCGACGACCCTGGCCTCCATGATCAACCATATCAACAAGACCTATCAGAAACATATTCTGACAGTCGAGGATCCTGTGGAATTCTTTCATACATCGCAAAAGAGTCTGGTGAACCACCGTGAATTGAATAACGATACGGTTTCTTTCGCGCGCGCCCTGAAAAGTGCGCTGCGTGAAGATCCGGATGTTATTCTGGTGGGGGAGATGCGTGACTATGAAACAATCTCACTGGCGCTGACAGCGGCGGAAACCGGTCACTTGGTTTTCGGAACATTGCACTCGAACTCGGCTGCCAAAACCATTGACCGTATCATCGATGTTTTCCCTGCTGCGGAAAAAGAAATGGTACGTGCAATGTTGTCCAGTTCAATTCAGGGCGTTGTCGCCCAGCAACTATTAAAACGCGCTGGCGGCGGACGTGTTGCGGCACATGAAATTATGGTCGGGACCAGTGCTGTGCGTAACCTGATCCGTGAAAACCAGCTGGCACAAATTTATTCGATGATCCAGACCGGATCGCGATACGGCATGCAGACCATGGAAGATTCGGTAAATGATTTGTTCCAGTCAGGTCTGATCACAGAAGAAATTGCCAAGGAAGCCTTGCGTGATTGCGCAGATGATCAAAGCGAATTCGAAGGCGCAACTGATATGAGCAGTATGAACGAAGATTCAAAGCCGGCGACAATGCGCCAGGTGCCACCCGTAGGTCAAAAGAGTAATAATCTTGGGGTCGAACCGTCAGGCGCGCAACCCGCAGGGGCAGACCAAGATGAAGGATATTCGTTCTGATGTCAGAAGAAAAAAGCGTTATCTATGACTATCTAAAGCAAATGGCCGAAAAAAGGGCCAGTGACCTTTATTTGACAGTCGGTGTTCCGCCGACAATGCGCAGTAATAACGAATTTATTTCATTATCTGAAATCAATCTGACAGATGAAGATATCGAACATATGATGGGCGAGGTTCTGACGAACCGCCAAAGGCGCGATTTTGAAAATACCCTCGAGCTGAATATCGCCTTTGATATGGGTGAGGAGGGGCGTTTTCGTATTAATATCCTGCGCCAGCGCCAGCATAACGCTATGGTTATCCGCCGGATTACGTCGGAAATTCCAACGCTGGAAGAGTTGAACCTGCCACCGTTAATGCAAAAACTCGCGATGAATAAACGCGGGCTTATTCTGGTTTGTGGGGTGACGTCGTCTGGTAAATCGACCAGCCTGGCATCGATGATTGATTATAGAAATGCATCATCACCCGGGCATATTATCACCATTGAAGATCCGGTCGAATATTATCACAAGCACAAAACAAGTATTGTCACACAGCGCGAAGTCGGCATCGATACGGCATCTTATAATATTGCCTTGAAAAATGCCTTGCGGCAAAAGCCTGATGTTATTCTGATTGGTGAGATCCGTGATCCTGATGTGATGGAGCAAGCCCTGAGTGCGGCCGAAACGGGTCATTTATGCCTTGCGACGTTGCATACCAATAATACCAGTCAGGCCATCGAGCGTATTATCAATTTCTTTCCGAAAGAGCGTCAACAACAGGTCCGTTTGGCCCTGGCTATGAATTTGCGGGCCGTTATCGGACAACGTCTTGTGAAAAAGAAGGGCGGCGGACTGACTTTGGCGCTAGAGGTTCTGTTGAACGAAGCCTTTGTGCGCGAGCTGATCATGAACGGGCAAACACACAAGATCCGCGAGGTTCTGGTCAAAAACGAGCCGGTTGATATGAAGACGTTTGACCAGTCGTTGTTCGAACTTTATCAAAAGGGCGAAATCACCGAGGAAACGGCCATCATGGAATCCGACGTGCCCGGCGATATGCGTATGCGTCTGCAAAGCCGTAACTTCGGTTCAAGCAGCTCTGACAGCGGCGAGAAAAAAGGCGCCGTCGGTACACTCTCGCAGATTGACATCACCAAGCTTAGCCTGTAAAAATAAAGACTGGGTAGTTACCACATAATTATTATGGCGGCTTTTATGCAGTTTTCAGCACATTTTACGCGTCTGGTACGCGGACAGGCTTTTGTTTTTATTTGTTTATTAATCGGTAGTTTTCTGGTTTTAACGGGATGTAGCGATGCGGAAAACGTATTGAAATACGACCGTGCAGCCGAAATGGAACGCGATGATTACCGCGAAGCCCTGTCATCGCGTCCTGCTGTCGATATGAACGCGATGAACAACGCAGCAATCCCTGCCCTGCAACCGTTTTCAGCAACACCTATGGAGCTTGATGAGCCGATGCCGATGGTTTCGATCTCGGTAAACCAGACGGTACCGTTGCGCGATCTGTTGTTTGAACTGGCGGATCAGGCCGGTTTTGATATTGAAATGGACCCGCAAATTCAGGGCTCGATCATTCTGACCGCACGCAACCGCCCTTTTGATGAGGTTATTGACCGCATTGCCGATATGGCGGGCCTGCGATATAAGTTGGCGGACGGTCTTTTGCGGGTGCAGCTTGACCGCCCGTACCACAAGAATTACAAGCTGGACTACGTGAACGTTGTGCGTTCGCTGGAGAGCAGTATCTCCCTTGATGTTTCTGTAGTTTCGGGTGATGGTGCGGATGTCGGGTCCGGCGCGTCAATTGAGACATCAACCGAGGCGGATTTCTGGACAGAACTTTCAGCGAATATCGAACAGATCCTGACGTCTTCGGATAACTTTGTATCTCTTGCAACATTGTCAAACCCCGAAGTTCAGCCGGTGCCGCCAACTTTGCCATTGCAATATGATGCGCAGGGTAACCCAGTGAATATAGATCAGGGCGCCACACTTGCGGTACAATTTCCGACATCTCCTGAAGAGCCGGCTTTGCCGAATGTTCCGGCCACTTATTCGGTCAACCGTCAATCAGGCATGATTTCAGCCTATGCATCGCATCGCCAGCATAACGAGCTGCAAGAATATCTGGAAAGATTGAAGGCCAGCATTACATCACAGGTCTTGATAGAAGCTAAGATTCTTGAAGTATCGCTGACCGACGAATTTGCAGCCGGTATTAATTGGGGTGCTTTGACAGATTCAGTCAATATCACAGGTCTTTCCTATTTTGACGCTGATTTTGCCTTGCCCGGTTTAACCCCGCCCATTACGGCGGGTGACGGATTTTCGGCAACATTGGCACCCGGAAGCGATCTGAACTTGGTTGTTGATGCAATTAACCGTTTCGGGACTGTGCGTGCGTTATCCAGCCCACGCCTGACTGTTTTGAACCATCAGGCGGCTGTTCTGAACGTTGTTGAAAACCGTGTTTTCTTTGAATTCGGCGTTGAAATCGAACGCGCGGATGAAGCAGGGGATGATGACTCGATCGAAATTGAAACCGAAATTCGTTCGGTTCCCGAAGGTCTTGTGATCAGTGTATTACCGTCAATTGATGTTGAAACGGGCCTGATTACGATGGCATTGCGTCCGACGGTTACAACCGTTGTTGATACGGTCGAAGATCCGACCCCACGTTTGGCTGTTTTGGTATCTGGCCTTGCGGACGGGGCAGAAGACCTTTTGGATGACTTAACGAACCAGGTCCCCGAATTGGCCGTACAGGAAATTGATTCAATTGTAAAAATGCAGTCGGGTCAGATTATCGTTATGGGGGGTCTGATGCGCGATCGAAATCAGGTCAGTGAATCGGGCGTGCCTGTGATATCTGACGTTCCGTATCTGGGTAACCTTTTCAAAAACAAGACGGATTTGATTGAGAAGACAGAACTTGTGATCTTTTTGAAAGCAACTTTGATCCCCGGAACCAATTTGCACCAAACGGACCGCGAGCTTTATAACAAATTCAGTCAGGACCGTCGCCCATTTAAAATGTAGGCCTCCAGTATGTCTTTGCCGATCATAAAATTTGTCAGTCTTGCAGCGCTTCGCGACAAGATACTCGTGACCTTTTTTGCTATTATTCTGATTATTGCCAGTCTATCCGGCTTTTTCGGATCGGCCCTTGTAACCGAACAGCCTGATTTTGCGTTGGTTTATAAAGGCGGCGGCCTTCGCATGGCCGGTATTATCAGTCTTGTTTTATTTGTCTGTTTTTACGTGCGCCGTGCTTTTGATACCAAAGAAGTCGAATATCTTTTGACCCGCCCACTCACACGTCTGCAATATATTTTAAGCCATTCTGCCGCCTTTGCCTTGATTGCGGCTGTCCTGGCGGCCTTAATTGCGCTGATTATTTTCTTTACGGCATCACCTGATACCGGAGGTTGGATGATGTGGTCATACAGTCTTGTTATTGAATTCGCCCTTATGAGTCTGATTGCGATGTTTTTCGCTCTGGTGGTACCCAGTGCGGCAGGCGCGGCGCTGATTTGCTTTGCTTTTTATGCATTGGCGCGAATGATCGGGGTTTTGTTGGGGATATCAAGTATGCCGGCTGATAATGACCTTATGATGGCTCTGGGTAAGCTGATGGAAGTTATTTCAATTATTGTACCGCGCTTTGATCTTATGGGGCAGTCGGAATGGCTGGTTTACGGTACAAGCCAGACAGGCGGATTTGAAATTGACAGATGGGCATCATCGGATGCTGCGAAATCCATCGGCCTCAGCTGGTTTATTTATTTGCAGGCAGTAGGTTTCAGCTTTCTGGTGATTACAGCCTCTGTCTTTGATTTTTCCCGCAAACAGTTTTAAGAAGGGGATAGGGTGAAACTCTCCTCGGCCTCAAAATCTTGTAAAATATCACTTGCGCTGGCAGTTATCGTTATCAGTGCAATATGGTTCGTCACGCATGACGTGCGTTCAAGTTGGTATAATGTCCCCCCGGCGCCGACGCCGACCGGGCTGAAAATATCGGCTTTGGGTGATGCGCAGCTTGCCTATCGTCAGGCGGGACTATCCCTGCAAACCATGGGCGATACGGGTGGGCGTGTCGTACCGCTAAATGCTTACGATTATGACGAGCTGTCCAAATGGTTTCGTACGCTCTATGGCCTTGACTCACGATCGGATTTCGTGCCGATGCTGGCCGCCTTTTATTTCGGGGCATCACAAGATAGCGAAGATGTCACCAAGGTCGTTGATTTTCTGGAAGATGTCGGTTATTCGACATATGGCGAAAAATGGCGCTGGCTGGTTCATGCGGTTTATCTTGCCCGTTATCGTGAAAAAGATACGGACCGCGCGCTTGAGCTAGCGAAAAAACTGGCCGAATTGCGTCTGGAAAAACCGGAAATGCCGGTCTGGACACTGCATATGGCCCCCTTTATTCTGGCTGATCTGGGCGAGGACGAGGCAGCGGACGAATTGCTAAAGGTGATTTTAGGATCCGCAAAAGATCTGCATCCCAATGAAATCAATTTTATGATGAATTATCTGGACCGTCAGTCGCAGAATTAATTGGATTTTAATAAAAATACTATAAATTAATAAATATCACTTTTTTGTTGATACTGGGGGAATCATCGTACAAAATGATAGCAGGGTTATTCTGACCCTACAGGGTTTCATAATTTATCTAAACATATATTCAAGGTAATGAAAGGGAGAAACAATGAAACATTTAAAAACACAACAGGGCTTTACGCTGGTGGAATTGGCCATCGTGATGACCATCATCGGTCTTTTGATCGGTGGTATTTTGAAAGGGCAGGAACTGATGGAGAATGCCCGTGTAACATCAACAATTGCGCAGGTGCGTGGATATGAAGGTGCGGTTACAACGTTCCGTGATACCTTTAGTTCATTGCCGGGCGATATGCCAGCGGCGCAAACACGTCTGCAAAACTGTGCTGCAAACTGTACAGCGACAACAGGTACATTGGGTGATCAGGTTATCGGTTCAAACTCGACAGGTATGACAGCGACACAGAACGCTGTTGGCACGGAGCCCACAAAGTTCTGGCTGCACCTGGCAAAAGCCAACATGATTTCCGGCGTGACCGAAGCGGCCATGACAGGTGGTACGCCTGCATGGGGTGAAACACACCCATCAGCCAGCATCGGTGGCGGCTTTATCGTTGCGTACGGTACAGGTGCTGCTACAGCCGGTACATGGGGTACAACCCAGCCGATCGGAAACAACTTTGTTCTGGTTCAGCAGGTTACACAGGTTCCGAACGCCACACCAGGTGTTCAGGTTCTGTCCCCCCTACGTGCAGCCCAGATCGATCGTAAGATGGATGACGGTCTGTCAACATCAGGTTCTTTGAAAGCTTATGGCTTGCCCGCTAGCTGCCACCAGGGTGGTCCAGCAGGTAACAGCTATAACGAAACATCTGCAAACAAAGATTGCGGTCTGGCGTTCACAATGAACAACTAATCGCAAACATATAATTGCAAAGCAGCCCTGTCCTTTGGACGGGGCTGTTTTTTTTATGCAGGATTTTTATGAATTGAAGATGGTTTTCAGGATATGACCATAGATGTCAGTCAGGGCATCAAGGTCATCCAGTAAAATATTTTCATCAACCTTGTGCATGGTCTGGCCCACGCCACCAAATTCCACAACGGGACAATATTGGCTGATAAAGCGGGCATCTGATGTGCCGCCTGTTGTGGTCAGATCAGGCGTACGGCCTGTTGCTTCGGCAACGGCCTTTGATACGGTGTCGGATAAAAAACCGGGCTGGGTCAGAAAGCTTTCGCCGCTGCAGTGCCAGGCAATCGAATGGGGATGTTTTAAAGGTTTTAGTGCGGCGTCAATCGCCTCGATAATATCCTGACTGGAATGCAAATCGTTAAAGCGGACGTTAAACAGCGCACTTGCGTGTGCCGGAATAACATTATCGGCAGTATTGCCGACATCAACCGATACGATTTCAAGGTTGGTGGCCTGAAAAAACTCGGACCCTTGATCAAATTCAATCGATTTCATGGCGCCCAGTAAATCAATCATCTTGGGAACGGGGTTATCTGCCAGATGCGGATATGCCGCGTGGCCCTGCGTTCCGGTAACTTTCAGGCGGCCTGTAATGCTGCCGCGGCGGCCGATTTTTATCATTTCACCCAGAAGGTTTGGATTTGTGGGTTCGCCGACCAGACACATATCGGGAATTTCGTCCCGTGCCTCCAGCCATTTCAGGGTGTCTTTCGTACCGACAGCGCCTGTACCCTCCTCATCACCGGCGATCAGCAAGCTTATCGAGCCGTCAAATTCGGCATTTTGATTCAGAAAATCCTGCACGGCCGCAATAAAAGCGGCAACAGCCCCCTTCATATCCGATGTGCCGCGCCCGTAAAGGCGATCATCTTTGATTTCCGCAGCAAAGGGCGGCGATGTCCACGCCGCATCATCCCCGACAGGCACAACATCGACGTGTCCCGCGAAACAGAAATGGGGTGCTCCTGTACCCTTACGCGCAAAAAGATTTGTAATTTCGGCGCCTTCAAACCCTTTAAATGTCAGGACATGGCAGTCAAAGCCCATCGGCTCCAGCGCTGATTTCAAAACATCATAGACGCCTTCGGTTTTCGGGGTCACACTGGGGCAGCGGATCAAATCCTGTGCCAGTTTCAGGGCGGTTTCGCTCATGGGGTTATACTCCGCGCAGTAATTCGTTGATGCCTGTTTTGGAACGCGTTTTTTCATCAACTTTTTTGACGATGACTGCGCAATAAAGGTTCGGCCCACCTGATTTGCCAGGCATGCTGCCGGGGACGATAACGGAATAGGGCGGTACCTCGCCATACAGGACGTCACCTGTTTCGCGGTCAATAATACGGGTTGATGCACCGATAAAAACGCCCATTGATAAAACTGATCCTTCGCGTACGATTACGCCTTCGGCGACTTCACTACGCGCGCCGATAAAACAATTGTCTTCGATAATGACGGGTGCGGCCTGAAGGGGCTCCATAACGCCGCCGATGCCGGCGCCGCCGGATATGTGACAGTTCTTGCCAATCTGGGCACAGCTGCCGATTGTAGCCCATGTATCGACCATTGTGCCGTCATCGACATATGCGCCGATATTGACCATCGAGGGCATCAGAATGACGTTTTTACCGATGTATGATCCTTTACGCGCTGCCGCCGGCGGGATGGCGCGTATGGCCGCCTTTTTAAAATCTTCACGATCCCAGCCGTCAAATTTTGACGGAACCTTGTCATACCAGACGCCTTTGGCCCCGGGGCCATGCGGAATAATTTCATTATCATTCAGACGAAAGGACATCAGGGCTGCTTTTTTCGCCCATTCATTGACGTGCCAGCCACTATTTTTGGGCTCGGCCACCCGTAATTTTCCACTATCCAAAAGGCTTAGAACTTCGTTCACATGGGTTTTGGCATCCTCAAAAACATCCAGATCGTTCAAGTTATCGCGGTTGTCCCAGATCTGTTCGATTTTCTTTTGTAGGTCCTGCATGGTTTCTCCTTACATTGCGGAACGGGAATCAAGGGCGGTGACAAGTGTATTGTCATCCAGATAATCAAGGGCACTGCCGATAGGCACACCACGCGCCAGACGCGTGATTTTAATATCGCGGCCCTTGACGCAGTCTGTGATGTAATGGGCTGTTGTTTGCCCCTCGACTGTGGCGTTTAGGGCGATAATCAATTCCTGCGTCTGTAATTCATCCAGACGGGTTATCAGATGCGGAATGTGCAAATCATCGGGGCTGACCCCGTCAAGGGCTGATAATGTACCGCCCAGAACGTGATATAAACCCTTATAGCTACCTGTACGTTCAAGGGCCCACAGATCAGCGACGTTTTCAACGATACATAAAAGACTGCGGTCACGCGTCATTGCGGCGCAGATATGGCAGGGGGATGATGTATCAAGTGTATGGCAATCCTGACAGTTTTGAATGTCAATGGCGGCTTTTTGCAGGGATTCTGCCAGCGGCAGCATCATATTGTCTTTATTATCCAGCATGTGCAGGACAATGCGGCGGGCCGAACGGCTGCCGATCCCCGGCATGCGGGAAAGTAATCTGACGATATTTTCGAAATCGGGTCCTAACATGGCCTTTAATATAGCCTGTTTGCGACTTAAACAAAATCCTTAATCTCGCCCGATAGGGCATCGCTGATGGTATTTTTGATATCAAGGCCTTTTTCTTCCAGTGCTTTGAAACAGGCAATAACCATGGCGGGCGCACCGGATAGATAGGCGTTGAAATTTGATAGATCATCATGCGCCGCGGCGGCTATAGCGCCAACGGTTCCGTCAATATCCTCTATAACACCTTTATATTCAAGATGGGGATAGGTTTTGCACATTGATTTTAGTTTTTCATCCAGATACAGATCTGATTCTTTCGCAGCCCCGTGATAAAGAAAAACATCGTGTGACGGATCATCTTTCAGTGCCGTGCGAATAATAGGCAATATCGGGGCCAGTCCCAGACCGCCGCCGATTGCTATGATGGGGCTCTTTTTTGGGCGGTATACAGCACTGCCAAGGGGATATTCCAGCGCCACTTCGGTTCCTTCGGGCGCATTCATCAGGGCGTGGCTGAGGCCCCGGCCGACATCTTTAATGTGAAAGACCAACTCGTTCGTGTCGGGCATGCTGGCGATTGAATAGGGGCGCGGATCATGGCTGTCGTCAGATGGCAACGATATAATGGCATATTGGCCTGGCGCATGGTCAAAAATGCACCCGTCTTTCGCCTTAACCCTTAAGGCAAAAATGCGGTCAGTGAAAATTTCGCGCGATTTAATGCGGCAAATGACATTCTGTACGGGCATTTGGTTCATGCCCGCACCCTATGCCGTATATGTTTGAAAGTCAACGGATTATGGTTTATTTGGCTTTGCGGAATGACCAATAAATGCGGGCAGTTTTCTGGCCGCCGGCTTCTCTTGTTCCGCAGGTGTTGCTCCGAAAGCGCTGCCCATATCTTTTAGCTTGTCAGCAGAATTTGATGGGGACTGATCTTGATCCAAATCATGGCTTTTGCGCATAAAGCGGCTGCGGCTGTCTTCGATTGCAGCACGCAAACCTTCTTTTTGCTGTTCGAAATTTTCTTTCGCCTCTTTGTTTGCCAGAACCTTCATCACGACGCCGCGCCAGCCTTTTTTGGATTTCTCCATTGCGTTGAGTTGCAATTCTTGTTGTTCAAGGGTGGCCGGCATCAATAGAGACTTAAGCTCTTTTTGATCTTGGTTCAGATCATCAATGATGTTTTCCATCATTTCAGGCGAAAAATCGTGCTCCAGATCTTCCCTAATTTCCTTGATGTCATCTTCGGACAAATCGGTGCCCATATATTTCACCTGACCATCGTGGTCCAAGTCATAGCCAATCAAGTTTTGCAGGCGTCCGAATGAGTGCACTGTTTGCATAAATTCCTCGTGTGGAATTTTACCCTGCATCGCATCGATTTGAACGCCTTGAAATTTTTGCTGTGACATGGATGCCAGATCCAGCATACCATCATCTGCCATTTTTTGCTGTTGCTCGCTTATGTCGTTGCGTTGCTTTTTAAGGCTATTGGCCCAAGCAACATCACCATTTGAAGGTTTAAAGGCGCCTTTTGTATGATCGTTCGTTACCAAACCTTGTTCCTGCGCAGCTTTCCACAGAAGGCGCGCCCCTTTCTTTGGGCCTTTAATCGTCAAGGAGCCTGAACCGCACATGCGTTGCATAAAGACATTGTCGTGTGCCTTTTGATCATCCATTTTTGTGCCGTGCAGGCTGATGGTAAGTTTACCCTGTTCGTTTTGGCAGATTTTCATATGCCCGCCATCGGCATAATGAATTTTCATCGCGCCAGTTTTATCGTCGATTTCAATTTCACGACCGCCGCTTTTAAGGCGCTCAAAAAAGCCCGACTGGTTCAATTCTTCAAACAGAGTCACTTTATAAGCATTTTCACCGCCTTGAAAAACGTCTTCACCGCGGCGGCCCCGAACAAAACCCAGAATCTGCTGTTGCGCCGAAGACAATCCTTGCGCACGTTCTTCGGCCTCTTTTTGCATATCTTCTAATTGTTTTTGCCAGTCGGCCAGTCTTTTCTTATTTTGTTCTTCTTCATTTTTCTTTTTCTCTTCTTCCATTTCCTGCAGTAATCTCAGCATCTGGTGATAAATTCCACTGGTCAGCTCAACAGGCTCGTCAGACGGATCGGCAGATGTTTCAAGCACCTCTTCATCTTCCCATTTTTTCTTTTTGTGGGAATCCTCGGAAACATCCGTTTTAACCGCATCATCTTTGGACGGGTTTTGTGTTTGTTCCGGTTGGTCTACAAGATTCTGATCTGGATTTTTATCTTCTGTCATTTCAGTGCCCTAAACTTATTTGACGTTCTTATATAGTATAAGATATTGACATAATTTTGTCAAGAAACGGTTAATATCAGCAACCGATTTTTCTAGTTATACTGGGGACGGAGGCGCTCCGGATCGATGTAATAAAATAGATTCTTGTCGAACCGTTCGCCTGTTTTGATGTTCTTTAAAACAACAGATGTCGTCAGGTTTTGCGAATCTGTGACTGTCCAGCGCTTTAGCTGTAATCGCCCACGGCCCAGATCAACAAAACCGAGGGTGAGGCTGCCCGCACTGGGCTCGTCTGCCATGACAAGCGTTGTATCCAAAAGTCCGTTAACACGGCGGGTTTCAACAACCTTGATATCACCGCCCAGCTTGATTTCGGGACGCAGCAGAAAATCGGCCAGTGAATTGCTGATCTGCGTATTGGACTGCTGTTTCATTTCAGAATCGTAATAATAAATAAACTGTCCGTCCGCGACGATGAAATCATCAACCTCGTTATATTCGAAACGCAGGCGGCCGGGTCGGTTTAAAAAGAACGTGCCTGTCACTTGTGATCCGTCATAAGCGGTCTGCGTGAAATCAGCCTTTAAGGTGCGGATAGACTGCAGATATTTCTCAATCTTTTGAACATCACTTTGGTCGACAGCGGCAAAAGCAGCACCGGCAACCATGGAAAAGCCTATAACAAGTACGGCTAAAAATCGTTTCATTTGTTTCATGTCCAATTCTACGTTTCAGGGTTATCAATCCCCTGCAAGATAATTCGCGATCGGGGATTCGGCAAGTTTATTGAGTGAGAACCTCGGGTCCTTGCTGGTATTTACCATCCAGCCATTTCAGGATTTCACGGGCGGCCGGGTTATTGAATGCCGCATATTCCGCGCGCAATTTTGCTTTTTCGGCTTTTGTCAGGCTTGACAGTCCGCCATCCTGAAAGATGTCCTTGTCCCGTATAATCAGTTTGGACAGGGCGTTATTATCAACAATATCCGAAACAGCCCTTTTAAAGGCCTTTTGTGTATCTGTATCGGCCTCGTAGAAATCGCTGAGCGTCAGAGCCGGAATCAAGGTCAGAATGGGCTGCAACGCGGGATTAACGGCATGACCATTGGCATATTTCTCCAGAGCGGCGGCGGAATTGTTAAAGGCCTTGATGTGCAGAAAATTTGACATTTTCGGGCCATCATTGACGGGGTAATTATCCCAGATAAAGGGTTTACGCCCTAGCTTTTTTGCCGTCACTTTCAGATGGGTCGGGGAATATGATGCCGAGCAGACTTTTTCACCCGTCCAAAAAATATCAATAGCGGGGTCCAGCAATTTACCCAGATCTTCAAGATAATTGTCGGAACGCGCACCGAAAACCTTATCCAGGATCGGGTCGTCCGAATAATAACTGGGACACATCATGATATTTTCCGCCGTGGAATGCTGGCGCACAAAATCCATGATTTCGGCCTGACGGGCGGCAAGATCGGGTAAATCACCTTTCATATCATCAAATAAAATCGCAAGGCGCTCGATGCCCATTTTATTGAACATATCGATGCGTGCCTTCAAGGCCTTTTTCTTATCCTCATTAAAGTCCATATAGGCTTCATATGGGCTGAGGCCGATGCCGGGCTGCACGCCGTGTTTTTTGCAATGGCCGACAAAACCCTGTAATTCGCGCTGTTTTTTGGCAGGATAGGGTTTATCCCATTTTTTGCGGAGATGTTGGTCAGCCTTGGGCGCATAAATAAAAAACCCATATCCCTTTTCAGATAAGGCGCTGACAACTTTTTTCCGCGCTGTCCATGTCCATGGTGTGCCGAAATAGCCTTCAACGATGCCCAGATGTTCTTTTCTCATCCAAAGAGCTTAGACTATTCCACCGTCTCCAGCAAGATGTCGCGTTTACCGACGTGGTTGGCGGCGCTGATCAAGCCGTCAGCCTCCATCTGTTCGATGATACGCGCGGCGCGGTTATAACCGATTTGCAGACGGCGCTGGATATAACTGGTCGAGGCCTTTTTTTCAGTGATCACAATCTGAACGGCTTCGTCATATAATTCGTCGTATCCGTCACGATCGCCGCTGGAAATCCCGCTGATGGAATCAAATCCGCCGTCGTTATCGTGTGTAACACTGTCGATATATTCGGGTTCGCCCTGATCCTGCAGGAAAGATACAACCTGTTCAACCTCGTCGTCATCTACAAATGGGCCGTGGACACGTTTGATCTTGCCACCGGATGCCATATACAGCATATCCCCCATACCCAAGAGCTGTTCGGCACCGCCGTCACCTAAAATGGTGCGGGAGTCGATTTTCGATGTCACCGAGAACGAAATGCGGGTTGGAAAGTTTGCCTTGATCACACCTGTAATCACATCCACCGACGGGCGCTGGGTTGCCAAAATCAAATGAATTCCGGCCGCACGCGCCATTTGTGCCAGACGCTGAATTGCGTTTTCAACTTCTTTCCCCG
Source organism: uncultured Alphaproteobacteria bacterium (assembly GCA_950054485.1). Taxonomy (GTDB): domain Bacteria; phylum Pseudomonadota; class Alphaproteobacteria; order Micavibrionales; family CSBR16-224; genus CATLPD01. Next base: position 339,342 of record CATLPD010000001.1, on the reverse strand, counting down.
CCACCAGCATCAGATCGGCAAATTCATCAACGATCATAACAATAAACGGCAGCTCGATCAGGTTGATCGGCTGTTCTTCAAACATCGGTTTGCCCGTTTCAGGATCAAATCCTGTTTGCACCTTGTGCATAATGATCTCGCCGGTTTTCTGGGCCTCGCGGATGCGTTTGTTATAGCCGTCAATGTTACGTACACCCAGTTTGGACATCGCACGATAGCGGTCTTCCATTTCATGTACCGCCCATTTCAACGCTGTAATCGCCTTGTGCGGTTCGGTTACAACAGGCGTTAACAGATGTGGAATATCATCATAGACTGACAATTCCAGCATTTTGGGGTCAATCATGATAAGGCGGCATTGTTCGGGCGAATAACGATATAACAATGATAATAACATCGTATTGATCGAAACCGATTTACCTGAACCCGTCGTACCCGCAACCAACAGGTGCGGCATACGCGCCAGATCCGCAATCACAGGTTCGCCCCCGATATCTTTACCCAGGATCAACGGCAGTTTCGCAGATGTCATTTCATAGGCACGGGAATCCAGCATTTCGCGCATATAAATCGTCTCGCGCGTCAGGTTCGGCATTTCAATACCCAGCGCATTTTTACCCGGGATAACCGCCACACGTACAGATGTTGCCGACATGGACCGTGCAATATCATCGGCCAGATTAATGATGCGGGATGATTTGGTGCCGGGGGCGGGCTCGAATTCATACAATGTCACGATCGGGCCGGGGTTGACCTTGATGATCTCGCCTTCGATATTAAAGTCATTCAGGACGCTGGCCAGCAGCTCCGCATTTTGTTGCAGGGCTTTTTCGTCAATGTTCTGGCGTTCTTCGGCGGGAACTTCTTGTAGCAGGCTGATCGGGGGCAATTCCCAATCCGTATCATCAGACAGGCGCAATTTCGGCTGTTTTTCAACCGCTTCGCGCTTGCCACTGGCGGTTTTCTTGGGCGCCTCGATTTTCATTTTGGCAACGGTTTGTTTTGCCGGGCTTGGTGTTGATATCACGGGGGCCTTACGGCGCGGTGCGGCATCTTCGTCGTCATGCGCATCTTCCAGCGCTTCATAATGTTCGTGCCAGCGCATCAGGCGATAGAAATTCGATTTGATAAAATAGGATGTCGCCTGAAGGGCGTTTGCTGTATTGGCCTTAACGGTTTTCCATTCGCCGATATTCAGGCCGAAACCTGCCATCAGCGCTGTAATTGCGAACAGGAATGTCGTCAGAAATATGCTGAGGGCTGCGTAATCGGGTATGATGCCGTGTATCAGGCTGGTCAGTTTGTTGAACAGTAAAACGCCGGCACTGCCCGCGATATGCGCGGTCGCCTGCCAGACAGACGGCGTGTTAAAAAACGCGAGGGCAATCGATAGAAATAAAACACCCAGTAACATCCCCGTTAGACGAACGGCAAGGCGCGTTTGGGGTGTGCGGCGTAAAATGCGAAGTCCCCAGAATCCGATTAAAACGGGAATAAAAAGTGCGGCAAAACCAAAGCTTTGCAGTAAAAGGTCAGCGGTAAAAGCCCCCGTATCGCCCATCAGGTTCTGCGTTTCAGGCGCGCTACCGATTGCATTCATGGAAATGTCGGACGGGTTATAACTGCCCAGTGCCAGTAAAATAAAGCCGCCAACCAGAATATGCAAGGCGCCGATGCCATCGGTCAGGCGGCGTGCCAGAAATTGGTGTACGGCAGGTGGAAATAACGGTTGTTTCTTTTTTGAATTACGTCTGGACGACGCAGAACGGGCGTTTTGGCTCATGACGCTATGGTATCCCTGAATATCAGATAGGTGCCGCGGAAATGCGACGTTTGAACAGATATAGTCTAGCAGAAATAAAGCCTGCGCGCCAGATTTTGTTTATTTTTCTTCGGGGGCGTCCTGCATTTCAAGTTCGCCCGTCGGGTTTGTTTCAACCAGAGCTGCGACTTGATCATAAACATCGGCATTATCCGACATCTGGTCTTTTAGCGGCGGGTTTTGTTCGCCGACATTTCTGAAAAAATTTGCGGCGTCGCGTAGAAGTTTTGCGGCCAGTTCTGCATGTGTTGCCATGGGTTTGATCCTTTGTAAATTTCTCTGCCTTAAGGCTAACATAGGACTTTTCCTATATCCAGCGCTTAATTTCAGCCCGCCAGACGGAAGGCGTTGGCCGGATAGGTGCCAAGATTGCGGATATCGTCGGTATAAAATGATAATTCCTCAAGGGCGTATCCCATACGCGGATCATCAATATGGGCCTCGACATCGCAATAAAATTCAACCTTGTCGAACTGCCCTTCGACCATATAGCTTTCCAGCTTGGTCAGGTTAATACCGTTTGTGGCAAAGCCACCCAGGCATTTGTATAAAACCGCAGGCAAACTGCGCAGACGGAAAATCATCGATGTCACATAGGATTTGGACGGATCATATTTCGGGATATCGGCTTCACGGCTCAGGATCACAAAGCGTGTTGTGTTATTCTCCAGATCTTCGACGTTTTCGCGCAAAACCTTAAGCCCGTAAATTTCAGCGGCCACAGGCGATGCAATGGCGGCGCGGTGCGGCTCGTCTTTCTCTGCGACAAACTTTGCCGACAGGGCCGTATCGCCGTAGACAATCGGTTTCAGGCCGAGCTCTTTAATCAGCTTTTCACATTGCGGCAAGGCATGAACATGGCTGTAAACTTCGGTAATAGATTGAATATCCGCGGATGATACGGACATCAGACAATGATGGATCGGCAGATAATGTTCACCGATAATATAAAGGCCGCTTTCGGGCAGCAGACGGTGAATATCGGCAACACGGCCCGCCAGCGAATTATCAATCGGGATCATTGCCAGATCAGCATTGGCATCGCGCGTGGCATTGATCGCATCCTGAAAAGTCGGGCACGGCAAGGGTTCAAAATTCGGGCAGGCCTGCCCGCAGGCCAGATCGGAATAGGCGCCGGGTTGTCCCTGATATGATATTTTTTTTGTCATGAAGTTTCCTACAGATTTAATACGTCCCGGCGTGTGCTTTCAACAATTTCACTGGCTTCAAGGATCATGTCCTCGGGTACATCCAATTCGCGCATGGCATTCTGCAAATGTGCCAATGTGGCATCAAAATGCGCATGACCCAGACCGTTCAGGCGTGCGTCCAAATGCACTGCGCGCAGATCGAGTGATTTATAATGATGGGGGCCGCCAAAGGCCATCGTGACAAAAGCGGATTGGCTGCGATGCAGTTCCGCCATATTGGCGTCTGAAAAAAACGGCGCCAACGCCGGGTCGTTCAAAAGCTTTTCATACAGTTTGGTGACAGTCGCTTCGACGGCGCTTTGGCCGCCGATACGCTCGAAAAGTGTTTTTTGCATAGCAACCTATAGATCTTCACGTGCTTAAAGCATATTCGTTAATTTATATATCACGATAGATGGAATGCATGTTCTTTGCAAGGCGCATTAATTTGCGCTGAAATCGGGAACGGGGCGCATTTCTGCGGTGGCGACATCGCCGGCTTCGCCGTTTTCACTGATATCTTCCAGCAGCCACTGCATTTCTTTAATCTCGCGGCGTTGGGCTTTTATAATTTCGTCCGCCAGTTTTTTGACACGTACATCTGTAATATTGGCGCGTTCACTGGTCAGGATGGCGATGGAATGGTGGGGGATCATGGCGCTCATCCATGATTGATCCTGAATGGTCGTTTGCGATCGCACCAGAAATAATGACCCGGCAAAAACGGCGGTACTGAGGATGAAAATCATGATGTTGAGTTTGTTTTTTTTATACATGCCCAGCATAAAAGCCAGCATGATGATGGCCATGGCACTGCCCATGTAAATCGCCATGTAGGTACGTGTTTCGCTGAAAAAAACGTGGTCCAAGGCATAGGTATTTAAATACATCAGAGCGAACATCACGATTGTAGATGTTACGATCATGGCGAAAAATCTTGAATATCCCATTTCGGCCTCCCTTTAACTATTATACGGAAGGCGCAGGCTAAAGTTCCCTAACCGTAAAAGATGTCGGCGGCCAGAAAGGCGAAAAAGAAACCTGTCAGATAGATCAGGGCGGATACAATCAAAATGACCCAGCTGACGCGCCTGAGGCGCATACAGGCCTTGGCCTTGACGGGGTCGGCGGGGCACGGCGCATTGCGGCCGCGCCATTGCAGAATAGCCGACAGCGTCAGCATAACACCGGCAATGGCGAAAACCCATTCCTTATATTCAGAAACGGCTGTAATCCAGGGCACCGCACTGACAAATCCGGCGAGGGCCGCCCCCATGCCCAATGTGACCAACAGCGCAGGCAGGGCACAACAAATTAATGTGCCCGCACTGGTAAAAAGGCTGAGCGTCGGGGCAATCGTATCCGTCCAGGATACCGGTTTTTTATTCTGTGACACGGTGGATATTCTCGACGTTATATCCTGAATCCTGAATCAGGGCGCGGATCGTGTCATCATTCAGGCTTTGGCCGTCTTTAAAATCAATCGTGATCAGTTTGTTGTCCAGATCAACATCGATGTCATTTACAGCTTCCTGTTTGCCGAAAACCTTTTCAAGCGCACGGGCACAGAAATCGCAGACCAGACCTTTGACGCTGACATGAACATCACCCGCGACGGTTTTATCGTCTTGAGCGCCTTGAACCAATGGCTGTTCGACATGGGCGTGATTGTCATGATCGCCGTGTTCGGCATGTGTGCCCGTCATGCTTTGGGCTTGTGCCGAAATGGCAAAGCTGACCATCAGGGCTGTAAACATAAAAATTATTTTTTTCATCTTTTTATCCTTTCTCTCAGTATCTTAATACGTAGTTGAATAGGGCTTCCCCCTGATTGCTCATTCCGGCCTCGACCAAGTGGACGCCTTTGAAAAAACGCATCAGCGGGGTGACGGTGAAACTATCCTCGCTTTCGGGGCTGTGATCGACCTCGACCATCAGCCATGTGTGCAAATCGCCGTAATCCCCCTCATAGGGGGCCCAGCCGACGCGCGCGGATTGCCCAAAGAAATCATCAATGTTGCCGGCTTCGGTATAGCGGTTTTCGTATTGGAAAAACAGGCGGCGGTTTTCCCAATCGGTTGAAATACCTGCAAAGCCGGCCATATCGTCGTTTGAAGTGCCGCGTTCGCTGGCAATACCGATGCCACCCTTGACGTAAAAATTGGCCTGACTGTCTTTTTCGTTCCAGCGCTTGACCAGACCATTCAATTGCGCGGCGTTTAAATTAAAGCCGCGGTCGCGCCAATGCTCGAACTTGTAGCCGACCGAATATTTCGCAGTAGGCGAATAATGCAGGTGCGCGGTATTCGCATCCCCGTTGTTCATGAACATCATCGTCCACCCGCCGGGGTAGGATACCGGGCGGGCATCGGCAACAGTTGCATTTGCAATGACGAGAACAGCGACAAAAAAAACAAATATTATTTCTCTAGTCATCATCACCCCAAAGAAAATCTTGCGCCAATTGGCGTTCCTTCTGGTCACATTCCGCATATTCCGGTGTTCCTTTTTCAAAGCCGTAGTCAAGACACTGCTGTTCACGTGCTTCAGGGGTAAGATTGACGTGACTGCAGGCAGATAATGTAAATATTAAGAGAACAAATGCGAGTCTAACCATTTTTTATAAATCCCTTATAACTTAAAGATATAAGGTACAAGGTACAAGAAAATGGTGGGCGTAACAAGGATTGAACTTGTGACCTCTGCCATGTCAAGGCAGCGCTCTCCCGCTGAGCTATACGCCCCTAACCGAAAATGGTAAGAGTCGTTAGTATTTACAAAACCACAGCATATCTGTCAATATACAGACGCAAAATAAGGAGAAAAACATGCGGGTTATTTTAACGGGCGGGTCCGGCGACATGGGCGGTATATTGGCCCGCGACCTTTTAAAACAGGGTGACGATGTTGTTATCCTTGATTTGGCGGTACCGCACGTAACACTGAAAAATAAAGTCGATTTCATCAAAGGATCAATCACCGACCGTGATACCGTAAAGCGCGCGATGCATGATATTGATTGCGTCGTCCATATTGCCGCCTTTCACGGTATCCACGAAGAACAGGGGAAAACAGCCTATGATTTCCATGATCTGAATGTGACCGGAACCCTGAATGTCTTTCAGGCCGCCGCAGATGCGGGCGTTAAAAAGGTGGTTTTGATTTCCAGCACCAGTACATCCAACCGATATGATACCTATGGGCATACCAAGATTTTGAATGAAGAAATGGCCCGCGCCTATGCGCACCGACATGATATGGATATTTTAACACTGCGTCCGCGCGGTTTTATTCCACCGTGGAATCGCAGCGTATATGATGATTTCACCGGCTGGGCGAATTGGTTCGTCAAAGGGGCTGTACATATTTTTGATGTGTGTGATGCGACCTTGAAAGCGGTCAATTTCCTGAAAACACATAAACCGGACGAGCCCGCACAAATTTTAACCATCGACGGGGCCTATGAATATAGCGTGCAGGATATTGAAAACTGGTCTGATAACGTGCCGGCCCACACATATGGCGGGGATATTGTCAAAAAGGCCAAGGACGCAGGAATCAATATCGAACGCTGCCCCAGCATTCTGGGCAGTGATGATGCTGAAAAACTGATTGGATATAATGCGCAATATAGTTTGAAAAATCTGTTGGATGATTTCGTGACCTATGGACAGTCCGGTCCACCCAATCCGCTAGACGGCGTGGTTAAAAGGCCATCGGGTAAAATCCCGAGCCCTAAATAATAAACTTTTCATAACGTAAATTATATGTTAGGGTGCCCTATGAGAGATACCTTACAAAACACCATTGACCATGCTGTTGAAAAACTGGGCAGTGAAAAACTTTTTGGCGGCTTGAAAATAGCGTTTAACGACGTGTCTTTTCGTTTAGGCGTTCATTCACACCCCGCCATCGATTTCGCGCAAGAAAATGATATGAGCTGTATTCTGGGCGGATATGAATTGCCCGAAGGTGTTGATGTCGATTTATTGCAGGATTTTGCAATGTGCGCGCTGTTTCTGGCGCGCAGCGGTAATCTGCCGCAAGAAACCTATCAAAATTTGTTGGAACAGGTGTGGTCAGGCATATGCGGATTAAACGCTGTATTAAATGATATCGACCTTGATGCTTCCTATTATCAAAGCCCTTATTATACTCCGTTATATCATGCGATTATGGGGGTCGGGGATGAATTTAATCCCAGTGATATACAGTTTTTTCTGAAAGATTTGCCAAATGCCTTGAATGATAGTCGTTATAAAGATTCGACCAAAGATATCGAGGCTGTATGCGGGACCATGTTTTGGCGCCCTTCGCCCGAAACAATTTCAAACGTTCGGGGTATCTTGCATAGAAGAAGATAAAAAAAGAGGCCTCCGTGGGGAGGCCTCAAGATTGTGTGGGTCTTCTAAAGTTGGGGATATAAGCGAGGAACCCACATCGTTATTTTTTTTATTACCGCTTCGCTTAAAGCTGGCTGTGTTATTTTGTGGCTAACAAAATTTCTTTGGCAAAATCTCTTTGGCAAAATTCCTTTTAGTTTGTCTGTCCGAATTGTGCATAGATAACGTTATCCTGTGCGACTGCATCGCGGTGCTGGTGGGCATAGATGCTGTCAAACGGCAGGTCGGCTTCGCCCATGTAAAAGCGGATGCGTCCCATGATGTCGCGCAGATGGAATGGCTTTGATGTCATCGGGCGCGGTGCATATGTCGGTGTGTTATATGTGTCCATGGCGACAGCCGCAAATCCTGTGATAAAGATAATGGTCATACCAGGATTTAGTTTCAGCGCTTTTTGCGCCAATACGAAGCCGTCAATTCCAGGCATCATGATGTCGATCATCAGCACATCGTAATCTTCGTTTCCGATGGCGCGCCATGCGTCGATGCTTTGTGTTTTCATGTCCAGTTGATAGTGCGAACCGCGAAATTGTTTCTTAATAAATTTCGAAACTTCCTGGTTATGTTCTGCGATAAGAATACGTGACATTTTAATCCCCTTTATGTCTGTTTCTTTAATGTTATTCACAAAATCTTTTGCGACTTTCGCCCCGGGATTTTGTGCTGGTTAACATTTTGTTTATCTCCCTTAATATTTAGTAAACCATTTTCCAGAATATTTGTCAAGTGTTATGTTAAATTATTCTTAACTTTTTTGCATTTGGGTAATAATGTTTCGCCATAGTTTTCTTTGCGCCCCCTTAATTGCCCCATAAAAAAAGCGGCCCCCAAAGGGACCGCCCTGAATTTTATTTAATTGTAGTTTTTAGATTTTATTCCGAATCAGCACGGGCATCTTTGACGGCATTTGTCATGGCCTCGTATGGAATGGCGCCCGGAAAGACTTGCTCTCCGATAATAAAAGCAGGCGTTCCACTGATATTCATACTTTGTGCCAGCTCCAGATTTTCCTGAATTTGGGCTTTGACCTCGTCACTTTCGGCATCGGCTTTCAGTTTTTCGACATCAAGTCCAACCTCTTTGGCTTTGGCTTCAAGTGTGGCTTCGTCCATGCGGCCCTGGTTGTTCAAAAGGGCTGTGTGATATTCAAGATATTTGCCCTGTTTGTCAGCGGCCAGCGCCCAATGCGCGGCTGTAACAGATGTCGGGCCCAGGATCGGATAATCTTTAAAGATCACCTTCACGTTTTCATCTTCGTCAATCAGTTTATTCACATCACCAATGACACGTTTACAGTAACCGCAGTTGTAATCGAAAAACTCGACAACCTTAACATCGCCATCTTTGTTTCCGGCATATGGTGTGTTTTCATCGTCAAACAGCTTGCGTGAATTTGTCTCAAGCGCTTTGGCCTGTTGTTCAGCAACGCCTTTGGTCTGGTAATCATTAACCGATTTCAGAATGATTTCCGGATTGTTCAGAAGATAATCTTCGACAATTTTCTCGATATCGGTTTTTGTCATTTCAGCGGCAGCGCCGGATACGCCGGCAACACCGATAACGGCTGACAAAGCGATGACAGATAGAATGCGTTTCATATGTTTAGTCCCCTTTTGGTTTAAATTCTTATTCAAGTCTACAGTATATAGGTCAAAAGTGAATGGTCTTTTAATAACTTACGCCTATATGCAGGTTTTCCCCTGTTATTTGATGTTTTCCAGTTGGTTTTTGATGTCTTGCAGGCGCAGCCATTTGCGGTCTGATTTTTCGACATATTGTTCGGCAAGGCCGACCTGACGGCGGGCATCATCATATTTTCTTTGTAGCATGGCTTCTTCGGCCAGGTGGATACGGGCCGAGCCCTTATCATCAATACGGCCATATGCGGTAGCCAGCAGGCGGTGTGTCAGGGTTGACCGTGGCTCGTTCCGCAAGGATCGCTCCAGCTGTTCAATGGCCGCTTTATAATCCGGTGCATTGTCGGCATCGGCCAGCAAAGCCTGCCCATATGCGGCACGGATCAGTCCCGAATTCGGCACAAGGTCGGATGCTTTTTGGTATAAAGGCAGCGATTTTGCAATTTGGCCGGACTCGTAATACATCTGGGCCTTTAATTCATAGAAATAGGGGTTGCGTGGTTCAGCCGCGATCAGTGCATCGGCAGCGGCCAGCGCCTTGTCAAAATTATTCTGGCGATGATAGGCAATAGCCTTGGCATATTTATGGGCGATGGTGTCGTCACTGTAACGCAGCGCCTGATCGGGATAAATATAGCCGGTCAGTTTCGCCTGCATCCGATCGAACAGTTCAACCGTTTCGGGTGAATAGGATGCTTTTGATGCCGTTTTAGCGACATTATTTTCAAGGTACGATATACGGTTTGTTGTCAGAGGGTGCGTACGCAGATATTCGGTTTGCTGGGAAGAGGGTAAAACCTCCTGCCCACGTAATTTTTCAAGGAAGGTCAAAAGCCCCTTCGCATTATACCCTGCATCGCTGAGGTATTTGATGGCGGCCTGATCGGCAGATGCCTCCTGCGTGCGCGAATGGCTGAGGAACCCCTGTTGGGCAAATGTCTGCCCGCCGCCGAAAACGGCTGTCGCCGCCCCGCCGTTGCCCGTACCGACGGCTGTGGCTGCTGCCAGAATACTGGCGAGGATCGATTGAAAGCTGGCCTGTTCGATGACTTCGGCTGTACGCACCAGATGCGCCCCTGCAATATGACCGGTTTCGTGCGCCAGAACGCCCACCAATTCACCCGGGTTTTCCGCCGTCAGGATCACACCCGTATAAAGAAAGATATTCATTCCGCCTGCAACAAAGGCGTTCAGGTCATGGTCCTGCACCAAAATCAGACGCACATCATTGCGGCCGATCCCCGCTGCATCAAAAACAGGGGCCGTCAGACGAAACAGCGTTTCTTCGATTTCCGCATCGCGGATAATGGTTGGAATGCCCTGTGCTGACAGGGTTTTTGTGGGCGCGGCGATCAAAAAAGCGCACATCAGCGCCAGCATAATTTTAAAACGGAACGGCATGTTTTTATCCTCTTGCAGGGTCTTTACGCTTAATAAAGGTGTAATCCCGCGTTCGAATAGCTGCCGATCACTTTTCGATGTTCTGGTGAATAGATTTTAAAGCTGCGGTATTTATTAAAAACGCCGGTCTGTTCAGCTAAAAGATGCAGCGCGCGTAGCTGATCCGCTTCGCCCAGATCGAAAAACGGCTCGCCAATTCGGACATATGGCGTATCACAGTGCATATATTGTCCCGTGAAATATCCGCCTTTGAACAGGGCGGCCAGGACCTTTTCGCCGTTCCAATATGTGCCGTATTCTTTTTCCCAGATTTCAGGATCCCAGCGCGTATTTTCCCATTGTGATTTCTGGTCGAATTCCAGCGGGGTGCGTGTGTCTATATATTGACGGCCAAATCTGTAGCCGTGGTTCCAAAAGCCCCATTCAGAACATTTGTATTCAATGCTGTGGCTGGCTGTGCGGTCTTCGTACTGGCTGGCAGTACGGCTTTCATAGGCATTTGCCTGACCATGTGCCAGTATAAATATAAGACAGGTAATGATTATCGCTGCATATTTCATGTCTATTATCATACATTGCCTTTCAAAAGCATCAAGACTTAACAGAAATTTAGGGCTTTTTTGTTAATGTAATAATGGGAGAGGTGGAGAAGAATTTGGACGCAATATCCATTGCATTATCAGGTCTGCGCGGGCAAAGCGCGAAAACGGCAGTTTCTGCCGAAAATATTGCCAATGTCTCCAGCTCGAATTACGAGGCCAAAGATGCTGTTTTATCATCAAACGGTACGGGCGTCGAGGTATCGGTTCAGACGCGTCAAAATCCGACTTTTAAAACCTACAGCCCGGATTCTGCACTGGCAGATAATGACGGCTATGTCTCCGTGCCGAATATTTCGCTGGAAGAAGAGGCGGTAAATTTGCTGACGGCAGAGATCGCCTATAAAGCAAATGTCAGCGTGATTAAAACAGCCGATGAAATGCAGGATTCACTGCTGGATGTTCTTGCTTGACCATATTCGACTCCCATAAAATCTTTTCATAAACAATCTTGACATAACCGAATCGCTCCTTTAAAGATAGGGATAGTTCATTCAATGATGATTCTCTGCGTTCGGAAGGATGAATTTTGTTCTGCGCAGAAACTATAGCGATAAGGAGTACATACTATGAAATTTGACGGTAACGAAGGCATTAAACTGCTTAAAGAAGCGTTCAACGAATTTGCTGCAAAACAAACAGCGACAATCGAAAAAACACTTATCGGTCTGGAAGGCGTTCAGGCTGAAATCGAAGCTTTGGTACAAAGCGGTAACCCAAGCCCTGAAGAACTGGAAGCTGTAATCAAAGGCGCTCTTGTAGACGCTTTGACACAAGACGACGTTGAAAACATCGTTGCTGACGTACAGGAACTGTTGGCCGGCGAAAAAACAAGCACAGGTATTTCTCTGTTGCTGAGCTCTTTCGATGCATCTGAAATGGATCAAACAATCGAAAGCCTGGTATCAAGCCTGAAAGACCCACAAGTTGCGATGCAAATTGCACAAGGTCTGAAGCAGTCTTTGAACCAGCCTGGTCAGGATGACATGGGTGCGGCCCTTTCTGCTGCGGCAAGCCAATTGCCACTGCCAGAGCCATTCAAAATGATGGTAGAAATGCAAGCTGACCGTTTCGGTTCATTCCTGGACAACGCGAAACACATGTCAGAAGATGAAATCGCAAACGCTGTTATGGGCTTTGCAGATGAAATCCCGACAACAATGATCAGCCAGACATTGTACGGCATCACAGCCAGCATGAGCCCAGAAGCTGTTAGCCAGCTTTTGATGAGCGCAGCTGCTTCATTGCCAACACCGCAAGAAGCGGGTCAGGCATATGCCGCATTGATGGGCACATCACCAAAGAAAGCCGACAACGACAACACGCCAAAGCGTGGTGGCGGTAACGGTGGCTTCAAGTTCGGTGGTAACAAGCCTAAGTAATAGCGCTGCTATAAAAATTAAAGCCCTCCGGAAACGGGGGGCTTTTTTTATTTTTACTCTTCTAATTCTTTATGCGGGCGGATGTTCCAGTCCTCGACCTGCCAGTCTTTACCGTCAAAGTTCAGAATGCCGACGGCACCGGTTGCCAGTTTCAGCGAAAATTTAGATTTGAAACCTGCAAAATTACCTGTCAGATAGGGGGCAAAACGGGCAACACCATTGCTGGTAACAACCAGAACGATTTCATTTTCGTTATTCTGCGTAATGTCATTTGCAATGTCCTGCCAGTGTTTTTGCAACTCGTCCGGGTCGACATTCCATCCTTCGGGCACGATTGCGTCCTGATCCCATTTTGCGATAGCATCCGCGCCGATGCGGTTTACGACTTCTTCCTCACGCAGGTCTTCGTCAGGGCCATAGTCAATTTCACGCAGCCGCTCGTCAATTTCCACATTCGGTTTTTCGCTGTCATCGTGATACATGACGCCACGTGCGATTTCCGCCATGCGGCGAGTACGTTTCAACGGCCCGGCGATGATACGCTGCGGGTTTAAATCCTGCATTTGCAACCATGTGCCAAGCTGCGTTGCCTGCACAATACCTTTTTCCACCAATTCCAAATCGGTGCGCGCGCCAACGCGGCGCGGTGTTTCATCAGGTTCGAACGTATTGCCGTGTCTGGCTATAATCAATTTTGTCGTCATTTTATCTGCTCCATAAAATTGTAATTTTAAGTATTAATGCTTCGCGGCCAGGACGCGTTCCACACGTTCTATATCTTCAGGTGAATCGACGCCGCCGTGAATGGGCTCGCCTTTCGGATCAATGATCTCGATTTTAATGCGCATGCCGTTTTCCAGCAGGCGTAATTGTTCCAGACCTTCCAGTTGCTCGTATCGGCTCTGGTCCAGGGTCACATATTTTTCCAATGCCGGATAATGATAGGCGTAAAGGCCAATATGGCGAATAACGGGCGATAAACCATCTGATACGCGCAGTTTATCTTCCTTGCGGATGGCGGGGATGATGTTTTTTGAAAACCATAAGGCATAGCCGTCAGGCCCGCAGATCACGCTGGTGCCGGAAAAAGGGGTCTGTCTTTTACTATTTCGCATGTCGTCTAGTTGGTCCCATGTCAGCTGATAGGCAGGCGTGACGACATCAGGAACGGGCGTTACATCAAACGCACGGATCATCTGGCGAATGAAGTGGGGCGGTGTTAATGGCGCGTCGCCCTGCAAATTCAAAACAACATCGGGCGACAGGCCTGATGCTTTAACAGCTTCGAAGGCGCGGTCGGTACCCGTCGGGCAGGATTCGGGCGTCATGACCGCTGGGGCGCCGATTTCGGCTGCATGATCCATGATGCGCGTATCATCTGTTGCCACCAATACATCCACATTTTTAAAATCCGCTGTTGAGGATTGTGCCAGCTCGTATACACGCTGCAGCATGGTTTTACCCGCAATCATAGCCAGCGGTTTGCCGGGCAGCCGTGTTGATCCGTAACGGGCGGGTATAACGATAAGTGTGCGCATATTGGTCTCTCCTTAAGGCAAGGGTAAAGCGAGTTTATCAAATGATCTAGAAAAATATTTTCAACACCTCTTGACTTATACTCAAAAAGAGCATATATTTTAATTATACTCTAAATGAGCATAAAAGAATCGGAGTGATAAAATGCTAGATACAATAGAAAGACCACAGGTTTTACAATTTACAGCAGAGGTTGCACGACAGACGGCAGATCTTTACGAGCCTGTACGTAAAGTTATTTCTGAAATGGAATGGTGCGAACATGCCCCCTATATCTATGCGATCAACCGCCTGAAAAAAGAAATGGGCGCTGTTATTCTGGCGCATAACTATATGACCCCTGAAATTTTCAATTGCGTTGCCGATTTTGCAGGTGATTCATTGCAACTGGCCCAGCAGGCTGCCAAAACCGATGCGGATATTATTGTTCAGGCGGGCGTACATTTTATGGCGGAAACATCCAAAATCCTTTCACCTGAAAAAACGGTTCTGATCCCTGATATGAAGGCGGGCTGTTCACTGGCATCCTCCATTACAGCGGCGGACGTACGTCTGCTGCGTGAAAAATATCCGGGTGTGCCGATCGTGACCTACGTGAATACCTCCGCCGAGGTCAAAGCCGAAAGCGATATTTGCTGTACGTCTTCCAATGCGCTCGCGATTGTCGAAAGTTTTGACAGCGATACGGTCTTGATGATCCCCGATCAGTATCTGGCGAAAAATATTGCGCGCCAGACAAAAAAGAAAATTCTGACCTATGCCGGCAGCTGCGAGGTGCACGAACGTTTCACACCCGAAAATATCCGCGCATACCGCAAGGCCTGGCCGGATGCCGTTGTTTTGGCGCACCCCGAATGCCCGCCCGAAGTGGTGGACGAGGCTGATTTCTCGGGCTCGACCAAGGCGATGGCGGATTACGTACAGAATAAACAGCCTGCCCGCGTTGTCATGATTACCGAATGTTCGATGTCGGATAATGTCGCGGTGCAAAACCCGAATGTCGAATTTGTACGCCCGTGCAATCTATGCCCGCATATGAAGCGGATTACATTGCCGAAAATTTTAAAAACCCTTCAAACCCGGCAAACCGAAGTTACGGTTGACCCAGCCATTGCCGAGCGTGCCCGCGCAGCCGTTGAACGCATGCTGGCGGTCCCTGTGTAAAAGGAGAAACAAAAATGAAAGATTATGATGTCATTATTGTCGGAAGTGGTGCCGCTGGATGTGTCGCCGCGTTGTCTGCCGCCCCTTTAAAGGTTGCGCTGGTCACGACGGGCAAAATCGGCGGGGATTGTTCCAGCCTTTGGACGCAGGGCGGTTTGGCTGCCGCCGTTGGGCCCGACGATACACCTGCCGCCCATGCGCGCGATACAGTCAAGGCCGGCGCAGAAGTTGTCGATGAAAAAGTTGCAAAACACTATACCGCTACGGCCAGATCGATTGTCGGATATTTAGAAATGAACGGTGTTCAGTTTTCGGTCGAAGATGATGGATTTAACTATATTCTATCGTGCGAAGGCGGACACGATGCGCACCGCGTTTTAAAAGCGGATTCAGGTGACGGCTTTGGCCGTGCCTTAATGCCCGTTCTGTGGGACAAGATAAAATCTGCCCCCTATATCGATATTATTGATCAGGCCAAGGTTATCGAGTTGTTGAAATATAAAGATGGCGGCGTAGGCGGGGTCGTCTTTGAAAAGCAAGGGCGTGCGAGCACGTACACACTTCGCGCGCCTGCTGTTATACTGGCGACAGGCGGTGCGGCAGGGCTTTATTCGGAGACGACAAACCCTGTTACCAATACCGGACAGGCGATTACGTTGGCCGAAAAGGCCGGTGCGGATCTGGCTGATTTGGAATTTATGCAGTTCCACCCAACCGCCCTGAAATGCGACAAGGCTGGATCACTGCCGCTGATGACAGAGGCTCTGCGTGGCCACGGCGCAACGCTGGTGAATGATAAAGGCGTACGTTTCATGACAGACGTACACCCGATGGCTGAACTGGCGCCACGTGATATCGTTGCGCGTGCCATATTGGGTCAGCAGCGCATGGGGCGCGAGGTTTATCTGGATTGTCGCCACATCGATACATCCGAATTCTATACATTGCAGAAAACATCAAAATCTCTGGATCTGGACCCTGCACGGGATCTGTTACCGGTTACGCCAGCCGCCCATTATCACATGGGCGGCGTTGCAACAGACCGCAATGGCAGATCATCTACAGCGGGCCTTTGGGTGATCGGCGAGGCTGCATCGACAGGTTTCCACGGCGCAAATCGTCTGGCCAGCAATTCGGTTCTGGAGGCGGTCATCATGGGCCGTGCATCGGCACGGGACATTAAACAAAAATGGAAAGTTCTGTCGGGCAAGGACGGTCAAGTTTTGCCACACGTACGCCAAAAACGTACGGCCTATTTAAACCCTGTTTTAAAAGCGAAGGTAATCAATGCGATGCGCCGGACCATGACAGAATATGTCGGTATTTTGCGCAATGAATATGATCTGGCAGATGCAGAATATTTCTTTGACAGCATTCTTGCCGAATATAGTGGTCTGGATACAGAGATCGAGGATATGGCGCGTGTGTGCCTGCTGATCACCAAGGCGGCGCGCACCCGTACGGAAAGCCGCGGCGGGCATTATCGCACCGATTATCCCGAAAGGCACAATGAATGGAAACACCGCAGTCTTGTCAGTCATAAATTGCCAATGGTGCAGGAGGTATCGGCATGATGAATAAAATTACAATGAAAAATCTGGTCGAACGCGCCCTTGAGGAAGATTTGGGTCTGGGCGGCGACCTGACGACGCAGGCAACAATTGAGGCGGACCATCAATCCACATATCATTTTGTCAGCCGGCAGGAAGGTATCTTGTGCGGGCTGGATCTGGCACGTACAGCTTTTGGGCTGATTGATGACAGGCTGGATTTTAAAGCCAACATAAAAGATGGCGATAAGATCAAAAAAGGCGATCTGATTGCCAGTGTTTCCGGCAAGACGGCATCTATTTTAATGGCGGAACGCGTCGCGTTAAATTTTATGGGCCGTCTGTCGGGAATTGCCAGTCTGACCGATAAAATGGTTCAGGCGGCAAAACCGCATAGCCCGAAAATCGCCTGCAGCCGTAAAACAACGCCGTTGCTGCGCGCGGTTGAAAAATATGCGGTGCGTTGTGGTGGCGGTTTCCCGCACCGTATGCGCCTTGATGATTGTGTGATGATTAAAGACAACCATATTGCGGCCAATTGCGGTGATGTCGTTAAAACATTGAAAAAAGCGCGCGCCTATGTCGGGCATACCGTTAAAATTGAAATCGAGGTCGATACATTGGCTCAATTTAGACGGGTTTTAGAAACCGAATTGGCCGATATCATCATGCTGGATAATATGGACCCGCGTGATATGGCCGAAGCTGTCCGGTTAAATGCAGGAAAAACTGTTCTGGAGGCCTCGGGTAACGTCAATCTGAACACCATTCAGAATATTGCGGCCAGCGGGGTTGATGTCATTTCTATTGGAGCCCTGACCCACAGTGCGCTGAATTTTGATATCGGTCTGGATGCTGTTGATGTGGCAAGCCTGGGGATAAGATTGCAGGCTTGATATCAGTTTTCGGGCAGCAGGGTTTCTTCCTTTGAATCGAGCTTGATTTTATGGGCTTCCGGATCATTTTTGGAGACGATCAATTCGGGCGGCGGGCCGAAATCGGCATCATTGGTTTTAATAACATCTTTATCAATCTTGTCGCCGCCTTCAGGCGCAAAAGGGCTGCTTTGCTGATAATAAATCAGCTGTGGGTCGGTCGGGTCGATGTCATTGGCATCAAAGGCTTCCTTAATCGCCTGCACAGCGCGGGATCGCGATATATTCTGTGATGCCCGGTCGGAATCAATCCACCAGCGCACACGAATGGCAAGGGATGTCGAGCCCAGCTCCCAACATAAAACCTGCGGGCCGGGGTCTTTTTTGATTTCTTCGATCGGGGCCAGCGCATCCTGTATCAGTTTGGTGATCTTGCGGATATTATAGACATAGCCGATCGTCAGCTCGATTTCTGTGCGGCGCATGGCGTGCGATGTATGCACAATAACATTACTGGTATAGATCGTCGTATTCGGGATAATGACATCACTGCCGTCATAGGTGCGGATAATCGTGGCGCGGGGTTCGATAGCCTGCACGGTGCCCTCCATTCCGTCAACCGATATCTGGTCGCCGCGGCGAAAGGGCTGTCGCAATAAAATCAAGAAACCTGCCAAGGTGTTCGATAGGATATCCTTAAAGGCAAAACCGAATGCAATCGACCCGAAACCCAGGCTGGCGAGAAGATCAACAGGTTTTAAGGACGGGATGATAATCGTTAGAAAAATCAGAAAGCCGACCGACATCAGGGCCCAAAAGGCGAAAACGGACATCAAACGTCCCAAATCGAGGCGCTGGGTGCGAATGAAGTATTTTTTCAATCCGCGTCGTATACCAAGGGATACCAGAAGAAACAACGCCAATATGCAGATACCGACAATGATATTCGGCAGCATCTGGTAGAATTCGGCAGTCCAGTCGCCCAATTTTGCAACGGTCAGTTCAAGGCCTGTTGCAACGGCATTTTCATTTGTAGATATTTCGATTTCTTCCATAGTTTATTGCGCCTGTGTTAGTACTTCGTCGATTGTGTGAATGATAATATGGTCAAGTTCGATGTCTTTTTTGCGCAATTGACCTTCTTCGGCATAGATATTATTGGCACCGGCCCTGATTTTAATCTTAGCCCCTTCAAGGGTTGAAATATATTGACCGTTTTTCAAATCTTCAGCCATGTAGAGGCCGGGGGCGATGTGATAGGCAATGGTTTTGCGCAAGATATCAAGCTTTTCAGGGTCCTGAAGACGTTTTTTCTTGGTCAGTCCCATACGCCCGAATGCGGAATTGGTCGGTGCGAAAATGGTATAGGGCTCGCCCGTTTCCAATAGACGGTACAGATCGGTCGAAAGCATAGCATCATTAAAATCGGACAGGTTGCGCATGCCCTGCATATCTTCCCAGTCGGATTTTTCGACAATGACTGCAACGGGTTTCTCCGGCGCTTCGTCATTATTTATAATGACTTCCGTATTCTCGTCGACTAGAACATCACTTTCAATTACAGCGCGCGTGTCGCCGTCGACCAGAACTTCGTCGTCATCCATGTTCTGGGCGATCGCGGGCGTAACAGATAGCAAAATGGCTGTCGCCAATAGGGTGAATTTATTCATGTCTTAATCTCCTTTAAACTGTCAAGGATCGATATAAGCTGATTTCGCGTTTCATCAAGCGACACATCCGTGTGAATGACATGATCTGCGCGGCGGCGTTTCTCGCGGTCCGGCATCTGGCGGGCCAGAATCTGGTGGAATTTTTCCTCAGTCATATGCGGGCGGGCCATCACGCGTGCCTTTTGTACGTCAGGGTCGGCCGATACACAGAATGTAACATCAACCCGATTTTCACTGCCGGTTTCAAACAAAAGCGGAATGTCCAGCACCGCAAAATCAAGCTTTTGATCGCGGCACTCATCCAGAAATACATCGCTGGATGCGCGGGCGATCGGGTGCAAAATATCTTCCAGTTGTTTCATTTTTTCATCATCGTTGAAAACGATTTGCCCCAGTTTCTGGCGATCAATAAAGGGGGCGTTCGTATCGGGGGCATGATCGATGACGTCCGGAAAAATCCTTGATATCGGTTCAATCGCCGCCCCGTGCGGACCAAGCGCCTTGTGGACTGCGGCATCGGCATCATGAAAGGGGATACCCATATCTTCCAGCATGCGGGCGACCGTTGATTTGCCCATGCCGATTGATCCTGTCAGGCCGATAATAATCATTGTGCAGCTGCCTTTTGCATCATTTCGATTAACCCGCTATCGACTTCAGGGTGTTTATTGAACCAATATTCAAAACCGGGTACGGCCTGATACAACAGCATCGGTAGGCCCTCAACGGTTTTTAAGCCGCGTTTTTCAGCCTGTAACAGCAGGTCGGTTTTTCGGGGAGCATAAATAATATCTGATACGATCGTATGATCGGAACAGGGGGATAAATCAATTATTAAAGGGTGTTGGCCTGTCATCCCCAATGGTGTCGTATTGATCAAAAGATCGCATTTACCCAGGTCATCTTCAAGATCAAGGTCTCTGTACGCGTACAGCTGGCTTTCCGTTTTTAGCGGTTTGAAATGATCGATGATATTAAGTGCTTTTTCCAGTGTGCGGTTATAAATACTGATTTCAGGTATGTTTTCTTCCAAAAGAGCATAAGCAATGGCTTTGGCAGCACCCCCACCGCCAAGAATGCAGACATTTTTAACCCTGTTGTGCCAGTCGGGCTGTTGATGATTCAGACTTTGGATATATCCATAGGCATCGGTATTATCACCTAAAATACCGCCGCCCTGCATGGCAACGACAGTATTTACGGCCCCGATTGCATCCGCACGTGGAGTAATATCATCCAAAAGGGGCATAATACGGCTTTTGAAGGGCAGTGTGACATTAAAGCCGGCAATACCCTCATCAAACAGTTTGCGAACGGATGGCTCGAATTTATCGGGCTCAATGGGGATGGCGTCATAGCGCCCTGTGATACCGTATTTCTCCAGCCAGTATCCGTGCAATTGCGGGGATAGGGAATGGGCGACAGGCCAGCCGATCACACCTGCGCGGATCATGATGCGGCGTCCTTATTACGTTTTTCCTGTTCGTTTTCGCGTTTACGGTTCAAAAGCGACAGGATTTCGGCAGCTGTTTCCTCGATCGATCGACGGGTGACATCAATTACGGGCCAGCCCATCTGGGTATATAATTTACGCGCGGTGCGGACCTCGTCCTCGACCTTTTCGCGGTCCAGATAATCAGTTTCCGTGTTCTGGCCAATCTGACGCAGACGATTGCGGCGGATTTCAATTAGACGGTCAGGCGTTTCCGTCAGCCCGACAAACATCGGCTTTTTCAGGGTTTTGATCACATCGGGCAGTGGAATACCGGGCACGTACGGGATGTTCGCGGCCTTGACCCCGCGGTTTGCCAGATAAATGCAGGTCGGTGTTTTCGATGTGCGGGATACCCCGACCAGAATAACGTCGGCTTCCTCCAGCGATCTTCCGGTTTTCTGCCCGTCATCATGGTGTAGGGCATAATCAACCGCATCCATACGGTGGAAATAGGCTTCGTTCAATTTATGCTGCAGGCCGGGTTCGTCCTTGCTTTCCAGGCCGAACCATGAACTGAACACCGATAAGACCGGCTGCATAATCGCCGTACAGGGCAGGTTCAGCGCTTCGCAGGTTTTGATCAGCTGTGCCGACAGGGTTTCATCCACCAAAGTGTAAAACACAGGCCCCGGGTTGGCGCGAATACCGTCAATCGCCCGTTTCAGCTGGCGGTCGTTACGCACAAGGTTCCAAAGATGTTCGGTCGGCTCCATATCATTGAACTGCGCCAAACAAGCCTTGATAATCGCATTCAGCGTGCCGCCGGTTGAATCAGATAAAAGGTGAATGTGATATGTGCTGTTTTCTGTCATGCGCAAAGCCTAGCATGTAATATTTAAGAATAAAATCATGAAAAATATTGACATAACCTTGCGAGTCGGGCAAATTAGTTATCATAATAAGAAAGTCGGGTGCTATGGGTAAAGCCAATCAAAATAATGAATGTAATTATCTGCGTTTGCAGCGTTTGGTTGAAAATATGCGCTGTTCGCCGATGGGCGCTGATATTATTGATTGGCTGGATCGTGAGAATATCAATATCGAATTCGACAATAGCCTGCCCAAAACGCAAGCCGGAAACACCAGTGAGCCCTATGACCATCTTGTCCTGAATCCCAAAATGGACGACCTCGGCCTTTTATTTACAATCGCACATGAAACCCGCCACCTGTGGCAGGCGCGCCAATTCTCTGAATGTGAGGGGCTGGAAGAACTGCAGCTGAATTCATATTTTTTGATGAACCCCTGGGCAAAATGTGTTTTCACCAGATTTATCGAAGCTGACGCTTTTTCTTTTCAATATACGTTTATGCTGGATTATATTGCGGCCTATTTTGCGGCAGATAATTTCCCCTTTGAAACCTTGAACGTTGATTTTGACGAAGTCACCTATATGACCTTGGAAAAACTGGATTTCGATCTGGCCAGCTTGAAAACGGACAAACCCGATTTACAATTACACCGTAAAACGGCGTTCGAGGCCTTTTTTAACAGCGGCACAATGCAGGATTATGATTTCAGCGCGGTGAATTTCGGCAGTGCCAAGGGGCGCGAATACTTGCGCAATGCATTGTCAGAAGTCTTTAATTCGAAAGCAGGGCCCGAGCCAATTGGCGAAGACGAAGAATTCCTGAAAGATCACCTGAATATCCTAAAGGAAAAGCATCTGACGTTGTTGGGCGGCTCCACGGTTGGCGAGCTTGACGATACGAATTACCTGCTGGATAAAAACGGTAAGTTCACAATGAAAAAACTTTATACCGATGTATCTGATGACAAGATACGCAGTATCCTTTCGGAATTCAATGACGTGGCTGTGTCGAGAAACCTGAACAGCCTGACACGAACGACCGGTAAAAAACAGAAATTGATTTCGTTATAGAATCCCCTTATACCTTCACCCATGACTGAGACCATAAAAACAGATGCGATTATCATTGGTGCGGGCCCTGTCGGCCTTTTTGCCGTATTTGAATTGGGCCTTTTGGATATCAAATGCCATTTGGTGGATATTCTGGACAAACCGGGCGGCCAATGTGCGGAGCTTTATCCCGAGAAACCGATCTATGATATTCCGGCCCTACCTGTTGTAACAGGGCAGGAGCTGACTGATCAACTGCTGGAACAGATCAAACCGTTTAATCCGGCCTTCACGTTTAATGAAATGGTTGAAAGCGTTGAGAAAACTGAAGATGGCGGCTGGCGCATTAAAACCGATGCCGAAACTGTCATCGAAGGCAAAGTCATCGTGATTGCGGCGGGTGGCGGCAGCTTTACCCCCAAAAAGCCCCCCATCAAAGGCATTGAAGAATTCGAAGGCACATCCGTCTTTTATGCTGTGCGCAAAATGGACCAGTTCCGCGATAAAAATATTCTGGTTGCGGGCGGGGGTGATTCCGCGCTGGACTGGACGTTAAACTTGCACCCGCTGGCAAAATCAATGCAATTGGTACATCGCCGCGATGAATTCCGCGCCGCGCCCGACAGTGTTAATAAAATGCGGTCACTGGTTGCGAATGATGAAATGCAATTGCACACAGCCCAGCCCATCGCCCTTCACGGTATAAACGGCCAGCTGCAGGCCGTGACCTTGAAATCGAAAGAACGCGGGGAATATGATGTTGAATGCGATACGTTGCTGGCCTTTTTCGGGCTGACCATGAAACTGGGCCCCGTGGCCAATTTCGGTTTAAATTTGCATGAAAATCTGATTCCGGTGGATACCGAGAAATTCGAAACCTCGACACCCGGTATTTTTGCGATTGGCGACATCAATTATTATCCCGGGAAATTAAAGCTGATTTTATCGGGTTTTCATGAAAGCGCGCTGATGGCCCAGCAGGCCTTCAGATATATTTATCCTGATAAAAAATTACGCTTTCAATACACGACATCAAGCTCTAGCCTGCAAGAAAAACTTGGTGTGAACTAAAAACGGTGCTAATTTTCTAGCATGAACGACTTCACACCGCAAAAACAGCCCCAAGCACGGCCCGACATCAGTATGATGGAGGCAACGGCCAACGCATATGTCTTTGTAAAAAGTCATTACCACACCCTGCTGAAATGGGCTGTTGTGCCGATTGTTCTGGGGTTTTTCAGTTATATCGTCATTGATTGGCAAGAGGTCGGTGATAACCGCCTGAATACGTTTTTATATGGCTTGCCGGCCACAGCTACCTTTGCCTGGTATGTTTTTGTGCAGACACGCCTGCAGGTGATGGGTGAATTTGCCGGCCAATTGCCATTGGATGATCATTATGCGGATCAGCGCCGGGATGATATGAAAGCATCAATTTGCTGCTATATCCTGTTTCAGATGGCAATGGCGCTGATTACTTTCGGTCTATCCCAACGCCTTGAAATGCCGGAAGGACGAGAAAATGTATCGCCTGACCAGATGATTATCGTCACGGCAGGTCTGATTATTATGTTCTGGATGTTAAAATATGGTTTGTTACACCTTGTGACAGCTGTTGGCGGCAGTATCAAGGGCTATTTAAAACGCGTGCAGGGGTCTTGGTTTTCTTTTCTTTTGATTGGCGTCGGGTTTGTTTCGACGCTGCCTGTCTTGCTGATTTTTATGTTTGCGCTTTCACTGGTGGCGCCTGCCGCAACGGGCGATGACCTGCAAACAACCGCGCGCTTTGGCCTATATGCTATCGGAACAATCATGAGCTGGGCGGTTATCACCGTTTTGAACGCGGCGCTGGTCGATGTCTTAAGACAACTTTATAAAGGAACAAAAAAATGAGCGATGATGATCTTTATATCTATGTAACAGACCGCGAAGGCCATAAACAAAAGGTCGACGCCCTGTCGGGCTGGCGCATCATGGAAATCATCCGCGATAACGAATTGCCGATTAAGGCTGAATGCGGCGGCTGTTGTTCGTGCGCGACATGCCATGTTTATGTAGCGCCCCAATGGCTCGATAAAATCCCGCCGCCCGGCGAAGAAGAGGTTGAAATGCTGGACGAGGCTTTTGAAGTTGAAGATAATTCGCGCCTGTCTTGCCAGATTTTGATGCATAGTGATTTGAAAGGTCTTGAGGTCACACTTGCGCCGGGGACGGAATAGGCGTGGTTTTTCTTTAAAACCGTGGGGAATCCGTGTAAAAGAATAGGAAATATAAAGACAAACAGGGTTAGATATGCAGAATCTGGACAATCTGAAACAGGAAATCACACAGGAAGTGGCCGCCGCCAATGATATGAACGCATTGGAAGATGTACGCGTACGGGCCTTAGGAAAAAAAGGCAGCGTGACAGGCATCATGAAAACGCTGGGCGGGATGGAGCCTGAGCAGCGCAAGGAAATGGGCCAGACCCTGAACCTTTTAAAAACCGAAATCGCGAATGTCATTGACAATAAGGCCGAAGAGCTGAAGAAAAAAGAGCTGGATGCACGCCTTAAGACCGAAAAAATCGACATCACATTGTCCCCCCGGTTCGAACGTCGCGGCAGCGTACACCCCCTTTCACAGGCTATCGAAGAGATTACGGCCATTTTTGCCGATATGGGCTTTTCCGTGGCCGAAGGTCCGGACATCGAAGATGAATTTCACAATTTTGATGCCTTGAACTTCCCGCCGAACCACCCGGCACGCCAGATGCATGACACATTCTATTTGCCCGACCATGAGGGTCAAGACGGCGATGAAGCTCGTCGTTTGTTGCGTACCCACACATCGACCGTGCAAATTCACGTCATGCAGGAAACAAAGCCGCCGATCAAATCGATCATGTTGGGCAAGGTTTACCGCAGTGATTATGATGCGACACATACCCCGATGTTCCACCAGATCGAGGGGCTGGTCATAGATAAAAACATTCATATGGGGCACTTAAAGGGCTGCCTGATTGACTTTATCAAGGCGTTTTTCGGGCTGGATGATTTTCCGGTGCGTTTCCGCCCGCATTATTTCCCTTTTACCGAACCATCAGCGGAAATGGATATCGGTTGTGACCGCAGCGGCGGTAAACTGGTGATGGGCGAGGGTAATGATTGGCTGGAAATTCTGGGCTGCGGCATGGTGCACCCGAATGTCTTGAAAAACTGCGGCATTAATCCTGACGAATATCAGGGCTTTGCCTTTGGTGCGGGGCTGGACCGTTTGGCGATGCTGAAATACGGCATACCTGATTTACGGACATTCTTTGAACCTGATCTGCGCTGGCTGCAGCATTACAGTTTTGGCCCGTACGATCAGCCGAACAGAACATTTAAAGGATAAGACAGATGAAATTTACACTTGGATGGCTCAAGGAATATCTGGATACGGATGCGGGTCTGAATGAAATCACCGATCGCCTGACATCACTGGGGATCGAGGTTGAAAAGGTGATCGACCGATCGAAAGACTTTGAAGGTTATGTCGTCGGATATGTCGAAACTTGTGAAAAACACCCCGATGCCGACAAACTGAATGTGACAACGGTTGATACGGGATCTGAAAAACTGCAGGTTGTCTGTGGTGCACCGAATTGCCGTCAAGGCATCAAGGGCGTTTTCGCGCCATCAGGGGCGTACGTACCGGGTCTGGATGTGACGTTGAAAAAGGCCAGCATTCGCGGCGTTGAATCAAACGGAATGCTTTGCTCAGAATCCGAGCTATGCATTTCAGACGAGCATAATGGTATTATTGAACTGCCGGAAGATGCCGAAATCGGCGCACCTGCGGCAAAAGTTCTGGGTCTAGACGAGCCTGTGATTGAAATTGAAGTGACTCCGAACCGCCCAGATACATGTGGCATATACGGGATTGCTCGCGATTTGGCCGCCAGCGGCCTTGGAAAGTTGAAAACACCTGATTTTTCAGCCGTGCCTGCGGCCTTTGACAGCAAAACGAATGTCATGATTGATGCCGGAGCGATTGACGGCTGCCCGCTGTTTTTGGGACGTACGATCAAAGGCGTCAAAAACGGCGAAAGCCCGAAATGGCTAAAAGACCGTTTGACGGCTGTGGGGCTGCGTCCGATTTCAGTACTGGTCGATATCACGAATTTCATGACGCTGGCCTTTGCGCGTCCGCTGCATGTCTATGATATATCAAAGCTGGATGGCGACATTCAGGTAAAACTGACAAAAGGCGGCGAGCGCCTTGAAGCTTTGAATGATAAAACCTATGAGGATATTCCGGCAGGCGCTGTTGGAATTTACGATTCAAAAAATCTGCTGGGTTTGGGCGGTATCATCGGCGGTGAAGGATCATCTGTTGATGAAAACACGACCGATGTTTATCTGGAATGTGCCTATTTTAATCCGGTATCAATCGCCAAAACAGGACGTGCGCTGAATTTGAATAGTGACGCGCGCTATCGTTTCGAGCGCGGCATTGACCCGGTCTTTACGTTTGAAGGTATGGAGTTCGCAACCCGCATGATACTTGACCTTTGCGGCGGTGAAGCCGGCAGCGTCATACAGGCAGGTGACGGTCAACATGAAGGCGTATGTGTTGTTTTTGACCCTGTACGTGTCAAGCAATTGGGCGGTATTGATATCGATCCTGCGGTTCAGGCTGACATTCTAAAAGCGCTTGGCTTTGAAATAGACAAAAAATCGGATCAGGAATGGCATGTGACGGCTCCCTCATGGCGCCCGGATATTGATATGGATGGTAGTGCCGATCTGGTCGAAGAAATTCTGCGCGTCTATGGCTATGATCATATCGAGGCTGTATCGCTGGATCGCCCGTCAGTTACATCTGTCACACCTTTGACCGTTACGCAGCAGCGCGCGGCAAAGCTGCGTCGTCTTTTGGCAGGCCGCGGTTTGAATGAAACGGTAACATGGTCATTTATGGATCATGATACCGCCATGCTTTTTGGGGCGAATGATAAACAGGCAGCCAGCCAATTACGTTTGACGAACCCCATTTCATTGGAATTGGAGCAAATGCGCCCGTCGACGTTGCCGAACCTGTTGACGGCAGCCCAGAAAAATACGGATAAGGCGCTGGCTGATGCGGCATTTTTTGAAATCGGCCATGTCTATCATTCTCAAAAAGCCGAGGATCAGACCCTGCTGGCTTCGGGTGTACGTGTATCAAATGCCAGTGCCCGTCATTGGGCCGGCGAGGCACGTACGGTTGATTTTTACGATGTGAAGGCGGATGTTTTTGCTGTATGTGCAGCCTTTGGTCTGGATGCAGAACGTATGCCGTTATCGGATGATACGCCAGAATGGTATCACCCCGGTCGTTCTGCGGCGCTACGTTTGGGCCGCAACGTCTTGGCCTATTTCGGTGAATTACATCCCGAAGTCCTGCAAAAACTGGGTGTCAAAACCAAGGCGGTCGGTTTCGAGCTGTTTGTCGAGGAAATTCCGGTACCGAAAAATAAATCAAACGCCTTTAAAATGATTGAATTGCATGCTTTGCAGCCGGTCGGGCGCGATTTTGCCTTTTTGGTGGATGATAGTGTCAGCGCCGCGGATCTGGTGCGTGCCACAGCTTCGGCCGATAAAAACCTGATCGTTAATGTCGATGTGTTTGATATTTATCAGGGTAAAGGCGTTGAAGACGGCAAGAAATCTGTCGCGGTAAATGTTGTGTTACAGCCGAAATCGGAAACCCTGACGGATAAAGACATTGAAGCCGTCAGTCAGAAAATCATTGATAACGTGAATGCAAAAACGGGTGGTCAGCTGCGCGCCTAGTTTTGGCGTGGTGCGGCAACCACAGTTTTTGATGTCAGAATATCGTTGCGATAGCGGACCTGACGATCCAGCTTTTTCTGGATTTTTGCCTTCTTTTTGGCTGATTTTGTTTGATTGAATTGCGCCTTAAGGTTTCTGGTTTTATCGAGGCTGATGTAAATCGATGTTGACTGGTGATGTGAAACCTTTACGCGGGCATAGCCCTCATATTCTTTTTTTTCCCAATCTTTTAACGCGCACATTGGATATAGATCTTTTTTGATAGAGTCCTCTTTGAAAAAGTAAAAGCAGTCCCGCTTGTTATTGCTGGATACCGTCATTAAAGCCGGTGGAACCACGACCAGACCAAGTAAACCTAGGGGGGGCATTACACCGGCCAGAACCAAACCGCCAAGTACGCCGCCCGCAGTTGCTGCCGTACCGGTATTCAGGATAAGTGTGCGATTATTTGCACGAAACTGGTTAATTTTTTTCGACACGCTGCGTTTGACTGACATGGCTTGATCCTTTTGGAAATGCTGAATTTCCAAAAACTATAGTTGAATCTATTTATTATGTCAACCAAAAAGCCTTTAAACGGGCTTTTTAATGCCTTCTTCTTCCAGCAGCATTTTGCGTGACAATTTGCCGACATTTGTTTTCGGCAGTGGCTCGTCGCGAATAATGATTTTGCGGGGCAGCTCGATCGGGGATACATGCTCTTTCAGGAATGTTTTCAGATCATCTGCCGACAGGCTGCGCCCTTCGCGGGGTTTGACCCATGCCCAGACGGTTTCGCCGCGTTCTTCATCGGGCACGCCGGCGACGATGGTTTCCTCGACCGATGGGTGTTTGTAAATCGCATCTTCCACCTGTGACGGGTAGACATTATACCCGCGCACCAAAATCAGATCTTTGATACGATCAACCAATGTGACATAGCCTTTTTCATCCATAAATCCGACATCACCTGTATGCAGACGCCCGTTTTTAATGGTTTCGGCGGTTTCATCCGGTTTGTTATAATAGCCCTTCATAACCTGTGGTCCGGATATGCAGACTTCGCCCTTTTCACCGATCGGCATGGGCGTGACGCCGTCATCCTGGGACAGAATTTCAACAACGGTTTGCGGAATCGGCAGGCCGATTGTGCCGATTTTCATACCTTCGCGCACAGGATTTACGGTTGCTACAGGTGAAGATTCCGTCAGGCCATAGCCTTCCGACAGCCATTTACAGCCTGTTTTCTCGACAAAGCGCTTTTGCACTTCCTTAGGCAGCGGCGCGCCACCCGAAATACAATATTGCAGGGACGAAAAATCGTACTTATCAATGTCTTTATGTTTGGCCATCGCGTTATAGATGGCGGGCACACCTGCAAAAAAGTCGGGCTTTTCTGAATCAACCAGTTTTAAAACCTTTTCCAGATCAAAATTCGGCTGCAGCAGGATGCGCATCCCATGATAAATGCCCATATTCATGATGGCGGTCATGGCGAAAACGTGAAAAAACGGCAAAACGCCAACAACAGATGTCTGTACGTTCGGTTTAATCAGCTCCGATATCCAAAGGCCAACCTGCGCTGCGTTGCTGTAAATGTTTTGATGGGTTAACATCGCGCCTTTCGGACGGCCTGTCGTACCGCCTGTATATTGCAGAACGGCGACATCGTTTATTGGATCAACATCATGCGGTTCCAGCACATGTTTTGAATAGGTCAGAGCATCCAATTTGATATAACGATCATCATCCCAGTTGATTTTTGCGATATCTTTGCGTTTGAATAATTTGAACAAGATGTTTTTGGGAAACGGCAGGGTTTCGTCAAACGGGCAGATGATTAGTTTTTTCAGACGGGTCGAGGCCAAAAGATCATCGGTTTTATCACAAAGAAGGCTAAGATCGACCGTCACAATAATGTCGGTTTCACTGTCTTCAATCTGGTGGGTTAGCTCGTTTAACGTATAGAGCGGGTTATAATTTACAACCGTACCGCCCGCTTTCAGAATGCCATAGTAAAACCAGACGGAATAGGGTGTGTTTGGCAAAAACAGGCCAACTTTGACACCTTTTTTGACACCGTTTTCCTGAAGGCCAGCGGCAATTTGGTCGACCATTTTACGACTTTCGGCATAGGACCATTCTTTGCCCATGAAATTCAGAAAAATGCGGTCATGGTGCTTGGTGGCCTGTGCTTCGAAAAAGTCAGGTAGGGCCGGTGCATCGATTTCCGTATCCCATTTAATTTCCGGCGGATAATTTTTTTCCCAAATATGTGTGCTCATGATGTTTATTCCCCTTTATATATAAAACCCTAGCATATTTGAAAATTGAGGCAAAAGAAAAGCAATGCACTGCGATTCTGAGTTTTTAAATCAGGTCTTAATCATTATTTAACATATTATAAATATCATAGAGTGACACATATAGAGTACACACAATGGGAGGCTAGAATGAAAGCTCATGGTTTAAACGACCTTTACGCGGCGGCGATGGAACATAGTATAAAAATTGCCGAGGTTTTGGCTGTTCACGAAAAGGGAGAAACAAGCGATGTTTCAGACATTGAAAATATTCTATCAGGCGATGAAGACAAAAGCCCCAAAGCTTTAAAAGGTGCAAATATGTTACGCCAGGATATCTCGAAAGGCGGACATTCCGGCGCGGAAAAAAGACATGATACGCAGTTTTATCACATGAGAATGGAAGCCATGGACCTAAATGGTGAAAGCCCGTGGAAAGATTACGCAGAGCGCATCAAAAAGATGACGCAAAGAATGGATGAAAAAACGGCAGCCGATCTTCAGACAGCTTTAAAAAACAGAAAGCCACCGTCTTTGATGGCGAAATTATTTAACAAAAACCAGTTCAAAGATACGGGCGCATATAGTCTATGTAAGGAATTTTGCCGTATGCAACATGTTCTGGCATCATTAAGAATTGCGATGAATGGCGATGTTACATCGGATAACGGTTTTCGTGCAGCGTCGCTGCGTGATTTTACACACCAAGATAAGCTGCCTGAAAAAACAATGGAATGGACAGAACTGGCGGCAGATATCCGTAAAAAACTGGAACCGGAAGTCAAAGACAAGAAAACATTTCAAATGCCGGGCCGCAACAGTGCTACGTTCGAGCTGGTTGAATGGTCAGATGGCGGTTATGGCATCGTAGAGGGGATTGCCTATAGCACAAAAATTATACCTTTTGCCAGTGAAGATGCGGCGCGCAGACGGTTTGATGAAATCAAGTCACATCCGACCAGAACCGATACATCAATCGTTCGCGATACGTTGCATGGCAGAAAAACGGATAAAAAACCGCAGAATGCCATGTAGGCTGATTTCTATTTTTTGAATTTTTGTCCTGTTTTATGCAGGAAACGAAAGCCGATGTTTTTGTCGTCCATATCTGATTTGCTGGCAGATTTGAATTCGTTTCTTAAGGATTTCAAAAAAGGCGATGCATTCTGTCCCAAAACCGCGATTACGAAATCTACGCCGACTTTGACGTCTTCGTGGCTGTTTTGTGTGAAAAGATAGTTATCGACATTTCGATCGGTCAGTTCTGCTACTTCCTTGCCTGCATATTCAAGTGAATCCTGTATGTATTTGGCAAAGGTTGTTTGAACCTCGTCAGTGCATTTTGTCAGGATTTCCTCGTAAAACTTATCAAGGTCATCCAAACCGGCGTTCATGTTTTGTTGGCTTTTTTCCATCACGGCTCTGAGTTTCACTTTTAGGAATTTGATCTGTTCATTGGGTGACATTGCCATGTTGTTTCCTTTCACCGTTGCGATTTCAAGGCTTATGTTAATGGGGTGATTTGGATTCGGCAAGAAAAAACGGCTGCCGGGGTGATGGCAGCCGTTTTAGGGTTTAGGTTTAGTCGCAAATCCCGAGGACGTAGTCCGACGACGTATTTGCGCCTTTTTAGATTTTGAGTAAGCCCGGGGTGTAAGGGCTTTTCTCAGAGGGTTTAGGTTTATATGCTCCTGTAAGGGTTAGATGTTAGAACGGGAAGACCACATCAAAGAATTCCTGACCATAGCGTGGCTTTTGAACATCACTGATATGTCCGCGGCCACCGTAGGCAATTCTGGCCTCGGCAATTTTGTCATGGCTGATGGTGTTATCGCTCTGGATATCTTCGGGGCGGATGATACCGGCAATTTTCAGTTCGCGCAGTTCGTAATTCACACGGACTTCCTGACGACCGTAAATCACCATGTTACCATTCGGCAAAACTTGCGTTACGGTTGCGGCCAGTTCCAGTTCGATTTCTTCTTCGCGTTCGATCGATCCTTCGCCGTTCGTTTCGCTGGTTGATCCGATATTGACCAATTCGTCTGGGTTAACGGCATCCGGGAAAATTTTGCCAAGATAGCTTTCATAGCCCAGAACATTCGGCAGATCGACGCCTTCGCCGCCACTGCGTGAACGGGATGTTTCATTTTCAATTTCGGCCTGATCGTCAATCGCGATCACAACTGTCAGGATGTCACCGACCTGTGCGGCGCGTTGATCTTTAAAGAAGGTCTGGCGGTCAGCCTGCCACAGTGAATTCGGTTTGCGAACCTCTGCGCTTTGTGTTGGCATTGGCAGGGATACCGGCTGATAATCGGCTTGATAAACAGGGTTTTCCATTTTTGTGAATTCCGGTTCCTGACCGATGTTGGCAATTCTGTCGGCGGTGCCGCAGGCACTTAACATGACTGACAAGGTGGCCATTGCGATCAATTTTGTTGCTTTGTTTTTCATGGTCTCTCTCCTTACTCTTTTTCTGCTCATTATAACGATTTAAATTAAATTCTGTTTGTTTCGAGGGCGATTGTCGCACGCTGCGGTGCTGTCACCTGTGCCTCGATCGTGCGGTTTGATTCTGTGTTCAAGACGCGGATCGTCTCGCCTTTTGCACCGTCATCCAAAGCCTTACCTTTGGCAGTCAGGGTCATAGGTCCGTTTTTCAGGATCATCGTGATCATTTCACCTTTTTTAACAATCTGTGGGCGCTCCAGATCGGCCATGCGAACCGGTTTATCCGATGTCAGGCTGCGGCGTGGTGTCATACCGACCAGATCATCAGCCTTCAGCGCGATGCTTTGGTTGATTTGATCCTGACGGATATTCATCATCTTGATGTCGTTTGCGTGGATGACATCACCATTCTTATAGTTTGCAGCCAGAACAGGGATTTGCGTTGTGCGGTAAACTTTGCCGTTCAAATCCAGATTTTCGCTGCTGCCGTTCGCGCTTTTGATCGCAACACGGACATCGAATTTGTTGTTAATCGTGTCAATCAGGGTTGATTTAACGCTGATTTCGGGGGCCTCTGTGCCGTTCATTGTCAGGCGTGGGATAACGCTGTCTATGGATACTTCAAGATCACGGCTGCCCATTTTATCCTGTACGGCGGCTTCGACCATGCGGGCGATGTCTGATTTTTCGACCTCTGTCACCGCGCGTTGCAGAACGATCTGGTTCATGCCCGGCATTGGCTGCCAGTTATAATCGAACGCCGTTGCAATACGCTGTAAATCATAGCTGCCCAAAATCATGCTGTCGCCAGCGGCAGGTGCGGGGGCCAATATATGATCGGCATGGGGGCCTGCGTTTTCAAAGATGTCACCGACTGTCACAACATTGTCGCTGATCATCGCATCTTTTTTCAGGATGACCTGACCTGCGGCCATTGCCGGTGTTGAAAGCAGCAATAATGTAAAGGTTACAACGATACAGGCGATAAACAGCGCGACCGGCAGGACGATTGCGTTTTGTTCGCTGCACGCCGGCGCATGAAAATCGATTTCGTGTCTGATGTCGATGTTGTTTTCTTCGTTATACATTATTCTGCTCCCTACACTTTTTGGTTATCTATTATCTCAACTGAGAGATCGTACCCATCATTTCATCACCGGCCTGAATGACTTTCGAATTCATTTCATAGGCACGCTGTGCTGAAATCAGGTTTGTGATTTCCTGAACCACATCGACGTTTGATGCTTCCAAGGCCCCTTGTTCCAAAAGCCCAAAGCCTTCCTGACCGGGGTTACCTGTAACAGGTGCGCCCGATGCTGTTGTTTCAAGGTGGAGGTTATCCCCGATGGCTTCCAGACCTGCATCGTTCGGGAAGATCGTCAGCTGGATTTGTCCGGCATTCGACAGGTCGGTTTGACCGGCCAGTTTCAACAGGACTTCACCATTCGCGTTAATTGTAATATCTACGGTATCTTCGGGGATCGTAATGCCCGGATCCAAAAGATAACCTTCAGATGTCACCATTTCACCGTTTTCGTTCATCTGGAATGATCCGTCACGGGTATAGGCTGTATCACCGTTTGGCAATTGTACCTGAAAATATCCGTCACCTGCGATCGCAAGATCCAATTCGTTCTCTGTAATCTGCAAAGCGCCTTGTTCGTTAATGCGGTAAACTGAACCGGCCTTAACACCCAGACCCTGCTGGATACCTGCGGGGACTGTATTACCCGCATCGCTGGATGCTGAACCCGGACGCAATTTTGTCTGGTATAGCAGATCCTGGAATTCTGCGCGTTGGCGCTTGTAACCTGTTGTGGTCATGTTGGCGATGTTGTTCGAAATAACGTCAACGTTCAGCTGTTGAGCCAGCATTCCTGTTGCGCCGATATCAAGTGTTAAAGACATGGTATTCTCCCTTCCTAGTTATTAGCTTACTTCAGCAAGTGTTTTAATTGTTGATCTTTGACGGTCATGATCGTTTTGCATCAGACGCTGCGCGGATTGGTATGTGCGCAAGATTTCGATCATTTTTGTCATTTCCAAAACGCCGTTCACGTTCGAGCCTTCCAGCGCGCCCTGTGATACGGTCAAATCCTCTGTTGGAATTTCACGGTTATTACCTGATTTATAAAGTCCGTCACCTGTTTCGATCATGGCTTGTTCGTTTTCAAAAGCGACCGTTTTGATTTGTGCGATCGGGCCCTGTTCGGTTGAAATAAAGCCTTTGGCATCAACGGTGATGCTGGCAGCGCCCTGTGGGATGACAATCGGCTGTCCATCCATACTTAGAAGGTTATGACCTTTTGCGTTCACAACTTCGCCCAGATCGTTCAGTGCAAAGTTACCGGCGCGTGTATAACGTAGACCGCCCGGGGTATCAATTTCAAAATAGCCGTTACCGTTTAAAGCCAGATCCAGCGGGTTGCTTGTTTGTGATAAGGGGCCCTGTAATGTGCTGCGGTATGTCGCGCGGTCCAGAACCTGTGATAATTGGCCCTTGTCTTCATTTTTACGGTCACTTTCGACCAGAAATTCCTGAAACAGGACATTTTGTGATTTATAGCCGGGGGTCGACATGTTCGCAATATTGTTTGCGACCAGTTCCATTTGCTGCTTTAAAGCAACCTGATGGGATAATCCGACATAGCTGATATTTTCCATCTTACTAAACCCTTCATTCTAAACTTTAAAAGCGGTATCCGCGATTTCAGTTTTTTAATTTCTCGAACCGCGAACGGCTCGTCACCCACTCCCTACCTATGCACAGGTCGTGCCAGTTTTTAAAAAACAATTAAAATCAATGAGTTATGCGCATTGCGGGTGGTGAAATAAAATCTATAGGCAAATTGGGTTGTTTTCTGTTAATATAAGAGAAGGATCTTACCTTGGCCCTTGGCACGTTCTGTGCACAAGTCTATATTAAATATAATGAACAGCAGGATTAATCATGGCTGATGATATCAAGGCAAACGATGGCCCCGATGGCGATGGAATGGACGCGCTTGGCGAAGATGCCGGCAAAGGCCTTAACGCCAAGAAAATCATATTATTTGTGATCTTGCCGCTTTTGATTATTACGGGTGCACTGACATCAGCCTATTTTATGGGCTATCTGGATTCTATGCTGGGCATAGAAATCAATTGTGAAGAGGTCGATGAAGACGATCCGCGTTTCAGTAAATGTCAGGAAATTATTTCGGCGCGCGCCGCAGGACAAGAGGGTGCATCACCCGGCTTTTATTACGATATTCCCGATATGCGCGTGAACTTGAATACGGGCGGTAAGCAGAAATTCCTGTTTCTTGTGGTCAAGCTGGAATTACCCGATCAGATGAATGTGGACAAGGTTGAATTATATGCACCGCGTATTGTTGATCATTTCCAGACCTATTTGCGTGAATTAAGGGTCGAGGACCTGCAAGGGTCGACAGGGATATATAGATTAAGGCTGGAACTGCTGGAGCGTGTGAATGCGGCAGCCCCTGATCTGGATGTACGTGATGTTTTGTTTCAGGAAATGCTGGTTCAGTAAAAAAATAAAGGTTTTGTGATAGATTTAAACGATGGCAGATAACGATCTGAAAAAAGAAGAACAGGAAAAGCTGGCCGAAGACTTTGATATGGGTTTCGGCGATGATGACGGCCGCATTCTGGATCAGGACGAGATCGACAGCCTTCTTGGCTTCGGCACGGAATACGAACAGGACGAAAACGCCGAAATCATGGAACAGCTGGCAAACTCGGCGCTTGTTAATTACGAACGCCTGCCGATGCTGGACATGGTCTTTGACCGTCTTGTACGTTTGATGTCGACATCCTTGCGTAATTTGACATCAGATAACGTTGAAATTTCATTGGATCATATTTCATCTGTGCGTTTCGGGGATTACCTGAATTCAATTCCATTGCCGGCAATGCTGGGTATTTTCAAGGCCGAAGAATGGTCCGATTACGGTCTGATGGTTACAGACAGCGCGCTGATTTATACAGTTGTTGACGTTTTACTGGGCGGGCGTCGCGGCACATCCGCAATGCGCGTTGAAGGTCGCCCCTATACCACAATTGAAACCAAACTGATCGAACGTATGATCCATGTGGTCTTGAACGATTTATCATCCGCCTTTGATCCGTTATCGCCGGTCAGTTTCCGCCTTGACCGTATTGAAACAAACCCGCGTTTTGCGACGATTACCCAAAGCCGAAATGCGGGTGTTCTGGCGCGGCTTCGCATTGATATGGGTGACCGCAGTGGCCGCGTTGAAATCATGATCCCTTATGCGACGCTGGAGCCGATCCGCGAGCTGCTTTTGGAAATGTTCATGGGTGAAAAATTCGGCCGTGACACCATTTGGGAAACCCACTTGACCAAAGAATTGCTGCAAACCGAAATTCAATTGCAGGCCGTTTTGGACGAAGTGCCTGTTTCGCTGTATGATATTTTGAACTGGAAACCGGGATCGCAACTGATGTTGAACACACGCCCCGAAGATCTGGTTGAATTGCGTGTCGGACATTATCCAATGTTTTTGGCGAAAACAGGACAGCGTCAGGGGCAGTTGGCCGTGAATGTCGAGCATTACATCGTGCCTGAAAAACCCCTAGATGACGAGGAAGAAGATTAATGGAATTTGCAATCGATATCATCCTTCTGGTTATTTTAGCGGTCACCATGTTTTTCGGCCTGCGTTTGTCACGCCAATTTTCGGAGATTAAAGCCGATCAGGCACGCCTTGAGGTTCTGGTTGGGCAATTGAACGAGGCTTCGAAACGGGCCGAAGGCGCTGTCGCATCCATGAAAAAGACTGCCGTTGAAACATCCGAACAGCTGCAAGGCCGCATCGGAAAGGCGCAAGCCCTGTCCGAAGAGCTGGAAATTATGATCGAGGCGGGGGATTCATTGGCGGAACGCCTGCAGCATATTGCCGAAGACAGCCGCAAAACGGTCGGATCATCTTCAAAAGCGTCTGCGAAGCCGGCCGCAAAAACGACTTCGGGGACAACATCAGGCAGTACAAAAGAAAGCCGCGCCGAGCGCGAATTGCGCGAAGCCTTGCTGGATAATAAGAGCAAACCTTGAAAATGCGGGATTTCAGGACAATATCAGTATAAAGAGGCATATAGTTTATATGCGGTTATAAAGGGTCAAAATGGGTAAATTGTTCAAAAAGCTTAATATCTTCATGGTGCTGACGGCTGTTGTCGTCCTGTCACTGGCCGTGCGCATGAACGGTATTATTGATTATATCAAAGATGATAAGCCGCTAAGTGTCTTTGCCAGTGCGTCGGCCGTTGAACAAACGCCCGAAGAACTGCCGCCCGGCCAAACACCCGAGGCCGAAGACATTATCAGGGAAATACAGCAAAATCAGGCTGTTGTCAGTGGTCAGGATGATCTGACGGATGAAAACAGAATTCAGGAAGACCGCAATTTGCCGGACTTTCCGGTTGTGACCTTTTCGGAAACGGAAATCGAGGTTTTACAATCCCTGTCAAAGCGCCGCAAAGCACTTGAAGAACGCGAACAGCGTTTGATGCAGCGCGAAGCCCTGTTGAATGCAGCAGAACAGGAAGTTGACCGCAAAATTGCCGAACTGGGTGTCTTGCGCGGCGAAATTGAAGGTCTGCTGGGCCAACAGGAAAAAGTTCAGGAAGAGCGTTTGCGATCCATGGTTAAAATCTACGAAAGTATGAAGCCATCGCAGGCCGCCGAAATTTTCAATACATTGGATATGGATATTTTGCTGCCGGTCCTCAGCCGCATGAGCGAGCGTAAATCGGCACCGATTTTTGCCAGCATGAACCCCGAGCGTGCGCGTCAGGTGACGATGCGCCTTGTGGAACAATCGCAGCTTCCGACATTGGATATGCCCGCAGAATAAAGGATAGGGAATATGGCGAGAGATCTAGAAGGGCCAGAGGGCAAACAGACATCATCTGTGCCATCCAGCCAGTTTCTGATTTTATCGCTGTTCTTGTTGCTTTTGGCTTTTTTCATCGCGCTGACATCGGGCGCGGAATTCGACGATAATAAAACCGATCCTGTTATCGATAGTTTGGCCAAGGTTTTTCCGGTCAGTAAATTACGGGGCGAGGGGCTGCCCGCCTATGTTGCCCAAGAAAACGAAGCGCGGGGTGCAGGTGAAGCGCAGGCGGATTTTGACCGTGTCGATGCTGTTTTCTCGTCAGATTCTTTTCCGTTTCAAAAGCGCCTCAGCCGTGAATTTGGCGCATTTGTCGTCACGATGGATCCGGCCGAGCTGGAAGAATTGCTTTCAATTAAACCGGCCCGCGTGACAACGCCGATGCAAAAACAGCGGTTTTTTGCGACGCTTTCAACGTTCTTATCTACCAACAACAATCGCCGCGGGCATGATTTGAATATTATTTTATCGACAACCGAACATCCATCACGCCTGTCGGTCACGGACCCTGCAGCTTTGAATTCCTTGATCCGCCAGTCGGAAAGCTATGCTGTGGCCTTTAAGAAAAACGGAATATCATCGGATAAAATCATCGCCGGATTGCAGCGCGGCGCAGACAGCAAAGTGCGTCTGATTTTCACCCCTATTTATCAAACAGGGGGCGGCTTTGAATAAGGAAACCGATAAAGACAAGAAAAAGAAAAAAAAGGACGATCAGGACCCGCGTTTTGAAATGCCTGTTGTCGACAGGCGTGAGACTTTGATGGCGACAGGGACCAGCAACGTTTGGCTGATTTCCTTTACCGATGTTATTGCTTTGATGCTGACCTTCTTTGTTCTGATGTTTTCGATGATCAATCCCGAACGCGAAATTTACTCGAACATTACCTATGTATTGAAAAATAACGGGGCCTTTGGATCGACCGAGCAATCAGGCCTGACCAACCGTGATGCCAATCAGCGGATACAGGTTATCCGTGGGGAGGATTTGAATTATCTGGCCTCTGTTTTGCGTCAAAATATCAAGGGACGCGGCGCGCTGTATGGCGCTGAAATTATCAATGAAAACAGCCGTCTTGTGATCCGTCTGCCGAACCGTCTGTTGTTTGACAGCGGTGCGCATGAACTTAGGGCTGGCGTTGCGCCGGAACTGGCGGATTTATTTACACTGTTAACAAATCTGAAAAACGCGATCGAGGTCTATGGCTATACTGACCCTGTGCCGGTATCGGGTTTGCAGGATGAATATACATCCAACTATGGTTTGGCACAGCAGCGCGCGGCCTCGATCGCGCGATTGATCTATGAAACAGGGTATCGTAAATCAGTTGGTTTGTTCGGCATTGAAGAAAACGGGCAAAATGCAGATGACTATGCGGAAATGCGGCGTGTTGAAATTATGATCCACGAAAACCGCGGCACATTATTTTAGGTGGAACAAAAACGTAAAAAACCGTGATTTTTCAGTGGTTTTAATGTTATGATATCAGGGACAAAAACTCTTATGCGCAGTTCTGCCATGATTCAGTCTAAAAATATGAAATATGCAGGGTTTTTCGCCCTGATGCTGGCCATTTTGGTGCTGGCGTCGGATGCTTATGCCCGAACGGCGAACCTTTCAGTACGGGCGGGCGTACACAACGCCTATGATCGTCTGGTTTTCGATTGGGATAAGATGGTGGCCTATACTGCGAACCGAAGCGGTGATGTTCTGACCCTGACGTTCGAGGCCGGAACGCCGAGCCAGCCGACCTTGCCGAATGTTGATAAGGTTAAAAATGTAAAATCCATCAACCTGCAATCGCAAACACCTGACAGAACGATTATATCGATTACGTTGGCGGCAGGGGCGCAGGTGAAAGACTTTCGTCTGATACGTCGCGTGATCATTGATGCCTTTGGCGGATCGCCGAACGCAGCGCCCGAGGTTCCGGATACGACATCAGTGCCCGAGGCGCCGGCGCCCGCAGTTACGCAAGATCAAATACCTGATAATGCCCCTGTTGATTTAACCCAGCCTGTAAAGGCTGAGGGCAATGCAGGACCACCTGTTACTGCTGCGCCTGCCCCCGAAATTGATACGCCGGATGTGCAAGAACCGCCAGTTGATGCCGATACGGCCCGTATTCTGGAGGCAGTTGAACAGGCCAGCGAAAATAACGACGAAGATGTGGCGGAAGAAGAGGCCGACGAAATTTTTGACCAGCCGAAAGCCGATGCCCCCGCACCTGAAACATCAGAAGATGAACAGACCGCCGAAAATATGCGGGAAGAAATCGGTGAAAATATTGCAGATCAGGTTTTGATTGATGTTTTAACGGACGGCCCTGCCAGCCCGGCCCCACCAACCCAGCCGACAATTATCACGATTTCAACGATCGAACCGACGCCGCTGGCAGTTTTCGAGCGCTTTGACCATCTTTGGGTCATTCTGGGATCAAAGCTGGGCACAATCGCACCGGAAAGTTTCGGGCCATTGTCTGAAACACTGGGGCGTCCGGATACATACGAACTTGATGACGGTGTTGCCTATCGCTTTAACCGTCCGGACGGCGTTTATTCACAAGTGCGAAAGGATAATCTGGCTTGGCAGGTGATGTTAACAGCTGAAAAACCTTCCGATTTCTCATCCGGTCAGCCCGAACCCGAATATAATGATGATGGCACGACCGCGCGCCTTGTCAGCCCGCTGATGCGACCTGGGCGCGTGTACGAACTGCGCGACCCGACGGTGGGGGACGTGCTGACAATTGTGCCGACCTTATCGTCCAGCCAGAATACATCCAAGGCCTTTGTGACGCCTGATCTGGTTGTTTATGAAACGACGATCGGCTTTGCCGCTGCGGCAAGGCGCGAGGGCCTGGAATTCAGAACAGGCCGCGACGAAGTGATCATTACAGCGCCGGATGGATTGAACCTGTCATCATCCGAGGCGCGTTTTGCGCAGATCGACCCGTTTGCCGAAGTCGATAACATGGATAACAACCGCCTGTTCAATCTTTATTCCTGGCGCCGCGGGGGCATCAAGGAATTTGCGACAAACCGCATGTTCCTGATGGATAAAATCAGCACCATGGATGATGAAGAAGAAAAACTGGATACGATTTTCCAATTGGCCCTGCTTTATTTTGCCAACGGCTTTGGCGATGAAACGCTGGGGCTGTTGGATCTGGTTGCGCAAGGGGACGAAGAATTATCAAACCGCCTTAGTTTCTTGGCGATCCGCGGTGCATCCAAGGCGCTTTCGGGGCGCCATGAAGAGGCGATCGACGATTTGGGAACAGCTGCCCTGCAGGATCAGCCCGAGGCCCAATTGTGGCGGGGTTATGCCGCCGCCGCCCATGAAGAATGGCGTCTGGCTGAAAGTTTATTCCCGAAAGAAACGGTTCTTTTGAACGGCTACCCTGAAAAGCTGGCGATCCCGATGACCCTATATATGGCAGAATCCGCCCTTCGAAGTGGTGATCCGGCGCGCGCGGCCAAGTTGCTGGAGGTTCTGGATGCTTACGAGGAAAACCTGCCCGTGCGCCACCACGCAGCGCGCCTTTACCTGCAGGGGGAAATGTATCGCCAGAATAACCAGCCTGAAAAGGCGCTGGAAGAATGGCGCAAGGCGATTTTATATCGCGACCGCCTGTATCAGACCAAGGCGCGTTTGGCGAAAACCCTTTTGGAATGGCAAACAAAAGCGATCAGCCCGGCTGATGCATTGGATACATTGGAACATATGCGCTTTGCATGGCGTGACGATGCGCTGGAAACGCAGATTTTACACAGTATTGGCCTGCTCAGGATTATAAACAACCGTTATTATGATGGTATGCTGCAGTTGAAAAATGCGGTGCGTCTGGCCGAACAGCGCCGCGAAGATACCGAGCCCCTGACAAAAGACATGCTGCGCATTTTCAGAAACCTGTATGTTGATGGCAAGGCCAGCGATATTCCGCCATTAGAGGCCGTCAGTATTTTCAGCGAATTTCAGGAGCTGATGCCGGCAGGCGAAGATGGTACGACCGCGGCGATCAATTTCTCGGATTATCTGGTGGAAATGGATTTACTGCAGCGTGCAGCTGACACACTGGAAGGCCTGCTTGCGAAGAATGCGGTTGAAGGGGTCGAAGTCACCCGTGTCGGGGCGCGTCTGGCGTCAATATATCTGCTGGATAATCGCCCGAATGATGCCATTTCGATTTTGCAGCGCAGCGGCCGTGACGGAATTTCGCAAAACTTACAGGAAGAACGCCAGCTATTGCGGGCACGGGCCCTGTCCCAATTAGATATGGTGGAAGAAGCCGTACGTGCGCTGGATGGGATGAATACCCGCAACGCCGTGCGCCTGCGCGCGGACATATACTGGCGTGACGGACAATGGAAGAATGCTGCGGCAGGCTTGATGCGCCTTATACCGCCGCCATCCGTCGAAACGTTATCACCCGAGGAGGCCGGATATGTGCTGAACGTTGCTGTCGCTCTGAAATTGGCGGATGAACGTGCGGCGATGAACCAGCTGCGTGATAATTACATGGATTTCATGCGCGAGACGACGCTCGCCAATTCTTTCGCGCTTGTGACCCGCAGCGCCGGGCGCACAACACTCAGCGATCGAGACACCATGCTGCGGATTGCAGGTGAAGTCGATATCTTTAAAGGGTTTCTAGATAATTACCGCGCGGAATAAAGTATAAGGCCTAGCGGTGATGCGGCGGAATTTGCCCTTTCGAGGGCTTTTTCGGCGGTTTATTGTCATTATCGGATGGGTCTTTTTTGCTCATCCCCAGCTTTTTAAGATTCGGCTGGTGTCCTGTTGTTTCACTTGAATCCTGTTTTAGATGCTCGTAAATCGCTTTCAGGCGTGGATTTTCCGGATCTGTCCATAGATCGGCATAATCGCGCGGGCTCCACCCATGATCATCACGCACATATACGTTGGCTTTGTGCTGGACCAAAAGTTCGATAACTTTGCGGCGTCCTTCCAGCCCGGCACCAAGCGATGCGCTGTGCAGCGGTGTCCAGCCCTTGCCGTTTGTGACGTTCGGGTCGGCGCCTGCTTCCAAAAGTAGTTTTACAATTTTAACCTCGCCCCAGAATGCAGCGATATGCAGCGGATAAAAGCCGCAGCCTGTATTAATGTTCGGATTGGCGCCTTTACGCAAAAGCGTTTTAACAAGCGTAACATTCCCATGGCGTGCAGCACGATAAAGGCGCGTCAGCCCATAGGCATCTTTCTTATTGATCGTATTAAAGATCGAAAATAATGCTTCCGGTTTTTTGGACATTTTTTTCTTTTGTTGTTAATCCACTAGTCAAAATTTTCGCCGAGCGCCACAAAGAACGCTTCTAACTGGTCTCCGACGGTAAAAACGATAATGCTGATCCCGATTGCAATACCGGCAACAATCATTCCGTATTCAATCGCAGTCGCGCCATCCCGTTTACCTAGCCAAGATTTTAAAAGTTGTAGCATTTTTAATCCCCCGTA
This sequence comes from uncultured Alphaproteobacteria bacterium, assembly GCA_950054485.1. Taxonomy (GTDB): domain Bacteria; phylum Pseudomonadota; class Alphaproteobacteria; order Micavibrionales; family CSBR16-224; genus CATLPD01. Next base: position 294,820 of record CATLPD010000001.1, on the reverse strand, counting down.
AGATCTTTGCTATTCCCCTCTTTTATTATAGCACGAAAATAGCAAAAAAAGCTAAATTAAAAACGTGGCGGCGGTTTCGCCGACCTCCCTTTTTGCGTCTGTGGCGTGTCTTTCTTTTGTATCGGCGGTGCAACTGCCGCATGATCATTTGCGGGAAGTTGCTTGATGTATTGTCCCCCCGCTGACATCAAACGTTGCACCATTGGTGATGTTCTGTCATTTCGTTCCAGAGACAGCAGATCCAATATGGTCCAGCCTTTGGAATTGGTAATATTGGGATTTGCGCCCTGATCCAGCAATCGGTCAACCAGTTCAAGGTTGTCCATCAGAACAGCGCGGCACAGCGGCGTATAGCCGTTTTCATCGCGCACTTCCATATCCGGTTTATATTTCAGTATCAATTCCAGCAGCTTGTCATCTTTATATTCGACGGCCAGATGCGTCATAGTACGTCCCGTTTGGCCCTGCACATCAATATTTGCGCCTTTGTCCAGCATGGTTTTAACAATATCCAAAGCCTCTGGTTTCGGATTTTTTAAATAAAAGTCGGCATCGTCCATAATTTGTCCGACAACGCATGTATCAGCTGCGTTTTTATCCGCCGGAATACGGTCATAAACCGATAGCACATATCTTATAACTTTAGGCTTTTTGCCTTTAAGGGCGATATGCAACGGGGTGTTACCGTCTGTATCTTTCAATTTTATATTGTCACATTTGCGGCCGGCCCAGATTGCCATTTCCAGATCATCAAAGGCCGTTGCCAGCATAAACAGACTTTGGTTATTCGGTGTAACGGCATTTATGTCCGCCCCTTTTTCAACCAACGGTTTAACCATATACCACAGGGCGTCATAACGACCATTGGCGTTTTCCATCACCAATGCAATCAACGACGGTGAATCTGCAGGTTTGACATTAGGATCTGCGCCATGCTGTAAAAGCTTTTTAGCGGTTTCAAAACGGCGATTGGCAACAGCCTGATAAAGGGCGCTGCGGCCTTCATGGTTAACAGCATTAATGTCATATCCGTAATCTACCAAAGTCGACACCATGAATGCACTGTGATCACTTACGTGGAACAACGGGGTTTCACCTGTCCACAGATCTGTTAGATTTTTGTCGGTGCCGTGTTTAAGCAACATATCAACCAATGTCGGATAGCGCATGCTGACGGCCTGACTGACATAGCTGCAACCCAGAAAATGATGATCCGGACTGGCGCCTGCCTTTAGAAGGTCGCCTGCGATTTTAATGTGGCAGCTTTGAATGGCGATTGCCAGGGGGCGGTTTTCAGGGCCGCGGGTGCCGGAAAAATCAGGTGCGGCGCCAAGCTTTAATAGTTCCCGTACTTTTTTACGGTTTCCCTTTTTTATGGCAATCTGCAGGCGCGTATAGCCATTCTTATGGATTCCGTCGACGTCCTTTTTGAACATACCGAGAAACCCTTTTGTCTTTTTAGGTTCGTTATTTTCAGGCTTTTTCGCCATTTGTAATTAAATTCCCCAATCCGTAATGTTTTTATAACATTGAACTATAGCATGGGTGGAAAATGATATCAATGAGTCAGTTGCCGGATATTCGGTTAAAGTTATTGCGCGTGCAGCAGGGTATAAAAGACAAATTCGGTGCCACCCGCATTCCGGACGCACTGGCGGTCTATTGAATCGCATATGCCGGCGGTGCAGGTTGTGGAGTCGTCCAAAGTGATGGAGGTATCGGCCTGCAAGGCATCTATGGCGACCTGTGTCACAACTGTTGCAGGGCTGAGTGAAAGCGCATCGCAAAGTTCTTCGGATACATCGCCAACGGCAATAATATCAACGCCTGCTGTCGGCCCAAGATTTGTGATGGTCGTATTATAATTGATCTGAATATCGTTCCAGCCTTGATAATCTTCGATATATTGGACACCACCGCCATAGGGGTGATAGATTTTTGCGGCATGCGGCGAGGTATCAAAGCCAGCTTCTGAAGGAATAATATCGTCAATATTCGCAGGGTCCGTGCCGTTGTTAAGAACAGTTTGGGTTGCCATGTTCAGATTTGTTTCATGATTACGTATCTTGGCAAGCTGGGCCTTCAGTTCGGCCTGATCTGCGATATAGTTTGTATCAAGGTCTTTTTCAATCACGTTTTTGGCCAAAAGCCCGATCAAAAAAATGGCAACCATAATAAGGACTAAAGCGTTGCCGCGGATATCATGACGTATATTCATGATATAATTATAGCCTAAAAGTCTGAAAAGATATTAAATCTTTTTGGGGAATTTTTTTGGCGTTTTTATATCTATTACGAAATGACGCCAGCCTGTTTGGCGGCTAAAACATGCAGCGCATATTTGGGTAAAAAGATGGCGAACAAAAGCAAAAAGCCGAAGGGCAGGATAAGCAGCGCCAGATACATAGTCTTTGAAAGGCGTGACTGTGTTGATTGCCCGCGTGCATAGGTCAAAAGGCTTTGAAAATGCTGCCACAAGAACGAGACCATTTGTCTGACATATAGAAAACTGCGCGGGGTCATTTATTTTTGCCGGGGCCTTTTTTGCCTTTTGCTTTGGGCATAGGCTGTGCGCTGTTGATTTTCTTTTTTAAATGTTCGGGTAGGTCCTCTGCAGGATTGCCGGTTGTTAAAATTTCAACAAGTTTCACCGCATCCTCTTTGTTGAATTTGCCACTGGCGCGAACAAATTTAAGCAGTTTTTGCGGATCTTCCGATTTTAGAATATTTTGAAGATTGCGACGGGCTTCTTCGGAGTTTAGTGCTTGAAAGTTACCTTTCAAAAATTCCAGAGCTTCGCTGCGTGATTTGCCGTTAAATTGTTCATATAATTTTTCGCCGCCACTGACCAGCGAATCTGCGAATTTTAGTAGAGCTTTTAAACCGTTACGTTTACCCATCGTAATACCTTTTCCAAATTTTGCAATTGACTGATGTTATGAAAACAAAGTCATTTTGTCAATAGTTTTAAAAAGAATCGATAGAATCTATGGGATTACGCGATTTCTGTCACTAAAAATTTTTGATAGGTGATTCTGTTATCAGGCCTTTTAGCCCCAAGGGCGTTTCGGTGGGCGCTTTAAACTGACGGTCAGTTCTGGAACGGGCGTGCCGGTCATGTCGGACAGGGTCTGGATACGGCGTTCAATCGGGGGATGTGTCGCAAAAAGGCTCATGATGTTGGATGGATTTTCGATACACATTTGTTTGACGTTTTTCGGCATACCCGGCATATCGGCATTTTTTGATATACGCATTAAGGCGCGCATCATGGCAGACGGGTCTTTGGTTAGTTCAATCGCGCCGGCATCGGCCAGATATTCACGTTTGCGTGAAATGGCAAAGCGGATCAGAATAGCAAAGAAATAGCCGATCGCCAGAATGGCAAATCCCATTAAAACCAGAATAAGGCCGCCGTTATTGCGGCCACGTCCACTGCCATAACGCGCAGCTGATGTATAGCGCCCATATAGCAGCGATCTGAATGCAAGTTCAGCCACAAAACTGATAATACCGACAAAGATAATGGCAACAATCATCAAACGGACATCGCGGTTTAAAATATGGGATAATTCATGCGCGATAACGGCTTTCAGTTCGTCATCTTCCAAGGCCTCGATGATGCCGCGGGTCAGCGTAATGCTGAAGGTCTTTTGATTAATGCCGCTGGCAAATGCGTTCAGGGCGGGGGAATCGATAATCTGGAATTGCGGCATTGGCACACCGCGCGAAATACACAGATTTTCCAGCATATTGTAAATCTTTGGATATTCGGCGCGTGTAACGGGGACTGCCCCTGTTGCGGCCCGTATCATCCGCGTATGAAAAAACCACGCAATAGTGAACCAGATAAAAACACCGATTATAATGTGCGGCACGATACCCAGCAGGTGAAAAAATGCTCTTTCAAAAATGGGTTCCTGCGCCGGCGTTGCCAAGGGCATTATAAATTGCGGTGAAAAAAAGCCGAAATAATAAAGCCCGACATAAAAGGCGTAAATCATTGTAAATATCAGCAACGGAAACGAAATCAGCAATAAGACCGATTTAACGTTATTGTTATAGATATGCGTTGAAAGCCCGCTGGTGCCAAGCGCCATGTTTTAGAACTCGACGGCAGGGGGCTGTTCGGCAATTTCCTTTTCAGCCGGGGCCATTTCAAAGAAGTTTTCTTCGTTGAAATTAAAGGAACGTGCTACCAAGACAGCCGGAAACTGCTGGATTGCGGTATTGTATTCGTTTGTCGCATTGTTGAAAAAGCGGCGTGCTGCGGCGATTTTGTTTTCAACGTCTGAAATTTCATCCTGCAATTGGCGAAAGTTCTGATCAGCCTTAAGGTCAGGGTAGTTTTCGGCAACAGCCAGCAATTGCATCATGGCAGCACCCAATGTGCCTTCGGCAGATACCTTGTCGTCAATCGAACTTTGACGCATGGCGTTGGCCCTGGCATCTGTCACGCGCTGCAAAAGGTCGCTTTCGTGTGCGGCATAACCTTTGACCGTATTGACCAAATTCGGGATCAGGTCGTGACGCTGTTTCAATTGCACATCAATATCTGAAAATGCATTTTTACGCGTTTCTTTCAAGGCAATGATACGGTTGTATAAAACGATGAACAGCAGTACAACGCCGACAATAAGACCCAAGATTACGATTAATTCCATGATATTCCCCCCTTTATTGAATAGGCTGATTTTAATTTTAAAGAATAACCGCAGATATTCAAAGATTAAAAAAACGGCCGGCGCGCCATCAAAGCAGCACCGACCGGCCGTCTAAACTATCGTGGCATCCACACCCCTGATTCTGCCCCGATATATATTTCCCCCCGAAAGGGTCCCGCCTACGCGGGTCTGTCCACGGCTCACCTAAAACCCTAACTTTTCATAAGCCTATAATTAGTATAATATGATTCTGGTTAAGAATTGGTGAATCGCGAATAACGGTAAAATTTAGCGAGCCGGTCTAGCCTGCCATTGCGCAATTTGACTGCGGGCGCGGTCAAGTTCTGTGGCGCTCATGGCGTTTGAAACTTCGACGCGGGCAATAATCGCATCTTCGCGCTTCGGATCGCCTTCGGGCAGGTTTTCAACAGCCAACGCAAACCATTTATAGGCTTCGACCAGATCTTTTGATGTGCCGGATCCGTCATAATTCATGCGACCTGCTTCAAACATGGCATTTCCGTCACCTTCCGAAGCGGCTTCTTCGTACCAATTAAGTGCTTTTGCGGGATCGGCTTTGATGCCGCCCTCACCATTTTCAAGATAGCTGGCCAGCTTTAATTTAGCAGGATCATATCCGCCCTCGACCAGCTGTTCCAAATAAGAAACAGCCTTGTTAACATCTTGCTTAACGCCTGTACCGGTGCGGTACATGTCCGCCAGTTCAAAGGCCGCTTTTTTGTGTCCGTTATTGGCCGCATGCGCATACCAGACAGCGGCTGTGTGTTCATAGGATTGTCGAATGTTATCTTTAAGGCCGGGAAGTTTACCCTGTTCCTGATACAGGCTGGCCAATTGATATTGTGCGGCTGTCAGATTTTGTTCTGCGGCGCGTTTATACCATTGAACAGCGCTTTTGACATTTTTATCTACGCCATATCCGTTCATATACATATAGCCCAAAGCATTTTGTGCGTATTCATCCCCCTGCAGGGCGGCCAGCATATACCATTTCACGGCTTTCTCCAGATCGCGGCGGATCGCTTTGCCCTCGCGATACATATTCGCAAGATTGAACTGTGCACTGGGGTTGCCCTGCATGGCCGAGGCTAAAAACCACTGTGCGGCTTGATACAGGCTTTGTTTATTACCTTCTTCCTGTTGCAGCAATGATCCCAGATTGTTTTGCGCAATCATATCGCCTTTGACAGCCGCCTTTTTGTACCAGGCTTTGGCTTTGTCGAGGTCTTTGCGGCGGCCGTTACCGACAGCATAGATATATCCGGTGTAAACTTCGGCAGGCATGTAGCCTTGTACCGCAGCGCGTTCATACCAGCGCGCGGCTTCGGCCTTGTCAGCCGATATCCCCTGTCCGGTATCATACATATAGCCTAGGAAATATTGTGCTTCGGCATCGCCGCGGTGGGCCAGTTTTAAAAACTGGCGCATGGCCTCTTCATGGTCGCCTGTATAATAAGCGCGCATGCCTTCCTGAATGCTGGGATTACGGATATTTTGCGCCTGAATAGAAGAACGCGTTTGCGCATTCGCAATATCAGCGTCAAAACCGATTGCCAAAATACATAGAAATAATAAAACCAGTAAACGCATGGACCCCCTAATCCCTTTGCTTTGTTTTATTGTTATTATTCTGCCATGCCGATCGCTGACATGTAAAGCTCGAGAAGTTCAGTTTCTTCACGTCGTTTTTGTAGCTCCATCTTGCGGAAAGATATAATTTTACGCATGATTTTGGGCTCGAAACCTGTGGCTTTCGCCTCGCCGTATACTTCTTTGATATCTTCGGCGATTACCTTTTTTTCTGTCTCCAAACGTTCGATACGCTCGATAAATGATTTCAGGCGCTCACCGGCAACGCCGCCTGGGTTTGAAGCAACCTGAACGTCTTCGCTGTTTTCAACAGCCATCGCTGTATTGTCCATGGGATGTCCTTTTATTCGCTCTGTTTTACTGTGCCTTGTACAATGATCGATTCTGTCACTTAAATCAAGCGATACCTGCTGACGGCGCTGGTTTTGGACGGATTTCGATCACTGTGTCCTTTGTAACATTATCCAATAAAAATCTTAAATTTTCGTGAGTAAATGCAAGGCATCCGGCTGTGCCGGTTTTTTCAGGTCGCATCAGATGCAAAAACACCGCACTGCCAAGGCCCGGCACAGGCGGATTATCGTTGTGGCTGATTTCGACAACAATGTCATAAACGTCGTCTTCACGATACATATCTTCATGCGATGCGGCATATGGTTTTTTAATCAGGGTGTTATAAGCTGGATCGGCCGGATCATCACACCAGCCCATATCAGGCGTAATTTCGGAGACGGGCAAAATCGTTTTTGGTTTTTCAACTTTATCAGCGCGATAAAAAACCTGTTTTAATTTATACTTGCCGAATGGAGTTTTCATGTCGCCTTCACGCTTTTCGGCTTCGGCTATGCCGCCAGTCTTGCCACACCGCAATTCAATTTCATGAGTCGCGAATCGCATGGTCGCCTCAGATAATTTTTTTTCATCAATGAAAACAGTAACTTGGTCGTTTTTCGCCATTTTGTCACCTTTAATTTTTTGTTAAGATATGTCATACTAGCCTATAAGCAATCAACAGAGAATTAATATATCAATTTTCTGTATTATGAAAAACAATAAACATAAAACTCAAAGAGTTTACAAGAAGGGTCACAATGGAATTCTCAGGGGATATCACGCAATTTTTACCGTTTATAGGACTGGCTGCCGCGATCGGAACGATGGGCGGCTTTTTATCTGGCCTTTTGGGTATTGGTGGCGGTTTTATCTATGTCCCTGCATTGTTCTTTGCTTTTACATCCTTGGGTTTCGAAGCTGATTACGCGATGCATATTGCGGTTGGAACATCGCTTGCGATTGTGGCGCCAACGGTTATGTCGTCAGCCCTGTGCCATTATAAACGTGATGGTGTCGATAAAACGATTTTTAAACGCTGGGCCCTGTTTCTAATGAGCGGCGTTGGCTGCGGCGTATTGCTGGCAGCATACTTGAACGCGCAGCATATGATCATGATTTTTACAGTTATCGCGCTGGCCGTTGCGGTATACATGGGGTTTTTGAAAGACCCCTATCAGGAAGACAAGCCGATCAAGGGCAAGAAAAGACATTACCCGATTGCAACAGGTATCGGATTTGTTGCATCCATGATGGGCATTGGCGGATCGATCATTACGGTACCTACCATGACATTTTTGAATGTGCCGATGCAAAAGGCGATTGGCACGGCTGCGGCCATGGCCGTTTTAACAGCCTGCACAGGTGTAATCGGTTTTATGCTGGTTGGTGCCAGCCACGAAGGCGCCTTGCCGATGACCATCGGCTATGTGAATATTATCGCCGCGCTGACGGTTGTTCCGATTTCAATACTGATGGCCCCGCAAGGCTGCAAGCTGGCGCATAAACTGCCAAAACAAAAACTGCGCCGTGTCTTTGCTGTCTTGATTGCCTGTGTGGCTTTCAAGATGATGTCGGATGTTTCGATCCTTTAAAAATTTTATACCATAAACAAAAAAAGCCCCGCATATAGCGGGACTTTTTATATTGTGTCAGCTTAGCGAAAGCTAGGTTTACTTAACGGCTTTATTTTTGTTTTAAAGGCTTTATTCAGGGTCTTTGCCAATGTGCCCACATCTTTGTAATCTTTTTCTGAAAGATTGCGAAGGGCATCGCTGACAAGAAACACGTCAAACGGGGCGAAACCATGTAAAGCATCCGAACTCATCGCATAGAAACAGCAAATGGCCTGCAGTTTAAGGAGGCTTTCGGCTTTGTAATCTTCTATATCATCCGGACATGTGTAATTTTCCAATTGATCTGCAATATATTCTACTGTTTCGCGGACATCTTCGGCCTCTGCAATACAAGTATTGGCGCAAAAAATAGTCTTTGCATCTTTGCTGAGGTTTCGGGCGGCAGCCATAATATTAAATGTTCTGTTGGGGCTGCTGTCAAAATCGATCGCGTTGCTGAGTTCACCAGCATATTGTATTTCGGATGTCCTACCCTTTTGATTTGCACCACAATCTGGAAGGGCGTATAAGAAGGCATGCAAAAGTTCGATTATAAAAAACTGAAACCCGTTGCGATCTGGTTATATACCTGTGCCGCCGCTGTCTTTGCGATGGCGATCATCGGCGCGATCACACGCCTGACGGAATCAGGTCTTTCGATCATGGAATGGAAGCCGATTACGGGCGCTTTGCCTCCGATGAGTGATCAGGAATGGAACCGTGTTTTTAATCTATATAAAGAAACATCAGAATTTCAACAACAGCATAGTTGGATGAATCTGGATGATTTTAAAACCATTTTCTTCTGGGAATGGTTTCATCGTCTTTGGGGACGATTGATCGGTATTATTTATGCAGTGCCGTTTTTTGTTTTTCTGGCTAAGGGGATAATCCCGCAAAACCTAAAGCCACGCTTTTGGGGATTATTGGCATTGGGCGGTCTGCAAGGTTTCATGGGCTGGTATATGGTATCAAGCGGTTTTGCTGACCTGACAGACGTCAGCCATTATCGCCTGGCCATGCATTTGGGGCTCGCCTTTATTATCTTCGGATGTCTTCTGGCGCTGGCGATGACGATATCCCTGCCGCCTGAAAAGACAAAACAGGATTTGAAACCGTTAAAACGTATGGCGGTTTTTTCGCTGAAGGCGGCGTTTCTGACGATGGTCTGGGGCGCCTTTGTTGCCGGGTTAAATGCAGGCCTGGTTTATAATGAATTTCCGATGATGGGTGCATATCCGTGGCCGACCGAAGGGATGCACATGTCACCCTGGTGGATCAATCTGTTTGAAAATCATGCAACCGTTCAATTTATCCACCGCTGTCTTGCCGTTCTGACGCTGGGTCTGATATGCTGGACATGGATGAGGGCGAGGGCATCAGATCTGCCGCCGCGCGCGAAAACGGCCATGCTTTCGGTTTTTATTGCCGGCTGGGGGCAGGTGGCGCTTGGTATTACAACCCTGTTGACGCAGGTGCATATGCATGTTGCTGTGATGCATCAGGGCGGCGCGCTGATTGTTTTCGGCGCATTGATCTGGCTGATATATGAATTGAAGGGAACCAAAAATGTTTGATGGCCTGTTAAATACAGATATGATTTTTCAGTATATCGTTTTCGCCGCAATCGTGGTTTTGCCGTTTTTCGTGATATTACGCCGCAGCGGGCTGAACCCCGTCTGGGCCGCAGTTTTATTTGTGCCCTATACCGGGTTATTTATTGTTATGGGGATACTCGCATTCAAACGCTGGCCGGTTGAACCGCCGCCGAAGAAAAGGAAAAAAAAGAATGGATGATCTTGCAAATATTCAGACGACAAGCTGGCAGGAAATGCTGATCATGTCCCTGATGGGCGCCTATCTGGTTTTAACCGGCGGGATGATTGCGGGCAAGGCAGGGCGTGCGCCGTTTTGGGGGTTGCTGTTGTTATTGCCGATGATTCAGATTGTCGCCATATGGATATTGGCGTTTATTCCGTGGCCGCGAACAGACCGCAAAAAAGACTAGTTTCTGGGTAGGGAAGGCGTTTCTTCGACAAGATCGCGCGATTTTTCCATCTGCTTTTCTTTCAGGTGGGTCATTTCATCTTCGTATTTTTTGATTTTGCGGTTGGCCTGCCAATACCGGATGCGATAGCCGTAAAGATTCAGCCAAACCATTAAACCGCCGCAGATAAAGCCTATGGCCAGCATGCCAAGGCCCAGCACATATTGTGGAATGTCATATGAAACATCAAAGAAGGCCAGCTTGACAGTGATATCACCGGAATTTGCAATGGCGAAAAGAAGGACAAAAAGGCTGAGCGGCAAGGTGATGCAAAAAGTCAGAATACGCTGCATCATGGAAATTATCCCATATCCTCGTTCAGGCGTTCGTGCAGTTTTTTGCCCGTTTTAAAGAAGGGAACGAATTTTTCTTCTACATCAACAGATTCACCTGTGCGCGGGTTGCGACCGGTACGGGCGGCACGGTGTTTAACCGAAAAGGCGCCAAACCCGCGTAATTCAACGCGGTCACCGTCAGCAAGTGCATCTGTAATGGCGTCGAAAACGGCATTAACGATCAGTTCTGCATCGCGTTGATATAGGTGAGGGTTCATTTCTGCAATTTTTAAAATCAGTTCAGACTTTGTCATGATCCTTATTCGAATCCTTCTACGCAGTTGTTTTTTTTTAGATATCCCTACCCTGCCAAATCAGACAGCTTTGTGCAAGCGTTTTACACTACAAAAAGTTGATTTTTTTGACATTTTCGGCTAAAAACGATTTATGCGCGAAATTGTACTGGATACCGAGACCACAGGTTTCGAACCCGAAGACGGCCACCGGATTGTTGAAATCGGCTGTGTTGAACTGGTTAACCAGATTCCGACGGGTGAAACTTATCATGTTTATATTAACCCTGATCGGGATATGCCGACCGAGGCCTATGACGTGCACGGCATTTCCGAAGAGTTTCTGGCCGACAAACCCCGCTTTACCGAAGTCGTACAAGGCTTCATCGATTTTATCGGGGATGCTAAACTGGTCATTCATAACGCCGAATTTGATATGCGCTTTATCAACCATGAATTCAAAATGGCGGGTTTTCCCGCCCTGCCAATGAGCCGCGCTGTTGATACCCTTGCGATTGCACGCAAGAAATTCCCGGGCTCGCCCGCGTCATTGGATGCCCTGTGCCGTCGCTATGAAATTGATAATTCCAGCCGTACCTTTCACGGCGCGCTGCTCGATTCCGAATTATTGGCCGAAGTTTACCTGCATCTTTTGGGTGGGCGTCAGCATGGATTGGGCCTTGCGGGTGATAATGCCGGCGGCGCACGTGCCAGCGCCGTTCTGGCAGACATTAAACGCCAGTCCCGCCCGAAACGCAATTTTGATGTCACGCCGGACGAATTGAAAGCGCATAAAGATATGATCGAAAATGATCTTACCGATGCCATCTGGAAAGAAGGCGCGGCGTGAGCCTTTCCGAACAGGATCACATATTTTTCAAGAAAATAGAGGATTTTCTGCCCTATCAGCGTGCTGACCAAATGATCGAATTGGCGCGAAGTGGGGATACGCGCCGTCTGAAAATGCTGCTGGATAGTGGGCTTGACCTGGATGACGGTCCTTTTCGCGCGTTGCAAACAGCCTTGAGCGCCGATATTCCCAAAGTCTATGTTTTTCTGGCGGAATATGGTGTTCGCCATGAAAAGCGTGATAATATTTATTACTCCGCGAAAGGTGCCCGAAGGTTTGCACGCTTGATGATGGCTTTTCAGCAGGTAAAAGACGAGACCTTGGACGATCCCGGGAAATTTGCATTCCTAAAGGGCTATAGCGCCGGAATATTGCTGAGCGGTGTGATGTCACCAGCCTATTCCGATATAAAAGTTCCCATGGTGGTTTGGGCACTGTGTCTGGGACCTGTTTATGAGGTTTTTGACAAGTTGGATGACACATTGAAACCTGATGATCTTTTGAAATATAACATGACGTATCGTGCGGCTTTGACGCAGCTGAACCTGATGGGGGAATATAATCATTTCGTCATGATGAAATCGATAGAAAACCATCCAGTAAAAAGACGCGTCCCGCTCAAAAGATCACCATAAATAATTGACATATACAAGCTCTTATGCTAATCCATTATATTAAATCACAATGGAAAAAATATGTCTTATCCCGATCATAGAAAAGATATTGGCCCGATGGCGCTGGACCGTTTCTTTGACCGTTACAGAAAAAGCGGCGGGGGCTTGGCACAATATGCTGCGCTAAAACATGTGCAAAATCTTTTTCCCTTGAACAGCGCGGTAACGGATGAATTTATATATATCATGAAATCTTTGGATGAAGCCCGTTTCACAGATTGTGCGAATTACATGAAAAGCATCATTCTGATTGATTCTGTAGAAAAGCATATGGGGACTTTCCTCAGTGGCTTTCGCCACTTTGATAATGAAAGAGACCTGCTGCGGGACGAGTTGCCGGTCAAAACACCGCTGAGTTTGGATCTTGAATATGCGAAAATCGCTGTTTGGGCCTTGTGCCTTGATATCGCGCCAAACGCCGAGGAATTTGCGAAGGCAAGACTTAAAGAAAATTTATTGCCCGGCGTGACATATGGCATGATGCTGGATTATCGCCGCCAAAGATTTACCGAACCTGTCGACCTGTCGGCGGAGAACGAAGCACTGCATTTTGTTACCCAAGCCCTGAAAAGCAATACCAGAAAACGCCCTTTAAAGCGCGGGGGGATGTAAGATATGTCATCATTAACGCAGAATTTTGAACGTGCCACTTTTGATGCATCGCAGTTTTGCAATGATTGGAACCACGATGTCGAAAGCGGTCTTTCAGATCTGAAACGAATCTTCCCAATTGGATCCGAAATCAACATGGCCCTTCACAAAGCGTATGGCACTTTTAAAATGATGGGTAATGATGTCTATTGCAGCTACCTTAACGGGCTAAAGGTTTTAGATGCTTTGGAAAAACTGGCCGAGGATGATGAATGGAAATCAAAATTTGACGATTTAACTTTGGATAAGATGAATTTTCATGCCGTCACCAAAGTAACGATCAAAATGAAGAATTTTGATACACCGAATGCATTGGTGCCCAGCCTGACAACTACTCTATATCAGGATAATCTGGATGTGGTCGAGAGATATATTATAAACCACCCGAATTTGGTTGAGAGTGATAATACGAGAGCAACACATAACATTCCCTTTCGCGATGTGCTGGAATATAGACGTGCAAAGATCAAAAACAATCTTGAAGCAACGGCGATGAAGACGCGTGAGACAGAAGCGCATGAATTGGTTGTGCGGGCATTGACCAGTTTTGTGTCAAAGAAAAAACCGTTAAGGCGGGTGTGACAGAAACATGACAAAACCGATCACCAAACAGTTCAATGCACAGAATTTTGATTTTAAAAAATTCGAAGACAAATATCGCGGTAATGATCCGGCCGCTTTAAAAGCGCTTCAGAAAATTTTTCCGTTGGACATTGATGCAACCCCATCCTTTGCCGATGCGGTTAAAACCATCATGAAGTCGGACCTTGATTTGTGTGCGGGCTATATGGGCAGCCTAGCCATTTTTAAAGCCATAGAAAAACGAATTGCCGAAAGACCCAATTGGTATAAAAATATCGGTGAAATGTCGATCGAGGATATGCTGGAAAGGTTCATTCACGTCGAAACGCCCATGACTGGCCCGGAAGTCTGGCCGATCCGCAATATTGTCTGGGCCTTGGGCATGAAGCATGCCCCCGCGGCCGAGAAATATGCATTTCAAAACAGCGACCGTGAAGTTTTGCGCGGCATCACATTCGGTATGATAACCGATTACCGCCGGCGCAAGTATTCCCCCGAACGTGATTTTGCAGTGAATGCCGAGGCATATAAAAGAACATCAAAAGCCTTGAAAGATAGTACAAAGAAACACAAACCCCTGAAGCGGAAATAGGAAAAACAATGCCCGATAATTTCAATCAGATAGCTTTTGATGCGGCAGGCTTTGTCAATCGTTACAAGGCTGAGCCACGCGACGGTCTTGTGGAATTGAAACGCATTTTTCCGCTGGAAACGGAAATTAAATCAGGTGTTATCAAAGTTTACGAGGCCTTTAAAGCCCTGAAGGAAAAAAGATATGAAACCTATATTGAAAGCCTGATCATAATAGACAGTATAAAAAAAGAGCTGGCAACGCGCGATCCGGAATATTGGTCGGATTACTTTGGGAAATATACGGTCACGGGTTTAAAGCAAATGGCCTGGACTATCAAGACAACGAATTTGCATCCTACGGATACCCTGGTTTCCTATGCAAAAATAGCCATATTTTCGCAAGGCAAGGCAGCGGCCAAGATGCTGGAATTCGCTGCGGATAACAGGCAGGAAACATTTATGCCCTGTATATCCTATGGTGAGGTTCTGGATTATTGCAGCCGGAATATATCTTGGCAGATAGATCACAAGAACGCCTATCGCAGGACGACGGATGCGTTGAAACAAATCGCCGGAAACAAAAAGCCCCTGCGGCGGAATTAAGGTGCGCGATGTCAGATGATTTGAAACAGATTTTCAACGCCGGGAATTTTGACCTTTATAAATTCTTTGATAAATATGGTGTGAATGATAAGAGCTGCCTTACCGAGTTGAAAAAAGTATTTCCGCTTGGCTCTGAAATATCTTCAAATTTAACAAGGGTGCATTTGGATATAACCGATTTCAACAAAGGGCGTGCCGGTGCGATAAAACGTTGTGAAGACTATCTGCTTAGCGTGGCGTTGCTGGCAGGCGCGGAGAAAGAGGTTGCACTTGAACCTGAAAAGTTCAGGGAAATGGACAGTATCTTTGACGAAGAAGATCTGATCGAACATAAGGAAGTTATCGAAACACCATGGTTGCCCAGTAACTATTGGGTTAAAAATATCGTCTGTGTGTTGTGTCTGGATGAAAGCGTGCCCCAATCTGAGGAAATAGCCGACCGTCGTCGTGACGACTTTATCTTGCCGGAAATTACATACGGCATGATTTTAGATTACAGAGAAAATAAAAATGCGCCACAGCCGGAAAAAGACACGTCGCTTGAAGACAAACAGTCTTATCAAAAAACGCTTCAGGCTCTGAATGGCTTCGAACGCACAAAAAAGCCCCTAAAACGGTTTTAAGAAAGGATGATTTTGAATTCCTTAAACAGCATGAAACAAAAAGTCCCATGCGTCATTGGTCGATAGGCTCAGCCGTCCTGTGAATAATAAGAAACCTCTCAGGCGGTTTTAATCAGGCTTTTAAAGGATAGGTCATTAAAAGCAAATCACGCCCGTCTTTTTGATATTTCTTTATCGGCTTCCAGCCGATCTGTTGATACAGCCCGCCTGTTTCGATGGCCGCTGTTTCCAGTTTCAATTCTTTTGCGTTAAAAGACCTAGCAACTTCCAGGGCTTGAAGGCATAGGTTTTTGGCAATACCTTTATGACGATTGCCTATAGGAACATATACAGCTTCCAGCCAGTAATCATCAGGCGCTTTGGTTTTAATCTGAATGGCCCCGACCACCTGATTTTCATCTGTCGCGATTAAATATAGTGGGGCTTTGTTCTTATTGAGTTTTCCAGAAATGCTGTCGATGGTTTTCTGAACTGAATTATGGGCAAACGCATGGCCCCATTCATCAAAATACCATTTCGCCAGAACCGGTATAAATTGGGGGTGGTCGGCAAGAAATTCAATTTTCATTACAAGATAAACTTCGACAGATCCTGATCGCCGGCAATGGCGGAATCGATTGTCTCGCGCACCATTTTGGCATCGATTTTAATCGTCTCGCCGCTGCGGTCCGTTGCGGTAAAGCTGATATCATCCAGCAATCTCTCCAGCACCGTATGCAAACGGCGGGCACCGATATTTTCAACGTTTGTGTTGATTTCAACGGTCAGTTTCGCAAGTTCATCAATCGCATCATCGGTGAAATCAAGGGTCACGCCCTCGGTATCCAGCAGGGCCTTGTACTGTTTAATCAGACTGAATTCAGGCTCGGTTAAGATGCGGCGGAAATCATCCTCGGTCAGGGCGCTGAGTTCAACGCGGATTGGCAGACGGCCCTGCAATTCAGGCAACAGGTCTGATGGCTTCGCATAGTGAAATGCCCCAGATGCAATAAACAGAATATGATCGGTTTTAATCATGCCGTGTTTGGTCGGCACGTTTGATCCTTCGATCAAAGGCAGCAAGTCGCGCTGCACACCTTCACGGCTGACATCGCCGCCGCGCTGGCTGTTGTTTTTCGCAATCTTGTCAATTTCATCCAGAAAGACGATGCCGTTATTTTCAACGGAATCTTTGGCGCAGGATATGATTTTATCCTGATCCAGCAGTTTGTCGGCTTCTTCCTCGAGCAGGATTTCGTATGAATCCGAAACTTTCATTTTTTTGGTTTTCTTTTTACCGCCAAGGGCATCGCCAAGCATGTCGCCAATATTAATCATGCCCATCTGCGCGCCCGGCATGCCCGGGATGTCGAATGTCGGCATGCCGCTGTTTCCTTTTTCGGCGACGGCAATTTCAATATCTTTGTCATCCAGTTCGCCAGCACGTAATTTTTTGCGAAAAGATTCGCGTGTGGTCTCGCTGGCAGCAGGGCCGACCAAGGCATCCAGAACGCGGTTTTCGGCGTTCAATTCGGCCTGGGCCTCGACAGATTTACGCATTTGTTCGCGGGTCATATTGATCGCAACATCCATCAGATCGCGGATGATCGATTCCACATCGCGTCCCACATAACCGATTTCGGTGAATTTTGTGGCTTCGACCTTGATGAATGGCGCCTCGGCCAATTTGGCCAGACGGCGTGAAATTTCGGTTTTACCAACACCTGTCGGGCCGATCATTAAAATGTTTTTCGGCAAGACTTCTTCGCGCATCTGGTCTTCCAGCTGCTGGCGGCGCCAGCGGTTGCGAAGGGCAATGGCGACCGCGCGTTTCGCATCTTTCTGACCTATGATAAAACGGTCCAGTTCGGACACGATCTCGCGCGGGGTGAAAGATGATTTATCGTTGCGGCAGGTTTCAGCCGCTTCCAGTTTACTCACTTTTGACATTAATTTTTTCCACTATCAGATTATCATTTGTAAATACACAGATGTCCGCGGCAATCTTCATCGCTTTACGGGCGATGTCTTCGGCCGACATGTCATCGTTATCAATCAGCGCGCGGGCGGCTGACAAGGCATAAAGCCCGCCTGAACCAATCGCGATCAAGCCCTTTTCGGGTTCAACGACGTCGCCTGTTCCAGATAAGATCAAAGATGTATCTTTGTCACAGACCGCCATCATGGCCTCCAAACGGCGCAAATATTTATCAGTGCGCCAGTCTTTCGCCAGTTCGACACAGGCGCGCACCAGTTGTTTTGGATGGGCTTCCAGTTTCGCCTCCAGGCGTTCCAAAAGGGTAAAGGCATCAGCTGTCGCGCCCGCAAAACCTGCAATGACGCTACCATCACCCAGGCGGCGCACTTTGCGCGCATTTGATTTCATGACAGTGTTACCGAATGAGACCTGCCCGTCGCCGGCGATGATCACTTCGTCACCTTTGCGGACCGAAATAATCGTGGTTCCGCACCAGTTGCCATAGGGGCTTTGCCCCGGTTTCATATCATATGGATTGTTATGCTGCATATCTGTGCCTATCTTTTAAATAAATATACACAAGATATGTCGTGTTATGGTCGAAAAATCAAGGTTTTTCGGGAAAAAATTCCTTTATCAACAGCCCGCAAATCAGCTGCGCATCGTGGGCATGAACAAAGGCATGACTACCTTATAGCCTTTTTCGTTGATAACGACAGATTGAAACTGTGATGTTAGATTTTTATATGCATATGGCATTTTGATGGCTCCTGACACATTCCTCTATTCTCAGAATATGAAATAATTCTGAATAAATAGTAAACATTTATATCGATAAAGAGGTTCCGTTTATTCGCCGTCCAGATCTTCCAGGCGGACCTTGGTCGATGCGACCATTTCACTGACGATCTTATCAATAACGTTACCCACGCCGGCTTCTTCGGTTTTGCCGGCATCGGCCAATTCGTTGACACGGCGGCGAATTTCGGTTCGTGCCGAACCCCCGGGGAAGTTCGCAGCCAAAAGACGGCGGGCTTGTTGCGCGCCGATGCGGGCATATAAACGGTTTCTGATGGCAACATCTTCGGATGATGTCGAGAAAGCCCACAGCTCGATCGGGCCAAGCGTATTGATCAGATGCTGTTCGTATTTACCCTCGGTCGTACCCAAAACCAGCAGACACGGACCCCCGCTGGAACGCGGACCTGTCAAACGGTTACGCATAATCCAACGCGCCGTGTCAGACAGGCCGAAACGTTCGCGCGCATTGTCAACCGAACGGTCGGACACGGCCGCACCCATGACCCAGACCCCTGTGGCCAGATCAACCATATCATCATCAAAATCGTCCAGCAGTTGCGATGCCAGAACGATCTGAATGCCGCGTTTACGTCCCTCGCGGACATCGCGGATCAACTGGGACCGTACCGCTTTTGACCCTGATGTTCTGTGGAATTCGTCAAAGCACAGACGCTTGGGTGTTTCGGCCAAATCACGCAGTTTTTCCTGATGGAACGGGCGGTATTTTTCAGGCATGGCGGCCAGCGCCTCCTGATTAAGCCACCAGTCGGTGATCAGCGCGTGGCGCGCCAACATATACATGATGGATGTTTGACGATCAGCCGTCTCGTCGCCCTGTGGGCAGACATCGGCCAGATCCAAAGATGATACGCGGTTACCGGCCAGCGAGAATTTTGTCACAGATGACAGGATCGGGAATTCGCGGACGGCGGATGTAATCATGCGTTCAAAGGCGTGAATGACGCTTTCGGATGATCCGGCGACCTGTGTTTCTTCTAAAAGGTTGCGAATTTGTGGGCGACGGGCCGCCGCAACAGTATCGCCCAATGTTGGAACGGCGTGGCGCTGTGCCAAAGATGCCTCGTAAGTGCGTCCTGCATCATAAAGCGCATCAACAACATCCCACCAATAGGGCTCCTCCGGCAGGGTGATATTTTCATCGGCCATCGCGGCATCAACTTCGGGGTCAATGCGTTTCAAATAAGGACGCGGTTCGGCATTTGATGTTTTATCATCACGCCAGCGATAAATCTCGTCAATCACCATACCGGCCAGCTGCGAAATACCGTCATACGGTTCGCTTTTACCGGCTGGAGTACATAGAAGTGTTAAAAGTTCGATCAGATAACTGCGCTCGTCTGCCAAGGGGCGGCGCAGGCCCAGTTTGGTGTCGAACGGGTTGATCGCGAACTGCTGCGTCATTTGCAGGCGGTATGATACGGCCTCGTGACGGCGCGATGGCGGTAATGCATCTTTAATCAAAGATATCAGACCGGCAGATGACGGACCGATATCAATAACGGCGATGTAAGGCAGGCGCGACACACCTGCGGTTAAAATCGTTCCGAGGTTCAAGGTATTCATCAAAACCGATTTACCACCACCCGGCTGGGCAAAAACCAGATCAAACCATGTTGTCGTCAGGTTTGTTCCTGTCTGGTATGGCCAAACGCGCCCATCAGGTGTGCGAAAGATAATCGAGCCTTTTTCAAAGGGACTTGATGCGCGCTGCCACGGCAGCAGTTTCATGACCTCGGCCAGTGGTGCAATGGCAGACGGTGCGGTTGATGCACAGGCAATTCCCATCGCAGAAGACATCACACAATCCAGCGGATCGCCGGATAATTGGGAAACCTGACAATAGCCCCAGCTTTCTGCGGCCTGAATCAGTGTTGAAATCCGTTCTTCCAAAAGGTTCATGTTTCCTTTCGGGGCCCAGGTCGCAAATGAAATACGCAGTTTAACAACAGGCTCGCTGCGTGAAATTTCAGCAAGCGCATCAAGGGCATCTTTAATCTGGCGGTTTTCCGCGTTGGTTACAGCCATCAGCGATGCGATAAAACTGCGCATACTGGCACCTTGTACACCGCCGCCCTCGATCAGATATGAAATACGGAAGGGGATTTTGGTTTCCAAAAGACGGCTTAATAATTTCGGGAAGGGCATCGGCTCCATCGGGGCCAAAGTCATATCAATACCGGCCCAAATATATTGGCCAAATTCAACGACGCGATCATTAATCACGCGTGCAGATGTTGTTGATATCTGGCGGCGCAGCGGCGGCCATAAAATATCTGACATGTCTGTCATGCTTTCAGGTGCGCGCGGCGGCAACGGATCCCCGGGAAGGCAAGCGCGCCAGCGGCTGTTAACACCGGTCTGTAACAGATTTGTACGGACAGCGAACAGGGCGTCATGGACTTCCATGATTTTGTTCTGGATGCCAAGTTCCTTGAAGGCAGAGGACAAACCATTCACAAAACTGTCATGTCGGTTACGCAGCCCGTCAAAGACAATCATCGGATTTTGCGCATCACTGGCCTTAACCCACTTCTTTTTGCGGCTCAGTTCTGCCTCGCGTTTCATTTCCGTTTTGCTGAGGACCGACGGACGTGTCCAGGCAACCAGATAAATTTCTTCCCATGACAGGTAATTCGCCAAATGGCGCGCACGTTCATCAAAAATATCGTCAATTTCAAGGCCTGTATTCTTGGCCGAAAGCTGGTTCGGGCGCAGCAGGGCGCGGAGCTCCTCGTGGATGCGTTCGGGGTTGCGGGTGAAATAGACCTGTAAAGCATGACCCGGACGGTCAAAACGGGCGCCGATTTTAACAACAGCCTGTTCGATTATATGTTTATATTCTTCCTGACCGATAATCTGGCGTGCACCTTCAACCTTGATATAGGTGATCAGCGATCCGTCTTCTGCAACGATCGTCGTATCGCTATCAGCCGTTTCAAGGCGAATAAACGATTCAACGGGTTGGCGCATCGCCATGACCATTGGTTTAAAAAGTGATTCTAGAATGCCCATTGTCTCGAACGTGTTCCTTGGTTTCTATTACAGGATAAAAGGCTTTCGGCCTAATAACAAGTGAATTGTCAGGCGGCAAGCCGGTCTTTTATATTGTAAAAAAGCTCGGGCCAGCTGCGTGGTGGGGTGGGTCCATAAGGGCCATTGGCAGAGCGCCAATAGGCCAGCATCTGTGGAAATTGGTTGAATTCCAGATCGCCTTCGCGCACAAGGCGGCGATCAAGCGGCATTATACGAAAGCCTTTTATACGGCTGGAGCGGCGGGCGTATTCTTTACCCTCCATAAAATCCTGAAATATCGTTGCCAGAATGCGCGGGTCATCGGTGCCCAGCTTGTTTTTCGCCTCTTCCTTGCGACGCATCAGAATTTCCAATGCGTCTCGCGCCGCGTCGGCCATCGGGCCCTGTGTAATGCGGGCGATATAGATGGCGCGCGCCAGATTGTTTAGTTCGGATTGTTCCAGTTCGGGCAGCCAGATGATGCTGCCGGATTGCATGCGCGGAATTTGATCAATGTGAAAACACTGATAACAATATGTGCAGGCGGTCAGGAAATTTTCTTTCCCGGGTTTTTCTGAATTTTCGCCGATAAATTGCACCTTTTGATATTTTTCCGATTTAAAGCGGCAGAATTGGCACGTATATTCATCGCGTTCGAAAATCTCTTTTTCGAATTCTTCTGTGACGTCCTCCGGATTTTTGACAAAAATCCGCCCTTTATTCGAGATGGAGCTGACACCATATGTGATCGGGTAAGTCTTCATAAATTTATTATAGCAGGGTTGCAGATAAAAAAAACCCGGCACATTGCGTGCCGGGCTTCTTTGTTGTTCTAAGCCTTATGGTGTAATTGCACCAATCGAGCTGCCGTTGTAGGTGTATGTTGCGCCACCTGTATCGATAGATGTTTCCATCGCTTCCAGTACGAATGGCAAGGCCAACAGACCACCACCGGCACCCAGACGAACCAGACCATCTTTCAATGGTGTTTGTGGGTTGTCAACGTGTGCTTTCAGCTTCAATACACCAGCCATCGCCAGACCGGCGCCACCGATGTAGGCTGCTGTTGTTACAAGGCTTGGAAATTCAGAAACTGACCCTTTGATGTTACCTGTAATGTCAGTAAAGCCTGCATTACCGGCCAGAGCGTCTGACATAGTTGCCATGTAGCCCACAGTCGCAATTGCAGCTGTTCTGTAATATGCTTTTTTAATTTGTTTGATCATTGTGTCCTCCTTATTTTGCAATGATTTTACTAATTTACCATAAGATTATTAACCTTAGGTAAATGCAATACCCAATTGGCCACCGACAGATGCGGAAATAGCATTAACCACATCACCGATATTGACCGCAAGGGCGCCACCGAATAGAAATGTCAGGGCCTGCGTAATTGAGGCTTGCTGACTTCCATCGGCAACAGCTTTTAGAACGAACCACCCGCGTATGAAGGCAATCCACCCTACAATTCCGATAAACGCAACCACTGCGGAAATCGTTGTTGTTATAATTTGTGCATTCTGGCCAACAGCCTGTGCAACATCACCTGTTAACTGAGGTGTAATTGATGCCGTGGCGCCGCCGAATAGACTTGTTGAAAAGGCACCCATCATCTCGCTGAGAGATAATAATGCACCGCCTGATAAAAAGGTCATAATTGTGCCGATTCCCGTCGGTCCGCGTGCGCCTTCCTGATAACTGCGGGTGACGCGCGAAATACCAAAGAGTATCAACATAGCGCCGCCGATATAGCAAAAAGCGGACAATAGTAATGATATTGGACCGGAAATATCGCTAATAAAGCAAACGGCCATTGTATCCAATGTTGATGGTCCTGTTGCATTGCATGACGTATTATTCATGACATTGGCTGTTGATCCAACCATACCGTTACCAATCAGGGTTTCAACGGTTGCATCCATAATGGCTGGAGTAGCCAAGAACATCCCGCCCATCAGCATACGTTTGACTGCTGTTGACAAAGGTGGTGCGCCACCGCCGCCATCCACGTGATCGCGGAATGTGAAAATGGCCCATGCGATACTGAAAATACCTGCCAGATAAGCAAATGTACTTAAAAGTGTAGGAAAATTTGTAAAAGAAGATACGACATTGCCCATGCTTCCCCCGACACTGCCGGCAAAAGCTGAAGAAGTCTGTATTAAAAACACAGACGCAATTATCAGAATTTTTGCGAGATGATTCAAAAGTGCCCCTCTCTGTACCTTCCGCAATAAACTTTTGTCTATTCTTAGATTAAACCATAATTCTTAAGATTTTGCAAATTTTCCGGCAGAAAATTAACCTTTTTTAACGCGTAAGCTATTGGTATTATTGTCTGTTTTAATTTTAGGCCCTGTCTCGTAAAAATAACCCTTTGTATGAAAAGTTACATGATTCTTTGCTCATTGGCGGATGGCTCCACCCGCTGTTAAGATTTGCCAACCCGAATCCGGGCTCCAGAATATTGATTGTACGCGCCCGTATCCGGGAACGTTTTCCCCAACGCTGACCGATATAAGGTTCTGGCTGCCGGGTTCTGAAATAACGGCTTGATTGGATGTCGCGGCCCGTAGAACCCATTGTTTCGCCTGTATTGGGGGGAGTGTAGGCTTTGGTGGTGTTGTAATTGTTCTGGTACGTACCTGCGGCGCATCCGCACTGGAATCTTGCTGCGCTGGCGGGGTCGTGACCTCTTTGGCGGCTGTGTCCTTACTCTTAAGTGCCCCTTCCAAAAAATCTATTTTTTGATTAAGGCTTGAGATTTCTTTGGTCAGCTGATCGTTTTCCCTTTTTAATCCGTCCATCTGGCTTTGCATTTGAGCAGCAGAAACATCGTCATTACCACCATTCGAAATAGTGGTTTCCGACAACTGGGTATCTACGATATCGGTCAATTGCGAGATTATATTTTGGTCCTGCGGCGCTGTAGACTCGGGTTGGTTTTCGATCTCATTCTGATTCTGTACCATTTCCTGTGACGGGATTTCCATGACGGGGGCCTGAGGAGCCGATAAATCGTCAATGTTCAATGTTTCGATACTGATGATGGTGTCATCATCAGGGTTTCCGGTATTGGGATTATCAAAAGGTATGGCCACTGGGGTATCATTGTTTTCAACCGGGGCTCCGCCCATATCCGAAAGATCATCAAACGGGTTTTCATTGGCATCCATTCCGCCCGACATATCGACGCCAAAATCACTGTCCTCGACAAGGTTTGCAGCATTGTCTGTATTGTAAACAGAAAGATCAGCCGGTGCTTGCCCATTATCTGGCGGAATGGCAGATGGCGCTGTGGCCTGCTGTGACAGCGGGTCACTGGCTGAAATATTAACCGTGTTTGGCGTTAATGGCGTATCTTGGGGCTGAAGCAGGATATCCTTTGCCAGATATCCGCCAATTACCGATAGAAGAACGATGGCACCACCCATGACAAGCATTGGTTTCTTGTTGCTTTGCGTCGAGGGAGACTGATCGCCTTCGTAGACTTCGTCGTCAAAGTCATCAAAGCCATCTTCATCATCTGACCATTCTTCAAAATCGTCATCGGAGGAATCGACCATTATTGAGCGTCCCCTTCATATATAGACTCGGTAAACAACAGACCGATGGGTGTGCCTTTGGCGATTGTAACGGTCACTTCACGATCGGATTCTTCATCAATAATGTCTGATATGCGCTCGGCGCCGCGTTCGACACCTTTGGCCAGTTCTTCGCCGGTATCTAGCTCATCTTCCGAACTGACAGCCGCGCCGCCGTCAACCACAACTGTTGTTGTATTCGTGTCGGCAATGGCCTCGCCCACACCTGCAATAAATTCTGCAGCTGCGGGTAAAATCACACGGCGTATCCAGTGACGGTTAACATCTGTACGAACGCCGGTCAGGGTTGTATCGGCATCCAGCGCATAGGCCTCGGAACCGTAAACCTTGTCATCTTTAACGATGCGGTTAAAGGTCAATACCAGATATTCGTCTTCAAGCTGGAATTCACCAATCGCCCGTCCACCTGACATGGGGCCGGACAGGATATGGGCCAGAACGGGCCCGCGAATGTCAGAGTTAACGGCGTTGATGATCTGCGCATATGAAACGGTTCCGGCGTTCAGAATAACATCGCGTTCAACGTCATCACTATCTTCGTTAAATGCATCATTTTGGTCATACCCTGACGCATCGCCATATTCGTTTTGTGCATATTCCGCGGCGCGCTGATCGGCTTCTTCCTGCTCGGAAAGGAAACTCTCGTACATTGACGGGTATCCGGTTGTAATCAGGTTTGCAGCCTGGGGCTGTTTTGTGCCCATGATAACCTGCATTTGTTCGGCCATGCGGGCGGCCATATCCTGATTATACTGGTTTTGCGGCTGGGGCTGCGGCGCATTCGGCTGTACCTGATTTTGCGGTGAAATCGGTGGTGTAAATGAATCCAGTACAGGCGGCAGGTCGGCAGTTGATGGCGGGTTCGCACCAATTTCGCTTTGCCCGATTTCCACAGGGTCGTTTCTTGCGCGCCATGATTCCAGCGGGTCTTCGCCCAGATCATTGATGTTATCTTGCGTCGGAATTTTTGAAGCTTCGCTTCCGATCGGTGTGGGCAGGGTGCTGCCGCCCTCTTGCTGGGCTTGCTCCAGACGCTGCTGGTCAGCGGCGATAATCGCATCGCGAAATTCAGGTGAGACTTCGCCTTCACCGGGAATGGACGTCACATCCGGTGAGGTATTAACACGTGAAACATTTAACGCGTTTTCATCCTGTTTAAAAAATACAGCCCATGATATATAGGCCACAATAACAGCAACAACGATTACCCCGATTTTGAAAACAGGGTTATCCTGCCACAATTTTACGATTGTAACTTTGGCGCTTTGCGGCTCGTCATCAAAAATATCATCATCCAGATCAAAATCGTCATCAGCCATGATCTATTCCTCCTGCGGTTCGACATAGGCCTGAACCATGCGCCCGTTATCCGACAATAACAGCACAGGGGCTTCGTTCAGGGCATAAACATTCATGCCATCAGAAGATTTCACGCTGCTGTTCCATGCGGGCGATAATAAGACCAAAGGTGTGCGCACAAAATACTGGTCGTTAAAGGCCCAGATCTTGGTGCGGGCATCAACGCCCTGAACATCAAGTTTATCTGAAGCCTGCGGGGGGATCCCCTCCAAAAATGAAATCAGGTTCTGGTCACCGGCAACGGCATCAAGGCCGCCTTGGTCAATCAGCGGAATTTCGGCCAGTGGGCCCATTTTCGGAATTTGTGCATCAAATCTGTAATGGCTGACAGACAGACCTGTCTGCAGAGAAAATGTAATCGGTGTTGCCAGATCAACCAGTTGGATAGACATGTTACCGATACCATGTGCCGTCAATGGCGTGATACGCACGACATGGCCGCCTTCATCAGGCGGTGTCACATCAAATTCGCCGGCCCAGCTGACATCGCGCACGGGCCAAGGCATACCTGTAATATCCTGTATGTTAAGCGTGGTTACGTGTCCAGGTGCCAGCTTGATCAGGCTGGGCAGGGCGCTGGGGTCCATTGAAATCGTCTCGAACTGGACTTTGGCCTCGGGCACGATCAAAGGTGTTTCGGCGGCCTGACGGCTTTTGCGAAAGAATTCCAGCATTTCACGGATTTCTTCGGGGCGCAGCGGTAAAACCGAACCGATTGCCGCGTCATAGGCCTTTTCACGCTCTTTTTCTTCACGTTTTGCGGCTTCAGCCTCCATTTTGGCTTCCAGCTCCGCGACTTCTTCGGGGGTCATGGTATAGCCCTGCAGTGTTGCCTGCGTCGGCAATGGCGCGCCCATCGGGGCAAATTGCGGTTGTATCGGTTGGGCGCCGGCTGTTCCTGTATCAAAACCGGCAAACGGGTCTTGCGGGCCGGCCTGATTATCCTGCGCTGTTGCGAGTGCTGCCAGCGGGTCTTGCGCTGCTGTGTCCTGAGCATAAGCAGGGGCATAAGCGGGCGCCACGGCCAAAACCGTGCCCAGAACTGCTGTCAAAATACCGTGCTTTATATGCATAAGACCCTTTTCCTTTGTTTTTATAAAACCACAGTTTTACCCAATTGTCACATCTCTTTTAAACGTGTCCCTATACCGCGATCCAGGATTCAATACCGACGCCGTTCGGGCTTTCAAGCGTTGGAACACGCTCGATCGTAATGGTGACTTCAAGGTTGGTTGAATTTGTTTTATTACCGGATGTAAATGTGACGGTCATCGGCAGTCGCACGATCCAGCGGTAGCGGCCGTTGAATATGCCCTGCTGCAGTAAAACAGGGGCACTACGCGGTGTTGCGGTGACAACCTGTTGCAGGCTTTCAACCGATTCAATAATACGCGAACGCTGCAGCGCGGTTGTGAAACTTTCCCAGCCGCGGCGTGTAAAGTGACGCGATGCATCCTGAAGGCGGCGTTGATAATCATGAAAACCAAAGGTCATTGTTTCGGTTGCAGCCTGTGAAACCCAGGACATCAGGGCGGCGGTTGAAATATTCGGTTGATCCAGCGGTGCCAACTGCAAAATACGTCCGTCAGCGGTTGTTGCAAAATATCTGTTCTTTTCCTGATGCACATTCATATAGACAATGAAGGTGACAACAAGGGCCACGATGATCAGCCCCTCGATAAAGGCGATTTTCATCAAATTGCGATAGCCGTCACGGTAATATTCGTTACGTGTGACAACGGCGTTCAATGCGCCGCGCGGAACGTTAGAATCTTTTTTCTGTGCGGGTGAGGACGGCTTTGCAGGGGTATCCGATGCCGATCCCAAGCCGCCTGATTTAAAGGCGAATTTCTTTTTCTTTGCACCAGGCGCTGATTTAGCCGGAGGCGGAGATGCGGGTTTCGCACCCGTGGCAGGCGGCGCCTGTGCAGGTTTTGCAGCTGCCGGCGCTGCGCTTTGCGGTTTGTCTTCATCTTCTTTCGGAGAATGAAAGATATCATCAGGGATATGACCGCCTATCGGGTCATTTTGAGGCGATGAGTCCGCTGTGTTTTCAGATGCATTATTATCCAAGGACAGGCCGTTATCAGCCTGATCTGCCGGATTATCTGTGTTTTTTGATTGATCGTCTGCCATATATGCGATTTTTATAGAATTGTGCCTACCCCGTACGTTTTTAGGCGTACATTTAATAAGGATAACTCCAAATAATTAAAAAACAATATTTTTCGCAATTTTTCTGAAAATCAAACTGGCACGGGTTTTGCAAATATGAACCGTGAAGGATTAACGACAGGAAAAGTCGAAATGGCAATATCTACGTTAGGCAACGCTTTATCAGGGCTGAAAGCAGCTCAAAGCTCTATCAATGTGATCGCGGATAACATCGCAAACGCATCGACGCCGGGCTACACCCGGAAAACTTTGCCGCAAGAAACACGTGTCACCCAACAGGGTGAAGGTTTCGGTATCAAACTGAATGAAATCATCCGTAAGGTTGATATGACTTTGATACGCGATATGTTTGACCAGAACAGCCGTACACAATTCTATGCGACGCGCGAGGACTTTTTAAGCCGCCTGCAGGCGTTCCACGGATCATCTGAATCCGAAAACGCCATATCATCAGAATTACAGCGTTTGAATGATGCCTTTACCGAACTGACGGTCACACCCGAGGACCTTGGCGTTCTTCGTACCGTTTTGGCCAGCGCCAGATCGACAGCGGCGAAATTCAACGACATGTCGAGCACACTGACAGATTTGCGCAATGACGCACAGGCCGAATTAAAAGTGACGGTCGAACGTGTAAACGCGCTGATCGAAAACCTGCATGATATCAATGTCAATATTAATAGCCAGTTTTCAAGTGGTCGTTCAACCGCAAATCTAATGGATAAACGCGACGAGGCGATGAAAGAGCTGTCGCAATATATGGACATTAAATTCTATAACACTGAAAATGACCAGATTAACATTATTACAGATGACGGGATTACGCTACTGGATAAATCACCGCGCCAACTGGTTTTCAACCCGATCCCCCTTGGCGTTGAATCATCATACGGCAACAGCAACCAGGCGGTTTTACAATTGCAAGGCGCAGGTGGTCTGACAGCCGCATCGGCAAATATTGACCTGACGGCCGAAGAGCTGGGCGGAAAAATAGAAGCTTTACTGGAATTGCGTGATGAAACATTCCCGCAATATCAGGCGCAACTGGATGAATTGGCACAGAAAACAGCCTTGCGTTTTTCACAGCAGGGATTGGATTTGTTCGTGGATCAAAGCGGTAATGTTCCGCAAAACGTTGCCCCGCCGGCAGCGGTTGATTATGTCGGTTTCTCGCGCGACATGCGTGTCAATCAGGCCCTGATTGATGATCCGCATCTGGTACGCGAGGGTACAAACGGCGAAGCTGTCCAGTTGGGCGGCAATACGGTTATTGACCGCATTCTTGAATTTACTTTTGGTGATTATCAGCATTTTGAATCGGTCGGCGATGTGGATCTTTCTGCCGGTACCATTTTTGCCGCGGCAGGTCTGACACAATATAATCAGGTCGTGGGCGATATCGACCTGACAGATCTGGCAACATTGGATGCGGACCCGAACCTTCCGGCCGGCAGCCAGTTCAGCGTTGATGTCGGCGGTGGTCCGTCTGTCATTACGATTAACGCGGGTGATACGGCAAACGATCTTGTGAATAATATCAATGCCGCTTTGGGACCGGGCACAGCCCGTTTGAACGGTTTGGGCCAGTTGGTTTTTGAAGCACAAGCTGATGTTACCATTGCTGATGTCTCATTGGGCGCGGCAGGTATTGCCGCCCTAGGTCATGATTTCGGTACCGTTGCGGCACAAAACCCAAGCTTTACCGTTCAGGTCGGACGCCAGTCCCCTGTCACGGTCGCGATTGACCCGACAGATACGTCAACCGAATTGCTGGCAGATTTAAATGCGATTGACGGTGTAACCGCGTCGCTGGATGCTAACGGATTTTTATTCATTCAATCGCTGGATGCAAATGGCGTAAACCATGGTGAATTGAACCTGGTTGATGGGCGTGGATCACCCGTACAGGCGCTGGGTATGTATACGGCAGGTGTTGCCCATACGGCATTCCGTTCGCAAAATCTGGGTCCCGATGGTGATATTGATACGGAACTGACAGGATCGCTGTCTTTGGATAAATTTTCGCGCTCGATGGTGTCTTTCCACGCGGAAGAACACGCACTGGCCGAAGAGCGCACTATCCGCGAAGAAACATATTTCAATACGCTGAATGAACGCATCCTCAGCGATACCGGCGTTGATATTGACGAGGAGCTGAGCAACCTGATCCGTTTCCAGACAGCCTATACGGCTGTGACCCGTCTTATTCAATCTGCCGAAGAACAGTTTGATGATTTAATTAATTCTTTCTAATGAAAGGCATTTAAAATGGTATTTACAAGTTCACTCGTCGGAAAGACAACATCGCAGATCACGCGTCTGAAATCGATGAATTTCCAGTTTCAGGAACTCCAGCGCCAGCTGGCAACGCAGAAAAAGCACGATACCTTCAGCGGGTTTGGTGCACAGGCAATCCGCGTGCAGGACCTGCGCGGGGAATCCATGAAGCTGAACCGCTATCAGGAAAATATCAAACGTGTTGATACGCGTATGAATATGGTTTTGAACTCGGTTGAAAAGATGCGCACGCTGGGCAAACAGGTGCAGGATGTTATCGTTATCCAGACGACCGAAGGGGAAGTTGAGATCGATAACATTAATAACGTTGCGCAAGCGAACCTTCGCTTTTTCGAAGATCTTTTGAATACCAAGGACGGTGACCGTTTTATCTTTTCAGGGACCGCGGCTGAACTGGAGCCGATGGAAAACCTGCAGAATTTACGCAACCGCATGAATCAGGAGGTCACAGATTGGCTGAACGGTACACAAACAGCTGATCAATTGATTGCAAATGTCGAGGCGATGTCGGACCTTGATCTGGGTTTTGCCCCGCAACTGACTGCCGCCGGTAAGGTGACAACCCGCGTTGATGATAATGTTGATGTTGATTATACCGTCATGGCCAATGAACAGGGCTTTAAGGATATGTTGAAAGGTATGGCATTGGCCGAGGCCCTAAAATTTCCCGATGCTGCCGTTGATATCGGAACCGAATCCGAATTCCACCAGATATTAAATTATAACAAAAACCTGGTTGCGGGCGGGTCGAAATCAATGCAGGGTTCCAGCTATCGCCTCAGCGCGGAATTCGCGCTTTTGAATAATGTGCAGGAACAGCATATTGTTGAAAAAGGCATGACAGATACATTGATCGCTGAGACAGAAAATGTGGATACCACAGATGTTGTGATCAATATTCAGGCGCTGCAAACGCAGATGACAGCATCCTACGAAGCCAGCAACATTATGGCGCAGCTCTCGCTCGTGAATTATCTGTAATTCCCGGATTTAAATTAAATCGACTTCAGTGATTTTTCGATACGGCTGATATCTTCGGCGATGCAGGCATCCTCGACAATCAGCTCACCAACCTTTTTCACAGCATGCATGACCGTTGTATGATCGCGCCCGCCGAACTGCTGGCCGATTTGCGGCAGGGATGTCGGTGTCATTTGTTTTGCCAGATACATTGCGATCTGACGCGGGCGGGCTACAGCACGCTGGCGACGTGATGATGACATATCACTCAGTTTGATGTTATAGAATTCGGCCACGGCCTTTTGAATATCATCAATTGTGATTTTACGGTCATGTGCGCGGAATAAATCGCCCAGAATGGTCTGTGTGCCATCCAATGTGACAGGGCGTCCCATCAAATCGGCGTGGGCCAGAATGCGGTTCAGCGCCCCTTCCAATTCACGCACATTTGTGGATATTTTTTCAGCCAGATAGTCAACGACGTCATCAGGGATGGTTTTTTCAGCTATATCTAGCTTTTTTGCCAGAATCCGGCGGCGCAAATCAAAGTCGGCCGGCTGGATATCCACAGATAATCCACCGCCAAGGCGTGATTTCAAACGTTCATCCAAGGCGGCCAGTTCAGCCGGGTTTTTATCGGCAGAAATGACGATTTGTTTACCCTGATCAAGCAGCGCATTAAAAGTATGGATGAATTCCTGTTGTGTCGATTTCTTGCCGCTGATGAATTGCACATCATCGATCATTAAAACATCAACATTGCGAAAAGCATCTTTGAACGCAACCATGTCGTTTTGCTTCAGCGCGCGGACGAAATGATACATGAATTTTTCCGCAGACAGATAAACAACATTCTTTTCAGGCGCGCGGTTTTGAATTTCCCAACCGATCGCGTGCATCAAATGGGTTTTACCGATTCCGACACCGCCATAGAAGAACAGCGGATTGAATACCGCAACATCGTTTTCAGCAACACGTTTTGCAGCGGCAAAGGCCAGTTCGTTCGCAGGGCCGACAACAAACCCTTCAAAGGTCATGCGTGGGTCCAGGCGTGCACCGAAATAATCCGCATTTTCGGAAACAGCGGCAGGCTTTTCAACTTTTGGCGTATCCTGGTTGGCAGGAGAATCAGCCGCTGCGGCAGCATCGATTTCGATATCGATCGTGTGGATCGGGGCAACATTCTGTCCCCACAGGCGGCGGATCGCATCAGCATAGTGCGAACGAATCCAGTTCGCCAGAAAGCGTGTCGGTGCCGATAGTGTTAGTGTGTGATTTTTGGCTGAAATGAAAACCAGAGGGTGCAGCCAGTTTTTAACGGCAGTCGTGCCGATTTCTTTTTCCAACAAGGCAATAACCTTGTTCCAGTTTTGATCGTAATCGTCTTTTTGAGAAATGCCGGATGTCTCTTCGTTCGACTTTAAAACATCCTTAGTTTTTTCAAATGCATCTTGCATCAAATATTAACCCCGATATTTGTACGCGGCACAAACAGGCTGCGTTATTTAACTCCGCCCCATTGAAATTTGTCCGGAATAGGACAAGGGGCCATACTACTTCGCTTTTCCGGATATGAAATCCGGACATAATTCAACCGTTCACGCAAGCGGCGTGTTAAAGTCAAATTTACTTTCGATAAATTGTGTCAGTCCCCTGACACTGATATGAGACGGAGGTGATCAAAAACCGAATAAAAAATCGGTAGATCGAAAAAACCGTAACTCATGTCCACAACAGATATGAACCTACAGGGATTCGCATTTGGGTTCAATGATTCAAATTGGAAAAAATAAAAAAAACAATATTCTTTCACGCTTATGGATAGGGTGCATGGTAAGGCTTTGAAAATAAACAAAAATAAAAAACCAGCCTTTATACTTTAGGCTGGTTTTTAAAATCTTTATTAAAAAAGAGTGGCTTAGCCAAGCGCTTTGATGCGGGCAACCAAACGTGAAATTTTTCTTGAAACTGTGTTCTTGTGCATAACGCCTTTTGAAACACCGCGCTGCATTTCAGGTTGTGCTTTTTTCATCGCTTCTGCAGCTACTTTTTGGTCACCTGATTCGATAGCCTCTTCAACTTTACGTACATGTGTACGAATGCGTGAAACGCGGCTTTTGTTGATCTGGCGACGACGTTCGTTACGGCGTGTTCTGACTTTTGCTGAATGGTGATTTGCCATTTTTATAATCCTTACTTTTTAGATTCGTATCCAATTTGCCCCATAAGTAGGCCTGATCGCCCCCGATGTCAAGCATTTTATGCCAAAGCGCCCTATTTATTTATGTCGCTATTTGTCTTTGAAGTCCGGCTCGCGTTTTTCCAGAAAGGCTTTCATACCTTCTTTTTGGTCTTCGGTTGAAAAACTGGCATAGAATAACCCGCGTTCAAAGGCGAGTCCCTGATCCAGCGGGGCGCTTTCTGCGAAATGTACGGCCTGTTTAATCATGCGTGTGGCCGACAGGGAATAACCTGCAATTTCACCTGCGATTTTATAAACATCATCCAAAAAGCTGTCCGCAGGCAGAATGCGGGCGATAAGGCCGATGCGTTCGGCCTCTGCCGCATCTATAAAACGTCCCGTCAGGCAGATTTCCATGGCTTTGGATCGTCCGACCAGTTTTGTCAGGCGCTGTGATCCGCCAATGCCGGGCAGGGTACCCAGTTTAACCTCGGGCTGGCCGAATTTTGCGCTTTCCGAAGCCAGAACGAAATCGCACATCATCACCAATTCACATCCGCCGCCCAACGCATAACCTGAAACGGCGGCAATGACAGGCTTGCGGCAGGCTGCAAAGGCATCTTGCAGGCGGCCATATATGTTATTGCTCTGCATATCGCTAAAGTTTTTGCTTTGCATTTCTTCGATATCCGCACCGGCGGCAAAGGCTTTTTCACTGCCGGTAATGACGATCACACGCGTTTGATCATCTTTTTCGGCTTTTGTGATGGCGATTATCAATTCCTCCATCAGGGGTGTCGAAAGAGCATTTAAAACCTTGGGCCGGTCAAGCGTGATCGTTGTAATGTTATTTTCGGTTTGTAATTGAATATGGCTGAATTGTGTCATTTTAATTATCTTTTGTCGGTTGGATTGAAAAAATCAGAATGCTGGCATTTTGATCTTTGGTAATGGTAAAGGCCAGCTTTTCATCTTTACGGATATATTCGCCCTGTTGGGTACGCTGCCAACCGAGCGCCGGTAGAGCACGCACGTAGAAATTTTCAATCACATGTAGCGGAACGGCGCCGATGGCACGGGTTTCAATGATGCGTCCCTCGGCTTTGTCGAAAACGATGGCGGCTTCGCTGTCTTCGGTCATGCCCGGCATTATCGGCAGATCGGGCATAACAACTGAAAAAGCCGGCCGAATAACAGGGTCTGTTGCTGCCATGGATAGATGGGCGCAGCCGATCAGCAGGCAAAAAATGCATATGCGTAAAAATATCATATATTATATGTACTTAATTTTGCTTTTGCGGGCAATAAAAGGTTGAGCGACCGCCCTGTGTAATTTTCTGAATACCACCCGTCATGAACGGATCACACGTGCAGCCGGGGCAGGGTTGCCCCTTTTTATTATAGACGGCCCAATTATGCTGAAAATATCCCAGCTCGCCATTCGCCTGAACATAGTCACGCAGGCTGGACCCGCCGGCTTTGATGGCGGCCTCCAGAACGCGTCTGATGGCGGGAACAAGACGGTTGATTTCAGGTTTGTTCAAGCTGTTTGCGGGGCGTGTCGGGTCGATTTGACTGTCAAACAGGGCCTCGGAGGCATAGATATTACCAACACCAACCACAAGTTTTTGGTCCAGCAATGCGACTTTGATCGGGGTTTTGCGTGCCAGTAGTTTTTCCTGCAAATATGCGGGGCTGAAGTGATTTGATAGAGGTTCAGGCCCAAGATGGGCAAAAAACTTATGCGCATCCAGATTGTCGGTATCACAGATATCAACAATACCAAATCGTCGGGCATCGTTTAACACAGCCTCGCTGTTGTTATCAAAGCGCAGTACGAAATGATCGTGTTTCTGATAGCTGTCTTGTCTGCTATCAAAAACCGTCATGCGCCCCGACATGCCGAGGTGGATGATCAGTGTTTTATCGTTAGACAGATCGATTAGAATATATTTTGCACGGCGTGAAATATTGCGAACGCTTGCACCTTCTATGTCTTTTGCAAGGCCTTTGGGGAATGGATAGCGCAGATTTTTACGTCTGATATCAGCCTTTGAAATCACGTGTCCTGTCAGGGGCTTTTTCAGCCCCCGGACAACGGTTTCAACCTCGGGTAATTCAGGCATGGGTTAAATTATGCCCCCGGTGGTGTCAGCGCAGGTAATGTCGGTGCGCGTGGCGCAGGTGCAGGCGCTGTTTCAGGTTCGGGTGCAGGTGCAGGCGCGGCTGTTGGGGCCGGAGCTTCTGCATTATTTTCCGCATTGTTTGTATTATCCGCTGAGTCATTGAAGGCTGAAACGGTCGTTTCATAGAGCCAATCAAAGCTGGGCGCGATCAAATTATCATAGGCCGGCACGGCAATATCTTTATAAGCTTCGGCATAGGCATTGCCAGGGTCTGTCGCCGCTTCTTTCAGTGTTTCCATGCTGATTTCTTCTGAATTGTTGATGACATTATCGCCGACGCCGTAACCGTATCCGACAACGGCGCTAATAGCGGTCAGACCCACGGTAAATTTGTTAATAAGCAGGCGGCTTAAAAGTCCGCGTTTCTTTTTAGTCTTTACGGGCTTGGCTTTTTCGGCTTTGGCGGGTTGTGTGCGCACAGGCTCTGGCCTTGGTTTTACCTTAGGTTCAACCCATGTACCATCTGAACGTGCTTTTAATTCGTTCATGATTTCATCAAGATCCAGATTGTCGTCTTTTCTAGCCATTTAAGCGCTCCATGTATTAAAGAATCGTTATTTACATATTCTTGTACCATAAAGCAAAGTTAATTGCAAGTAATAACCGCCTTACAGGGCTGAGCAGCCGAAATTAGTTTTTAATAAGGGATGTGATGGTTCGGACCATAGGGACCATATGGGCCATATGGATTTTTCCCGTACTTATAATAATCATAGTAATAATCATTATAGCTATAGTCATTATATTGTGGCGGCGGCACGGGGGATACGCGGGTTGTTGTTGTATCAAGGGCGGGCCCAGCATTTTTGTCGGCGGCGGTTGCAAAATCTTTTGCCGCGTCCTGACCGGCGTTGGTTGCGCTGACATCGGATGCAGATGTGCTGGAGGCTTTGTCTGCAGCCGGGGCGCTGACTTCCGTATCTGTCTGGGTGTTTTCGTTTGCGCTATCCACAAAACCGAAGCCGATCAGACCGGCAGAGGCCGCAACCCCGAAGGCCAGCCATAAAGGACCCTTGCCTTTTTTCTTGGCAGCCTTCTTTTCAGGTGGCATGCCTTTTATTTGTCTGTATACTTCGTCGAAATCGGCTTTTTTCTTGCCCATGTTATATCCCCTGTAAAATGTGTTAATAAAATTATCCAGCTTTTTGAAAGTATTACAACCCCTTGCTGATTTTTGCCTTATTTTTGCCATTTTTATAAGTATGATTTAAATATGAACGAACGTGGAAACGCTTTATTTCTGATTTTGATTGCCGTGGCGCTGTTCGCCGCGTTGTCTTATGCGATTACAAATTCCAGCCGTGGGGGCGGTGACACATCCAGAGAAACGGAAGAGATTGCTATTTCACAAGTTTTACAATTTGCAAATTCCATGTCTGTAGCGATCCAAAGATTAACGCTTTTCGGATGTGCGGATGATGAAATTACCTTTGAGGACAACGGTGGTTTTTCGCATAGGAAAAGTGGTTTAGCATATGACTATACAAATCTGAATGCGCCTGGAGATGAAAGCTGTCATGTTTTCTCACCAAACGGGGGAGCTGTTTCAACACAGGAGTTGCCGGAAAACATAATGGTCGGGCGTGATGAAATAGCTGATGGACATATGGATGTAAACAGCATTTTTGTACAGCCTATGATCACATTGGGCTTGGGAAGTGACACCCCGGGTGATGGAACCGACATTATGTTGTGGATAGGCTTTGTGCGTCAGGATGTATGTATGCGTATTAATGACAGGTTGGGTGTTCCAAACCCGTCAAATTTACCACCATCGGATAGCTATAGTTGCCTTGCACCATTTGTTGGAAATTACCCGAATTGTAGCCAGCCATTCGGCGACCAGGTTACGGGCCTTGCCGGACAAGATACTTTTTGTGTCACGGTTGGTAATTACCTAGGTAAAGATACTTATAGTCTTATTAAAATGATTCACATCAGATAAAAAAAGGCCGCCCAAATGGACGGCCTTTAAATTATTAGCGTTCAGGTTGAACGTGCAGATGATTACATCATGCCGCCCATTCCACCCATGCCGCCCATCGCGCCCATATCAGGCATGCCGCCTTCTTCCTTTTTCGGAAGTTCGGCAACGGCAGCTTCGGTTGTGATCATCAGACCGGCAACAGATGCTGCATCTTGCAATGCTGTACGAACAACTTTAACAGGGTCGATGATACCGGATTTCACCATATCAACATATTCACCTGTTTGGGCGTTGTAACCGTGGTTAACATCTTTTTGGTCCAGCAGGCGGCCAACAACGACAGAACCGTCTGTTCCGGCGTTTTCGGCAATCTGGCGGATTGGTGCTTGCAGGGCACGTTTGACAATTTCAACGCCAACTTCCTGATCGCGGTTGATCGGCTTGATTTTGTCCAATGCGCGTGTGGCGTACAACAGGGCTGTTCCACCACCAGCAACGATACCTTCTTGTACCGCAGCGCGTGTGGCGTGCATGGCGTCATCAACGCGGTCTTTGCGTTCTTTTACTTCGATTTCAGACGCACCGCCGACACGGATCACAGCAACGCCACCTGACAATTTCGCCAGACGCTCTTGCAGTTTTTCACGGTCGTAATCGGATGTTGTTTCTTCGATTTGTGAACGCAGCTGACCAACACGGGCATCGATGTTTTTCTTCGATCCGGCGCCATCAACGATCGTTGTTTCGTCTTTGGTAATGCGAACGCGTTTCGCTGTACCCAGCATATCCAAAGATACGTTTTCCAGCTTGATGCCCAGATCTTCGGAAATGACCTGACCATCACACAGGATCGCCATATCTTCCAGCATCGCTTTGCGGCGATCGCCGAAACCAGGGGCCTTAACAGCTGCAACCTTCAGGCCGCCGCGCAGTTTGTTGACAACCAATGTTGCCAGCGCTTCGCCTTCAACGTCTTCAGCAATGATCAGCAGCGGACGGCTTGACTGAACAACTGATTCCAGAATTGGCAGGATCGCCTGCAGGTTAGACAGTTTCTTTTCAACGAACAGGATATACGGGCTGTCCAGTTCGCACACCATCTTATCAGAATTTGTGATGAAGTACGGAGACAGGAAACCGCGGTCGAATTGCATACCTTCAACAACGTCCAGTTCTGTTTCAAGGCCTTTGGCTTCTTCAACCGTAATAACGCCTTCTTTACCGACTTTTTCCATTGCTTCAGCAATCATTTTGCCGATTGATTCTTCGCCGTTGGCAGAAATTGTACCAACCTGTGCGATTTCATCGCCTTTTTTGATGGCTTTGGCGCGGCTTACGATATCTTCAACAGCGGCTGTTGTCGCAAGATCAATACCGCGTTTCAGATCCATCGGGTTCATGCCTGCGGCAACACCCTTAACGCCTTCGCGAAAGATCGCTTGGGCCAATACTGTGGCGGTTGTTGTGCCGTCACCGGCAACATCGTTTGTTTTGCTGGCAACTTCGCGCACCATCATGGCGCCCATATTTTCCATCTTATCGTCAAGTTCGATATCTTTCGCAACCGATACACCATCTTTGGTGATGCGTGGCGCGCCGAAAGATTTTTCGATCACAACGTTACGGCCTTTCGGGCCCAATGTTACTTTTACGGCATTCGCCAGAATGTCCACACCGCGCAACATGCGTTGGCGTGCATCGGCACCGAATTTTACGTCTTTAGCTGACATGATAATTTTTCCTTTGTTTGTTTTATTAACAACCACAAATACCGAGCGCGTAAGCGCGACGACATATTTGTGCTATCTATTAAGTTTACGCTGCTTTTTTAGCGTTTTTTTTACCTTCGATCACACCCATGATGTCGGATTCTTTGACGACCAGCAGGTCTTCACCATCAACATTCACTTCTGTACCGGACCATTTTGAAAACAGAACGATGTCGCCTGCTTTAACGTCCAGCGGGATCAGTTTGCCGGCCTCATCGCGAACGCCAGACCCAACAGAAAGCACTTCGCCTTCGCTTGGTTTTTCTTTCGCGCTATCCGGAATAATAATTCCACCCAGTGTTTTTTCGCTGCTTTCAATGCGGCGCAGCAGAACGCGGTCATGTAACGGACGAAATTTCATATGTCTCTCCTTATCAGTTACAATTACCCACATATTCGGCAAGCCTACCATTAGCACTTACCCTATGCGGCTGCCAAAATATATAGGTAAATACCTTGATTCTGCAAGCTTTTTCGATGATTTTTAGCACTGGAGATATTTGAGTGCTAAGCCGTTGATTTGAAAGAATATTAACTTTTATGCTATACTATAATTATAAGCCCAATGAATTGGGTGAAATATTGTTACCGAGAAAGGAGTCAGAAAGACATGTCTAAACTCGATTTGCAATTACAGGGTTATCGCCTGACAACAGCGGAAATTCTATACCGCATGCCCGATCATCCGGGATTACTGCAAACATTCATCTGGCAGGAATATGACCTGCAGCCCAAATTGCCGAACCTGAATAAATTCATCAAATTCTGGGTTAAGGAAATCGAAGGCCCGCTGCATTCCATTTTGGTTGCCGAACGCAAGCTGATTACAGCTGACGAGCTATCGATGCGCGATTACGAAGTCACTTGGCACTAATTTTTTCTTCGTCCTTTCGTCTGCAAACAGCTTTTTCCTGTGATCCGTTTCTCACGCACTTTATGTGCGCTCCGATACGGTTCTCGGAATTAAACTGTTTTCGCCATAAATGACCTCGAAAATTCAATTGACATAATGCTAATAGTTTGGTATGGTTTTCTGATTTAATTGTCAGGAGCCATAAGACGTGTTTCGCACATCCAAGGAAGAAAAGGAAAGAATGCTTGAAGAAAACAAGGTTGTTTTCGATGCGGATCATCCTGTTTGGGGTGTCAAAAATATTCCCGATCCTGATTGGTCAGATCTGAAGTGGTGGAAATCAGCATCTGACCCGAACAACAATCAATCTGTGCGGTTAAAAAAATTTCATTTGGCTTGTAATGAAGTGAAAATTTGGCGCATTGCCAAATTTCTGGAGCAGCAAAACGATCTGGAACAAAAACATCAGCTTGACTTCATGGCACCGCAATCTTTTACAGGTTATAGTTACAGGGCACCTTCTGAACGACTTTTTGTTCAGGCCGTCGAATGCGGAAAGATAGATGCCCTGAAAGGGCTTGAAATGTTTTTTGCCGTGCGCCCGCATAAAATCAGAAACCTTTATGAATGTGATGCTTGGCTTGTGCGCGCTTGTCTTGAAAAGGGGCAGCTGGATGTTCTCGTCTTTCTTGCAGAAAATAACCAGTTAAAAGAACATCACCTTACAGAGGCGAGGAATCTGGCACGTGATATGGCCCGCCCTGATGTAATAGATGTTTTGGATGAGTCTCTGAAGCGTAATTATGGTGCGCCCGCCATTCTTTCTGAAAGTTCGGAGAATAAGGAATGGTTCAAGATCAGTGATACAATGATTGAACAGAACCTGAAGACATCCGAAGGGGGAAGTTTGAAACGTATTTTTGATTTTGCGGCTAAAACTGTCAAAACAATTGAACGTATACCGGGTGAACAGCCGGCTACTTTTGAAAATTCTTTTGTTCAGGTCGGAAGCGAAGATGTGGAACAAGCTTCGGTCGCATTAAAAAGCCGTGGTGGCAGAGCCGATTATCATGTAAAAGGCCGCTCGGTCAGTCCGCTTTCCTGATTTAATGATTTACAATTGAATAAAAACTGTTCTTGAAACACAAAGACTGATAGAACAGGTTCTATGACATTTGAAATTCTGACCACACTTGTATTGTTAACCGGCCTCGAAATTATTCTGGGTATCGATAACATTATCTTTATCGCGATCGTCGTTCAGAATATCGAGAAAAAATACCGTGACAAAGCACGCGTAATGGGGATTGCATTGGCGCTGGTGATGCGTTTAATCCTGCTGGCGGGCGTCGGGTGGATTATATCGCTGACAACGCCGCTGTTCACTGTGATGGCGAATGAAATTTCCGCCAAGGACCTTTTGATGTTATTGGGTGGACTGTTTCTGATCGTGCAATCGACGCGCCACATTCATGATGAAATGAACCCGCACGAAGGCCACGCCGAAACGGCCAAAAAACCCGCGACGATGTCAGCGGCGATAACGCAGATTATTTTTGTTGATATGATTTTTTCGATGGACAGTTTGTTGACCGCGATCGGATTGACCGAACTGATCTGGGTGATTGCTGTTGCCATTATCGTTTCAATTGGGGTCATGTTATGGCTGTCAAAACCGATCATGGATATTATTGAAAGACACCCGAGCCTGAAAGTTCTGGCGCTCAGTTTTGTAATGTTGGTTGGTGTCTTGATGGTGGCCGAGGCCTTTGATAAACATATCCCGCGCGGCTATATCTATTTTGCAATGGCCTTTTCAACGCTGGTTGAATTGGTCAATATCAAGGTGCGCAGCCGTCAGAATATCTTAAAATAATTAAAGCGGTTTAGCGGATAAAACGCCGGGTTTTTTACGTGTGCCGTCAGGGCTGGCATCCCCGCCCTGTTCTTCCAGTTCGGCCTTGGCCTGTATCAAATGGGCAAAGCCTGAAAAATCGTCAAAGTCCCAATCGTTCAGAGCATTCAGTGTGCCATCGGGCATTTGTTGATATTCTTTGACGCGGCGGGCAGCGAAATCGAACAGCTCGCGCAGGCGCGTGCCGTTCTCGTCAACGGGGCCGTTTTTCCAGATAGAAGTCTCTTCGTGCTTTTGCCATTTTTTATCCTGTTTAGGTTTTAAAGGTGTTTTGGCTTTAGGTTTCAGGTTTTCTTCGATCCAGTTATCGGCAATGGGGATATCAACATATGATCCTGTCAGTTTTTCGTGCGCAATTTTGACTTTGCACATGTCGATAAATAAACTGTCCGACTGCTTTTTTGCAGTCAGATAATAGTCACTGTCTTGTAATATTGTATGATCATGAATAGCCGTTTGTGCCAAATCCGGTGAATGTTTAATTGCATGGCTAAATAACTCTGGTGTCCATCGGAAACGATTTAAAACGGCACCCGAGAAAGCGGGGTATTTTTCGTTGAAATAAGAATAATCTCTAATAATCTTTTCCGGCTCGTTTTCGGCAATAACCGAAATGCACTCCCACTTTCTGTGCTCAGCATAGCTATAAATGAAATTGCTACAGTCTTTTAAAGATGCATATGCGATCTTTATGATTGCCGTTGCTTTTTCAGGCTCTAGTTTTGCGCAAAATACCGAAAACTCGTAATTCGTCGTTAAGGTGCAAGCATTTTCTGCAGAGGATGCGTGTTCGGCAAGTTTGGCAAAGCGCCATATATAGCCATTTTTTACCGGAGCTTTCCACCACCGTTTTAAATCACCTGATTTTTTCTTTTCGAGTTTTTTTGCCCATTTCAAGTCGGCCTTGGTGGGCTCGGGAATGCCGTCGATATCCCACAGGGGGTGGCGGTCTTGTTCGGCTTGTTTTTTATCATTCTTATCTGAGTGGCGGGCAGATTTTAGGTTTTCGCGCGCAGATTCAAGGCGCGCGCCAAAGTTTTCCGGCGTGTCTGAGTTTGTATGATAGATTTCGTGATCCACCCCTGGGTGCCATTCCATATCTTAACTCCAAAATTTATTTAACATAACATAAAATAGAGGTATGAGTCAAGGTGCTTGAAGGCTTAAATGCTGGGAATTATAGATTCAAAACATCATGCATAGAATATAGGCCGTTATCTGCCGTTTTGGCCCATTTGGCAGCAGTCAAGGCACCTTGCGCAAAAAGGGCGCGGTCGTTTGCTTTATGGCTGATTTCGATGCGCTCGTGATCGCCGATATACATGACCGTGTGCTCGCCGATAATCTCGCCGCCGCGGATGGTGGAAAACCCGATATCCCCTTGTTTACGGGCGCCTATGTCGCCCTTATCATCCTTTAGGGCGCGCGATAAAACGGCGCGATCTTTGAATTCAACGTTACGACCTGTGGCGGCCGCACGACCCAACATCAGGGCCGTGCCTGAGGGGGCATCTTTTTTGTGTTTGTGATGGGCTTCGATGATTTCGATATCAAAACTGTCATCCAGAACTGCTGACAGTTTTTCCGTCATTTGCGCCAGAACATTTACCCCGATGCTGAAATTTGCACTGTAGACAATCGGGACATTCTGGGCTGCATTTTTAACGGCGGCCTCATCTTTATCGGAAAGACCTGTCGTGCCGAGCACAAGGGCGATATTTTTATCGCAGCAAGTTTTCAGATGTTTGTCCAGAGCAGAGGGATGCGTGAAATCAATCAAAACATCAGTATCCAGATCGGACAGGTCGGAATTTTCATGCAATCTATGCATAATTTCAAATGTGTCAGATGATTGTACAGCCAAACGCACAAGAGTTTGCCCCATACGGCCGTTTGCGCCTGCGATTGCGATCTTGATGCTCATGGTCAGTCCTTTAGATCTTCCCACAGCTCTTTGACCTTATCAAAGAACCCGGTCGATTGCGGGTTATTCTTTGATGTGACGCCACCTTCAAATTCTTTCAA
Organism: uncultured Alphaproteobacteria bacterium; assembly: GCA_950054485.1. GTDB lineage: Bacteria > Pseudomonadota > Alphaproteobacteria > Micavibrionales > CSBR16-224 > CATLPD01. The sequence continues at coordinate 250,383 of CATLPD010000001.1, read as the reverse complement.
CAAGTCTTTTTGCTTGGATGAAAGATTGACGGGGGTTTCAACAACGACTTCGATGAACATATCGCCGCGTGACTGGCTGCGCAAAATCGACATGCCTTTGCCCTTTAAACGGAATTGCTGGCCCGTTTGCGTGCCGGCCGGAATATTGACGCGTGATTTTTTACCGTCAATGGTCGGAACATCAACGGTGCCGCCAAGGGCAGCTGATGTAATGCTGATCGGGGTGCGGCAATAAAGGTTCGCTCCTTCGCGCTGGAAAAAACGGTGTGGTTTGACACTGATAAAAACATAAAGATCCCCTGATCCGCCGCCACGGACGCCGGCTTCACCTTCGCCTGCCAGACGGATGCGTGTGCCGTCATCAACACCGGCGGGAATGGGGACTGACAGCTTTTTTTCTTTACGTTTACGTCCAGACCCGCCGCATGATTTGCAGGGGTCCTTGATCATTTCGCCCTGACCGTGACAGGTCGGGCAGGTGCGTTCGACCGTAAAGAAGCCCTGCTGTGCGCGCACACGGCCGACGCCATTACAGGTATCACAGATAACAGGTTTCGACCCTTTGGCCGCGCCATTACCGTGACAGGTATCACATGTTTCCCATGTCGGAACATTGATGGTTGCGCTTTTGCCGCCAAAGGCGTCTTCTAAAGAGATATCAAGTTCATAGGATAGATCGGAGCCGCGTCGTGCGCCGCTGCCACCTCCACCTGAAGATCGCGCGCCGCCTGCGGAAAATCCGCCGCCGAACATTTCTTCGAATATATCGGAAAAAGCGCCTGCACCAGCAAAGCCGCCGCCAAAACCACCTGCGCCACCGCCGCCGCCAAAGCCTTGTGCACCGGCATGGCCGAACTGGTCATAGGCGGCACGCTTTTGGTCGTCTTTCAGCGTGTCATAGGCCTCGTTCAATTCCTTAAACTTGGATTCTGCATCTTTATCGTCCGGATTGCGGTCAGGGTGATATTGCATCGCCAGCTTGCGGTATGCCTTTTTTAATTCGGCCGCATCTGCGCCTTTTTTTACACCCAGAACTTCGTAATAATCGCGTTTAGACATTTTTGTTTTATTTCCAACCTGATAAACAGCTTAAAGGCGGGGAAAGCCCCCGCCTTTAACACGGTAAATTTGCGTTATGCTTTTCCTGCTTTTTTATCGTCCCGAGAGTCATCGTCGTCATCTTCGTCGACTTCGGTAAATTCAGCATCCACAATTTCAGATTCTTCGGCGTCTGTCGCTTCGGCAACATCAGCATCACCTGTGGCGTCTTCGCCGCCCTCGGCTGCTTGCTCTTGCTGCATACGATAAAGGTGTTCGCCGATCTTCATCGCCGCTTCCTGCAGGACGTTGGTCTTGTTCTTGATTTCTTCAAGATCATCGCCTTCCATCGCGGTTTTTAACTCAGCGATTGCTGCCTCGACAGGCTCGACGTCTTCGGCAGGGGCCTTGTCACCCAGATCCGAAATGGATTTTTCGGTCGAATGGATCAATGCCTCGGCACCGTTTTTGGCTTCGATCAGCTCGCGCTTGGCCTTATCGCCTTCGGCGTTTGCCTCGGCATCTTTGACCATTTGATCAATATCTGCGTCCGACAAACCGCCGCTGGCCTGAATGCGGATTTGTTGTTCCTTGCCTGTGGCTTTGTCTTTGGCTGAAACCTGAACAATACCGTTCGCATCAATGTCGAAGGTTACTTCGATTTGCGGAACGCCGCGCGGGGCCGGTGGAATGCCGACCAGATCGAACTGACCCAGCATCTTGTTATCGGCTGCCATTTCACGTTCACCCTGAGCAACGCGGATGGTCACAGCGCTCTGGCTGTCTTCCGCCGTCGAGAATGTTTGTGATTTCTTGGTCGGGATCGTCGTATTGCGATCGATCAGGCGTGTAAAGACGCCGCCCAATGTTTCGATACCCAGTGACAATGGCGTGACATCCAAAAGCAGAACGTCTTTAACGTCACCGGCCAGAACACCACCCTGAATCGCTGCACCGTCGGCCACAACTTCATCAGGGTTCACACCTTTGTGTGGTTCTTTGCCAAAGAAGTCTTTCACAACTTCCTGAATTTTCGGCATACGGGTCATACCGCCAACCAGAATAACATCGTCGATTTCGGATGCTTTCAGGCCTGCGTCTTTCAGGGCTGCTTTACATGGTTTCAGTGTGGCCTGTACCAATTCTTCAACCAGTGATTCCAGCTTCGCACGTGACAGTTTAACGTTCAGGTGTTTCGGGCCTGATGCATCAGCGGTCACGAACGGCAGGTTGACTTCGGTTTGCGTTGCAGATGACAGTTCAATCTTGGCTTTTTCTGCAGCCTCTTTCAGGCGTTGCAGGGCCAGCTTGTCACCGCGCAGGTCAATGCCTTGCTCTTTTTTGAATTCGTCAGCCAGATAATCGATGATTTTTGAATCAAAGTCTTCACCACCCAGGAACGTATCACCATTTGTGGATTTCACTTCGAATACACCATCGCCGACTTCCAGTACGGACACGTCAAATGTACCACCACCCAAATCATAAACGACGATTGTGCCATGATCTTTTTTATCAAGACCATAGGCAAGGGCGGCCGCTGTGGGCTCGTTAATGATGCGCAGGACTTCCAGACCGGCAATCTTACCAGCATCTTTGGTTGCCTGACGCTGTGAATCGTTGAAATAGGCCGGAACGGTAATAACCGCCTGTGTGACCTTGTCACCCAGATAGCTTTCGGCTGTTTCCTTCATTTTTTGCAGGATCATAGCGCTGATTTGTGAAGGGGCGTATTTTTCGCCGTCAACTTCAACCCATGCATCGCCGTTTTCGCCCTCGACAATATTGAACGGCGCCTTGTCGCGCAATTCTTTCACCTGCTTTTCATCAAAGCGGCGGCCAATCAGGCGTTTGATCGCATAAAGTGTTTTTTCGGGGTTTGTCACCGCCTGACGCTTGGCAGGCTGGCCGACCAGACGTTCGTCGCCTTCGGTAAACGCCACCATAGATGGGGTCGTTCTGTTACCTTCTGCGTTTTCGATGACTTTGGGTTTGTCGCCGTCCATTACCGCGACACAAGAGTTTGTTGTACCGAGATCGATACCGATTACTTTGCTCATTCTATTCTCCTTTGGCAAATTCTGTGGATTACCCCGACAATTCGGCAATAATCGCTGATTTCCATTTATATATATGCGACGGCCTATCGAAATACAACCGTCAAGAGGAATATAAGTCGCAGAGTCGGTTTTGGCAAGTCTTATCGGATAATTTCACGCTTGACAATTTGTCATAATTATTTTATTGTTTTGGGCATGGAAGTATTTAAAACAAATTGGGATAAAAAGCTGATTAAAGCCGCCAAGAAAGGTGACCTGAAATCCTTAAAGGAAGCCATAAAAAATGGCGCAAATATAGACTACACGGAAGGGCGGTTTAGTGAGACGGCGCTGGTTTTAGCAACGGAAAGAAATAACATTGAAGTTGTTAGAGAGCTTATCAATCAGGGTGCAAATGTTAATTTGTCTTGTAAATCTGATGCATCGGTTGATAGATATTATCTTTCGCCTCTACGACAGGCTTTATGTTGGCAAAACACCGTCCGTATAGAAATAGCCGAATTACTTGTTAAAGCGGGCGCTGATTTGGAAAAAAAAGATGACCATAATATGAGTAACAAAGGATATATTTTAAGTTTAAACGAAAATGATAAAAATCGTTTACTACGGGCGGCGGGAATTGACCCCGAAGCTATTATAGGAAACGAAAAGAAGCCCAAAGCCCATACAAAAATGCAGCCTAGCGAAATTTATGAACGTCTTGATGATAATCAGCTGCTGCAAACAGTCACCAGTAAATCGGGTGTTGAACTGACAACTGTCTTTAATTTTTTAATCGGTGACATCACGCGGGTTCAAACCAAAGACGGCGTAAAATTATCCGAGCAAAATACGAAATTCTCGGACCTTGATGATCCGTCGTCAATGAAGCCGATGTTCGATAAACTGGTCAAATTGAAAGGCAACCCGCCCGAAGACATCTTGCGTATAATATCCGCGCGCCAGCCACAATCCCGAAAGCTGGAGGCATAAATGTTTAAAAGCGCAGAAAATAAACAGCTGTTAAGAGCCGTAAAGGCCAATGATGTCGCCTTATTTTTGGATGCTATGGACAAAGGGGCCGATTTTATAAAATACGGGCAAAAGGCTTTGATGAATGCGGCAGAATATGGGGCTGCGGATGTTATCCAAGAAATTTTGAAGTTAACATCAAATGTCGATATTAACACAGGCGGCTACACGGCATTACACAGGGCGGTATTTCATGGGCATAAGCACATTGTAGAAATTCTTTTGGATGCGGGTGCCAATATTGATTATAAATACGATAAGAGAACCCCCTTATTCTGGGCAGTTGAAAGAAATCATGAAGATATCGCATTGTATCTTATCAAGCGCGGTGCCGACGTAAATGTGGCCTTAAGGGGCTCCGTTAATGCTCTTTATGTCGCACTGCATAGAGATCGGTCTTTAAATCTGATAAAAGCCTTGGTACAGGCCGGATCAAATTTGGATATACGCGACAGCAGGGATGGCGATACAATTGGTCGCCAATTAGGTAAGCGCGTAGATATCAGTATGAATGATGTTCAGGCATGGGTTGCGGAGGCTGAAGACGAAAACCACAAAACGGTTGATCCAGGCCCTTCGCCTGCAAATGATGACATACCTGAACAATGGGCGCGTTTGGCGGATACGCAAATTATCCGCTTCAGCCCATGGGCAGGTGGTCAAAGATTACAGGAGATTTTCGATTTTGCCGCTGAACGCATTGATCGCATTATCGAGGTTCAGAATACAGGCGCGCGCCATTCTTTGGATCCGGTTTACTTTAATGATCTGGCAAGCACGGTCGAAGTGGATAGCGCCAAGGCGGAATTAAAAAAACAGGGCGGCAGCCCCGATGTTCTTGAGCATAAAAAGGCTGCACCTTCAATTGATCCCACCAAAAGATCTAGCTAACTTTTAATGAGAGTCCGCACAGCAAAACGCGATGGGCTGATGGCATTATAAATCGGCACGGATGCCGGAACAGGCGCGCCGGATAATTGCCGCGCCAAAATCTCGGCAAGCCATGGGGCGGTTGTCATACCGTGCGATCCCAGCGCACCCAGAATATTTAAACGATCATAATATCGTGGGGGGTAATCAAAAAGGTTTGAAGCATCTTGTGATAACGCTGTGAAATCCTTTTTGAATTTTTCAGGATCAATCACAGGGCCGCAAAGCGGCAGGCGATCAGGTGTTGCGACGCGGTTTCCCTGACGGCCCGTTGTATCGCTAAGGTTATAATCTGATTGCAGAATTGGCAGTTCTTTGAACAGCTGTTCGAAATTACGCTCGTGATTTTTGTTCGTCGGGGTTTGTGTTTTTGTTTCGCCCTTATCAAAAGTCGCACCAAAACAATGCGCCCCGTTATGTTGCGGGGTTATATAGCCTTTATGGCAGATAACGGTTTTCAATTTCTGTGTTGCGCCATTGCCCGTCCATTCTGTGATTTGACCGCGCACAATCTCGGTCGGTATCCATGAGGTTTGCGGCGTGGATGATATGCTGACCCCGTCTGACAAAATAATGATATCTGCATCAATCTGATCAAGATCGTTGAAATCGAAATTAAATTGGGTTTTCAGCCGTCCTGTTTCGCTGGCGCGGTTTAACAGCGTTTGGCAAAGTGCCGGCGGGCTGATCATGCCGCCGCGCGGTATAAAAAGACCGCCACATTCCAGATCAAGGCCGCTGACCGTATCCGTTTCTATATATATAACCAGATCATCAGACAAATTGCGGGCGGCAATTTTTTGATGTCGTGTTTTCGTTTCGTTATTGCGGTCGATCTGAAAGACCCCGCACGGATCAAACGTTGATCCATCAAGATGTCTGTAGAATTTTTCGGTATAGCAAAAAGCCTGTCGATAGATTTGATCTGCGGCGGATTTTTGCGCGCCCAGTTTCGGATAGACAGCCGCGAGCGGATTGCCGGAGGCTTCAGATGCGGGCCCGTCATGCCAATCATATAAGGTTACGTGCAATCCATGGCGGGTCAGGGCATCGGCCAATGCGCAGCCTGCAATTCCCGCACCTATGACAGCAATAGTTTTCGGCTTTTCGGGTGTGTGAACCGGAAGGAGTTTGGCATCGAATTTTGCGGACGCAGACCTTTGCGCCAGCCTGCCGACGATCATATCGCGCTTGCGGCCGTATCCATTGACTTTTTCGATCTCGAAACCGGCATCTTGCAGGCCGCGTTTGACCGCGCCGGCGGCTGTAAAGGTTGTGATCCGACCATCCTGTTTTGTATTATGTGCGATGGGGCGCCATAATTTCTCGGCCCACATATCCGGATTTTTGGCCGGAGCAAATCCATCCAGAAACCAGATGTCCGATTGAAATTGCATATCAGATAGCAGATCGCGTACATCGCCCAGACACAATGTCAGACTGGCGCCGAACTTAGGAAAATGCAGCGGGTGTATCCCTGCAGTTAGGGTGGGATAGGTTTTTAAAAGCGCATCAGCATATTCGGAAAGTTGCGGCCAATAGGTGTAAATCTTTTCAAGGTCCGCTTTTACAATCGGGTGCTTTTCAAATGATATAAAATGGAGCTGGCGTTTTTTATCTGCGCGCTTTTGCCATGCCTGCAGACACAATAAAAAATTCAGGCCCGTACCAAACCCAAGTTCGGCGACTGTCAGATCGTTTGATCCGTTTTGAACGGCATTGAAAAAACCGCCTTTATCCAGAAAAACATATTCGGATTCTGCGATTGAATTTTCGGGCTGAAAATAGATATCGCCATAGGCGGTTGAAACCAGACGCCCCTGATCATCAAATTCAATTTGTGCCGGTGTTAGAGTCACGCTAAACTCGGTTCCATGTTTAGTTATAAAGTAAATGACGATATCGAACTTAAACCATTGCAGGATTACCATGCAAAGGAATTGTTTGCGCTTATTGATCGTAACAGAAAACACCTTGGCGAATTTATGCCATGGGAACGGCGCACCCAGAAATGGGAAGACAGTCTGGAATATAATAAGGCACAAAGAAAGCTGTGGGCGGAAAACGGCGCGGTTGACTGTGGTATTTTCTTTAAGGGCGAACTGGTCGGAAAAATATCTTTGCACGAAATTGATCATGCGAACCGCAGATCATCTATTGGATACTGGCTGTCAAAAGATAAAACCGGCAACGGGATCATGACACGATGTGTTGCGGCTATATTGGATTATGCGTTTGATGAATTGGACTTGAACCACATTCATATTAAAGCAACGCCAAAAAATAAAGCCAGCTGGGCGATCGCAGAAAAACTGGGTTTCGTTTATGAAGGTACGCTGCGCGATGATCTGTGGAATCATGATCATTTTCTGGATATGAAACTTTACGGTATGCGCGCCAGCGAATGGAAAAAAATAAAAGAAGAAAAACAAAAATGAAAATTCTTTTCGTATGCAGCGGAAACATCTGCCGTTCGCCCACCGCCGAAGGACTGATGCGCCATTTATGCGAAAGCGATGGTCTTGTGGGCAACACGTTTGATTCTGCAGGCACACATGGCCTGCATGCGGGCGAGGCGCCGGACCACAGAGCGATTACACTGGCGAAAAATAAAGGGATTGATATTTCGGGTCTGCGCGCGCGGCAGGTAACAGCGGATGACTTTGATCGTTTTGATATTATATATGCGATGGATGCGGGGCATATGCAGCATTTGAAGGCCAAAAAGCCGACAGGTGCACACGCGCAGTTAAAGATGTATCACCCGGATTACGATGTGCCCGACCCCTGGTATGGGGATGAACGCCATTTTGTGAAAACATGGGACATTATTCGTGAAGGGGCGGACAGTGTTTTAAAGGATTTGAAAAATGCTGAGTAACGACGATCTGAAAAAGAAAATTACCGAATTATTCGGTGACAAGGTGATGACGGTATCCCCCCTTTCATCGGCGGAACATGCGGAAAGTTTTAAAATCGTCATGGATAACGGTGATCGCTATGTCGCGAAACGGTCCCCGCATTCACTGGATGAAGAGGCAAAGATGATCACCTATCTGCAGGACAAGGGCGGCCTGCCGGTGCCGAAAATTTATCACGCATCACCCAATCTTTTGATCATGGAAACGATTCATTCCGACTGGATTATGAATGAATCTGCCCAAAGGGATGCAGCCGCCCATCTGGCGCGCCTGCACAAGGTTGAAAGCGACCGTTACGGATTTGAATTTGATACGCATATTGCCAATATTTTGCAGTCAAACACGCAAACAACCGACTGGGCCGAGTTTTTTATAAATAATCGTCTATTGCATATGGCGGGACTGGCATACAGACAGCAGGCAATCAATACGGAATTAATGCATAAGATTGATATTCTGGCATCCAAAGCCTCATCGATCATCGGGCAAGGCAACCGCCCTGTTTTGATCCACGGCGATTGCTGGGGCGGTAATATTCTGCCATATCAGGGACAGATCAAAGCCTTTATCGATCCGGCAATGTATTACGCCGATCATGAAATAGAACTGGCCTTCCTGACCCTCTTCAATACCGCCGACCAGCATTTCTTTGCGCGCTACGAGGAAGAAATCGAAATCAAACCCGGCTTTTTCGAAGAACGGCGTACGCTGTATAATATCTATCCGCTTTTGGTTCACGCCGTTCTGTTTGGGCGCAGTTATGCACGCAAAGTCTATAAGGCTGTTGAAACCTTTATCTGATTATTTCAAAAATACAGGCGGAATTTTGCAGGGGATGATTTCGATATTTTGCCAGACTTTTTGCAGAACGTAGGGTTCGGCCGCTAGCCATTCATCAAGCGCTTCGCGCGATGGAAAATCAACCGTCATCACAGATCCGATCATATTGCCATCGTCATCCAGCATAGCCGCACCCATCAACTGTTCGCCTTTGGCGTGTTTTTCCTCGACCATTTTGATGTGGGCGTCGCGCGCGGCGGCGCGGCGGGCCGGGGCCTCGGCATCGGTGGCGTCTTTTCCGATTACAATGAATTGCGGCATAAAATTACCCTTTAAAAACCTGAATTGATTTTTGCGCAAGATCTTTTGGCGATAGGCCGCGTGACATGGCGGGCCCGAATTTCGGATCACACATCAGGACTGTTTGCCCGTGGATCATCGACCAGATAAAAGGCATCTGGTGGGCGTGATCGGGGCGGTAGCGTGACCATGCAGCGGCAAAAAGGCTGTAGGGCTTACCGGCATTCAGCGATAATTCGGCGTGCTCGGGTAAATCCTGCACATCTCGCGAGAACATCACCTGAAACAGGGCGCGATTATCAAAAGCAAATTGCATATAGGCAACGGCGATTTCTTCCAGACGTAAATAAGGGTCCTTTATGTCACGGATCCGATCTGTCATGTAACGCGCCTGATCATGAAATCCGTGTGCGGCGATCGCGGCGATCAGCGCGGTTTTGTCTTTGAAATGCGAGTAAACGGCGGTTTGAGAAACGCCCAACTGGCCAGCCAGCTTGCGCAGTGACAAGTCATCCGGTTTAAGTGTTTTCAGCATTTCAAGGGCTGTTTCGACCAGCGCCTCTTTTAGATTTCCATGATGATAACTTGTTTTCTTTAGTGCTTGTGCCATAATTCCCCCGAACGGCCTTATTTGGTTTGTCTTATTGTTCTATTTAAAAGTTTACAGTATTCAGATTCGAAGGAAAGCAAAATTTTGGAAACACGTTTTTTACAGCCTGAAGGCTTTCAGTTTAAGCAATTTGTAACGCCGGATGGTGTTATGCACCGCTATGGCTTTTTAACGCGTGAAGATGCAAAGGGTAACATTGTGTTGCTGCACGGTTTTACCGAATTTATCGAAAAGTTTTTTGAAACAATCCGCGATTTACATGCCGCAGGTTATAACGTTTACACGTTCGACTGGCGCGGGCAGGGAAAATCAAAACGCTGGTTTGATGATAATCTGGAGCAAGTTTACCATGATGGTTTTGATAAGGATGCGCAGAACCTTCATTATTTTGTTTCAGTAATTGTGCCGCAAAATGATTTACCCACCTATGCCTTGGCGCATTCGATGGGGGGGCACATTGCCTTGAAAACGCTGAAATTATATCCGCATTTATTTAAGGCGGCAGCCCTGTCAGCGCCGATGGTACAATTTCGCTTACCGATGCCGAAATTTTTGGCCTGGGGCATTCTTAAAATTGTACGCGCCTTGAAATGGCAGAAAAAAGGTTTTGGCGGCGGCAGTTGGCGTTATAAAAAGCCGCCGATCCATAAAGACCCCCGCTCGCGTGACCCTGTTCGCCGCGCTGTACATTATGAATGGTGTGAAAAAGATGCGGAACTGCGCGTTGGTGATGTCAGTTTCGAATGGATTTATCATGCGCTGAAATCGATTGTCGAAACCGAGAAAAAAGGCTTTCTGGAATCAATCGAAACCCCTGTTTTTATTGGTATGGCAGAAGGCGATCAGATCGTCGATAACAGGGCATCGCGCCGTGCCGTTATGCGCCTGCCGAACGGGGTCGGGCACGAATTTCATGACTCGCAGCATGAAATCATGATGGAGCGCGATATTATCCGCGATGAATTTCTGGGCAAAACGCTGGAATTCTTTGAAAAAAACCGCTAGTCTGGCGCTGGAAAAATAAAGGAATCAGATATGTCCGATATAAACTACGGAAAAACGATCAAATTGCCATCGACAGACTTCCCGCGCCGTGCGGGATTGGCGGATAAAGAACCTGTCATCGTCAAACGCTGGCGGGACATGGATTTCTATCATAAGCAACAAGACGTGCAAAAAGACCGTCCACTGTGGGTTTTACATGACGGCCCGCCGTATGCGAATGGTGATATCCACATGGGGCACGCGATGAACAAAATCCTGAAGGATGTTGTCATCCGCTCCAAAAATATGCAGGGTTTCAAAACGCCGTATGTGCCAGGATATGATTGTCACGGTCTGCCGATCGAATGGAAGATCGAGGAAAAATACCGTAAAGCGGGTAAAGACAAAGATGATATCGATATCGTTGATTTCCGCAAAGAATGCCGTGATTTCGCACAAAAGTGGATTGACGTGCAGGGCGAACAATTCCAGCGCCTTGGTATCAATGGCGATTGGGACAACCCCTATGTGACGATGGATCACCGCGCAGAATCTTTGATTACAGGTGAAATCCACAAGTTTGCCAAAAACGGCGGCCTCTATCGCGGGTCAAAACCCGTCATGTGGTCTGTGCCGGAAAAAACCGCCCTGGCCGAGGCCGAGGTCGAATATCATGATTACACATCCAACACAGTCTGGATTAAATTCCCGATTAAGGTGCCGTCGAAAGAAATTTCAGAAGGCCATATCGTGATCTGGACGACAACGCCCTGGACGCTGCCGGCCAACCGTGCGGTTGCCTATGGCGAGCATATCAAATATGTCGGTTTGAAAATTAAGGCGGTTGACGCGGAATCCGAAGCCATCGTCGGTGATTTGTTATATGTTGCTGAAGATCTGGTTGAACAATTCAAGTCTGACGCCAAAATCACGGAAGCCGAAATTATCTGGTCAGGTACAGGCGATGATTTCAAAGATATGATTTGTCATCACCCATTGCACGACAGCGGCTATGATTTTGATGTCCGCGTTCTGCCGGGCGATTTCGTGACGACTGAAACCGGAACGGGCTTTGTTCATTGCGCGCCCAGCCATGGTGAGGACGATTACAAACTGGGCATAAAATTCGGCCTGCCGATCCCGCACACCGTGGGCGGTGATGGTAAATATACCGCCGAGGCCCCCGGCCTTGAGGGTATCGAAGTTTACACATCCGAGGGTAAAAAAGGCCTGGCGAATAAAATTGTGATGGAAAAAATGAAAGATGTTGGTGCACTGGTTGCGCGCGGACATCTGCGCCACAGCTATCCGCATTCTTGGCGTTCAAAGGCACCCGTTATCTTTCGCAATACGCCGCAATGGTTTATTTCGATGGATGAAAATGATCTGCGTAAAAAGGCCCTGGCTGAAATTAAAAAGACACGCTGGGTGCCTGAAAAAGGTGAAAACCGTATCACGGCAATGGTTGAAAACCGCGGCGACTGGTGTATTTCACGCCAGCGCGCGTGGGGGGTACCGATCGCCGTTTTCGTATACAAGGACGGCGGCGGGCTTTTGGATGATCCGGAAGTTGATGCGCGCATCCTCGAGGTTTTTGAAAAAGAAGGATCGGATGCTTGGTATCAACGCCCCGCGCAGGATTTCTTGGGTAATAAATATAACGTTGATGATTTTGAACAAATTAAAGATATCATCGATGTCTGGTTTGAATCCGGATCAACACATGGTTTTGTCTGTGAAGATCGCGAGGAACTAACATCGCCTGCCGACCTGTATCTGGAAGGATCAGACCAGCATCGCGGATGGTTCCAATCTTCATTGTTGGTGTCAACCGCCACACGTGGTCGCGCGCCTTTTAAAACCGTTCTGACGCACGGATTTTTGCTGGATGAAAAAGGCTATAAGATGTCGAAATCAGGCGGAAACGGTTTGGCACCGCTGGATCTGTGTCAGGAATATGGTGCAGACATCATGCGTCTTTGGGTTGTCGGATCGGATTATACATCTGATTTAAAAGTCGGCCCGAAAATTCTGAAAGGTCATGTTGATATTTATTTGCGTATTCGCAATACCCTATGTTTCCTATTGGGGAATTTGGGCGATTTTGCCGAAGATCAAAAGCTGCGTGAATATGATATGCTGTCTGATCTGGACCGTTACATCCTGCACCGCATGACCGAGGTTGATGCCACGCTGGCAGAGGCGCTTGAAAGCTTTGATTTGCACAAGATGGTGACAACGCTGCACCATTTCTGCAACAGCGATTTGTCGGCGCTCTATTTCGATATCAATAAAGACAACCTCTATTGTAACGCAAGCGGTAGTGATGAACGTTTGGCCTGCCAGTACGTTTTGAACAAAGTGTTCATTCATCTGGTGCGCTGGCTGGCACCGATCCTGTGTTTCACAGCGGAGGAAGCCTATCTGGCGCGTAAGGGGCTGACATTTGATGACCGCGAAAACAGCGTCCATCTGGAAACCTATGCCAAGGTTCCGGCGCCCTGGAAGAACGAAGCCGTAAAGGCGAAAATTGAAAAATTGCTGGATGTGCGCAAAGTTGTTACAGGCGCGATCGAAGTGAAACGCCGTGATAAAATCATCAGATCATCCCTTGAGGCAAAACCTGTTGTCTATATCGAGGATGAAGCGCTGCGCAAGCTGGTATCCGAAAGCAATTTTGCTGATTTTGTGATTACGTCTGACATTGCCGTTAAGGAAGGCTTTGCCCCGGACGGCGCCTTTACACTTGATGATGTCAAAGGGATCGCCGTGATCATCGAGGCTGCTGAAGGGGATAAGTGCGAACGCTGCTGGAAATACACGACCGACGTCGGATCAAACCCGAAACATCCGCCAGTATGTGCACGTTGTGCCGAGGTTGTGGAGGCTATGCCGACCGAGCTTTTGACGTCAGCGGCATAAAATCCGTGCCTTTCGCGAAAACAGTCTTATAATAGAAAAAACTTTTATAATAACGGAGCGTAGATCATGTCAAAAAAAGAAGTTTTATCCCCTAGCGGTGATCCTGTCCATGCGGAGCGCGGTACGCAATCCGAACGCACAATTCAGCGTATGGAGGAAGAGCACGAATACGCATCCGTTATCATCAAACGTAATGATGCAGCCTTTAAACACCCGGATGACGTTCTGCAAATGGCCATTGATGATGGTGCCGAACAGGTTATCAGACCGGGATGGTCATTGATCCTGTCTGCGATTTCTGCGGGCCTGATTTTGGGTTTTGCGGCGATGTCGGTTTCTTTTATCGTAACCCTGATGCCTGAAACAGCATCGGCGAACTTTAAACGTCTCGGAATGGGTTTGGTTTATCCGCTTGGCTTTATTGTTTGTATCATGTCGCGGACTGAACTTTTCACCGAGCATACGGCGCTGGCGGTTTATCCCTATCTTGAACGCATGTGCAGTCTTAAAAAACTGGTTCGTTTATGGGTTCTGGTTCTGGTTGGTAACCTCGTCGGGACAAGCCTCAGCTCGTTCCTTTTGTATTTGGGCGAACCAATTATTCAGGCTGAAAGCGGTTATACCTATGTTGCGCAGCACTTGGTACATTTCACCGGCGGACAAATCTTTGTCAGTGCCATGTTGGCGGGCTGGTTGATGGCCTTGGGCAGCTGGCTCATTATGGCGATGTCGACATCCAGTGCGCAAATTCTGGGAATTTACATTGTAACCTTCCTGATCGGTATTGGCGGATTGCACCACTGTATTGCCGGGTCGGCAGAATTATTTACAGCATTTCTGATCAATCAGGCTGTTTCCATTCCTGAAATTTTGCACACACTGTTTTTTGCCATTATCGGTAACCTTGTCGGCGGAAGTTTCTTTGTGGCTATTTTGAATTACGGACATATCCGCAAAACGCAGGAAATTGTCGTAGGTGACTAAGTGCAGTTTTACACCGTCAAACGCCTGAAGCGCAGAAAAGAAAAGCACCTGCTGTTAAAAGGCGATTGGACGGTCGAAAACCTGTCGGAGATCTATAAGGACGTATCGCGCGAAAATTTTCAAAACTGGAAAAAAACGGTTTTCGATGGAAAAAATGTCGAGGGTCTGGATACTTCCGCTGCGGCCTATCTGCAAAAGCTTGAAAAAGATGACGCCCTTCATGTCGAATTAAAGGGGTTTTCAAAAAATCACCGCGAGATGTTTGATTTGGTCGGGCAATATTCATGCAAGCCCCCATCGCATCAGCAACCTGAATTGACTTGGCGCACTTTATTGATGATGTACGGCCGTAAGGCAGAATCCTTTTGGCAATTGGGTTCATACATATTATCGATTTTCGGGCAATTTATTTATAACCTGATCCAGATCGGGGCCGGCCGTCAGCGTTTTCGTCCCCGCAGTATCGTCTATCATATCAATGAAATTGGAATTCGCGCCTTGCCAGTCATTTTTCTGATGGCTTTTGCGATATCTCTTGTTATGGGCTATCAGGGTGCGACCCAGTTGCAAAACTTTGGCGCAACCATATATACGATTGACCTGGTCGCGATTTCGGTCTTGCGTGAAATGGGCGTTTTACTGACAGCCATTATGGTAGCGGGTCGAACGGGAAGTGCTTTTGCCGCACAGCTTGGAACAATGAAGTTGAACGAAGAAATCGATGCCCTGCAAACAATGGGGGTATCGCCGTTTAATGCTCTTATTTTGCCTCGGCTGGCAGGGATTCTAATCGCGCTGCCAGTTCTGACGTTTCTGGCCAATATCGTCGCCTTTATCGGATTATATATTTATTGCGATATCGCGCTGGATATTACGCTCAGTCAATTCATGAACCGTCTGGGCAGTGTTATTACGCCCGCACATTTTTGGACGGGTATGATCAAGGCACCTGTTTTCGCGCTGATCATTGGTGCCGTCGGGTGCATGCAGGGCATGCAGGTGCGTCATTCCGCCGAAGACGTCGGTAAACATACAACGCATGCAGTTGTACAATCGATTTTTATGGTCATTCTGATGGATTCCGTATTCTCGATTATCTTTACAAACCTTGATATTTAGCGTGACGGTTTTGCCGCTGTGCCCTTTTTAGGTGCCGGAACTGATGATGTATCTTTCAGTGCGGCAACAAATTTTTCAAAGAATGCAGGTGTATAATCACGGCGGGCACGCTCGCCGATAAAGCGCATGACTTCAGTGACATCACGTGTTGTTTTACGTCCGCTGTCATATTCGAATATACCGTTTTCGTAATTGACCGAAAAACGTTTGATCGCGCGCTCGCGTCCGCCATCTTCAATCGTCAAATGAATACGGTATGTTTGTGGGGTTTTATAGACCCGCACGTGATAAGGAGCACCGCCTTTTGTTTCTATAAAGGCTGTACGCAGCGCCTGATGTACCTGAGTCACACGGTCAATAATATTGTCTATTTCTTCCTGAGATGGGCCCAATGTATCACGCAATAGTGCCTGTTTGGCCTGATCCAGATTTTTATGGCTCCAATGCATTTATTTCTCCATTTCAGAAATTACGATGCTAACCATAACGCGGCACGCAAATATGTCAATTAAAATGACGCTGTCCTTCACATTTTTTCTGCGTTAGAATCAAGCGCGATGACAAAAAAGAAAGACATTTTGATTAAGGCCAGAAACATCACCAACCGTTTTGGTGATCATAATGTGCATGACAAATTGAACTTTGAAATTCATGAAAGTGAAATTATCGGTGTTGTCGGCGGATCTGGCACAGGTAAATCGGTTTTGCTCCGCACCTTGATCGGTCTGCATAAACCGACATCGGGAACGGTCAATGTTTTGGGCACGGATATTCATGAATGCGAGCCGATGGATTTTCTGGATGCGCAAAAATTGTGGGGCGTTTTATTTCAAAGCGGCGCTTTGTTTTCGAACCAGACTGTCTTGGAAAATATTGAATTCCAGCTTAAGGAACATACGGACCTGCCGCGCGATCTTATTCGTGATATTGCCATGATGAAGTTGAAAATGGTTGGCCTTGGGGACGAGGCCGCGATGAAATACCCGTCTGAGCTATCCGGCGGTATGGTTAAGCGCGCAGCTTTGGCACGGTCATTGGCGCTTGACCCGAAAATCCTGTTTCTGGACGAGCCGACATCAGGCCTCGATCCGATTTCAGCCGAAAAGTTCGACAATCTTATTCTTGAACTTGTGCGCGCTTTAAATATATCTGTTTTCATGATTACGCATGATCTGGACAGTCTGGCGCGTCTGTCGGATAAGGTGGCCGTACTGCTCGACAAAAAGATTAAAGTTGCTACACTGAAAGAACATCTAAAAGATCCGCATCCATGGATGCAGGATTACTTCCATGGGCAACGTGCAAAAGGGGCAATTGCCTGATAGCAGACAGACAGGGATAAAATGGAAACAGATAAATATTATATGCGGGTCGGTGCCTTTTTCTTGGCGGCAACGGTTTTGGCTGTTTTATTTATGATGACTTTTATTTTTGATGAACCGGAACAGAAATTCAAACGCTATGCGATCTATTTTGAAGGGGCGGTGTCAGGTTTGACTGAGGGCGCACAAGTGACCCTGAAAGGTATCGAAGTCGGTCATGTCCACAGCATCGGTTTTCATTCCTATCAGGATGATATGATCGAAGTTCTGGTCGATATTGAAGATAACGCGCCTGTTCGTGAAGACACCGTCGCCTCCATACGTTTTCAGGGGATTACGGGGGGTAGCTATGTCTTCCTGGAAAACAAACAACCCGAACGCCCGCCGGTTTTCCTTGAAATACAAAAGGGTCAGCGTTATCCGATCATCCAATCGGATCAGTCCGATTTATATGCGGCCCTGTCCAGTGCGCCCGAAGTACTGGCCAAAATTTCAGATGTTTCAACACAGGTTAAAAAAATGCTGGATGATGAGAATCTGGAATCTTTGCAATCTATCCTACACAGTGTTGATGAAATTATCGGCCATGATAATCAGCGCAGTTTTGCCAACTTGATGGATAATATTGAAAAGTTTTTCGATGAAAATAATCAGGAGGCCGTTGAAAGCCTGATCCGCAACACCGATGCTGCGATGATCGAGGTTAAAACGACTTTGCGCGAATATAAATTGCTTGCTAAAACCTTGCGCGAAGACCCATCAAAGATTATCCGTGGTTCAAAACATAAAGGCTACGAGCTGAGAGACTAATGATGAGAGTTTTGATCGCCTTTTTTTGTTGTTTGCTGATAACGGCCTGTTCGATTAATCCTGTTGATCGCGGCGAAGGTAATATGCTGGCGCTGCGCCCCGTTAAAGTTGACAAAAACGCGGGCGCAAATACGGGGCGCCTTGTAATTGATTATCCGACATCAGCCGGCGAGGTTGATACAAGCCGCGTTGCTTTAATGCGTCCGAACGGCACCCTTGATTATTACGCCGCAACCCGTTGGACCGATTTCTTACCGGTCATCGTGCAAACCACATTGACTGAAACATTGGCCCTGTCTGGTACATATGCGTTTGTACGCAGTGATGACGCCGGCCTTGGCGATGGACATCTTTTAAAGTCACACATTCGTCATTTCGAAGCCGTCTATCCGGCTTATATGGAACGCCCGCCTGAAGTGCGCATTGAAATCGATTTCGATGTCGTGGATGTAAAAACAGATGCAACGGTTAAAAGCTTTACCTTGCGCGCTGGCCATCAGGCTATTGATAATACAACGGCTGCCATTCATGTGGCTTTTCTGAATGCTTTTGCCGATGTGCAGCAACAGCTGGTTTCCAGACTTTAAAAAAAACCGTCTTATCGTCGTTTTCAGGGAACCCGAGTTAAATCATAAAAGTATGTTTCCTGTGTGCAATTTTTTTAGGAGATTAAAATGCATAAAGGAAAAGCATTGATTGTTGTTGCCGCGACTGTTGCGATTGTTGCCGTATCCGCAGCCGCAGGTGCGTACGTTACACAGGGAAAAAAGGCAGATGCCGCACAGGCTGAAACCACACAGGTCACGACTGTGAAAACAACCACGACCACTGCTGCGAAAGCACCAGCCCCGACACAACGTGTTGCGACTTGTGACGATGATAACATCGCCGGTAAAGTTATCGGTGGTGTTGCCGGCGGTGTTGTCGGCAGCCAATTCGGTAAAGGTAATGGTAAAACGGCTGCAACAATTGGTGGCAGTGTTGGCGGTACCATTTTAGGTGAGGAATATCTTCCGACACGGAATATCACCTGCCCATAAATTTATACGATAATAAGCGTTTAAACGTTATTTAACCTTCTTCAGCTATACTGATACTATGGGGAGAAGGTGTAATGTTTTTACCGAGAGAATTTAAGGGATTGTTATCAGTTGCCTTGTTCGCCGTCGTTATGGCGGCGCTGGTGCAGTTTGTATAAAATCTGATTTGGAAATGTAATGGTGGACCCGATCGGAATCGAACCGACGACCTCTTGCATGCCATGCAAGCGCTCTACCAATTGAGCTACGGGCCCGTATAAATTCTATAAATGCATCGTCGCGCTGTGCGCTCGGGATTTATAGTTGGGTTTCCACAAGATATACTGGAATCGCTTCCGTCTTTCAAGCAAAAAGAAACCCCGCACAATCGGCGGGGTTTTGAATTGGTATAATATTTTGCTTATCTTTGGTCGCCCATCAGATGTACCAGATTCTGGAACAGCAGGACAAAGTTCAGATACAGCGACAGGGCGCCTAATGTCGCCATTTTGTCGTTGGCTTCGGTGCCGTGGCTGTATGCATATGTTTCTTTAATGCGTTGTGTATCAAAAGCTGTCATCAATGTGAAAATACCAACACCCAGAATAGATACAATAAAGCTTACCATGCTGCTGGCGATGAAAATATTGACGATGCTGGCAATAATGATACCGATCAGACCCATAATCAGAAACGATCCCATAGATGTCAGGTCTTTTTTGGTGGTGTAACCCCAAATGCTCATCGCGGCGAATGTACCGGCGGTGATGAAAAAGACGCGCATCAGGCTTTCACCTGTAAACATCACGAACAAAATCGAGAATGTAGCGCCATATAGGGCCGATAGCAGATAAAAGACGCCACGTAACTTACCGGTCGACATGCGGTGGGCACGTTGTGGTGTAAATCCGAACCAAATGATCGCCAGCGGAGCAAACAGGATCACCCATTGCAACGGCGTGTTGAAAATCAGGTCAATTGCAGCCTGCGAGCTGGCAATCCCAAGACCGACTAGCGCTGTTACGACTAGGCCGTAAGACATGACCTTGTATACTTTTTGCATGTGCGCCTGCAAACCGGCGTCAAATTCGCGAACACCCGACTGTGTAGCTGTCTGGGTTTGCGTGTTTCTGTTGTAATCCATTTGCATTTCTCCTTTGTGAAAAACGTTATGAAAGTAATATAGCACCGGATTATACCGATTTAAAGGGGTTTCGGCGATTATTCGTTGCGTAAATAAGGGGCAGGTTTAACCTGCAAAATCCGCCATACGGCGGCCAATCCAAACAGCACCGACACGACCAATGCAATCGCAATCACGTATGACAAGGCCAGCAGGCTGAAATTCCAATCCAGATCCATGATTCCTGTTTGTATCGCATAGGCGGCCCCTGTGCCTAGAATGGCAGCGGCAAAGGCAGCAATCAGACCCAGAATAATATATTCGGTGATATAAATGCCCATGATCTGTTTGCGACGCACGCCCATGACTTTGAATATGACAGCATCATAAAGGCGGCGCTTTTGCCCGGCGGCCAGCGCACCTGCCAGAACCAGCATCCCCGCAATTAATGTCAGGGCGGCGGCATAGCGCACAGCAACGGCGACAGATGTCAGAATCTTCGCCGCCAGATTCAAAGCATCGCGCACGCGGATGGCGCTGATGTTCGGAAAGCTTTTGGCGATCAGGGTCTGGGCCTCCATCTCGTCATCTTTATCAAGCATAACAGTCGCAAGCCATGTCGCAGGCGCGTTTTCCAAAGCACCCGGGGCAAAGGTTACGGCAAAATTCATAGAGAACGCGCCCCAGTTCACTTCGCGCACGTTTGCGACCTTGGCGGTAATATCAAAGCCGAGAATATTGATTGTCAGTTCATCCCCCACACCGATTTCAAAGGCGGTTGCAACATCCTGTGAAATCGAGACAATCGGCGGGCCGTTATAATCGGCGGGCCACCATTCGCCACTGGTGATCACGCTGTTATCGGGCAGGTCGGTTGTCCATGTGAAACCGCGATCACCACGTAAAACCCAACTTTCTTCTTCGTTGACCAATGCTGTTTGCGCATCAATGCCATTGACGCGTACGATACGCCCGCGCAACTGCGGGGTCAGTCTTAGGTTTTCGGCGCTATCGATCGAATTGATCGCATATTCAAAGGCGTTGATCTGGCTGGGCTGAATATCCAGAAAGAAAAAGGACGGTGTCTTGTCACTGATATTATCCCGCAGTTTTTGCGAGAAGTTATATTCAATCAAACCGATGGCCGCAAAAACAGTCAGCCCCAGCCCCAAAGATAAAACCAGTGCATTTGTATTGTTACCCGGACGGTAAAGGTTCGAAATCGCAAAACGGACGGATGGGTTCTTGACCTTGCGGAATAATTTCATCACCTGTTTGATCAGCCATGCAATCAGGAAAAAAACCGTCATGATGATAATCGTGCCGGCAATAAACCCGACGGAAAGGCGCTGGTCACTGCCGGACAAAATAATCAAAAGCGCCAACATTTGCGCGACAATTGCAATGCCGATCAGAATGTTTTTTTGCGGACGTGTACGTGTCAATGTAATCAGGCTGCGGAACAGGTCTGCGGCGCGGACTTCGCAGGCGCGCCCCAGCGGGTACAGGCTGAACAGGGCAACAGTCAGTAATCCGAAGATCAATGACAGCGCCAATTCAGGCCAGTAAATTGAAACCGATGTTTCGGTCAGCGATAATTGTTCGGCCAAAATGGGTAATAAAGCATAAGGAACAACGGCGCCGATCAAACAGCCGATGGCAGAGCCGACAAGCCCGAAAAACATGATGCGCCAGAAATAGATTTTAAAGACCAGCCGTTTTGATGCACCCAGACATTTGAATGTCGCGATATTCGCGTAATTTTGTTCCAGATAACTGCGCACCGCATTGCTGATGCCGATCCCGCCCACCAGCAGAGATGTTAAACCGACGAGGGTTAAAAACTGTGTCAGCTTGATGATAAAACGCTCGATACGGGGGGATGCGTTAAAATAATTTCGCCCCTTCCATTTGGCATCGGGAAACGCGTCACTGATGCGTTTTTGAACCGCTCCCAATTCTTCGTATTGTTTTTTGCCGAACAAGATGACCTTATGATCGTAATAAATCTGGCTGCCCTGTTGCAGCAAACCCGTACGTGAAAAAGCAGAGCGGCTAACCATGACACGCGGGGCATAGGTAAAACGCTCGCTGCCCAGACGATCGGGCTCGTTTTCGATGATGCCGCGAATTTCGAATTTTTGATTACCGATAAAAATGGAATCGCCCAATGTGACGCCTATGCTTTCGGTCAGCTCGGGTTCAATATAGGCACCCCAGTTATCGCCATAATCACCATTCGGTAGGGTATCAGGTAGCAGTCCTGCAGATGTATTCATCGACAGTTTTTGCAAGGTGCCGTTTTTATCCCAAAAATCAAAAGTGCCGTAATGCGGATAGAAGACATCAACAGCTTTTAGCTCCACCAGTGTGGCACGGGATTCATCTGCCGTGCGGGCCATGGCCCGTGTTTCAGCAATCACAGTTGTCGGGCCGATTTTTTGGCGCAAAAATTTAATTTGTTCATCTGATGCGGGTTGATAAATAGTGCGAAGGGCAATATCACCGCCCAGAATATATTTGCCGTTTTGCTCCAGCGCATTCATTAAACCCTTTGATAGGGACTGCACAGCCGCAATCGCGCCCACACCTAATATCAGGCATAAAAGAAACACCCAAAATCCGCGCAAGCCTGATCTTAGCTCGCGGCGTGTGAGTTTAACGGCTGTTGCAAGTTCCCTCATTTCGCGAGCTTTCCGTCTTCCATTGAAATTTGACGCGTGCAACGTTTGGCAAGCGTTTTATCATGCGTGACCAAAACCAGGGTGGTGCCGTAATCCTTCGATAGTTTGAATAATTGTTTGATAACGGTCTCACCTGTTTCACCGTCAAGGTTTCCTGTCGGCTCGTCAGCCAGTAATAATTTCGGCTTAACGACAAGCGCCCTTGCCAAGGCAACGCGCTGTTGTTCGCCGCCCGATAATTGGGACGGATAATGGGTCAGGCGATGGCCAAGCCCGACGGCTTTTAAAACATCTTCCGCCTTTTTCATCGCTTTTTCGTCACCGGCAAATTCCAGCGGCGTCGATACATTTTCAAGCGCGGTCATCGTTGGAACCAAATGAAAATTCTGAAAGACAATACCGACATTATCACGCCTGAATGCGGCCAGATCATCTTCGTCCATTGTCGTGATGATGCGCCCGCCAATTTTAACCTTGCCTGATGTCGGGTTTTGCAGGCCGGATAAAACCATCAGCAACGTTGTTTTGCCCGACCCTGAAGGGCCGACAATTGAAAGACGTTCGCCTTCGAATATATCAAGCGATACACCGCGCAGGATATCGACTTTACCGGCATCACTGCCGAGGGATAATTTGACGTTCGATAATTGGGCGAGTGGTTTTTTGCCGCGTTTCGTATTACCTTTAGACATGAGGATGTTCCTTTCTACAATAAAGTATGGAGATTTTATGCGCCTTATCAAGGTTTTACTGCTGACATTTTTGTTTATTTTTACAGCGCTGCCCGCGATGGCGGATACGTATAAAATACTGGCCTTTGGTGATAGTTTGACGGCGGGCTACGGCTTGTCGCAGGACAAGGCCTTTCCCGTTTTGCTTGAACAGAACCTGAAGGCAGATGGATACGACGTCGCGGTTATAAATGCAGGCGTATCCGGCGAGACGACCAGCGGCGGCCTCAGCCGTTTGGATTGGACGCTGCAACACGAACCCGATCTGGTTTTATTGGGTCTGGGGGCGAATGATGCCTTGCGCAAAATCTCACCAGATCTGGCAAAGGAAAACCTGTCAAAGATGATTGAAAAACTGCAGGCGAAAGATATTGATGTCTTGCTGCTGGGCATGTATGCACCGCCGAATTTCGGTGCTGAATATGGGGATCAATTTAACGCAATTTTTCCTGCGCTGACCGAGGAGTATGATGTTAAGCTTTACCCGTTTTTACTGGAAGGCGTTGCGGCAGACCGTAGTCTGAATCAGGATGACGGATTGCACCCCAATGAAAAAGGGGCCCGGATTATCGCAGATAATCTGAAGCCCCATGTTATTCCATTTTTAAAAGATTAGCGACGGCGTGGTGGCGCTGGACGTTTTGTCGGTGAAGGCCCTTCATCAGATTCAAAATATGTGATGTCACAGTTACCGCTGACTTCTTTTAGAACGCCAGTTTGTTGCTCAGTGAAGTAGTAACCATCAGAGTTTTGCTCGCTTCTAACTTTTCCCGTTGAAAATCCGTTATAGATTTCACGTTCACCTGAATAGCAAATAACCTGAGCGTAAGTATCGCCAAGTGTGTTTCCCCATTTCGCGCGTGTAGCATCGGTACAGCCTGTTGTTCCGATCAGGCATGCGCCTGCAGCAGTGGCGAATGCCATTTTACGTGTTACCTTTGGTAGTTTCATGTTTTTTCTCCAATATAAAAATTAACATACATGAATTACATAACAATAGAATCATGCTCTGTAAAGCTTTTTTGTGTGAGTTTGGAAAACTATTTTGCTATGGTCGTTTTAAAGAAATACAGGAGACGCAAGATGGAAAAACGCAAGCTGGGTACAACGGATATTGATATCAGTCTGATTTGTTTAGGTACGATGACATGGGGCCAGCAAAACAGCGAAGACGAAGGCCATCAGCAAATGGATTATGCGGTGGACCACGGTATCAATTTTTTTGATACGGCCGAGCTGTATGCCATTCCGCCCAGCAAAGAATCGCAAGGCCGCACCGAAGAGATTATCGGTACATGGTTTGAAAAATCAGGCAAGCGCGATGAAGTTATTCTGGCGAGTAAAATTGCAGGGCCATCGTCCCTGCAGTGGTTTGCAAATCGTGAAGGCAACAGTTTTTCAAGAAAACATATCGAACATGCGCTGCACGAAAGCCTGAAGCGGTTGAAAACAGATTACATTGACCTGTATCAGTTACATTGGCCGTACCGCGGCGCCAATAATTTCGGCACGCTGGATTATACCGCGGATATGATTACCCCAAAGGCTGAAGATGGTATTCTGGAGGCGCTTCATGCACTGGACGGGTATGTTAAGGCGGGAAAAATCCGCCATGTCGGCCTGTCGAACGAGACACCATGGGGCATGATGAAATTCATCCAGCTGGCTGAAAAACATGACCTGCCGCGCATGCAGTCTGTTCAAAACGCCTATAATCTTTTAAACCGTGTGCACGAGGTTGGCATGGCCGAAGTTTCGGTGATGGAGAAAATCGGACTGCTTGCCTATTCCCCCCTTGGGCGGGGTCGCCTTTCCGGTAAATATCTGGGCGGTGCATTACCCGAAGGAACGGCCAAAGCAATTGATAACAGGCCCGGGCGTTATGACGGACCACGCGCTGAAAAAGCAACGCAGGATTACGTCGCTCTGGCAGAAAGCCACGGTCTGGATCCGTGTCAGATGGCGATTGCTTTTGTGAATATGCAGCCATGGGTCACATCAAATATTATCGGCGCCACATCGATGGAACAGTTGAAAATTAATATTGCCGCCCATGATATGAAACTGGATGAAGATGTGATCGAGGGCATTAACCGTATCCATTACGCCAACCCGAACCCGACAGAACTGGACGGCAAAAGCTGATGGGATATTTTCTGGCGCTTGATATCCCCGATAACATCGTTAGGGCATTAAATGATTTTATTTTACCGGCAGGTGAAGGGGTGCGAAAACAGCGCCGTGAAGATCTACATATAACGCTGGCCTATATCGGGGATGTCCCGGATGATCGCTATGATAATGTGTTGGCTGATCTGCAAGCCATCGCGCTTTCGCCTTTCAGCGTGTCAGGGCAGGGCGGATGTTATTTTGGTCCGGGCCCATCATATCGCAATCATTTTTTTGCCGCAGATATAAATCTAACGCCCCCTCTGCAAGAACTGAAAGACCAGATTGATTCGGCCTGTTTGAAAAACGGGTTGGAGCCCCGCCGCCATGAAAACAGATATCGACCGCATATCACTCTGGCGCGTTCTGACGAGGACATTGGTCAGAACGAAATTGACAGGTTTGTGACGGATAACGCTGAAAAATCGGTGCCCCCATTCGATGTTTTAAACTTTGCCCTCTATTCGAGCCGTCATCCCGGTCCCTATTTTAAACACCATGATTTTGACCTGAAGCATTAAACCAAAACGCTGCCTGTAAGAAATTCCATCCCCCAGTCTTGACATTATGAAAAATTAAAGGTAGTATATAGCCCTGTTTCATATAAAAATTAAAGGTCAGAAAATGGGCAAAATGGAAGAACTGGATCAGGCAATTGTCAACGGTCAGGATAAGCTAAAGGCCGATACGCCTTTGACACCTGATGAAAAATCCGGCTGGCTTGCAGGTGCGCACCGCAATATCGGCTTTGTCGCGTCAATCTTCCCACGCATAAAAGCTATGATTGCCGAAGATAATATTCTAGCACCCGCAGGACAGACACTCGATGTCAACTATGTCGAGGATGTTGGAGTTAAATGCCAGACAGGCCTTAAGACCCTGACAAAAATGTTGCGTCAGGTTGAGGATATGCAGGCAAGTGATCTTTCGAATGTTGCCGATCAGGATATCGGCGATTTGTATGCTGTGTATAAAGGTCTTTACCGTTTGACGTACGACCTGCGGTTTGAAGTGGAAGAGACCATCGCGGAAAAGAAAAAAGCGCGCGGTGAAAACGTCTGGAACCAAAAACCGGATGTCCTGAAAGACACCGGTGGGGATCCGAAAGCAGAGCTGATAAATTTGCATTACGCTGTCCGCTTGATGGCAAAATCTTTCACGGAATTTGAATGTGCTATTGAAATTCATAACGCTAAAAATATACCCGAGAATCAAATACCCGATGAAAACTGCGCAAAATATATTGAAAGTGCGGATTTACAACTGAAAAAAACAGCAGAATTGTTGCAAGATATTGTGACAGCCAGCAGCAAAAAAGATCTGGTCCAAAGTGATGTAGAGGCCCTGAGCCTCCGAAACGATGATTTGCGTGCGGAGTCTCTGAAATTATCACTGGCCAAGGTAAAAGATCTGCAGGTTATAAATCAGGCGAAAAAAGATGCCCAAAACGATGATCAGGACATTCAGAATTTGTTAGCCCCCATAGAAGGAAACGGCAGATTTGATGCGATTGTGGGTGAAGTTCGCCGTGAATTTGATGCCAAACAGAAAAAGAAAGCCCCTGTAAAACAAACGGTGCCCGCACCTAAGAAAGAATTAGAAAAGACTGCGCCAATGAATGTTGAAAACGTGCCGACCCAACCAGCCACACCACAAGACGAAGCGTTGGAATTAACCACAGAAATGATGGCACCTGTTCAAGAGGCGAAAGTAGCACCTGCGCCATCTGAAGCCCAGCCTGCCCAGCCCCCGGCTGAAGAGCCGAAGAAAAAAGAAAAGCGTATCCTGGGTGTTAAAGTGCCAAAAATGCCGAAGTTTCTGGGCTGATTTATCCACACGGTTTCCTTTTTCGGGAAATTTGTTATAGTGTGCCAACCTTTGAGAAAATAATAAATAACGAGGATCAAATGAAATTTGAATCTTTTCCGGAAAAAATCCGTGAATTGGCCAAACATAAATGTCGTTTCGAGGCGACAAAACTATGCGCCGAAAAATGCGAAATCTTTTTTGCAACCTATCCGCCCGGCGCTGACATTGAACCCCACAGCCATGATACCGATAATTACGGCGTGATCACCAAAGGTGAAATGACCCTGATTATTAACGGCGATGCCCATACCTATAAAACGGGCGAATGGTATCATATTCCCGCAAATGCAGAACATTGCGCCAAATGCGATGTTGAAACCGAACAGATTGAATTCTGGTTTAACTGTAAATAAAAAATCTAGAGTGCTTTGACCGCATTCAAAATGACGTCATCAATTTGACGGCCATCAGCGCGTGCGGACAGGGTCAGCTCCATACGGTGTTTTAAAACCGGTACAGCCAGTGTCTCGATATCTTCCACAACAGGGGCCTCGCGCCCGTTCAAAAAGGCATAGGCTTTGGCGGTTTGCACCAATGTTTGCGATGCGCGCGGGCCCGGGCCCCAGGCGATCAATTCCTTTAAGGGGTTATCTTGCCCGGCATCAGGACGCAATGATGTGACGAGTTTCAAGGCTGTTTCCAAGATTTTATCACCCAATGGCATATTACGAATTTCAGATTGCAGATCCATCAATTGATCGGCCGAAAACAGGGTTTTGACTTTATCCTCAACACCTGCAGTTGTCGCCAGAACCATCGCCTTTTCATCTTTGAAATCGGGATAGGTGATATCGATTTGCATTAAAAAACGATCGCGCTGGGCTTCAGGCAGGGGGTATGTCCCCTCTTGTTCCAGCGGGTTTTGCGTGGCCAGCACGTGAAATGGGGCAGGCAGATCGTGACTGTGGCCGGCAATGGTGACGCGGCGTTCCTGCATCGCCTCGAGCAATGCAGACTGCGTGCGTGGGCTGGCGCGGTTAATCTCGTCCGCCATCAAAAGCTGGCAGAAAACCGGGCCCTTGATAAATTTGAAATGACGCTGGCCTTTTTCATCCTGTTGTAAAATTTCCGATCCCAGAATGTCGGCGGGCATCAGATCGGGCGTACATTGAATGCGGCGGCTGTCGAGGCCCAAAACGGTGCTGATCGTATGCACCAGACGCGTTTTGCCAAGGCCCGGCAGGCCGACCAGAACGGCGTGCCCACCCGCCAGAATGGATGTCAGGGTCAGATCGATAACGCGGTCTTGTCCCAGCAGGAATTTTTGCACCTGTTTGCGGGCTGTCATGAAATCATTTGCAAGATTATCTGTTTTTTTGGCAGCGGCTTTTTTGGACATCGTTTTTTCCCGGTAAATTATATATACTTAAAAATATAAGATGCCAAAGAGGTAAAGCCAAGTGAAAGATCACGTTACGAAAGATATTAAAAAATCGGCAGAGGAAGAATTTGAAATCAAAATTCTGCGTGACGGCACATGGCTGCATCAGGGCAGCCCAATAAAGCGCATGGCGCTTGTGAAATTATTTGCGACTGTTTTGTCAAAAGACGAAGATGGCCAGCATTGGCTGAAAACCCCTGTTGAAAAGGGACGGATCGATGTCGAAGATTCCGCCTATGTTTCAACATCAGTCAAACGGGATGGGAGTGATATTCGGGTTACCTCGAATATTGATAAGAGCTATAAAATCAGCAAAGAGTTTCCGCTGATTGTTCGTGACGCTGTGCCTTATCTTGAGGTTGAAAAGAATCTGGAGGTGCGCATCGCCCGTACCCATTATTATGATCTTGTGAAGTGGGCCGAAAAGAATAAAGACGAGATCGGCATAAAGTCAGATGGATTGTTCTTTCGTCTGGGAAAGGCCGAGGCATGAGCGATAATCCCGTTGCTAAGATCAGCCGCACGGCATGGATGAATGCCGATGAAACCCTGACAGTTATGATGGCATTATGTGGCGGTACTGATGACAAGGGCGATGAAGCGCGCTTTGTTGGTGGTTGTGTACGGGATGCAGTTTTGAATATCAAAGCCTATGATGTCGACATCGCCTGCGTTTTTGAGCCGCAAGAGGTCACGCGCCGTTTAAAATCTGCCGGTATAAAGGCTGTGCCGACAGGTATAGATCACGGGACGGTGACAGCTGTTGTGAATGATGCAACGTTCGAGATTACAACCCTGCGTCATGATATAAAAACCGATGGCCGCCATGCGGTCGTGCGCTTTACCGAAGAATGGCGCGAAGATGCGCGTCGCCGTGATTTTACGATGAATGCCCTTTACTGCAACGTTCGCGGCGAGGTTTACGATTATTTCAATGGTCTGGAAGATGCGCATAAAGGTATCGTCCGTTTTATCGACGATGCCGACAAACGCATTCAGGAAGATTATTTACGCATATTAAGATATTACCGTTTTTCAGCGCATTATGCCGATCTGAAAAAAATGGATTTGGGTGCGCGTCAGGCTTGCGCGAAATATGCAGAAAAATTAAACGGCATATCGGCAGAACGGATCCAGATTGAAACTTTAAAATTGTTGAACGCACGGCAAGCTGACAAGCTTTGGGGCTTGATGCTGGATGACGGTGTGGTTGATGTTATTTTGCCGCAGGCGAAAAACATTCATGCCCTGCAAAATATGATTGCCTTGGAAGCTGGTTTGGAAAGTCCGGCCTATAATATTCGCCGTCTTGCTGCTTTGATCGGCTTTGATATTAATGCGGCCAGACAGGTTGCAGAAGGTTTGAAACTTTCAAATGATAATCGCGATATGCTGATTATTTTGTGTGATCGGGATGCGAAGATATCAGCAGGGGTATCAGAAACAGAATTACGCAAGGCTGTGTATTTCAGTGATATCGATATTGTACGTAGCCGTATTCTGATGGATGCGGCGGCGGATAATAAAAACGCCGAAGATATCAGGCCGGCCTATGAGTTTGTAACCCGAATTCGCCTGCCGGAATTCCCCATACGTGGGCAGGATCTGATCGACCGTAATGTGAAAAAAGGTGCAGGCCTGGGTAGGATATTAAAAGAGGTCGAAAGCTGGTGGATTGAACAAGACTTTAAGCCCGGACGTTCAGAGAGTTTAAAGAAGTTGGAGGCGTTGATTGCTTGACAGGGGCCGAGAATCTGACTAGTTTGCCCTTATGTCAAAATCAAGCATCGCAACACCCGATTTCAAGTCTATAGACAGTATCACAGCCGAGCTGGGCCAGCCTGTTGTCTTTGGAAACGGCAACCAAGAGGCCAAAGATGCATTGCACAAATTATCACAAGCCATCATACGCAATGATCACGATAGCTTTAGGACACTGATTAAAAACCCACATCTGAAAGACATCCATAAATATAGACCCGGGCATTTTGTTTTGCGCAATGCCGAACAATATATGATGACCCAGACAATCCCCTTTGCAGCATACCTTGGTTTTTGGAACAGACCCGAATTATTGGAAATCTATGCCGAAAAACTTGACGGGCAATCGCGCGAAATGTTTGTCCATAGTGCTTTATATGGTGCGATGTATTCAAAATCGGCAGGCCCGACAGTCAAACATATTATTCGAAAATACAAACCCACAATGGATCGTTTTTTCGCGGATGATTTTAGAATGCTGTTGCGGCGCAAAGATTACGACATGATCACTTTTTTATTGGCCAATGGCGCAAATGGTTTGGGCCTGGGGCGGGAACGCCCCCCGTTGCTAGAAGCCTTTGTCCGTGAAGATACCAAAGCCCTGAAATTAATGTTGCGCACGCCTATGGTTCAACTGATCCAGCGCTTTCAGGAATTGCATGATTTTATAGGCGAAAGCGAAGAGACGGCATCGTTTTTTGAAAAATGCCTTAGCCGTGATGCCTATTTCCACTGGCTGTCAGAACAGGCGCCCGATATTAAAATGGAGCCATTTGAAAGTCTCGATGACTTGCGTGAACAGCGCTACAGTTTCTTGAAAGACGGACAAAGTTACCAGATTAACGGTTTGATGGCTTTGGCCTTGAAACAGCAATTTAACAAAGCGGTTGCCTTGATCGCCAAAGACGATGACGAGCGCCTGACGCACGAAGATTTGTACGACGAGGACCTTAGCAGTGTTTGCGTAATTGATGTTCTGAACAGATCAAATTTTAACATCTTCAATGCGGAGATGTGGTTTGATTCCCACCAAAGCATGCGCCGCCTGTACGATGTTTTAGATGATTTTGATCGTTATCATCACGAAGAAAGCGCCCGGGCGAATTATAATATCTTAAATGCACCCGAAAAACGTTTAACCCGCGAGCTTTCGCAAAAACAAAAACGCCCGCCCCTAAAAAGATTCTAAAGCGTACCTGTCTTTATAATTTTCGGCAGTTTTCCTGACAATCCCATCGCCTGTTTTTCAAAAAACCGTTTAACGGGTGGCATTTTCTGAATGATGCCAAGGCCCGTTGTGCGGAGCGCCCTGACAGCGCCGATATTGTTCGAAAATAAACGGTTTAACCCATCGGTCATAACCGCCATCGCAAGATTATCAGTGCGGCGCCAATTCTGATATTTTTGCAGAACAGAAAGATTGGAATATTCAAGGCCCAGATTGCGCGCTTCGACCAGAACCTCTGACAGGCAGGCGACATCACGCAGGCTGAGGTTTAGACCTTGGCCCGCAATCGGGTGGATGCGGTGTGCAGCCTCCGCAATTAAAACGGCATTTGGCGCGATATATTTTTTGGCGTGGCACAAATCAAGTGTAAAATTTTGCGGTTTTGTCACAGCCTTGACGGCGCCCAATTGACCACCGAATTTGATATCCAGCATCTTGTTAAAATCTTTATCGGGCAATGCCAGAATTTCAGGCGCGTCGCCGCCGTGTTCCGTCCAGACCAGTGATGATCTGTGGTGGCCTTTTTCATCGTCCGTCATTGGCAAAATGGCAAAGGGCCCTGCGGGCATGAAATGTTCGACCGCGATGTTTTCGTGATCCAGTTCATGTTCGACCGTGCAAACGATCGCAGTTTGATCGTAACTCCATTTCCTGACGGGGATGCCCAGCCATTCACGTGTTTTGGATTTTACGCCGTCCGCTGCGATTACGAGATTTGCAGTGATGACAGTTTTGTCAGACAAGTTCAGTTGAACAGCGCTTTTCTGACGTTCAAAGTGATCGACAGCGACGCCTGTTTTATAATCGATATGTTTGCTGTTTTCGATACGATTAATCAGCAAGCGGCGCAGGCGATAATTTTCTATGATCCAGCCGAAATCGCCGAGGCCCGTTTCAAGGGAATCGAAATGCAGAAACTTGGGTGATGTGCCGTCCGCAACGCGGATTTGTTCAATCGGACAGGCGTGATCCTTGATGTCGTCCCAGATACCAATCGCATCCAGCAGGCGTCGTGATCCCGCAGAAATGGCCGTTGTGCGCCCGTCAAATTTTTCCGTTGCTTGCTTTTGCGGTTTATCGCGGTCGATGCAGACGGCCTTAAAACCATAGGCATCCAAAACCGCTGCCATCGTCAGGCCGGCAAGGCCGCCGCCGATAATTGCAATTTCAGTTTTTTGTTCGCTCATTGTGGTGTCTCGTTTTTAATCTCTATCAAAAGGAATATAACACAAAACTGTTTTAACAAAAGATACCGGCGCTGATAAAAATCTCACCATTCAAGCCTGATTTAAAACGGGTGACCCCTTCGGCTTTGTCGGTATTGATGCCGCCCAGATCCAGCCAGTTGATGTTTTGTGGTTTCAGATGTTCGATTGCGCGCCACATCATCAAGTTATGGGCGTTATGGGTGCGGCCGTTCTTATCGCTCCACCCGATTTGATAGGTGGCCGAAGTGCCATGTATCCAGAAATACATCATGGCGCAGACCTTGCCGTTTTCATCGGTTGCGCTGATGATAAAACTGTTTTCATACTCGGATTTATAACGCTCCATGGCGCGCACCAGTTTCGGCGATGCGCCGGCATATTTCTTTTTAAAGCGGTCATGAGTGTATTTTTTTAACAGGCGTTCCAGATCATGACTATGCGGATCAAGTTTGATTTCAAGCGAGGATTTACGTGCTTTGTTCAGGGCGCCGCGCCAGCTTTTATCAAGGTTTTTCTCCAGATCCGCTAGATCGGGGTCCAGATTAAGCCATATGGTTTGATACCCGTCGGCTTTATGATTAAAGCCCAGCTTTTCAAAAAGTTTCAGCGCGTATGGGCTGTAATCAATTTCGGGAATAAAGCGGCGTTTTGATAGAAAACTTTTCGGGCGTTCGGTGGCGATCAGCTCCCAGAATTGTCTTTGATGATTAAAATTGTTGGGTTTGATCCACAGCGGGCCGCGATCAATGAAAAAGCGTTTAAAGCCGAAAGATGAAACATATTGCGCTTGTACCAAACCCATCGGGTCACCGCCGGTATTTTTAATCACGCCAAAACCGGTGTCCTGAAAATGAATTTGCCGCATAGCTTTGGCATAGGCATATGTTTGCACAATGTTTGATTTTGGCAGCTGATTATAGATCGCATACCATTCTGCTATTGAAAGGTCATCCCACTTGATATGCATGGGATAGTACTTTTAAGCTTTGGGTCTGTATGGTTTCACCGGCAGATCACCTGCAATCGGGTCATCATCGGTCATCTCGATCATGCCGTCTTCAGTCAGTGCGAAACGTGCAGAAAACAGGGCATCGCCATAAAGAACAAGTGCGGCTGCCACAAACTGGCCTTTATCGTCCTTGCCTTCGAATGATGCCGGCAGCAAAGCGTTTTCGATGATTTTCTTGGTGCCATCATCCATTTTGCTTTGATCCAGCGCCGGGTCGTTGATGTCTTCCAAAATCAGGAATGGACCTTCATCGCCGTGAACGAAAAAGCAGAAAAAGCGCAGGTAATCCAGAACATTATCTTCTGTCACTTTGATCGGGCCGGCTTCATTGGCATCATGGATCGGCGCGCTGGTGCCATCCAGGTGGAACATTTGACCTTGCTTTGCCAAAAACCAGAAAGGTCCGGTATCGGCGCCCCATGATGTATCACTGACACGCACCAAAGCGATGTTGTTATAAAACGGCAATTGGCCCCATTCGACTTTCACACTGTCAGGCTTGGCTGTGTATTTCCCGCTGATCGGGTTTACAGCATTCAGGAACGGTTGAACCTCGTTACCTGTTACGGCTTGCCATTTGATTTTATCATACATCTGAATATTCCTTTATTTTTCAAAAACCTTTATTGAAGAGTGTCACGCCTTAAGATTAATTTCAAGTTAAATCCTGTGAATAAAGACCGATCAGGCTGCCCAGAAAATTATCACATTTGATCATTTGTTCGGTCTTGATAAATTCATCAGGTTTATGGGCTTGTTCGATACTGCCGGGGCCGCAGACAACCGTGGGTATGTCTATATTCTGAAACAATCCGGCCTCGGTTGCGAAACTGACCTTGTGGGCGGTGTTTTCGCCCGTGATATTCAGTGCAACCTGCACGATTTCGCTGTCTTCGCCACAGTGAAAGGCCGGTATCTTTACAGGCTCGGTAAATTCAAAACCTGTTTTCGGGTCAATAGCCTTCATTTGCGGTTCCAGAATCTTAAAGGCATATTCGCGGATTTCGTCGATGATATGCTGTGGGTTTTCTTCGGGGATCGGGCGGATTTCAAATTCGAATTCGGCCAAATTGGGTACGATATTCATCGCCGTGCCGCTGTTGAATATACCCGTATTGATGGTGGTATATGGCGGAACAAAATCGCTGTTAAATGGGCCTTGCTCAGCAATCCGTTTTTTGATTTTGGTTACAAAGGATACAATATTCGCCGCATATTCCAACGCATTGACCCCTGTCGGCGCCAGCGAAGAATGACATTCATGCCCTGTTACCCGGCAATTCAAATGATGGCCGCCTTTATGCGCGTTGATCGGGCGCATGGATGTGGGTTCGCCGACGATGCACATTGCGGGCTTAACTTCGATTTCATCGCGCAGAAAATCGATCAGCGATTCAACACCGGTACATCCCACTTCCTCGTCATAGGAAAAACCAAAGTGGATCGGGCGCACCAGCGGGGCGGCTGCCATTTCAGGAACTTTCGCAAGGGCGCAGGCGATAAAGCCTTTCATATCACAGGTGCCGCGTCCGAATAACATTTCATTTTTTTCAGTCAGGGTGAACGGATCACTGTTCCAGTCCTGACCGTCAACGGGAACAACATCACTGTGACCTGATAGGATGATTCCGGGCACATCGGCAGGCCCGATGACCGCGTGCAGATTTGCCTTTTCGCCGTCCTCGCTTTTGATCAATCTGGATTTGATGCCAAATCCATCCAGATAATCCTGAATATAATGCATCAGGTCCAGATTGCTTTTATGGCTGGTCGTATCAAAGCCGATCAGATCGGATAAAATTTCTGTGGATGTTTTTGTTCTTTTCATAGGGTTCAGAATATCCGTTTGCTGTTATTTTTAAAAGGAAATCTTGCAATGAACACCGAATATTCTTTACAGATAAACGGTGGCTGGTTAATGTATCAATATCACTAGGAATTGAAAAAGAAAGATAGCGCACAATGTCACGCGATCCACATAAATTGCCGGACCACCCCTTTATAAAAACGGCCGTCAAAAGCCTTGAGTCAATGGCCAAGCAAAACCCTGAGGTTGCGGAAATACGTTTGCGTGCGGCCAGCATTCTATACACAACCGGCTTTTCTGAAGATCCCGAATTTTTAGCTTCAACAATGTTGTATAACGGTTTCAAAGATGAGGACCTTAGCAGTGTTTTTAACGCCTCGGTTGTCGATCATACCAAAAATATCCGCAAGGGCTTCCGTGCGGGGCCGCAAAATTTTTCGGTTCTAGATGATAAATTCAAGGCTGTCATCTTCGCACAGATGATCGCATCGACAGAATACGTGGTCAAAGAATATGAAACCATTAAAGAGTATGAAGAATTTAACCCGCTGATCAAAGAACAGATGGAAGACCTGGCCGCCCAGATTTATCTGATCAGCAACAGACTGCCGGAACTGAAGTCATTAAATTGCCCTAAATTGACAGCACGTTGTGATGAAGTGGTCTTACAGATCAAAAGTATTCAGGCCCGCGAAAATGGCGATTTGCTGATTGGTTTACCGCGCCTTGAGGGGCAGACCCCCGAAAGCTTCAAGAAAATCGGCCGCAAACCGTTCTGATGATCACTGAAGCATCTTGCATTCCATGGTACCGCCGCGCAGCGCATTCGAAATATCGAGTGTGCGTTTTATGCCGGTAATGAAGTCATCCTCCAGAGCATATATACTGGTACACAGGATTTTATTATCCCCGTTGATAAGGGCCGCAGGGCAAAAAACAAGTTTTTGGCCATCCTGATCGAACCGCACCTGTATCTTACTGTGGCTTTCGCCTGATTTATTGTAAACCGAAAACAGGCCGGTCTGGTTTTTACGAATGTTGAAAGAAGCCTTTTGATATCTGTACCAGTCTTTTTGAATATAAGCGGTGCCATCATAAACTTTGCATTTTAATGGCGGGCTGGAAATATCAACAGTGGGTTCGGTAATGAGGTTTTTATCTTGATCGGGCGCTTTCTTTGCGGTGTTTCCAAATTGGAACAAATGTGTAATGTCCGGCATTTGAATATCAGACATTTTCATATCCTGAACGGTTTTACATGATGATACCGACAGGCAGGTTAAAACAACCACTATAGAAAGTTTGAGTTTCATTTCGGATCCACAATCTTTGATCTTTATCATTGTAGGGAAATTTATTTCGTATGAAAAGAAAAAGACCATGACAAAATTGTCAGCATAAACCTATACTGTAGGTAGGGGGCGTAAGTTAAATCATGTTCATATCGAAACCGGTCACTTTATTCAATGTTTTTGGCTTTGATGTCAAGGCTGACAGCAGTTGGCTTTTCCTGTCGGTGCTGATCACCTGGACGTTCATGAATACTGTCTTTCCGGCCAATTTTCCCGGCTATGAAATCGAAACATATCGTCATATGGCGGTATGGTCCCTGTTCGGTCTGATTTTTTCGATTATCGTACACGAATTGGCCCATGCGGTTATTGCAGAATATTACAATATGCCGATTTTAAGTATAAGGCTGTTTATTTTTGGCGGCGTTGCAGAATTCAAAGGGCGCCCCAGTCATCCGCGCGGCGAATTTTTTATGGCGATTGCTGGCCCGATCATGAGCTTTTTTCTGGCGCTGTTTTTCTGGGCAACACATATCGTTTTATCGCAGAATTTCGGTGTCGGCCCGACATCCCAATCTTTCCAATATCTGGGGTATTTGAATTTCTGGCTGGCGGTTTTTAATCTGATACCGGCTTTTCCGCTTGATGGAGGACGTGCACTGCG
Organism: uncultured Alphaproteobacteria bacterium; assembly: GCA_950054485.1. Lineage (GTDB taxonomy): Bacteria > Pseudomonadota > Alphaproteobacteria > Micavibrionales > CSBR16-224 > CATLPD01. The sequence goes on along the minus strand of CATLPD010000001.1, from coordinate 212,647 downwards.
CGCAGCTGTGTGGCACAAAAAGAAAAATCTGGTTTTGGCGACACGTTATGCATCAAACCTGGGAGAGATTTTTACCTATCTGATTATGGGCTATGCCTGTTATCGCCTCAGCTTTTTCGACGATATCATCGGGGCCCTCTGGATCGGTCTGATGGGCATTTTTATGTTGGGGGCGGGGCATTATGCCGTGCGTCAGACGGAAAGCTGGTCCTTACTGGAAGGACAGGATGTCCGTGATTTTATTTCAGCGGACTTTGTTAGTGTTTCCCCTGACCTGACGCTGAATGACTTTGTCGAAAAATACGTTTACAAATATTATCAGCAGAATTTCCCTGTTGTGGACGGCCAAAAGCTGGTGGGGTTGATTGATGTGCACAAAATTATGCAGCAGGACCGTAAACGCTGGAGCTGGACACATGTCGCATCGCAGATGACAACATTGGACGAAATCTATACAGTAGATATTGCATCGCCTGCATCCGAAGCACTTGATATGATGGGGCGCTTAAATATAAATACATTAATGGTCACACAGGAAAAAAAGCTTGTGGGGATGCTTAATAGGTCGGATATTACAAATTACCTGGCAATCATGATGAAATTGGAGCGCGGAAAAATTGTTAAAAACAGTATATAAAAATAACAGCGGTTTTACACTGGTCGAGCTTGCAATCGTGATGATGATTATCGGATTTTTGATTGGCGGGATCGTCAAGGGGCAGGAATTAATCAACAATACGCGCGTTAAAAAAACGGTGCAGTTGCTTCAAACCGTAGAGGCGGCAAAAACTACATTTTTTGACACCTATTCGGCGATGCCCGGCGATATGTCGAATGCCGTTAGCAGACTTAGAGATTGTACGCCGGCAAATTTTTGTGTGAACGGCGATGGTAATAACCGCGTTATTACCGGCAATACAGATCCGACATGGCGTTCGGCAATTACCGACCCTGAACCATACCAGTTCTGGAAGCATTTGACTCTGGCGGGTATGATCGGAGGTATAGACCCTAGTGCTGATCCTTCAAACCCTGTTTACGGGGCAAGCAATCCGATTGCTCCGATCGGCGGGGGGTTCGAATTTTATTATGACCGCATTATGGTGTCAGGGGGAAGCCAGGGTGGTTTGACGTCAGGACATATTGTTCGCATGACGAATGGCCCGCCGGGAGCCTTGGCAACGCCGGTTGCAACACAGCAGGATGCTTTTATGCTGGATCAGAAAATTGACGACGGTAAACCAAGTACGGGCTCATTGATCGCGGATTACGGGGTGACGGGCACGAATACATGTAAACAGACGACAGGGGGCCAAGCCAGGTACCGTGTTGAGCAGAGATCTGGCGGTTGCGTTTTGTTTTATAAGGTTCCGTAAGTTCCCGCTATTTTGTGGCGGACAGCTTTTTCTGCCAGGTTTGCGGGTCGTTTAAAAATTCTTTTATGTCTGAAATTTTTTGCGGATTAATATCGCCGCGCTGTTCAGCAACTTTTAAAATATAATCCCAGGATGTCAGGTAATGCAGTTTGACCCCTGCATCGCTAAGGTCTTTTTCGGCATAATCGAATGAATCGTAATAAAACAGGGAAAAGATATCCGTCACTTTGGCCCCGGCGCCGCGTAAGGCATCGCAAAACTTAATTTTACTGCCGCCGTCGGTTGTCAGGTCTTCGATCAGGATGACTTTGGCTTCAGTCTCAAAGATACCTTCAATTTGCGCCATGCGGCCAAAACCTTTCGGTTTTTTACGAACATAAAGCATCGGCTTTTTAAACCGTTCTGCCAGAAAGGCGGCATAAGGAATGCCTGCTGTCTCGCCCCCGGCCAGATAGTCGAACTCGAGTTTGTCCAGCAGGGCTTCGGCATGACCCAGCATGATATTACGTTCGTAAACAAAGGAAATCGGGCGGTGTGCATCAACGTAAACCGGGCTTTTGATCCCTGATGTAAAGGTAAATAAATCATCGCCTTTTGCGATTTCAACAACGTTCATATCCAAAAACAGTTCGGCACATTTCAGCGCGATATCTTCGGGTGGACGTACAATCATTTAAAACATCCCCCGTCCGGATCGGAATATAAAGAAATTACGCACTAAAAAACCGACCATCAGGCCGACTGCCACAATCATCATATTGGAAAGGAATAAAAGCACCGGTAAAAAATCGACATACTTCGATCCTTCCAGATAGGCATATGATTTAAAACTGAACCCGGTGCAGAATAAAAAGATGATAAATATGACCGAATAATTATACGCGTTGACGGTCTTTTTATCGACATATTCAGGATTAAAGGTAAAAAAGGCCCAGACCATAACGCCGGCTAAAACCAGCATGGCAATCATAACAAAACCTGTATCAAGCATCACAGTCCCCGCGCAGCACTAATCATTTCTGATCTTTAGTATAGGAACGATTATTCGTATGTGGCAAGCGAAGAATCTGCAAATCCGCGGCTGAGAACACCATCCATAACTTTGGCAAAATTGCGTTTTGACTGTTCTGTGTGCAAATCAAACGCCAGTGCAAAGCTGTTCGGCTGTTTGCGAACGACAAAACCACTATGCTGTATCATGACGGTTTCATGCGGCAGGTTAAATTTTAATGTAAAAGGCAGGTGGTCATCAAGATGAATGGTATTCGCGATCCCTTTGATGTGCGCGCCGCCTTTGCTCCAGTCTATAATCTGGTATTCGTTTCCACCAATGATGATCGATGCAAACTCCTCCGGAATGCGTGTATATTCACGCAAATCGTTAAAGCCATAATCGGCTGTATCTTCGGTAAAACGGTTGATAAGATTTTTAATCATTTTCTACAACTCCCCACTATCAACATATTTAAAAAAGGGTAAAAAGTCAATCGATAGCGAACCCCAAAGCGAATCCTTGACAAGTAGGTGCAAACCCGCGTATAAACTGCTGTTCGTAATGGGCAGGCGAATATTGGCTGCCTCGTCCATTCAAGATGTTAATCTAAACCCAAAAGTGAGGATAAAATGCCAAAGATGAAAACCAAATCCGGTGCGAAAAAGCGTTTTTCACGCACAGCGACCGGTAAACTAAAGGTCAAACAGGCGTATGCACGTCACATGATGACCAACAAACCGAAATCAATGAAACGCAAAGCACGCGGCACAACCATATTGTGTGATGCGGACGAGCGCATTGTTCTGCGTAACTTCTTGCCTTATAACCGCAAGAAAAAACGTAAATCACAATCTTCTAGCGATCAAGGAGAGAAATAATGGCTCGCGTAAAAGGTGGAAAGACGTCACACGCACGTCACAGAAAAGTAATTAAAATGGCTAAAGGCTACCGCGGCCGCGCGAAAAACTGTTTCCGCATTGCGGTACAGCGCGTTGAAAAAGGTCTGCAATATGCATACCGCGACCGTCGTAACAAAAAGCGTACGTTCCGCGCATTGTGGATTCAGCGTATTAACGCTGCAGCCCGCCTGCACGGCCTGAAATATTCTACATTCATGAACGGCCTGAAAAAATCAGGTATCGAACTAGACCGCAAGGTTCTGGCCGATATTGCCGTGAATGATGCTGATGGTTTCAAAGCCCTGGCTGAAACAGCCGGTAAGGCGCTAAAGTCTTAATATAAAGGCATATAAAATTTAAAGCCCGCCTGAGTGTTCTCGGCGGGTTTTTTATTTATGAAATGATGATACAGTAATCCGGAATTAAGACTGAAAGCTGAAGCATGTCGGACCAGATAACAGACATAAAAGATATGCCCCCGATTGTCAGCCAATACTGGCACATGATCAAGGCGACATGGGATTATTGCGGCAACCGCAAAAAGCAGATGATATTGATTTACATTCTGTTTGCGCTGGCGAATGTCGCGTTTATGTTTCAGCCCTGGCTGATTGGCAAGCTGATCAATACGCTGCAAACAGGCGGCGATGACCTGTTGCGTCAGACAGCTTTTTGGCTGGGGCTTTATGTCGGGTCAATGCTGGTATTCTGGATATTCCATGGGCCGGCAAGGGTTATTGAAAGAAAGCTGAGCTTTTTTATCAAGCGTAACTTCAATCTGAAATTCTATGACATACTGACGCGAATGCCATTCAGTTGGCATCATAAAAACCATTCAGGTAACACGATCAACAGAATTAATAAATCGGCGGAATCTTTATATTCTTTTTCTGACCGACAGTTTTTATACATAGAGATTATCGTCAGAATGGGCGCCGTTTTTATTGCCCTTGCGCTGATTGACTGGCGTGTCAGTGTTGCGTTATTTGTATTTACCATAGGTTTGTTTTTTATTCTGAATAAGTTTGACCGCATTATCATGCGCAAAATTCATACCGTTAACGAAGGGGAGCATATTTTTTCCTCTTTCAAATTTGATTTCATTTCGAATATCTACAATGTCATAACCTTCAATTCTGCGGATTTGACGCGCACCCACTTGAAGAACAGATTTGACGATTTCTATCCGCCGTACAGGGAGAAAATTATCCTCAATGAATATAAATGGTTCGTTATGATGATTTTGGTTGTGATCAGCCATTTTGCCATTTTACTGTTCTATATCTGGTATCATTTGCAACCGTCACAGGTTTTGCTATTGGGAACGCTGGTTACGATATTCCAATATATGCAGCGGCTGGACGGGGTGATTTTTAATGTTGCGGGCCTTTATCTTCAGCTTGTGCAAGGTTATACAGACCTTAGGTCAACACAGCCGATTTTAGAAAGCTATGACGTTTCCGGTATTAACGATGATCATGAACCGGATCTGCAAATCACGGGCGGTCATGTCGAATTTAAAGACTTGTCTTTTTCCTATGACGGCAAAAACACGGTTTTCATCAATTTAAACCTTGATATTCCCGCGGGACAGAAGGTTGGAATTATAGGCCCCTCCGGAGCGGGTAAAAGCAGTCTTGTCAATATTCTGCAGCGTTTTAACCCTGACCGTAGTCTGGACGTCAAGATTGACGGGCAAAATATCTATCATGTTAACGGGCAAAGCCTGCGCGATGCGATCAGTATTATTCCGCAAGATACGTCGCTATTTCAGGATAGCCTGATGGAAAATATCCGTTACGGGCGACCGGATGCATCCGATGCACAGGTTCGGGCAGCCGCAAAAAAGGCATATGTCCATGACTTTATAAAATCAATGCCGGATGGTTATGATACGGAAGTTGGTGAACGTGGTGTAAAACTGTCAGGCGGTCAGCGCCAGCGCGTTGCGATTGCGCGGGCTATTTTAAAAGATTCCCCAATACTGATTTTAGATGAGGCCACCAGCGCGCTTGATAGTGAATCCGAGCATTTGATACAAAAAAGTTTCGAAGGCCTTATGCGCGGCAAGACGGTGATTGCGATTGCGCACCGTTTATCAACCATCTCGCATCTTGACCGCTTGATCGTAATGCAGGATGGCAAGATTGTCGAAGATGGAACCCACGATGAACTTTTGGCCCAAAATGGGGTCTATGCCAAATTGTGGTCGTTGCAATCAGGCGGGTTTTTAAAAGAAAAACAAACGCGGGAACTGGAATAGAAAGCCTTATGGATTTATGCGGGCCTTTTTGAGTTCGATAACTTCACGCCTTAGGGCAAGGTCGGAAATCTGTCGTTCAATAGGGGTAAACAAATGCGCAAAGTCATATTGCAGACCAGGCATGCAAAGTTTGCCCCTTAAAAAATTTGAGCCATCAGGTAATGCTCCGAACGGGCCAATTGTCCGTGCTGACAATGTTGCAGCTGGCGGTGCCGATTTGTGATTAAACTCAAACTTAAGACCAGGCTTTATATATTCTGACTTAACAGGTGTTCTTGGGGGCTGACCCAGTATCTGATCAATGGCGCTTTCCGTGATGGATTTTATAAAATATGATGTTGCCCGCGAGGATAAAAAATTCGTAAAAACAGATGCTTTTAAATCATTTCGCTCTTGCCAATCTTTTATGCTTGTCGCGCAACGGGTTCTGTTCCAAAGATGGCGGTTTGTAAAAATGTCCGAATTTGTATCTCGCAATTCACTGATAATTTGACCCTGCACGGCGTATGCGCCGGCTTCGGCCAGCAGCCTCATTACAACATAGGTTTCAATATCTTCAATAACACATGGCAGTATGTCCAGACTGTCTTGGTAGAGATGCTGTATTTCATGCCCAAGTGTTGATGAAAGAATAAAATCGCTGTAGCGCGCATTCAGTATAACGGTGTTACTGTCAGGATAAATACATCCGTAATAGCCGTCAGCTTGATGGTCCATCCATATTTCAACGCCATTTTCGTCTGCCCAACCCAGTAACATACGTCCTGTTGCCGAATGTGAAAGCAGGGATTTCATATTTTGAATGCGTTTTTGGCTGTCAGCATGGGTGTCGATTTTATCAGGATGCTTGTTTAAAAGCTCTGCAACCGTTTCTTTCCATTCTTTTTGACGCATCTGGTGTCTCTCGGGCTGATTTTTGTTTTCATAATCTATCATTTTTTTCAACATGGTGCAATCAAATTTTTATAAGTTCACTTTTTGTTCTTGTTCTGCTATTCTGACTCAGGAACAAAAGGGAGCACCACGATGGCCAAAACCCAACGTCAATATGTCTGTCAATCTTGCGGGTCTGTTTCACCGAAATGGAGCGGCAAATGTGATGGGTGTAACGAATGGAATACCTATGTCGAGGAGGTGGCGAACGACACCGTGCCCAAGGGATTGTCGCGCGGTAAAGGACGTATGGTTGAATTCGTTGATCTGGCGGGAACATCCGAAAAACCGCCCCGAACCAATACCGATTTTTCCGAATTTGACCGTGTGACGGGTGGGGGTCTTGTCGCAGGGTCTGCCATATTGATCGGTGGTGATCCGGGCATTGGAAAGTCAACAATATTGCTGCAAGTCACCTGCCAGCTGTCAAAGAAATTACGTTGCGCCTATATTTCGGGCGAGGAAGCTGTTGATCAGGTGCGTCTGCGTGCGGCGCGTCTTGGCCTTGATAAATCACCGGTTGATCTGGCATCGGCAACAAATATTCGCGACATCATCACAACAATGGAAAGCGGGCAGTATGATCTGGTGATTATTGATTCCATTCAGACCATGTATCTGGATAATCTGGATTCCGCGCCGGGTACGGTATCGCAGGTTCGTGCATCTGCAGCTGAATTAATCCGCGTTGCCAAAAAACGCGGTATCACGCTGTTTCTGGTTGGACATGTGACCAAAGAAGGGCAAATCGCAGGCCCCCGCGTTTTGGAACATATGGTCGATACGGTTTTATATTTCGAAGGCGATCGCGGCCATCAGTTCCGCATCTTGCGTGCGGTTAAAAATCGTTTTGGCCCGACCGATGAAATCGGCGTTTTTGAAATGCAGGACAAGGGGCTGGTCGAGGTTCTAAACCCATCCGAAATGTTTCTGGCGCAAAGGCAAAAGGATATTGCGGGATCTGCCGTATTGGCCGCGATGGAGGGCACGCGCCCCGTTTTGGTTGAAATTCAGGCTTTGGTATCACCATCATCATTGGGCACGCCGCGGCGCGCTGTTATCGGTTGGGATAATAACCGCCTGTCGATGATTTTGGCGGTACTCGAGGCACGGTGCGGCCTTCAAATCGGCATGAACGATGTCTATCTGAATGTTGCGGGCGGCCTTCGTATTTCCGAGCCTGCGGCCGATCTGGCTGTTGCGGTTGCACTGATATCGGCCCTGTCCGGTGTTGCGGTGCCTGCTGATACCGTTGTTTTCGGTGAAATCGGCCTATCGGGCGAAGTTCGAAATGTCTCTCAGGCGCAGGCCCGTTTCAAGGAAGCATCAAAACTTGGTTTTTCACGTGCCATCATGCCCGAATTGCCGAATAAAGGAAAAAAATCTGGTATTTCGGGTGCAGATCAGGCAAATATAAAGCTGATGGATGTGAAACATTTGAATGAAGTCATCCCGTTGTTTTCTGAATAATTAATTTCGGAGTTTTATACGTATGATCCTTGACGTTGTCATTTTGGGTATAATGCTGGTTTCGGCCGTTATTGCCTTTTTCCGTGGTCTTATTAACGAAGTGCTGACCATTGTCGGTTTGGGTGGGGCGGCCTTTGGTGCCTTCATGTTCGGTGGTAAAGCTGTGCCGATGTTTACAAACTGGATCGTTAATCCGGAGGATGAAGATTACAAGTTTTTTGATGTTGTGCCGGATGACATTGTTGCGCTGGCGGTAGCCTATATCGCCGTGTTCCTTTTGATTTTCATTATATTAAGTGTGCTGGGCCATTTCCTGTCAAAAGGGGCGCAGGCCATCGGGCTTGGGCCGGTTGACCGCAGCCTTGGTGTTATATTCGGATTGATCCGCGGTCTGGTTTTGATCGCTGTTTTATATCTGCCGTTCTCGCTGGTGATGGAGCCTGACGAGTTTCCCGAGTTCGTTAAAGAATCAAAGCTGATTCCGCTGGTGGAAGACAGCACACAATGGGCGATTGATGTCGCGGGCCTTGAAAAGCCATTGGAAGAGGCGATCGAAGATGCCGAAGAGCGCGCTGAAGAAGAAAAAGAAAAACTGTCCGAAGATATGATCGATAAAGTACGCCAGGAATATATCGGCGATGATGCACCCGCTGAAGCGCCTGCCGCTGAAAACGAAAGCGGCTATCAGGAAGGCGAGCGTGATGCAATGCAGGACCTGATCGAAGGGGAAGCCAATGAGTAATGGGACATTAAAAGGACGCGTTGCGGTTATCACAGGGGCATCACGTGGTATTGGCCGCGCCGTTGCCAAGGCCTTTGCGGCGGAAGGTGCAAAATGTGTTCTGATTGCACGGACAGTCGGCGCCCTCGAGGAGCTTGATGATGAAATCCAGCAGGCAGGCGGCGAAAACGCCCTTTTGATTCCGCAGGATTTGTTTGATCTGAAAGCTTTGGATGCGCTGGGCCCGCAATTAAACCAGCATCTGGGCCGCGTCGATATACTGGTTGGTAATGCCGCCATGCTGGGCACTCTGGGCCCTGTTGCCGGATCAAACCCAGATATGTGGGAGAAATGTTTTAAACTGAATGTACTGGCAAACCAGCGCCTGATCCGCACACTTGACCCGTTATTGCGTATGTCGGATGCGGGGCGCGCGATGTTTGTGACATCGGGTGCGGCGCACAAGGACCGCGCCCATTGGGGTGCATATGCTGCCAGCAAAGCGGCCTTGGAAAAAATGGTTCTGGCCTATGCCGATGAAGTTGTGCATTCAAATCTGAAAGTTAATCTGATTGATCCGGGCCGCGTGAAAACCGAAATGCGGGCGCTGGCCTATCCGGGGGAAGATGCGGAAACTCTGCCGAAACCATCGGATGTTACGGCGCGTTTCATTGAACTGGCGATGTCTGATTTTCAAGGCCATGGTCAAATGGTAAAGGCCGCCTAATGTCTATTGCCAATCCATATCTGGAAGAAAACCTGAAACATAAATCGAGCGTTCCGCCGGAAGAAGCAAAGCTTCGCAAGCGTGCAACGATGTTTAGTGTTTCGGTTGCTTTGATATTGATTGTGGCGAAACTGCTGGCCTATGTGCAGACGGAATCTGTTAGTATCCTGTCATCATTGCTGGATTCAACATTGGATGCGGTGGTTTCGATTTTGATGTTGTTCAGTGTGCGCGCTGCGATGGAACCGGCAGACAGCCACCACCGTTTTGGCCACGGCAAGCTGGAGCCCTTGGCATCACTGGGGCAGGCCTTTTTTATCGGGGCATCTGCTATCTTTCTGGTCTTCGAAGCGCTATCAAAACTTGCAAAGCCCGAGGCGGTTTCCGCCCCGATGTTAGGTGTTTCGGTTATGGTGCTTTCAATTGTTTTAACGCTGGTGCTGGTCACCTATCAAACCTATGTGATTAAACGCACGAAATCAGTTGCGATCGAGGCCGACAGTCTGCATTACAAGGGCGATCTATTGATGAACGTCGGCGTGATTGCAGCCCTGTTGTTATCTGATTACACAGACTTTCCTTATTTTGACCCGGGCTTTGCCATTCTGGTTGCTGTAGTCTTGATGAACAGTGCCTGGAAAATAGGTTTAGAATCTGTCGATATGTTGATGGATAAAGAATTACCCGAGGCCGACCGTGAAAAAATTGAAACATTGGTGACGCTGCACCCTGAGGTCTTTTCTATTCATGATCTGCGCACACGATCATCAGGGGTGCAATGTTTTATTGAGTTTCATCTGGAGATGGATGGCAGTATGTCGCTGCACGATGCGCATGATGTGACTGAACAGATCGAACTGCAGATTTACGAAGCCTTTCCAACGGCAGAGGTCATTATCCATCAGGAGCCCGCGGGCATTGATGATGACCGCCTTGATGACCGTCTGGAAGAGTGATTATTCCGAGGAAAAAGCGTTTTGTAGCTTTCGGGAAAACTGCTCAATATCGCGGATGAAATCCTGACTGACTTGAACCGCGCTATCAATGCCGGCTGTAACCTGCGCGGTTAAAAGCGTACGGAATATCTGCGGCGACAGGGCTTGTGTTGTCATTTGTACCAGCTCTTCGGGGGTGACTTCGATAATGTCCTCAACGTCAGATAATGGCGCGCGATTATCCATTATAATTTTTCGATCCAGTTTGGTGTAATCCTCGCCAATCGGACGCAGGCGCATATCCTTGATAAAGATTTTATTCAGGGGCACGCTTAATGTGATGTCAGCATCCTGCGGGGTTTGGTCAAAAATTCCATCCAGCAAATAGGCAAGGTTGGTTTCACCGGCTGCATCCCGTTCGGGGTAGAAAATGATGCCGTTAATTTCAATTTTTGAAACGGGGATCGGATCCTGATGTAGGCCGCGGGAATAAAGACGAATGTCTTCAATGATGGCGACATGATCACCTGTAAAACCATCGGGATTTTTGATTTTTAGACCGCTGATGCGCACACTGTGCGAAACATAAGAGATATTAACATCATCAACCGTGACAGGTAGTTGAAAAATTTGCGATGCCTGATCACTGATATATTGTGCGGCGCGCGTATTCATGATGTAAAAGGCTGTGATCAGCCCCGCAATCAAACCGATCAAAACCAGGCTGATCGTACGCGGTGAAAATAAAGCAGTGTCTTTTGAACGTGATTTTTGTTTCATGGTCCCTACATACACTTTTGCAGGGAAAATGTCACAGATTTTTGTTTATTGCGCGGTTTTCATCGCCTGATATTTTTCAAGGCCGGCCATCATTTTCAGATGCAAATCCATTTTGTCGGTAATTGCAGCGGGTTCAGGCAACGTGGCGGATTCTGCGCGCGCCGCCTGAACCGTATGCAGTGAAGGAGTCAGTGGTGAGCCCGTGTTTTCTTGTCTTGCGTACGAAATTTCTTTTCGATTCCGTTCTCCCGCTTGCGCGGCTACAGACGATCGGGGTTCTGCTCCGTTTGGTTGGGCATCGGACGTCATGTGTAAGGAGGGTGTCGCCGATACCCCTGATTTATCACTGGCCGCATGTGTAGGATGTGTATGTGTAGGATGGGCCTGTGATAAAAACTGGTTTTGTATGGTTTGTGTAAAGGGGAAAGACCGGGAGGCTCCACGCGCGTTGGAGGGGGAGGGAGAAGGCGCTGCAGGGGCGCTCCCGGCTTTGATCTCTTCATTCAGACGCGGAGTGTTAGAGGGGGATAGAGTGTCTGATGGATGAGACCATTTAATATCATCTTTTGAAATATTGAAATTACTGTTTTGTGTTGCGGCAAAGTCGGCATTTTCAACCAGACTTTCAACGGGCCGTTTACGCCCGGATACTAGTGAAACGACTGTTTCGCCGATATCTTCGCCGCCGTTTGCTTCAGCCACAACGGCATTTGCAACGCCTGCGGCGGCGCCAATGGGCCCACCATAAACGGCGCCGCCCATAATGCGCGCATGCGATGAAATTTCATCGCCGGTCAATGATCTATAGATATTGCTGACAATCGGAATGTGCTGCAGCGGGTTGATCATATCCAGAAAATCCCAAATGGTGAATTTGATCTCCTCGCCATCAGCGTTATAGGCCGCGCGATCTTTGGTTGATACGGTGCGATTTGCCGTACGGCTGTCAGCACGTTCGTTCTGTGTCGGTTTATTCGCATCGTTCATATCGTGTGGAGTGCGAAACCCGGCATTCAATTGATCCTGTTTTTGAAATTCTGAAGTTTGACTGCCTGCTGCGAGGGGCGTTTTGGGCGCAAATCCGGATGGGGGAGTATCCGTTTGGGGGTGCGCGTTTGCCTCCTGCAGCAGGGCGTCAAATCGGGGCGCGGCACTGTTGGGGGAATGTGCGCTGCCCTTCGGGGTTTGGACGGTGGTATTTTGATTGGGGGAAAGTGTGCCCCGCCCATTTGATAATACGTTGTTGTTAAAGGATGCCCCTGCGGCGGCACGATGATGGCCCCCTGCGGTACGACTGCTGTAATGTGCATGCGTGTATGACATACTCTAACCTCTCTGCAGATTAGATATGCAACAGACGTGCCAATTTAGAATTTATATGCGAATGATTTTACATTTTAAGGGCACAGGGCGTGCAGCGCGTCATATCCTCGCCGTCGAATTCATAAATCATGAAAAAAGCGCGGCCTTTGATTTCGGCCAGCATATTCGATTTTATATTGTCGATAATGACTGTTTTTCCTGATGCGGCTTCGATATGAACGGCGGAATCAGCCTCGGACACCGTGAATGGCAGCTCGCCATCGGGGCTGTTATCAAAATCTTTTTGCTGCTGCATCATAATAGTGACGCCCGTATGCAGGGCAAAAACAATATCATAATCTGTTACGACGGTATTGCTCATAGCAAATACTCTTGTCCTGAAGTTCACACCGTTTAAAATGAAACTATGGAACAGATACCCATAGCCTTAGATATTCAGGATACACGTTTACGCAGCGGATTAACACAATTGATTTCGCAGATGGCGGATTTTTCTGTTTTGGAAGATTCGGACAAGGCGGATATTATCCTGACAGACCGTGATAATAAAAGCGGGCAGGAAAAATATTACCTTTTGAGCAAGGGGCAAATATCGGCCCGGCAAATTTTTCCCGATCTTATGGTCAAATGGGATCGTAACAGATGTTTTCTATTGAATGAATCCTGTTTTTATCCGGTGAAACGCAAAGTTGAAACACCTGACGGTGATATCATTTTGACCGATTTGGAAACGGAGTTGCTGATTTTTCTATATCAACATAAGGGCGAAAATTGCACGAAAGACATGCTGTTAAGGAACGTCTGGCAATATCATTCTGATGTTACGACCCATACGGTTGAAACGCATATCTATAGATTGCGGCAAAAAGCGCCGCTGTTTGAAGAAATTATAACAACACGCGATAACGGATATATGTTATACTTAAAAGATGATCGGGGTTGATTTAAAAAATCAAAAGGGCAGTGCGGTTGCCTATCTTTTGCTGGCGCTTTTTCTGTCAGGGGTCCTGATGGCCACGATGATGGAAGAAACCAGCGTCGCCACAACAAATATCAAACTGCAGGATGTTAAAAACAAGCTGGCATCCGATTTGGCCACAATCAGTGCGGGCATAAACGAATGTATTCTTTTATATCCCGATGCTGTGGATGTTGATGGCGATGGTGATATTGATTCAGAAGATAACCCAAATCCACCTTATCCAATTTATAATGATGATTCAACCGGTGTCAGCGGCGATGTGATCGCCGATATCAAATGTCCGGGGTCGGGAGAAACAATTTTCACACCTGCAAAGGGCCGCTTTTTCAAATTACTGGGTGATACGACGAAATATACGACCACCTATTACAATGCACCAGGCCAAAACGTCGAAGTGTCGATTGACTACACGATTGACTCGAGCGTTTGGGATGAAGCCTTGGCACAAATTGATGCATCCTATCCTGCTGAGATGATTTCTGTAGACACTGCGACAGGCACCTGTGCGACCGGATCGTGTTTAGCCTATGTCTTGAAAGCCAGCTGTGACCTGACGTCATTGGCTGTGGGCGAGGTCTGCGGTGGTCTGGTCTATGCCGGCAGTTACAGCGGAAACCGACTTTATACAACATTGTTTGATCAGGGACGTGTAGCTTGGTCCGCTGCCTATACCACAACGGGCGCGAACTCTTCCTCGGATGGGGCCGCGAATACTGCGACTATTTCAGCATTTACAGATACAGCTTATTATGCGGTTGATCTATGCACGGCATTGGGATCGGAATGGTATTTACCATCCAGCGGAGAGTTGGCGGTTTTAGACGGCAACAGGAAAGTCGGTAGTTTAAATGGCACGTTTAATGATGAACAGCCGGGCTCGACGTCTGTTTACTGGAGCTCTACGGAAGACTCTGGCAACTCTAATGTTGTAACCATCTCGCACATGGTTAACAGCCCTTCCTATGGTAACTGGAGTAAGCTTACAACCCACAATGTCCGCTGCGTGCGCACCGATTAATCGACGCCACAGGCCGAACAGATGGCCTTTATATTTTCACTGCGTTTTATATCATCAAGCTTAAACCAGTAATCGCCAGTTTTACGATGATCTGATCCTGATTTCAGTTTGATACAAAGCGTTTGCAGACCGTAGTGTTTTTGCAGCATATTTGCCGTGCATTTGGCCTCGATGACATTGCGATAGGGCATCTTTAAATTGTCCTTTATCAAAAGGCTTTCACGCAATTCAATGCGGTCACTATAGAAAAAAACGGGAATGCGTTTATATTCCAGATATGTCGTTATAACGGGTCCTGCATACAGTAAAAGGAAGCCGCCAAGGCTGATGGCCAGCAGAGATGAAAAAGACATCTGCGACAGATCAGGATAAAAAAGAACGATAAAGGTTAGCCAAAGAAACAAACGTATAGGATAGCGCCAGACAATAACCGCAAGACGGAACTGGCGACAGATTTTCAAATCCGGAGTTTCAGGTAGCGTTTTCGTCAGCCGCTTTTTCTTTGGTGTCTGCTGGGGTGTCTGCTGAGGTGTCTGCATAAATATCCATTGTGTTTTGAAAAATTATTGTTTCGAATTGGTCTGTCAAATTGGCGTTTAAGGCAATATTGCGAATCTTGACCCCGGGAAAACGCTGCCCCGCATCAAGCGGCATGTTGGGCGCAATAATCCAGATATCACCAACATTATATCGCGTCTGAAAAATATTCGAGCGTTCGGCAACATCGGAAATATCCGCATATTTAATACGGCCTTTTCTTTTAAAGATCAGCCACTGAAAGTTTTGATAGGACAGATGGTCGCGATAGAAATGACAATATGTACCGGCCATATTCGATTTTATCGTTTTCTGAATGTGGGGCGGCAGGAAAATCAGGCAGGCAACCAGCAGGGCAAAGAAACCAAGCCAGGGCGGTAAAAGACTGCCGAGGCCAAGGATCATACTGACCAGCATAATAGCTACGCCGCCCAGAATGGTCAGCCCGAATGTGGCAATAAAACAATAAAACAGGATTTCGATGCGCACCAAATCTTCGACATATTTGGGGCGTATTGTCAGTATAGGCTGCGGCCTGTTTTGCTGTTCCATTTTCCGGTCTTAATCTGTGTTGTTTAAAAATGTGACCACCGATGATCCGGGCGGCACGGCCAGTGTTTCAATGCCCCGACTTTGAAGTTCTGCAACCTTGGCAAGGGCGGCGGCCTTTTCTTCCTCGCGGGCATCGGCCTGTTCAACCAGGTGGCGCAATGCGGCCAGTGATAATTCAACCTTGTCATCAGCTATCTGCGCGTCGGTTTGATTTTGTCCTTCTTTTTCGCCATAAACGACATCAGGTTGATCTTCAAAATTCTTGAACTGTTTTTGTTCGTCTTCACCGACGGCGCGTGTTTTTGCTATGGTCTTTGTGGTTGTGGAATCTTTTTTCAAAAGCGGTTTTATAAAACCGACCAGATTTGTAAACATGATTATCCCCCGAAAATATGAATTAAAAATCTATATTTTCATTTTGGGTTATTGATAAAGGTTTAGCAATTGATTTTTACGGCTGTAGAAATCCTCATTACTGCGCCACAACAGGCGTTTGTCTTTGGGTGACCATAGTTCGATGTCCATGACCTTGGCGGCCAGCAGCCAGTTTTGATGACCGTTTGAAAGGCGCACTTTTGTTTCGGCGTCCCCTTTTATAGGTACAAGGCTGAGGCGCATAAACAACTGATTCTTGCCGGTCAGATGCGGTTTCAATTCGGCCATCTTCTTGCTGCCAATTTTCAGATATTGATAATCCATCAGGTCAGATGGGATCACGGCAAAGTACTCGTTATCAAAATGATAGGTATAAAATGTGTTAGGTGTGAATTCTTCGATGAATATCCCTTCGGATTTCGGATTGTATTGTTTCAGCGTTACGTATTGTTCGACGTGAATAGGCTCGTTAATGCCCATAAGGGAAAATTTGGTTTTCAAACGGTTTGTCATTTCGTTCAAAACAACGGTTTGTTGCGGGCCGCTCACATTTTGATATGTCTTGGATGTTTTGGCCCATTTTACAAAGTCCGGGTCCTGCCCTGTCAATTTGTGGAACAGCATGGATACGGTCAGGTTATCCGTTTTTTTTGATGTAAACTTTTCTGTCGGTTTAACGCTGGACAGTTCCTCTAGCGTTTTTGACGGGTCAACGCCGACCTGTGGTTTCTTGGGGATTTTTGATACGGGTGCTGTCTCCTGCGCTGTTGCAGGCAGGGCCAAAAGCATTAAAAACATTAAAACGGGTAATATACGTGTCATCACTGCTGTTTTTTGTTAAAGTTTCTTTTTATATTATAACGTAATTGTTACGAACAGATAAACAGATATCCCCCAATGCCAGATAAAAAAGATGATCATACCCTATTATCCGACGAAGACCGCAGCCTATGGCAGCGCGTTGCCGATACTGTCAAAAGATCGTTGCCGATCGTTCAGGACAAAGCCTTGCCCGACGTTACAATTACAGATCAGGATGTAAAAAAACGGGTGATTACTAAGGCTCATAAAACGCCGCCACCGAAGCCGTCAGTGAAAGCGCCCGAAAAACCAAAGGGTAGGGCTCTTGATGCCCGTACACTTCAGCGTTTGAAACAGGGCAAGATTGCAATTGACGAGACGATAGACCTGCATGGCATGACACAGGATCAGGCGCATGCGCTTTTAAAGCGCAGGGTCATGGCCGGGCATCAAAACGGTAAAAGACTGATCTTGGTAATTACGGGTAAAGGGCT
This sequence comes from uncultured Alphaproteobacteria bacterium, assembly GCA_950054485.1. Taxonomy (GTDB): domain Bacteria; phylum Pseudomonadota; class Alphaproteobacteria; order Micavibrionales; family CSBR16-224; genus CATLPD01. The sequence continues at coordinate 195,467 of CATLPD010000001.1, read as the reverse complement.
TCGTTCGGGCGAAGGCGGCGGTGTCCTAAAAAATGCACTGCCGTTATGGTGCGGTATGCCACCATTATCAGATATTATTTTACAACGCACGATTGCCCGTCCGCAGCATGGCGGCAGCGGTGCGGTCTATCTATACCTGCGGCGCAAGCGGCAGCTTTAACCGAACGTTAAATAGGCCATGATATATTTCTATCATGTACAGGGTTTTTGCATTGATTGATGAGCAGCATGCAGGGGACGATAATCACGCCCGTGCTGTTGCGCGCGCATTGGGCCGAAAGATACCGGATGCCGATGTGCTTGAAGGGAATATAAAACAGTTGGAAAAACTGTGCGGCGAAAATGCGGAACCGCTGTTCGTTATAGGGGCGGGGGCGCATAATATGCAGCCTTTGGCAGAGCTTAGGCAAAAGTCAGGGCGTAAAAATCTGAAAATTTCATGGGGTTCGCATCAATATCATACAGACCTTTCGCGCTATGCCGACCAGTTTGATTACATTGCGTTGCCCGGCCATACGATTGGCCAGGATGTCAGGAATAGTCTTAAGGGGCATATGCACAAGATTATCAAAATGTCAGGCGTTCCGCATTTAATGACGCTGGACCACCTTAAGGATATTTACAACGCCGGCAGCTTTAAGATCCCGTCTGCAGAAAAGGGATGCACATGCGTTATTATGGGCGGTGATGCCCTGACGCCTGATGGCAACTTGAAATTTTATACGCCCAAAGCTGCGGCGGATTTTGCCCGCTATTTGGTGCGCAAGGGCCGGATTCAAAAACCGCTTCTGGTGACAAACGGTCCGCGCACAGGAAAGCATGATCCGGACACGGGTGTGGATGCGAATACACACAGAAATTTTGATCCTGAAACGGGTCATGCCATTGAATATAAACTTGACCCTGTAACACATGCTTTTGTTGAAGCGCTCGAGCAGGAGGGCCTGAAGCCCGAACAGGATTTCTACCTTTATGATTTCATGTTTACAAAAGACGGTGTCAGCAGCGCATATAAATCGCTGTTATACAGTGTCCAGAAAACAGGCGGACAGATTTATGTGCCCGGGGAGTCGACGTCCATGATATCCGAAGCCTGTGATTTCCTGTCGCCCAAGAATGTGGTTGTCTATAACCACGAGGCCATGAATACGGAGCATTATAAATTTGTAAAATATATGTTCAGGTCAGGCCGGTTTAAATTTCTGGATATGCAAGGCCAGATTATGCGCGCCGAGGAAACGGTTTTACAACAAAAGCACCTGCCTGATGCAGAACATGTCGCATCCGAAATCGCACGGTCGTTTGAACCGCTACACTATCAAAAACCAAAGCCCGGGATATTGCGTAAAAATACCAAGTAAAAAATACCCTATAAAAAATGTTTTGATATTTTTGGCATATTCCATTAGAACAAATAGAGTACAAACGATTCAGGAGACGATCTTTGGTCGCGCAAATCCATACCGTCACATTTCAGGGGATTGAACCGCGCGATATTAACGTGCAGGTGCAAATCTCGAACGGGCTACCCAGCTTTCAGATCGTGGGGTATATTTACAACATCTTTTCATCAAGGTTTTCAAAGTGTAGAATAATTAAAAACTTTAAAGGATAGCTCGTTGTGAAAAGCTCGAATGGTAATGCACTCTTCCTAATTTTAATTGCTGTTGCATTGTTCGCATCACTGTCCTACGCGATTACGAGTTCAAGCAGAGGTGGCGGTGGAATAGAAAAAGAACAAGAGCAACTGGATAATGCTGTTAATGAACAGTGTGAAGGAAGTGTTCAATATGGTGTCAACAAATTGAAAATCCTGAATGGGTGTGCGGATAGCTACATAAGTTATGAACTGGCGGATGGAACGAACGAGAATTCAACAAATCCATCTGACACAGAGTGTTTTGTATTTCATAGCGATGGCGCAGGAGTTGTAGCTTGTGGCAATTATCTAGATCCAACGGTTCCTGTCGGGACTATTCTGCCACCTGATACATCTACTTACGCCTCTGCGGGAACGGGGTTGTTTGGAAGATGTAACTCATGGGGAACGGGGGTATTCGGCCCAGTTGACCATTGTAATGGGCTGATATTTACAACAGATGGTTCAGACACCCCTATTCTATGTTCTTCTGAAACAGGTGCTTTTAACGCTGGTGAGATTACTTGGAGGATGAATTTTTGCAACTCAGCATGTGGAAGTTCAACGAGTGGCGGAGCAGACAGTGGCGGATCAGCAACAATCACAAATGGTTATATAATAAACGGCGATGGCACTATATCCGCTTTTAGTGGCTCTTGTGTTGCAACTGTAGGGGGTAACTTTGATTGCGATTGTTGGCATTAAGTTCGAAGATTTTTTAATGTATCCTACTTCATTTGATTTTGAGGTTTAACATGGTCGCCCAAATCCATACCGTCACATTTCAAGGGATTGAACCGCGCGAAATTAACGTGCAGGTGCAATTGTCGAGCGGTTTACCCAGCTTTCAGATTGTAGGCCTGCCCGATAAAGCTGTCGCGGAAAGTAAGGAGCGTGTGCGCGCTGCGCTGCATGCTTTGGGTGTATCGTTGCCGCCCAAAAGATTGACGGTCAATCTGGCGCCCGCTGATGTGCCGAAGGAAGGATCGCACTTTGATTTGCCCATTGCCCTTGGGGTTTTGGCGGCGATGAATGTCGTCCCGCGTGAAGAACTTAGCCAATATACGGTTATGGGCGAATTATCATTGGACGGATCGATCACAGCTGTGAACGGCGTTCTGGAGGCAGCCATCAGCGCTTCATCGCACGGGCGTGATATTATTTGCCCGGCTGCCTGCGGCGCCGAAGCGGCCTGGGCGGATATCAACGTTTTGGCCCCCGCGTCACTATTGGTTTTAATCAATCATTTTAAAGGCACGCAGATTATCGCGCCGCCCGAACCTGAAATCGAAAACCACATGGCAGAAACACTTCTGGATTTGGCCGATGTCAAAGGACAGGAAACGGCAAAACGCGCATTGGAAATCGCGGCAGCAGGTGGTCACAATATGCTGATGTCGGGGCCGCCCGGATCGGGGAAATCGATGCTGGCATCGCGATTACCGTCAATTTTGCCGCCCCTGTCTGCGTCAGAGGCGCTGGATGTTTCAATGATCCACAGTGTGGCAGGCCAATTAAAGGACGGGCGCCTTTTGCGTCAACGCCCATATCGTGACCCGCACCATTCGGCGTCGCTGCCGGCTATGATTGGTGGGGGTAACAAAGCCAAGCCCGGTGAAATATCGCTGGCGCACAAAGGCGTCTTGTTTTTAGATGAATTGCCCGAATTTGCGCGCGGCACGCTGGAGGCCTTGCGCCAACCCCTTGAAAATGGCGAGGCTTTGGTCAGCCGCGTGAACTATCATGTGTCGTTTCCTGCAGATTTTCAGCTGATCGCGGCAATGAACCCGTGCCGTTGTGGGCATCTGGATGATGCTGCGCTGGCCTGCGGGCGTGCGCCGAAATGTGCGCTTGATTATCAGGCTAAAATCTCAGGCCCGTTGTTTGACCGTATTGATCTACATGTCGATGTGCCCGCTGTGAACCCGCTGCATCTGGCGGCAACGGAAAAATCTGAAAGGTCGGCAGAGGTCGCAAAACGCGTTGCCGCGGCACGCAATATTCAAAAACAGCGTTTTGAATCGATGGGGTTTGATCAATATAGCGTCAATGCAGATGCCAGTGGTGAAACGCTGGAAAAAATTGCCCCGTTGGATGACAAGGGGCGCAGCCTTTTGATCGATGCGACCGAGAAAATGAAATTATCAGCACGCGGGTATCACCGAATCTTGCGCGTTGCGCGGACATTGGCTGATATGGACAGCGCAGAAAATATCCACCCCCATCATATCGCCGAGGCCATTGGTTACCGCCGTTTTCGACCGGGTCAGGCCATCGCGGCATAGCGGGCATATTGACGAAATCTTAATATTATCCTATTATTATATTATGTATATACGCGCGTGAGGGACTAGGACATGAGTAAATTTGTAAATACGGCAGAACCTGTCAATTTCAAGCAAGAAACTGAGAATACGATGGCTGAAATGTCGGCCGCGCAGAATGTTGCGCAGGCACCGGCTGTGAATGCGTCGGGTGCATCTGACCCCGAGGCAAAAGGCGCGAATGAACCGGCGGCATCAGACAGTGGTATGACGGATATGGCTGTAGGGCTCGAAATTGCGGCTTCGGCAATTGGTGCACCTGCCATCGTTACGGTTGGCGCGATTGTTTTGGAGCAAGTCATGTCAAGTTTTAAAGATAAGGCCAAAGACAGGCAAAAAACTTTTGGCGCATTTATTATCAAAGATGATGACAAGAAGGCGCGCCAGAAAGCCAATCAAAAATCAAAAAAACCTAAAAAGGGTATGTTCGGCAAATTCACCGCCGGATACGAACTGTCTAAAAAACAGGATGATGGCCTATCGGCGGACGTCGCCTTGGCCGGCATGTCAGTAACGGATAGCGGATACAAAGGAATTGCAGCGAATTCAAATCTGGCCAAAATCCCGAATGTGGATCACTTTAAAGCCTATCTGGGCCAGTTGAACGAAGCCGAGCGCAAAGGGCCCGAACAAGTACAAGGCGCAATGACAACATCACGCCGTATGGAAGCCGAGTTGAATGCGGGATCAGAGGCGGCAGAACAAAAAATCAAAGCCGCGGCACCCAAGGTTCAGGCAAGCATGACGATGGGTATGCCCTCTTAATCAGTCGGATTTTTTATCTTTATGGTAGGTCACGTAAGATGCGATCGGAATCGATATCGCATAGACTGTACACATGAAAATCAATGTAATCCAGGTTGCATGAATGAGCCCTGCAATCAGCAAACCGAAAGCGCCCAATAATGGCACCGCCATTTTGGGATGCAGGCGAACCTGTTTTGTTGAAAATGTCGGGATGCGGCTGACCATCAGTACTGCAAATAGCAACATCCAAAGGGCGACATATTCAGGTGATGTCATGAAGGCATCGAATTTATGCCCGTCTTCGGCAAATTGAAGGCTCATGATCAGGGGGAGCATAGCCATTCCGGCCCCTGTTGGCGATGGCACACCCGTGAAATGTGTTTTCTTTTTATCGGCCGCGGATTCTCTCTTTTCAGCCTCTTTATCTTCGACATTATAACGCGCAAGACGCAAGGCAACGGCAATTGCGAAAACAACCGCCACAATCCAGCCGATCTTTCCGGCGTCTTGCAATAGCCAAAGATACATGATGGTGGCAGGCGCAACGCCGAAACACAGAAAATCGGAAAGGGTGTCCAGTTCTGCCCCCAGTTTTGAAGATGCGTTCATCAGGCGCGCAACGGCCCCGTCAAATCCGTCAATAAAACCGGCGATGACGATCGCAATAACAGCATTTTCCCATCGGCCCTGTATGGCATATTGTATAGATGTCATACCCGCCGTCAGTGCTGCCAAAGTCAGCATGTTCGGCACCAGCCTGTATATAGACATACGGCCGTTTACACTATCGTCGCTGTGTTTTTTTCTTTTTCCGGCTTTTGCCATTAAACAACCTCGGCTTCGCGCTGTTTTTCCTTGCTATCAAGGTCAGCGATGATGCTTTCGCCGCCGATCATTTTCTGGCCAACGCAAACCATGGGCATAACTTTTGGCGGAAGATAAATATCAACACGGCTACCGAAACGGATCATGCCGTAACGCTCGCCGGTTTTTAAATCATCACCGACTTTGGCTTCGGATAAAATGCGGCGCGCCACAAGGCCCGCGATTTGTACAAAGGCAATCGAAGATTTATTGTCATCGATTTTAACGACAAGGGTATTGCGCTCGTTATGCTCGCTGGCCTTGTCCAGTTCAGCGTTAAAAAACTTACCGGGGTGATAGACGGCCTGTGTAACCTTGCCCGCGATGGGGTTGCGGTTAACATGCACATCAAAAACATTCAGAAAAATGCTGACGCGTGTCAGAGTCTTAGCCTTGAACAGCGGGTCGGTTTCATCTGATGTTTCCAATTCAGGCGGCAGGGTTGCTTTGGTGATCATGGAAACAGTACCGTCAGCAGGGCTGACAATCAGACCTTTGCGTTGGGGTATGTGGCGGTCAGGGTTACGAAAGAAATAAACACACCATGCTGTTAAAATCAGCCCGATAAAGCCAAGGTCATCTTCGATCATTGCAAGGATAATCGATGCAAATGCAAACGCCAATATGAATGGCCAGCCTGCAGGATGGATGGGGACAAAGATTGTATTCAAAGCCTGTCTGGCATGTTGCATTATTTTTTCCATTTCAGAATCCTTCTTTTATTCGTTGCAACAAAGGTAATCTTGAAAAGATCGCATTTCAAGAGAAAACGCTTTTAAATCAAATGAATATTCAGTATATTCGCCGAATGACAAAACTGATCCATTCCGTATGCGTCTATTGTGGCGCCTCTGATAACATTGATGATAATTATAAAAATGCAATCGAACTGCTGGGCCGACGTTTGGCCGAGGCCGGGAAAACGGTTGTATATGGCGGCGGTTCTGCCGGTACTATGGGCCGGTTGGCCAATAGTGCAATGAAAGCGGGCGGGCGCGTAATTGGCATTATTCCCGAGCATATCATCGCGCGCGAAGGCATGGATCATGATATTACTGAATTACATGTCGTCGATTCCATGCACACCCGAAAAATGAAGATGGTTGAACATTCTGACGCTTTTATTGCTATGCCGGGCGGTCTGGGAACATTGGACGAAACCTTCGAAATTCTGACCTGGAAATACCTGGGGCTGCATGAAAAACCAGTCATAATGGGAAATATTAATGGATATTGGTCGAAAATGCTGGAGCAAATCCGGCATATGATCAGTGTCGGCTATACACCTGAACATCACCTTGATTTGTTCGATATGGCTGATAATGTTGAAGAAATTATAAATTATTTGAACTCTTATGATATTGAGGGAGAGAAAACAGCGCGTATTGAAAAAATGTAACTAAAACTTAACCGTTTTTTGCAATTTTTATATGGCGTGGTATATATTTATTCATATGTTTGGTTTAGGATAAAAAGATAAATACTTTCGGTTTTGGGTGGTATGGCACAAGAATTTGTAAAATCTAGAGAAAATGACAATGCATCTGCGGCGAAAGCGCAGGAAATTGCTGTGAAGGCGCTTGAGCGGATCGAGGAGCTTGATCTGAGCCCGACCCCGGAAAACTTTGAACTTTGGTACAAATACTTTGATGGCGACGCCGAGCTGGTCGGTGCAATCGATAAATTTGGTGACAAAGTAAACGAGGCCGTTTGCGATAAGGTTTATCGCAGGTTTTTACAAAGCTCTTCGCATGAAGACGCTATACGTAAGGTCAGTGACGAGCTGCAGCAGGCTTTAGCTGAAATTGCGGGGCTTTTCAAATCGGTTAAATCAGCGACCAATGAATATGGTGATACGCTGGATGGGGCATCGGTTAAGATCCAGAATGCCAACAGCCTTGATGATCTTAGCGAGGTTGTATCTGAAATGGTGCAAAGCACCAAAAAAGTTGTTGAATATAACAAGTCGCTTGAAAGCCAGTTGAGTAATTCAACCCAGCAAATGGCCGAGCTGCGCCAGAACCTGGATACTGTGCGTAAAGAAGCGATGACAGACAGCCTGACAGGCTTGTCAAACCGCAAGGCTTTTGATAATTATCTTGAATTGGCGATGGCCGAAGCGGCCGAGCAAAAAAGCACGCTGGTTTTGTTAATGATGGATATTGACCATTTTAAGAAATTCAACGATACATACGGTCACCTGATTGGTGACCAGGTTCTACGCCTTGTTGCCCGCAGCTTGAAAGACGGTATTAAAGGCCGCGATCTGGCTGCCCGCTATGGCGGTGAAGAATTTGCGATTATCCTGCCCGATACCAACGTACAGGGTGGCGTATCAGTCGGTAACGCTCTGCGCCGTGTTGTTGAGCGCAAAGAGGTCATTAACCGCACAACGAACGAAAACCTGGGCCAAATTACACTGTCTGTAGGGGTAACCGAATTCTTCGGCCAAGGCGATACGCCTGAAAAAATGATCGCGCGTGCGGACGAGGCTTTGTATGATGCGAAACAAGCCGGTCGTAATCGCGTTAAAGCTTACGATCCTGCAGCCGTGTAACTTATAAGTCTTTTTTAAATTGCTAGAATCTATAACTGACATTCACAGCGCCGAATATGGCGTTTGATTCGCGCTGACCGTGGAATTCTTGCGTGCGGTAATTCAAAGTATAGCTGACACGCATTTGATCAAATGTTGTGGCAATGCCGACATTTGCATCGCCAACCAGATAGTTTTTATCAACGTTGCGCGAATTCGAAAATGTATTTCCATCCAGAAAAATATTCCGGCCCATCAGGCGGCCATCCAGACCTGCAAATAGATACCAGCTGAAATGCTTGTCTTCGGGGATTTCAAAGTAGCCGGTTCCCGGAATGGCAGGGCGTACACGCGGCGGCGCATCTGTCCAGCGCTCGGTATCCGGGCTGAGGCGAAAGTTAATTCCTGTACTGGCATAGGTATAAACGTTACCAAGGGTGACGCCGAAGTTCGGCTCGGCCCTGAAGTTCAGGCCAAAAAACTCTTCTTCAAAATATTCAGGATATCGACGTTGCCAGCCGACCATCAAAGCGGGCTCGTTATCCAATTGATAATCCCAGCCTTCGGGGTCGGGTGCATTTGGAAAAATATCCTTGTGCACAAATCTTTGGATTTCCTCACCCAATGCCCACGGGCCCACAAGGCCAAGGGTCGCCTCGACATCGTCGACATGATCACCCGTTACGGTCACCAACCCCAGTGATCCATAGACATAGCCTGCATAAGGACGGTCTGTGACAGGCGGGTTCGGCAAGGTAATATCATTCGGCGTAAAAATGTTATGCCCAAATGAATAATAAACGCTGGAGCTGTCATTCAGCTCGAACGTCGGAATTGAATCTGCAATCGTATAGGCAATATCGGGCAGCTCGGCATTCAGATTCAAATAGCTGAAACGCACGCCGCTGGTATAATTACCGTCACGGCCATTACCCAATGAATCGTTTTCAATTGTCAGGCTGACAATCGTATCTTTTGCATAGGGTTCGTCACCCGTTTCGCTGTCTTGCGCATAAGCAGGCAGGGTGAAAGCGACCATCAAAAGGGCCAAAAGGGTAAAACGGTATATCACTTTTTCTTTCCTTTGCCGCCACCCTTGTTCTTACGTTTATGCTTGGGCGTGGTTGTTTTCTTACGGGGCTTACGCTTGCCGACGTTATTTTGTTTCATGTTTTTTGGCTTTTGCCGTTTCGGCCCGCCGCGACCGCGTCTGCCCTGACTTAAAACAGCGCCTTTTGGCGGCAGAGGCGATCCGTGATATTCCAGCAATTCAAACAGCATTGACCCTTGTATCGGGTCGGCCTCGATCAATTTGACGGTTACGGGCGCCATCAATCTAAAAGCGCGCCCGCTATTGCGACCAATCAGGCAATGATATTGTTCGTTATGAATGTAATAGTCATTCGGCAGGGTGCGGATCGGCACCAGACCGTCGGCCCCGGTTTCATCAAGGCGTACAAAAAGGCCGGCGTTATTCAGGCCTGCAATATGGCCGTTAAATGTATTACCGACACGATCCTGCAGGAACAGGGATGTGTAGCGGTCCATCGCATCACGCTCTGCCAGCATTGAACGGCGTTCGGTATCTGAAATATGTTCGGACATCTGCCCCAGCAGGCGCGCATCATCCTCTTGCAGGCCGCCGCCGCCCGGCAATTTCCACGCGCTAACCATTGATCTATGGACCAGCAGGTCGGCGTAACGCCGAATGGGTGATGTGAAATGCGCATATTTTTCCAGCGCCAAACCAAAGTGGCCGAGGTTATCGGGGCTGTATACAGCTTGGGATTGACTGCGCAGGACCATCATGCTGACCAGTTCGGATTCATCCGTTCCCTTGGCCTTCTCCAGAATATGGTTCATGCGCTTCGGCGTCATGACCGCACCTTTATCAAGGTGGATATCAAAACTGGCCAGAAAATCGGCTGCGGCATCAATTTTTGAACTGTCAGGTTTGTCATGGACGCGATAGACACACGGTGCGTTTTTCTCCTCCAAAGCCATCGCGGCCGCAACGTTTGTCAGGACCATGAATTCTTCGATCAGCATATGGCTTTCAAGGCGGTCGCGCGGTACGATGGCACTGATCTCTCCAGTGTCGTAATCAATAACGGCTTTGCGCTCGGGCAAATCCAGATCCAGCGCGCCGCGTTTTTTGCGTGCGCCCAGCAAGACCTTGAAACAATCATAAAGATTTTCAATATGCGACATCAACGGCGCGATATCGGGATCGGGCGTATCATCAACGGCAGCCTGTACCTGTTCGTAGGTCAGGCGCGCATGTGATTGCATCAGTCCGCGCACAAATTTAAAGCGCAGTAAATTACCCTGGGCATCAATCCACATGTGTGCCGCCATACAGGCGCGCGGTTCGTGCGGGCGCAATGAACAGATGTCATTTGACAAGGCCTCGGGCAGCATCGGGACAACGCGGTCAGGGAAATAGGTTGAATTGCCGCGCTTGTAAGCTTCATGATCAAGGGGTGATCCCGGTGTCACGTAATAGGAGACATCAGCAATCGCGACGACCATATGAAATCCGCCTTCATTTTTCGGGTCGGAATCGGGCTCTGCAAATACGGCATCGTCAAAATCGCGCGCGTCCGCCCCGTCAATTGTGACCAACGGAATGGTGCGCATATCCTGACGGTTCCCCAAATCGGGAACGCCGAATTTATCGGCCTGGGCTGAAACTTCTTTCGGGAATTCATTTGGAATTTCATGATCCAGAATTGCGATCAGGCTAATCATTTTGGGGTCATCTTCGCGGCCCAAAACTTCCAGTACGCGCGCCTGTTTACGGTTTTTATTCAGCGCATTCGCGCTCATGATTTCGGCCGTCACCAGATCGCCGTCTTTGGCATTGTTGCGGTCATCTGGCGCAACATATAATTCGTAACGCGCCGATTTATCGGCAGGATAAATAATACCACTGCCGTCATTGCCAAGTCCGAAGGTTCCTGTGATTTTACTTTCCTGCGTATTCAGGACATGGATGATACGCCCCTCGTAATCTTTTTTATTGATACGTTTCAAACGTACAAGCGCGCGTTCGCCGACGCCCAGTTGTTTCTTTTTGGATGTCAGAACATAGATACGGGGCGGGCGGCCTTTACCGGCCCATTCGGTCGGCTTGGCAATGACCTCGCCATCATCGCTGATTTCAATGACTTCGATAACACCGGCACCGGGCAGTCCCTCGGGCGCTTTGTAAGATTTGCCGGTATTCTTTTCGATCAGACCCTTTTTTTCAATTTCTTTTAGGGCCTGTTTTAACCAGATGCGGTCCTCCTGCCCTTTGATGTTAAAGGCGCGCGCAATTTCGCGGCGTGTGACAGGCGCATTATTGGCCAGAATAAATTCGACGATATCGTCATGTGGTGGAAGGTTATTGCTCATATATCTGCTAACGTAAAAAGGGCGGGTGGGTTCATATTAATGCGAGTATAACAGGTTTTTGAAACCTGCGCATAAAAAAAGCCCCTGAACATCTCAGGGGCTTTTATAACTTTATTTAAAACTTATTTCTTTGTGGTAGATTTTTTCTTCTTGGCAGGGGCTTTCTTTTTTGCCGGTGCCTTCTTTTTCGCCGCTTTTTTCTTGGGGGCAGGGCCCTTGGCTGCTTTTTCCGCTATCCATTCGACGGCTTGCTCCAGGGTGATCGCTTCCAGGTCCAAGCCTTTCGGAATTGTGGCATTCGTCTTGTTATGTTTGACGTAGGGGCCGTATCGACCGCGGTTGATGGTCACAGGGTTTTTGTCTTCGGGATGTTCACCCAGTTTTTTCAGCTCGCCAAATCCGGCGCGGCCTGATTGTGCAATCAGATCAACTGCGCGGTTTAGACCGATTGTCAATACGCCATCCGGATCATCTTTCGGTATCGATTTGAATTTCCCGTTATGCACCAGATAGGGTCCGTAACGCCCAATACCCGCCTTGATCATCTCGCCGGTTTCAGGGTGTGTACCAACTTCGCGCGGCAGGCCCAACAATTCGACCGCCTTGGCCAAATCAACCGTATCGGGGTCCATGCCCTGTGGGATGGTTGTACGTTTCGGTTTTGGTTTTTTCGGCTTTTTCGGTTTACCGTTTTTACCGATTTCGGGTGGTGGCGCTTCTTCGGCCTCCATTTCAACATATAAACCGTATGGGCCGCGTTTCAGGCTAACGGCACGCCCTGTTTCAGGGTGGTTGCCCAATTCTTTCGGGCCCGAATCTTCGGGTGCTTCCTGTCCGTCAAGCGCCATAAAGGGGCGTGTGAATTTACAATCGGGATAGTTCGAACAGCCGACAAAGGCACCGAATTTTCCGATCTTCAATGACAGGCGACCATCATCACAGGTTGGGCATTTACGCGGGTCTTTTTTGCCTTCTGGATCTTTCGGGAACAAATGCTCCTCCAGATCTTCATCCAACGCATCAATCACATTTGTGATGCGCAGTTCCTGCGTATCTTCGACAGCTTTGTGAAAGGCGGTCCAGAAATCACCAAGGACAGCTTTGTAATCAGCATCCCCAGCCGAGATTTCATCAAGCTGGTTTTCAAGATTGGCGGTAAAATCATATTCAACAATATTACTGAAAAAGTTTTTCAAGAAGGCGACAACCAGACGGCCGCGGCTTTCGGGGATAAAACGTTTCTTATCCAGCACAACATAATTGCGGTCCTGTAAAACCTGCAAAATCGATGCATAGGTCGACGGGCGGCCGATGCCCATTTCTTCCATTGTTTTCACCAGTGACGCCTCGGTATAACGTGGTGGTGGCTGGGTGAAATGCTGGTTTGGCGTTATTTCATCTTGCTGTAAATTATCGTTCACATTCAGCTTTGGCAGGCGACGATCGTCGTCATTTTCGCTTTGTACATCATTTTCATCGTCAAAGCTTTCTTTGTAAACGCCGTAAAAACCATCAAAGACAACGATTGATCCCGTCGCACGCAAATTAAAATCTTTTTTATCGCCCTGAATATCAACAGATACCTGATCCAGGATGGCACTTTCCATCTGGCAGGCAACGGTACGTTTCCAGATCAGGTCATAGAGTTTTGCCTGACCTTCATCGAGGTATTTTGCCATCGCCTCGGGGCTGCGTGTGACGTCTGTCGGGCGGATCGCCTCGTGCGCTTCCTGCGCATTTTTGGCTTTTGATTTATAAATGCGCGGGGATTCCGGCACAAATTTTTCGCCGAATTTGCGGCCGATATATTTGCGGGTCTGGCTGATCGCATCCTGTGAAAGGGTCACACCATCGGTACGCATATAGGTAATCAGACCGACGGTCTCGCCGCCGATATCGATACCTTCATACAGTTTCTGCGCGGTGCGCATCGTTTGCGTGGCGGAAAAGCCCAGCTTGCGTGAAGCCTCCTGCTGCAAAGTTGATGTAATGAACGGCGGAGACGGGTTGCGGCGGACCTGTTTGCGTTCGATATTTTCGACTTTTAATTTCTGTGCCTGAATACGATCGACCAGTTTTTTCGCTTCAGCCTCGGTTTTGATATCCAGCTTGTCCAGACGATCACCGTCAACAGCCTGAAGGCGCGCGGTAAAACTTTTCTTTTCTTGGGTTTGCAGCAAGGCTTCGATCGACCAATATTCATCGGTCTTGAAAGTTTCGATTTCCATTTCCCGCTCGCAGATGATGCGAAGGGCGACAGACTGAACGCGACCTGCCGATTTTGCACCGGGTAATTTGCGCCACAAAACAGGTGACAGGTTGAACCCCACCAGATAATCAAGTGCGCGGCGCGCCAAATAAGCCTCGATCAAATGCGTGTCCAAATCACGGGCATTGGCAAAAGCATCCTGTACGGCGCCTTTGGTGATCTCGTTAAACGTGACGCGTTTCAGATTGACCTTATCGGCAACTTTTTTATCTTTTAAAACTTCGCGGATGTGCCAAGAAATGGCTTCTCCCTCGCGATCCGGGTCAGTCGCGAGGTACACGGTTTTCGATGCTTTCGCCAAATCAAGGATTTCTTTGACCGGCTTTTTTGCGCGCTCGCCCATTTGCCAGTCCATCGCGAACCCTTCATCGGGGCGAACCGATCCGTCCTTGGGTGGTAAATCGCGGATATGCCCGAAACTGGCAATGACCTTATAATCAGGGCCCAGATATTTATTGATGGTTTTGGCCTTGGCCGGCGATTCCACGATGACAAGATTATCGGCTGACATATATATGTGTCCTTTAGCTAAATTTATTTAATGTTATGCACAAAAGGATTCTGTCGTCAAATGGTTATAAATTTAAACTGACTTTATTGCCGGGGTGGCGGGTGATCTGTTCGCCCAATTCCAGCTCCAGCAAAATCGCTAAAATCAGCGCGGGCGGGTGGCCTGTTTCGCGGATCAACTCATCCACATGGACTGGCGTTGGGGATAATGAATCCATGATATCTGCGCGGCAGGCATCATGCTTATCTTGATAATGGGCGGCGGCATCTGCCATGGCAAGGGGCGTGCCTTTTAATCCCTGATCATCATCGGTTTCCATCAGGGGGCTCAGGCGCGACAGGTCCTGCAAAATATCCTGCGGGGATGTCACCAGTTGGGCGGCTTGTTGTTTGATCAAACTGTTTGTGCCTGCGGCGCGCGGGTCCAGCGGTGATCCGGGGACTGCATAAACATCGCGCCCATAATCAAGCGCCATATTCGCCGTAATCAGGCTGCCTGATTTTTTTGCGGCTTCAACCACCATGACGCCGTGCGATAACCCCGCGATAATACGGTTGCGTTTCGGGAAATGGCGGCGGTCGGGCGGGGTGCCCAATGGGCTTTCGGCGACGATCGCGCCGTATTTTATAATTTCATCATAAAGGTCTTTGTTTTCTTCGGGATAGACAACATCAATGCCCCCCGCGACAACGGCAACGGTGCCGTGTGGCAATGATGCCTTATGCGCTGCCGTATCAATCCCGCGTGCAAGTCCCGAAATAATCGGATAGCCTTCGGCCCCGATATCATCCGCAAAACGTGCGGCGATTTTTTTACCTGCAATTGAGGCATTGCGCGCCCCAACAATGCCAAGCCCCTGTTTTGAAAGCAGGCTGATATCCCCCAAAACGGATAAGACAGGCGGTGCATCATCGCAGGATGTCAAATGTTTTGGATAGCGCGGATCGCATTGCAGTAAAATTTCCCCGCCCATTTTTTTCAGGGCTTTGATTTCATCGGCGGCATCTTTTTCGGCATAGGCCGTAATCGGTTTTTTACGCCCGCCGCGTTTCGCCATATCGGGCAGGGCCTTTAACGCGCGGCCTGCATCGCCATAAAATTCCATCAAACGTTTGAAAGTGGCAGGGCCGATACCCTCTGATCTGATCAGGCGTAACCAGTCCAGCTGCTGTTGTTCGGATGCGCTCATTTTTTGGATTTGTCACCGATTTTGGGTTCGGTACGGTCGATCAGGCGGCGGATGTTCGCACGGTGACGCCACCAGACAAAAGCTGTCAGCACCAGAACAGGAACAAAATTCAGGCCTGTCACAAAATAATAGATAAAGGGCGCAATGGCGGTCGCCGCCAAGGCCGACAGTGACGAATAACGGAAGGCAAAGGCAAAAACCAGCCAAGCCAGGGCCGTGATGATTCCGGCAACAGGTGATAAGGCCAGCATTACACCCAGAAAGGATGCAACGCCTTTCCCGCCTTTAAAGCCCAGCCAGACGGGAAACATATGCGCGCAGGCCGCGATCAACCCGCAAAAGGCGGCTGATTCCGGCATCATGGCTTGTGCCATTAAAACGGGCACTGCGCCCTTTAACCCGTCAAGGATCAGGGTAATGAAGGCTGCTTTTTTCCCGACAACACGCAGCATGTTGGTCGCGCCGATATTTCCCGAACCTTGCGTGCGCAGGTCCCCACCTTTAAAAGCCTTGGCCACAAAAATGCCAAAGGGGATTGACCCGATCAGATAGGCAGCCGCCACCAGAAAGATCCAGATTATATAGGGTTCCTGAGGCATAAAAGGATTTAGAAAAAATTCGGACATGCTTAACCTGCTTTGTTGATTATGGTTTTAATCTAGTCGATTTTTGAAAAATCAACAAGCCTGCATTTAAAAAATTGTTCACTTTTTGTTCTTAATGTTATATTCTGAGATCAAGAAAAACAAGACCCGATTCTTGGAAAACAGGGCGATATAAAAATGAATGAAAACGGCTTTCAACCCAATAAGACGCTGGAATATCTGTTTCTGGATTTAAACAGTTATTTCGCATCGGTCGAACAACATATGCAGCCCGATTTGCGTGGTCGGCCCGTTGCCGTGCTGCCCAGCATGACAGATGCGACTTGCGCTATTGCAGCCAGTTACGAGGCCAAAGCATTCGGCATTAAAACCGGCACCAAAATCTGGGAGGCGAAAAAAATGTGTCCCGATCTGGTCTGTGTGCCCGCGCGCCATGATGTCTATGTTGAATATCATCATAAAATTTTTAACGAGGTCGAACGCCATATTCACGTGACGAAAATTTGTTCGATTGACGAGGCCGCCTGTCTGCTTGCGAAACAGGATCGCCTGCCGGAACAGGCGCGCGCCTTGGCGTTGAAAATCAAACAGGGGATATACAATAATGTCAGCCCGGTCATTAAATGTTCGATCGGTTTGGCGCCGAACAAATTTCTGGCGAAATTGGCATCGGACATGCAAAAGCCCGATGGTTTGACGGTCTTGATGCCCCATAACATTAAGGATGCCGTTTGCAAATTATCCCTGCGTGATCTGACGGGTATCAATACCAATATGGAGCGCCGATTGAATTATGCCGGCATCTATACCGTCGGGGATTTCTGGAATATCGCACCCAAACACGCGCGCCGCATCTGGGGTGGGGTCGGGGGCGAACGGTTCTGGTATAAGCTGCACGGCTATGACATTCCCGATACGAAAACCAGCAAAAGCGTGATCGGTCATAGCCGGATGCTGGATCCGAAATTACGCATGCCCGAACAGGCAGCCCAGGTCACGCGTTATCTGACGAACAAGGCGTCGGCCCGATTGCGCCGCTATGAAATGTATACGGGGCGCTTGTCATTGGGGGTTAGAACGCCTGACCGTCGAAAATGGTGGGGTGATCGCACATTTTGCGCAACGCAGGACAGCTTCAAACTGCTGGAAACACTATCGTTTTTGTGGGATCGGATGATGGGTGAATTGCAGCCGGGCTTGTTGCTCAAGGTTTCGATATCGCTGAGCGACCTGAAAGAGGCCGCAACCATCACGCCCGATCTGTTCGAGGATTATACCCCCAAGGCGCGCGTGAACCGCAATCTGTCGGATGCAATGGATAAGATGAATAAAAAGCATGGGGCCAATACGGTGACGGTCGGGATGGCACCGAAAACCAATGCCGGATTTGTCGGCACTAAAATCGCTTTTAACCGCATTCCCGAGGTGGAAGAATTCAGCGAATAAGACAATATTCCAGACAGGCCATACGCGCGTAAACGCCGTTTTCAACCTGACGCAATATAAGGCTGCGGTCATGATCGGCGGCGGCATCTGTAATTTCGACCCCGCGGTTCATTGGCCCCGGATGCATGATAACGCAGCGGTCTTGCAGTTGGGAAAGGCGCGCATCATTCAACTGATATTTTGAAATATAATCATCGAAATTAATATTCAGGTTTTGGTCGAACCGTTCCTTTTGCATGCGCAGCATCATGACGGCATCGGCGTTTTTAATGGCCTGATCAAAATCATCACTGCGGTATACATCACAGGTCTGATCCATCAGATCATTTGGTCCGACAAATGTAACTTGTGCGCCCAGCTTTGTCAGCAGATAGGCATTTGAATGCGCAACGCGGCTGTGTTTGGTGTCACCGCAAATAACAATATTTTTTTCTGATAGGTCACCGAATTGCTGTGTCAGGGTCAGGGCATCCAGCAAAGCCTGAGTTGGGTGTTCATTCGTGCCGTCACCCGCATTCAAAATGGGGCAATTCATGTGTTGGGATGCCATTTCGGCAAAACCGTTTTGGCCATGGCGTACGATCAGGGCATCGGGGCGTAAGGCGTTCAAGGTCAGGATGTTATCCAGATCGCTTTCGCCTTTTTTCAGCGATGATCCGTCCGCTGTCATCAGCAAAAACTGACCGCCCAGGCGCTTAACCGCCATTTCAAAGGACAGGCGCGTGCGTGTCGAATTTTCGGCAAACAGCGCCAAAATGCATTTGCCCTTCAAAATCGGTGGATATTCTGCCATATCGGCAAAATCCTGAGCACGCATTAATAAGCGTTGGATTTTGTCCTGATCAAGATTTTGAATGCTGATGATATTGCGTTTCATGATTTTAAAAGACCATATCTTTTTGTTGCAATCAAGATGCTAAAACAGGCAATTACTTTACATATTGACAAAAAAAGAATGTATATGTTAGTGTGTTTTTCATGATTTAAAACGGAGTATTGCTCATGCGCGATATTGAAATTAACCCTGATAAAATTCCATCAAAAGGTATTTTGAAAAAGAAATTTAAAGCGAAAACAAAATATTTAGGTCCAAGATTTACCTATGGTGGTGTTGCGTCGATGCCCCTTTGGGCTTTGGCGCTTGACGGCGGTTTAATAACAGTTCCTATTATTGCTTTAATGTATGGCGCTGTAGGGGTGCTGACGTTTTTCCCAGATAAGGACATACGCAAAACAAATGCATATCAAAGTATTCTTGCAGATGTACCCAGTCACCATGTGTATGCAAATATTCAGAAAGAACTTTTAAAAACCTACGAAAATGAAAAGCTAACCGTTGAAGGAGCCTCTGGAAAAATTCACGAGTTATTGGGGTTCGCGCAGGCGCTGGAACCCAAGCTTACTGTAGTCGATAAAGACGGTAATAAAATCGACGAACCCGTTTACTACATGACACGTGAGCTGCCGAAAGACAGTGATGAAAATCCGTTGAAATATGCGATCGATTCAAAAGGCCGTCCGGCGCAATTGCCAAAACAAAAAATTGAGGCCTTTAAGCTTTAATCCTGACCCAGCCAATCTTTTAGAATGTCATCCGTATCCGCGCCGCATTTGGGCGGGGCTTTTTTATAGGACACAGGCGTGCCTGAAAATTTGACGGGGTTACCTGTCAGTTTCACAGGCGTATCGCTGTCGGGATGGCTCATTTCAATCACCATATCACGGGCGGCGACCTGGGGCAGGGAAAAGGCCTCGCTGATTTTATTGATCGGCCCCGCGGGAATATTATTTTTTTCGCAGAGGTCCAGCCATTGGGCGCGTGTTTTCTTTTTCACAGCGTCCCGGATGATCGGCAGCAGTTTTTCGCGGTTCTTAACACGGGCGGGGTTCGTTTTATACGCGGAGTTTTCTGCCAGATCGCGTAGGCCTGAAATCATGCAAAAGCTTTTAAACTGGGTGTCATTGCCAACCGCCAGAATGAAATGTCCGTCTGATGTCTCGAACGCTTCATAAGGCACAATCGTCGTATGGGCATTGCCGACGCGGGGCGGGTCTTCACCGCTGGTCAAATAATATTGCCCCAAATTCGCAAGCCAGGCCAATTGCGTTTCAAACAGCGAGACGTCAATCTGCTGTCCCACGCCCGATTTTTCACGGTTGTAAAGGGCTGCCAAAATACCATTCAACAGATATTGTCCCGCCATCAAGTCCGATATCGCGACACCGACCTTGTACGGTTCGCCATCTGCGGGGCCTGTGGTGCTCATAATGCCGCCGATGCCTTGGATCATAAAGTCGTATCCGGGCGCATCTTTGGCAGGGCCCGTTTGGCCAAAGCCTGTCAGCGAGGCATAAATCAGGCGCGGATATTTATTTTTGATCTGTTCATAGGACAGCCCATATTTTTCAAGTCCACCGACCTTGAAATTTTCGACCAGAATATCGGCTTTTTCAATCAGGCGGTGCAAGGTTTCTTGCCCCTCAGCGGTTGTGATATCAAGGGCGATTGATCGTTTTGATCGGTTGACTGACAGGTAATAGGCGCTTTCGCTGCTGCCATCACTGACAAATGGCGGGCCCCATGCGCGCGTGTCATCGCCTGTGCCGGGCTTTTCGACTTTGATGACATCTGCGCCGAAATCGCCAAGGATTTGGGTGGCTGATGGCCCGGCCAGAACGCGGGTTAGGTCAATAACCTTTATGCCGTCAAGGGCCGATCCTGTCATGAGAAGAGCCTCCACCAACCATTAAATTGATAGAGTGTAATCAAAGCGGTTGCGATACAAAGGCCGACACCTGCCGGAACATTAACGTGACTGAGGTCAAGGTTTTCTTCGGTTTTGCGGTCTTCAATCATATATAAAATGATGCCGTGGAAAATTCCAAGGGCCGATCCGATTGTTAAAACCAGAAAGACATTGGGAATACCAAGGCCAAAACCTGCGGCAATCACAAATTTGATATCGCCGAAACCGATTGTGTCTGTTTTCATGACATGGTTGGCAACGGCCCGCAGGATAATCAGAAACCCGCCGCCGGCAATGGCGCCCCATATAGCCTTGTCGATGGCGACAAAATGCCATTTGGTCATCATGTGAAAGCCGAGATAGCAGATCAGCAAAGACAGATTATAGACGTTTGGTAATAAATAAAACTTGTGATCTGTCCAGGCCAGTTTGGCCAGCAGGGCAAAGATCAGTATAAAAAAGGCCATCGTGCTAAAAAACATTCGTGATCCCTAGATTGGATATAGACTATTGCATCACGCCTATAGTCTAATATATAATGACGGGACATGGCTAAGGGTTTTTTCGATCTGGACGCCTCCCGCCCAATTTATTCTATAAAGTATTCACACCAGATGCCGGATTCAAATAGCAAAAAAATATTGATTGTCGAAGATAACGAATTCGTTCGCATGCAAATCGCGGGTTTCCTGAAGGGTGTTGGTTATACGCTCGAGGAGGCTGCCGACGGAACCGAGGCGCTGAAAAAGCTGGACAGTTCAATCGGCTTGATTATTCTGGATGTTCGGATGGAGCCCATGGGCGGCTTTGAATTTGTCAAAAACATACACGGTCAAAACCACAGGGTGCCTATTATTCTGCTGACCGGTGATCAAAATAATGATTTGCTAGAACAGGCAAGTCACTATAGCATTAATATTGTTATGCTGAAGCCGGTGCAAAAAGACAGGCTGATCGCAACCGTGCAGCGGCTGTTAGGACAGGCTGCATCGTAAAGGGGTTATAATGGGGATAATAAAAAAATATATTTTATGTGCGGCGGCTGCATTTGTTCTGACAGCCTGTGCTCCTGTTGACAGGCCGGGCGATCACAGCGTTGATATCGGATCACCAGTTAAGGCGCGTGAAAAGATGAAAGCGCTGAACGAAAGCTATCAGCCGATTACCTATATTCCACTTGAAAATGATGTTTTGGTACCAAAGGCCGCCAAAAGCGACCCGTTGCCCGATGTTTACGTGGGGCCGTATGAATTGCGTTCGGAAACGCTGGCCGGAGCGTTGCAATTGATCCTGTCGGATTTCGATATTTCGATGGCGTTTGAAACCGATGCCGGTTTGAACGAGCGGATTACCGTTGCAAACCTTAGTGGCCGTTTACCAAAAGTGGTCGACCGCGTCTGCGGTCTGGCCAATCTTTATTGTTCATACAGCGATGGTCTTTTAACGGTGAAAGAAACAGAAACTTTTGTTGTTGATTTGCCGCCTTTAAGTGGTGAAACCGGTTTGGACGGTATTGTTGAAGGCCTCAGCACTGTTTTGGGAGAAGACAGCGCGGAGCCGATCATCGATGAATCAACAAATGTTATTGTCTATCAGGCATCAAACAGATCGGCGCGATATGCCGACGATTATTTTGCGCGTCTGCGCAAGAATACGGCCTTGATCGTTTTTGAAACCCATATCTGGGAAGTAACCTTGAATAACGAAAACCGCACCGGTATTAATTGGTCGGGTCTTCTAGAGAATCTGGGTAATTTTGATATCAACTTTAACGTCCCGGGGGCTGCGCCTGCAGGTTCAGCTGCGCCAATTACGATTACGCCGACATTCAGCGGTGGCGATTTCAATGCGACGACTGTGTTTGAATTTATCTCCGAATATGGCGCGGTCAAAACTGTATCGCAACCACAGTTGACGGTTCTTTCAGGGTCTGAAGCCACGCTATCCGTCCAGAATTCATCAAACTATGTCAGTGAAGTGACGCGTACGGTTGACGATGTCGGCGATGAAACATTCTCGATTCAGACAGATACAATCGATACAGGTTTGAACCTGACTATCGGCAGTGGATGGGATGAATCAACCGTTTACGGCACGATTGATATTACTTTGAACGAACTCTTAGCATTGCAAAACTTTGTCGGCGGTGACGGGACGACCGTTCAGTTGCCGAATACGACTGAACGCGGCTTGCAAACGCAGGTGCGTGTGCGTCCGGGGGATGCGATTTTGATCGGCGGTTTGGTCACGGAAAATGATAATAACACAGAAAGCGGTCCGGGCTTTATGAAGCCGCTGTTCCCGACATCACGTCTGGCGTCAACCGAAACATCCGAGCTGGTCTTCCTGTTCCGTCCACGCGTTCTGGTGTATGAAACACCGGAAGTTCGCGCAATGAAAGAACAGAAAAACCGTGCCGATAATGATATGGACGAGGATATGGAAGGGCTGTCAATGGGCGCAATTCCTGCTGACGCATTGGCGCCAGTAGCAATTTCAGAGCCACAGCCTATATTAACAATTGAGGGTCAGCCTTAATTCTTTGCGTAATAAGGGGTAATATGCAGGTTATAAAAAACAGATTACCGGTTTTGTTTTCGGCGTTCATGATGTCTATGGCGTTGGTTCTTACATCATTTTCCGGTAATGCACAGGCGCAGTTCCGGTCCTTTGATGGCTCTGGCGGCGGCGGGTCAGCAACGGCAGGACCAAACCTAACAGCGGTTGAAGAAAGTATCGAAGGCGGCGAGCTGACTGTCGGTTCAACATCATATATCGTCGTGCTGTTCCGTAATGACGGTGTTTCACCTGTCGAGGTTGGCGAAATCAATCTTTATCCATCTTCGACTGTTTCGGCGAATGTTTCTTTGAATCAATGTGCGCGCGAACCGTTACCACCTGGTGCTGACTGTGCGATTACGATTGCGGCATCGGGCCTTCAGGTCGGTAGCTATCGCATCGAAATGCTGATTGATCATAACGGACGCACGCGTTTGGCGACAGCATCTGTTTCGGGAACCGTTGAGGGTTTGGAAAATCAGGAACAAACGGCGCAATCCGAACTGGAAGCTTTTCCGGAGGCTTTGGATTTCGGATCGGTAAGCTCGGGTATCGAGCAAATCCGTTCGATTACCTTTCGTAACAAGACCCCGCAGGAAATCAAAATTGACGAAATATATCTGGAGGCGGCACCTAAGTCGGGCTACAGCTATAAAACAAATTGTGAAAACCTGAAAGCCGGCGCGGCCTGTATTGCAACAGTGACATGGTCGCCGACTATTCGTGGTCCGTCTTTGGGCAGTCTTGTCATTAAGCATGATGGTGTTACGGGGATCAGCCGCGTTGATGTTTCCGGTGACTATGCGCCTGATACACCCGCTGACGCACCGATCTATCCCGATACGGTCCCGAATTCGGGTCTTTTGATTACAGATAAAAGTGAATTTGATTTTGAAAGTGGTATTGAAAGCGTTTCCGCGATTACGGCCAGCTTGGTGAATGTCGGTGATCAGGATCTGATCATTCAGGATATTCGTTTGTCCAGCAGTGACAACGGCTTAAGCGTCGGCAGAAACGGTTGCGATCGCGGGCGCGTATTGGCGCCGAACGCGGCGTGCCCTTTGACAATCACATGGGCACCCAGTCGCACGGGGCCGTTACTGGATGATGTACAGATCCGTCACACCGGCGCGCGCGGTATTCTTGTTATTCCGGTTCGCGGCGAGGCAGATGCTGCCGTTTCACGTGATTCAATATCGGTCAGAACGATGGACGGCGAAATACAGGATGATGTTCCGATCAATCTGGATGGATATATTGTCACCTCTTTATCCCCCAGAACCGCTGTGATTTCAGGTCCGATTGGAACAATTGTTGTTAAAGACGGCCAGGAAACGGTTATTGCCGGTGTCCCATGGCAAGTTGACATCAAGTCGACTGGCGTTGATTTGATGAACGGAAATAATTCGATATTGTTGGTTTTTGACAGATCATTGACCCCGACACGTATAAACAATACTACGAATGATTCTTCGTCATCATCAAACAACAATAATAGTAATAATAACGCGTCATCTTCATCAGATGATGACAATTAATAGTTAGGTATATGGACGAGCAGAACGAAAATTCACCGTTGGATATCCACATTGACCGCCTGACAAAACAGACAGGCGGTACAGTGCCGCCTGAACTGCGGACGACAGGTGGGGACCGCCGTCAAGAGGATGCCGGCCCGCCCGAAGGGCTTGATGACCGCCGCAAAGGTGATCGCCGCACCAACCGTTTGTCAATTGTGCGTGAACGCTATCTTGATATGGTCTTGAAAGAACGATCGCTATTAATGCAGCAGGGTATTTCAAAATCGGCCGAACAACTCCTTAGTATGACAGGTGCCGGTAGTGATCAGGAGGCCAGTGAAGAAGGTGTTCGCACAAACGCGACCGGTGACCAGTTGCGCGCTATGTTGCCGGTGCAGTCCTGGCTGCCGCTGAATATTCATCTGGTGTCACTGGAAGACGGCGTTTTAAAAATTGCCCCTTTGAATGAATTATCAGAACGTCAGCTTGCAAATTTGAAATCAACCGCGAACCGAAGCAGTTTCCATGTTGATAATGTGGAGATCGAGCTGTGGGACAGGGCCGAACTGACATCGACCTTACAATCGGTTCATGATCTGTCGGCTGACCGTACAGAAAAAACATTGTCTTCGTGGTTGCTGGATATTGATAACGGTCTTTTGCTCAACCAGTTCCAGCGCGATATGCTGGCCGAAGCCCTGCAGTTGCGTGCATCGGATATTCACATCATTCAGAACTTTGCGCAGGATGCACCGAACTGGATTCATTACCGCATTGACGGGGATTTGGTACCAATGCACTTGCTGCCGTCTGATGCGATGGCGCGTTTGACCACCTTGATTAAACGCGATTCAGGGTTGAACTTTGGTGACAGAAGCCGCCCGCAGGATGGCCGTTTCGGTTTTGGCTGGCAGGGTCGTAATATTGATGTTCGTGTTGCGGCGGGCCCGCATGCGCAGGATGGTGAAAAGCTGACCTTACGTCTTTTGGATAGGGCCAGTCTGAAATCTTTCGATCAGTTGTTTAAAAAACACCCCCATGTGGGTGACCATTTGGCCAAGCTGCTTTCACCTGAGATTAAGGGTGGTGGGGGTCTGATTTTGATGTCAGGTCCAACCGGTTCCGGTAAATCGACAACCCTGTATGCTTGTGTTCTTGAAATTGATCGCCGCAGACGTCACGTATTGACGATTGAAGACCCGATTGAATATGAAATGCGCTATGCAACGCAGTGGCAGGTGTCATCGGGGCGCGAAGGGCTGGAGTTTTCTGACTTTATTCGATCCGCGATGCGTCATGATCCCGACTATATCATCATCGGTGAGATGCGCGATGGCGCCACTGTCGAAACCGCCCTGAAAGCGGCGGAATCAGGCCACACCGTGATTTCAACCATTCACGCCGATACGGCTGTACAGACGCTGGAGCGATTGCGATCCTTTATGCCGTCAGAGCGTGCGCGATCTTCAACTTATACGCTGTCTCAGCAAATTCGCGCGATTTTGAACCAGCGCCTTGTTCGCACATTGTGTCACAGTTGTGCACAGAAATACCCTGCGCACGAGGTTTTAAGTCCAGATAAAATAGAACGCCTTGAGCTGGATGCCCACACGGTTGTCCATCTGCAAAACCCGAACGGCTGTGATTTGTGTAACCGTACAGGTATTCTTGGCCGTACGCTGCTGCTGGAGGCACTGCTGATTGATACGCCGCTCGCGAAACGTGATCCGATTTTCCACGCCTTGATGGAAAACGTGAACAATGTCGCTTTGGAAGACGGCGTTACCTATTACAGACGTCTTGATAATTTGAAATCGCTGGTGAAGGAAGGGTTGATTGACCCGAACAAAGCGCTGGCGCAGATTGACGAATAATTTAGGAATAGCCCCTATACTAAAGGGTATATGAAAGAAAAGGTTTTAATTAATGCAACAATGGCTGGTTGAATTTGCTGTTGATACGCCGCGGGGGCCAAAAGTGAGCTCCGAAGCGTTCTACATGCCGTCCGAACAGGACGTTCGCCAGTTGATTGTGAAGCGTGGTGGATATGTTTTGTCAATCCGCCCGCATGAACGTAACGCGTTCGAGCGCTGGCTGGCCCGATCCAGTTGGTGGCAGGTTCAGTTATTACGCGGTATCCAGTTCCGATCGACTGCGACATCGCCGGGGGTTGCCCTGTGGCGTTTGATACAGGCCGAAACCAACCCGCGCCGTCAGAATATTTTATCACCTGCGCGTGAGGCTTTGTCGCGTGGCCTTGGGGTTATTGATGCCTTGAAAGCCTTGAATATTTTTGACCACGGTACCATTGCGATTTTATCGGCCAGTGAAAAAAGTAACCGCCTGCATGAAGGTATCCCGCACGCCATTCAAAATATTACCAACAAGCGTAAAAACCGCCGCGCAATTATGGGTACGATGGCCTGGTTGGGTTTTGATATTTTTACGATTGTGCAGGGTATGTTCTGGGGACGCGGTAAAATTATCGCCTGGTTCCGTGAAAACCCACCACAGGAAGCCGAAGAACTGGAACAATATAACGAGGTTGTCGGAAACCTTGAACTGCTGTGGGATGTTCTGATCTGGACCGCTGTCGGGATTGCCGTTTTCTTTGCATGGATGCTGTTATCATATTGGCACAATCGCGGAAAAAAGAACTTTTTGGCCGCACGCATGACACGCAAAATACCCCTGATCAATGGGTATCTGCGCGATTTGGGTTTTGCGGATTCAACGGCGGCGGCAGCCCGTATGATCCGCGGTAAGGTTCCGATTTCAGATGTGCTAAGCCAGGCGTCTGAGGCAACAACGATTCCGGAAGTAAGTCAATATTGGGATGATGCGAACGAAGATCTGAAACGCGGCGTTATTCTGGGTGCCGCGCTGGACCGCCCACCATTGACCAAAAGTGAGCGTCTGGAACTGGCCGGTATTGCCGACCTGTCACAGGTCGGTACCGTTATGGAATCAATTTCTGAAATGCGTCAGCAGGCATCAAAATCAAAACACAGTTTAATTGTCTGGCTGGCCTTTGGCATTTCCGGATTGTATCTGGTTGTGGCTTTCGGTAGTGCGATTTACGCCTTGACCGTAATGAACATGAGTATGGATAGTATGATGGGGTCTTTGACCTCGGGGGGATAAAAATGAGTGATCAGGATAATAATCTTGGCCAGCAGCCGCTGACGCCACCCGCGTCACCACCGGTTGAGGAAAATAAGATACCGGGCGCCGAACAACAGGCGCAATCTGCAGTACAGTCGGCGAAGGAAAAAGTCAGCGGTAAATTATCCGGTATCTTGAAATCGTCAACTAAAAAAGCGGATACGGTTGTTGAAGATAATACTAAATTTCTAAGGCCTGCCCTGCCGCCCGAATTGATTGGGGGCGAGGTGCCGCACATTGCGGGGCGCGAGGAAGAAATGGTCTGGAACGCAGCATCACAAGCCTGCGGGACCGAACGCGTCCATTTTTGTTACAGCATTGCCGATAAAAAATGTTGGTATCTGGCATGTCCGTCATCTTCTATGGCGAATATTCCCGATACATGGTGCCCGCTGGCAGCAGCTTTGCCCGGAAACAGCGAATTCTGGGACAAGGAAACGGTTTACATTTATGAACAGGATGGTTCGGCCAGTGCATTGCGATGGGACCCGGAATCGGGACGCATGCAGGTCTTTTTGGGGGCGTCCAGAACGATTATGCCGCGCATCCAAAGCATGGAAGCCAGTTTCGTGACGATTAATTCTGAAGCCGCAAAGCCCGTCGCCTGGCATAGCCGTGCCCTGAAACAGGAACATCTTTCGCGCCAATTGACAAAATGGCTGTTTTTGTCGGGTTTGGGTGTCACATTATTGGCGCTTTTGTACTGGTTTGGAAGCTTTACGCTCGCCAGTATTTTCAAGCCGAACCTGGAAGAGGCGAAAAAGAAAACGGAAGAACAAACATTCGCCCTGATGCGCGAGGCGTCAAACGCCTATCGTTCAAACCTGACAGACCACATATCACGTATTAACGAGCTGTCACTGGAATTAAGTGCCTTTGGTGGGCGTTTGCTGAAATACGAGGTTAAACCGGGCGGAGAACAGGTCGAGTGGCTGGCCATCGTCCCGCGCGCAATGGAGGGGGATATCAGCCGTATCGGCGCAACAACCGAAGGTATTGATGAAAAACAACGGGGGTTCCTGCGAATTAAGGGGACGCGATAAAATAACAAAAAAAACATCTTTCTGCCACATTTTCGCCACATTTCATGTTTAGAATAATAGAAGAACACTAAGGGGTTAACTTTGGACTTTAAAAAATTTGATGTAAATAAGCTGAAACGCCTGATGGACCCGAACGCGGCCAAGGATCTGGACAAGTTTCTGGATAATCTGCCGGCAACTGTCGGGTATAATGCGTTGATTGCAGCGGGCCTGACATGGCTGCTGGCAGCGGGTGCGGTTTTATTTGCAATGACCGAGGCCTCGAAAGTTGCGGAGCTGAGAACAGAATTGTTGAAGGTTGAAAGTTTGCAGCCGCCTGTTCCGGTCATCGATTTTGTACCTGTCGGTAAATCGCAGTTGGATGGGTTTGTTGAAAGCGTTGAGCGCATTAATTTGTATCCGGTTTTAACATTCCGTGTTGCGGGTGATGGAAAGCTGGAAATCAATTCCAAGGCTGAAGAATTTACCGCCATGACCTATGCCATCGGGCACGTTCAGGGCGGTGGTAAAAACTGGAAGGTTGAAGTGGATTCGATGTGTATTGGTGATGAATGTCAGGGCGGTACATTACAGACAAGTTTAAAAGTCTCGACAATTAAGGTTGGGGATGCGCCGTCGGGATAAAAACAAGAAAAAAGCATTTATGTTGTTGAATTAACTATTAAAAGAGTTAAAATTTTTAACAGGGTTTAATGAAAGGAAGTATGAGCATGTTAAACATTAAGAAATTTAGAAAGTCGGAGAAAGGTAACGCGTTGTTCCTGATTCTGATTGCGGTTGCCTTATTCGCAGCCTTGTCCTACGCAATTACACAATCAGGCCGTGGCGGTGGTGGTGTTGATAAAGAGCAGGCTTTGATTACAGCCTCTCAAATTACACAATATGCAGCCGGCTTGCGTACAACAGTGACACGTATGTCTATTACAGGTACAAGCCTGTTAGAGTTTGAATTCGATAACGATGACTCAGACGCTGATAACGAAGTGTTTAACTCTGCAGGTGGTGGTGCCATTGAACAAGATCCGCCGTCAGGCGCGGGTGCAACAGCTTATGCATACATTGTGCCAGCTACTTCTACAACTGGACAGTTTCTGGATGATATTGGTGGTGACACCAGCCCGGATATTTTTGTTGTAACTGATGCATCGGATGATTTGAACAGTAATGTATGTCAGGAAATCAATCGTGGTTTGGGATTAGCAACCGACCCCGTAGTAAATGGCGCAGCTTATGACGATACAACCGCTGCTGCCACATACGATGGCTCTACATCGGCGGCAGGTGTAATTGACGCTTTGCCGGGCGAAGCTTTTGGTTGTGTCTATTCAGGCACAGCGACAACAACAAACAGAATCTATTTCCACGCCTTGGTTGAAAACTAAGTTGGGGTTGATTTGAAGGGACAAAAGCATTTACGAATGAATGCCAAAGCGGCGCACCGGAAACGGTGGCCGCTTTTCCCGTTTTTACGCTGTGACAATAACGAACGCGGCAGTGTTCTGTTTTATGTGTTTCTGGCGATGGGCTTGCTTGGCCTGCTGACCGTTTCACTGGTCGACAGCACGCGCGACAGTGCCTCTACACAAAGCGCGCAACAAATTACTGAAAAACTATACGTTCAGGCGAATACCATTCGTGCAACAATCATGGGCTGTGTTAATACCTATCCGAATGCCGTTGATCTTGACGCTGACGGCGATATTGACAGCAATGATAACCTGAGCCCGCCATACCCCTTGTATCCGAATGATGGCAATAATCCGGATGGCGCAGGGCCTGACAGCCGCGTTATCCACGTGCAGTGCCCCGGGGCACCTGCGGGACATTATTATCTATTTGATAATTCCGGATCGTTTGATCCGGATACACGTTTTTTCCCACCGCCGAACGGTTTCAGTGAGTGGTTTTACAGTAATGTGAGTGAAGCCGGCAATAATAATGTCTTTATTTATACCTATTTTTCGACCAATGATCCTATTTTGGTCTCGGCGAAAGAGCGTTTGAAAAACCGTTTTACGGACTGCGAGACGGATGAGGATACATCCGGATCAACGATGTATTTTAAAATTTACCTGAAACGGGAAGGGTGCTAGATCATGCGTAATCAGAATGGCAGCGTCATCCTTTATATATTCATCGCCATCGGTCTTTTGGCGGCTTTGACTTTATCGCTTGTTAATACGAGCAGCGAAGACAAGACCAGCGCGCGTGCGGCGCAAATATCCGAAGCACTTTATACGCAGGCAGAATCTATTCGCAGTGCGGTCATGGAATGCAGCGTGTCATACCCGGATGGCGGTGGTGATCTGGACAGTGATGGCGATATTGATACTGACGATAATAATAATTCGCCATATCCATTGAGCCCCACGGATGCTAATAACCCGGGCGGCGCGGCGGCCGATAGCACGTTGCAATATTTAAAATGTCCGGGTGCGCCGAGTGGTGAGGAGCTTGTCTATGGCGCGGCTAGAGGCAGATTCCTGCCAAATCCGCCAGCTGGCTTTACTGATTGGGTATATACCAACCATTCTGTTAACAATAATGTTTATATTCGAACTTATGGTGACGACAGCATGGCAACGCAATTGGCATTAGAAAACTTGGTCAAGCGCTTTGGGAATTGTGAGGCAGAATTAGACCATGGAAGTTGTGGCACAAATTGCATAAAGATATTTTTTATACGGGACGATTGCCCGTAAATTACAATTGCGCAACTTCACGGGCAACGCGTGAAAATTCCATGATCAATTCATCCAAAAGATGTTCGGGCGGGGCCTCGCCTTCTTCGGCAGACAGTTGAATTTGGTCAGCCAAATCCCCCAAGCGTAAACAACATGCGGATCGCGCCGCGCCTTTAAGGCTATGGGCAACATTGATAATTTTTTTATGGTCCTTGGCTTTATAGGCGTCTTCCAAGGCGTCGATTTGCGGTTCCGTCATCTGAACAAATTTATTCAGCATTTCGATCGTATTGGCATCCAGGCCACCCATGACTTCCTCAATTGCTTTCGGGTCAATGGCGGGCGGCGTGTCTTCGCCATTATCGCGGATCTGGTTGACATGTGCTGTGGCCGGGTCGGCCAGATCGATTTCTGCCGGGGAATCCGTAATATATACGGTTTCTCTGGAGGCATCATTGTCTTCAACCCCTTCCTTGGCCTCGGCTTCGGTCGCGCGCGGTTTGACTGTGGGTTTATCGCCCTCGGTCAGGATATTCCAACGCACTAAAAGCTGTTTGAACTGGCCTAAGCTGACAGGTTTTAACAGACATTCGTTAAAGCCATAGGACAAATAGGCCTGTTTTTGGGCCATCTGTACATCGGCCGTCAGAACAACAATCGGAAAGCCATCGGCCTTGTTTTTAATGCCCTGCTGTTCTTCCATTGCGCGCAGGCGCTTTACAACTTCGTATCCGTCAATTTCGGGCATATGCAGATCGGTGAATAAAATGCCGTATTCTTCGGTCTTAAGTTTTTCCAGCGCTTGCAGGCCGTTATCAACAAAGTCAGCCTCGACCCCCAATTTGCTGAGCTGACGTTTTAAAACATCCTGAACGGCGGCCGTATCCTCGGCAATCAGCAGTTTTCGTGGACGCTTATTGTCGGATGCCGGCGCATTGTTTTGCCGCGCCGCGTCACGCACTGCTTCGCCCAGGCCGATGCGGGATGCGGGTTTTGACAGATATTTTGCGCCAAGCGTCCGCGTTGTGTGCTGCAAACCGTAATCATCGCGAACGGTATACATGATCATGCCGGTATAGGGCTGGGCCTTTGATATTTCTTTTAACAGGTCAATCCCCAGGCCATCGGGCAGGCCCTGATCGATCAGCGCCACATCGTAACGGCGGTTGTGGATCATGCTGAGCCCTTCGGCATAACTTGGTACGCTTGTCACATCTGCGCCCATGGATTTCAATGTGCGCTCGATCTCTTTGGCGCCCTGCGGGTGGTCTTCAACTGATAAAACGGCAATGCCGTTCAGATCAGGTAATTGTTGCGGTTTTTCACCGGTTACGGGTTCGGTCGGAATTTCAAACCAGAAGTTTGACCCGTCCCCCGGCACACTGATCACACCGATTTCGCCGCCCATTAAATCAACCAGCTTTTTACAAATCGATAGGCCCAATCCTGTACCGCCGTATTTGCGTGTGGTCGAGCTGTCAGCCTGTGTAAAATCCTGAAACAGTTTATCGGCAACATTTTTGGGCATGCCGATGCCGGTATCAATCACTTCGAAGCGAAGGCCAAGCTCGGACCCTTTGATATTCAAATGATGTGTGTCGGATGTGATTTTAAGACGGATTTCGCCCTTATCGGTGAATTTCATGGCATTTCCGACCAGATTCAGCAGGATCTGGCGTAATCGGGTCGGGTCGCCCGTGATAACCGCGGGAACGTCCTTGTTAATTTCTGTGACCAGTTTGACTTTATGGCCCTGTTTTTTGACCTCCATACATTCAATCACACCATAGGCGAGGGTACGGACCGGAACCTCCAGAATATCAAGATCCATCTTACCCGCATCAACCTTGGCGATATCCAGAATATCATCCAGAATAGCCAAAAGACCTGTCGCGCTGGTTTTGGCTGTGCCCAGCATGGATACAGCGTCTTCGGTCAGGTTGTCTTCGTCGGAAATCAGCTCCAGCAATCCAAAGATGCTTTGCATCGGGGTTCTGATTTCGTGGCTCATCATCGCGAGGAAGCGGCCTTTCATTTCGGTCAGGTTTTCGGCGGCCTGCACTTTGGACTTAATGTTGGTAACATCGCTGACAACAGCCAGCCATTCGCCGCCCTGAAATGATGTAATATTGAATGCAAACCAATTGCCGTTATGTTCAATAACGGTTTCACCGCCGACAGTTTTGGACAGATCGTTCACCATTTTACCGGCTTTTTCGCCCAGTAACTGGTTCAGGCTGACCTGTTCGGTTATACCCAACATATTGCGCAAACGCACATTCGCGTTCTGGAATTCAAAGCCGTCGGCCCCTTTGGATAATACGCCGATGCCGACCGGCAGGGCATTCATAAGGGATGTTTGTGTAACCTGATTATTTGTATCTTCTGGACTCATGATTTTAACCTGTTGAAACCAACGGAAAACGTGGTAAGTATAAGTCTAGTAACAAGACCTTAACAAAGAGTGTAAACCATGGGACACAAGCTTGCAATCGTTGGTGCAACCGGAAATGTCGGGCGTGAAATTCTGGCCAGCCTTTCCGAAAGCGAAATCATTAAATGTGACGAAGTATACGCGCTGGCATCGCGCAAATCGGTCAACCGCGAGGTATCATTCGGCGAAGATGAAACCCTAAAGGTGCTGTCAGCCGAAGATTTCGATTATTCAAAGGTTGATATCGTTCTGGCATCAGCCGGATCAGAGGCTTCAAAAACGATATTGCCAAAGGCGGCGGCTGCAGGTGCAGTTGTTATTGATAACGGATCATATTGGCGTATGGACCCCGACGTCCCGTTGGTGGTGCCCGAGGTTAATGCCGAGGACCTGAAAGATTTCAAAAAGAAAAATATCATCGCAAACCCGAATTGTTCAACAATCCAAATGGTTATGGCCCTAAAGCCTTTGCATGATATATCGCCCATTAAACGTGTTGTCGTATCGACGTATCAGTCAACTTCAGGTGCGGGCAAGGCCGGCATGGATGAATTGTTCGAGCAAACACGCCATGTCTATATGAACCAGCCAACCTTTAAAAATGTCTTTGCCAAAAACATTGCTTTTAACGTTATCCCGCAAATTGATGTCTTTATGGAGGACGGGGCGACCAAAGAGGAATGGAAAATGCGTGTTGAAACGCAAAAAATTCTGGATGAAAACATCAAGGTCACGGCGACATGTGTGCGTGTCCCTGTTTTCGTCGGCCATGCCGAGGCGGTGAATGTTGAATTTGAAAGCCCGATATCGGCCGATCAGGCGCGTGAAGCCTTGCGCGAATTCAACGGCGTTCTGGTCATCGATAATCCGGATGATGCAGGTGAAGGCTATGTAACCCCATCTGAAATCGCGGGCGATTCAGGCGTATACGTCAGCCGTATCCGTGCAGATGCCAGTAACCCAAAGGCCCTGAATATGTGGATTGTCGCAGATAATCTGCGTAAAGGCGCCGCCCTGAATACTGTGCAGATTGCAGAGCGGGTGATCGAAGACGGTCTTATTTAACCGCGTTTTCAGTTTTTTGCATATCCAGTGTTTCTTCGAATAACTGGATATGACGCTGTTTTTCGCCGCCGGCCGCGGGCTCGACAGCATTCAGATCAGCAGGCATATATGATTTACCCTCGCGGATATATTCGTCATAGTCAAAATCAGTTGCCTGAATAGATGCTGTTTGTTGCGGTTCGACTGTTTCGATGCCGGATATAACCCCGAAGCTGACGACACCGACCGTGAAGATACCAATGACAAGCAATAAACCTGCGATTGTCAAACTGGCGAGATCCTGTTTGTTATATTTTTTCATTAACATTCCCCTTTCAGCAAATGCAAGGCCCCCACAGCTCTTACGCGTTAATTCTACCAAATTGGGTATATTATCGCAATATTTACTTGCATATGCGGTCTTTTAGGCGTTCTAATAAGGCAAACGAAAAAAGGGGCAAGAGTGTCCATTCATTATTTAATATTGTTGGCTTTGGTGCAGGGGATTACCGAATTCCTGCCGATCAGCTCCAGCGCGCATCTGGTTTTATTGCCGGAAATCACAGGCCATGCCGATCAGGGGCTGGTTCTGGATGTGGCGGTCCATCTGGGCACTTTATTTGCCGTGATGCTGTACTTCCGCTGCGATATTTTGGATATCGCCCGTGCCTATACCTTTGATCTCGGTAAAACGACAAAGGCGGCCCGCGCGGGTCGCGACCTCGGGAAAATGGTTGTCATCGGCTCTATCCCCGTCATCATTGCGGGCTTTATCATGCATATGATTTTGCCTGAGGGGATCAGGAGCGTCTCGGTGATTGCGGCGACAACTGTTTTCTTTGGGCTATTGCTGGGCCTTGCGGATAAGACCTGTAAATGTACAAAAACCCTTGATCAACTGACGGTCAGGGATGCCCTGATCATCGGGCTGGGGCAAATGCTGGCCCTGGTCCCGGGAACCAGCCGGTCGGGTATTACCATGACTGCAGCGCTGTTTCTGGGTTATACCCGTACCGAAGGCGCCCGTTTTTCATTGCTATTGGGGATTCCGGCCATTTTGGGTGCGGGGGCATTGGGCATCATTGATGTCATTCAAAGTGGCGACAGCATGCTGGGGATTGATGCGCTGATCGGAATGGTTTTATCGTTTGTAACGGCCTATGCCGCGATTGTTTTGATGATGCGCTGGCTGTCGTCCTCGACCTTTATGCCCTTTGTCGTTTATCGCTTGTTATTAGGGATTGCTTTACTGTTTTTCATTATCCTTTAGGCAGATATTGATGAATGGAGAATTCCCATGCGTATTTTATTTATTTTTTGTGCCTTATTTTTAATTTCAAACCCCGCAAATGCCAATCAGGATATTCCGGTCAAGCGCGTTGTTCTGTCAACAGGTGGTCTTGGCTATTTTGAACATGGCGCGCAGCTGACAGATAACAGTGATCTGAGTTTTCCGGTGCGCCTGAATCAGGTAAATGATATTTTAAAAAGCCTTTTGGTTTTTGACCCGGCGGGTGGGCTGCAGGATGTATCGCTTCCGGGCAAACAGCCGCTGGAACAATTATTCCGCGACATGCCGTTTTCGCAAGGTGATTTGAATAACCCCGTTGCCCTTTTGAACAGCTATCAAGGGGCAGAGCTGACCATTACAGCGGATGGCAAAAACCACACAGGTTTACTGGTGCGCGTGAAGCAGCGTACATATGTAATCGACGAGGTTCAGGTAAAACGTCATGATCTGACATTGATGACGTCACAAGGGCTAAAAACATTTATTTATGAAGATCTGGAATCCATTCAGTGGACTGATGCTGCTATTCAGAATGAAGTTCAGCGCGCATTGAAAGCCGTGCGTGAAAACGGGCAGTCTGACCGCAGACGTTTGACAATCGATTTTGCCGATGGCGCACCGCGTGATGTGATGCTGTCCTATGTTGTTGAAGCCCCATTGTGGAAAACATCATACCGTTTAGTCTTGCCATCTGAAGACGCTAGTGACGGCCACATGCAGGGCTGGGCGATTGTTGAAAACCTGACAGGCGGCGATTGGAATGATGTCGATCTGAGCCTGACATCAGGCAACCCCGTGACCTTGCAACAGGACTTATATCCGGCCTATTTTACATCGCGTCCGTTTGTTCCGGTGGATGTTTTCGGGCGCGTGATGCCGCGCCGTGATGATGGCGCAATGGCGGCAGATGATAACCTGCAAGCATTCGGCGACCAATATGGCGGCGCAGTGGGTCGTGCAAAGGCCAGTCGTTTTGCCGCAAATGAAATGGCCGATATGGCGATGGCACCAATGGCCGAGGTTATGGCAGCCCCCATGCAGGCCAACATGCAAAACCTGACGGCGAGGCAAAATGTTGCAGCGGCATCCGAAACAACGGCACAGGTCGAATTCAAATTCCCGCAAAAATTCACATTGGAAAGCGGTAAAACCATGATGGTGCCGTTCGTTGATCAAAAACTGCCAATGCAAAGTGTTGCGCTGTACCAGCCCGAACAGCATGCCGATCATCCGTTTTTATCGGTCTCGGTTGAAAATAAATCAAACAGCACATTGCCGCCGGGTATCCTGACAATTTACCAACAGGCGTCAGATAATGCCCCGATGGACTTTGTCGGTGATGCGCAAATGGCTTTTCTGCCGAAGGGTGAAAAACGCATGGTCAGCTATGCGCTGGATCAGAAAACCAAGATTGAACGCGAGGTGAAAAGCGAACGTATAGTCGGCACCCTTCGCGTTGAAAACGGTGTGCTGCAAAGCGCGGTCCGATATATCAACGAAACGGTTTACACCCTGAAAGCACCTGCCGAAGAAAACCGAAAAGTCGTTATCGAACATCCGCGGATGAATGATTATAAACTGGCGGGCGAAAATGATGATATCGAGGTTACCAAAACACATTATCGCATTCCGGTTGATTTAAAAGCGGGAGAGACCGTAACGCACAAAGCGCGCCTGATCAGAACTGCTTGGGAGAGCGTGCATATTCAATCGATGTCATCACGCGATATTCTGGCATTGGTATCATCGAATAATGAAATCAGCGCCGATACAAGAAAAACGCTGGAGGAATTAGCCAAAATCCGCAGATTAGCATCAGCGATTGAACAAAAAATGCAGGACGCCGAACGTCAAAAGCAGGAAATCTACAGAAGTCAGGACCGCCTTCGCGAGAATATCAAAGTTCTGGCAGGATCCTCTGACCTGAAAGACCGGTATCTCAGCGAATTAAATGCGCAGGAAGACGAACTGGAAGATTTGGAAGAGACCATAGCTCAACTGCGCCAGGAGCTGCGTGCAAAACAAGCCGAAATGTCGGAAATAATCCGCAACATGAAGCTTTAAATTTTTAAACAGATTGTATGAGTTCGTAAAAATTATTTTTAAAAAATCGATTATCTGGCGTAAGATAAAGGCTGTTGTAACGCTTTAAACAGTTTGTTCATGCGCAAAATTCTATCACGGTCATCCCGATCATTATTTATCCTGTGTCTTGAGGTTGTCGCGACCCTTGCGGCGATTATTTTGTTGGCGTGGGGCGGCCTGTTGTGGCGGCTTGACCAGGGGCCGGTAAATTTGTCGATGTTGCGGGGGCCATTACAGCAAACCCTGAACAGCAATATTGATGATTACAATATCCGTTTTGATGATGTGCAGTTGGGCTGGGGCGGACTGCGTACGCCGCTGGAATTACAGATGACTGACGTCGGTGTTTTTGACAAGGACAGCGATATGATGCTGGCCGGCGTGTCGCAAATCGGTTTGGAATTATCAAAGGGTGCGCTGATGACGGGTGAAATCGCACCCAGTGCGATTAATTTTTATAACATCGGCCTTCGCGTTTTTTATGATGAAGATCAGGGGATCAGCCTTAGTCTTGATCACAATGAAAAAACCGACACGGACAACAATTTTCTTGAAACGTTGCGTCGGGGTGCATTTGAAAAAAAAGATGGTGCGCAAGATGTATCGTCCCGCCTGCGGTTTTTGCAAACCATTCGCATTATCAATGCTGACGTTTTAATCCAGAGTGATAATTTTGCCGAAGATGTTATTTTGCGCGACACACGCATTGTCATGAAAAAGAACGATGCGCAAATTGCGGCCACGCTGGACGGTATGATGAATATTCGTGAAAATGAAACGCCGCTTTTAGGTCATATCTATTTTAACCCTGATGCGAAAACAAACATTGCATCGCTTCATTTCTCGGATCTTGAAATTACAGATGTAAAATCGCTGATTTCCGAAGAATGGCGCAAACGCCTGACCCTTGAGGGTGTTTTCAAGGGCACCAGCCACATCAGTTTTGATACCGATTTTCAACCGCAGAATGTACGCTTTGAAATGAATGTTAAAAACGGTTTGTTCAATTTTGACAATGTTTTTGCGCAGCCTGTCGCCTTTGAAAACTTGGGAATGATTTCATCGTTTGATTTTGAAACGCAGGATATGAGTTTTGAAAACCTGCGTCTGGAAAATCAGGAACTGGTGGCCGAACTGAGCGGTACATCAAGCATTCTGGAAGACGGCGCTGCAAACAGGATTGTCCTTGAAAGCCGCCTTGAAAACCTGCCCGTAAACGATATCGGTTTATACTGGCCGCAGAATGTTGTGCCGGCTGCACGCACATGGGTATCAGAAAATATCCGTTCGGGGGTTGTGACGTCGGCCAGTCAGAAACTGGATATCATCAAGCGCAATGATGGCGCTGAAATTAAAGCTTTGGAAGGGGACATCCATTTTGAAAAGGCGAGTGTCACATATCTTTCTGATTTTCCCGCAGTTGAAAATGTTTCGGGGACCGCGCTGTTTGACCCTGAAAGATTCGTTATTAATCTAGATGGCGGGCTTTATCGTCAAACGCAATTAACGCCGTCCAAAATTACAATTGATGGTTTTGGCGGACAATCGAAAATAGATATCGCCCTGAATATCCAGACGACTTTGGAAGATGCTTTGGATATTCTGGATCACGAACCCTATAAATTTACAACCAGAATGCAACTCCCTTACATGAATATGTCGGGGGATGCTGCCGTTAATCTGAATTTTGCTTTCCCTTTGAAAAAGGATCTGACAGACAAAGAAATCAAATATGATGCCAGCGCATCATCTTTTAATTTCCGCTGGAATGATATTCTTGAAGACATGGACCTGAACGATGCAAATATCGATTTGAAGATTGACGGGCCAATGATGAATGTTGCAGGTAACGGGCAGCTGGCAGGCCAGGCCGTTGAATTTGATTACACAAAATATTTCGAAGAATCAGACCTTGAAACCAAATTGACGGCTAAGGCACGTGTGGCGCCTGCACGTTTTTTACCCGAGGCATTAAAACAGCAGATTTCTATATCGGGGCTGACACCGGTGTATATCGAGCAAAATGAATATGCCGACAAGCGCAAGACTGTAAAAATATCCGCAAACCTTCAGGAAGCGGGCTTTGAGATTCCATCTATTAAGGCTGTGAAACCTGTTGGTGTTCCTGGTAAAACCGATTTGATCCTGAATTACCAGGCCGGTAGATTGCAAAACCTGCGTGAAATCGATTTTAACACACCTGCGCTGTCCTTTTCGGGGCAGGTTGATATGACTGTCGATAGCGGGCAATCGGATCAGTGGAACAATGTGATTTTCCCGGTTGTGAAATACGGTGACAATGATTTTGGTTTAAAAGCCGACAGGCGGGCAGACGAAATTGCAATGAAGGTTTCGGGGAAACGTTTTGATATATCCTCGTATCTTCGTGGCAATGATGACCAGCAATCAGACACAAAACAGACATATACGCCGATTAGAATTTCAGGTGAAATGGACCAACTGATCACAGCGCAAAATGAATATATTCGCAATGCAAAAGTTTTTCTTGAACGTAGTGCTGCGGGACGAATTGACAGGCTTGAACTGGATGGATTGGCTGGAAACGGGCAGCTTTACCTGCGTTATAGACCTGCAGATAGCGCAGGATATAACCTGCGCATAGAGGCCGACGATGCTGGTGCAACTTTGAAAACGCTGGGATATAGCAAATCAATTCGCGGCGGTGTCATGGTGGTTGATGGTCGTCCGTCTGGTCAGGGGACAGGGCGCGATATGGCCGGACGGTTCCAGATCAGTAACTTCAGTATGGTCGAAGCACCGGTATTGGCACGTCTTTTAAATGGCATGTCGGTAAATGGCCTTTCGGCCCTGTTACAGGGCGATGGGATAGATTTT
Organism: uncultured Alphaproteobacteria bacterium; assembly: GCA_950054485.1. Lineage (GTDB taxonomy): Bacteria > Pseudomonadota > Alphaproteobacteria > Micavibrionales > CSBR16-224 > CATLPD01. The sequence continues at coordinate 154,510 of CATLPD010000001.1, read as the reverse complement.
GCGCGTCTGTCGGGCAATTTTAAATGGCAGGATAAATCCGCGCGCAGCAAAGACGGCGGCTTACTGACGATATCGGAGGGCAAAACATCCGGTGCGTCACTCGGCCTGACGTTCGGCGGAACGATGGATATGGCGGACAAAACCGTTGATATACAGGGTAATATCGTGCCGGTTTCCAATATTAATACGGCTTTCAGCGATATTCCGGTTCTGGGTGATTTACTGACAGGGGGTGGCGATGGCGTCTTTGCGGCAACTTACAGCGTCAAGGGTCCGATTAAAACGCCGACGACAACCGTTAACCCCTTGGCGGCATTGGCCCCCGGGATATTACGCGACATATTTTTCGAGCAGGATTCCCCTGCAAATTAATTGACATAAAAATTCCATCATGTTAAAGTCTTTGGATAGCGATTCCAAAGGTTAAAATAAATGCGTCTTAAAAAACGATTTCATATTTCGTCTTTCAAAAACTGGTCTGTCATGATGGCAGGTGCGTTCAGTTTGGCGGTTGCCGGTTGTTCGGATCAAGCACCGAGCGAGGCGGATGATACGCAGATTGAAAATACCGATGAAGGTACTGTTCAAAAGCTGCCGGATTTGACGGCAGGTGTTTTTAATTTAGATGATATGATTGCGCAAAATCCACCGCAGCAGCGCCGGGGTCTGACGCATAGCGAAGAGCAACTTGTGCAGAAAATCACTTCGCGGGATATTGATACCGATAATATTGAGGTTTTAACTTATGACCGTCTTCCCGCATTTGTGAATCAATCAGACTATTGGCGCAGTAACAATAAATATATCATCGTCTCCAGTGCAGAGTATCAGGATGATTTTTATACCTCTCAGCGTGATAGTTTCGTACATTTTGCAGGGCTTATCAGCTTAATGACGCAAAACCGTACAGTTTCGGCCTGGGAGGGTGCTGACCCGTCCGAGGGGGATAATGGTTTTGAATATCGTTTTCAGCCCGGCAAAAATTTTGTTGAATATACGGTTATGCAGCGCAGCCAGATTTTACAGGATTACATGCATAATTTTGCACATCCGGCATCCAGAACCAACCCGATGAATGCCTATGTTGATTATCTGAACAGACGCGCGCAAAACAGGGGTGCAGAATATACTCGCCCTGATAGCCTGAGTCGCGAGCAAAAAGCTTTCATCGAGATGGTCGAGGCCGAATTCCCGAACCTAAGAGATTTCCGAATGGATCATATGATCGAGGCGCGCCCGATCCATCAAAACGAACGCGCCATGGCTGAAATGATTTTCGGTGACGAACTGGACACATCGGAAATGTGGTTTCACATGGACCCTTATACCATACAAAATAATGATGGCACACATACAGCTGGAATGGTTTATTCGCCTGTAGATATCATCTTCTTTTTACGCAGTAATCACGCCGATGATTATTCACGTGTCGAAGATGCGAATGTTATCAATACTCTCTATCATGAATTAACGCACAACTGGCAAAGACAGACAGACAACCAATATACAAACGAAGGGTTTGTAAACAGGGGTGGAAAATACCAGTATCCGCTTGACCCTGACCGCTGGTCCTTTGGGGATTACGGCACTGAACAGCAGGCGGCGATTATCGGTGATTACGCATCTTTGTTTTTACATCACGGGCGATGCCCTGACCGACTGCCATCTTCACTGAATGGTCAGGAAGATAATAAAGCGGACGTTGAAGAGGCGATCAAACGTTTGGTGGAAAGCCGCTTTCCGCGCGCGCGCGAAACACGTCTGTTTTTTGAAACAAATGGTCATCTTCCAGGCATGGCCCGCGTTGATTCCGAAGCGAAAATTGTGGACGGACGGTTTCAAAATGCATGTTCGCACCCTGCATACGAGCGCGCCCCTGCCGGGTATTTCTTTAGAAGATAGATATGAAAGATTTCAAGAAAAAATCAAAAAGGCTTATTTTTGGGGCTGTCGCACTGGGCAGCACAGCAATGCTGTCATCCAGCTCTTATATGCCAGAACCGTTCGTTCAGGATGATGTTGTCGCGGAGGATAAGGGCGCAGGCCTTGATGTTATTGACTGGATTAATAGTGACAGTTTCAGACAATATTTGCCGGTTCACGACCGCGCCCTGACGCGTGCCGAACGCGAAATGGCCCACGGTATTCTAGGAACGCAGGTAAATGTCAATGGGGTGCGAATTGTAGCCTTTGCAAACGATATTCATGATTACAACAGCGCCGAATTCTGGGCGAATAATACCAATTATATTTACCTTGATGAACGTGATTACTCCGAAGATTACGCACGCGAGGATGAGGTCGATCAATTAGGTGTTTTTATAGAGCGTCTGGTTTTATTAAGACAAAATCGCGAAGGGATGCAATGGCCTGGAAATGCAAGAATTGATCAGCGTAGCCGTTATTTTTATACATTGGATTACGATAAAAGCTTTTCAGGTTACGACCGTTTCCAACAGGCCGCCATAATGGGGGATTATGCGCAGCGCTTTGTGCACCCATCACATAACGGCATTGCGAATTGCGAAGATGATAATATTTTGATGCGAACCATCGAACGCGAATTTTTTAATGCTGTTCATTATCGTTTGGCTTTGCCCACGCCGAAATCGATGCAGCTTTTTACGCGTGATGAAACCAATTTGGCGCATGCGATTTTCGGTGATGAAATTGATGTCAGTCAGACACGCAAATATTTTTCGAACCGCAAGTGTGAGGGTGCAGATATTTTCACAAACATCAATAATTCACTGCATTTTCATGGGGCCGAATATTTTAGGGACAATTATGCGACAGTCGAGGATGATGACCTGTGGGGCGCATTTGTGCATGAACTAACCCACATCTGGCAGTTGCAGCAAGAAGGCGGCATGTCCCAAAACCCATTGGGCTCGGACCATCAAAGATACCACTATGACCTTACTGCCGATAAAACTTTTGAAGATTATACAGTTGAACAGCAGGCTGAAATCATACGCCACTATGCTGTTATCTATCTACGCGAAAACGGAATGGATAAACCCTACAGCCAGAACAGGGATTTATTGCGCCGTACCGTGGAAGACAGGTTCCCGGTCGCCGCGCAATCACGCATAAATTATGCGGAGACCGGACGTTATACGATAGCGCGGCCTGTGCAAATAAATACGCCGCTAAATCTTTAGGATACCTTTAACAGGATGTGACGCTTTTTGCCGGCAGACAGTTTGATCGTGTCCTGCCCATCAAAATCCTGATTGGATATGACCATGTCATCACTTTCGATTTTCTCGTCATTCAGGCGTGCGCCGCCGCCTTTGATCAGTCGACGCGCTTCTCCGCTGGATGCTGCAAGGCCGGAATCTTTGAACAGAACAAAGACAGGAATACCATCGGCCAATGCATCACGCGAAATTTCATAGACGGGAAGATCCGCCGATAATGCGCCGCCTTCTTCAAATGTTTTTTCGGCGGTTTCGCGGGCGTTATCAGCCTCGGCCTTGCCGTGAATGATGGCGGTTGCTTCATCGGCCAGTACTTTTTTGGCCTCGTTGATTTCAGCGCCTTTCAGGTTTTCCAAGCGTCTGATTTCATCCATTGGTAGTTCGGTGAAATAGCGCAATAGCCTGCCGACATCAGCGTCATCGCAATTGCGCCAGTATTGCCAGTAATCATAGGGCGACAGCATATCGGATTTTAGCCAGACTGCGCCGTTTGCAGTTTTTCCCATTTTCTCGCCTGCTGAATTTAACAGAAGCGGGCAAGTCAGGCCGAACAATTCGACATTTTCTGTGCGCCGGCCCAATTCAACGCCATTGACAATATTGCCCCACTGGTCAGATCCGCCGACTTGCAGGCGGCAGTCATATTCTTTGTAAAGCTCGACAAAATCGTAAGCCTGTAAAATCATATAATTGAATTCAATAAAGGATAGGGGTTGTTCGCGCTCTAAACGCAATTTAACACTATCCATTGACAGCATGCGGTTTACGCTGAAATGACGGCCATAATCGCGCAGGAACTCAATATATTTAAGACCGCTGAGCCAATCATCATTATTAACCATAGTTGTACGTTCGTTATAATCGAACAAGCCTGTCAGCGCCTCTTTGATGCTGTTTATATTATCGTTGATTTCATCTTCGGTGCGCATCTGGCGCAATTCAGATTTTCCGGACGGATCACCAACCTTGGTTGTCCCGCCCCCCACAAGGGTAATGACATTGTGCCCGCATTTATGGAGCCAACGCAACATCGTCAGCGGCAGCAGGTTTCCGATATGCGGACTTTTTGCGGTGGCATCAATGCCCTGATAGGCGGTAACCTTTCCCGAGGTTAGAAGTTTGTCCAGCTCCTCGAAGTTGGTGCATTGGTGGATAAATCCGCGTTCTTCCATGATATTCAGGAAATCCGACTTATATTTTAAAGTGCTCAAGTTTGCCATGACAGCCTTGGTGATTTGGGTTAGACTTTGAATCAAAATAATAAGGATCAAAACCATGCCTGACAACCAGATTTATACAGCGGTCGGATTAATGAGCGGATCATCCCATGACGGGGTCGATGCGGCACTGATCAAAACAGACGGATATGAATATATTGAACCTGTGATGTCGGTGACAACACCTTATGTGCGCGACCTGCGCGACAAGATTGGATCGGTGTTTAATATTCACCAAGGATCAGGTGCAGAAGATCTGGCTCGCCTGAAAGAAGTTGAAGACACGATCACCCGCGCCCATAATGCGACAGTTTATGAATTGCTGGCCAAAAGTGGCATCGCGGAAAACAAGGTCGATTTCATCGGTTTCCACGGCCACACAACGCATCATGATCCTGAAAACGGTATTACATGCCAGATCGGTAATGCGCAAATGATGGCTGACGAATTCGGCATTCCCGTCGTGGCTGATTTCAGAACGGCAGACGTCAAAGCCGGCGGCCAGGGCGCACCTTTGGCGCCGATTTATCATCACGCACGATCTTCAAAACTGGAAAAGCCCGTTGGTGTTGTCAATCTGGGCGGTGTTGCCAATCTTACATATCTTGGCGCGGCGGGTGAAATTCTTGCCTTTGATTCAGGTCCGGCCAACGCGCTGATTGATGATTGGATTTTTAAAAAGACGGGGCAGAATTTTGACAAGGATGGCGATATCGCCAAAAAGGGAAAGGTGCACGGCAATCTTTTGACAAAATGGCTGGAGCATCCCTATTTCAAAAAAGATCATAAAAAATCGCTGGATCGCAATGATTTTGATTTCGTGCGGGAGGAGGTCGAGGCGGCAGGCCTGTCACTGGAAGATGGTGCGGCAACATTGACGGCCTTTACGGTGGACACGATCGTCAAGGCGCTGGCCCTGTTTCCGAATTCGCCGAAACGCTGGCTGATCAGCGGCGGCGGGCGCCACAACGAATTCATCATGTATGCGCTGATGCGCAAATTGGATGTGCCCGTCGAACCCGTCGAGGCTGTCGGCTGGGACGGTGATGCGCTGGAAGCCGAATGTTTCGGTTATCTGGCTGTGCGCCGTTTTCTGGGCGAGCCGATTTCATTCCCGACGACGACAGGTGTGCCGAACCCGATGACAGGCGGTGAGATTTTTGAGCCCGCATCAAATGTCCCGGCACAAGCAGAGCTGTGAGCCGGTTTTTAGTCCCATCGCCTGAAACAATTCGCGAGGTCGGCGATATGCTGGCTGACGGTCAAATTGCAGCGCTGCCGACAGAAACGGTTTACGGCCTTGGGGCAGATGCGACAAATAAAAACGCTGTCGATAAAATATTCAAAGCCAAGGGTCGGCCTGACTTTAACCCGTTGATTGTTCACGTCAGTGATATTCAGATGGCGCGAAAAATTGCAGAATTTAACCCAACGGCGGAATTGCTGGCGCAAACTTATTGGCCGGGGCCTTTGACGTTTATCTTGCCCTTGAATATCAATGCGGGGATTGCGCCGAATGTGACGGCGGGTTTGAAAACAATTGGCGTGCGTATGCCGGCGTCTGACGTCACACGAAATATTATCAAACATTTGGGGCAACCCGTTGCAGCACCCAGTGCGAATGCATCGGGTCGGCTTAGCCCGACGAAACCCGAACATGTCGTCGCTTCGCTGGGTGATAAAATTGATGTCATCGTCACGGGTGGCAAGTCGGCCGTCGGGCTGGAATCAACCATTATCGATTTGACGGGCGATCAACCTGCGCTTTTACGGGCGGGGTTTGTCACGGGTGATGCAATTGAACGTTTGATTGGACAAAGTGTTCAGGATAATACGAAACAAAAAACCGAAGATGCCCCCACAGCGCCAGGGCAATTGTTAAAGCACTATGCCCCGAAAACGAAATTACGGTTAAATGCTGTCGATATCGAAAAAGGCGAAGCTTTACTGGCTTTTGGGTCTGTCAAATTTATGGGCATCAAAGGCGGCGGGCATGTGCGCGACTTGCCGATTTCACATTATATGAACCTGAGCGAGACAGGTGACCTGGCCGAGGGCGCATCAAACCTGTTTTCGATGTTGCATGCTTTGGATCAAATCAAGGCGCCATCCATTGCGGTCATGAATATCCCCGATACGGGAATTGGCAGGGCGATTAACGATCGCCTGACCCGCGCCGCGGAAAGCGCTTGATTGGGTGGACAGGGAGTGTTATTGAAAGGCCATGGATAAGAAAAAATATACCCCCGCCCCGAAAGCGATAGAAACCCGCGCCGTCAAACTGAACGAAGGATCGGCGAAAGCCCGCCGTTCCGCTGCACGTTTGGCGGCCGTTCAGGTCCTGTATCAATCGGATCTGAATGACCAAAACCCGACCGAAGCCATGCGTGACTTCCTGCAGCATAGAAACGGTTTTGAATTTGATGGTGATATTTTCGTACCGGCTGACCCGGAATTGCTTGAAAAAATAATCTATGGCGTTGTCGATCGCCGTGAAAATTTGAACCAGATGATTGCAGCACAGCTGGCCAAAAAGGATAAGGAAAAGACCGAGCCGATTTTGAACGCTATATTAATGGCGGCAACATATGAGGTTATGGCGCATCATGATATTGATGCCCCGATTATCATTAGTGATTACATGAATGTCGCCCATGCATTTTATGAAGACGGCGCACCAAAAATGATTAATGCCATTTTGGATACATTGGCAAAATCCCTGCGCGGCGCGTAAAACCGCTTCGCTGAAGTTCACCTTGACATATTAGGCGTTGATCTTTAGGTTATGGAATCATATTTCATAGTCGGGGAAGTTCAATGTTCGGAAAACGTAAAAAAACCGAAGCTGAAAAAGCTGAGCAGAAAAAGAAAAAGTTCCTTACCAATAAATTTAAAGGCACAACAAAAGGCTTGCCTATTATCGGCGGTGGTGCTGCGGCATTGGCCGTTCCGCTGGCTTTCGTCGATGGCGGCGCATCATTGATGATTACATCTGCTATGATGGGTACGGCAACGCCATTTGCTGTATTTATAGATGCCAAAAATCAGGAGGACGTTCTTTATACAACAGATTGTGACCAGCGCGTTTTCACCAAGGGCTGGGCAAAATTATTACAAGAAGACCTGCAGGCGGATCTGATTAAAACCTGTTTAAAAATGAATTTTACCGATGCATCGGGTAAGAAATACCGCAAACTTGAAGAGCGTAAAGAAAAGCTGCTTGAAATTGCAGCAGGGCTTGAAGAATATTTGACCGTCATTGACGATAAAAACCGTCCGACAAAAGAGCCTGTCGCCTATATTACCAAAACAGTAACAGCTGATGCCGATGCTGACCGTGAATTTTATGTTTATCCGGGTCGCGATGCCAAGAAACAGGACGCGCCGAAACCACCAGGGCAGGGGAAATAAAATGGCTAAAAAAGATAAAAGCGATAAGAAAAAAAGAAAATTTCTGATGAAGAAATTTAACAGCGCAGCTTCTTTTGGCGGTTTTGGTGCCGGATTAAGTTCTGCGATGGTGTTGCCGATGGTTTTTGTTGATGGGGGCATAACATTGGCTCTTACAATGATAGGCGGCACAACATTATTATATGGCGGTATCGGATATGCCAATGACAGTAAAAACATGAAGGCCCGCGTCAGTACATCTGATGCAAATCAACGTTTACATGGACAGGGCTGGGCAATTGAAATGCATGAAAAACTGCAGGAACAATTGCTGCTGACATATGCAGCGATGAATATGTATGAAGAAAAGCCGAAAAGATATAAAAAACTTGAAGAAAAGAAAGAGAAGCTGCTGGATACAGCACGTGACCTTGCAGAGTTTTTAATTGTGGTGGACAAAGATGGCGAACCGACGGGAGCACCCGTTTTGTATCTGAAGCGTCCATTAACGGGTGACGAGAAAGAAGATTATAACGCACGCATTAATCCTGCAAAACCAGGCGATGATGTATCGCCAAAATCATTCGGCCTATAAGGAGTAGACATGTTCGGAAAAAAGAAAAGAACAGAAGCAGAAAAACAAGAGCGCAAAGCGCGCAAATTCCTGTCCAAAAAATTTAACAATTCTGTTAAGGCCGGCAAGCTGACCACTGGCCTAACGGCAGCTTTGGCAGCGCCTATGGCTTTCGTTGATGGTGGTTTAACCTTCGCCCTAGTTATGGCGGGCGGTGCAGGTGGTATTATAACGCTGGGTTCTTTTGCTGAAGATATGGCGGCGCAAAAAGAACTGATTAAAAGAACAAAGGCCGGTCAGCGTCTTTATGGTGCGCAATGGGCGCATGACTTTTACAGAGATTTAGAAGCAAAGCTGATTGAAACATCTGACAAGCTTAAATACCTTTCGCCAAGCGATAAGAAAAAACGCCGCAAGTTGGAAGCCAAAAAAGAAAAGCTACTGGATTTTGGCAAGGATCTTTCAGCTTATTTGAAAGTTGCGGATAAAAATGACCAGCCAACAGGCGAGGCTCTGCTTATCATGACCGCGTACCCGACAAAGGATCGAGAAAAGAACGCCGAAAATATTATTGATCTATCAACCGGACAGAAAAAGAATAGTCCGAAACCGGGTGGATTTGGTCTTTAATTTCACGTTTTGTTCTGGCCTTACATGACTCTCTGGTCTATATTTTAAAATATGACCCAACAGGCTGTTGCCCCCAATACACAAAAGGAAATTTCCGATAAAACAATGGTTTTGCCGGATGCACCGGTCTGCGTTCTGTCAGCGGGGCGTGTGCAATGGCTGTCCCCGGACGGCGAGCTGAAAACGCTGAATAATGGTGAAGAATTCTCAAATGCAATTATGCAAGACATGCCGATTGTTTGCCATGCGCCTTTCATGGCTCAAAAATTGGGGATCGAACCGTTTCTGGCCTATGACGTGTTGGAGTTATTTGCCTTTGTTCATCCCGGTAAATTTACACTACCGACCCCTGCGGGTCTTGCGCGTACGCTTGGGCTTTTTATTCCTGAGGGGGCCGAAGGCGACCCTGTTGTCCTATTGAATCTGGTCCGTGATTTACTTCAAGATCTGATCGAGATGAAAAATGAAGATCACAAATCCGATCCCGTGGCAGCCGCATGGATTATGGCGATGGGGCAAAAGGGTTTTGAAAATAATCAGGGTTGGCCATGGGCCCGGCCTGTTTTGCATGCGCTGGGCGCGCCGAACGGGCCCGAGCGGGAATCAATGGCCCGCGCCGGCGTGCAAATATGGCACAGGTTATCTGAATGGGTCGAAGGCGTACCCGAGGCGCCGCCTGCGCATAACGCTGTCAGTATCGATGAGGCAGAAGGCCGCTTGCATGAATTGCTCGATAAAAAAGGGCAAAGCCCACGCGCACCGCAGATTGAATACGCGCGCGATCTTTCAAAAGCATTTGGACCAATGCAAACCGAGGAACAGCCCCATACCGTGATTGCCGAGGCCGGAACGGGGATCGGAAAAACGCTGGGCTATTTGTCGCCCGCTACGGTCTGGGCCGAAAAGAACGAGGGCACGGTCTGGGTTTCAACCTATACCCGTAACCTGCAGCGCCAGATTGATCAGGAGCTTGACCGTCTTTACACCGATCCATCATACAAGCAGCGCAAAGTCGTTGTGCGAAAGGGCCGTGAAAATTATCTGTGCCTGTTAAATCTGGAAGACGCGATTAACAGCCCATCGTTGCAGCATAATGTGCAAAATGCCGTTGCTGTCGGTTTGATGTCGCGCTGGGCGGCGGTGACACGCGATGGTGATTTAACAGGGGGTGATTTCCCCGGCTGGTTGGTCAGTTTGCTGGGATGGGGTCGCACATACGGCCTTTCCGACCGCAGGGGCGAATGTATTTACGGGGCCTGCAATCATTATTCGAAATGCTTTATCGAGAAGTCGAAACGCCGTGCAAAACGCGCCGATATCGTAATCGCAAACCATGCGTTGGTGATGATACAGGCGGCCCTTGCAACCGAAGCCGACCAATTGCCCAGCCGCTATATTTTTGATGAAGGACACCATGTGTTCGAGGCTGCCGACAGCGCCTTTGCCGTTCACTTGTCTGGTGTCGAAACCGCCGATTTGCGCCGCTGGATCTTAGGATCGGAAGGCGGGAGTAGATCGCGTTCCCGCGGATTGTCTCGCCGTGTCGAGGAGCTGTTGTCGGATGATGACGATGGCAAGGCCCTTTTGGAAGATATTCAGGAATGCGCCCGCAGCTTGCCGGGTCAGGGCTGGCGGCAACGCCTGCGTGATGAAAAACCGCGCGGTGTGACCGAAAAGTTTCTGGCCGCCTTGCGTGAGCAGGTCTATGCCCGCGCCGATGACAAAGATGCGCCCTATTCCATTGAAACGCCGGTGCATCCGTTAAACACGGGATTGTTCGAGGCTGCCTATGCCCTGTCTTTGAAACTAAATGATCTGAAACGCCCGATGGAGGCTTTGATCAAACGCCTTCGCGCACGTTTGGAAGACACGGACGAGTTTGAACTGATGTCGACCGAGGAGCGCCAGCGCATCGAAAGTGTGACGAACAGCTTAAAACGCCGCACGTCACATATGATTGACGGCTGGATCAAAATGCTGCAAACGCTGAATGATAAAACACCAGAACAATTCGTTGACTGGTTCGGCGTCGACCGGATCGAGGGGCGCGATTACGATGTCGGCATGTTCCGCCATTGGGTGGACCCGACAGTGCCTTTTGCCCAGACGATTAAACCCTTTGCGCATGGTGTCGTCATGACATCCGCATCGCTGCGGGATAATTCGGGCGATGATGAATCCGACTGGCAGGTCGCGGAAAACCGCACAGGCCTGAGTTTACTGTCGCATATCGATAACCCGCCAACGCGAACGCAGAAAACATCGCCGTTTAATTATGCCGATAATACCCGTATTCTGGTTGTGCGCGATGTGCCGAAAAATGACGTCAAGCAGGTTGCGGCCGCTTATCGTGCGTTAAACTTCGCGGCAGGCGGGGGAACCTTGAACCTCTTTACATCAATCCGTCGTCAAAAAGATATCTATAAGAGGATCGCGGGCGATATGGAGCAGGCGGGCTATTCGATTTATGCCCAGCATCTGGACGGGCTGCATGTATCAACGCTGATTGATATGTTCCGCGATGATGAAGATGCGGTATTGTTTGGGACAGATGCCACGCGCGATGGTATGGATGTGCCGGGCCATTCGCTCAGGATGATCGTATTCGACCGCGTGCCGTGGCCACGGCCTGATATTCTGCACAAGGCCCGCCGCGCCGAATTCGGGCGGGGCTATGATGATTTGCTGACACGCGCGCGCCTGAAACAGGCCTATGGCCGTTTGGTGCGATCAGTCAATGACCGCGGTTTGTTTATTATGCTCGATCCCAGTTTGCCGACACGCCTGTGCAGTGCCTTTCCTGAGGGTGTTGAAATTGAACGCATCGGTCTGGCAGATGCCGTTTCGATTGTTAAGGATTTTTATTAAATATCAATACCCCTACATTATTTTATTTCAAAATAATCCTATTAACTAAATCCGAATTTTTGTACAAAGGGGTATGATGAAATTTCAGGCCCCTTTACGCATTGGTACCCGCAAATCGGCACTTGCCATGATCCAGACGGAAATGGTTGTGGCGGCACTGAAGGCTGCGCATTCTGAACTGTGTTCAGATGGCGCGATTGAAATCGTGGGTTTGGAAACATACGGTGATAAAACCCAAAAAGATAACCTGTCTTTGGTCGAACATGGCGGCAAGGCCTTGTGGGCATCAGAACACGAGCAGGCGATGCGCGATGGCATCATTGATTGCGCGGTGCATTCCACCAAAGATATTCCGGGCATTCTGGATGATGACATGGTGATGCCGTGCTTTTTGCCGCGGGCCGATGCGCGTGATGTATTTTTATCATCTACAGTTGGTCATTTTACCGCCCTGCCCGAGGGCGCGACAATTGGCACATCCAGCCCACGCCGTGCAGCGATAGTTTTGGCGAAACGGCCCGATCTGAACATTGTTACGTTTCGTGGAAATATCGGCACGCGCCTGAAGAAAATTGCCCACGCTGAGGTTGATGGTACCTTTCTGGCAGCGGCAGGTATGATCCGCGGCGGGTATAAAGATATGATGCAAACCATTTTGGAGCCTTCTGAAATGCTGCCCGCAGTCGGGCAGGGTGCGATCGGGATTGAATTCAAAAAAGACCGCGATGATCTGCATGACTTATTTTCTGAAATTCATGATCTGCAAACGGGCATCTGTGTTAAGGCCGAACGCGCGTGGTTGGCCGGCATGGGCGGGTCGTGCCGCAGTCCGTTAGCGGCATATGCGGAACTGAACGGTGATCAGTTGCGCCTGCGTGCTTTTGCCAGTGACTTCGAAGGCACGGACGTAAAAACATGCGATATCACGGCAAGCGTACAGGACGAAATACAAGCGCAAAAAATGGGCGCCGATCTGGCCGCCGAGATGTTGAAGGGTCTGCCCAAGGGCTTTGTTTAAGTTATAAATCAGTAATATTATCCTTGTGTACGCGTACGCCTTCGCGTTAATCTATATGCATATTTAAACGGGGATTTGCATTTTGAAAAAAGTTTTGATTACACGGCCCGCAGACGTTGCACAGAAAATGGCAGACAGATTGGTTTCAAACGGAATCGAATGCGTGTTGGATCCGATGCTGATTCCCGTACGTGCCGATAATGTCGTCTTTATGGATCGCCATGCTGAAGACGGTTTTATTTTTACCAGCCCGCGCGCGGTTGAATATTTCTGTGATCTGTCCTTTCAAGTCAATTTTGACATGCCGGCCTATTGCGTCGGGGAGAAAACGGCGCAAAAAGCAAAAGATCGCGGCTTTGAAAATGTGACAGCCGGGCCGGGCGGCAGTGCCGATCTGGCAAAACTGATCATGGAAAAGGCAGAACCGGGCGCACGTTTGATGCACCCCTGCGGCGAACATGTTGAGGATAACTTTTACGAGACCTTAAAAGAGGATGGCTTTATTGTCGCCCCCCTTCAGGTCTACCGCATGGACCGCGCCCCGCGTATGCAGGAAGATGCACTGGTCTCGATACGTACGGGTGATATATCATCTGTCGTCTTTTTTTCGAAACGTACGGCGGCGGCTTTTGCCGCGCTGGCGGAAGAGCATGGCGTGATGGATCATATGCATGATGTGAATGCAATATGCATCAGCGATCCTGTGACAGAGGCTTTGAAATTTGCAGACTGGAAAAAAATTCTGGTCTCGGACGAAAAAACCGAAAACGGTCTGATTAAAAAATGTATCGAGTTGAAAGGCTGATAAAAATGAGTGATGACAATAAAACATTACCGGCAGAAGAAGTGATTGAAAAGTTCGGTGGCCTGCGCCCATTGGCGAACCGCCTCGGCATTGCCGCCAGTACCGTTCAAGGATGGAAAGAACGCGGCATTGTGCCTGAAAACCGTGTACCTGAAGTCTTGCAGGCGGCAAAAGAAGACGGCATTGCACTGGATGCGGCAGAGCAAAACACTCCCGAACCTGAAAAAACAGAGGCGCCAGAAGCCAAATCGGATACACCAATGGCAGCTCAAAAATCCGAACCAAAGCCGGAGATTATAGATAAAAAAACAGATGCCGATCCAAAGCCGGCATCGTCAACATCATCAAAATTTATGGCGCAACCCGATATTGAAAGTGACCGTCGTGATTACAGCGACCGACGCAATGCGGGCGATCGCCGCCGTGAACAGGATCCGAATTTTAAAGGACCCGACCGCCGTGTTAATGACCGCCGTTCCGGCCTGGACCGCCGTCAACAGCGTGCAGCCGAATGGCAACATAAGAAAAAATTTCTGGAGCGTTCGCTCTTAACATTTGTGTTTCTATTTATCGTGATCATGATTGTTGGCGTATTCCTTTTACTTCCCGAATATAACGGCATGAAAAAACGTGCGGCTGAATATGAACAGATGCAGAAAGAAATGGCGGCTATGAATCGCCGCCTTGAGACGATCAAGGAAGAGCGTTCATCAATCGGCGGACGTATCAATGAAGGATTGGATCAGCTGGAACGCGTTAAAAATGAAATTATGAAACAGGTTCAATCGGCCGAACAAGTGGCTGAAAATATGGCCAATAGCAATTGGCAACAGCAAATGAGTTTTGCCGAACAAAAACTATATGGCCTGGGCAGTATGATGAATCAGGTTTCCGGATTGATGAATACGCCGGGTGGAACAGAGGCATTGGAAAACAGTTTACAGGCCTTGCAACAGACCCTGAACCAATACGGCGGGAACCTGACATCGCAAGACCTCAGCGCTATTCGCCAGGAAGACCCGATTTTGGCAACGGTTATGAAAGATGTGAAAGCCGAAGATGTGAAGGCAGGTTTGATGCTTTTGACCCTTAACGAAGTGCGCAGCAGCTTGGGGCGTGAAAATACTTCTTTCAGAAACGATTTGCAGTTACTGCAATCTTTGAATAACGACAATCCTGAAATACAGGCTTCGATCCAGCGCCTTGCGCCTTATGCGGAATCGGGGGTTTTGTCCCAAGAAAACCTAAGCGGCGAATTTCAAAGCCTTGCGGGTGATATTGTCATGGCAAAGATGCGCGGCGAAGATGCATCCATCCAGAACCGTGCGATGGAACGCCTCAGCCGTATGATGACTGTCAGACGCGTTGATGATTCAACCAGTGATACGGTTGACGCAACGGTTGTACGTGCGCAAATGAAAATCGACCAAGGTGATATTAGCGGTGCGATTGCCGAGCTGCAAAAACTGGAAGGGGAATCTGCCAAGGTTGCTGCCCCATGGATTGCAGATGCGCAAAGCCGTGTTTACGCCGATCAGGCGACACGCGCACTGACCATGGATGTGATGCAGAGCCTGATGTCCGGGCAAAGCCTTTCAACGGATGGCTTGCAAAGCCTGATGTCTCGATTGTTGCGTCCCCTTTCGGGGCCGTCAAAGGCTGTCGTGTCCCAACCGCAAAACAACAAACCGGGGGCAATACAGGGCACATACCCTGGTCTGGCCCCTTAATACAGGATGTTATAAATGTTAAAACCCCTATGGTTTCTGTTTAAGCTTATTATCTTTGTCGGTATCGTCATGTGGCTGTCGATGCGCCCGGGCGAGGTTGTCATCAACTGGAACGGATATTTACTCGAAACGACATTCGGCTTTTTAATGGCAGTGGGCCTGACAATCTGTGTTCTTTTTGCTGTTGTTTATCATTTATGGCGTGGCCTTGTGAATGTGCCGGCCTTTATGCGTCAGTATCATGCGGTGCGCAGCCGTGAAAAAGGATACGAGGCTGTGACAAAGGGCCTTGTGGCGGTTGCAGCGGGAGATGCCAAAGCCGCTGATAAGCAGGCAAAACGCGCAAGCGATTTGATTCCGGATGCCCCGCTGGCGAGTTTGCTGGCCGCACAATCGGCGTTATTGAATGATAATCCGTCTCGCGCACGCGTTGAATTTGAAACCTTGCTGGAGGATAAGAATGCCGCTTTCTTTGGTTTGCGCGGTTTGATGAACGAAGCGATTAAAGAAAACGATCAGGAACAGGCGCTGTTGTTGTTGCGCGTTGCTGAAAACCTGCACCCTAAGCGTGAATGGATATTGCGCGCCCTATTTGATGCCGAAACACATGCCTGCCAGTGGATTGAAGCGGATAAAACGCTGACAAAGGCAATTCGCCTTGGCGTGTTTGATCGTGAAAAAGGTAATGCGCACCATCAATGTCTGCTGGTCGCACGCGCGCAGCAGGGATTGTCAAAAGGCCTTGAAACCCAAGCCCTCAGCCTTGCGAAAAAAGCCTACCGCATTGATGTCGGATATACGCCGGCATCGACCCTATATGCGAAGCTGCTGGTTAAGCGTGGTAAAAAACGTCAAGCCATCAAAGTGATCGAGGAAGCCTGGCCGCAGGCCCCGCACCCTGATTTGGCAAAATTGTGGGCTGATCTGGCGCCAAAAGCCAAAGGCAAAACAGAAGATGATAAAAAGAGTAATAAACTTGGTTGGTACAAACGTTTGTATTCAACAGCGACCTATCGCCCCGAAAGTAATGCGCTGATGGGGCAGGCGGCAATGGAGATGGGCTTTTATCAGGAGGCACGCGACTGGCTGAAATCAGCGGGCGCATACCGTCAGCTGGCTGAACTGGAACAGCGTGACGGGCGACACGATGTAACATCACGCGAATGGCTGGAACTGGCGGCCGAGGCGCGCCCCGGCCCGGATTGGCACTGTAATGCTTGCGGATATAAAGCCATTGATTGGAACCCGCTGTGCCCATCTTGCCAAAGCTTTAACACGATTGACTGGCGCAGCCCCGATGGGCTGGTCCGCCAATTGCCGGACCGACCAGCCTATGTTGAAAATACGGGCTTTATCGAGCCGCCATCGGCCTGATTATTTTACCATCCGCATGACGGGCGTATAAAGCAATAGCCCCGATAAAAAGCCGCCGACATGTGCGGTCCATGCAATTGATCCGCCGCCGGGCGCTGTCGTAAAGAGGGCAAATAGAACTGACACACCAACCCACAAAAGTGTAATCGGCATCAACCCGCGCCAGCCGGGTTCCATTTGACCGCGATCTTGCAATATGCGCAGCAAAACACCGAACAGGCCGCTGATTCCGCCTGATGCACCAATTAGCGCCCCGACCGACCCCCAATAGAACGCCAAATGTGTCAGACCGCCGATCGCCGTAGTGATCAGGAAAAAGACCAGCAGTTTTTTACCGCCGATATATTTTTCAACGGCAGACCCAAAGGCCAGCATCATGCCAAGGTTGATGAATAAATGAAACCACCCGCCATGCAGTAATGCATGTGTAAAGGGCATTGTCAGCAGCTGCCAGACATATCCCTGTGACGGGTCGACGTACAGGTTGGGTAGAAAGGCGAGATAGAGAAAGATTTGGTTCGCTGTTTCGACATCCAGAAAATATGTCAGTAAAAACATCGCAATAAAAATACTGCAGAGAATTTTGACCATACGCGGGATGTTCAAAATCGGTTCGTGTTCGGGCTTTTCAGGCTTGTTCTGACGTTTGGCGCGCTCTTCCGAAATATCGCGTACATTACCCTGTGACGCGCCGTTTAATTTTTCTTTGTCTGTCATGATCTTGATCCCAATCTATTGCAGTCGTACCGCATAATGCTATACTGGATAGTCTATTACATTACAGGGGAAAAATCATGGTTTTTGGCATCGGGGCAAAGAAAAAGAAGAATAAGCACAAAGACGTTCCAAAGGAACTGGAGGCGTTCTGGATGCCCTTTACCCCGCAACGCGATTACAAGAAGAACCGTTTGCGCACGTTGGTTTCGGCCGAAGGAATGTACTATAAAACCGATGATGGGCGCACAATGCTGGATGGCTGTTCGGGCTTTGGCTGTACGAATTTCGGGCACAATCACCCCAAAATTACCGAGGCGATCCAAAGACAGGCGGCCCAGCTTGATTTTGCGCCGAATTTTCAATTTTCATCCCCTGTCGCGTTCGAGGCCGCAGACCGTTTGTGCAAAGCGATGCCCGAGCATATCAATCATGTCTTTTTCAGTAATTCTGGATCAGAGGCTGTCGATACGGCGCTGAAAATTGCCCTTGCCTATTGGCGTGCGCGCGGCAAGTCCGAAAAAACGCGGATGATTGGCCGTTTACGCAGCTATCACGGCGTGAATTTCGGCGGCATTTCTGTGGGCGGAATTTCCTATATGCGGAAAAACTATGCGTCATCATTGATTCCCGGCTGTGATCACCTGCCGCATACGCATAATCTGGACCATCAGGCCTTTTCAAAAGGCCAGCCCAAATGGGGCGCACATCTGGCGGACGAGCTTGAAAATATGATTTACCTGCATAGCGCCGAGAATATTGCCTGTGTGATTGTGGAACCTGTGGCGGGGTCGACAGGCACATTGGTGCCGCCAGTCGGATACCTTGAGCGCCTGCGCGAAATATGCACGAAACATGATATCTTACTGATCTTTGACGAGGTGATTACCGCTTGGGCACGTTTGGGCTATGCGACAGCTGCTGAAAAATTCAATGTCATGCCCGATATCATAACATCCGCCAAAGGGATTACGAATGCGACGGTGCCGCTGGGTGCAACGTTCGTATCCGATAAAATTTATGATGCTTTTATGCAAGGACCCGAAAACAATATTGAATTCCTGCATGGTTATACCTATTCGGGGCATCCTTTATCCTGTGCAGCGGCGCTTGCAACGCAGGAATTAATTGACGAAGACGGTATGTATCAAAAGGCGCAAGCCATTGCCCCTGTCTGGGAAGATGCGCTGCATACGCTGAAAGATGCGCCCTATGTTGTTGATGTCCGCGCCTGCGGTTTAATGGGCGGGGTGCAGATTGATTTGGGTGATCGCCCAGACGATCAAAAATCACGTGCAGCCGAGGTATTCAACAAGATGTTCTTTGAACAGGACATTACGATGCGCTATACCGTCGATGTACTGGGGCTGTACCCGTCGGTTATCGTCAACGAAGACGAAATTGGCACGATTGTCGATCGCCTGCGTAAAGTGCTGAACGAGGTTGATTAATTAAAGTTTGAAAGGTTTTACAGGGGCATTGGGATTAAAGTCCCAACCTCTTTCCTTCTTAAGGTTTTCCAAATGGGAGATAAAGTCATTCAAAACGCCTATCCCTTGGCTGGCAGCTTTGGATATGAGGATATTTAAAACTTCTTCTCTTGAGTGTTTTTTATGAATAAGGCCATGGGGCGGATTTCTGTAACGCTTATCCTCAGTTAGGCTAACTTTTATAGGGGAATTGAATTGTGTCCCCCATATCTCGATTGAAATTTGAACGCTACCTTTTGGGTTTTTATCAATAATAACAGGCTGTGATAAAATCTGGGCTTTATCGAGCGCGTATTCAAGTGCTTTAAAAGCATCGCCGACATCTTGCCGTATATAATCGGCATCCGGGTGGTCAAGACCGTTATAGTATCTTTCCCGCTCTCCTTCGATCTTGCTTTTGCGGGCCAAAGCTTTATCAAGCGCAGCTTTTAAATTTTCTTTATTTATATTTATACCAGAGTCTCTCGCGAATAATTTTATATTATGATAATTACCTATGAAAAATAAATCAAGTATTATTTCTCAACTGGCCAGCCTTTCAACTTGCAATAAAGATTGAGGCAATCATCCAGATTCTGCCGCGCCCAGCCTTTGCGGATACGGCGGGCAGTGTCAACGGCGCTGCAGCTTTTACCGAAAACCAGAATATCGATGCAGGCGGCGTGGGACAGCTGTTCCTTTTGACATTCCTGCGCCCATTTCAGATAAATATTGGTCAAATGGTTTTGGTAATCATCGATATTCTGTGGCCGGTTGCCCGAAATGCGTTCACGATGTGGTGATGATATCCGAAATCCAAGGCCCTTGTTGAGCAGGTGGCAGGCACGTTCGATTCGGATGGCCGCATCCTGTTGATTAGCAGATAGCTTGTTCCACAGGCGTGCATCAAGAATGCGCTGGCGTGCATTTGACGATGCGCGACGTGTAGGGGAATGGTTTTCCTGGAAGTCATATGGTGTGACGGCAACTTGCTTTTTGCGTTTACCGGGTTTAATCGTCCATACGGGTTTCCAATCTGTCCAATCGATGAGGTTGACGGCATTAATCAGGGATGTGTCTGAAGGTGTGGGCATATCCGGCTCTTTGTTTTATTTTTGCAGATATAAATAAATTGCATAAATCGCAATTAATGTCCATATAAATTTCTAAATTATCACTTTTTTTATAATTTATTGATAAAATTACAATAAGATGCGTTTTTTCTGGATTTGTAAATTGAAATGCTTAGACTGGTGCAAAGGGAGAACTTAAATGCAGCCGATACATATCTGGATAAAGTCCGTTATTGATTCCAGCCGTGATCTTTCACAAAAAGGCTTGGCTGAGGCAATGGGGCTAAACCCTGCCGCAGTCAACCGCATGCTACATGGCGCCCGCAAAGTCAAAGTTGACGAGGTTTCGGTTATCGAAAAATATCTGGGGCAAACATATCAGAATAATAATGGTCATTTTACACCGCAGGCTGAAATTTACGCCGCTGCAGCCCCATCCGGTCAGGCCGTGTCCGCATCGCAAAATATGCCTGTGCCCGTATACGGACGTCAGGACGATTCCTTGCAAATGGATTTGGATATTGAGAGTGAAGCCCCTGTCGATTGGGTTATCAGGCATCCATACCTGAATGGTGTTCAAGACGGTTTTGCCATTTATGTTTTCTCTGACGATATGAAACCACGCTATTTCCCGGGCGAGCTGGTTTACATTCATCCCGGTCGTCCCCCTGAAATCGGCAAAGACTGTTTGATCAAGATGAAAAACGGTCAGGCCCATCTGCGCCGTTATATGGACCGGAACGGCAACAGCCTTCATATGCGCCAATTCAATCCGCCGCAGGACGATATTATGCATGCAGATGATATTGACGAGATTTACACGGTCATCGGCCGCGCATAACCGGGGCCTATCGGCCGCCGCACATTCTGGAGAGACGGTCGTATTCGTGTCTTGAATCGATTTTCTGTTGTTTGATGCGGCGCTCGGCCTTCATTTGTTCCAATGTATATTCAATTGCATCCTGAATGCCCGCATCGAAATAGGCGCGCCGTGCTTCGATATCATTGGCGTGAAACGGTCCTACGACATCAATTTTACGTGCGGCCTGTCTGACGACATTGTCAAACTGTGCGCTATATTTGCGCATAATCGCCTGATCGACTTCGATATGCTTTAATTCGTGGCGCATAGTCGCATTATAGCGGCAACGATCGCCCTGATGTTCGGAGGCAATGTAGATTGTCGGCTCGCTGATAATATCAACCTTGATTTCGTCATACCACATACATGTGTTTTTAGTGATCGGATGGGTGCTCCATGCAATATTCGCTTTCATGGAAACATTGATATTGCCTGACATCAGGCCGCTGACTTTGGAATGGACGCCGGCCTCGTAGGGGGAGACGGTATCAATGCTGAATTGTTCCAGCTGACGGTGGCTTTTACTGTTATCATACATCGTCTCGCGGGCGATGATCTGTGTCTTGATTTTAGGCAAAGGCTTATCTTCGCATTGTGAAAATGCGATCTGTGTTGCCATCACGGCAGGAACTGTCAAAAGCTCTAACCCAAACATTACATCTTCATTTTAGCGCTAAAACGGTTAATAAACACTATAGTTTTTAAGATTTTGCCGTTCTCTTTAGGCGCCCGATCAGGCCACCTATTTTTAAAACGTTATTTATGCGACGATCCAGAAAGGCCCATGTGCTGTCGTAATTTTCTGACTTGTCCTTTAACCAGTAAAGCGTGGTCGATGCCAGCACGCCCGACAGCAGTATGCGTTTGGAATAATGATTGTAATCAGTTGCGGTATCGCCCGCAGCATTCCATAGCCGGTCGGCGGTTTGCCAGGTCATTTTTTTGACGTAAGGTGCGCGCGCCGGATGCATCATGTATTTCACAGATGATTTAAAGGCCTTTTTATGTGCCGAAAGGGCCATCAGGCGCGCCCGAACGCCGAATGTGATCTGCGCTGTGATTTTCATTTGTCCTTTATCTTTTTTTGCGGCCAGCGCCTGTAACATCTCGGCATCCGCCCAGTCTGCGAATTCATAGGCCAGATCTAAAAGACCATCCGGATAATGCTGTGTCATGGCAACGATTCCGTATTCTGCCTTAAGTTCTTGTAGCAGATCATCGTCCCAACCCGTTTTTTCAGCGGTTTTTAGGGCTGAATTCAGGATTTTATGCTTTTCATTACGTGTTTTTGAAGATTTATTCATATTTATTATTTATGCTATTATGCAGAAGATAACAAGATTATAGCAGAATGTTCGAAATAATAAAAAAAGCAATTGGCAATGTTCACCTGACGGAAAAGATATCCGAACAGATTGTCATGTTCTCATCTGATGCCATTATTACCCTTGACGAGGAAATGGGCATCTTGATGTTTAACGAGCAGGCAGAAAAGATATTTTCTTACCACAAGGAAGAAGTTATCGGCCAACCGCTTAGCCTGCTGGTGCCCGAACATTTGCGTCAGGATCAGCAGCGCATTCTTGAGGTTTTGACCAAAGACAAAAGCATTCATAAAGATGTCAGCGACCATGATTTTACCTTTATCGGTTTGAAGAAAAGCGGTCATGAATTTCAGGCCAATGCCCATATGCTGCCCTACAGGCAGGGTGGGCGTAATCTGGCAGTGCTGGTTATTAAAGATATTGCCAGTGAACGCCGCAACGATGAAGAAGTTCTGCGTTTGATTTCAACAGATGCGCTGACTGGCGTATATAACCGTCAACGCTTTATCTCGCTGGCCGAGGCTGAAGCCAGGCGTTCAAAACGCTACAACAGACCGTTGTCATTATTACTGCTGGATATTGACCGTTTTCAGGATTTTAATAATGCGCATGGACATATGACGGGCGACAAGATGCTGCAACGCATATCGACGATCTGTTATAACATGTTGCGTAATGTCGACCTGTTCGGTCGCTGGAGCGGCGGTGAATTTATTGCAATACTGCCGGAAACCAAAGCCGAGCAAGCCAAAATTATTGCGGAGCGCCTGCGTAAAACAATCGGCGAAAGCGAGATAGGTGAAAATGCCGATCGTTTGAAATGTACGATCAGCATCGGTATATCAGAATTCAAGAAAAGCGAAACCGGAATTGATAGCGCTGTTGCGCGTGCAGCAGCGGCTGTACGGCACGCCAAGCAAAACGGGCGTAATCAGGTTTTCCGTTTTAAAGATATTTCACAATGACAGATAAAAAAACAGGTAAACGTGACCGACAGGACAAGAATCTTGATAGAGGATCGGTTTTAGGGCGCGCGGCACGCTATGCCAAGGTTTCGACGACAATGGGTGGCTTGGCGGCAAAATTGGCCAGTCAAAAATATCTGGGGCGCGAAATTGACAAACCGGAACATGCAAAACAGCTAACGGCCGCTTTGGGTAATTTAAAGGGCCCGTTGTTAAAGGTTGCGCAATTGCTGGTTACGATCCCACAGGCCCTGCCGCCGGAATATACGGCTGAATTACAGCAACTGCAGGCGGATGCACCGCCGATGGGCTGGCCCTTTGTCAAGCGTCGTATGCGCGCCGAGCTGGGCGCGGACTGGCAGGACAAATTTCAGGAATTTACCCATGACGCGGTTGCAGCCGCATCATTGGGGCAGGTGCATAAAGGTATAACGCCTGATGGACAAACGGTTGCCTGCAAATTGCAATATCCGGATATGGAATCGGCCGTTAAATCCGACCTTTCGCAATTAAAGCTGATCCTTTCGATTTTCGAAAGCTATGACAAGGCGATTGACACCAAAGAAATTTACAAAGAAATTACTGAACGTCTGTTCGAAGAATTGGATTATAAGCGCGAAGCCAGGCATACCAAAATGTATGGTTATATGCTGCGGGATCAGAAAAACGTCTATGTGCCCGAAGTCATTGATGATTTATCAACGGGCAGGCTTTTAACAGCCAGCTGGCTGGAGGGGCAAAAAATCATGACATATAAAGATGCGGCCCCTGACGTGCGTGCGCAGATCGCAATGAATATGTTTCATGCATGGTACGTGCCGTTCTATCATTACGGTATTATCCATGGTGACCCGC
The DNA here is from genome assembly GCA_950054485.1 of uncultured Alphaproteobacteria bacterium. Lineage (GTDB taxonomy): Bacteria > Pseudomonadota > Alphaproteobacteria > Micavibrionales > CSBR16-224 > CATLPD01. Next base: position 130,438 of record CATLPD010000001.1, on the reverse strand, counting down.
ATCCGGGCAATTATACCATTCGTGACGACCTGTCGGTAAATTTGCTTGATTTTGGCTGTGTGCGGATTTTCCCGCCAAAATTCGTACAGGGTGTCATCGATTTGTATCGCGCCCTACGCGATGATGACCCCGAACTTACGGTCAGCGCATATAAACGCTGGGGCTTTGAGAATATAAATAAAGACATGCTGGAAATTTTGAACGTATGGGCGCGCTTTTTATACGGGCCGATTCTGGAGGATAAAACCCGCCCAATCGGCATTGTTCAGGAGGGGCAGGGTGTGTATGGCCGTGAAACCGCAGAAAAAGTGCATCAGGAACTGCGCCGCGCAGGGGGTGTAAAGGTGCCGCGTGAATTTGTTTTCATGGATCGTGCCGCACTGGGCCTGGGTTCGGTTTTTCTGCATTTAAAAGCGGAAGTCAATTGGTACAAACTATTCAATGACCTAACGCAGGATTTTTCAGTTGAAAAACTGGAAGAAAATCAGAAACAGGTTCTGGACCGCTTTGACCTTAAGGCCTAGTCTTGTGTTTTTAAACAAAAGCCCCTGATATTTACCTACGGTATAATTTATACATAATTCCTTGACTCTGTGCGCGCCCCGTAGTAGTTTTATGCAAACAGATTATGGAGATTTTTGTGGGTAAAGAACTTCCCAAAAAAGGCTATAACAAAGAAATGGCAAAATACCAGGCCAAGCGCTTTTTTAATCCGGCGTCCAAAAGGTTCTGGCTGACGTCAATATCGCCATTATTACTGATGGGCGGATCGGCGCTGGAAAGCAATACAGTTGATGATTTTCAGCCGGATATGGAACAGGCTGACCAAACCATGACAGAGAATCTGGATAATTTTGTTGCAGATTATATTTCGGCAGATCAAAGGCGGCTTGATACCGTTCGCGCCTATACAGAAGGAGATATGTCAGGAAGAGATCAAATAAAATACAGCTGGGCAATAAATCGACACAGTTTTGATCAGTATTTGAATATCAGGGAATATATGTTTGTTGATCCCCGTATGACCGAGCAGCAGTTTATATCCTACGAGGCAACTTTGGATGCGCTTGATTTAGGCGTTGCGCAAGATGATGTCAATCCATACATGTTAAAAGAATGCCGGGTGAAATTTTCGGATGGCGATTTCAATTTAAGCGGCGATAGAGCAGTCGAGAGATGTATGGCTGATGGTGAAATGGCCTATGACGATGAACCTGAATTTAAAACGTTTATTGGCTTTGTTTTTTCGTTAACGTTGGTCCTTTTGCTTGCTAATTTTGGGCAAGGAATGGGCCCCACCCCTAGGCCGGATCGACGAAAATTAGAGCCCCCGAAGAATTAATAAGAGAAATTAGATGGCAAAATCATATAAAAAAGAGATGGCAAAATATCAGGCCAAGCAGTTCTTTAATGGTGAATCAAAACGTTTTTGGGTTGCCGGTTTGGCGCCGCTATTCCTTTTGACGGCTGGGCCAATTACCGAAAACGATACGGTTGACAGCTATGCACCCGATATCGAACAGATTGATGTCACAATGACGGAAAATGCTGCCAATGCAGTGCTGGATTACATTGCAGCCAAACAAAAAGTCGATGAGCTTGACCGCGCTGTTTATAACGATAGATATGATGGCAATGTTTCTGTTGATCTGGAGCGCCAACATAATTTGGCTGAAAAAGACGCAATGTGGAAGGGACGTATGGTTTACAATTATATGTTTGATGATCCACGTATGACAGAACATCAATTCAAGGATTACGACTGGTTAATGGACCAGTTTGATGCCAGTGTTGTCCCTGATAACGTAGAACCCTACGCCTTAAATGAATGCCGGATAAAATATGAAGATACTGATCGGGATGGTCATGGTGACGGCCTTCGTAGTACCACGCAATCAGTCGAGCGCTGCATGACGCTGGAAAATAACTTTGATTGGGAAGAGGTTTTAACCAAAACATTGGGCGGTGCCTTTTTATCACTTTTATGGATGTTGGCTTTATTGATACCCGGTGAAAGTTTTTTAAAACAGGGCCCTAAACCGAACCGCAAAGATTTTAAACCCAAAGGAAATTGAACCGAGGAGACTGACATGGCAAAGAAAAAAGAAAAAGAGAAAACCTATAAAGGCGAGATGACGAAGTATCAAGCCAAACGGTTTTTAAACCCAAAATCAAAACGTTTTTGGCTAACTGCCGCTGCTCCGCTTTTGATGGTTAGCGGGCCATTAACAGAAGATCATACCGTTGACAGTTATTCTGCAGATACGGCCGAAATCGACCAAACCATGACGGAAAGCATGGATAAGTATGTGGCCGAATATTTGGCCTCTACCGCAGTACAGGATGTTTATAACGAACAGGTTTATCAGGACCGTTACGATGGCGATGTTTCGCCGGAATTGGAAGCAGAAAGAAATATGCAGGCGGCAGAAAGCCGTGCCCTGAGAAGTGTAATTTCAAATTACATGTTTGATGATGACCGTATGACAGAACAGCAATTTGCAGGTTACGAAAGCATTCTGGATCAGTTTGATCTGGGTCTTGTTGATGCTAATGTCGAGCCCTATGCGTTGAAAGAATGTAAGGTGGCTTTTAACCAAGAGGGATCTTACTGGGATCGCGCAGATGTCAAAGAATGTATGACCCTTGATAATGATCGGGATTGGAGTGATGTGACCCTTTTCGGATTTTTGGGGACGATCAGCTCTTTGTTCCTTGCAATGATGATGATATTGGCTGGGACGGATATGCGCAAAACACCCAAGCCACGCCGCAAGGATTTTGCCCCGAAAAGCAATTAAAGCCTAAACCTTGATCTTCGGGCTTTTTGTGGTAATCTTTAGTAGTACACAAACAAGGGGAATTCATGTCCAACGCAAATGACAATTTTGCGCCGCCCAAAGGGTTTCGCTTTTCTTATTTCGAAAACTCACGCGGTCAGCAAATTCGTTATGGCCACGCCAAGACAACAGTTGAAAAGCCTTTGGGAACAATGGTTTTGGGCCCCGGCTATGGCGAGTCAGGCGAAAAATTTTTCGAGCTTATGAATGATCTGACCGCCGCCGGCTATAACGTTTATGTTATGGACTGGATGGGGCAGGGTGGGTCCGATCGCAAGGATAAAAACGATCCGCATAAACCATATGATGTTCCGAATTTTATGGATCATCATTGTGACGATCTGCATCAATTTGCTACCAAAGTTATAGAAGTGCCGAAGGATCAGAAAATCGGCTATATGGGTTTTTCGATGGGCGGGCATATCGGTACGCGCTTTGCAGAGCGATATAACTATATCTTTGACGCGATGAGCTTGAATGCATCATATTTCGATATGAACAGCCGTGGTGTGCCGCGCAGTGCTGTCGGCTCCGTCGTGGCATCTTTTCGTGCTGTGGGAAAGGGCGGCGATTATATTCCGGGCGGCGGGCCTTGGTCTGCGGATAAACATGATTTTAAAAGTAACAGAAAAACATCCGATGCCGAACGTCACCGCCGTTTTGTCGAGCTATACCAAAATAAAACCGATATTCAGTTGGGCGATTTTACAGTTGATTGGGTCGGTAATTCGATGTCATCGCTAAAGCGGGTCAACAGAAAAGCCACGCTGAAAAAAATCATTACCCCAACGCATATTTCGATCTGCGGCAAAGACAAATTGGTATCGGTTTCAGCGCAAAAACGTGCTGTGAAACACCTGTTTAATGCGGCCAGTGATTATTATCCCAAATCCAAGCATGAAATCTGGATTGAACGTGATGCGATCAGATCGCCATGGCTGGAGAATGTAAAACGTTTCTTTGAGCCGATCATGCAAGACAAGATGGAGCCTGTGCGCATCGGCCGAATTGTTATGGGGCCGCCACCGCCCAGTGTAACACCCAAGCGCCGCCGATAGTTTTTAGCGGACCATTTCCAGCCAGTCATCTTCGGATAAAACAGTCACGCCCAAAGATTCAGCCTTTTTCAGTTTGCTGCCTGCATCAGCACCAGCAACAACATAGTCTGTATTCTTCGAAACCGACCCTGTAACGTGTGCGCCTAAACGTTCGGCCATTTCTTTGGCTTCGCTGCGGCCCATTTTTTCAAGCTTTCCTGTGAAAACAACCGTTTTTCCCGATACTGCGCTGTCGGTTTTTTCAGGCGCATCATAGGGGGTGATCTCCAGTATCTCTGTCAGATCATCCAGCACGGTTTGGTTGTGCCCCTCATTAAAGAAGGCGGTCAGGTCAGCTGCCACCAGTGGTCCGATATCATCAATGTTGGTTAGTTTCTGGTAGGCGTCACTTTCGATGTTATTTGCAGCGCGCATTTCGGCCTGCAACGTTTCAAAATCATGATAACGCTGGGCAAGACGTTTGGCGGTTGCCTGGCCGACCTGACGTATACCAAGCGCATATATGAAACGTTCAAGTGGTATGCTGCGCTTCGCATTGATCGAGGCAAAAAGATTTTGCACGGACAGCGCGCCCCAACCCTCCCATTGTTGGATCGGTGGTGTAAGGGCTTTGTTTTCATCCTCCAGCCCGAAGATATCGGCAGGGGTTTTTATTAATCCCTTTTCCCAGAACTGGCGAATGATCTTGTCACCCAAACCATCAATATCAAATGCATATTTACTGACAAAATGTTTCAGACGTTCAACCGCCTGTGCATCACAGATAAGGCCGCCTGTACAGCGATAGGCAACCTCGCCGTCTTCGCGCACGGCTTTTGATCCGCAGACCGGGCAGACGGCCTCGAAGACATAGGGTTTCGACCCTGCGGGGCGTTTATCCAATACGGGGCCCAGAACCTGCGGGATCACATCACCTGCACGCTGAATGCGGACCATATCGCCCTCGCGCACATCCTTGCGTTCGATTTCATCAGCATTATGCAGCGTTGCACGTGACACAACAACGCCGCCGACGGTCACAGGGTCCAGTTCGGCAACGGGGGTCAGGGTGCCTGTGCGCCCGACCTGTATACGGATTTCATTCAGACGGGTTACGGCCTTTTCTGCTGCAAATTTATGCGCAATAGCCCAGCGCGGCGCACGCGATACAAACCCGAGGCGATCCTGCAATGCCAGATCATTGACCTTGTATACGATACCATCGATATCATAGCCGATCGTGCTGCGCGCTTCCTCGACCTGGCTGTGGTAATCCAACAGCTTGCCCGTGTCAGGCGTTAAGGTGATTGGGTGCGTGACAGAAAAGCCGAATTTCTCCAGTGCCCCGCGTATCCCGCTTTGCGTGTCAGCAATCGGTGATGATGCCTCGCCTAAAGCATAGGCAAAGAAATGTAGCGGGCGGGATGCCGTGATATTTGAATCGAGCTGGCGCAAGGACCCTGCGGCGGCATTGCGCGGATTGGCAAAGATCTTATCGCCATTTTCAGCCTGGCGTTCGTTCAGGGCCTTGAAATCATCGTGGCGCATATAAACTTCGCCCCGTACATCCAAAATATCAGGCGCACCCGAAATTTTGTGGGGGATATCGCCCAGTGTTTTGATATTGGCGGTGATGTCTTCGCCGGTTTCACCGTCGCCGCGTGTGACAGCATATTTCAATTCACCTTTTTCGTAGCGGATTGAACAGGATAGGCCGTCAATTTTGGGCTCGGCGAAAATTTCGATCGGCTGATCATCAGGCCATTTTAAAAACCGTTTGATGCGTTCGATGAAATCGTGAACATCCTGTTCATTCATGGCATTGCCTAGTGAAAGCATGGGCACGCTGTGTTGTATTTTTTTGAATCGTGATGATGGTTTTGCGCCGACTTTCTGGCTGGGGCTGGCGGGCGTAATCAATTCGGGGTAGTCAGCCTCGAGTGCCTCCAGCTCGCGCCGCAGCTTGTCGTATTCGGCATCCGAAATCTCGGGATTATCTTCGCGATGATACAGCGCGTCGTGGCGATGAATTTCAAATGAAAGCTGTTGATGCTGTTTTCTAACCGATTCGGGTATTTTCTGTTCAGGCGCAGTCATAAAAATTGTCCTTTTGAGCCAAATATACATATTTTATAGCTTAAAATACACTTGAACGAGCAATATTTTATTATTTATTTGTATTAGATATGATTATTAACTAGTCTTAACCCACAGTTTGAATATTTCCTGAAAGTATTTACAGGTATGGGTACGAAAAAGAAGATGACCTCTGGCCAACAGGGGCGCGCTGCCATAAAAATACTTCTTGTCGAGGATTATGAAGGTAATGTGATCATTGCTCTGCATTATCTGGAAGAAGAAGGTTTTAAGGTAGTTAGCGTTTCTAATGGCGAAGAGGCCTTAAAAGCGATAGAAAAAGAAGATTTTGATCTGGTTTTGATGGATGTCGAAATGCCGGTGATGGACGGCTATGCCACAACCGAAGTGATCCGCAAGCGCCAGAAAGAAGGCAAAATCAAAAAACACCTTCCGATTATCGGAACGACGGCCAATGCCTTTAAATCAGATCGTGATAAATGTTTTGCGGCCGGCATGGATGATTACGTTTCCAAACCTTTCGATTTCAAATTTCTGATAGATAAAATTCACAAACAGCTAGACAAATAATCTAGGCCGCTTTCTGCGAAATCAGTTTTGCCGCCGCGGCGCGTGCTTCGCTGGTAACCTCGGCACCTGATATCATGCGCGCGATTTCTTCCAGTCGGTCTTGTTCTGACAGTTCGCGGACAGATGTCGTTGTCAATTGACTGTCATCCGATTTGGATATCTGATATTGACGGCTGCCTTTGGCGGCAACCTGCGCGCTATGGGTGACGACCAATATCTGGTTATCGCCGCTGAGGCGTTTTAAACGTAACCCCACTGCATCTGCTGTCGCCCCGCCGACACCGCTGTCGACTTCGTCGAAGACAAGCGTCGGTACAGATGATGTTTTGGCCAGAACCAGTTTCAGCGCCAACATAAAACGGGCCAGCTCCCCGCCCGATGCAATCTTGTTCAACGGGCCGAATGCTGTACCGGGGTTGGTGGATATTTCAAAACGGACCTGATCCATGCCGTGTGGACGCCAGCTGTTTTCATCTTCCAGCATTGTGATCTGAATCTGAAAGCGGGCTTTATCCAGTTTTAAATCCGGCAGTTCCTGCATGACAGCTTTGATCAGCTTGTCACTGGCGCTTTGACGCAGTGTGTGTAATTCTTGCGCCATTTCAACATAGGTTTGACGGGCTTTTCTGACTTTATTCTCCAGATCATTCAGGTTTGTTTCCAAATCATCAATCAGGCTGATTTCCGCGCGTAATTCTTCGTGTTTTTGTGACAGCTCGTTTATTTCACAATTGTGTTTGCGCGCGCAATCTTTCAAGGCATAAAGTCGCTCTTCAATCAGGTTGATATCCATATCGCCGTCATCTTCGGATATCAGGGATTTCAAATGTCCTTCCGCCTCCTCTATATTCAGGGATGCGGCAACCAGTGCGCTCTGGATTTTCTCGCCATCCTCACCGGTGACGGGCAGGATTTTTTCGATCGTGGCAATCGCGCTGCCAATTTGTTGATAAAGGCCGGCTTCGCTTTCGATTAAATCTGTCAGGCTATTAAAGCCATCGGCAATTTTCTCGCGGCTCATCAAACGGGTGCGGGTGTCATTCAGCTCTTGCTCTTCATTCGGTTGAGGGGCCAGTTTGTCAAGCTCTTCAATGCAGTATCGCAGATAATCCTCGCGCGTTTTCGCATCTTCTGCGCGGCCGCGGGCAGAAGCCAGATTTTCACGAGCCTCCCGCCATTCCTCGAAGATGTTTGAAATTTTATTGATTTGCGGCTGCAGCCCTGCAAAACGGTCAAGTGCACTGCGGTGTGTTTTCGGATCCAGCAGTCCTGTGGTATCAAACTGACCGTGAACTTCGACCAGATCCTCGCCGATTTTTTTCAAAAGCCCGATACTGACCGGCTGGTCATTTATCATAGCCTTGCTTCCGCCATCAGCGGACAGGCTGCGGCGAATAATAATCTGCCCGCCGTCGTATTCGATTTCATGATCTGCTAGTTTTGCCAGTGCCGGATGGCCCTGTTCGCATTCAAATACCGCGGTGACTTGCCCCTTGTCCGTGCCCGTTCGTACAAGTCCGGCATCAGCGCGAGCACCAAGGGCCAGCCCCAGCGCATCCAAAAGGATCGATTTACCCGCACCTGTTTCACCGGTCAACGTCGTCAGGCCCGGCCCCGGATCCAGGGTCAGGCTGTCGATCAGAACAATGTTTTTAATAGTCAGTTGCGTCAGCAATCCTGTTGCTCCACATCAAAATTTTAGAAAACCCGTCCGAGTGTTTTCTCGTAAAAGGATTTATCTTCCGTTACACCTTTTCGGTTTTCGCCTGTTAACAGCGCATAGCTGTCTTCATACCAAATATTATTCGGGTAGTTATGTCCCAGAACCGCTGCGCTTTTCTGTGCTTCGATTGGCAGACCCATCGCCAAATAAGCCTCTGTCAGGCGGTGTAGGGCTTCGGGCACATGGGTTGTTGTCTGGTAATCATCGACAACCTTTTGAAAGCGGTTAATCGCAGCCTGATATTGCTCGCGCTCCAGATAGTAACGCCCGATTTCCATTTCCTTACCCGCCAGGTGATCGTTTGTCAGGTCGATCTTAAGCGAGGCATCGCGCGCGTATTTGCTGTTCGGGAAGCGTTCAACAACCTGTGACAAACCATCCAGTGCCAAGCGTGTCATTTTCTGGTCGCGGCGGACATCTGAAATTTGCTCGTAGAACGATAGGCCGCGCAAATAGTAAGCATAAGCGATATTTTCATCGCCCGGGTTCAATTGGATGAAGCGGTCAAGGCCGATAATGGCCTGATCGTAATTCAAATCCAGATAATGGGCATAAGCAGACATCAATTGCGCGCGTGTGGCCCATTGTGAATAGGGGTATTGGCGTTCGACCTCGTCAAAGCTGGCGGCCGCAGCGCTATAGCTTTTAGCCTCCATCTGGGCGGCGGCTTTATTATATAAAGTGTCGACAGGTGCCGGTTCATTGACGGCCGTGGTTGAGGTTTCAGGCCCTTCGGCTTTGTCACTGCTGCAAGCTGTGATGCCCAAAGGCAGTAAAATACAAATCAGAAACAGAAAATATCTCATATCAATTAGCGTCCCGGCGGTTTTATTTTTGATTTTGTATCGGCAGACTTGTCACTGCCGGAATTAAAAAAAGGCGAAAAATCCTTCTTATCCTGATCCCAAGCCTCGACCATGCCGCTTTCGATGTCGTATCTCCAGCCATGGATTTGCAGGGTGCCGTTCTTAAGCGCTTTTGCGACAGATGGATATTGTTTCAAGTTTTCAAAGCTCCAGCGCACGGTACCTTTTTCGGCGTGGCCGCATTTCTCGGCAAAGCTTTTTGATGGGGGCAGGTGATTCAGAACATTTTTCGCCTGCGACACCCAATCGACGACTTTCTGTGGGCCTTTACCTTCGACAAGGCCCTTGACGCCGCCGCAATGCGTATGGCCCATAATGATAATATGTTTCACTTTCAGCGCTTCGACCGCATAATCCACAGCAGCGGCAATAGCAGTTGATTCGGGTGCATCATACGGCGGAACCAGTGCGGCGATATGTTCGGCCAGAAAGGCATCGCCATTATCCAGATCGGGAAAAAGGTTCGGATCATAGCGGGAATCGCTGCATGCGATAAAGAAAAACGGGGGGTGCTGTCCATCAGACACCAGCTTTTTCAGCTTGTCGCCTTTTTTACCACTATAGTTGTCTTTTTGGTTTTTCAGCAATGACTGCTTTAATCTTTCCAGATCCTGATCCATATTGCCTGTATCCTCTGATTTATGATGAAATCAAAATAGCATGATTATCAGGCGGTATAAAGCTTAAAGATAGGCGCTGTCTTCAAGGTGTGAAGCAGTAGAAGAAACGCGCTCGGGTCTTTTTTGAACCGTTAAATACACCAGTTTATCGGCGCTGACGAATTCGTAGGCGCTTTTGTCTGCGAACAAGGCGTGCAGAACCTTGTTGTTCATAGCGTGTCCGGCTTTAACGCCGTGGTAATCCGCCAGAACGGGGGCGCCGGCCAGAATAATATCGCCGACGGCATCCAAAATTTTGTGACGAACGAATTCGTCCTTAAAGCGCAGGCCCTTCGGGTTTAGAACTTTGTCTCCATCGATGACGATGGCGTTATCCAGCGATCCACCGCGGGCCAATCCCATTTTTTGCAACATTTCAACTTCGTGCAAAAAGCCGAATGTACGGCATTCTGCGATATCGCTGCGGTATTGGTCTTCTGAATTATCAAAGGTAAAGCTTTGCTGGCCGATTACAGCGCTGTCAAAATCAATATCCATTGCCCAGACAGGACGTAGTGACGGTGTCAGGGTCACGCTTTTGTCGCCTTTGGTATAGGTAACCGGCTTTTTCAGGCGGATGAAACGTTTGGATGCATCCTGTTCAACTACACCAACGGTGTCGATCATTTCAACGAAAGCTATCGCGCTGCCATCCATAATCGGAATTTCAGGGCCGTCAATTTCAAGAACGGCGTTATCAATACCCAGGGCTGTTAAGGCTGATAGGACATGTTCAACCGTGCTGACCGTTACACCGTCTTTGTTTGACAATACGGTGCAAAGCTGTGTTTCTGTTACGTGATCCCAAAGGCCTGTGATGACGTTGTTTTTGTCCGTAATATCTGTGCGTACGAAAATAAAACCGGTATTCTTATCGCCGGGCTTGATCGTCAGATTGGCAGGTGCGCCGCTGTGAACGCCAACGCCTGTGCAGGTAATCTTTTTGGCCAGTGTTTTTTGTTTCTGGTTTTTCATTTATTTTAGTCCGCTTCGTTATATGTGCTTTTGACACTATTTGTTACGGTTATAGTATCAAACGGCACTTTGTCTATGCAAATCACGCTTTGTGACGGAATGTTACAGGAGAAACATTGACAAATTTATTGTATTATGTAAATATATACCATGTCTATAAAGCGCTCGTTATCCAAGTTTAATATACTTTCGGCCTATTTTGCGCCGTTGCAAAATACCTATGATGGTGTCATGGACCTTGAAAAGGCGATTATGCTGTTTGATGAAATTGCAGATATTCCGAATATGCCGCATGGCTATCTGGATACTGGCTGTTACGAGCGCTCGGTTATCATCACAGATTTGTTGGCTGAGGCTGGATATACCCCAAAACGCGTTTGGCTGGAGCGCGACAATGTTCCTGAAATGCTTGAATTTGAAAGTCCCGATAATCGTAAAATAAAATGGTCATTTCATGTTGCGCCCTTGCTGGAGGTTAAAGCCGAAAACGGACAAATGAGAAACATGGTCCTTGATCCATCAATGTTTAATGGGCCGGTCAGTCTTGGCGAATGGGTCAGTAATATCAAAGGTGAAAAGAGAGTACAAATTTTACCCTATCAGGATATAGCAGAGTTTATCTTGCATAGTTGGTATTGGGACAAAGAAGTGCGCATTGCCCGCAGACAGGCTCGCAAATTAATGCGCAAACAAAAGAAGTTGATCGGGCGAAACCATAGAACAGTGCTGCGCAGCTCTTTAAAAGACGAATTTATGCGCGTGTCGGGTCGGGCACTAGAGGGATATGGGCAAACATGGCGCACCTGGCAAAGCTATACGGAAGCTAAACAATCCGTATCATTTCGTTGTAAATAGAAAAAGGCGTATCCGAAGATACGCCTTTCCGTCCAGGTTATAGACCTATATTAACGACGTGGGCCGGCGCTGCGCTTCGGCGCTTTCGTGTCATCGTTGGAGGATGTGCGAGGCTTTGGGTTTGGCGCGTTTTCGCCTAGCGTTTTACCCAAGGCCTGAAAGTCTGCAAGCTGACGGTTACCATCGCCTGAAGCAATGATCAGATTGCCTTGTTCGCCGATGTCGCGCAGCGTATCCTGCGTCATGGCAAGAGCCATAAGCTTTTCAGCGGCTTCTTTGCTCATGCCTTGTTCGATCAGCTTGTTGAACTGCTCTGAATAGTTTTCAAAGATCGCGGCACGCTGTTCGGCTATACCCTTACCTGACAGGGCCTGAGCTTCGCGTTTCGCTTCGGCGCGTTTAACAATGCGAACCTTTTCAGCTTCACTTTCGTTATTGGCGGCCAGCAATTCACGCTCGGACTCGCGAACCTTTGTATAGGCGCGCTGCAATGACTCAGGTGCGTTTGGCTCGTCAACGATAACGTCTACGATTTCATAGCCGTATGAGTCTTTCAGCATATCGCCGATCTCCTTTTTGATTTCGGTCGCGAATGTGTCGCGCGCCTGATAAAGATCAGCAAAATCCATAGCTGAAGACAATGTCTTCATAGACTCCGATACTTTATCCTTAATCAGCTCTACGGGGTCACCGCTGGCTTCATAGGTTGCCTTGTAACTGTCGGTTACACGCAAGTGCATAGAAATCGGGATGCCAACGAAGACTTCGTCTTTTGATTTTGTATCCAGTGTCATTTTAAATTGCTGTGTATTTGTCGGTACTTTTGCGCGTACGGTTTGAATAGGGGCTGGCCATTTCAAGGTCAGACCTGTTTTCTTTTTCGTTGTGCTGTAGCTGCCGAATGTCTCGATAATTGCTTCGCTTTTCTCGCGTACAATCAGCAAGCAGCTGGAAAGCGCGCCGACAATCGCAGGGATACCGAACAGGGCTGCACCGCCCAAAATTAACATTGTAGTCATAGCCATTTTTAAAGTTTTCCTTTCATATGTTAATTAAAGAAGATTTAAAACTCTTCATGTCCCTATTAAATAAATATTAATACTTGTCGTCAAGAAAAACACGACATAATTTTTACGATTTTTACTTAATATGTGAAATAAAATATTTATGTATATTAGTTCTAGACATAATGTATAAAACTGTTATTTGTTATGTTAAGAAAATAACAGAAGGGAGCCGGGGGGCCGGGTCGATGCCAGTATTTTTGACATAACATTTTAAGTGATTCGGGAATTCGGGCTTTTCTTACCGAGGGGGTCAGCGTAAAAATAAAAACGCAGACATTAATTGACATAATAAAATTAACTTGATAATATTAGGGCTGTTAATTTGATAAATGAAATTGGGCACAAGATGGCAGAAACATTCTTGGAGATGGGGCAGGCGATAGAGCTTTTCTATAGGCTTGCGGACCGCGACAGCATGCATCATCACAATACAAACATATGCCTGGCGCGCAGCCTGAATATCGCAGAGGCGATAGAAGGGGAGTCCGGCGTAAGAGCGGGTAAATTATGTGCCTTCGCGCCAGAGGGCGATATGCTGAAGGTAAAGGATAACCCGGCGGTTTCACCTATGGGCTGGTATTTCCATGTGGCCGCAACCCTGCCGATAATGTGGGAGAATGGCGAGATAAAAGATCTTGTCTTTGATCCAACATTGTTTGATGCGCCGGTTGATGCAAATCAATGGCGAAAGAAAATAAAGGCGGATTTTAACGGTCTGGCAGGCGGTAGCCTTGATCAGAGCTTATCGGTTGATCATCCTGAATACCGTCAATTGACAGTTCATTTCAAAGAGAAGGGGGCCCGCCAGAAGATGTACGAGGATGGCTTTCAGCCATTGCGTAGAAAAAGGCGACGCGTCTTTGCCAGTGCCCTTGCCGACACCTACTTCCAAAAGCCGCGGGAGATAACGCGCAAGCGTTTCGGCAGCAGCTGGGAGCTGGTAAGGCGGTCATAAAAAAACCGGAGCCTGAAGCCCCGGTTTCGATATTCAACAAGGAGTTGTTGATCTTTATGTTCTGAGTTTAATTGGCCTGACGACGTAGGAAAGCTGGAATATCGAGCTCGTCCTCTTCGTCTTTTTTGCCGCCGTTTTGAACGCTCATGCTTTCCTGTGCGCCGCCTTCAGGTTTTGTCGGTGCGCTTGGGATATCATGACGGCGGTGACCTGTCAGGCGCTCGAAAAAGCCGGGCTTTTCCTGAACGGCAGGACGTGTCGGTGCACTTGGGCCTGTCGGCTCGGTCACTTTCAGGGCCAATTTTTCTTCGGTGCTGACGCCTGTTCCCAGATCAGCATTTTCAAACAAATCGGCATCATCAGCAGAAAACGGCTTTGGTGGAATAAAGCTGTTACCGTGACGCTGTCCGCGGACTGATGACGGGTTGAATGTCATCGGCTTTGTCGTGTGCGTAGCAGCTGTGCCGGCTGTTTCCTGTGGCTTTACAGCGGCAGAAGTCGCAGCAGATGACTGCTGGGATACTGTTGTTGCTGTGCCGTATTGGAAATCAGATTGTGGTGCTTGCTGTTGTGTATTACCACCTGCAGACATCATCGGGTTCAGGCCCGGTGTTGTGTTTTGCGGAATGATAGAGGCTGGAATAGAGGTCATATCACCATCATTAAAGCCGCCGCGTCCAGCATTTGATGTTCCTGCGTGTGAACCGCCGCCAACAGTGTGACCGCTTTCGCGTGTCTGGTATGTTGTTTTCGGTTCAACCGGAGCATTCACCTGCTGCTTTACAGGTTCTTTATTAACCTGTGGCTGGTTGCTGGTGTAAACATTGTTGTTGGCGTTAAAAACCGGACGGTTGTGGCCCAGTGATTCAGCCTCGATACCTGTCGCAACAACAGAAACGCGCATACGACCTTCCATTGTCTCGTCAAATGTCGAACCAAAGATGATGTTTGCATCACTATCGACTTCATCGCGGATACGGTTAGCAGCTTCGTCAACTTCAAACAGGGTCATATCCATGCCACCTGTGATATTGATTAGAACGCCGCGCGCGCCTTTCATAGAGATATCGTCCAGCAGTGGGTTTGCAATAGCTGCCTCAGCCGCCTCGATTGCACGACGTTCGCCTTCGGCTTCGCCGTTACCCATCATCGCTTTGCCCATTTCAGCCATAACCGTGCGGATATCCGCAAAGTCAAGGTTGATCAGACCTGGCATAACCATCAAATCTGTTACACCACGAACACCGGATTGCAGGACTTCGTCAGCCATACGGAAGGCGTCAGAGAATGTTGTCTTCTCGTTTGCAATGCGGAACAGGTTCTGGTTTGGAATGATAATCAGCGTATCGACATATTTTTGCATTTCTTCGATACCGCCTTCGGCCAGCTTCATGCGGTGTGTACCTTCAAAGTGGAAAGGTTTTGTCACAACGCCGACTGTCAGGATGCCTTGTTCGCGCGCGGCCTGTGCAATTACAGGGGCAGCGCCGGTACCTGTACCACCGCCCATGCCGGCGGTTACGAATACCATGTTTGAACCTTCAAGGTAGTTCAGAATTTCATCGATTGACTCTTCTGCGGCGGCAGCGCCAATTTCAGGGTTCGCACCGGCACCCAGGCCGCGTGTCACATTCGCACCCAGCTGGATTTTTTGTTGTGCAACAGAGCCTTCAAGGGCCTGCGCATCGGTGTTACATACCAGAAATTCGCATCCTTCCAGACCGGAAGAGATCATGTTATTTACAGCGTTGCCTCCGGCACCGCCGACACCGATCACGGTGATTTTTGGCTTCAGACGCGTGTCTTGCGTCTGCATTTTAACGTTAATCATATTCAACTCCTTCGCTTCGATTTATTAAGTTTACACATCTCCACAGAAAATACCAGAGTCATCCACAGTTTTTTTTGATTTTTTTATTGTTTATTTTCAGTTAGATGCGAGCTATTTGATTGCTTTTCGATTGCCTCCTGTGGATAACTTTTAAAACGCTTTTAATTCAGACTCTTTACCAGTTTTCCTTCAGCCACTGAGTGACTTTTTGCACCAGATCGCCTGGCAGGGCTGAGAAAATTTGTTGTGTCGCAGATGATTTTTTCTCCTCTGCATGAAAGGCCGCATAATTCAACAAACCTGTGACGGTGGAAAATCCGGGTCCGCTTGTGGCTTCTGCCAGACCTTTAACAGGTTGTGGACGGCCGAGACGGATTTTTTTATCCAGGATCAGTTGACCAATTTCATCCAGTTTCGGCAGCTGGCTGGCGCCGCCAGTTAAAACGACGCGGCGGCCCGCAATTTGCTGCAGACCTGAATCTTCAAGGCGGGCACGGACAAGTTCGAAAATTTCTTCGATGCGTGGCTGGATGATGCCTGTCAGCAAGCTACGCGGTACTTGGTGCGTATGTGTTTTATCGGTTTCACCAACAAACGGCACATCAATCATTTTATTATCATCCGACAGCGATGTGGTGGCCGCACCATATAGGATTTTAATACGCTCGGCATCTGTCACGGATGTTGTCAGGCCGCGGGCAATGTCATTTGTGACATGCTGGCCACCTGCGGGAACAGCGCTGGAAAAGATAATCTTGCCGCCGACAAAAACACCGATGTTCGTTGTACCACCGCCCATATCAATGACCGTACAGCCCAGATCTTTTTCATCATCAACCAAAGTTGAAAGGCCTGATGCGAAAGGTGCAGCACAATAATGTTCAATATCCAAATGGTTTTTGCCGACAACTGTATTGATGTTATTCAATGCAGGGGTCAGGGCTGTAATCAGGCTGAGGCGCGCATTCAACATCTCGCCATTCATCCCGATCGGATCATGGATACCCGTTGTGCGGTCCAGTTTGAATTCGGATGGAATATTGTGGATCAGGTGATCCTGTCCGGCAACTTCGACGCCGCGACCCTGCGCCATGGCAGCGCGGATATCTTTTTCGGTGACGCTGTGGCCTTGAATTTTAACGTCGACCGAAACATGGTGCGATAATGTATGTGTGCCGGGCACATTAACGGTGATTGATTGCAGCGGCTGGTTTTTAAGGTGTGATGCCGCCATGCGCTCGGCTGCCAGAACAGCCTGGCCGATGGCATTCTCTGCAGCTTTTAAATCGACAATATTTCCGGATTTCAAACCTTGTGATGCGTGATGGCCGATACCGACAACCTGCATTTCACCGTCATCCGTGACTTTTGCGATCAGGCAGCAGACCTTTGACGTTCCAATGTCCAGCGCCGCGACAATCTTGTCTTTGCTTAAAGAAGATGCGGAATCACTGCGCGCGTCCATAAAACGTTTTATCATGTGGGCTCCCCGTCGATGTGGGCCTTTGAAGGCCATATTGCTTTTATTAAGGTGATACGGAAATCGTATCTGAAGACTGGGTGCTTTGAAGATGATCCGATAGACGGCTCGCGGCACCCGATGATGCTTTGACTATCAGTCTATCAGAAAATCGCGCATCAAGCGAGAGAATTTCTTTACTAAATATTAAAAATTCTTTTTCAGCCTCGGCCACACGGGCAAGGGCAAAGGGGGCATCATCCTCGGGCAGTTTGATGATCAGCCCGTTTTTCAATTTGATATCCCAGCGACGATCGCCCATGCGAACAGCTGAATCAAACTGTTCGGCGATTACGGGTTCGGCGGCAATCATCTCGAGCAAGGCAGTTGCATGTTCAGGCGCATCTTTTCCTGTCAGGATCGGTAGCTGTGAAAATTCTTCCAGCATCGGCGTTTCGATGGGATGGCCGGTTTCATCCAGAATGCTGAGCTTGCCCTGATACTGCCATAGTGCAACGGGCGTGCGTTCGATAAGATTGATGACCAAAAGGTTCGGCCACTGGCGTTGCAAGCTGGCCGATTTAACCCAGGGCAGGGCCATGATGCCGTTATGGGCCATATCAAGATCAACTGCGAATAAAGGCTCGCCCTGATCGACGCGAACAATTTTACGCAAACGATCAGTATCGGTATAGCGCCGACCTGTGACCTCGATCTGATCCAGTGTAAATCCGGCGGCGGCTGTCGCGTTGTGAAATTGCGACGTCAGCCATGCGCCCGTACGTTGAGGCATATCAGCCGCCATCGCAATCAGGCCCAGCCAAATCACAGCACAAATCGCAATCAGCCAGATGATAAGTTTTCTGATAGAAACTTTACGACTATCCTGCTTGCTACGGCGCGTCGTCTTTGATTTCTTTTTTCTAAATGATGTCAGAAATGACATGGGCCTTATTCTTGTTCGTTATAGGCTGACTCGACCATCCACTGTACCAGATCGTTAAACGGCAGACCGCAATATTCGGCTTGTTCAGGTACCAGCGAAGTCGGCGTCATGCCGGGCTGGGTATTCGTTTCCAGATAATATAGACCATCTGTTCCGTTTTGTGAATCATCATATCTGAAATCCGTGCGGGTAATACCGCCGCAGCCAAGAGCGATGTGCGACAATTCGGCCCATTTCATGGCTTGTTTGAAAATGTCTTCGGGAATATCGGCAGGTAAAACATGGACTGACCCGCCATCGGAATATTTGGCTTCGTAATCATAAAAGCCACGATCAGATGTGATTTCTGTGACGGTCAAAGCCTTGGCATGGCCGTATGGCATGCTCATAACCGATACGGTCAGCTCGCGCCCTTTGATATATTGTTCAACCAGTGCGTCGCCGTAATTCCAGTCGGCGACAATTTTCTCGAGGCGGTTATCGCCCTCTTTTATTATATAGACACCGACGCTTGACCCTTCCTGATTGGGCTTAATCACAAATGGGGGCTTAAGCGTAATATTGTCGGTATTCTTCAGGGCCTGCTGTGGCAGGACACCGCCATCGGCTATGCGCACCCCACGGGCGGCGACAATTGCCTTTGATTTCATTTTATCCATTGCAATGGCAGATGCCAGATGATCGGAATGGGTATATTTCAAACCCAGAATATCCAGCACACTTTGAATGCGACCGTCCTCACCGCCGACCCCGTGCAGGGCATTAAAAACAACATCGGGCTTATATGACAGCGCGCGGACCAAACCATCCAGATCGCGACCGACGACAATTTCCTGAACGCTATATCCGCAATTGCGAAGGCCCTTGGCGACAGCGCCGCCGCTGACCATCGAGACATCGTGTTCGTTCGACCAGCCGCCCATCAGGACGGCAACGGTTTTGACTTTTGGATTTTCAATCTTTTGTAATGTGGTCTTCTGCATAATCTATGGTGTCCCCGGCCAGAAATTCGCCGATGCGTTTGATTTCCCATCTTAGCAGAATATCAGAATTTGCATAGACGCGTTTGCGGACAGTTTCGCCCAATTGTTCAAGGTCCAGGGCTGTCGCCTCGCCCGTATTGATCATGAAGTTACAGTGCTTTTCAGACATCTGCGCGCCGCCAATTGTATGGCCGCGGCATCCGGCCTTATCGATCAGCTCCCAGCTTTTGTAAGGCAGGGGGTTGGCGAATGTAGACCCGCCTGTCTTTTCACGAACGGGTTGAGTTGATTCACGCTTGTCCTGAATTTCGGCCATGCGCGCCTCGATTTCTTCTTGTTTTCCCTTTTTTCCCTGAAAAACAGCGCTGACGACAATCCAGTCTTCGGGCAGTTCGGTGTGGCGGTATTCCATGTTCAGATCATGGGCATCAACAGTATAGATTTTTCCCCTGCGGTCGATACATGTCGCCTGCACTAGAACGTCTTTGGTCTCGCGTTCATAGGCGCCGGCATTCATGCGCACCGCCCCGCCGATGGTGCCGGGTATGCCGCTGAAAAACTCAAGACCTGCGATATTGTTCCGCGCGGCGACGACAGCAACATTTTTATCGGTTGCGCCAGCGCCCGCGTGGATCAGATTCCCATCCAGCGCCTCAACTTTTGCAAAATCTTTTAACAGACGAATGGTAACACCACGTATACCGCCGTCACGGATGATCAGATTTGATGCGACACCTAAAACCGTGACGGGAATATCATCAGGCAGGTAGTGCAGGAAATGCTGCAGGTCTTCGATATTTTCGGGTTTAAAAAGAACGTCAGCCGAACCGCCGACACGAAACCAGGTTTGCTTGCCCAGATCGGCATTTTCAGTGATACGTCCGCGCGTTTTCGGCAGGCGGTCAATTAACTGCTGTGAATTTTGTGTCACCGCCGCATCCCGCATCAGTGTGTGCCGTTGGCTTTGACAGGTGTGCACAAAGCTTCAAGTTCGGCAGGGAGTTTTGCAGCCCAGTGCGTAATTGTACCAGCGCCCAGACAAATAATGAAATCGCCCGGCTGGCCGATGTCAAAGACGGTTTGCGCCAGTTCGGCTTCATGGCTCAGGATTGTGGCTTTATTTCCAATCGCTTTGGCAAGGCTTTGTTTGTCAGCGCCATCAATCGGGTCCTCCCCAGCCGCATAAACATCTGCAACCACAACATGGTCGGCATCTTCGAAACATGCGGCAAAATCAACAAACAGTGATTTTAAACGTGTATAACGATGCGGCTGTACAACAGCAATCACGCGTCCGTCTTTATATTCACTGTTTTCGACAGCCTCACGCGCGGCCTTTAGCACGGCCGAAATTTCAATCGGATGGTGTCCGTAATCATCGATGACGGTCATGCCGCCGCCCGTACCTGTGCGGGTAAATCGACGCTTGACCCCATTAAAGCTGGCAAGCGCCATTTTCATACAAGCCATTTCCAGGCCAATTTCGTGACCGATCGCAATGGCGGCGCAGGCGTTCAATACATTGTGCTTGCCATACATCGGTAGCGTCAAATCCTTGTGGATGACATTGTTTAATTTGATGTCAAACATTTGCCCGTCGGCTGTAGTGCGCAAATTCATCAATTGCAGGTTGGCATCATCGCTTTCACCATAGCTGATAACCTGACGCGAAAATTCCGGAATCAATTCACGTACGGTTGGATGATCAATACATGCGGCGACGCGGCCATAGAACGGCAGGTTTTTTACAAACTTTTTAAAGGCAGCTTTGATTTCGTCAAAGTCTTTGTAATAGTCCATATGTTCGGGATCGATGTTGGTAATGATCCCTGCGATCGCGGGTAGCATGGTAAATGTGCCGTCGCTTTCATCAGCCTCGACAACCATCCAGTCGCCATCGCCCATACGGGCATTTGAATTATAGGCATTGATAATACCGCCGTTGATAATGGTCGGATCGCAATCGCAGCGCTCCAGAATGTGACCGACGAGGGACGTCGTTGTGGTTTTTCCATGTGTTCCTGCAATCGCGATTGAGGGCTTCAAACGCATGATTTCTGCCAACATTTCGGCGCGGCGTATAACTGGGATATTATTCTCGCGGGCGGCGATGACTTCGGGGTTGTTGTCTTTTACAGCGGTAGAACGCACAACTGCGGCGACAGGTTGGCCATTTTCGGTTGTGATGTTCGCGCTGTCGTGTCCAACGATGACCCGAATGCCATGGGTGCGAAGGCGCGCAACGTTATCGCTTTCTTTCATGTCGGATCCCTGAACATCGTATCCCATATGGTTCAGAGTTTCGGCAATGCCGCTCATCCCGATACCACCGATACCGATAAAATGTAGAACACCGACTTTCAAAGGAAGGCGATTTCGCATGAGGGTCCCCCGTTTTTTAAATTTTTCACACTATAGAATGTGGTTTAAATATACATGATTTTGCAATACCTGCATATATTATATACAGATTGCATGGTAAAAAGTTCAAATTGTCTTATAAAGCTGCTTTTTTAACGGTATTCGCAAGGTTGCGCGCCGCATTGGGCTGTCCGGCTTTGGCCGCATTTTTGGCGGCCGTTTCAAGCGTATCAGGATTGGTAGCGTGCTGTTCAATTTGCGCTGCCAGTGCCGATGCTGTGAAATCTTCCTGCATCATGACCCATGCCCCGCCGATATCAGCGACGACATCCGCATTCAGTTTTTGCTGCATGTCTGCATGTTTCAAAGGGACGTATATCGCCGGGCGACCGACGATCGAAACATCGGCAACGGTTGATGCACCAGATCGGCCAATGAACAGATGACATTTTTCCAGTTGATCGGGCACATCCGTAAAGAATGATTTCAATTCGCTTTTGACACCCAGATCATCATAGATTTTTTGCACGTCGTTCAGGTCTTCCGGGCGGCATTGCTGCGAGATCACCAGACGGTTTTTCAAACTGTCGGGCAATTTGGCAATTGCGGCCGGAATAATTTCGCTAAAGATACTGGCGCCTTGTGATCCGCCCATAACAAAGATACGAAATGGCCCGTTATCATCAGGCGTCTGATAGGCGGCATTCTGTTTCGCCACAATTTCGGGGCGCACCGGGTTTCCGGTAACAACAGCCTTGGCGTTAAATTTTTTGTGATTGGATACGCCCTTTGTATTCGGCAATGATAAGGCGATCGTGGTGGCACTTGCGGCCAGCATTTTATTGGCCTTGCCTAATACGGCATTTTGTTCGTGCAGCACTGTCGGGATGCGTGTGATCTGGGCCGTAAATAAGGGTGGAAAACACGGATAGCCGCCAAAGCCGACAACCACATCTGGTTTGAATTTATTTAAAAGCTTTGCACTTTGCATTGTGCCCTTGCCCAAGGAGGCCAGAGTTTTAAATTTCCCCGTCAGGCCCGATTTAACTGTGGACGAGCTGACAACCTGAAAATCATAGTGCTGATATTTGCCTTGATATTCCGCGCCCCTGGCATCGGTGACGATCATAATTTTCCAGCCGTCTTTTGAAAGCTCCTCCGCCAATGCCAACGCCGGAAATAAATGTCCGCCTGTACCGCCAGCGGCAAGAATGGCTTTTTTAGGCTGGTCTTTCTTTTTGTCAGTCATAGGTCTTGTCTCCGCTTGCATAGGCTTTCGGGGATAACGTTTGGCGGCGTGATAAAGTTTCAGGCCTGCGTTTCGTAAATGCCAATAGCATACCGATTGTCAGCCCCAATGACAAGAGGGATGATCCCCCATAGCTGATAAACGGTAGCGTCATACCCTTTGCCGGAAGCAGTTGAATGGATGATCCCATGTGAATAATCGTCTGGATTGCAAATTGTGTCAAAAGGCCGCCAACAGCCAATAACACAAATAAATCACCACCCGAAATCACGCGCGTCATGCTGCGCAAAATGATAAAGGCATAGATGCTGACAATAAATATTGTGAAGATCAAACCATATTCTTCGCCGGCTACGGCAAAGATAAAATCGGCATGACTGTCGGGCAGGGATAATTTGATTTGCCCCTGCGCAGGGCCCGTGCCGAGCAATCCGCCATTGGCAAAACTATCGAGCGATTTTTCAACCTGATAGCTATCCCCGCTGGCAGGATCAAGAAAGCGGTCAATCCGGCTGGCAACATGCGGGAATGTAAAATAGGCGCCTGCGATTGCGGCAAGGCCAAGACACCCCAAAATAACAAAGACCGTAAAGGGCAGGCCGCTGAGGAATACTTGTGCCCCCCAGATCA
Organism: uncultured Alphaproteobacteria bacterium; assembly: GCA_950054485.1. Classification (GTDB taxonomy): domain Bacteria; phylum Pseudomonadota; class Alphaproteobacteria; order Micavibrionales; family CSBR16-224; genus CATLPD01. The sequence goes on along the minus strand of CATLPD010000001.1, from coordinate 107,335 downwards.
GTGCGATGACAAATGACATGCCAAAGTCGGGCTGCATCATCAGCAGCAATAAGGTTACACATAAAATAAAGCCGGATGCGGTTAACCCCGGAAAGCTTTTATTGTCACGTTGTCGTGATATTAACCATGCGGATATGACAGCAAAGCTGGGTTTTAGAAATTCGGAAGGCTGCAGCGAAAACCCAAAAACATATAGCCAGCGCGTTGCGCCTTTTGTGGCATCGCCAAACAGTAATGTACCGATGACCAGAAACAGGCCGCCAGTAAAAACCAATAACGCCAGGCGGCGTATAATTTTTAGCGGTAGGAATGAAATACCGATGATGGCAACAACACACGGAATTAAAAAGACAATATGGCGCGTTAAAAAATGAAAAGGGGCAAGGCCGATGCGTTCGGCAACAGCCGGGCTGGCGCTGGTCACCAGTAAAACGCCACATAGAACAAGCAGCATAACTGCGCCCAGAACACCGCGGTCAATCGTCCACCACCATTGACCGAAAACGGATTGATCTGTGCGTGAAATATGCATGTTCAGGCCTTCGGTTATTTGTTCGGCAGCTTATTCGGCAGGTAATTAACGCATTCGATGAAGACTTGGCCGCGCTGTTCGAAGTTATTGAATTGATCCCAGCTGGCACAGGCAGGTGATAAAAGAACGACAGCTTTGTCGGTTTTATTTTGTTTGATGTCTGCCAACGCATCTTCATAGGCCTTGAAGACGGCCGCATGCAGAATTTTACTATGTGTATTAGCCACATTATATTTTTCACATTCGGTCGCCAGATCATCGGCGCCTTCGCCGATCAGATAAGCGTGACGGATGCGATCAAAATATTTTGCGGACTCAGGATATTTTGGCCCCTTGGCCTGACCGCCTGCAATCCAGTATATATTGTGAAATGATGACAGGGCTTTTGCCGTAGCTTCATCATTTGTGGCCTTACTGTCATTTACAAATGTAATACCGTCGATTGTGCGCACTGCCTTTTGGCGATGTTCCAATCCAGGAAAACTATGAAGGCCGTCTTCGATTTCTTGTACCGAAAGGCCCGCCGCCCGGCACGCGGCATAGGCAGCCATGATGTTTTGATGGTTGTGCGCGCCTTTTAAATTCGGAATGCTCTGCAATTCAACTTTTTGATCGCCATCAAAAAGGATGTTGTCCTTCACAAAAATTTCAGCGCCTATATCTGTCAAAGATATCGAAATCTTTTTGGCAGATGCCGCATCTGCAAGGATATTTTTGCAATATTGATCGTCAATCGAACAAATAGCTGTATTACCATTTCCAAAAATGCGCGATTTGGCTTTGGCATAGCCGTCAATGCCGCCATGACGATCCAGATGATCAGGCGTGATATTCAGCAGAATTGAAATGTCGGGTTTGAATGTCGGGCATAAATCCAATTGGTAGGATGATAATTCAATCACATAAATACCGTCATCACCCACATCATTAAATGCAAGGGCGGGCAGGCCAAGGTTGCCGCCAACTTCAACGGTCTTTCCGGCCTGTTTCAAGATATGTCCGATCAAGGCAGTGGTTGTCGATTTGCCATTGGTGCCCGTAATACCGATGGTTTTTGTATCCGGTTTTGCGCGGTGCAGTAATTCAATATCGGATAGGATTTCAATGCCAAGACTTTGCGCTTTTTTAACAACCGGGTGGGGCGCAGGGTGTGTCAAAGGTACGCCCGGGGCCAAAACCAGAAAAGCGGTGTCCTTGGGCATATCACTTGTAAGGTCATGAATCTTTGCGCCGTAGTCCTTTGCTTTTTCGCGCTGGTCTTCACGGTCATCCCAGACCAGAACGTCAAATCCTGATTCCAGCAAGGCAACTGTAGAGGACATCCCCGATACGCCAAGCCCGAAGACGGCAGCCGGCCGACCGTCATAATGTTTTTTAATATCGTTTAAATCGATCATCTTATCTTAACTTTAATGAGGACATTCCAATCATGGCGAAAATAAAGGATATAATCCAGAAACGCATTACGACCTTGGTTTCCGCCCAGCCTTTTTTCTCGTAATGGTGATGAACCGGCGCCATTAAAAACAGGCGTTTTCCCCCGGTCATTTTAAAATACCCGACCTGCATAATGACAGACAGGGTTTCAATAACAAATAGACCGCCGATAATTGCCAGAACGATTTCGTGCTTGGTCACAACGCTCATGACGCCGAGGGCGCCGCCCATCGAAAGCGATCCTGTATCGCCCATGAAAACATCGGCTGGCGGGGCGTTATACCACAAAAACCCGAGGCCGGCACCCAGCAAAGCGCCGCAGAAAACAGCAAGCTCGCCGCTGTCTGGCACATAATGAATTTGCAGGTAATTCGAAAAGATAACGTTACCGATCAGATAACAGATCACCCCGAAACAGGCAGATGTAATCATGATCGGACCGATCGCAAGACCGTCAAGGCCGTCTGTCAGATTAACAGCATTTGCCGCGCCGACAATCACCAGCATCCCAAAGGGCAGGAAAAACCAGCCAAGGTTAAATGTCAGTGTTTTTAGAAACGGGATGTGAAGTTGGTTCGTAAGTCCGGCGGGCATAATACGCGATATCAGATATACGGCGATAATCCCGATAATGGCTTCCAGTAATAAACGGACTTTTCCCGGCATGCCAAGGTGCGACCCGCCAGTTAATTTGTAATAGTCATCAATAAAACCGATGACCCCGAATAGAAAGAAAACGGTAATCGTAATCCAGTAATAGGGGTTCGATAGATCAACCCACAAAAGGGTCGAGAGCATAACGGTAAATATAATCATCAGCCCGCCCATGGTGGGGGTGCCGGCTTTTTTGAAATGCGTTTCAGGACCGTCTTCACGAATAGGCTGTCCTGCACCTTGTCTGGATTTTAGCCAGCGGATAACGATGGGGCCAATCAAAAAACTGATGATCAGTGCCGTCATCATTGCACCGCCTGCGCGGAATGTCAGGTATCTGAAAAGATTGAAAAACTGGATATCTTCGCCCAACGGCGCCAGAAGGTTATAAAGCATTATGCCACATCTTGTTTACGGGTTGATGAAGCAATGCGAAGATCTTGCAGTGCCTCGACGATATAAGCCATTTTACTGCCTAATGATCCTTTTATCAATACAACATCGCCCGGTCTGACCGCATTTAATAACGGATCACGCAGGGCAAAACTGTCTTTTTCATGTGCGCCCTGCCATGGCGGCGGTAGTGTTGAAAATAAGGCTTCCATCTGCGGGCCACAGGTAAAGACCAGATCGGCCTTTGCCATTAACAATGGATTTGCCAGATCGGCATGCATTGTAGGGCCTGTTGGTCCCAGTTCCAACATATCCCCCAGAACAGCAATGCGGCGACCGTCCCCCTTTGGTTCAACCATCTCCAGAACCTTGAAGGCGGCTTTCATCGCCTCGGGATTGGCATTGTAACTTTCATCAATAATAACCAAGGGCGGTTGCCCTTTTTCAATTTTGATTTCCAGTTTTTGTCCACGGCCTTCGATGGGCTCGGCCTTGGTCAGAATTTTTGCTGCGCGCTCAACGTCAAGCCCAGCCGCCTTGATTGCGGTTAAAACAGCCAAAGCATTCAAAGCAATATGTTTTCCGGGAATGGATAATTTGAATTTGACCGCCTCGCCTAAAATGCGGGCTTTGACTTTACTGCCATCCGCGGCAAGTTTGATATCGGTGATTGTGGCATCCGCGTCTTCTTCTTCACCAAAGCCGTATATTTTTGTCAGGCCTGCATCGCGTCCGATTTTTTGCAGCGTTTCAAAATGCGGGTTATCTGCATTTAAAATCAGAACGCCGTCTTTATCCATGCCGTCAACAATTTCCGATTTTGCACGGGCAATTCCGGCCTCGTTCTCAAAGTTTTCAATATGTGCGGGCAGAACGGTTGTGATGATTGCAATGTTCGGGTGGACCATTTTTGAAAGGTCTGAAATTTCGCCCGCGTGGTTCATACCCATTTCAAAAACACCGTATTCGGTATCTTCGGGCATTCGCGATAATGTCAGTGGTACGCCCCAATGGTTGTTATAGCTTTTAACGGACGTATGGGTTTTGCCGAATTCTTTTAAAACAATCCCCAGCATTTCCTTGGTACCCGTTTTTCCGGCTGACCCCGTAACCCCGAAACGCAAGGCCTTTGAACGATCGCGCGCCGCAGCGCCAAGATCGCGCAGGGCTTGCAAAGTGTCTTCCGTCTTCACAAGGGGAAGATCCGCATCAATGTCCCGGTCGGTGATTGCAGCGGCAGCGTCAGCCTCTGCGGCTTTACCGATATAATCGTGTCCGTCGCTGAAATCTCCCTTTAATGCAATGAACAGATCGCCTTTTTTTAATGTGCGCGTATCAATTGAAACGCCTGTGATTTTCACATCTTTATCGCAGGTACCACCTGTTTTTTCGGCAATATCTTTTGTGGTCCACAGCGTGGTCATTCCATTTCTCCGATTATTGTTTTTGCGACCTCGGCATCATCAAAAGGATGGATTTTATTACCGATGATTTGTCCTTGTTCATGGCCTTTTCCAGCTATAACAAGGATATCTCCTTTTTCCAAGCCCGCAATGGCGGCCTCGATAGCTTTTTGCCGTCCGCCGATGTCAATCAGGCTGTTATTATCCTCGATGATTTCGGCGCGGATGTCTGATGGTTCCTCGCTGCGTGGGTTATCATCAGTTACAATGGCAACGTCAGAAAGTTCGGCCGCAATTTTTCCCATCATCGGGCGTTTGCCACGGTCGCGGTCGCCGCCACAGCCAAAAACAACATGCAATTTATTTTGCGTATGCGGACGCAGTGATGTTAAAACCGTCTGCAAGCCATCAGGCGTGTGGGCGTAATCGACATATATGGCCGCGCCGTTTTTCAGCATGCCGACCCGTTGCATGCGCCCGCGCACACCGTTTAAAGCCTCCAGATATGTCACAGCCTCGTAGGGGCGAAGGTTCTCGCCTGCATCAGATCCGATAACAAGCCCCAAAGCGCAGAGCGCGTTATAAGCCTGAAATTCGCCAACCAAAGGCAGCGTCACATCAAATTCTTCGCCCAGAACTTTTAATGTCAGTTCTTGCCCTTCGGGAAGAATGTCACGTTTTAATATTTTGATATCGTCGGCCTTATAACCATAGCTGAGGATATTGACGCCGCGTGCAAGACATGCGGTTTTCAGCTTTTTAAACTCTGGAACATCGGCATTTAAAACGGCCGTGCCGTCAGGCTTTAGGACATCTGTAAACAGACGCATTTTTGCATCCAGATAGCGTTCCATCGTTTTGTGGTAATCCAGATGATCGCGCGAAAGGTTTGTAAAACCTGCCGCATTCAATCGCACGCCATCTAAACGGTATTGATCAAGGCCGTGGCTGGATGCCTCCATCGCCAGATGCGATATGCCGCAACTTTCAAGCTCCGCTAATTCCGCATGCAGCGTGACGGGGTCGGGCGTTGTCATGTTGCCCGCATGGTTCAGATTGGGCGCATCGATCCCGATTGTACCCAGACTGGCAGCGGTATGTCCCATTTTCTGCCAGAGCTGACGACAGAAATTCACGGTTGATGTTTTACCATTTGATCCTGTCGCGGCAACGATGACCTTTGGTTGACGATCGTAAAAACGGGCGGCCATCTGTGCGAAATATTTTCTTGGATGCTCGACTTCGATCAGCGGGATATGTTGCGGAATTTTTTTCTGATAGTCTGTTGTTAATATGGCCGAGGCGCCCTGTTTTATGGCCTGTTCGATATAATCACGCCCATCAGACGCGCTGCCGGGAAAGGCAGCGAATAGAAATCCTGTTTTAACTTCGCGTGAATCAGCTGTAAGGCCCGTAACATTGATATCCTCATGTTCTGGCTTCAGGTCAATATTGGTTAAATCGCGTAGCTTTAAAATATTCAGTCTTCTTCCGTTATAAATTTTTCTAATGCTGCCAACGTTGGAAATGGTTTTTTGTTCGCAACATTCAATGATGGCATTGATGGCTTCATATATTCTATGGTTTTGCCAACAACGGGGGCGGATGTCCAGCCCCCTGTCGCAAAACCGAAAGATTTTTTTGTGCCTTTGGGCTCGTCAACTGAAACCAGCATAACATACTGCGGGTTGTCTGCGGGGAAAACACCGACAAAAGAAGATAAAAGTTTCTTTTCTTCGTAACGTCCAGTAGCGCTAATTTTCTCGGATGTTCCGGTTTTGCCGCCGACCCATATATCCTGATGTGCTGCTTTTGATCCTGTTCCCTTTTCAACGGTCAAAGCCAAAAGCCCCGCAATCATATCTGATGTTTCCGGCGAGATAACAGATATTTGCGGTTTATCAGTATGCTGCGCGTTTTGTGCAAGATGCGGATAGGGAAGGGTGCCGCCATTCACCATTGCCGCTGTCGCGCGTACAACATGCAGCGGGCTGACGGCGATACCGTGGCCGTATGAGGCTGTGACTGTATTCACTTCGCGCCATACGGATGGCAGGATTGGACTGCCGCGTTCGGGCAGATCAATCGTAACTTTGTCAAAAAAACCGAGGTCATCATAAAAATCTTTCAGTTTTTCCGTGCCAAGGTCCAAAGCCATTTGTGCTGTGCCGATGTTTGATGAATGGATGAAAACTTCGGTTGCGGTGATCGGGCGTTTATAGGGGTGATAATCGCGAATACGAAAGCGCCCGTATTTTAACGGTTCGCTGACATCGTAAATTTTGTTCACACGTGTTACCTTGTCTTCAAGCGCGGCAGCAAAGGCAAAAGGCTTAAAGGTTGAACCCATTTCATAGACTCCAACCGTATTGCGGTTAAACATCGCGGTCGTATCGGAGGGGTCAGGTTTATTCGGGTCAAAATCGGGCAGGGACACCATTGCCAGAATTTCGCCTGAATTCACATCCATCACAATGCCCGATCCGCCAATCGCACTGAATTCCTGCATTGATTTTTGGGTTTCACTGCGCAAGATGTCCTGCAAGGCCGTATCCAGATTTAAAACCATATCTTTTTGGTCCGATAGCAGAATATCATCGTAATATTTTTCCAGCCCGGCGATCCCTTGCCCGTCAATATTCGTGTAGCCGATCACATGCGAGAAGAGATGGTCCTGCGGGTAAACCCTGCGGTATTCTGTTTGTACATTCAGTGCCGGATCACCGATTTCAAGAACGGCAGCTTGCTGTTTCGGTGTCAGGTGACGTTTAACCCAGACAAAGCGGCTTTTTTTATTCAGATCGCTTTCAAGTTCTGAGGCATCAAGGCCCGGGAAAATTTCTGCAATTTTAAAAGCCAGTTTTTTGGCGTCTTTCACGAACTTGGGATCAGCGTAAAGGGATTTGGTTTCCAAGGATGTTGCGATCAGCATGCCATTGCGGTCAACAATGTTGGCCCGCTTGGGTGCGGGCGCGTTTTGGCTGACTTGCACAATCTGATCACCGGCCAGAATGCCGGGTCCCATTAAATAAACAAGCCGGCCCACAACTATCAGAAAAGCCAGCGAGAAAAACATCACCAATGCAAAAAAGCGTGTGCGCGCGCGTTCGAAGTTCTGTACATATTCGCCCTGAAGCGTCGTAATGCGACGATGAATTCCGCGCATTATTCTCCCCCTAAATTTTGCAGGACGTCTGCAAATGATTTCTCGGATTTTTTAGGGTCCGTTTTTATCGGCGGTGGTGCAGGTTTCGGCGTATCTTCCAGTCGCTTTGAAAAGGCAAATTTACCCTGATCCTTGTGAACGGTTGTTTTCGCTGACTTTTGTTTGTCTTTGCCTTCTTCTTTTTCAGGTGGCGCCGAAATTACGTCGACATCTTCATCCTGTAATTGTGGAAGACGTTTGATCTGTTCCAGATCCAGATGTTTATCTGACAAGGCGCGCAAACGTTCTGGACGGTTCAGATAACTCCATTCGGCCTGCAGTATATTCAGGCTTTGCTGTTCGCGATCAATTTTCTTTTCCAAAAGGGCAATGGCATGTCGCTGGTCTTCGGTTTTCTGGCCAAAGTTAAAAAGTAGGCTGCCGGTCACAATCGACAATATCAGCCAAACCAATGTAGAAATACGGATCATCAGCTTTCGTGCTCGGTGCGAACCCCCCAACGCAACTTGGCCGAACGGGCACGCACATTTTGTTTTATTTCTTGATCTGAAGGGGCGCGGGCGCGCCTCTCGGGACACTCAAAATAGTATAGCTGATTTTTTTCTGTGATGATAGGCATATGACGCGATCCACGCGGGGTATCCCCGCTTTTTTCACGAAAAAAGGTCTTGGCACGGCGATCTTCAAGGGAATGAAAGGTGACAACGACCAAACGTCCGCCCGGTTTCAGGATATTTATCGCGGCCTCCATCGCGCGATCCAGTTCGCCCATTTCGTCGTTAACGGCAATGCGAAGCGCCTGAAAACTGCGTGTTGCGGGGTGGCTGTCTTTGGGTTTTTTCTTGCGTCCCAATACACCCTCGATCACGTTTGCCAGATCCAAAGTGGTTTCAAAGGGTTTTTCATGGCGGCGTTTGACGATTGCGGAGGCGATGCGACGGCTTTTACGCTCGTCACCATATTGATAGAGAATATTTGCGATATCGTTTTCCTCGAAGGTATTAACGATGTCGGCAGCGCTTTGCCCCCCTTGGGACATGCGCATATCAAGCGGCCCATCCTTGATAAAGGAAAATCCGCGTTCTGCCTGATCAAGCTGAAAGGATGAAACACCAAGGTCCAGAACAAAACCATCGACCTTTTCATCCAAAAGGTTTTCAACATCACCGAAGCATCCCTCGATCATTTTGAAATTCGGATTTTCAGCTTCCAGTTTTTTTCCACGCGAAACCGCGTCGGGGTCGCGATCGATGCCGATGACGTGACAATCAGTACAGGCATTTAATATATGTCGTGTATATCCGCCGCCGCCGAATGTGCCGTCGACAATGACCTCGCCCTTTTGCGGGGCCAGAGTGTCCAGAACGTCTTTCATAAGAACGGGGATATGGCCTTCGTCATGCAATAGGGTCACGGTTTCAGCCTTTCTGTGATGGCAGCGTCAGTCCCTTATCTTTAACATCGCGGCGGGCCGACTGTAAACGGTCTTCCAACAGTGACGGAGCCCAGACCTGGAATTTCTTACCAAGCCCGACAAAGGCGGCCTGATCAGTTATGCCGCAGAATTCGGCCAGATCGGACGGCAGGATGATACGTCCGTCGCCGTCAAAGGGCAGCTGGCGGGCCTCGCCGAAAATCAGGCTGGCCAGATCATCTTGCTCGTTTGAAAACATATCGAATGTATCAAGGCGTTCGGACATGTCCATCATGCGGTCCATGCCAAAACCTTCCAATGCGTCATATTTTGAAGATTTGAAAACGATAATGCCTTGAAATTCCTGAGAGGATAAGGCGGAGCGGAACGGGGCAGGAACGGAAACGCGGCCTTTTTTATCTACCTTGTTGGTGTATGTTGATAAAAACAATGCCATGCTTTTTATAGTTCCTTTAAGTCTTCCCCCGGTTCCTTCTCCCCATATGTGTGCCGTCAAATTTCATGGCGGCGTATTCTAAAACCTTGAACGTGGTTGTTGTGGACACGTGGTCGGTTTGGTGGCTTGCGCCAGTATTGTGAGGTTTCCCTCGCTTCTTGCTCCCCCAACTTGGAGTTTTAAATGCGGCTGATTGCTTTGCCGAATCAGTATTTCTTGTTGGTATCTAATGGAATACCATGGGATATTATGGGCGTCAATGGGTAAACTAGGATTTTGGCAATAAAAAAACCCGCTTTCCGCGGGCTTTTTTGAATATGGTTATTTTATCAACGTGATGGTGGTTTCCATGCTCTGCGCCGTGTTACTGTGGCCGGCATGTGGTCGCCGCCCATTTCCAAATGCTTTTGATGCGCATTTTTAATGCGGTCAGGTGCAACATAGTTTTCAAAACGCTTGCGCGGGTCTTGTGAATGTGGGTCCTTCGCAGTTTCAATTTCATCACGATAAACAATATGGTTTTTGAAGTCATAAACGCGACGTCTCGGCTGTCCATCTTCAAGCCATTCTTCGCGGGTGTGGTTTTGATTTAGCAATTCATAAGTATGTTCTGTCATTTCATGTTCCTTTTGCCTATATTCCCGGATTGCGGCCCGCAAGAGGGCTTAGCGATCCCCTGTGTGTTTTTCGTGAATGTTGTTCAGGAAAATTAATTTCCGGCGGTTTTCCGCCCTGTTTTTTTAATTCTTCATATGCCAGACGTGCGCCCTCAAGGCTGTCAAGATCGCTAATATTTTGGGGTGTTGTCGGTTGTCTGTTATCCCCATGCATTGAATATATATATGTCTGCATATTCAGAAAATCATAAACGCGAACTTGTGGGATACTGCTGTAGCCCGTGTCATAAGGAATTTTCTCATAGATGCTGATTTTATAATCATCCACCATTTTGTATGTCATGTGCTTACTCATGTAAAATATCCTTAAATTTTAAAAATCATAGCAAAAATAATTTATTATGTCAATAAAAATAGATTTGGGATAAGAAAAAGCAGAGAGCCTATAAGCCGGGTTCTGTACGCCAAAGGCGTGATGACCATTCATCTGGTAGCATTATTACTAATACCATCGTGCGACCTACCCGAATACCTGACGTAAAGACCCGTCTGATCATAAATCACGGTATTCCTATTTGGTCTTGCTCCGAACGGGGTTTACCGTGCCACTTTTGTTACCAAAAGCGCGGTGGGCTCTTACCCCACCCTTTCACCCTTACCTGAAAACAGGCGGTTTACTTTCTGCTGCACTGTCCGTCGGCTTGCGCCGCCCGGCCGTTAGCCGGCGTTCTTGTCTTTATGGAGCCCGGACTTTCCTCGACATAAATGCCGCGGCCATCCGGCTCTCTGCGATCATGACAATAGAGGGTATTTACGAAAAATCAAGCCATTTTTTGGCGCGGCGCATGGCGATACGTTCGGCTTTGGCGGCATCTTTACCAATGCCTTGCGGATAAAAATGCATATAAAAGGCGCGGGCCCGTTCTTCCGGTTTAACATTCGGATCATAGCCCATTTTCAAAAGCAGATCATCCAGACTAGCCGTATTGAATTCCTCGCGTACTTTTCCCTTGGGCCAACGGCCAATGCCTGCGCGTGCCAGTTTTTGCCATGGGAAATGTTCGCCCGGATCGATTTTGCGATCAGGTGCAACATCGGAATGGCCCAATACATTTTCAGGCGGGATCGGATGACGCGAAATAATGTCTTTGCACAATTTTCGAACGGCATCCATCTGGGCCTTGGGATAGGGGGGGCATCCGCCATCATGACCCAGATTTTGAATTTCTATACCGATTGAACGTGAATTTATGTCCGTGCAGCCTTGCCAAAAGCTTTGGCCCGCATGCCAGGCGCGGTGTTTTTCATCAACCAGTTGGATGATGCGGCCGTCTTCGCAAACCAGATAATGCGCGCTGACGGCGCGTTTGGGGTCTGTCATGATGCGTACGGCCTCATCGGCATCGCGTGTTGCCGTATAATGCAAAATCAGCATATCGATCTGATCGCTCGTGCGTTCATTATAGTTTTCGGACTTTATAAATTCAGAAATTTTCATGTGTTCCCCTGATGACTTGATCATAGCAATTGATCATATAAAAAAACAGCCAAATATATTTGACATAAAACAATATATTTGGTATCATACGCAAGAATTTTGGAGTTATATATGCAATCAGAAAAACGCATGGAAAATAAATCCGTAACGGACATCTACGTTGATTTCGTACAGTCTTCGCAATTGCGAAAAAATGGCGGGGAATCTACCGGTGCGCTTGGGGTCCTGGCCGGACTTGCCGGCATGGGCGTTTTTCTGGATGCAACGGGTATTGCGCTTTTCACCTATCTTATTTTCGGTGATGAAATTGTCGATGCAGGTGGGAAACTGGGCAAAAAATTCGATAGATTCCGTATCAAACGTACAGCTAAAAAAGAAATCAGCATGGAAAATATGGCAGGACAGGAAGTATCCGGTCGTATCGATGATGTACTGGCGCTTATGGTGCTACAAAATGAAATTATGGAGATCGAGCGCGATATGCGCTATTCCGACAATAAAATTGAAAAAGATGAATTTAATAAAAGAATAAATGCTCTTGATAAAAAAATGCGTACTATCCGTCCGAACGTCAAAGTTGAATTCGGATCTGATTATAAAATCATCACCTCAATCGAAGAAATCAAAAACTATAAGCTTCAAGATTATTACAAAGCTTTAAAAGACCCTAAGATGGCGGCTGTAAAATCAGCCCTCAAAAAAGCCAAAAAGCCTAAATCTTAACAACGACATTCGTGATCAGTTTGACCAGATTATCATAGGCCAGTTTGGCACCAGCCAGTGTGTGATCATGGCTGAGTTTTTCATCCAGCATTCCAGCGCCAAGGTTCGTAATGACCGCACAGCCTGCAACTTTCAAACCACAGTGGTTGGCAATGATATTTTCCGGCACGGCCGACATACCAACAGCATCGCCGCCAAGTGTACGGGCCATTTTAATTTCGGCCGGGGTTTCGAAACAGGGACCACGAAATGCCATGTATACCCCTTGGTGCAGATTGATACCCTGATCTTTGGCGGTTGATATTATTTTTTCGCGCAGATCACGACCCCAGGCGTCGCCCATATCGGGAAAACGCGGGCCGATATCATCATCATTCTGCCCCAGCATCGGGTTGATGCCCATAAAATTGATGTGATCGGCAATCATCATAATTGAGCCGGGCGGCATGTCTGTATGCAAACTGCCCGAAGCGCTGGTTGTAAACAGGGTTTCAATACCTAAAGCCTTTACTGTGCGGATCAGATTTTTATAGGCGGTAAAATCGCTGGTTTCATAGGCATGGACGCGGCCCTTCAAAAACAGGACGTCGCGTCCGTTCAGTGTGCCGAAAACCATTTTGCCATCGTGTCCGGCAACGCTGGGCACAGGAAAACCGTCAATATCAGAATAGGATATTTCAACGGCATTTTCAGCCTGATCCGCCAAACTGCCAAGGCCCGATCCCAACATCAGCGCCAGTGTTGGTCTGCGTGGGCCGATTAATTTCAGGATTTGGGCTTTTGCATTTTCTACAGCTTTTTCGGACATGTCAGTTCCTGTTCGTAAAGGTCAGAATGTTATTTGTTTTAACAATGTTTTGCGCCTGAGTCATCGGTTTTTCCGTATCAATGGAAATGTAAGCCTGGGCTGTACCGTGATTTTCAAGTTCTATTGTTTTACGGATATAGCGGATATTGATTTCTTCAAGTATATCCAGCTCCTTTAATATTGCGGGTGTAATTGTATAAAGCTCGCCGCTTATTCTGGATTGCCCGCCGGTCTCCAGGGCAGGGTAAGTTGAGCCCGGTTTTTGTCCTGAGGGATATTCAACCATTCTAAAAACAGCGTCAGCGGTGACGACGCTATCGATAAATTGTGCTGTTTTTAAATAATGATCGTTTCGAAAGCCGCGCTTTAATGTGCCATAAACAAATATTTTCATGTTCAGGATTATAATCTGCTGCACAAAAAAATGCAGCCCCTTTTGACGGGGGCCGCATCATTCTTCCCCTAAGGGAATAAATTATTTGCTGACGGCCATCCATTCATCGGCTGTAATGGTACCATCCATGTTGATGTCGTACATGTTAAACTGATAGCGGGCATATTCATCCATATCAATCGTGTTCGAATTATCGACATCGTAAACAGTATAGTATTTTGTTTCGCGGACGAATGTGCTCATCTCGTCATTATCAAGATACTGGTCACTGTTCACATCCCAAACATCGAATGTTTTATAATCGATTGTCGGTTCGGTTGTCGTTGTTGTGCGGGTGTAATACGTCCATTCATCATTATTGATGCGGTTGTCGCGGTCCATATCGAATGTGTTATAGGCGTAAGTGTCGAATTCGTTCGATTCAATGAAGCCGTCACCGTCTTTATCGTAATAGGTGTACTGATAAGTTGTATAAGCATTTGCAGAGCCGGCAGCAAACATCAAAGCAATGGCCGCAGCGGCAGATAATAGTTTTGTTGATTTAAACATTTTAAACTCCTTAGTTTTTTTTCTGTGTTTATCCATACATTTTGGCAGATGAAAAGTTCCGCGGAACGATGGCGCGACAGATCTGTTTGTAGTATGAAACGAAAGGAAAAATAATGATTTCACAAAAACAATCCAATGATCTTTGGTCTCATATTGAAGAATTTAAAACTGCGATGCTGATCAGCCACGATGGCCAAGACCTTCGCGCGCGCCCTATGGGGGTTGTGCAGGACAGTTTCGATGGCACGCTTTTCTTTTTTACAAAGCGCGATGCCCACAAAGTTGATGAAGTTAAAAATGAACGCGAGGTATGCGTTACTTTTTCAGATGAAGATGACAGCAGCTATGTTTCATGTTCAGGACTTGGGCGCGTTATTCGCGATCAAGAATTGATAGATCGTTTTTGGAACCCGTTTGTCGCAGCCTGGTTCCCTGAAGGTAAGGATGATGAAAATGTTGCCTTGCTGGAAGTGCATGTTCACAAAGCCGAGCTTTGGGATAATGATCAAAGCGCGATGCGTAATTTGTATGAAATTGCAAAAGCCAATCTGACAGATGAAATGCCGGATATGGGCAGAAATAAAAAATATGGTTAATCCAGATAAGGTTTAAGCTTTTTGGCGATAGCGGTGCTGTCGTAATGGGCTTTGCATTTGATGCGTAAAAGGGGAATTCCGGCGGCTTCAAGGGCTTTGTCTTTGAACTTATCGCGCTCGCGGGCCTCCTTTGTATCATGTGATTTGTCATCAAGCTCAATACATAAAACAACCTCGCTAACGACCGGATCATAGATCACGAAATCGAGGTGTTTTGACCATATCAGTGCGCCATAGCGGCCTTTCCATTTGAAATCCTTTTCTTTGACTACATAGTCGACATCAATAATATCGCCCAGCCTTGGTTTTAAAGATAATCGCAAGTCCTCTGGTATCAGCGCTTCGAGTGTTCGAAAAAACTTGAGTTCGGCGGGGGATAATAGGCGCCTTGGAACATAGGGATATCGCGGCGCGCTGGCGAATTTTATAATAATGGCGAGGACGATTATACCTGCAATTATAAAAAGAGCAGGGATGTAGAATTGATCATCCATTGGCGGTTAGTGCTGGCGTGCAACCATCATTTTTTTGATTTCTGCAATCGCCTTGGCCGGATTAAGGCCTTTTGGGCAGGTTTTTGTGCAGTTCATAATGGTGTGGCAGCGATATAGGCGGAAGGGGTCTTCCAACTGGTCCAGACGTTCACCTTTAGCTTCATCACGTGTATCAATCAGCCAGCGGTAGGCCTGCAGCAATACGGCAGGACCCAGATAGCGGTCACCATTCCACCAATAAGACGGGCAGGATGTCGAACAGCAAAAACATAAAATACAGGCGGCAGGGCCTTTACCATCGTGACCGTTCATCTTGTCGGCATCTTCGGGGCTCTGCAGGCGTTCTTTGGTAGGGGCAGGACTGGATGTCTTCATCCAGGGCTCAATCACTTCATATTGCGCATAGACGTGATTCAGGTCTGGCACCAAATCCTTGACGACAGGCATATGCGGCAACGGATTGATTTTGACGGTACCCTTACATTCGTCAATCGGCTTCAGACAGGCAAGCGTATTTGTGCCGTCGATGTTCATGGCGCATGATCCGCAAATTCCCTCGCGGCAACTGCGGCGGAATGTCAGTGTCGGGTCAACGTTGTTTTTAATGTGGATCAAGGCATCCAGAACCATTGTGCCCGCCTCGTCCATATCAATTTTAAAGGTATCACGGCGCGGATTTATGTCATCATCCGGCGACCAGCGGTAGATTTCAAAGGCGCGGACATTTGTCGCCCCTTCGGGCGCGTCATAGGTTTTGCCTTTGGCGTTTACTTTGGAATGTTTTGGAAGTGTAAGCTGAACCATTTTTCAAGATACCGAGTTATTTTTCTTATACTATAGCTTTTCGAACAGCGCCTGAAAACACAAAAAAAATTTACATATTCTTAAGAGCTTTTTTGTATACTGTAGGTGACAATATGGGGGCATTGTGACCGATTTGCAAAAAAACTTCGTGGATGCAGGAAAAAACCGCGACCACGAAATCGTGATTGGGATTGTTCAGGATGATGAGGCCGTCCAAAACTATGCCAAATCCATAGCAAGGCGTTTAAAAGATCTGGGCCTTGCCAACATTACGATCAGGGGAATTCAGTCAGGGTATAATCTTAAGAAAATTCTGGACCATGATGACGATGCACATTTTGATGCCTTGATCCTGGATCATGGGGGAGCAGGTCATGAAATGGGCGCCGAAGTTTATGCCTGGCATGATCGTAAGCATCCGGATGCAACGTTGCCGTATGTACTTTTTCTTTCTTTAGGCTTAAATCTTGCTGTAAATGATGCTGCTTATCTAACGCTGCGGGACCCGCGCAGTAAAACAGGGTTTGTATCCCAACGTGAGTTGAAAGCACTGGATAAGTTTCTCTACAGAGGGGCTGAGAACGAAGAAGACATTTTTGAAACCATAGCGACCAATAGTTTCCGCCGGCTTTTAAATTTATTATGCGATTTAAACCTACCTGAAACAATTGATGCGGAAAAGGCTGCAAACTTTCAATCAAAATTTGAAAAAACCCTTGATGTAGGTGGATTTGAAGCATGGACGAGTGGTGTCATTCCTGCGGACAAAGCCCTGTCGGATGAACGGGAACAGCTGTCAAAAATTTCGAAGGCGATTGACAACAAAGTAATGGGTTTGAAATGCCGTGACGATGAAAAAACAGGTGATTTTTTCGCAGGTAACGGGATGACGAAATCCGGAAAGGCTGTTTTCAGTCTCGAGGATGTCAGAAATTGGCCCGAAAGCGAGGAAAATCCGCCTATATTATTTATGCAGAACTATGACCCTGACATCATAGAGGAACTGGAACAAGGGCGTCTGGGCGGGATTGTTTTATGCAGCACATATCTGGCTTCGCATCTTTCCTTCCTGTGTGAGGCTAATAATGTATCAGGTATATTCGGCCTGAAACCAGATGTGCCGGAAGGGCGAAAACAGGCGTTCAACGAATTGGCCAAATGCGATCTGCCCCCATATTTTGCGGAAAATCAGGTTCAGATAAACGGGGAAGAGGTCAAAAGCGGACAGGACGTAATTATCCGTGTTTCAGGAAACGGCATTGTTTCAAAACCGGAAATCGTGGAGTCTTTCTTAAGCCGGGATGAATGCAACATGCCTGATATGGCGCTGGACAATAAAAACCAGAACCGGATGTTATCTTTTAAGGAATGTATGCGTGATTTCGCGGCGCAAAAAAACATACCTTTTTTGGGCGTTAAGGCCAATGTCAGTGCGGCTGGTGATAAAAACCTGAATCTGGCAGCAGGGATCGGCCTGGTACGAAGTGAACAGCTTGTGTCTGGAAATGAAGACCAGAGACGGCTTATTAAAAAGATTCTGTTAGGGCGTCACGAGATCAAAAATTACCTTTTGTTGGGGAAAGTGTTAAGAGCGGATTATAACAGAATTCTTCGCCATATGGATCTGGACTATCCTGTCAAAATGCGTTTATTTGATTTTTCGCCTCAGGAATTCATGACCAAGAAAGAACAAAATCAATTCCATGAGACATACGGGCGCATGGATGTTCAGGGCGGCCCGGCCCTAGATCGCTGGCCCGAGCTCTATCGTATGCAAATTCACGCCATTCTTAAGGAGGCCGAGGATGTTCCGAATTGGCGTTACAGGCCTGTGCAGATAATTATGCCTTCGATCAGAACAGGTGAAGACACCCTGAAGACGAAAGAGATGATCAAGGCTGAATATGAAGAAATGAACGCAAAGGGAGAATATCAGTTCGGAGTGATGATCGAGACGTTGGATGCCTGTAATAATGCGCGCGAAATTTTACCGCATTGCGATTTTATAAGTTTCGGAACAAACGATTTGACCCAGCAGGTGTTGGGGATTGGCCGGGATGATCTGCATGCGCGCGGGAAATATATGGATAAATACGGTTTTGATCCATTCAAGAAAATGGCGCCCGAGGTAATGGATCATATTAAAAACGTCTGTGCCATCGCCCGCGAAATTAATCCGGAAATGGAAATTGACCTCTGCGGGGCACAAGGCGCTGAAATTCAAACAGCCATGGATTTAACGGAGGTGGGCGTTAACAATATTTCTGTTGCGCCGAACCTTGAAAACCTGGCGTCTCTGCAGATCAAGATCGGCTATGAAATCTTTGATCGCAATCAAAGCACGGCAGTTGCCAAACCTGACATATCTGCAAAAATATCCTGATTCTTAGGCGGCTTCTTTTGATGTCGCCTTTTGCTTATGTGCAAAGTTCTTTGCCAGACGTTCGATCGAATACTGACGGTAATTGATCGGGAACGTCGACAGGCGTTGATACCAGCTTTCCTGTTCCAAACCACCGTCATAATCACGGAATTTCTCGACCGTATCCAACATCGTATTCGCGTTCAGGTGCGAGAAATAAACGATTGTCTGACGCGGCTTGTCCGAAATGACTTCAACACGGTGGTAAGACGGTTTGAAATAATTGTTTGTCAGGCCGGCCAGGGCTTTGCCACCGTTCAAAATCAGCTCGCCTTCCTTGGCGACAACAGGCAGTTCCTGACCGTTGCGTGCAGTGACAAACAAGCCGGGCTGTTCAGCGCGCAAAATTGTCAAAAGGCTCATGTCTGTGTGGCTTGATGCATTCCCACCTGACGGGTAATGGATCATGCGCATCATATCTTCAGATTTGTCGTTACGCTTTGCAAACCAGTTTTCATCTTCACCCATGTGCAGGGCCAACGGTTGTAAAACCCGCGCGACCAGGTCATTGAAAGCATAGTAAAGATCGTAGGTTTTATCCTGAAAATCTGGCAACTCATTAATGGCGGGTGTTTCAGGTGTTTCGCTGTCGGCATTACGGCGGTGGTCGCGGCAGACCATGAAATATTCTTTCAGGTCCGCTTCGGTCTGGCCGTTTGCCATTTCATTATTTTTTGTAAAGCCGACTTGGAAGTCATGCTCGGGAAATGAATATTTCACTTTTTGAATATCTTGCAATTGGAAAAAGCGGCGTGTCACATCTTCGGCGGCTTGTAGAGTATCTTCCGGAATGCCGTGGTTTTTCAAACGGACAAAGCCGTAATCATGGAAAGCCTGGCCGAATTCTTCCGCAAATTTTTCCTTATCGCGGGCATAATCATTCAGGTCAAAAACGGGGATGGTATCAAGAGAAGATATATTAGACATTATCGTGTCCTTTTCCGGTTTAGTGTCACTTACTATCCGGCCTTATTGTATATGACCCAAGGGCATGCAAGTCAAGCGCTATGCTAGTAAAAACGGCTAAATTCTTGCCACATACTATATTTTCGGTTTCGGTGGTGGAGTGGCCACTATATGTAGGTCTTGGAAAAAGCTGCCAAAGCACAAAAACGAATCAGTTCCGTTTTAAATGTATTTAAGCTGATGGCTTTTTTGCGGGCTTGTAGCCTCTTGAACGTCTTTCCAGTTCTGAATCTACAAGGGCCAAAAAAGCATCCAGTTTTTTATGCCTTTCCTCGGATTCCATTTCAGAGATATGGTCAAGCGCAGCGATTGTACGTTTGATGTTCTCGGGTGATTTATCATCGGAAAAAACACGATACGTGTCGCAGAGAACATGGTCTTCACCGAAAGGCAGTTGTTTTTCGATCAGGCGATAATTGCCGTCATCCTTTTGCTGGGCAGAATATTGTACCCAGCTTTCGTCAGGCTTTTGACGCCCTAAGCGATAGCTGAGACCGCTTTTGTTAGTGGCGGCCTCGAACATATCTTTTAACTGCTTTTGGTCAAATGTCTCGGTCATTCTGTTTCCGTTAAAGTATAAAATCTTAAGATAGGGTTCTCATTTCCGCGTTCATTTTGCGGTTTTCCTCAAAAACTTCACGGCTATATCGGATGATTTCTTTGTCAGCTTCGTCAAAAGACACCTTTGCGGCGACTAGGGCAAATTCGGGCTCGACACCTTTTTTACGGATTTTTTTGATAATGCTGTATTCGTTGTGTTTATGTTCGAAAGCGGCCAATTGTTGTTTGGTACCGTCTTCTTCCCAGCTGACGGCAGAATAAAAACGATAGTTCCCATCATGTTTTTGTGAAAACATCTCTTTTAAAGATTTTTGCTCCATCGCATGGATCTCCTGTATGAAAATAACAAGATAAATCTAGCAGATATTTGGCATTATGTCAATTAAAATATGTTAGTAGACACGCTTTTTCGGTGGAACGGCCTCGACCTCGTCCGTCATTGTTGTCAAAGTGACAGGGCGGTATGAGATATCGGTTTTACCTTTTTCATCAATGCGAATAATGGTGTGTTTCATCCATTCATCATCGTTGCGATCGGGATAATCCTCGTGCGCATGGGCGCCGCGGGACTCTTTACGGTTATGTGCGGCCTCGATCGAGGTCACAGCATTTGCCATCAGGTTTTCCAGTTCAAGCGTTTCAACCAGATCCGAATTCCAGATCATTGAGCGGTCGGTGACAGACAGGTCATCCTGTTTTGCCCACAGTTTCTGCATCTTGTCGCAGCCCTCTTTCAGGGTTTCGTCAGTGCGGAAAACAGCACAATGGCTTTGCATTGTGTCTTGCATATCAGCGCGCAGTTCAGCGGTCGATGTGCCGCCCTTGGCATGGCGCAATTTATCAAGGCGTGCAATACCGAAGTCATCATTTGATTTCGGAACAGGCTTATGCGGCGTGCCAGGTTTAACCAGCTCGGCTGCGCGGTGTGCAGCAGCGCGCCCAAAGACAACCAGATCCAGCAGCGAGTTCGATCCTAAACGGTTCGCACCATGCACGGAAACGCAAGCTGCCTCGCCAATCGCCATCAGACCGGGCACAACCTTGTGTGGGTCAGATGCGGTTGGGTTGACGACTTCTGTTTTGTAGTTCGTTGGAATACCGCCCATATTGTAATGGACGGTCGGCAGAACAGGGATCGGCTCCTTGGTAGCATCAACACCGGCAAAAATCTTCGCCGTTTCGGCAATACCCGGCAGACGCTGGTGAATAACTTCAGGGTCCAGATGTTCCAGATGCAGATGGATGTGGTCTTTTTTCTTACCAACGCCGCGGCCTTCGCGGATTTCAATCGTCATAGATCGTGATACGACATCACGGGATGCAAGGTCTTTGGCGGATGGTGCATAACGCTCCATAAATCTCTCACCTTCGGAATTCGTCAAGTATCCGCCTTCACCGCGGCAACCTTCTGTCATCAGACAGCCGGCACCATAAATGCCCGTTGGGTGGAATTGAATGAATTCCATGTCCTGCAGGGCTAATCCCGCGCGTGCAACCATACCGTTTCCGTCACCGGTGCAGGTATGGGCAGATGTACAGCTGAAAAAGGCACGGCCATAGCCGCCCGTTGCCAATACAGTTTGATGGCCAAAGAAACGATGCAATGTGCCATCCTCAAGGTTCCAGGCGGAAATACCGCGGCAAGACCCATCATCATCCATGATCAGGTCCATTGCGAAATATTCAATAAAGAATTCGGCCTTATGACGCAGCGATTGTTGATACAGAGTATGCAAAATCGCGTGACCCGTACGGTCGGCGGCGGCACATGTGCGTTTCGCGGTGCCCTCACCGAAATGCGTGGTCATCCCGCCAAAGGCGCGCTGATAAATTTTACCGGCGGCTGTGCGTGAAAACGGCACGCCCTGGTGTTCCAGCTCGTAAATGGCAGGAATGGCTTCCTTACACATATATTCGATCGCATCCTGATCGCCCAGCCAGTCCGACCCCTTAATGGTGTCATACATATGCCAGCGCCAGTCATCTTCACCTGCATTCCCAAGGGCTGCCGATATGCCGCCCTGCGCTGCAACCGTGTGCGAACGGGTCGGGAATACTTTTGAAATACAGGCGGTTTTCAGACCCTTTTCCGCCATGCCGAAGGTGGCACGCAAACCTGCGCCGCCAGCGCCGACGACGACGACGTCGTAAAAATGGTCAATGACTTCATATGCGGGGGTTACTTTTTGATCGCTCATTCTATTATTCCTACCTCTTGCATCGGAATTGAAAACGGGTTGGTTTTAAAATTAATCACCAGCAGTGAAAACAGGCAAGCCACCGCCATTGCAAAGAACGTGAAATGGGTCAGCATCAGGGCTGTAATTTTGGCTGATTTGCAGTGGATGTAATCTTCAATCACAACCTGAATCCCGGTTGATGCATGATAAAACCCGACAATAACAAATAACGCGATGGTCACAGCCACAAACGGATTGTTCAGCCACATGACGGTTTGTTCAAATGACGGGGTCAGTAGACAATCCAGACAGGACAACAGCCAGATCACCAGCGGGATCAAGGCAATAGATGTGATGCGCTGCATCCACCAGTGATGTGTACCGCCCTGCGCGCTGCCGTGATTGCGTGCGCGCCCCAAAGGTGTGCGGATCGATTTTTCGTTATCTTGAATATAAGGCATCTTTTGTGTCCCTTAGTTATAAGCAGAATAAAGCAGAGCAGCCGTAACGATAACGCTGCCCAGAATAACCAGCCAGCCGCTGCGGTAAACTTCGGGTAATGTCAACCCGCGTCCCGTATCCCACATCAAATGGCGCAAACCATTTAAAAGGTGATAAATCAGCGAAAATGCCCATCCGGCCAACAGGGACAGGCCGACAGGTCCGCGCATGAATTCTTGAAACTGCATAAAGGCATCAGGCCCCTGTGTCACAGACACCAGCCACCAGGTTGGTACAATCAGGCCGACGGCCAATGCAAAGCCTGTGATACGGTGCATGATTGACATCATCGACGTCAGTTGCGGTTTATAAACCTGTAAATGGGGGGAAAGTGGACGTTGTTTTGCCATGATTGCACTGCTTTATTATTATCGAACTGATCTTAAAATAAAGACTTTCGTGGGCGAGGTCTAGGGAAAATATGCACTTTGGAAATTCGACATATATATTGACAGACTCTGTCTAAAAAAGCTACACATAGGAATATTCATAAACAGGGTATTCCATGACGGCTTATTTTTATAACATTCCGTCGGATTTTGACTTTCTTGATATGCTGGCGCGCCGCCTGATATCGGAATCGACACTTAATCCGTTGCAGTTGAAAAACTATGGAATTGTGTTGCCCGATCGTTTGTCTTGCGACCTTCTTAAAGAAAAATTACAGGATTTGAATGGCGGTAAACCGATGGTTATGCCTGAAATTCTGACGCTGGATGCCATTGACGATGATGTTCTGGCATTGCGTTTCGCCAACGATGAAGACCTGGTTGAAAAGGCGATGAACCTGCCGCCTGCCGTTTCAAAGCTGGATCGTGAATTATATCTGGCCCGCGAAATTCTGAAACACCCCGAAACGGCAGACTCGCTGGGTACGGCTATTGGTTTGGCGCGCGAGCTGGCAGGTTTTATTGACGAATTACATGCAGCAAATGTACCGCTTAAAAAACTGTCAGAACTGGATGCCGAAGATTTCCCGGGTGACTTGGTTAAAACGCGCAATATTTTGAAAATTGTCACCGACATCTGGCCGGCAATTAAAAAAGACCTTGGCGTTTTGGATCGTGTTGAACGGCAGGAAAAAGTATTGGGCTTGATTGGCGAGCATGCCAAAAAGAACCCGATAAAACACCCGCTGATTTTCGGCGGTTTCCACCGCGTATCCAAAGGCACGGCCGGTTTGCTGGAAACGCTGGCCCATAAGCAGGGCCCGAATGTGCGTATCCTATTCCAGGGGCTGGATCTGGAAATGGGCAAAAGCTGGGAGACCATCGGCCATTCCCACCCCCAATATGCGCACAAAAAACTGCTGGATGATATGAAAGTGTCCCGCGAGGATATCAAATATTGGTTCGGGACTACACCATCGACCCACTCGCAACGCGCGAAGGAACGTTTGAAACTGCTGCGCGAGGCCATGCGACCATCAAACACAACACACAAATGGAAAGATCTGGTGCTGTTTGATAAATCGAAATTGCGACCATCAAACAAAGTTGTTCCCAAAGGCTCACCGCTGGCGAAAAAGAATGAGCCGAAAGATCATGAAATCGACCCCATCGCTTTGACCGGTATGGACATGATCGTTGCAGGAACGCAGCAGGAAGAATCCAGTGTCATTGCCTTGAAGCTACGCGAAATGCTGGAAAAAGACGATACAACCGCAACGCTGATTACACCGGATCGCGATCTGGCAAACAGGGTTGCCGCCCGCATGCAGTATTGGAATGTCAGTGTCAGCCCCGAGGAGGGCGGGTCACTTATCGAAACGCAATTGGGCCGTTTTATGTTCTATAGTGCTGAAATGGCCGTCAGCGATTTGGCGCCCATTCCGTTGTTGGAGGCTTTGAAATCGCCCTATACGGCCTTGGGCAAGACGGCGCAAAATGCCCGTGAACAAGCCGAAATTCTTGAGGATATGGTCTTGCGCGGCCCACGCCCCTGGCCCGGTTTTTCAGGCATGAAAAAATCTTTGAGCGCTGCCTTTAATGCGGTGTCCGGACGTCTTAGATCGGAAGAACGCAAAGTTGAATTTGAAAAAACGCATCAGGAACTGTCTGCTTGGTTGGCAGATTTTGAAACCGCTATTCAAGACGATCAAAAGCTAATGGCATCGAAAGAGCCTGTTCCATTTAAAGAGCTTTTATCAGCCCATATACGTATTATGGAGGCTATGGCTAAAACACAAGAAGTTCCCGGTGCGGACAGCTTATGGGCGGGGCCGACAGGATTGGAGGCTCAGCGCCTTTTAACCCATCTTTTGAATGCAGGCGATATTCTGCCTGACATGACCGGGACTGATTATACCGAAATTATTAAATTTTATGTGCGCGATGCGAAGCATAAATCGGAAACACACCCGCGTATCCGCATCGTTCAGCCTGACAAGGCGCATTTATTTCGCTCGGACCTGAATATTGTAGCAGGCCTGACCGAGGCCAATTGGCCGGGAAAACAGCGTGAAAAATTCTGGCTGTCGCCGGCCTTGCGCGAACAATTGGGATTGTCGCCGATTGAAACAGAAATCGGTTATGCGGCCTTCGATTTTGTACAGGGTGTATCCAATAAAAACACGACATTGACACGTGGTGAACGTTCAGGGAATGCGCCTGCTGTTGCCTCACCGTTTTTGACGCGCCTTGAAATGCTGCTGGAAGGCTTAGGGATAGCTGACAAGCTGAACCCGAAATCACAGGTGCTTGAAATTAATGCAGCCCTGCATCGCCCGTCGAAGGTTCAGCCAATTGACCCGCCAGCGCCGATGCCGCCGGAAAAATTCCGCCCGCGCCGTTTTTCAGTGTCTGCAATTGAACAATTATTGCGTGACCCCTATGCGGTGTATGCACGTCATGTTTTAAAACTTTATCCCAAAGATCCGATTGATGCAGATCCCAGCTTTGCCGAGCGTGGAAATATCATTCATGAGGCTTTAGACGAATTCAAACGCCAGTATCCTGATAAAATGCCGAAAAACGCAGAAGAAAAACTGCTTGAAATCGGACAAAAGGCGTTTGAACAGCGCATGGATAATCCGTCTGTGCGTGCTTTCTGGTGGCCGCGTTTCGAACGTATGGCCAAATGGTTCGTTGAATATGAAACCGGACGGGAGGAGTTTTCGAAAACCCTGAAAACCGAAATTCCGGGCAGAATGAATCTGGATACCGAAAAGGGCCGTTTCGTACTGACTGCCATTGCAGACAGAATTGACGAATGGATGGACGACACGCTGTCGATTATTGATTACAAGACAGGTGGCATCCCCTCTAAAAAGGATATCGACAGCGGGCTTTCACCGCAATTAACACTGGAAGCGCTGATTGCCATGTCCGGTGGTTTTGAAGGGATCGATGCCAAAGGTGTCGGGGCCCTTGAATATTGGAAATTATCCGGTGGTCGCCCGGGTGGTCAGATTACACGTATCGAAGACGTCGAACGGCTGCAGGCCGAGGCACTGGAAGGGCTGACAAAATTGTTGACCCACTTCGCCGATGAAAATAACCCTTATCTGGTGACGCCGCGCCCGGGCGTTATGCCGCGATATCTGCCGTATGATCACCTGAGCCGCAGTTTTGAATGGGGGCATGGCATGGGTAAGAATCTGAGCGAGAAAGTCGAAAAGGCAACATCCGGACGTCAAAAACGCAAAAAACCGCGGGGGCCTAAAAAATGAGTTCACAAAAGAAAACATTTAATGCTTCGGCCCTTGATCCGGATAAGGTTCAGCGGACGGCATCAGACCCCGAGGCCAGTGTCTGGCTGACGGCGAATGCGGGGACAGGCAAAACCAAAGTTTTGACCGATCGCGTTTTGCGTTTGTTGTTGGAGGGGAATGCCCCCGAAGATATTCTGTGCGTGACGTTTACAACTGCGGCTGCGGCCCTGATGCAAAAACGTATCCGGCGCGAATTGAGCGGCTGGGCAATTTGCAGCGATGCCGATCTGGATAAAAGTTTGAAAAAATTGACGGGTAAGAAGCCGGATGAAGCCATGCGCAACCATGCGCGGCAATTATTCACCCGTTTTCTAGAGGCGCCTGAAGGTATTAAAATCCAGACGATCCATTCATTGTCGCAAACCCTGATCCAGAAGTTTCCGATCGAATCCGGCGTACCGCCATCGTTCAAGGTGATGGACGAAGAAGACGCCTATAATATATTGCGCAACGCCCAGGCCGAAGTTTTGAACGCGGCGCAGGATGATCCGACGTCAGCCTTGGCCAAGGCTGTTAAGCTGATTACCCCCGAGGTTGCCGAAGAACAGTTTATCGCACTTGTGAAAGATATTGTCAGTCATCGTAAGGCCTTTCGCCGTATTATAAACGAGCATGGCAGCCTGCAGGAAACAGTAGATGGCGTTTATAAATATCTGAATGCAACACCGGGGCTGAAGGTTCAGGATATAAAACTGATGATGGGCGATGATACCAGCGCCGGTGTAGTCGGGCCGAAAACACATGATTTGCGTCAGGCTGTCCAGCTTATGAAGGGCGGATCAAAAACCGATATCGAGCGTGCGGAAACACTTGAAATCTGGCTGGATGCCAGTGTGGAAGAACGCGCGCTGATGTTTGATGAATATTGCAAATTATTCCTGACCGAGGCAGGGGATATCAGAAAAACCTTGGCGACCAAGCAGGCCGAAGACGCGCGTGATATTATGCAAGAAGAGGCCCTGCGCCTCGAGGCTGTGCTGGAAGATATAAAAACCGCAAATGTTGCACGCGGAACAGAGGCTTTGTTGGTGTTGGGGGATGCCATTCTAACGTCTTACGAACGCCGTAAAAAGACCGCAAACTATCTTGATTATGATGATCTGATTGATAAGGCTGCAACGTTGATGCGTGATGAAACCAAGGCGGATTGGGCATTGAAAAAAATGCCGGGCGATCTGAAACATATTCTGGTTGATGAGGCACAGGATACAAGCCCCGAGCAATGGCGCATCGTATCAGCACTGATGACGGGAATGCTGGCAGACAAGAAAAATGCAAAATCCAAAACACTGTTTGTTGTCGGTGATGAAAAACAATCCATCTTTAGTTTTCAGGGTGCGGACCCGACCGAATTTATGAACCGCAAAAAATTCTTTGAAAAACTGATCACAGGTGCCGGTGGAAAATGGCGCGATGTCGATATGGACATCACTTTCCGTTCAACGCAGGGAATTCTGGATGCTGTCGATGCCGTATTCCAAGGCGAAAATGCGGACGGTATCAAGGGTGACAAAGACAAAGATGTGAAGCATATATCCTTTAGGGAAGGGCACAGTGCGCTGGTTGAAATTAACCCGCCTGTTACCGGTCAGCGTTCTAAGGGCGATATCGATAGCTGGTCTGTCCCGGATACGATGGAAGACTTGTCAGATGCCAGCCTTGATTTGGCCGAGGAAATTGCAGATCGTATTCAAAACTGGCTGGATTCAGGTGAAAAACTGGATGCGCGTGGACGCGAAATTATACCCAGCGATATCATGATTCTTGTGCGCCGCAGATCACAGTTTATCCATTATATGGTCCGCGCTCTAAAGCGCCGTGACATTCCTGTTGCCGGTGTTGACCGCATGATCCTAAGCGACCAGATTGCAGTCAAAGACATGCTGGCCCTGGGCGAAGTCATGCTGCACCGCAAAGATGATTACAAGTTAGCTGTTTTATTGAAGTCACCGATTATCGGTATGACCGACCAGCAGCTTGAAGATTTGGCACTAGGGCGTGAAAACAGCCTTTGGGAGGCACTGGAAAAACGTGCTGAAAGTAGGGCAAAGAAAAACACCGTTTATAAAAAAACCTATGAATATCTGGCGGCCTTATCGGAAACTCTTAAGACCCAAAGCGTTTACGATTTCTATTCAAACATCCTGATGAAGGAAAGCCCCGGCAGCGGAAAGTCAGGACTGGCATCTATATATAAGCGCCTTGGTAACGAGGCGGAAGACCCGATGGTCGAATTTTTGAATGCTCTGGAACGTTTCGAAAAAGATCATCCGCCATCCTTGCAAAGTTTTATCCATTGGCTGGAGGCCGGCGAGGCTGAAATCAAACGCGAGATGTCGTTGGATACCAACCAGCCCAAGATCAATATTATGACGGTGCATGGTGCAAAGGGTCTGGAGGCCCCGATTGTTATCCTGCCTGACACGACAGGTGTTCCGGCTGACAATATTGCGGCACGCCCACGTTTGTTGTGGCCGAAAGGGGATCGTAAAGTTCCGCTTTGGGTGCCGACGACAGCACAGGAAAACGATATCTTTAAACGTGAAAAAGCCATCATCGAAAATGCACGTGATGATGAATTCAAACGTTTGTTATATGTCGCGATGACACGTGCGGCGGATCGCCTCTATGTATATGGGCATCAAAACCGTGATACGATGCGTAACCTCAGCTGGCATAAAATGATGTCCGATGGCCTGATGCAAAATCTGGGTGATCATCTTGATATCGAAGAAATCGACGCGGAACAGGAAAAATATAAAATTACCTATAGAACATCGCAAACAGCGCAAGCGCAGAATGACGGGGTAAAAACCCATATCCGTCAGAAGAAAACAATTATGCCGGATTGGGCACGCGTTGCCGCCAAAGCTGAAAAGCCGGCCTATCCCTCCTTCACCCCCTCGCAGGCGGCCGATAAAAACGCGGCCGATAATGACAATGAAAAGCTTTATCCATCACCATTGGAAAAAGCCGATCAGAAAGTTGATATATTCAAGCGTGGTACGGTAACGCATAATTTGCTCGAATTTTTGCCGCGTATCAGTCCGGACAAACGCGAGGCAACAGCGAAACGTTATCTGGCGCAAAAGGCCTATGGTTTTTCGGCAAAACAGCAGGCTGAAATGTGGGATCAGATTGATAAGGTTCTTAAAAATCGCGACTACAGCTTTATTTTTGCAAGCGGATCAAAAGCCGAGGTTAATATTTCGGGCCTTATAAAAGTGAACGGTGATATGCATCAGCTGAACGGCCAGATTGACCGTCTGGTTGTACGTGGCGATGATGTCTGGATTGTCGATTATAAAAGCAACCGCGACATTCCATCATCCGAGGCCGAAACCAAAGGTCTTTACATCGGCCAGATGGCGGCCTATCGCCATGTTTTGCAGGGCATATATCCCAAGAAAAATATCCGCTGCGCTTTGCTGTGGACGCGTGCGCCGAAATGGCAGGAACTAAGTTCCAAATCTATGGATGCAGCGGCGGAAAAACTGGGCCTTGGCAAAGACACACCAAAGACATCATCCGCGCAGTCGAAAACGACGAAAAAGCGCGCGCCTTAATCCTGATAGCCACACAATGATAAATTTTTGATCATATGGCCCGGTGGGGGCGCAACGATATCTATAATGTCTTTTGAAGCCTGATACTGAAATTCTATTGATCGCGCCAGTAATTGCAGTGTTGGCACAGGGCTGTGTTTCGGCCCGTTCCCGTAAATCGCATCGCCAATGATCGGGTGGTTGATTGCTTGACAATGGACGCGTAATTGATGGGTGCGCCCCGTCTCGGGCTTTAATTCCAACCATGTCATATTCTCCCCACGGCCTAAAACGGTATAATGGGTAATCGCCTTTTTGCCATCCTTGTGATTGACCTTCATCCACCAGCTGCGTTTATCGCTTGATTTTTTTGACATCGGCAGGTCAATCGTGCCGGTCTCGTTTTTAACGTTACCCTCGACAATCGCCCAATATGTTTTTTCAACTTGGTTTTCACGAAACAATCGTCCCATTTTTTTCAGCGCTTTTTGATGGCGGCCCAATACAAGGCATCCGGCGGTATCGCGATCCAGGCGATGGCATAAAACAGGTGGCATGGCGTTATCATCCTGCAGGGCCGGAAAATAATGTTCCAGATTTTCACCGCCTTTCGGACCCGCATGTACAGGGATGTGCGCGGGCTTGTTCAATATGATCAGCGAGCTGTCTTTATACAAAATACAGTCTTTTATTTTTTCATTGGATAAAACGTTCATAGACTTCTAAACTTAAGTTCGAATTAATCTTTGGTCTTTATTCTTATTGCCATGAAGTCTATCACAGAATTTAAAATGCCGACACCAGAACAACTGCGCGATTTCAAAAGAAATATTGAAGGGCGCTTTCAGTTGTTTATGGTCCTGTTTAAATGGGATCATGTATACCGGCGTGAAATCTGGATCACTTTTTTGGCCTTTACGCTAATTAATTATTCTATTCTGGACCTTGATAGCCCCTATGATTGGATTGCTCTGTTGATTGAAGGAGTAATCATGTGGATTCAGTTGGGGAACGAATTTTCAATCCTGCCAAAGGAATACCGCCCCCATCGTGATGGGATCAGCTTCGGGGCGAAGGCTGTTACATCCATCACGCGCAACCGTACGACAGTCGGATTTGACGAAATTTTGCCGCCCGCGGCCGAGGCCAAACTGAAGATGTATAATCCGATCTTAGATAAAAATATTCATAAAGAAACACCGTTATGCAGTGGTCTTTTGGATGATCACTTGATGACCGCAAAAGAGATTTCTTACAAAGCGAATGAAAATGTTGCAAACTATATCTCGTCGGTCCATCAGATCCGTTATTTGGCGATCCGTGTTGCGAATAAAAAACAGCATACAACGAATGGCGAAAAACTGTGCCTTGATGCATCGCCGATGGCTTTAATGTCAAAAGACCCTGTGTCGGTCCGTAAAACACGATATTTCGACGGGCTTTTAACAGCCGAGGCATTCCGCAGTCTGATCATCAGTCAAAATTTGCGTGGGGCCTCCGAAGTCAGCGCGGATCTGACCCAATATTATCCTGTTGAAGAATATACATCCAAAGGGAAAACCCAACTGCGCCTTAAGGATGATTATTACAAGGAAGTTTCAGGACATATCGGGATTACATCCCTGATCTTTACTGAAAACCGTAAAATTTTAATGTTATTTCAAGGGGCGGGCAAAGCGCTTGATGCAAATAAAATCGCTTTGGGGGGATCCGGGTCTATGGATTTCTGTGATGCCAAACTTAGAGGGCGTGAAGATATTCGCAAAGCTTTGTGTCGGTCTATGGCCCGCGAAGTCGCCGAAGAAACAGGCATGCCCGATAAATATCCCGAAATCATTAAAAATACGATGATTACAGGTTTTTTTCACTGGATGGATCGCGCGGGTAAACCCGAGTTTTCAGGCATCACAAAAGCAGGGCAGATAAAATTCATGAATGCTGCCAATATTGATGGTGATGAGATTTTAAAGATTGAAGAAATTCCGGTCGAAGTTAATAGCCTGTCTGATTTTAAAAAGGTATGGAAATACGTAATTGATCATAAATTGAATATGTCGCTCTCATCCTTGATGGCCCTGCATCGTATGACGGTTATTGCCGATTATAACGGCCCGAAATCAACAAAAACACAAAAGAAAATCTATAAAGACTTCAGTGATTTTCTTTTTGCATAATATTTTCTTGCTTTTTCGGGCGGAATCAGTGTAGTAATGGCGCATGACAGCGGTAAAAAAAGATAAATCACAAATGAAACAGGCAGGCAAAATCGGTTTTGCCTCGCTGGGATGTCCAAAGGCCTTGGTGGATTCCGAGCGCATTATCACGCAATTGCGCGCCGAAGGGTACGAATTGTCGCATTCTTATGATGGCGCTGATCTGGTGATCGTCAATACCTGCGGCTTTATTGATAGCGCGCGCGAGGAAAGCCTCGAGACAATAGGCGAGGCTTTGAACGAGAACGGCAAAGTGATTGTGACGGGCTGTTTGGGTGCGCGCCCCGAAGTCATCCGCGAGAAATATCCTAATGTTTTATCGATTTCTGGCCCCCAGCAATACGAAACGGTTATTCAGGCCGTTCATGAAGCCCTGCCGCCCCAGCACGATCCCTATGTTGATCTGGTGCCGCCACAGGGAATTAAACTGACCCCCCGCCATTATGCCTATTTGAAGGTTTCAGAAGGTTGTAATAATAAATGCTCGTTCTGTATAATTCCCGATTTACGCGGAAAACTGGCCAGTCGCACCCTTGATGACGTTATGCGTGAAGCCGAACGTCTGGTCAAAGCGGGTGTGCGTGAATTACTGGTTGTATCACAGGATACGTCGGCCTATGGCGTTGATATTAAATATAAGGATGCAAAGTGGAACGATAAAACCTACCAATCACGCTTTTATGATCTGTGTGATGCCTTGGGTGATCTGGGCGTTTGGGTGCGTTTGCACTATGTTTATCCTTATCCGCATGTGGACGATGCCGTTAAATTGATGGCGGAGGGTAAAATCCTTCCTTACCTTGATATTCCATTCCAACATGCCAGCCCGAACGTTCTGCGCAATATGAAGCGTCCCGGTAAAATTGAAAAAACAGCCGAACGCATCAAAAAATGGCGTGAAATTTGTCCGGATCTGACTATTCGCTCGACCTTTATTGTCGGCTTCCCCGGCGAGACGGAAGAAGACTTCCAACTGCTGCTAGATTGGCTGGATGAAGTCCAACTGGACCGTGTCGGCTGCTTTGAATACGAGCCCGTTGAGGGAGCCCGAGCTGAGGAGCTGGATTTACCCGAAGTCCCGCCAGAGGTTAAAAAAGACCGCTGGAACCGCTTTATGGCCCATCAACAAAAAATCAGCGCCGCGCGTATGGCCGCCAAAATCGGCACACAAATTATCGTCATGATTGACGAGGTGACAGAGGACGGCGTGATCGCCCGCAGTGCTGCAGATGCGCCTGAAATTGACGGGCTGGTTTACGTGGCAACGGACGAAACCGATCTGGTTGCGGGTGACTTTATCGCGGTTGAGGTCCTTGATGCCTCCGAATACGACCTATACGCCGAACACATCATAGAATAATTTTCTGAATTTTTGCTAGGGACTTTTTAAGTTTATTATCATAGACTTAAAGTATGAATGAAAAAGGCAACGCACTTTTTATACTTCTGATTACGCTGGCGACACTGGGTATATTGACTTATACCGTGACTCGTTCGGGTGACTCTGTCTCACAGAACCGGGACAGTGAAACAGCCTATCTTGAGGCATCCGACATATTAAAATATGCTGCGCGTCTTGATAGTGCGATTGAACGGGTGCGCTTATCAAAAGGCTGCAAACTTATCGAGATGTCGTTTGATCATGCAGACCGTGCGAATGGCGGCAGTGCGGGCTATTACGTGAACGCAAATTCGCCAACTGACGGGTCATGCGATATTTTCGATGAAAACGGTGGAAATGCGCCCTATTTGACGCCGCCAGATCTGGCTGTTTTGGTGGGTGGCATTGAATATAACATCATGAATAATATCGAAGTCAACGGTATGGGCGATGCGGGGGAATCCGAACTGATGATGGTCACATTTGTCAACGAGGACACATGTTTTCATTTGAATAACCTGTCTGACGTGGATAACCCATCTGGATCACCACCTGATTTTACAGCTACGGCAAGTTTCTTATTACCGGGGGCAACGGACGAAACATATCCCGACTTTGGAACAAATGCAGATGGCTTTAATACGCCGGATTTTGAAATAGGTGGCAGCGGCGGTGGTGAAGCGCCCGAGCTGGCGGCCCAGACGACGGGCTGCTTTCTGGCCAGCGCTTCTTTGAATGAATATGTGTTTTACCATGTATTGGTGAAGCGATGAAAAAGCGGCAGAATGGAAATATCCTTTTTATAATAATCGTAGCCATCGGACTGTTGGCGGCCTTAATGATGTCGCTGTCCAGTTCGGAGCGATATTCTGACACTATGGATGCCGAACAGACAAACCTGCAATTGCAGGAAATTTACAGTTATGCGCAAACGCTGGAAAAAGCTTTGAATAAGGTCATGCTGCAAAATGGATGTGAAATATCCGAAGTCTCGTTCGACCATCCCGACCTCGAAAATTATAATACAACGAATTATTATTTGAATACCAATAGCCCGGGTGACGAAAGTTGCCATATATTCGAACCGGAAGGTGGGGGCGTTAAATATCAGGTACCTCCGGATATTGCGCAGGATGCAGGGGGCTATGAATATGGAGTCTTGAGGGTATTTGGAGTCGGTGGCATTGGAACAGGACAAGATGTCGGGGATGATTTCGGCGCCGAGCTATTATTGCATACAAAACTGCCTGAAAAGGCATGTCTCAAAGTCAATAATGATATCGGGATTGAAAATACGGGCGGAATACCCCCGCAGCGTGCTTTTATTACGATTACCCTACCATATCCTACACACAGAACGTTTCCCAGATTTTCTGATGGTGTCGACGGCTTGGTCTGGGGAAATAATATTGGTGTAGGCGGAAGTAATTTTGCACCCGAATTGTACGGATATAAATCAGGATGTTTCGAAACAAGTCTGGATCAGACGTTTAACTATTACTATGTCCTGCTTGCGCGCTAATCCAGCCTAGACATCCTGCGGGAATCCTTTACATTACAGGGATGAAAAAATGGCTATTTCTATGCGCGGTTTTATTGGTCTCGCTGGCGTTTTTAACGGCAGTGGCATCCGAAGTCTATGCCAAGGAAAAATTGCAGATCGTCGGTGTTGATGACGACAGCGATTTGGGTGAATGGCTGGAAGAGGCCATTATCAACCGCTTTGATGAAGACGAAGAATGGGCCGACCCGCTGGATATTGAAATTGATACCGTTCGTGCGATGGAGGCCAAAGGCTATTACGAGACGAAAGTCCAAGTTGCAATCCCCGAAAATGAAGAAGATCCGCCGATTGTTACAATCAAAAAAGGCCCGCGTTATACGATTTCATCAATCAGTATAAAGGGCATCAATGGCTTTGAGGTTCGTACGTTGGAAGTGGGCGAGCCGCTGGATGCATTTTCGGTATTGGAAACGCAACGCAATTTAGCCGAAGATATTCAGACCAAGCGCTGCGCCTTTAATCTGGCGCTGGAACATCAGGTTATTCTGGATAAGAAAAAAAATACGGGTGCCGTCACATATAATGTGGAGGCTGGCGCAAAGGCAAAATTCGGAGAGGTCAGTTTTGAAGGCGCACCAAATATTGACCGCGAGCATTTATACAGGTTTCTGGCCTTTAAAAAAGGCGAATGTTGGAGTCAGAAAAAAATAGAAGACACCAAGGAAAAACTTTTGGGGACAGGCCTTATTGCCCTGATTAAAGAAAATATACCGGAAAAGCCTGCGGCAGACGGCAGTGTTGATATCATGTTTGAATTGGCAGAACGTGCGCCGCGCTCTATTCGTTTCGGCCTTAGCTTTTATACAGATGAAGGCCCGGGCGCCGTCGCGGAGTGGGAGCATCGCAATTTTCATGGATCGGGCGAAAAGCTGAGTGCGGCGCTGCGTGTGAATATGATTGAACAGAGCTTAGGCGCGGAATATTCAAAACCATTTTTTCTGGATGATGAAGACAAAGCGCTTAACTTGGCAGCAAAGCTGGCACGTGAAGAAACAGATGCCTACATTGATCGCGGGCTGGAATTATCCGCATCGGTTGATAACCGTTTTAATAAATATCTGAAAGGCTCCCTGGGGGTCGCATTGGAAACAACGTCACAGATTGATAAAAATGATAATAATAATGAAACAACATTTGGTCTTTTCTCGACACCGATTTCACTGACATTTGACAATCGGGATTCACCCCTGAACCCGACGCGCGGTTTTTGGGCGCGGGCGCGAGCCGAACCATATTTCGATGTTTTGGGGCAAGCGGATCCATTTTTTAAAACCAGCCTTGCGGCCTCGACATATTTTCCACTGACCAGCGATCGTGATTTGATACTTGCGCTTCGGGGGCGGCTTGGTAGCATCTTGGGCTCGGGCACAACGGATGTTCCATCGAATAAACGCTTTTATGCAGGCGGCGGTGGATCCATTCGCGGCTTTGGGTATCAGGAAGCCGGACCGATGGTGAATGGTGATCCTGCAGGTGGCCGTTCGGTTGTCGAAACGTCAGCCGAGCTGCGCTATCGTTACAGCGAAACAATGGGCGGGGTGATATTCGTGGACGGCGGGGGCGCTTACGATGAAGTATGGCCGGATTTCAAAGATGGCTACTACATCGGTGCAGGTGTCGGTTTTCGCTATTATACAGGATTTGGACCGCTGCGGTTTGATGTTGCGGTTCCGGTTAATAAACGTGATCAGGCCAGTGCGGCATTTCAGGTCTATGTAAGTATCGGGCAGGCGTTTTAATGAAAGAGCTTATAAAAAAAATGACCAAGAAAACGGGCCGCGGTTTAGCAACCGTTCTTTCCGTGATTTTGCTTTTTACAATTGCCGCACTGATCGGCTTGCAAGCCTTGGCGTTTTGGTTGAACAGTGATAAAGGCAGCGCATGGCTGGGACAGCAGCTTACCAAAGCTGTTGAAACAACCCCGTATCAAATTGAAATGCAGA
Source organism: uncultured Alphaproteobacteria bacterium (assembly GCA_950054485.1). Classification (GTDB taxonomy): domain Bacteria; phylum Pseudomonadota; class Alphaproteobacteria; order Micavibrionales; family CSBR16-224; genus CATLPD01. Next base: position 70,408 of record CATLPD010000001.1, on the reverse strand, counting down.
ATTTCGCCTTGCATGGCTTATTTGGAATTGGCGCTGACAGTCTTGTGGTTTCGGATAAGGATGGTCCGTTTCTGCGTCTGGATGATGCCGGTATTGATCTTGATATCTGGCCGCTGCCATTAAAGACGGCTTGGTTGAATATTGATGCAGGGCGGGCTGAACTGCAGCGCATTCCTACGCCGCCGGAAAAAAACCTTGATCAGGACCCCGAGCAGGAATTTGTTTTTCCCGAAAAGCCCGATGTCTATTTTACCAAACTTGTTTTAAATATGCGTGTAGACAGTTTAAAAGTATCAGAAGAGATTATAGGTGGCGGAATTGAAACGGCGGTTAAAACACGACATGTTTTTGATTTGAAGGATGATCTTCTTGCTATAAAGGGTGATTATGAACTGGCTGATTTCTCAGGTGATATGTCGGACTATTTACCGGAAAATATCGAATATAAAATCAGTGGTGCTTGGGGGCAGGACAGTCTGAAGGTTCAAAATTTTGAACTTGAAAGGCCGGGTTATTTTTCTGCCAAGGGTTCTGCACTTTATACGCCGCTGGAAAATAAACTGAAACTGGATGCAAATCTTGGTATTGAAAAAGGTTTGAATGAAAACCTGACGCAGCCCCTGGAATTACGCCTAGGGGTGAATGGCGCCATAACGGATTATGCCGGTTTGCTGGATGCAAAAGGCGAAATCATAGGTCAATCGATTAATTTGTCGAGCGCGATTGAGGGTAATCAGGACTATATCACCTTCCCTGATATCAATGGACAGGCGGCAGGAACGGATGTTCAGGGGAGTATAAAATATTATCTATCATCCGGTTTTATGGACGGAAGTATTTCCGCAGCTTTGAAAAACATGGACCTGATCAAAGGTTTTATGGATGCCGATCAATTGTCGGGCAGCGGTAGCGCAAAGTTGAATTTGAACATAGCAGATGGCAATCAAATATACAGTGGTCATGCCGATTTTAACGATATCATTTATGAAACGACACGTTTAAACAAACTTGCCATCGATGCCGTACCTTCAAATAAATTTGAGACAATTACCATCAAGGTTAATGCGGATGGATTTGACCAGCAAAAATTCACCCTGAGCGGGGCAGGGGCTTATGCTGTTAAGACGGGAAATATAAATATTCAAAATGCCGTTCTAAAAAGCGCCGGGGGCCAGATTAATTTCGATGGATCGGCCGCAGGTGGCCAGTTGGATATAAACGGAAAGTTTTCCAAAATCGACCCGAATAAAATGCCCTTCGTGGATCAGCAAGATGATATACCTGTTATTGTCAGATCGGGAACGATTTCTCTTTCAGGTCCGATGTCTGAGCCTGTGATCGTTCTGGATATCAATGCCGAGCCAACAGAAATTGCTGAAAATGATCTATTGATTCATATGAACGCGGTCTATCAAAAGCGCGATATAAATATAGACGTGGAGGCCAAAGGGACGGGCATAAATTCATTGAACGCAAATGTTCAAATTCCTGCCCGTATATCTTTCGAGCCTTTTGTTTTTGAATTCAATCCGGATGTAAATATTACAGGAAACTTGAATGGAGATTTTGACCTTAAAGGTATATCAGAAATGGTCCTGCCAGAGGGGAACCAGCTTAGCGGGAATATGATTGCAGATACATCTGTCACGGGCACTGTTTCATCACCGGTTTTAAACGGGCGCATATCAATGAAAGACGGTCGATTTGTAAATTCTGAAAATGGAATCAACCTTCGTAATATGGTCGCGAACATGCGCCTTTCGGGTCAGGATGTCATACTTGAAAGACTGCAGGCGAATGACGGCCAGGATGGCCAATTGAATGTTTCCGGCAATGTAAATTTTGCCAAGGGCTTTCCACCATACGCGAATTTGACGGCCACGGCCCAGCATATGCGGATCATGCAGGGCACAAAATATCAGGTTGCATTGAATGCGGATATGCAAATCAAAACACGCGACGATGGTCAATATGTTCTGAGTGGAACAGCAAGCCCTGATAAAATCGTCTATACCTTGCCGGATCGTTTTGATACCCGTATACCCGAGTTAAATGTCGTTGACGCAAGTGCGGCTGATCGCGATCCGCTATTGGAAATTATCAATCTCGATATGATTTTTGATTCCAAAGAAAATGTCTGGATACGGGGCTGGGGGCTGGATGTTCAGCTGGGTGGTTCGCTTTATATCGGGGGTACGGCAGAAGACCCTGATGTGCGTGGTAACCTTTCGGTTGTACGTGGTAATTACGAAGAATTCGGCCGAAGATTTGACATGACAGAATCAAACTTGCGTTTTCAGGGGGCTATTCCGCCATCGCCTTATCTGGGTATTACGGCTGTAACCAGTGTCGATGGTTATGATCTAAAAGTTCTGATACGCGGCACAGCTCAGGATCCGAAAATCACATTTGCTTCAACCCCTTCAATGCCTGAAGATCAGGTTCTGGCCTATATCCTTTTTGGAAAGAACGTGACACAGATATCACCTTTTCAGGCTTTGCAACTGGCGAGCACTTTGCGGAAATTTTCCGGTAAGGGCGGCGGACTTGACCCGGTTGGTCAATTGCAAAAAGCAACGGGGCTTGATGATTTGCGCATCGAAGGCGGGACAGGCGAAGGTGTGACCGTCGGTGCCGGGAAGTATCTTTCAGATGATGTCTATCTTGAAGTCGAACAGAACAGCGGTGATGAAGGTGCAGGGGCCGCGCGTGTGGAAATAGAACTGACACCGCGCATAACTGTCGAAAGCCAGGTCGGGACGCGCGGTGAAACCGGCGGCGGCATTTTCTGGGAATGGGATTATTAATCCTATGAACCGAAATCTGCTGTGTTCGTATGTCATATATGGCACATGCAAAACGCATTACAGAAAAACACCTTCATAAAAGCGGCCTTATCTATGTTGAGGAAGACCCGCCCGGTATTCGCCGTCGCAAATGTGGACGCGGATACAGCTTTCTGGATGAGAATGGCAAATGTATAAAAGACAAAGATGTGCGTGATAGGCTTTTAAAAGTTGCTGTGCCGCCATCATATACTGACGTCTGGTATTGTCCCAAAGATAACGGCCATCTGCAGGCCACGGGAATTGACGGTAACAATAAAAAGCAGTATTTCTATCACTTGAAATGGGAAGAACTGCGGGATGCCGTAAAATTTAATATGATGCCTCTTTTTGGTGACAACCTTCCCCGTTTTCGTCGACGTATCCTAAGGCAATTGAATGATCCGTCATCAGATCACGACTATGTATTGGCCGCCATGGCCAGAATTCTTGATCGTACCGGCATGCGTGTCGGAAATGAAAAAGCGACTAAGACCAACAATACCTATGGCTTGACGACGCTGAAAGAAAAACATGTAGCAGCGGATGATGCCCATATTGATATCGATTATACCGGCAAGGGCCGGGTCGATATCCATACCGAGCTGGCAGATTCAAAGCTGGTCGATGTTATCGATTATTGCTCGCAGCTTCCGGGGCAAAAGCTTTTTAAATATAAGGATGAAGCCGGAAATGTTCTGGGTATAGACTCTCAAGAATTCAATCACTTTCTGAAAGAGATGATCGGTGAGGATTTTACCGCAAAGGATTTTAGAACCTGGCGCTTTAGTATCTTTTTCCTGGATCAGGTATTATCATGCATTGATAGGGGCGAGCCGTTTGTCTTGAAAAATTTGTTAGAAAACGTCTCTGACAAAAGTGGAAATACGCCATCGGTTCTACAGCAAAGTTATATCCATCCGACTTTGGTCGAGCATGCAAAAAACGATGATCTGGAGTTGTTTAACAAAGATTTTGAAAAAATAAATGGCCTTCTGAAAACAGAAAGCCATTTTATAGATATTCTCTCCAGATCTTAATGCCAGACCTGTCTCAATTTTTCATCACGCCCATATATATCATTTGCAAAATGGACGTTACCACTGTCGTCAACCCAAGCGGTTGAGTAGGTCAGGTATACCGGAACATCCTGTTTCAAGTTTATATAAGTCGTGTCAGGGTGCTCGTTCTCATCCAGATAGTATAAATCTTCAATCTTATCTTCTGTATAGCTTGAGTTATTGTTCAAAAGAAACTTGGCCATTTTCAGCGGATCTTTTACACGGATACAGCCAGAGCTGAACGTGCGGCTATCTTCACCGAACAAACCGCCGGACGGTGTGCCATGCATGAAGATCGAATAATCATTTTCGATTGAAAATCGCGCAAGTCCGAGAGCATTATATTTTCCGGGTTTTTGTCTGAAACGATATTGCGACAGATCAAGGTTATCCAAAGAGGCCAGTGTCACTTCCTCCCAAGGCACGGTTTTCGCACCGCCATCACCTGTATACTGTAATTGATAGCCCAATGTTGAAATGACAGACGGGTTATTCTGGATCTTTTCAATCAGATACCTGCGGGCAATGTTGTCCGTTGCGACCCAGTCAGGGTGCATTTTTACGTTTTTGATAACGCTGCTGAAAACGGGGGTCTGGTGTGCAACCTCACCTACGATAATAGGCATGGTAAATTCGGTTTTGTTGTTTTCAACGGCCTTAGCGTAAAAGCCTGCAATATTAACAATGATATGGCGTTGTCCAAGATTGTCAGGGAACCAACGATAGCGTTCCATCGCCATTTTGATTTGTTCAACACGTTGGTCCGCGGTGATGTTCATGGCGCTGAGTGTATCGGGGCCGATGACGGCATCTGTTTTTTTGCCGCTCATATACTGGAATTCTGCAACCTTGCGCGCAAGCGCGGCATCATAAATATAAAGAGGGTCGCGTGTTTTATCATTGGCGGCGACCTCTGGTTCGGGTGCGTTTTTAACAGCAGCTTTTAATGAATCGCCGTCAATTTTACCTTCATCAACCCATACGCCGCTCGGCAAAATGCCGTCGTAATCCTGATCTTTTAAACGTTCGCGAACTTCGGGGATAACCTGATCATACCCACCCGGGCGCACAAGGGCACGTGGGTTGCTAATAGTTGTCCAGCCACCATTTTCCGCAAGTTCACGGTAATTGGCCAAAGCCTTTTTCAGGTTTTGATATTCTGTCTGCTGAGGTTCGATTTTTCGAAAATATTTTAGCGGGTTCCAATCCTTTAACAGGTTGGCCATATGAACATCCAGATATTCATTTTCTTTTTGCATGAAGATCATAGAATCATATGTTTTGGGGTCAACGCGGCCAGCTGATAGGTCCTCCATATAGTCCATGACAGCATTTGTCAGCATCCATTCGCGTTTGAACTGGTCACCTTCGTGACGTTCGCTGATTGATGTCAGGTTATAGGCATCTACAGGTAAGCCGTTTTCGTAGGCAGATTTCTCAATAGCTTTTTGAATATCGTCTACGTCTCCGCTTTGTGATCCATTACCGCCAAACCAGCCACTATCGTTTGCCCAGACGGGTGCGTAATTACGGTTTTTGTAAAAATCCATCATCGCTTTTTTGTGTAAAGCGATGCCGTTTTCGGCCTTTAGGTTTTCATTGTCAAGGTACGCCTTGAAATTCTGATTATTATCAGGGCTGGATTTGGCAGAATGCGCCGTAAAAATGAAAATTGAGGCGATTGCCAATATAATAAGGGGAAGGTAAATCTTCTTCATAATGCTCACTGTTTTTATTTTTTCCTATCACTACAAACATTATCAACGGTTTTCAGTTCCGGTACAGCTTTTTTTATCCTAAAGATGCTTCTTAACATTTTCTAGTAATACGGAATCTACCTCCTTTGTACCATGTAAAATGGAAACATCCCCTGTGACCTCCAAAATAGCCGCTTTCACGTCGGACAGTTTTAAGACATTTGCCTCTCGCATCTTGGCATATAAGTCGCCTTTACTGACCCGGCTTTTACGAAGATTCTCATCTATGATTTTTCCGTCAAGTGCCAAAAGTATGGCTTGGTTTTCAAGATGTTTTTCATTGCGCTTTAAGCGCCAGCGCGAAAAAAGATTCTGCCATATCAACAAGCCGGCGATTGCCACTGCGGCATTCAGAAGGGAAGGTGATTTTTGCAATATGGTTGCCGCCATGATAGAGCCTATGGCGATGGTCACAGCAAAATCATGCGACGACATTTTAGAAAAGGTGCGAAGGCCATTTAACCGCACCATAATTAAAAGAATTACATTAATGAAGAAAACCGTTAGCAGTATACCAACGGTCTCTTCATTTGTTATTGAAAACCATTCTTCCATTATTTAAGCAACAACGCGCTTGTTCCCAATCAGGAACCAAAGGATCATACCGATGACTGGCAGGAACAGAACAACAAGCGTCCACACAACCTTCATCGCTAAAGTCATACCACTTTGTATAATGCTGAGAATAGCTATGATATCTAGAATTAATATTACTAGACCAAGAATACCGTAAGACATGTTTAACTCCTTTTCACTGTATTACATAGTCACATACGTATTTTTATGAGAATAAGTTCAATAAAAAATGCGGGAGACTTTCGCCTCCCGCATTTTTGCATCATATTTATTATGCAGCTCGCTTGTAACGCAGGCCGTAATGCCCGTAAACAGACTCACGGAATGTTGAATCTGCAAAGTTCGGCCATTCGTCTTTATCAAAGCCAGGTGCTTCTTTTAATGTCTCTTTATCGACGTTCAAGACCATACATTTTTCTTTTTGGTCAACGCTTAGAGCTTCCCAGGGAACAGCAAAATATTTGTCGCCCATTCCAAGGAATCCGCCGAATGAAAGAACGGCATATTCAATGCGGCCGCTATTTAAATCAATCATAATATCTTTAATGTCTCCAAGGTCTTCGCCTTGTGCGTTTCTTACATCGTCACCGATGATAGATGTTCCGGATAAAATAGGTGTGCGTGTCATGATAGTCTCCTTTTATTTTGGTTACGCTTCACAAACGCCTGGGCGGGTCGGATGTTCCGAAATTATTTTTATCCGTATACTTTGTTCTTGCCGATGGGATAAATTTTAACATTTTTTTTGAAAAGTGTCTGGATGGCAGGGTCGCTTATATCTTGGCCCATATGATTGGTTGTAAATGATGGCAAAACCAGTTTTGTTTTATCGTGAATAAAACAACGTTGGTGTTGTTTTATATTATTTCTTTCTGTGAAAACTTCAGGATGATAATGACCACTGATTTCAAAATCTTCGTTATCAGTTGCTATATATCTAAAATTCAGATTTAGATAGGCATATTCAATGCGCATATCGACATTAGGTGGTGAGAAACCGCCATTGTGATGACCTTCAACCCATACGATATTGTGCTTTTTAAAAAAGCCGTAGAGTTGATCCATATCATCTAGGCTGATGCGGTTGAAGCCTTCACCATCATGAAAAATATCACCAAGAATTATAATTTTTTTTGGCTTAAGATCTTCAGCTGATTTTTCGAGGCGACTCAGAGTGTCCTGTGTGTCATTAGGCTGTAAAAATCTTTTAATCACGGTTTGCGAAGATTCTTTTTCAAGATGAAGATCAGATACGATCATAATATTATATTCATCAAGATAGAGGACGCCTGACGGATAAAGTAAAAATTCATGTCCGGCGAATGTAATCTTTTCAGCCAATTTTGTGCCCCTTGTGTCTCTGGTTTGCTCAGTGGTGTTTACAGTGAACATACAAATAAAAATACAATAAGTTTCATTTTAACATGGAACGTTTCGCCGTCGTTAATGTACGTATAAATGTAAAATCTAACTTTTAAGGAGTAAAAAAATGAAACACAAGATTTTCGCAAGTGTTTTGGCGATTTCAGTCGCGGCCGGCTCTGCTATGGCACATGCTGAAACCGTAACCAAAACGACAACAACTAAAGTGCAATCTAAAACGGTAACACCTGTTGTCTCGACAGATACTGCCCTAAACGCAAACGTCACGACGGCACCTGATGAATCACCTGTTGTATTGACAGGGACGATCCAAAGTGTGTCGGACGATGAATTCGTTTTAAGCTATGGCACAGGTGCCATCACAGTTGAAATGGAAAACTGGGATTGGGATGATTCAAAAATGAAAAACCTCAGTGTCGGCGACCGCGTAACAGTAACAGGGCGCATTGATGACGATCTGTTCGAGGGGCGCGAGATTGAAGCCGATAATATTTATCTGGGATCAAGCAACGTCTATTACTATCGTGAAGGGTCTTCAGCTTATCCCATCATAGGCACAACATATGACAGTCAGTCCAGCTCCGCTGCAATGGCTGGCGACGGAACATTTGTTGCCATGTCCGGACGTGTCAGCAACATCAGTCCGACAGGCAAGGAGTTCACATTAGTTGACAGCAACCAGATGGCCATGCAGGTTGACCTGGGTGAATTAGGCTATAACCCCATGGACAACGAGGGCGTTCAGCAAATCCGTGAAGGCGATTTGATTCAAGTTTACGGAGAAATTGACGAAGATTTCTTTGAGCGTAAGGAAATTCTTGCAAGCCGCGTTATATCCCTGATGAACCGATAAGGTTTTTAGATAGTAACAGAAAAGCCGCCCGGAATTGTGGGCGGCTTTTTTTGTTTAAAGCTTAAGTTTTCTAGCGTGATGTGCCAGCCATTGATCCAGATCGCGAAGAATTCACGCTGCCGGAAATACTGCTACGGCTGGTAGTCGACATTTGTGGGCCGGAATACGGCGTCGTATTGCCTGATGTTGTTACAGGGCTATATGTCTTTGATCCGCTTTGTGATGAAAGGCTACTGTTGGATGATACTGTCGTATTTGTATCTGCGATTGTATCGCCCATGCTGTCAGTCGCACCGAAACTATTCAAAATACGATTTTGATTATCCGAACGGTTCAGGTTCGAAATCGTAGTCGATGGCATCACGTTAACACCTGTATCCGTATTCATATGTGTGCGAACTGTTCCCAACTTTGTCAGGGTGTTACCCTGTGGCAGAATTTGTGACGTACCATCGGTTGCTATTTGTGCATCGCCGTCCACCGTTATAAGGGCGGTGTCACTTTCAGATGTGATTTGCGCAGCTGTCATCGTTGATTGCTCTGCACTTGGCATTATTGTTTCTGTGCGGGACGAAATGATAACAGGTTTAGCCTCAGGTTTAATGATTTTTACATCAGGTTTTAATCCCGAATTTAAAACAGTATCCAAGGACACGCCAGTATCCGTATTAATACTGATTTTTGCATTTGATACGCTTGGGGCTGCGATAATGGCAGTCATCACGGCGGCCATTGCAATTGATTTTTTAAAATTTTTCATTTTTAGATCTCCTTTTTCTTCACATATACAAACAGTTTCGAAAAACCATAGTTCCGAAATAGGCCAAAAAGAAAGGCACCCTGTTTTTCAAAGGTGCCTTTCAAATTTAATTCTAAAGCGTGCGCATTAGCGGCTTTTACGTTTCTTGAAATTTGTATTTTCCCGTTCGTGACGTGATTGGTTTTTCATGTCATCTTCCAGATCTTGCGCATCGTTTGTAGAGAAAACGCCGCGCGCTTTTTCAAACAGCTCGTCTTCTTCCTCTTCGATGTGGGCTTCCATTTCACTTTTCAGCTCCAGGAAAACGTCGTACCAGTCTTCTCCGACCAGTCCGGGATCTGTCAGTTGCTGTAGAAGGTTTTCGGTTTCTTCATGCTCTTCCTCGTTTTCGTCGAGTTCTTCATCAAGGTTGCTGTTTTCCTTTAATGGCTTGTAAAATGCCTCTTCTTCAGCGTGCTCGTGAATCAGCAGTACTTCTTTCAGTTCATTAAAAAGATCGGTTCTGCTCTCGCTTTCTTCAGGGCCTTCATCCTCTATGCGTTGCAGCAGCTTCAGGATTTTTTTATGGTCGTTTTTTAAATAGGTATAAATACTCATTGCGGGCTCCTTTTTTGGTGTTTCGCATATATTCAAACGAAACAGAAAACCGCATGTTCCGATATTTTTTTATTTTGTAAGACGAATAAGCTGTCCGTCACCTGAATCGGTTAAAATATAAATATAGCCATCAGGCCCCTGACGCACATCGCGTATGCGGGCATCAAGATCTTTAAGCAATTCTTCCTGTTCAACGACTTTCGTGCCGTCAATCTTAACGCGGCGCAAATGACTGCCGGCAAGCGCACCGACGAATAAATCACCCTGCCATTCATTAAATTTATTACCTGTGTAAAACATCATACCGCTGGGCGCGATAGACGGCGTCCAATGTAGAACAGGGGGTTCAAAATCGGGTTCATGTTTACCGGTTTCAGATATTTCCGTCCCTGTATAATTACGACCGTAACTGACAACGGGCCAGCCGTAGTTTTGGCCTTGTTTTAAAATGTTAACTTCGTCACCGCCTTTGGGGCCATGTTCATGTGCCCAGACTTCGCCTGTTTCAGGGTGCATCGCGATGCCCTGAACGTTTCTGTTGCCATAGGTGAAAACACTAGCCTCTCCGCTTGGGGAGATATATGCAGTCGTGCCGAGATAGTTCTCCGAATTTTGCGCTTCATCACGGTAATCAAAACGCTCGCCCAATGTCACATGTAATCCACCATCGGTCATCAGCAGTAAACGGCTGCCCCAATGGTTATTGCCATCAACTTTGGGCGCGGATTTAAATATAACCTCAACATTCTCCAGACGGTTTTGATCGAGGTTTAAGTCAGCGCGTGCAACCTCCGTATTGGCCTTGCCTGTGTTGTCAGATGCCGCATAGGAAAAGTAGATTTTATTATCCGGTGCTGTAATCACATCCAATAGACCACCTTGTCCTTTATCATAGACTGTTGGAACGCCTGTGATTTCAGTTTTTTTCCCGTCTTTTGATAGGCGCAAAAGCTGACCTGATCGCTCGGTGATCAGGTATTCACCATTCGGTAAAAAGGCGAGCGCCCACGGATGATCAAGCCCAGCCGTAATGACAGCTGTTTTAAGGGCCGTGTTTGAATTTATAAGTTTATCTTCACTGGGTTCGGCCTTGCAGGCTGTTACGGCTATTAGAATAAAAAATAGAGAGAATAAAATACGCATGATGATCCTTTTGTTTGCTTATAAATATACAAACAAAAAGGTGGTAAGTTCAAAAGAAAAGGGCGGGTTTAAAATTCGTATCTGATCGAAGCGAGGAATTCCTGAATTTCTGCTGCACCGACATCGGAATAGTTATAGCCAAAGTTCAGCGATGCGCCGCGCGCCAGATTATATCGTAAACCTGCGGCCGCACCATATTCGGTTGTGCCATCCAAATCGCCGAGGTGTCCTTCTAACGAAACGAGCGCACGGTTAAAGCTGTGCTGAAAACCTGCTGATCCGAAAACGCGTTCAATATTGCTGCCCGTATCAAGGTCGATATCTTCGTATCCGATCTGCGCTTCATAGACAGATCGCGAATAGGCATATGAGGCAATCGCAAGCCCGCCAATACTATCACCCGCACCAACCAAACTGCCGACTGGTGTTTCACCTGTTCTGCCGCGCAGGCCGACACGATAAAAACTGTTTCCGATCGGGCGTGAATATGTTGCCCCCGCCTCGATATTATTTTCAAAATCGGATGTGATCGAAAATTCATAAGCATTGCTGCGAACGGTATAGAAACCACCGGTCTCGTCAAGTTCGCCCAGAAAGTTATCAAGACGTAGGTTCGCATTACCAACCCCGCGGCGACGGCGGACCTTTTCGCGTACGGCGCCCGTTACGTTTCCGCCTGAAATCAGACCCCATTCATCACTTAGGTATACAGCAGCGTTATCGGTATATTCATCGGCCGCACTGTCATCATAAGATCCGAAATATTGCGCGCCTAATGTCCAGCTGTTCGGCAATTGCCCTTCGATGTTCAGCTGACCGTTCACGCGCGTCGGATATGTGTCATCGTCAGATTCAATATTATATTTCACCGCCTGATCAATCAGCAGTTTGACGCTGGCCGTGGCGGGTCCGATTTCATGGGCCAGTGGCTCTTCAAAAAAGGACAGGTTGTCATAGTTTAATGATAGCGGCGATGTTTGGGCCAAGGCATCGGCAGTCCCAAAACAAATTGCAAAAGCGCAGAGTAAAGATGTAAAGCGTTTCATATTTTTACACCTTTCGTTTGAATGCGTTGTTAAAAATATATTCGGCAAGGCGGCGTCCCGTTTTAAGACCTTCTACGTTGTCGGCAGACCAGTGAATGCCGCCATATTCGCGACTTGCACCGGCTTCATCCGCGCAGGCGCTGAGGCTGGGCCAGCTGCGCGTTACATCTGTTAGCTGGCGCGGCCAGTTGACAAGATCCGGCGATGCGCCGCTGAAATAAATATCATCACGCCCCAATACCAGAGCCAGCATTTTTGCAGATGTACCGCTGAACGTTGAATGGCCCGATGTATAGGCCGGAAAAGGCGGCGTTGGAATCAGGCTTTCCCAATTCTCGTCCTGTTCGATTAGGGGGCTGGCATTGCCAAAGGCAAGCGTCCGGCTGCGAATGGCCGTTTCAGGGCGCAGGATATCATGGTGGAATTTACTATCCCATGTTGTGATACCGGAATCGGCCTGTGCCATACTCATTAGGGCGAAGGCACGCGCCTGTTCAATGAAGCTGAGGTTTTTATCCTGTAGCAATTGCATCGCGAGCAATTGCCAATGACCGGGTGGTGTAATACCGCGCGGGCCGTCTTCCCAGAAAAATGCAATTTGGGTTTGTTCGGGCGATCGCATAATACTGTCCGAGCCGCCAAGCAGTCTGATCTTGTGATATTGTCGTGCGAATTCGTCACTGCGATGATCAGGAAACTCAGGCGCACGCCACTGTTTTGTTTCCTGCATAACCCATGGTTTTTGTGCGCCCCAGCCGGGCAAAAGGCCACGGTTGAAGGTTGAGAAAGCAGGGCCCTCCAGCGCGCCATAGAATGGTCCGGTCGGGCTCCATTTCAGGGGGCCTTCACGGCGTGGGTAGCGCCCAAGGTAGAATTCGGATTGCGACGGTTCGGCCCCGTCACGGGTTCTTAGCTTTATAATTTTGTCAGCAACAGCGCGTCCCCACTGAATGCCGCGGGTCTTGGCATCGGAAGATGGAAATTTGTTCAAAAACTCCATTCGGTCAAAGGTAAAGACCGATTGAAAGGCATCTGCCATCGCTTCGGAACAGGCCACACCATAGGCGACAGCCGGATCGGCATCGCGCGGGCCCGTACCGATATCTACGAAATTCTGATCATATTGATCGTATATCCCATTCACGGCCAGAAACCCTGCAAGATGCCCCATCGCAAAGGCGCGCGTCGCGCGCGGCGGGTTAACCGATTGGTCGCGCACCGTTTGCAACATGATATCCGTCCAATAATATACAGGATTCATTTTTCCGGCATCCACGCGGCCGGTTATGTATGAATATTTATTCCCCATAGACGGTGTGCAGCCTGCAAGATATAGTGCGGATGCCCCGTATGTCAGATTTTTTAGAAATTTTCTTCTGGATGTCATATAGTGTGCCTTGGAAAAGATTATATGGCTGGGTACAGTCTATCGATCAATTATAAACAGAAGCTTAATAAACAGGGAACCGATTTGTCCTCGCTTTTACTCTCAATAACAGACGGCGCTGTTGTCTATTCAGGAAAACCCGTTTTTGAAGGGTTGTCCTTTAATATTCACGAAAACCGCAAAATTGCGTTGGTCGGCCGGAATGGTGCGGGTAAGACAACGTTGATGCGCGTTATTACAGGCGATAAGGATTTGGACGATGGCGAGCGATGGGTCGAAAACGGCATTTCAATCGGCTATCTGAAACAGGACATTACACCCAAAGAAGGGCAGAGCGTTTTTGACTTTATCATGGAAGAAATTGACGCCGAATTTAAAGCGGCGCACGAATATAAAGTTGATATTGTGACCGACAAACTGGCGCTTGACCCAAAGGCTCTCATGACAAATCTTTCTGGGGGACAGTTGCGCCGCGCGGGTTTGGCGCGGGCGCTGGTCGAAGAAACCGATATTTTGTTAATGGACGAGCCGACCAACCATTTGGATCTGGAAGCTATCGAATGGCTGGAAAGTTATTTAAAGAATTATCCGGGAACAGTTTTGTGTATTTCGCACGACCGAACCTTTTTATCAAATATCACCGATACGGTTTTCTGGCTGGATCGGGGCGAGGTCAAAGTCTCCCCGCAAGGTTTTGCCCATTTCGAAGAATGGTCAGAAATGCTGTTGGAGCAAGAGGCCCGCGAGCTGAGAAACCGTAAGTCAATTGTCGCGCAAGAAGTCGAATGGGCATCACGTGGGGTCAAGGCTCGCCGCAAAAGAAACGTGCGCCGCGTAGAACAGATGCGCGAGATGCGCGACAAATTAAAACGCGATGAAAGTGCCTATCGCCGTGCAACGCGCAAGGTTGAAATTGATGTGCCAGAAATTGATGATAAATCATCCAAGGTCGTAGCTGAATTTTACAATGTTTCAAAAAGTTTTGAGCGTGACGGAAATAAGATTCCGATAATGGAAAAATTCAATCTGCGCATTAAAAAGGGTGACCGCATCGGTATCTTGGGAAAGAACGGATCAGGTAAAACAACGTTCTTAAAACTTTTGATTGGCCAGCTGGAACCGGATGCCGGACGTGTGAAGCTTTCGAAGACAGCGGAGATATCTTATTTTGATCAGAAACGATCCGACCTTGACCCAAAGGCCACCATCAAAAAAACATTATGCCCCCAAGGCGGTGACTATCTGGAGGTCGGCGATAAACAGCGTCATATTTGCGGCTATATTAAAGACTTTATGTTTGATCCGACAGATGTTGACAGAACGGTTGAAACCTTGTCAGGGGGTGAAAAAAACCGGCTGATGTTGGCACGGGTATTGGCCAAGCCCGGAAACTTTTTAATTCTGGATGAACCGACAAATGATCTGGATATGGATACGCTGGATATGTTGGAGGAGATCCTGAGCAAGTATCAAGGTACACTTTTTATTGTTTCGCATGACCGTGATTTTCTGGATCAGACCGTTAGTCAAATTCTGGCATTCGAGGGAAATACCGAGATCAAACGTATTATAGGTGGTTACAGCGATTATCTGGAGTATGTTGAAAAAACTAAGAGCAAATCGCAAAATGCTGCGACAAGTTTGCCGACAAAAGATAAACCCGCTGTAGCCACCATTTCCAAACAGTCGCGAAAAACCTCTCAAAAAATGTCTTATAAAGATAAATACGAGCTGGAACATTTGCCGCAAAAATGGGAAAAGGTTGAGGAGGACATAAAGGCGCTGAATAAAAAGCTGGCGGATCCCGATTTTTACAAGAGCGACCCCGATGCCTTTCATGCGGCAACAAAGGAACTGGCCGACCAGCAGGCGCGTTTGGAAAGATACGAAACACGCTGGCTGGAGCTGGAAGAATTAAAAATGACAACACAAGGATGATGAAAATGAATTTTAAAGTTTTGGCACTTGGTGCACTTTTGATATTACCTGCAACAGCCAAGGCACAAGTAGCCTATGAAATGAACCAGTTAAAGCCGGGGCAGGTTTTGATGAATCTGGATGCAAGCGAGCGCACAGAAGTCACGCAGGATACGCTGGTTGCGCGTTTGGAATATGTTGTTGAAAACAAAGCGCGTGATGTTGTGCAAAATGATATAAATAAAAAAATGAAATCTGTTGTCGATGCGGCGAAAGATGAAGAAGATGTGCAATTTTCAACCGAGAATTATCAGGTCTATATGAACGAACGCTACAACCGCGATAAGACAACGACAAAACTTTGGCGCGGTCAGCAGCAGATTATGCTGAAGTCAAAAGATAGCGAGGCATTGCTGGATTTGGCGGGTGAGCTTCAGTCCATGAACCTGACAATGGTGAATCTCAGCTATATGCTGTCGCCAGAGAAATATGAAGAAGTATCAGATAGTCTGATGGAAGCTGCCCTGCAAAAATTAAAGGCCCGTGCAGATGCCGCAGCTGATGCCCTTGGTAAATCATCCGCAGAATTGATCCGTGTTGATCTTGGCAGCAGTAACGGAAACATGCCACGCCCGCAGCCGATGATGATGTCAATGGCGCGTGATGAATCTGCGATGATGGAAGCACCATCTGCAGAGCCGGGTATGAGCGAAGTTACGATGTCCGTTTCAGCGACAGCATTACTACAGCCATAACGGATTTATTTCTTCATCCATTTCAGGATTTTTCTTTTGATTTCGGCGGGGTCGAAGTTTTTGGTCGTTACGAAATCAAAAACATTGCTGAGGTCGCGGTCAATCGTATCAATATCGGCAGAGTGTCCGATGATGATGACATTGTCTTTATAATTCTTGTGCGCACGGAATTTTTGGGCGATTTCATAGCCGCTCATATCCGGCAGATGGATATCCAGAAAAATAATATCATATGCGTTTTCATTATAAAGTTTCAGAGCCTCTGCACCGCTGGCGGCATGGCTAGATGTGTACCCAAGATCCTTGAAGACGTAGTCCAGTGTAATTGCGGCGGGTTCGTAATCTTCCACGTATAATATATTGTAAGATGTCATTTTTTTATTTTAACTGTTAATCTGCGCGCTACATAACAATAATTCTTGAAAAGGTTCCATAACCGTGCTTAATTTTATCTTTTTTTGGTTAACAAAAGTAAAATTGCTGTTACAGAATCGGTGCGAGCCATTTTTCAGCCTCCTGAATGTCTATTTCCTTACGTTTCGCGTAATCTTCCAATTGATCACGCCCAATCTTATTAACCGAAAAATACCGGCTGTCAGGGTGCGAGAAATAAAAGCCTGAAACCGATGATGCCGGCCACATTGCAAGGCTTTCGGTCAATTTTATACCGGTTTCTTTTTCAACAGGCATCAAAGCCCAGATATCGTTTTTCTGCAAATGATCGGGGTTGGCAGGATAACCGGGGGCAGGGCGGATTCCACGGTATTTTTCGGCAATCAAATCGTTATTGTCCAGATTTTCGTCTTTGGCATAGCCCCAGAAATCGGTTCGCACACATTTATGAAGATATTCTGCGAAAGCTTCGGCGAAACGGTCGGCAACGGCCTTTGCCATCATGGCGTTATAGGGATCGTTTGCATCTTCGAATTTCTTGATCATTTCATCCAATCCGTTACCTGCCGTAACCGCAAAGATACCAAGCGTATCTTTATAACCTTTTGGTGCAATAAAATCAGACAAACAATAAAGCGGTTTGCCTGCACGGTCAATTTGTTGGCGTAGGCCGATGATGCGACGCTGTTCTTTTTTGTAATCAAATCCTTCATAGACGATAATATCATCACCATCGGATACGGCGGGCAGCAGGCCAAGAATACCACGCGGCTTCATATCGCTATTCTTAAAGGTCGCGATCATGTGCTGCGCATCATCAAAAAGCTTTTGCGCTTCTCCCCCGATTTGGTCATCTTCAAAAATCTTCGGGTATTTTTGTTTAAGTCCCCATGTATAGAAAAAAGGTGACCAGTCGATATAGGGTTCAAGGTCTTTAAACGTCACATCGTCTATAATATGGATGCCGGGCTTGGCGGGCTTTGGCGTTTGGTATGTCGCCCAATTTGTTTTATATGACTGCGATTGGGCCGCGGCCAGTGTCAGCATTTTTTTATTCGGGGCTTTATTTTCAAAACGCTCGCGCACTTCTGCATATTTATCGTCAATGCTTTGAATATAAGATGGGCATTCAGTAGGGCTTAGTAAATTGCGGACAACGCCAACCGCGCGTGATGCATCGGGCACATAAACAACCGCACCATCATAATGGGGTGCAATCTTAACCGCTGTATGGGTTTCGGATGTAGTCGCCCCGCCAATCAAAAGCGGAATATCAAAACCAAGGCGCTGCATTTCCTTTGCCATGTGGCTCATTTCTTCAAGTGATGGTGTAATCAAACCGGACAGGCCGATAATATCGACATCCTCTTTTTTTGCGGTTTGCAGAATTTTTTCTGCGGGGACCATCACACCCAGATCAATGATTTCATAACCGTTACATTGAAAAACGATCCCGACAATATTTTTACCGATGTCATGGACATCGCCCTTTACGGTTGCCAATAAAATCTTTCCCGCGCTTTTAACGTTTTTGTCTTTTTCGGCCTCCATAAACGGTAGCAGATATGCGACAGCTTTTTTCATGACGCGGGCAGATTTCACCACCTGTGGTAAAAACATTTTTCCAGCGCCGAACAGATCACCGACAATATTCATGCCGTCCATTAATGGCCCTTCAATGACATGCAGGGATTTATCAAAACCTTGCCGCGCCTCTTCAACATCTTCATCAATGTAATCTGTGATACCGTGGACAAGGGCATGCTCCAGGCGTTTATTGACATTCCATTTGCGCCATTCCAGATTTTTTTCTTTTTTCTCTTTTTTATCACCACGATAATTTTCTGCAATTTCCAAAAGCTGATCTGTGGCATCATCACGG
This sequence comes from uncultured Alphaproteobacteria bacterium, assembly GCA_950054485.1. Taxonomy (GTDB): domain Bacteria; phylum Pseudomonadota; class Alphaproteobacteria; order Micavibrionales; family CSBR16-224; genus CATLPD01. Next base: position 52,073 of record CATLPD010000001.1, on the reverse strand, counting down.
CGGTTTAAAATAACGTCTTCAACCGTATCGCGCAGGTCTTTGTCAATATCATCATATAATGTCAGCTGACCTGCATTGACGATCCCCATATCCATACCTGCGCGTGTTGCGTGGTATAAAAAGACCGAATGAATGGCTTCGCGCACTGCATCATTACCGCGAAACGAAAACGAAATGTTTGAAACGCCGCCTGAGACCATAACATGGGGTAGGGTCTGTTTAATGCGCTGTGTTGCTTCGATGAAATCGAGGCCATAGCGGTTATGTTCTTCAATCCCTGTGGCAACGGCAAAAATATTAAGGTCAAAAATGATATCTTCAGGCGGGAAAGATAATTTTTCGGTTAGAATTTTATAGGCGCGGGTGCAGATTTCAACTTTACGGTCTGCTGTGTCAGCCTGGCCCGTTTCATCAAAGGCCATGACAATGACAGCAGCGCCATATTTCCGGATCAAACGGGCGTGACGCAGAAATTCGTCTTCGCCTTCTTTCAGGCTGATTGAATTAACAATCGCCTTGCCCTGAACGCATTTTAATCCTTCTTCCAAAACATCCCAACGGGAAGAATCAATCATGATTGGCACACGTGCGATATCGGGTTCACCCGCGATCAGATTTAAAAAGACACGCATAGCAGAGACAGAATCAATTAACCCTTCATCCATGTTAATGTCGATAACTTGTGCGCCGCCTTCGATCTGCTCGCGCGCGACAGACAGGGCGGTTTCATAGTCTTCATTTTTAATCAGTTTCCTGAATTTAGCAGATCCTGTGACGTTCGTGCGTTCGCCGACATTTATAAAGAGCGATTTATCATCAATGATAAAAGGCTCCAGACCGGAAAGGCGGCACGCCGTTTTAATTTCGGGAATTTTGCGGGACGCCTTTCCATCAGACCCTTTTTTAAAGGCCCGAATATGTTCCGGCGTTGTCCCGCAACAGCCGCCGATCAAATTCACGAAACCGCTATCGATCCATTCCGACATTTCGTTGATCATCTCGTCCGGGCTTTCATCATATCCACCAAAGGCATTCGGCAGCCCTGCGTTCGGATATGCCGCGACGTAACAATCTGCAGAATTCGATAGACGCTCGATATAGGGGCGCAATTCCTTGGGGCCCAGGGCACAATTTAAACTGATGATCAGTGGATTGGCGTGGCGTACAGAATGCCAGAACGCACGGGTTGTCTGCCCCGATAATGTGCGGCCTGAAGCATCCGTGATGGTTCCTGAAATGATCAGCGGCAGGCGCACGCCGGTTTCCTCGAAATGATTTTCAACGGCAAAAATAGCGGCCTTTGCATTTAGTGTGTCAAAGATCGTTTCGATCAAAAGAATGTCCGCGCCGCCGTCGACAAGGCCGCGAATGGCCTCGGCATAGGCATTGGCCAATTCATCGAAAGTGACATTGCGTGCACCGGGATTGTTTACATCAGGTGATATGGAGGCGGTGCGGTTTGTCGGACCAAGGGACCCGGCGACAAAAACTGTTTTGTCCGAACTGTCCGCTGCCTTGCGTGCAATTTCAGCAGCTGCCTTGTTAATATCATAGGACAGTTTTTCCATGGTATAATCTGCCAGTGATATCGATGTTGCATTAAAACTGTTCGTTAAAATAATATCGGCACCCGCGTTGATATATTCCGTATGGATGTCTTCAATGATTTGCGGCTGGGTCAGGCACAGTAAATCATTATTACCTTTTAAATCGGATGGCCAGTCTTTGAAACGTTCGCCGCGATAGTCCGCTTCTTCTAGGCCACGCTCCTGAATCATTGTGCCCATGGCGCCGTCGATAATCAGGATGCGTTCTTTTAGCAGTCTTTCAAGTCTTTCAAATGCGGATGATTTTTTCAAAACGGAACCTCGGATGTAAAACGGCACCAATGCCCTTTGGGATGAACGAAACGGATTTTTGCAGCATGCAAATGTAGTCGGTCAGTCATATCATAGGCATCATCATGTGCATAGAGATCATCGCCCAAAATCGGATGCCCCAGATATTGCATATGAACACGCAGTTGATGCGTGCGGCCTGTAACGGGTTTTAACAGAACCCGCGAGACGTTTTCCTTTTCTTTTAGTAAACGCCAGTGCGTGACGGCTTTTTTACCGTTATCAAAATCGATAATTTGTCGCGGGCGGTTTGGCCAGTCGACAATCATCGGGGCCTCTATAATGCCTTTGCGGGCCACAGGCTGTCCGAAAATATCGGCGATATAGGTCTTTGAGACCTTGCGGTATTCCAGCTGTTGGCCTAAATGCTTATGCGCTGTGTGGTTCAGGGGCATGATCATCAGGCCGGACGTTGCAAGATCAAGGCGGTGGACAACGGTGGCCGATGGAAAATCTGTTTGAATGCGTGCGGATAGGCTGTCTTTATGCTCTGCGGGGCGCCCGGGCACGGATAACAGGCCTGCAGGCTTGTCCAGAACCAGAAGGTCATCATCCTGATATATGATCTTATAGGGTGGATCAATCGGCGGATCATATATAAAAGGTCGTTTTTGCATGGTTGCTACTATATAAGACTGGTATTCATCATCAACCTTTAATACACTGTTTTTCATGAAAGCGAACCAAGGTACAGTTAAAGTTATTGCAGCAGCCTTTTTCGGCAACCTGCTGATTGCGATCAGCAAGTTTGCGGCTGCCTTTTATACAGGCAGTTCGGCGATGTTCTCCGAAGGGGTTCACTCGCTGGTGGATACGGGTAATCAGGCGCTGTTGTTCTTGGGGTTGAAAAAATCCCAAAAGCCGGCAGATGACCAGCATCCTTTCGGTTATGGCGGCGAGGTTTATTTTTGGGCTTTTGTCGTTGCTATTTTGCTGTTTGCCGTTGGTGCAGGGGTGTCTTTTTACGAAGGCTGGCACAAATTGCATGACCCCGAGCCGATGGAAAACATTCACATCAACTATATCGTTCTAACCCTTGCTTTTATTTTTGAGGGCTATGCTTGGTGGGTTGCCTATAAGGAATTTAACAAGCTGCGTGGGAAACGAGGCATTTTTGATGCGGTGCGCGCCAGTAAAGACCCCAGTGTTTTTGTGGTCCTGTTCGAGGATAGCGCCGCTATGCTGGGTATCATCGTTGCCTTCATCGGTATCTGGATCAGTTCGCACTATGGCATAACATGGGCGGATGCTGCGGCGTCAATTTGTATCGGGGTTATCCTTGCTTTTGTTGCTATGACGCTGGCATATGAATGTAAGGGCTTGCTGTTGGGCGAGGCCGCATCGCCGGAAGTCGTAGAGGCCGTCCGCAAGATTTTTGAAAATAACGAAAAAGTCTTTATTAATGAGATTGCAACCATGCATATGGGGCCGCGGACTATTTTGCTTGTCGCCTCGCTCGATTTTGATGCTGACCTATCCTCTAGTGACGTTGAACAAATGGGCGTTGTTTTCGAAAGCGAGATTAAACAGGCCTTTCCTGAGATCAAGCGCGTATATATCGAAGCCAAAGATCGTAAAGATTATGTGGCCAAAATAAAAAAGAACGAAACGCCCTGAACCATTCGCCGTTTATAACCGTTGTTATTTCAGGACAGTGTACACATGACAAAAAAACAAAATAACGACGTTGATATCCAGTTTTATACCAAGACCACAGATCTGTGGGACGATATGCATGCCGACTGCACAAAGGCTGAACAGCGCATCCATTTTACCCAGTACATGATTTATGATGATAATATCGGGTGCAAATTCCTCGACTGTTTTGAAGAGAAAGCCAAAGACGGTGTCAAGATTGACCTGTTGTTCGACCCGGTTGGCAGTCACATGGTACGTGATATCAGTTATATCGATCGCATTAAACAGGCCGGCGGCAAAATCAGCTTTTACAATGATGTTAAATGGTGGAATATCTTTACGCCGCACCGCTGGTTTCCCCGCAATCACAGTAAATTAATGTATATCGATGATAACCTGACCTATGTCGGGGGAATGTGCGTTGCCGATTTTATGGCGGATTGGCGGGATTTGCACGCAAAGATCACGGGAGATCTTGAGAATGCGGATGGCATCCGTATGGTTCACAGCAACCAGCATCCGTCACGTAAATCTCGCCGTCAGGTCTATCAGGCATTGCTCGAAAGAATTGATAACGCGCAGGATTACATGTTGATGACAACGCCCTATTGTGTTCCGCCCAAAAGCTTATTAAAAGCCTGGGATCGGGCAATTAAACGCGGGGTCGATATTACATTGATTATTTCTGATGAAACCGATAATCCGATTGCGGATCACACAGCCAAATATTATCTCAGAAAATTATTGCGCATGGGCATGAAGGTTCATTTCTATGATAAAAGCGTTTTGCATGCTAAATATACAATTATCGATGGTAAATGGGCGACGTTCGGTTCAACCAATCTTGATTACCTCAGCCTGTGCCGGAACAAGGAAGTGAATATCTTTGTGGAACGCCGGGATGTGATCAACCAGCTTCAGGATATTTTTAACGACATGCTATCCGAATGCCGAACCGCCACGCGTAAGGACTGGGACGATTTACCGGTTACACAAAAAATCGCAGGCGTTGTGGGGCGAATGATCAGACGGTATCTGTAATGTATAGGGTTTTCTTTTCTAACATAGGTTATGCACGCGGCATTGACGGGACCCTATTGCAGCATGTTAAAGGCTTTCACAGAAATTTCTATACCAGCCGTTACCATCAGGAAAAAGTATTATCACAGGTGCGCGATGTTATAGATTGCTGTCACCCTGATTTATGCTGTTTTGTGGAGGTCGATCAGGGATCGTGGAGCTCGGCCTATTTGAACCATTTAGATCATATTACCGACGATGATTACCCCTATATGGATGCGGCAGATAAATACGGCAATGCCAGTTATCTGAATTATGTGCCGTTTCATAAAGGGAAATCGAATGGCTTTTTATCAAAGCATGACATTGACTTTCGTCACTTGTATTTACCGTACGGTTCAAAAAGATTGATTTATAAATTACATCTACCCAATGATATAGCGCTCTATTTCCTGCATTTTTCCCTTAACCGGCGCACACGTGCCAAACAGTTCTCTTACATGAACTGCCTGATCAAACAGGAAAAGCGCCCGACTATCGTTATGGCTGATTTTAATATTTTTGCAGGGTTCAAAGAGCTGGAAACTTTGACACGCGGAACAGACCTTGAAATTATGAATGATGAAGATCATCACACATTTTTATTTTATAATCGTGAATTGGCGCTGGACCTGTGCCTGTGTTCGCGCGGGTTGGCGCAAAAAGCAGATCTCGATATTATTGACCAGCCCTTCTCGGATCATCAGGCCCTGCTGCTGACACTGGATATCTAGCCCGCAACCCCATTAATTTGCGTATGAATAAAGTTGAAAAATAGAATAACAGGCGGGGCTGTAATGATCAGGCCGAAGATAATCACGAAACCGTCACGTGTCAAAAGTCCCATCGCCAAAATAAGAATCGCTATACAAAACAGCAGATTTGCAAAAGGCACCAGAGTGGCCGGACCGGATAATATCGCGAGTATAAGCGTAAAGAGCAGTATGACTTTCTGACCGGCCCAGGGACTTGTCAGGAACATCAAACGCGGGCGGAAAAAGCGGTCGAGTTTTACGGCAGGCTTTTCCATGTATCTCAGCGCCTTTGCCACTTTGTTTTTATCAAAATAAACATTGCGCAGACGTTTTGGCAGCCAAACACGTTGTCGGCGGACCAGCATCTGCAAAATAATCAGAACGGTGATCAGGGCAAAAATAAAAGATATTCCCGGGATCAATGTCAAAGGGGATGCCGCCATTAAAGCAGGCAGGAATAGAACGGCAGCATAGACACGATTACTGACACGATCAAGCAACCAGCCGAATTCAACCTGATCGTTTCTAAGCGACAGGTCATCCTGCAAATCTGCGATCATCTGGCACAAATTACGCGGTGCATCCGAATCTATGATGTCTGTTTCTTTAATCATTATCCTGCTCTTTTCAATAAAGCATACGATAGCATGAAAGCTTTGGTTCCCATATAAAAAAGGCCGCCAGTTTTGGCGGCCTCCTTATTTAAGTGGAAAAAGATTACAATGTTAGCAGTGGCACTGTACCGATCAATCCACCCGCTGCGGCAGCGACGCCTGACAATATTGCAGTCAGGAACATCCACCAGCCAGCGGCCATAACAACTTCACGTGTGTGTTCGGCGTGAATGGCAGCGCGGCGGCTGAGATCATCGTATTTTTTCAATGCACCATGTTTTGCACGGTCAATGTTTTTAATCGTTGAATCGCGCATGGCAAGAATGCTGTCTGCCAGATCTTCGGCGCGATCATGATCAATATGGCGGTTTGATTCCAGAATGGCGACCAATGTACCGCGATCCATTTCAGCCAAGTGCGCTTTAAGAACGGTTGGTGCAGAAGTCGGATCATGCATGATTTCTTCGATATCGTGCTTGATGCGTTCATATGAAACTTCGGGGCGCCCCAAAGAATCGCAATATTCTGCAATGCGGCGTTTTGCACCGGCAGGCAGGCCTTTCGATTTAACGCTGGCAGCTGTTTTTTTATTCGCAGCGGCAGTTTTTGTTCCGGCATATTTGTCGGATAAGGTTGCAGCGGCGCTCAAAACACCTTCAACGATTTTGTCAGCTTTTTTCTTGTCGAGTTTTTCATGCTCGGCCAGAACCGCTTTGACTGTGTTGCGGTCAAATAATGCCAGGCGTGCACGCACAACATCTTTTGCCGTTTTCGGGCTGGCGACAATTTTCTCTAGGTCTTTGACAAGATCATCGGGGTCAACTTCACTGCGGCCCGAATTTTTAAGGGCCTTGGCCAATTTCTCGCGATATTTTTTGGCATCACTGTCTTTGACAGGGGCCAATGCATCCGATACGGCGGCCATTTTACCGCGTTTCGTATTTGCATTTTCTGCACCATCGAATGCACGTTCTGCCGCGCGATAAATTTTATCAGCATTGTCTTTATTCATATGTTTATGATCTTTTTCAAGATGTACCGATAATTCGCGTATCATTTCATCGTGCGTAATGTCGTATTTTTCTGCGACCTTAATATCATTAATCATTCTTTTAATGTCCGCTTTCATCCGGCCATAGCTCGGCATGTCTGGCGTCACTTGCGAAATATATTTTTCAATATTACGACCAAGGTTTTTCTTGCGATCCAGATAAACCAGTTCTTCGTAAATTCCGCGCACGGCGTGACGGCCGATGTTTTCAGCATGATGGGCTTCCGAGCGACTGAAAATTGACTTCAATCCATTCGCGCCGTATTGCAGGCCTGATGTAACAATCGATGTCAAACCGCCCGTAAGTGAACGCACTGATTTTAATTCCAGATAGCTAATGAAAACAGTGAAAAGCGCCCATATAACCAGACCGACTAAAAGGCCAGTTGAATCGAGCGTGATGTAGTTAAAACGCACAGCAATCCATGTTGCAGAAAAGAGTGCGATTGATGTCGTGATCAAAGACCAGATACCCATTCCGTTTACGATCTTCATGCGTGTGCTGATCATTTCATTATCATCATCATCGTCATATTCGTCTTCACCAAAATGTCGATCATCGTTTTTTGATGGTTTGGCTTTTGCTTTTGCCAATGCTTTTTTTAAATTGGGTGTCATCGACATTCCCATAGCAAAGGACAAGCCGGTCAGCACCAGTTGGAAGGCCAGAGCCAAAAGAAGGCCCGAGAAAAGAGCAACCCAAAAACTGCTCCCTTCGAAGATATAGGTTTGGCTGGTTGCCTGTGCCGCGGCATCAGAAGAATAAAAAAGCGCTGAAAGCGTGGGGATTGCATAGATATATTTTTTCATTATCACACCTGTGTCGTTAAAATTAGGATTAGTACTCATCGACACAAATGGAAATGATCTATTAAAGTTCCATTCTCTATTTTTGAGACAGGGTTTTAACGGCGAAGTCAGCCGCCTCGCGAAAAGGATAAAAGACAATATCGGCACCTGATTTTTTCAGGCTTTTTTCGTCTTGTTTACGGCTGACAGCAACGATTATTTGACCGTCGAATTTATGTTGTTTCAGCGCCTCGACCATATAGTGTCTGGGGTCTTCGTGGGTCAGGCCGGTGTGATGGCGCGGCATGGCAGATATAATCCATTTTGTGTCATCCAGCGGCAGATTCTTATAGAAATGGGGATCATTGGCATCGCCGTATATAAAGTCACGTTTGTCTTTTTTACAGCGTTCAATCACCTCCGGGTTAAAATCAACAACCAATACTTTATATTTCTTTTTATTCAAGGCATCGGTTAATTCCTGACCATATCGGCCATACCCGAAGATAATCGCATCATACTTCTTTGCCTTTTTCTGAGATTGATGGGCCTTGTGGATTTTTGTGCTGCGTTCAAAAAGCCCCAGAACGGGTTCAAGCATGTGATAGGTTTGATTTGAAAATTTTATGGCATAGGCTGATATACCGATTGTGATTAAACCGACCAATGTTACGAGCCCCAATGCATCTTCGTTGACAGCGCCTGCGGCAACAGCCATCGCCATAAAAATGAAGGAGAACTCGCTAATTTGCCCTAATGATAGACCGGATAGAAAGGCCGTGCGTTTTCGAAACCCCATAAAGCCTGCGGTCGATGTAATTACCAGCGGTTTGAATAAAAGGATGAAGGTAGACAGAACCAATGCTGCCGGAATTTGTTCGTTCAGGTTCGAAAGGTCCAGCCGCGCGCCAAGTAGTATAAAAAAGAATAACAGCAAAAAATCACGAATGGATGTTAGTCGCGAAATAATGGCGTTTCGATATTCTGTCGATGCCAATGAGATTCCTGCCAATAAGCCGCCCAGCTCTTTACTAAGGCCGATATGATGGCAAAGGGCGGCCAAGGCGATCGCCCACGCCATGGAAAAGCATAAAAGCAATTCAGGTGAATGCGCCATGCTGCCAGCCAGTCTGTCGGAAATAAAGCGGATGAAAACCCATAAAAGACCGCCGAGAAGGATGACCCAGCCTGAAACGCGTATCAATTCGGACATGATATTGACATCAGCGCTACCATTGGCATTTCCAAGCGTTGATATGTACATCATGGCAAGTATGACGACAAAGTCTTGTATGATCAGTATACCCAATGCAACCTGACCATGCAGCTGATCAATTTCATGTTTGTCGGACAGGATTTTAACGACAATAATGGTCGAGGAGAAAGCCAGCGCTGTTGCAATGTACAATGAGGGCTGTGTTGCAATACCCATCAGGCTGCATATTAGAAATGCGAGTCCGCCTGTTAGAACGATTTGCGTGCCGCCAATCACCAATGCGGCAGAACCTAGATTCCGGATCAAACCCAGATCCAGCTTTAAGCCAACGATAAAGAGCAATACTGCGATACCTAATTCAGAAAGTAATTCCAAGGCCTCACCGGAACGCACGATGTCGAGGCCGGATGATCCGGCCAGAATACCAACGGTGATATAGGCAATTATGATGGGCTGGCGCAGAACGGCGCTGATGATCAGGCCGGCTGTTGCTGCCAGAATTAGGAGGGCCGCAAATTCGTAAAAACTTGATTGGTGAAGATGTTCAATAAGGCTTTGCATGTCGTTCCTTTATCTCGACACAGCCTAGCATTATTAAAGATGTTCTTCAATTGGTAGAAAGGACATTAAGAACGCCTGCAGTCGTCTTGTAAACGTAACCTCGGGCTCATTGTAGTATGATTTCAGCTTTCCATATTCCTCTGTAACCCACACAAGGCTACCACGTTGGTCGAATTCGATTTTATAGCTGCTTTCGGGGGCTGAAACTTCGTCAAACATTTCAGCAATCTCAGCTGATATAGCGGGGCTGTATATTGACAGCATAGCTTCGGTATTCAGGTTTATCGAGCGCGGATCAAGGTTGAATGATCCGATCATTGAATCGTGACGATCGACAATAAAGACTTTTGAATGCAGGCTTGTCTGGGAAGGGGAGGCAAGACCCAAAAGGCGCTGATCTGTCGGTTCGTCCGATATGGGTTTCAATTCATAGAGGTCGACACCGGCCTTTAACAGCGGTCGTCTGTAATCTTCATACCCGGTATGTACAGCAACAATATCATTTGTGGCGAGCGAGTTTGTCAGGACCTTAACCTCAATTCCTTTTTCTTCCAGCCCGGCCAGCCATTCAACGCCAGCCTCTGTCGGTACGAAATAGGGCGTTACGATAATAAATTCTTTTTCTGCGCGGTTAAGCAATTCGTCAAGTTTAAGCAAGACACGACTGACGTCCTCGCCGGTTTCTTCCGCATCATCGTCAATTTTATCAGGGTCGTCCGCATTCATTGTCGCGTGTGACCAGTTAAGTGATATTCTGCCATCGGCCAAATCATCTGACAGACGGCGATCAATGAATTCCATACCCTCGCGCGTGGCAACAACCTGATTCCAGTTGTCTGATAAGTCATTCAGAATTTCCTGTCTTTTGTCTTCATCTGTGACAGGTGGCACAACGTTTTTAATGGTAATCGTGTTTTCGTCATTCCAATATTCGTCAAAACTGCGCGATATTTGCGGAACGATTGGTCCTGCCGCCAGAATATCAATATCCTTGAATGTCGCATTGGTGAATTTTTCAAAGTACGCATCGCCCAAATTGCGCCCGCCCATGATGGCCATCTGGTTGTCAGCGATCAGTGCCTTATTATGCATGCGCTTGTTCAGGCTTCCCAAATTGGTAACCCGCGTAAACATACGCGAAATGAAACCCTGCTTTCGGGTGGTCAGCGGATTAAAGGCACGAATTTCTATATTTTCCAGTGTATCGAGTGTGACGAATGTATCTTCGACTTCACCCAGGTTAATGGCATCAATGATAAAACGAACGCGCACTCCACGTGAAGCAGCGCGGACAACGGCCTGAACCAGCATATTGGCAGAGACATCATCGTGAATGGCATAATACTGCAGGTCGAGCGATTTTTCCGCGTTTTCGATCAGCGCAAGTCGCAAAGCAAAAGATTCCTCGCCTGTGCGAAGAACTTTAAAACCTGACATTCCTTTGAATTTTGCGGCCCTTTTTACTATGGTGCGGCGCAATGTCGTATCGGTGTCAGGGGATATAGCATAAGATGGTTCACGATCGGCGCGGGTTTCCTCGGCCTTTGCATGCGCGCAACCTGCCAGAAAACTGACCGAAACTAAAACAAAAAAAAGATATTTGATCATTCCCAAATGGCAATGCGCATTTTTACGGAACGAAATTCTCCTAATCACGCCCTACATACTTTTGAGAGCAGGAAAAGTTCAGGAAAAATTATCGGCCTAGATTTATACGTGCATTATTGGTTGAAATGCTGACCTGCTGTGTCTGTGTGCCGCCGCCGCTTTGTGTTTGTTCAATCACTGCAAAGGCACGGTCTGCGACAGGTTGCGCCTGCTCAAATGCCTGTGAAAGAGGCACACTGGCATTGCCGTCATTGGCAATGACAAAGTTGTTTACACGTCCGTCAATTTCTTTGGCAAATTCGATTTCTTCGCCAGGATCGAGTACGTCATCGGCGCCGACAATGCTCCATTCCCCTTCAGGATTGGTCCATGCAAAGTTTTCAGGAGCCTCAATCGAAATGGGGGCTGCAACTGTCGGTGCTGCGACAATCGGCTCTGCCGTAACTGCTGAAACGGGCTGTGCGGGAACCGTTTGTGGTTGAGTAGGTTGTGTTTCCACGACAATTTCGCCCGCGCTGGTATCTGTAATTTCTGTCACGATCTCGTTTTCAAGTTCCAGACTAATGCCTTCTTGGACTGATGGCGTATGGCCGTTATCAGTTGAAATGCTTATGCTTTGGCTTTGATGTCCGCCGCCTGACTGGCTTTGCGAGACCTCAATGGATGTTCCATCAGCAGACCCGCTGGTTTCAGCGATGCTGATATTTACATCACCGTTTGCAGAATCTGTAATTTCTATTTCGGATACAAGGTCGTGCAGTGTTTCGTGATCTATTTCAATTGTAATCGGGTCGGTGTCTGTCACGCTTACAATCGGATAAGAATCTTGTGGATTCTCGTTTGAACCATCAGTATTCTGACCTGAAGCGTTTTCTGTATTCTCCGACCCTGTGTTATCTGCTGTTGTGTTTTCAACATCGCCTGAACCGGTTGTCAGTGTGCCTTCTGCTGATGTGCCGTTATCGCCGGCAAGATCATCTTCCAGTCCTTCAAAAGCCTCTTTAAACTCATCCGAAGGCTGTGCGCTGTCGGGCGTTTCTGCTGTTGAAGTATCGGCGCCGCCATTATCGGGTGTGGATGCCGGGGCTGTTCCTTCGGCGGTTTCATTATCAACGCCGTCTTCATTTGAAGTGTCACTATTGTTTTCGTTATCAACATTGTCTGCGCTATCAACACCGGTGCTGTCAGGTGCTGTCGCTTCTGCGCCGTCTCCGCCAAACAGCAGTTCTTTACCACTTTCAAGGGCTTCACCGAAATTAATAAGTTCGAATATGCCGGCACCGACAAAGCTGAGGCCGGATGTCCATAAAAATTCTTTCAAATAATTTGTTTCAGGATTCGCGCGGTTGTCTTTATTCATCATGAACTTCATAAAGCCCTTTGATTCGGGCGACATTGCATCTTTTTGTGCTCTATAATCACGTGCGGCCTTGAATGTCGTAAAGATCGCACCTACGGCAAGGGCGCCAACAGCCAATGTGGTGACGGTCATTATTGTCGCCGGTAAAACAGTGCTCATGCCCATTGCGGCGATTCCCATCGTCACACCGCCTTTAATCATAAAGGCTGCAAAACCTCCAACGGCAACGCGGCCGAATACACCGGCCAATTTACCTTTGGTCCATTTTTTTGGTTTTGCTGCGGAGTTGTCTGCTGCAGGTGATTCTATTTCGACTGTCTTTTCTGGTGCGTTGTTAGCTGTCATTTTGTTTCCCTATATATATCGTTTGTATCGGCTTAACCGAAAATTAATCTTGGATAATACTATATTAATTTTACATAAAAGTCAAGAGGGAATATTTATTTGGGCGGGGAATTGATTCAATATAAATATAAACAGTTAAGTAATTATGAAAAAAGAACTTGACATAATTCAATGATTCGGGGTATATTATTTCCAGTGACTTCAGTTGTTAAATCTTTGTTAAGGATTTAATTGGGGATAACAGAATTAAAAACGTTTATTAAGGAGACTTAAACATGACTACACGTAATCTAAAATTAGCACTAGCACTGGCCGCAGGAACACTAGGCCTAAGCGCAGCACCAGCATACGCAACACCAGATACCGATCCAGGTACACCGACATGCGAACGCGGTTGCCCATCAAACAATAACAACGGCGGCCCAACAGCAACATCTGACGCAACAGCAGTTGGTCAGGGTTATGGTACAGCAACATCCACATCAGATAATACCAACACAAATAACAACACAAACAACATTGGTGTTAACAACAGCACAAACGTTGGTGTTGCAAATACAAATGATGTAACGACAAATGTTGGCGTAAATGCAGCCGGCGGTGACGGCGGAAACGCGTCATCTTATTCACAAGGTGGTCAAGGTGGTAACGCAACAGGCGGTAACGCGAATGCGACTGGCGGTAACTCTGTTGCGCACGGCGGAACAGCTCTGGCAGGATCAAACTCAGATGCGACTTCACAGTCTATCTCTGGCGATTCAACATCCAGCGCAGTATCCGGTGATTCAACATCAAATGCACGCACAGGCGATTCATCTTCTACATCAGGTTCAAATTCCGGTGGAAACAGCTTTAACGTTGAAGGCGATCAGGTTTCAAACCTGTCACTTGGATCAACTGTTCTAAGCGGCGTTGCCATTCAAGGTTGCGGTATGGAATCAGAATCAAGCGGCGCTAACGGTGGCGTCGGCTTTATCGGCTTCCAGATCGGCGGCGGTTACGCAGAATCTGAAACAAAATATAACGAACTTGCTTGCGGAAGCCAAACAGCTATCGCGACTGCAGCAGCTGAGCGCGTGATTGCAACAAGCGCACGTATGAATACAGCACAAGAAGGTATGCGTGTTGTTACGCAAACAGCATGTGTAGAAGGTTCCGGTGTTCTGACAGCTGACTGCCGCGCACTTGGCGCAGCATTCGGTCAGGCTCTGGGCTTTGACGTCAATACACAAGGCGGCGATTTGCAAACTGTATACAACCAGCAGGTTGACGTTGCAGCCGCTGGTGCGACATACCAGAATACTGAAATTGCGGTATCACAGGCCCAGCAACAGCGTCAAAGCTCTAGCTCATACAGCGCGGGTGAAGATAACCGTGAAACAACGGTTGCACCAGCGACACGTCGCCCTGCTACAACAGGTGCACGTCGCCCTGCTGCGCCACAGGCAAACATTTCGTCTGCTAGAACTGGCGGTAACTAATTAATAAAACACAACGCATTAAAGGCGCCTGTCAAAAGGCGCCTTTTTTGTATCCGCCCGCATGACAAAAGCAAAAAACCTTGACATTATGTAAATAATATTGTAGTATTTTATATATGTTTTTTAAGGGGACATGGGGATGAATAAAACCATTACAAATATCTTATTCGGCAATTCATTTTTTAAATCGCCGGCCTTGTGGTTTGCGGCAGTCTGTACAGCTATGGCACCGATGCCTGCACTGGCTCAAGATAATGATGACGATGATCTGCGTCCCTATGCTGAACATTTCGAGCCGGGCGAGCGTACACGTGTTGCCAAAATAAAGGTTAGACGCTGCGAGATTGATCGCGTACCGCAATTGGAGGTTGATTCCGAAGACATATGCGAAGACGAGATGGATGGTAACTGGAAACGGCGTACAGAGCGCGTTTATGCAACCTATCTTGGCGATGAATTTAACGAAAACTGTGTTTTAATGAACCGCTTTTTTGTCGAGCAGGAACGCCGCGGCGAGGTTATACTCTCTGAAACTCGGTTAATGCGTGCTGCTTTTGATGAGGCGCGCGTTCAGGCCTGCACGGATGCTCGGACTGAAGCTGAAATTTCGACCCTGCAGCGCCGTGCCCAACAAAGGGTTGCTGTTGATATTTTTGAAATCGCAACGGGCATTGATGGGCGCGGACAGTTGGAAAGTGTAAACCCGAATGCCAATGGTGGTGTTACCGTCAGGGTCGGGTTTGAATTCAGTGCAGAGACACCTGCACAGGCCAGTGAATCCGCATCAGGTCCTGCCGCAACAGCGACGCCGCAGGCTCCAAGGCCATAATCTAAAAATTATCCCTTTTAAAAGGTTTTTCTGATAGAATTTTCCTATGAGAGATGAAAACGGAAACGTTCTGCTTTTTATATTGATCGCGATTGTTTTATATGGCGCGCTGACCTTTGCCCTGTCAAATTCCGACGGCGCATCCGATTTTAACACAGATACTGAACAGTTTAAGGCCGAGTTGGGCGAACTGTATAACTATGCCAGCACCATGCAAAGTGTCGTACAAAAGTTGAAAACTATTAACGGCTGTGATGATAACGACATAGATTTTTACGTTTCAGGTGTTACGCATGCAAACTATCAACATGCCGATAGCAATTTCAGATGTAATGTATTTCACCCCAAAGGCGGGGGGATGAGCTATGCATCCCGTCCGGATATGATTATCGACGCAGGTGTAACAGCTGATTACTATCGTTTTATTGGAACGCAGTCGATTGATGATGTCGGTACAACAAAAAGCGAATTGATTTTTAGTGCCTTGGTGACAGAGCAGGCCTGCGAACAGATTAACACCCATATGGATATTACAAACCCCAGTGGTAACCCGCCTGCATCATCCGCAAGACTGGACGAAGATGATTTTTTCAATGGCGGTAATGTTGCGACAACAGGTGAATATAACGACAACGTTAATGTGATTACCGTCTCACAGTTGGCAGGTGAAAAGTCAGGTTGTGTTCACGATTCAACTGATGGTAACTATGCGTTTTATCACGTTCTGATTGCCCGCTAATCTACGGAAACCGATAATATTCTACGGCCAGCCTGCACAATTAAGTTATCCGGATCGGAAAGTGGATTATCCACACCGAAAAAGGCGGGTGTTAAATCGCCCATGATCATTCTGACCTCAGCTTTGGCACCCAGATATTTGTAATAACTTTCTATCATTGCACGATGCGCCAGATTGTATTCCTGTTCTGCATCCAGAACATCAAGAATACTGCGTTCACCCGTTTTCGCAGCGATTGAACCCCCCTTTTTGGCCAGATGTGATGATTTGACCTGATCCTGACGCAGGTTTGTTTCTGCCGCATATGTTTGATATCGGCGCCAAGCCAGAATAAAATCATTTTTTATATCCCGCTTTATGCGGTCAGTATCTGTTTTTCTGGCATAGGATTCATACCTATTTTGGCGGGCAAATGCGCGGGCAGCACCGCCCTGATAAATTGGAACACTTAAACGCATCCCAATGGTTTTATCTTCGCTTTCGTCCACAATACCCGGTTGCGGATCGAACTGACGGTTATATGATGCGAATGCAAATAGGGTAGGAAACAGGGACCTGACACTGGCATCTTTTGCGTTATTTGCGGATTTGTATGCGTATTCAGCAGCAAGGACCTGAGGGTTATTTGACATTGCCTGTTCAAGGGCTGCATTAATATCAGACGGCATAGTGCCGAAGTCATGATCGAAACTGTATGGATTTGCTACATAAATTCCAACCAAGCGTTCGAATTCTGTGCGTGCGTTATTATATTCTGCCTCCGCAATCAGGAGGGATGAGCGTGCCCCGGCAAGCCGTGTAGAGGCCTGATCAACGTCTGTTTTAGTCAGTTCGCCGCCTTTATGCCGGGCTATGACCGCATTCAATTCGTCACTGATGAGACTGACATTTTTCTGTTCCACGCCGAGCAGTTCAAAACTACGTCTTATATTTATTTGTGATTGAATTGTTTCAAGTATGATCTGTTGTTGTAATGATTTGGCCGACATGAAGCCGGCATAGATCAGGTTTTTGGCTTCATTTATCTCTGCAGTTGTCCGCCCGCTTTTATATATGGGCTGTTCAATGTCGATGCCAAAATCTTTTGTTGTCGCGCCGCGCGCGCCCGTAAAGTTACTGTTTTCAATATCAGAATGGTAAATGGATGCATTGGCGGAAATATCAGGCCGCCAACCAGCCAGCGCGATGGGGTAGCGCTCGATCAATGCATCAAGCTCATGGCGGGATGATTGGAGCGAGGGATTATTTTGCAGTACTTGCGTTAAAATAGACTTGAAGTCCATATCTTGTGCAGAGGCCCTGTGCGAACAAACAAAGATGAAGATAAAAAGAATGGAGAAAAATTGTAATTTTTTCATAGGGTCTTCCTTTGATTGTCTGTCGTGAGAGGGCAGCAAAATAGATATCCGACATTGCGGACAGTTTTTATAATTTCTGCGTTTTGGGCGTTATCCCCCAGTTTTTGACGAAGACGTGCGATTTTAATGTTGAGAGTTCTGTTGTTTTTTACAGGCTTGCTGGCACGTCCGAGATTTTTTCGGATATCATCGCGGTGTAAAATTGTATTCGGTGATGAAATCAAAATATCAAGCAGGCAATATTCACAGTGGCTGAGCCCGGCAGATGTGTTTTTAAGATCAAAGACCTGCATTTGGGTGCGGTCCAGAACCCAGGTTTTGAAATAAAGCCGGGGTGCGGTTTTGATTAAATCTGACTCTTGTTCCTTATTGTTATCCATAGGTATGGTTCTGCGCAGGCTGGCTTGTATGCGGGCTGTTAACTCGTGAATGTTGTATGGTTTTAAAATAAAGTCGTCTGCCCCCAGATTCAGGCTGGCGATCCGTGTCCCATTTCTGCGTGGCCGCCAGTGATCAATACCGGAACATTCGTATGGTCGCGGATAATCTTTACAAAGTCGATTGCGACGGCATCGGGCAGTCTGTAATTCAACAAAATTAGATCTACGGAATGCTGTTTTACAATTTCAAGCAGTCTGCGCCCCAGGGAGGCTTCTAAAACAATAAAGCCCTGATCGCTAAAATGCTCCTTAAGGTTGTGTCTTTCTTCATGGTCATTTTCTGCGTCAATAATTGTTTTAGGTTTATTCATGGGTTTTGCATGTAAAATTATAAATTTTGAAATCTAAATGAAATATTTTGCAACCTAATTGAAACACAGCTTTAAGCTATTTACAACCTAAAAGTGCTACATTTAAATATGTAGGCAACCATAAGTTATTCAAAGGGGTGCGGAATGGAAAATGAAAGTGATGCAACAGAAAACAACGCGGGGCAAAATTCGAATCAATACGAATTGTTTCAACCCTTCGCGATGCCAAGACATAAGCTGGACGCAGATCAATATTCCGCAGAAGATTTGGATGGCGTGACGGAAAGCCTTTTTGGATCAGGGAACCTTAATTATTTGACCCTGCAGTCTGGCATCAGTGATGCCATGTTCAAATTGAGTGATGGCGGGCTTGTAAATGAAACGCATGATTTTCATGAAATAGAAGGAAGCACAAATACTGCGTCGGAAAGCTTTCCGGACCTGTCCGGTTTTTCTGGTACCTCTTTAGGGCAGGGTTATGAAGTTGCAGGCTACGTTCCTCAGACAAATGGCTATAACGGCAGTTTGAATACGGCAGCTTTGTCAGACCTTGCTGTCAATTCTTCCAGTCAAAACCCCGTATCCGCATTTGGCTTTAATGCTTCGGGTACAGGGACAAATGCTTTCAATGGTGTTTCCCTGAACGAAAACACGGCTCGAACCGGCAGTGATGGTCGTGACGGCGATGATGGGACCGACGGAAGTAACGGGGGTGGTGATTGTTGTTCGTGTGACGGCCCCATTATAAATATCGAGGGCCCACTGATTGATATAGACCTTGATAGCGTCACTGAAAACGCTTTTACACTTTTAAGCCAGACAATCGATAACGTCTTTAATCTTATTGAAGGCATAGAAATTGTTGAAATTTTAAATGTCATTTCCGATCTGACGATTTCGATATTAAACGAGGTAACGAACCTTTTAGATACCGAGCTTGATTTTGGCACCTTATTGACGCTTGATCTTGATGCCACAGTTGGAGAGATTACAGATATAGATCTGGACATCGAAACCGTAAACGGTCTTGTAACGGGATTTGAAAAAGTAATAGATCTGACAGATGTAACAGATGCGCTGGATAATATCATTCAATTGGGTGGTTTTGATCCGCTATCCATACAAGCGCATCTGGATCTTTTGAATCCGCAAGAGGCCGGTGAAGGTGACACGGATTTAACCCTTTTGGCCGACTTGGGTTTTGCAGGTGCGGACATTCCTGTCATTGATCAGGAGGTCTCGCTTGACAGTATAGAAAACCTAGTCGGTGATATTGATCTGGATATTACGATTGATGAAACGCTTGATATCTTGAATACAGGTGACGGACAGGACACGGATATTCTGTTAGAAAACGGCCTCATCGATGATACGGATCTAAACCTTGTTATGGATCCGGTTGAGGATCTGGTCGGTGATGTGGATGTTGCCGGCAGTCTGGATACAAATCTATTAAACAGCGACAGTACTGAAAATGATACAGGCGATCATGATTTGGTTTTAAACAGTGATATTGATCTGGTGGACGAAAACCTTGGCAATCTTGATCTGGATGTAGAACTTGATGCTGTTGAAACAATAACCGGTGATGTGGATGTAGATTTATCTGCAGCACTGGATGTTCTGGGTGACGCTGCTGACCCGCTTGTAGATGAATATGATGGCGGCGGCGCGGATGACGGGCTGTTATCATATGCAGGAGATTTGACAGCCGATATCGTCGAAGAGCTAACCCATGATAGTGATATCGAACTCGACCTAGAAGCGGCTGTAAGTCTTTTGGATGATGCGTCTGATCTTTCCAGTAGTGAAGATTATGATGCGATCGAAAGCTGGACTGAAACACCGCTTGTCGATTCAGACAACATATTCGGATATGGCGCTGGCGATGATAGTGGTTTGAATAGCTTTATGCCTGATGCCTCTGCCAATGTTGCCGAGGGGCTTGGTGGTCTTGATATCAATAGTGATAGTGACGGCTTGTTGTCAGGCGGGCTGTTCGGATGATAGAAAACGGTGAAATTAAATCCGATCTTTTGGATGGGTGGAAAACCCAGGCGCCCCATGTGCCGTTGGTAATTTCAACAACGGCAATTACGATTTTATCTTTGGCGCTGCCTATCATGACATTGCAAATATATGACAGAGTTCTTCCTAACCCCGGGTCAGGCACATTGCCGGTTTTAATTGCCGGCGTGTGTCTGGCGGTTCTGCTCGAGATAATTTTAAGATTAATCCGTTCCTACGTCTTGGAATGGTCAGGGGCTGCATACGAACATAAAATGTCGTGCACAGCGATGGATCATATTTTAAATGCGGATTTATCCCGTTTGGGAATGGCGGGAATAGGGGAAAACCTGAACCGTATGATTGCCATTAATCGTTTGAAAGACTTTTATAACGGTCATAGTTTTCTTGCAAAATTCGAACTGGTTTTTGTACCTGTATATATTTGTGTGACCGCATATGTGGCCGGGCCATTGGTTGTTGTGCCAGTTGCCGTCTTAATGGTTTTTACACTTGTTTCTTTGTCAATGGGGCAGGACTTATGTCGGCGTTTATATGCACGTGAAAAACATGATGACGGTCGTTATAATTTTCTGATCTCAACGCTTGAAAATATACATGCTGTGAAATCATTTGCTGCAGAAAAGACATTGGCACGAAAATACGAGAATCTTGAAACGCCATCCGCTATTGCAAATTTTGATGTGACGCAGTCAACCTCCAAAAGCTTTAATGCAACGACTGTCTTCTCGCATTTGATGGTTACATTGGTTGTCATTGCCGGCGCAATTTTTGTGCTGAAGGGGCAAATCACAACCGGGGCTTTGATCTCGACGATCTTGCTTTCTGGGCGGATGATGCAGCCGGTGCAAAAAGCCGTTGTTTTATGGGCGCGTTATCAGGATTTTAAAATTGCGCAAGAACGTTTGCAGAATATATTCACTTCTCCCGTGAGGCATAAGGGTGTCAGCGACCCTAAGCGTTCGCCGTCAGGTCATCTGGAAATTGATAATCTTTCTTTCCGGTTTGGTGATGATGCTTCGCTTATTCTAAAGGATATAAATCTGGACATTCATGCAGGTGAAACCGTTTTGTTATCGGGCGGACACGGCCAGGGAAAAACGGTTTTACTAAATCTTATTGCAGGTCTGTACCCGCCGTCAGCCGGTGGTGTATTGATTGATGGCATGAATGTGCAGAGCTATGCTGCGCGTATAAAGCCGGGATACGTGAGTTATATTTCAACAGAAGGGGCCATGTTTATCGGAACCATTCGGGAAAATATGACCTGCTTTGGCTTGATTCCCGAATATAAGGTCTATGAAATTGCAAGATTGCTGAACGTTGATCGTGACGTTGCGGGGCTTTCCCGTGGATTTGATACGCCGCTCAGCTCGTCAGGTGCGGATGGCGTTCCCCCCGGATTAAAACAACGCATTTCAATCGTAAGGGCACTCGCGCTAAGACCAAAAATAATCTTGTTTGATAATGCCGACAGGGGCCTTGATGTGGAGGGCTATAATGCACTTTACAATCTTTTAGGACGCTTAAAGGGGCAAGCAACGATGATTCTAGTTTCGGACGATTTCAACATTTGCGATCTGGCAGACCGCTTTTTGACATTGTCAGATGGAAATGTTGTGGAAGATATACCCGAGGTTGTTCCGGGTCAGGTCAAACCATACAGGGAGATTACAATATGAGTGGTTTTAAGCCCGTCCCGGCAGCATCAACCGAAAGCCTTACGGTCTTTGACCGCATGTCGCAGGCTTTGTATAATGCGGGGCGGGAGAATTTCACCTCTGAAAATGGTTTTGAGAATTGTCTCTGTGCTCTTATTCTTGCGTATAACCCGTCAGCAAAGGCCTATCAAATTCTGGATGCTTTACCGCACAAGGATCGTTCAATGGGGGCCTCCGACTTACTGAACATTATGGCCCGGCTTGGTTTTTACAGCCGAAGAATAAAAGTCAAACCTCAGGATATTGATCCGCGTTTACTGCCTTGTTTGATCACAGACATTAATGGTGGTGATCCTTATATTCTATTTGACAATAAAACCGATGAAAATATCGGTCATAAATATGTAAGAAGAATATCCGACGCAGATAAGAAGACGTCATATGCATATATCTTTCAGCCCTATGATGAAAACAGAACGCCAACATCAAAATTTATGCGCCAGGGAACCCGTTATGGATGGTTCAGGGCCCTGATGCAAAGGTTCAGGAAAAACCTGATACAAATATTCATTGCAGGTTTTTTTCTAAACCTGTTGGCGCTTGCAACGCCGCTTTTTATTATGCTGGTTTATGATCGTGTTATTGCTGCAAATGCTCCGGATGTTTTGCCGCTTTTGGCGATAGGGGCCCTTGGTGCGCTTGTTCTTGAATGGGTTATGCGCAATCTTAGATCCAAAGGGCTGTCATGGCTGGCTGGCCGTATGGATAACATTATCAGTAATAAAATTTTCTCTCATCTCTTGGGGCTTTCGCCGGAATTGATCGAGAGGGCCTCTATATCATCACAGATTGCCCGCATAAAAACCTTCGAGGCCATACGGGATTTTTTCAGTGGATCTGTTTTTTTATCTCTACTTGAACTGCCTTTTGTAATGATCGCAGCTATCGCCATTTATGCAATCGCGGGCCCACTTGTTTTTGTTCCGCTGGGTTTCGGTTTTTTATATGTGTCCTTGTTTTACAGTGTGCGCCACAAGGTCAAATCTGCGATACGTCTGGCGGCTAAAGCGACCTCGGCACGTCAGGCATTCACCATAGAGGGTCTTGAGAAAATAGAAAGCCTTCGCTTGTTGGGGATGACTGAAAAATGGCTTGCGCGTTATCGCCTGTTGTCCGGACAAGAGCGTGTTTTACATTTTCGCCTGAACAGGCTTGGCATTTTTGGGGAAACGATTGCGCACGGTCTAACTTTGATGGCGGCTGTTGCTACCGTCGGCTTTGGTGTTTCAATGGTTTGGGCCGGCAGCCTTTCGACGGGTGCACTTGTCGCGACCATGATTTTGGTCTGGCGCGTTCTGACCCCTTTTTACAGCTTGTGCACGATGATCCCAAGGTTGGAGCAAATCAGAAACAGCATTATTCAGGTCAATAAGTTGATGGAAATTGACACAGAAGAAACAGAGCTGAAGACCTTGGCCCGATTGCCGAAAATAGATGGTCGAATTGGCTTTCAAAATGTCAGCTTAAATTATGCTGGAAAGTCCGACACCGTATTGAACGGTTTAAGCTTTGTCATCAAGCCGGGTGAGGTTTTGGCCCTGACCGGTGAAAACGGATCGGGGAAAACCAGTATACTGAAATTGATACAGGGTCTGTATCGTCCGGATGACGGTGCTGTTCAAATCGACGGTTTTGATATTCGACAGTTGAATGCGCACGATCTTAGGCGTCAGGTCTCTTATGTGCCGCAGTTGCCTGAATTCTTTGCAGGCAGTATCGCAGAAAATATGCGCGCCGTTCACCCTATGGCCACAATTAATGATATCGAGGAAGCTTTGAAAGCGGCAGATGCCTATGAGGATGTCATGAAGCTGGAAGACGGTTTGGATAGTCATTTGGGCAGTGAAACAAAAAGCCATATTTCGGTGTCGCTTCGTACACGCCTGTCTTTGGCGCGCGGGTATCTGCATCCATCACCCTTAATGCTGATTGATGAAATTCCGAATACTATTTTAGGCAGCAAAACAGGGCGCAATTTAAAGAAATATATTGAAAATGCCAAAGGTAAAAAGACGGTTATTTTCGTGACCTATAGGCGTGATTATATGGCCTTGGCTGACCGTATCATTTTACTGCATCGTGGCGAGCCGGCGGAAACTGTGAAATTCGAGAATATACAGCAAAAACTTTTTGAAAGGGAGGCTGCCTGATGTCAAATATTCCTGACAATCAAAAAAAATATCTTTCACAAGCCATTCAGCTTGAGGAGGCGATGAATCCAACATTGCTGCGATCAACAATGCTTGTAATATCTATATCGATACTGGGCTTTGTCCTTTGGGCGGCCGCGACAAATATAAACGAAGTTGCGCGCGCACCAGGCGAAGTCATACCCGAAGGTAATATTAAAACGGTTCAACACCTTGAGGGGGGAATCGTAAAGCAATTGAACGTTCGTGACGGTCAAGTTGTGCAAAAGGGGGACGTGCTCGTGGTTTTGGACGGTGCCGGTACGGCGCAGGATTTAATGCGCGCAGAAAAAGCCGGACTGATTTTAAAGATTGAAGAAGAACGTCTCCGCGCTTTTTTACAAGGGCGTGACCCGGACTGGACACAGTTCAAAAACAGCGATCCGGCCATAATCTATGATGCTGAAAATCATTTTAATTCAATGCGGGGCGCCCGCCTTGAAAAAAATAAACTGGCATCCCAGCAATTGAAAGAACAGAAACAGATAAGGTCTGGTCTGTACGGTACACTGAAAACAGCACGTGAAAACGCTGCGATATCACAAGAAATTTTTGACAGACGGCAAAAATTGAACGCGGATGGCTATGTTTCGGATATGCAGATGATGCAGTCCAAACGTGACCTTCAAATTCAAAATGGAGAGATCTTCCGCCTGAAAAATGAAATCGAAATTGCAGATAAAAAGATACGCGAATTCGAGATCCGCATGAATTCAACAGCGGCAGATCAAATCGATGACGTCAACCAACGTTTGTCAATCGTTATGGCGGAGCAATCCCAGAATGAAGAGCTGATTCAAAAGCTGCAAAACCGCAATGAAAGACTGGTTGTTAGATCGCCATCATCGGGTGTCATAAAAGGTCTTGAGGTGAATACCATCGGTGAAGTCGTCAGACCCGGCGCACCGTTGATGGACATTTTACCAACTCAGGAAAAGCTGATCGCAGAAGTGCGAATAAAGCCCCAATATATCGGGCATATCACAACAGGCCAGCAGGTTAGACTGAAATTCAGCAGTTTTGATTTTTCCAGATATGGATCTGTGAACGGCATTCTGAAACAGATATCTGCCACCACTTTTTCAACAGATGACGGGGAAAGATATTATGAAGGTTTGGTTTCACTTGATCGTCAATATGTTGGCGAGGATATGAAGAATATTATTGTTCCGGGAATGACAGTCATGGCCGATGTCATTACCGGTGAAAAAACAATTATGGATTATCTTTTGAAGCCAATTCAAAGGTCGGTTCAAACTGCGTTTTCGGAAAGATAAGAGGGAGGCTTAAATGCTTAATATAGTATCAAATTCCAGTGATCGGTTGATGGCAGACCGACCCGGGAAAATCACAATTTTATCGGTCGAAGATGACCGGTTAGAACAGGTGTTTTTAAAAAAACAGATTCTTGATTTGGGCCACGCAACGATTCAAGCAAGCGACGGCGAGGAGGCCTTGAAAATTCTAGCCGACCCTGCGATTGATATCGATGTGATTTTAATGGACCGGTTGATGCCAAACCTGGATGGGATGGCGGCAATTAAAGAAATCAAAAAGAATTCAAAGTTTAAAAATATACCCGTTATTATGGTGTCATCTGCGACCACCCCGAAAGACATTAAGCAAGGAATAGATGCGGGGGTTTTCTATTATCTGAATAAGCCGGTTGAAGGGGGTGTTTTAAAATCCGTTTTGACGGCAGCTACTCAGGAAGTGCAAAGAAACAAGAGCCTTACAAGTGAATTGAAAAGGCACAAGGATAGTTTCGAGTTTATTGAGTATTCAAAATTTAATTTTAAAACTTTGGGCGAAGCGGAAAGCCTCTCGGCATTTCTGGCGCTATGTTTTAGCGATGTAGAGCGGGCAGCAAGTGGTCTGTCAGAGCTGCTGACCAATGCAATTGAGCACGGTAATCTTGAAATCGGTTTTGATGAAAAAACACGTCTGGTTGAAACCGGACGTTGGTACAAGGAAATTTTAAACCGTCA
This sequence comes from uncultured Alphaproteobacteria bacterium, assembly GCA_950054485.1. Classification (GTDB taxonomy): domain Bacteria; phylum Pseudomonadota; class Alphaproteobacteria; order Micavibrionales; family CSBR16-224; genus CATLPD01. The sequence goes on along the minus strand of CATLPD010000001.1, from coordinate 26,095 downwards.
GGCAATGCATAAGTATAAAGACCGCAGCGTTACTGTAACTCTTAAGAGGCAGGAAGACGGGGTTTATGTTGTGATTACCGATGAAGGTAATGGGTTTGAATGGAAGAATTATTTGATGATTGACCCGGCGCGGGCTAGCCATACGCATGGGCGCGGAATTGTCAAAGCCAAGAGTCGTTGCTTTGACCGACTGACCTACAACGAGGCAGGTAATCAGGTCATTGTGTTTATGGCCAGTGAAAGTTCATTTAAATGGTAGCAAAGATGCTAATGATGCAAAAATTAACAACAAGATTTTGGTTGGCGATAACAGTCGCGGCGGTGTTGGCTTTGACCGTTTTTTGTGCAAATCAGATTATCGTATTTGATATGGTTCGTGATCTGCCTGGACTTCAGGATAAGCTTGAAAGCTATAAAAACTTACAATTCTTCTTCCTTTCTTTAATGCTTTTTGTTCTGGCTTTGACGGTACATTTTATTTTTCGCCCGACCATGAAATATATTTCGCATCAGGTCGAAAAGGCGGAAGAGGGAAACAGGCTTAAATCAGAATTTGTCGCCACCATAAGTCATGAAATCAGATCGCCAATGACGGGTGTTTTGGGAATGGCGGAATTGCTTTTAGCCAGTGACCAAAGCGAGGATCAAAAAAACTATACCCGTACTATTATTGATTCAGGCGAGACGCTTTTGAATATCATTGAAGATGTTCTTGATCTTTCAAAGATCGAGGCCAACAAGATTGAATTACATTCGCAGCGCGTTAACCTTCAAGACCTGCTTGACGAATTGTGCGCCCTTCATTATTCACGGGCACGCGAGAAAGCGTTGGAAGTTGTTGTACACTACACGCCGGGCTGCGAAAATTTTTTTATAGCAGACCCCGTTCGCTTGAAGCAAATTTTTGGTAACCTCATAAATAATGCGATCAAATTTACTGAAAAAGGCCATGTTTTAATTACGGTATCCGAATGTGAATCCAATAATAAGGATGTGTCGAATATAGTCGTCTCGGTCAAGGATACGGGCATCGGAATTCACGCCGATAAGCACGAAAAAGTATTTGAATTATTTCGTCAGGCCGATTCATCAACCACCCGTAACTACGGAGGTACAGGTTTGGGGCTGACAATTTGCAAACGCCTCGTTGATTTGATGGGCGGGAATATTCTGCTTGATAGTGCTGTTGGTGAGGGCGCGGAATTTAAAGTTATTTTGCCATTGAAAAAGAGCGCAAGGGACAATGACCTTTCAAAGGATCTGTCAGTTCTCGTCGGTGTCAAAACTTTGATTGTTGATGACTTGGGTGTGATGCGGACTTTGCTTGAGGAACAGTTTTCTCTTGCGGGTATGAAGTGTACTTCGGCTAAAAGTGGTGAAGAGGCTTTGGCTTTTCTGACCGAGGCGGCTATAGAGGACGCTCCGTATGATCTGGTTTTAATTGACTATATCATGGGCGGAATGAATGGCGAAGAATTGGCAGAGAAGATAAAAACCGACAATAATTTGAAAGATACGTGTCTGGTTATGCTGACATCAACGGGAAATCCGTTGGATGAAAGAAAGTTTTACGAGCGGGGGTTTTCGGCGCACCTTACAAAGCCTTTCAGAAACGATGAGCTGCTAAATAATCTAGCAGTCATATGGTCAGATTACAATAACGGTGAAAAAGATCATGTGTCGGGAAAACAAGGAAAGAAGGACCACAGCCATGATAAAAACATTTTATCCGGTTTTTATATCCTGATTGTCGAGGATAGCCGCTTGAATCAGGCTTTTGTAAAAGAAGTTTTGGAAAGGCTGGGCGCGCAGGTTGTGACAGCCGATAACGGAAAAGCTGCCATGGAAATTGAAAAAGAAAGCGGGCCTTTTGATTTGATTCTGATGGACTGCCAGATGCCGGTTCTAGACGGTTTCGAGACAACGCGCATTATTAGAATAAAAGAGCAGGAAACAGATAGAGAGACACCGATCATTGCGATGACGGCAAATGCCATGAAAGGCGACAAGGAAAAATGTCTTGAGGCTGGCATGAATGATTACCTGTCTAAACCGATGCGGGCGAAGTCATTGGTCGATATGGTTTTGAAACATGTTGATATTGCAGATCAAGAATATAATCGGTCAGATAATGTTGTTGCTCTTAAAAGGCCTGAAAATCCAAAGTCATTACATGTTATTGATAAAAGGATTTTAAAGGAAATCAAGCAGACTTTTGGTGACCAATATTATGAGGTTTATGCAATTTTTGCCGAAGATACGCCCGAATATATCCGTCAGATTGCAAAAGCTTTCGAGGACGGTCACACACAGCAGGCAATTTTACCGGCCCATACTATTAAATCGACCAGCATGCGTATGGGAGCCGTCAAATTGTCGATGGCTGCAAAAGAAATAGAAGAATTCTGTTTGAATGGAAAAAAACTGCCCCCAATTGATCTGGAGATAAGGTTGAAAGACCTTGAAGAAAAATTTCAAGAAGCACGAAAATACCTGGAAAGAATGTAGCTATCTGCAAGGGTTGTTTTGTCACAAAATCCTATGATTGCCTAGGCGAATGATGTAGCATATGGATAAAATTAATCATTAATTCGGATCTTAATATGTCGAAAAATTTTGTAGAGCACATTCAAAAAGAAATTCAGGATATTAAACAGGCGGGCCTTTATAAGGGCGAGCGCATAATCACATCACCGCAAAGCGCCGATATAGAGGTTGCAAACACAGCCGAGGTTTTGAATTTTTGTGCCAATAATTACTTGGGGCTGGCGGATAATAAGGCCCTGGTTTCGGCGGCGCAAAAGGCGCTGGACGATTACGGTTTTGGTATGGCATCTGTCAGGTTTATCTGCGGAACGCTTGATATTCATAAAAAACTTGAAACGGAAATTTCAGCTTTTTTGGGTATGGAAGATACGATTTTATATTCATCCTGTTTCGATGCGAATGCGGGACTGTTTGAAACGCTTTTGTCAGCAGAGGATGCGATTATCAGTGACGAGCTGAACCACGCCAGCATCATTGATGGCGTGCGCCTTTGCAAAGCTGAACGCTACAGATATAAAAATAACAATATGGCTGATCTGGAGAAGTCATTGAAGGAGGCCCAAGGCGCGCGTTTTCGTTTGATTGCGACAGATGGTGTCTTTTCTATGGATGGCTATCTGGCCAATTTACCCGACATTTGTGATTTGGCAGAAAAATACGATGCAATGGTCATGGTGGATGACAGCCATGCCGTAGGCTTCATGGGAGAAAATGGAGCCGGTACTGCAGATTATTACGGCGTGACAGACAGGGTTGATATTATTACAGGTACGCTGGGTAAAGCCCTTGGCGGTGCTTCGGGCGGGTATACATCAGGCAAGGCCGAGGTGGTTGAATTTCTGCGTCAAAGATCGCGCCCTTATCTGTTTTCAAATACGCTTGCACCTGTGATTACAGCAACGTCAATCGCGGTCCTGGATTTGTTGAATAAACAGGGCGCGGATTTGCGTAAAAAGTTACAGGATAATGCCGAATATTTCCGTTCTGAAATGACCAAGCTTGGCTTTGATTTACTGCCGGGAAACCATCCTATTATACCTGTTATGCTGTATGACGCAGCTCTGGCGGGCAAGTTTGCCGACGAGATGTTAAAGCGCGGTGTTTATGTTGTCGGTTTCTCCTATCCTGTTGTGCCGAAAGATAAGGCCCGCATCAGGGTGCAGATGTCCTGCGCACATAATCGCGAACATCTCGACCGCGCCGTTGCGGCATTCGGAGAAGTCGGCAAGGATCTCGGCGTTTTAAAGGGGCAGGCAGCATGAAGGCACTTGCAAAATTAAAGCCGGAACAAGGGCTGTGGCTGACACATGATAACCCGATGCCAGAGGTCGGCCCGAATGATGTTCTAATCAAAATAACCAAAACGGCGATTTGCGGAACAGACCTTCATATATATAAGTGGGACGAATGGTCGCAAAAAACCATTCCTGTTCCGATGATTATCGGGCATGAATTTGTGGGGCGTGTCGAGAATTTCGGCAGTGAAGTGAAACACCTGAAAAAAGGGCAGCGCGTATCGGGTGAAAGCCATCTGGTCTGCGGACATTGCCGTAACTGTAAAGCTGGAAAGCGCCACCTGTGTCCCAATACTAAAGGCGTAGGTGTGAATAGACAGGGCTGTTTTGCGGAATTCCTGTCGATACCGGCCAGCAACGTTTTTCCACTGCCCGATGATATTTCGGATGAATTGGCATCTTTCTTTGATCCGTTCGGAAATGCTGTACATACTGCGCTATCGTTTGATCTGGTCGGTGAAGATGTTTTGATTACAGGCGCCGGGCCAATCGGCATGATGGCGGCCGCGATTTGCCGCCATGTCGGTGCGCGCCATATTGTCGTAACAGACATGAATGACAGCCGCCTTGAACTGGCAAAGGCCATGGGGGCATCTGTAACGGTCAATGTCAAAAATGAAAGCCTGCGTGACGTTATGCAAGACCTTGGAATGCGCGAAGGTTTTGATGTAGGGCTTGAAATGTCAGGTGCGGAAAAGGCGTTTCAACAGATGGTAGAGACGATGCGCGCGGGGGGTAAAATTGCCCTGTTGGGCATTCCGCCCGGTGGTAAGATGGATATAGATTGGAATAACGTTATATTTAAAGGCCTTACAATCAAGGGCATATACGGCCGTGAAATGTATGAAACATGGTATAAAATGGTGGCCATGTTGCAGAGCGGTCTTGATATCTCTCCCGTCGTGACGCATCAGTTTGCGGCGGATGATTTTCAGAAAGGCTTTGACGCCATGATCACGGGCGATTGTGGAAAAGTTATATTAAACTGGGATTAATTATTTTATTAATAATATTTGCTATACTTTAGATATGTGAAGGGTATGTGATGCTTAATTTAGGTAACAGTAAAATATACAACCTTGATGATTTCACGGTTCTTGTTGTTGATGATTTTGAATTTGTTGCCGAACTTCTGGTTACGATGTTGGAAGAAATGGGAATTGGCCGCTGCCTTACGGCAAAAAGCTGCGCCGAAGCCCGCGAAATCATGTCCGATGTTAATGCTAAAAACTCACGCGATAATATAGATCTTGTCATCATGGATTGGCTAATGCCCGAAGAGAACGGCGATGCGCTGATCAATTGGATACGTAATTCCAAGAATGATAATGTGCGCTTTTTGCCTGTTATCGTCTGTAGCGCCTATGTGACACAGGATTTGGCGATGACAGCGCGCAATTTGGGCGCAACGAACATCATTGTAAAACCGCTATCAGCTGAAAAGCTTGTAAATCGCATTCAGTATGTGATTGATAACCCTGAACCTTTCATAGATTCTCCGACTTATTTTGGACCTAACCGGCGTGGTGGTAAAAGGGATTACAAAGGTCAGGATCGCCGTCAAAGACAGCCTGTCATGCTGGGCAATATCAAAGACAAAGATGCGAACGATATTGTCATGTATCCGGCAGATTACGCGCTGAAGCGCAAGGCGGGCCTGCCCGAGCGCGATGATGTAAAGGGACGTGTCAATCCCGAAAAAATTAAAAAAGCAACCAAGGCGCTTGAGAAAAAAGGCCAGCATTACACGGCCGAGATTGAAAAAGTTTACAAAAAAATGTTGGGCGCTTTTTTGCGTATCCAAAAGAACGATGGCGAAAGATCTGCAAATGTCAAATCTATCCATCTCTGTGCAAATAATATCAAAGACCTGACGGCAACTTATAACCGCAGTTTATTATATGAACTGAGCTTGTCGTTGCGTGATTATTGCGAAAAAATTAATCCCAACCAGCCACAACATTTGGTCATCTTAAAGGCCTATATTGATACTATCGGTGTGACGATGAAACAAAAGCTGATGAATAGTAACAGTCCTGAAGCTATGGAGCTTAAACGCATCATTCAAAAGGCAATTGAAATTTACGCCTGATCAGGGGGTTTTGAATACTGATAGGGCTTTCTCTTTTATAACTTTTATGGCTTGAACGTTCTTATTTTCTGCGCGGTATATCATGCTGTGTGTGTCGCGGTATACAGGTGCATTTTCAATCCGCACCAGGTTGCGGACATATCTATCGGCATCTTTGGTGGGTAAAATACCAATGCCGCCGCCCTTAGCTGTCAGTGTTGCTATAACATCAATGTTTGACGTACGAATGATGCGGTTAAATTTTATACCTTGCTCTTCAGTTTGTTTTAAAATCATTTGTGTTCTGATTAAATCGGGGTCTGCGATTAAAACAGCCGTCCCGTCCTCGGGCGTATTGGCGGATGTCTTTTGTTTTGATCGCCACAGCGTTATTTCCCCCTGATAGAGATCATGGATAATTAAATCGGGGTGGGGCACCGGTTTTACAACAAATCCTATATCATTTTTAAAACTAATGACTTTTTCTGTGATCAGTCTGGACGGCGCATGATCAAGGCTGAAGGTCAGATCCGAATGTTTTTCCATCAAATCAGGAAGAATTGTCGGCAGAATATTCTGCGCAACTGACGGATGGGCGCCAAGCGTGAAAACCCCCCGCGCTTCGTTCACTGATGCTAAGGCCTCGGATTTGATGTCATCCCACAATTCTATCATTTTGTGTGAGTGTGAGCGTAATTTCAGGCCCGCTTGTGTTAACCGCACGCCTTTGCGGCTACGCTGTATAAGTTGTGTCCCGACTTTCTCTTCCATGCGTTGCATGGCTAGGCTCAGCGAAGGCTGGCTAACCCCCAGTCTTTCTGCTGCGCGCGAAATATTGCCGGTGTCTGCGATTTCGACAAAATATTTTATATCTGTTGCGGATATCATAATAAAATTTACCTATTATAAATATAGCTTGTATATATTTTATTTATATATAAATCACGGTTAAGCTTTATACAAGATCAACACATAATAAAGGAGAAAAAAATGTGCTTACCCTTGATAAAGCTGAGAGATGAGTGGAAAAACGCAAATATAAACGAATTTCATATTCATATTTACAAGAATGATAGCAACGATGACATGAAACTGGCCCAGCAACTTTTGAGGCGTCAGGGGCTAAAATCTTCTTGGCACTTTAAGGGGCCGTTTGATGTGGGTGCCGTGGGGCCGCATGTAAAGTCGAATACGGAATTAAATCTTGTTGGTGATAAATCTAGATCTGAATTACAGAGCGTTCTGTTTGAAATTCAACTTTTTAACCAACGGCTTCAGGCGCAAGGTAAGGCGCCTCTGTCAGTTCTGGTTCATCCGGAAACGGGAGATTTCATAAGAGATCACAATGAGAAAAATGTTAAGTGGTTTGGAAAAATGCTGCCATTTAATCAGGCTTTTATCGATAGGTTCTTGCCGCCTAAAGCATCTAGTACATTTAAAAGATAGAGACAGGGGGCCTTAAAAGGTCCTCTATTTAATTTCGGCACACGCAAGACGCGGGCCGGCATTGCCTGTAGCGTCAGATGTATAATCGTCCGCCCCTTCGTGAATCATAATGGCGCTGCCATCAGCATCCCGAAGATATGGCATTTGCTCGCTTTGGTTCAAGGCGAGCCCATGGGCGAAAACATCCAGTGTCAGTTTTCCATTTTCGGGCACCGTTATGTTTGGCAGGTCTCCTGCATGTGAGCCATTCGGGTTTAAAAAACCATGCTGCTTATCATTCGGATTAAAGTGGCCGCTGGCGTGACTGAAAGGACTTTCGTTTTCGCTTAGCTCGCCATGCGGGGTGCAGTCACCAATATCATGAAGGTGTAAACCGTGGGGGCCGGGCGCGATATTTTCAAGATCAAGCTTAATAAGAATACCGTTCGGCCCTTCAATCATTCTAGCATGTCCTGCATCAAGGCCGTTATCTGTTTTAAAATAGGCAGTCAATTCAGGCATGTCGCTATCAGCAACTTTCGCATGTGCGGCAGGGCTGAAAAGCATACATCCCGCAATTAATAGAGCAAAAGTTTTTGTGTGGTTCGACATCATGGCCTCTTTTATCAGATTTATTCATATATGCAAATAGATAAAGGACTTAAAAGTTCCCTATTTTTTTAAGCCAGCACGCGTAAGCCTATAGACATAAATCAGTAAAAGGCCGCCAATGATCAGATTGGCAGCCATGCCGATCATTTCACTGATGTAGGTGTATTTTTGCTGCAGCATATAACCTGTAAATATCAGCGTGCTGTTCCATATAAGTGTTCCTGCTGTGGTATATATCAAAAACTTTGAAAACCCCATTGCAAAAATGCCGGCAGGCAGTGAGATAAGACTTCTAAATGCGGGGATCATTCGCGCAAAGAAAACCGATGCCGCGCTGTGTTTGTTAAAGAATGATACGATTTTATCATAGTCTTGTGTCGATAAGGCAAGCCAGCGGCTGTGTTTTCCAATCCATTTTTCAACACGTGCTTCCCCTAATTTGTGGCCAATATAATACCAGAAAAGGGCCCCTGAAACCGCACCTGCGGTTGATGATGCAAGCAACGCAATTGGATTTAACGTACCTTGGGCGGCCATAAACCCGGATAAAGGCAGTATAATTTCGGACGGGATTGGCGGGAAAATATTTTCAAGCAACATCAGGAAAAAGACGCCGGCGTGTCCGAACTGCTGAAAAATCTGTTCTGTCCATTCAATCATGGCCCTACATACATATTTTTCAGGACTTCATTCCATCTGATTTTTACTATCGCCTTTTTTCATTTTCGGCTATTCTTTTAAAAATCTAGAAAACGGGGAGAAAAAATGTCTGAATACCAATTTGAAACTTTAAGCGTTCACGGCGGCACGGATCCGGATAAATCAACGGGCGCGCGTAGCACGCCGGTGCATCAAAGCTGTGCTTTTGTTTTTAAGGACAGCAAACATGCCGCAGATCTGTTTCATTTAAAAGATGAAGGCTTTATCTATTCACGCATAAATAACCCGACAGTTGCGGCATTAGAAGACCGCCTTTCGACGCTGGAAGGCGGCGTGGGCGCGACCTGTACAGCATCCGGGCTTGCCGCATCTATGCTGGCCTTTAGTGCGGTTATGGGAACGGGTGATGATTTTGTATCCTCTTGTAAAATCTACGGCGGAACAACCAGTCAGTTTCGTGATACGTTCAAACGCGCATTCGGCTGGAACTGTCATTTCGTTGACCCGACCAAGGCTGATAATTTTAAGGCCGCGATTACCGATAAAACAAAACTGCTGTTTGTTGAAAGCATGTCGAACCCCGAAGGGGCGGTCATAGACCTTGAAAAAGTTGCCCGCATAGCAGAGGACGCAGGGATTCCGATGATTGTGGATAACACGGTTGCAACCCCTTACTTGTGCAATCCTTTTGACTATGGCGCGAACGTGATTACGCATTCGACAACCAAGTACCTCAGTGGCCACGGGCAATCGATGGGCGGAGCCGTTATTGATGGCGGCAGTTTCGATTGGATGAAATATGCGGATAAGTTTCCGGCCCTTGGCAAAGCAGACCCCAGTTATGATTTGGTTTTTGCCGAGGCTTTCCCGAAAAACCCGCTGGCGGTTCACAACCATGCGGTCGGATTGCGTGATCTGGGCATGAACCAGCAGGCTGCAAATGCGTATTATACATTATTGGGTATTGAAACCCTGCATTTGCGTATGGAACGGCACAGTGCAAATGCGCTGAAAGTCGCACAGTTTTTGGAGCAGCACGACAAGGTCGCATGGGTGAATTATGCGGGCCTTAAATCAAGCCGTTACCATGATTTGGCCAAGAAATATATGCGCGGCGGACAATGCAGCGCCCTATTTACCTTTGGAACCAAAGGCGGATACGAAGCGGCCGTGAAAGTTGTCGAGAATGCACGACTTTTCAGCCATGTTGCTAATATCGGCGATACCAAAAGTTTGATTATTCACCCGGCGTCAACGACCCATTCCGAACTGCATGACGATCAGAAAATCGCGGCGGGCGCTTTGCCGGAATCAATTCGTCTTTCAGTCGGTGTCGAGAATGCGGATGACCTAATTGCTGATCTTGATCAGGCCCTGAAATCGGCATAAAAAAGGCGGCATAAGCCGCCTTTTCTATATATTTTCAGACTTTATGCGGCTTGTTTGGCGTGTTTGCCCTCGCACAATTCTTCGATTGTTTTTTGGCAGAAGACGTCCAGATCTTCGGGTTTACGGCTAGTAGTCAGCCCGTGGCTGCAATGAACTTCTTCATCTACCCAGCGACCGCCGGCATTTCTGATGTCTGTCTGCAAGCTTGGCCACGACGTGATTGTGCGCCCATCAAGAACATTGGCCTCTACCAATAACCATGGGCCGTGACAGATTGCGGAAACAGGTTTTTTCTGGATAAAGAAATCACGCACGAATTGAACGGCATTTTCATTCTGGCGCAGGGCATCAGGATTATGCACACCACCCGGTAAAACCAGACCGTCGAAATTTTCCGCATTTGCCTGATCGACAGTCAGGTCAACATCAAAAGTATCTCTTTTTTCAAAGTGTTCGAAGCCTTGTATCTCGCCTTCTTTTAAAGAGACGAGAATAACCTCCGCGCCTTCTTCCTTAAGCGCCTGCCATGGTTTTGTTAATTCAATTTGTTCAACGCCGTCAGTTGCTAAAAATGCGACGCGTTTTCCTTCAAGTTTTGACATGATGTAATCCCTTTCGTTGATGAACATGTATTTGACAAACGCGTCGAAAGGGATAAAGTTCGATTATTCAGCTAGTCTGAATTTATGAAGTTCGCTATCAACATCCGCGCTGGTTCTGGAAAAATTTTCTTGAAGGGCGTATAAATCAGGATCTTCGTTCAAGGCGCCGATTTCGATTTTTTCACACATGTCGCCCAGATCTTTAGATCCGATCAATCGCGAAAGAGTTTTTAGGTCATGCGCACCGGCTCTTAGGGCTTTAAAATCTTTGCTATTGAATGCTGAAATGCATTTTTGACGGTGATCATCAAAGCTTTCGCGAAATTGTTCCAGAATGTCCTGTCTTTTCGCGGCAGGTAGAGAGTTTAGAAAATCATTTATTCCGTTATTTTTTGTCACATTTCCTCTCTTGTGCGTATGAGGTGTTAAGTCTTGTACATAGCCTACATTTGATTTAATAATAAAACAACAATATGAATTGGTAAAACATGCACAAAAACAATAAAAATGCAGACAGTGAAGGCAGAAATATACAAAAGCTGAAGAAGGGGCCACAGGGGATATTTATCCCCGGACCGGTGCTTTATACTTTATTAGCCCTTATTACTTTTGGGATTTTTCTTGCAGACTATCAAACCGTTCTGGGTGTGGCGGTTTGGGTTTTATATGTTATTCCCCTAACGATGTCTTTGATGGCATGGGTTCCGACTGTTCCGGTTTTGACGGCTTGCGGCGCAACTTTTTTTATGGTGCTCGGTTTTGTCACGGATGATCCCGGGGTCAGCCAGAAGGTTGCACAGCTTAACCGCGTTATGGGTCTGTCAAGTATTTGGGTCATGGCAATCGTGGGTTTTTTCTATGTTAGAAACAAGGTCGCAATCCGTCGCGAGGAATGGATCAAGACAGCCTACACAGAAATTAACAACGAAATATCAGGTGAAAAAAGCATTGAAGAAGTCGGAGAGAACGTACTCAGGTTTTTATCAGCTTATCTCGATGCTGCTGGCGGCGCCTTTTTTATGCGCGATGGCAAGTTTTTTAAAAGAGTGGCAAGCTATGGGCTGACCCCTGAAACCGGCATCGATGAATTCAAAGACGGAGAAACGCTTGCCGGTCAGGCTGCAAAAGAAAAGCGCGTTATAATTATTGATGATGTGGAAGATGGGTTTCTCGATTTTGGGTCAACCCTTGTTAAATCGAAGCCTGAAAGGGCCGTTATTGTGCCCGCGGTTGTGGAGGGGCGCACCGTTGCACTTTTTGAACTTGCCTTTGCATCAAAGTATGATGACAACTCCGTTGAGGTTTTGAATCGGGTTTCCGAGCTTATCGGTGTAACTGTCAGGTCTTCGGATTATCGCAGCAACCTTCAGAGGCTGTTGGAAGAAACGCAGCGCCAATCGGAAGAGTTGCAGGCCCAGAGTGAAGAGCTGCGGGTGGCCAATGAAGAGTTGGAAGAACAGAGTAAGGCCTTGCAGGAATCGCAAAGCCGTCTCGAGCTGCAGCAGGCCGAAGTCGAACAAACAAACACCCAACTTGAAGAACAAGCGCAGATGCTGGAAGTTCAAAAGACCGAGCTTGAACAGGCAAAAGCTGATTTAATACTGCGTGCAAATGACCTTGAAAAAGCAAGTCAGCATAAATCAGACTTTTTGGCTAACATGAGCCATGAATTGCGCACGCCTCTAAATTCGACATTGATCCTTGCAAAAATCCTTTCAGAAAACAAAGAAGAAAACCTGACGGATGATCAGGTCAAATATGCCGAGACAATCCACTCTGCAGGTCATGACTTATTGAACTTGATTGATGATATTCTTGATCTGTCAAAAATCGAAGCCGGATACATGGAAATTCAGCCTGAGAACCTATATGTCAAAAAAGTCACAGACGAGATGCAAAATATATTTGCACCGGTGACAGATAAAAGAGGCATAAAGCTGGTTATCGATATCGAGAGCAAATGCCCGAAAAAGATATATACGGACTCAAAGCGTCTGGAACAAATTTTAAAGAATCTTTTATCCAATGCATGCAAGTTCACAGAAACGGGACATGTAAAGCTTGGGGTTCAATGTTCTGCCGTGCCGAAAGGCCAGATCAAATTTTATGTTGAGGATACCGGTATAGGTATTGATCTGGAAAAGCAAAAAGATGTTTTTGGAGCTTTTAAGCAAGCGGATGGCACAACCAGCAGAAAATTTGGAGGCACAGGACTTGGTCTCTCGATTTCTCGTGAATTGACGCACCTGTTAGGCGGTGAAATTTCTCTGGAAAGCGAGAGCGGCAAGGGAAGTGTTTTCAGCATTGTTATTCCGACACACTACGACGGAGAAAATGTAAAACAAATCAACACAAATGTTGATCTGGATGATGATAAAGAATTCGCTGATTTTGATGATGTCGATATCCTGGATACACCCAGAGAGGTTAATTCTTCAATAGATGATGACAGAGACGATCTTGTAGACGGTGTCCACCGAATTCTGGTTATTGAAGATGACGAGGCTTTTGCTGCCATTCTGCGCGATATGATGCATGAGATGGGCTTTCAGGCTCTTATAGGGACCACAGCAGAAGAGGGGATGTATCTGGCCTTTAAATATAGAGCAGATGCCGTCATTCTTGATATTGGTCTTCCCGATGGTTCCGGCCTTTCGGTTTTGGACCGTCTTAAGCGTGATCCTAAAACCCGCCATATACCGGTTCATATCATTTCGGCGGAAGATTATTCCAATACAGCCCTGTCCCTTGGTGCTGCAGGTTATGATTTAAAGCCTGTAAAACGTGAAACAATTCAGGATACATTGAAAGACCTCGAGACCCGTATTACAAAGCGTATGAAACGTCTTTTGATCGTTGAAGATGATAATGTACAGTTAAACATCATGAAAAACCTGTTAGGTGCAAATGGTGTCGAGGCTGTCGGGGCAAAATCTGCAAAAGCCTGTTTGAATAAACTTAAAAAAGAAACATTCGATTGCATGGTTCTTGATTTAAATTTGCCGGATGCATCAGGTTTCGAGCTTTTGAAAACCTTAAGCGAGGAAGATGAATATTCATTCCCGCCGGTCATTGTGTATACCAGTCAAAAATTGACAAAAGAAGAAGAACGGAAACTGCGTAAATATTCCCAATCAATAATAATAAAGGGTGCTCGTTCCCCGGAACGTTTATTGGACGAGGTTACCTTGTTCTTGCATCAGGTCGTCTCGGACCTCTCCAAGGAGCAACAGGACATGCTTCAGAAGGCGCGACACCGCGATAGCGTCCTTGATGGACGGCGCATTCTTGTGGTGGAAGATGACATGCGCAACGTTTATTCCCTGACCAGCATTCTGGAACCGCGCGGAGCTATTGTTGATGTTGCTCAAAATGGTATAGAGGCTTTAGAAGCGCTTGAGAAAACGGAAGGCTCCAAAGAAGCAAACTATGATATCGTTCTGATGGATGTTATGATGCCTCAAATGGATGGGTTAACCGCAACACGCAAAATACGCCAGAACAAGGCTTGGAATAATCTTCCTGTTATCGTTTTGACAGCAAAAGCTATGAAGGATGATCAGCAAAAATGTCTTGAGGCGGGGGCTAACGATTATATGACCAAGCCCCTTGATGTCGAGAAACTATTGTCTTTATTACGCGTATGGATGCCCAGATAGATATCGAGGTATAAAAATTGCAAGACACAATCGAAGACATAGAGCTGCGGCTTTTGCTGGAGGCAATCTATCATAAATATCATTCTGATTTTCGCAATTATGCCATGGCGTCGATAAAAAGACGTATGAGTAAAGCATGCGAAGATTTTAATTGTTCCAGCTATTCGATGCTGCAGGATGTGATTCTGCGTGACGACAAGGTTGCGCATAAAATTTTATCCTACCTGACGGTTCAGGTGACCGAGATGTTTCGCAACCCGTCTTACTTTAAAGCGATAAGGGAAGAAGTAATCCCGCACCTTAAAACTTATCCTTCTTTGAAGGTCTGGGTTGCGGGGTGCAGCACGGGCGAGGAACTATATTCACTGATGATTTTGTTCTACGAGGAAGGCATTCTAGAACGCACAATTTTCTATGGTACTGATATCAGTAGCGAAGCTTTGGAAGTTGCTGAAAAGGGGATTTATTCCACACAGAAGATTAAAGAATATAGTAAGAATTATCACGATGCCGGCGGTAAAGGTTCGCTTTCCGATTATTATACCGCGGCATACGGCAAGGCCGTTTTCTTTAAAGACCTTAAAAAATACGCTGTTTTTTCTGATCATAGTCTAGTTACAGATAATGTCTTTGCCGAGGTTCACCTTGTGTCCTGTCGCAATGTTTTGATATATTTTAATCGTGATTTACAGGACCGTGCGTTTGGTTTGTTTGAAGGGGCGCTGCGTTATAACGGATTTCTGGGGCTTGGTGCCAAGGAAACTATACATTTTTCCAAACATGCGAATGAATTCACAGACTTTAACCGTAATGAAAAAATTTATCAGAAGAAGCCGGAGAGAGTAACGTGACAATCGATAATAAGCCAAAATCAATTGTTATCGGCGGTTCGGCGGGGTCATTCGAACTGTTGGGCGAAATTATTTCAAGCCTTAGGGCTGAAATTGATTTTTCTGTTTTTGTGGTTGTTCACCTGCCGCCGGACAAAAAAAGCCTGATGGCAGGTCTGTTGAATGAAAAATCAAAAGTAAAAGTGATCGAGGTTGACGATAAACAACGGATCGAACCGGGCTATGTTTATATCGCGCCGCCTGATTATCATATGATGGTTGAAAAAAACAATAGAATATCCCTTTCAGTTGAGGAGCCTGTTTTGTTTTCACGGCCATCGATTGATGTTTTGTTTGAAACTGCTGCGGATGCATGCGGCGAAAAACTTGTGGGTATTGTCTTGTCCGGCGCCAATGCTGATGGGGCAAATGGCCTGAAATCCATTTTTGAAAAGGGCGGGCGTGTTATCGTTCAGGATCCGAAAGAGGCCAGTGCGAAAGCTATGCCGAAAGCCGCCATCAAGTCGGTGCCAAAAGCTGAAGTCTTAAAAGTCAAAGATATTATAAAGGCACTGTCTGATATCTAATCCGGATTTAGCTGTTAAAAAGAAGGTCTGCCAATGCCCTTCCACGCACGGAATTGGTCAGTGTATCCATTTGAATGGCCTGGCGGGTCTGGCTGGTCAAAAGCTTTGCGCTTTCCTCGTTTAAATCGGCAAGGGTCAGTTTATCGGCCCCTTCAATCTGGGTGTTTTCGAAAGACTGTGTGAAGTCAATCCGGTTTTGAATAACATTTATATCGGTGGCAAGAGAGCCGCGGAAGCTGCGCACTTTTTGAATCGCGTTTCGAATAGCATCAAGGGTTGTGGTAATCTGGTTTGCGCTGCCCAGACTTAAGGTGTCCAGCGAAAGCCCTTCGGCGGTAAAATCACTGCCAGCTGTTGTATACTGAGAAGATTCATCGGGGTTAAAGACAGATACGATACTGTCATTAAATAGCAGATTTGTGCCGCGATAGGATGAATCCTGCGCCAGTTGTGTTATCTGGTCCATCAAAACGTTAAAATCTCTTTGGTATTCAATTGTGGCCGGGTCCTGTGTTGCTTCGCCATGCTGTAAAATTGTGGCATCATCCAGAACACGATTGTACAGGGCAACGTCAGAAATCAGACCGTCAAAGTTTTTACCCGCAGCGCCGTCCGGGCCATCATGGAACACCAGACCATCTTGCGTGCCGCCGATGGCGATGTTACCGCTATGACTGGACAGGGGGATAGACACGACCCCAACCGTCGACATTTGTTGGCCGTTGACATAGCCGCGAAATTCGCCATTCGGCTGATCAAGCACCATCGTTACGTGATAGGTTTCTCCGGCAACAATCGGTTGACTTAGACCAAGAGGGCCCCAGTCACCGTTATCGCGTCCTGAAACATATAATTCGCCGTTATCAATATAAATGCCAAGGCTGTTTACGGTGGCGCCTTCCTCGTATAAGACCTGACGGCCTGCTGTCGTATTTGCATTAAAGGTCAGCTCGACTGTGCGTTCCGGACGCGGGGTTGTATTAATCTGGGCGCTGTCGGGGATTTGTATAATCGCATTGCTTGTCCCATCAAAGCGCGCTGCGGTTCCTCCGCCCGGATATATGGCGGGTTGATTAAAGGTTACACCGGTGCCCGGACTTCCGTTTACACTGGCGCCAATGGTCCCCTGATTGTTTGCCCCGCTGGAATTATCCAGTTGCCAATAGGCATTTGGGTTTTCGGCTGCTATCAGCTCGGGCAATGACAAACCGGTCAAAGAATTCGCGCCGCCGATGGCTTCCAAAGCATCAACCCCGAGGGTTTCTGCAAGCTGTAACAATTTGGTAATTCCGCCAAGTCCGCTATCAGCCTCTTTGATGGTTTGAATATTTTGCCCCATACGATCTGTTAATCGACTGTAATCTTCGGCAAGATTTTGCAGTTCACGCGCCGCAAAAAAACTGGGTGCGTTTTCGATGGCTGAATTCACTTTTTTACCCGTGGCTAAACGTCCCGAGGAAATACTCAGGTTACGCGCAGTCCTGTCAATCGCAAGCAATTGACTGCGCAGGGAGGCTCCGATGGCAATGTTTTTATCAAACGCCATATTTAACAATTCTTTTCATTACACATGCGCCGCTGCCTGCAAAACACTATATTTTGCAGGGTGCATGCGCCCGTACCGCAGGCGATACAGGCTATAGCAAATATTTGCAAGAATCGTGCCTAGATTTAGTTTTTTGAATGATCCCGAATATTATTTTTGAATCAGGACGTCTTAAGCGCATTAAAGTTAAAGGAAAATCATTGAACCTTTGACCTGCCGATACGTATGTCTATTGAGTAACCCCTGATCTACTGAAAGTGTGAACAGTACAAGGAGTAAGAAAATGACAAAAGACGTTGTTGGTTTATTTGATGATTTAGAACCTTTGGAGAAAACAATTAATGATCTGGAAACGTCGGGTTTTGACCGCGCGATGATCAGTATTTTGAATTCGAAAATGAAACAGGCCTCCACCCATCAGCAAAAGATGGACCACATTGTACAAAATATAGACAGACTTGAGCGTCTGGAGCCGCATAAGAGAGATAGTTTCTTTATTGCCAAAGGCACCTTCACGTTTATCAGCCTTTATATTGCCTGTGTCATTGCGCTCAGCTTTTTGGGGCTTGATTATCTATATAGCTCGCCTTGGGGCTTTTTAGGATATACGGCTATTATTCTTGTTCCCACATTTGCGATCTGCTATTTCCTTTCAAAAAAAATTGGACAGCGTTTCTTACAAAAAGAAAAGCAGGAGATTAAAACAGGGGGCATTGCCCTGATGGTTAAGGCAGCGAATGCAAATCTTCAGGAAAAAGCCAAAACCTGTATGGTGCGCAATGGCGCAATTTTGCCGCAGACATTGTAAATTTTTAACTGGGCCTATTTATCAGGCAAAGGTATGAATTCCTTTTCATCACCGGGAACCTTGGCGAATTTTCCGTCTTTCCAATCGCGCTTGGCCTGATCAATCATATCGCGATCGGACGCGACAAAATTCCAATAGATATAGCGCGGACCATCCATAGCTGCCCCGCCCAAGACCATCATATGAACATCGCTGACCGCCGTCACTGTAATGTCCTTCCCACTTTGCAGGACAATCATTTCTTGTTCGGGGTAATCCTTTCCTGAAATACTTACTGTGCCGTGTAATATATAAATGGCGCGTTCTTCAATATCTTTTGGAATATCAAATTTATGCCCTTTGTTGATTCTGACTTCGGCGTATAGGGTATCCCATTGCGCTTCTACAGGTGAAGTGATGCCATGAAGCTTGCCAAGCAAAAGCCGACCTGAAATGCCCGTATCATCAAAGTTGGGTAAATCGCTTTCCGCATAGTGTTTGAAAGAAGCTTCGGCAGTCTCAAACCTTTTAGGCTGTGCGATCCAGCTTTGAATTCCGAAAAGGCGAGACGGCGTTTTCCGGATATCCTGGCCGGTGCGCTCCGAATGGACGATGCCGGCCCCTGCTGTCATCAGATTCATATCGCCCGGCATGATCCGCGTATCATTGCCCAATGAATCTTTATGGTCCAGGCTCCCGTCAAAAAGATAGGTCAATGTGGAAAGGCCGATGTGGGGGTGGGGGCGGACGTCAACGCCTTGTCCTGTCAGAAATTCCCCGGGTCCCATTTGATCCCAAAAAATAAAGGGGCCGACCATGCGACGGTCTTTAAAGGGCAAAGCCCGGTGCACTTCAAAGTTACCGATGTCACCAGTACGGGGTACAATGACCATTTCTACATCATTGTTTTCTTTTGCTTCGGTTTCAGGTGTCGGGCAGGGTGTCCAGCTCATGATGATCCTAAGGGTTTAAATAATTTTTTTCAGAGTATGGTTGCATATTTGTTATGATTTATACATAGGGTCCGTGTACCGGTACTTTAATAAACGCCCAGTGCTTTGTATAAACGTACGAGGCTTTCAGCCTTGTCTGCAACGGCACCGGTCAGGGACAGATCAGCACTGTTAAGCTGGCGCTGAACATCCAGAACGTCAATCAGTGGGCTTTCACCTTCACGATATAAAAGCTCTGAAATCTCGGCGCTTTTTTTTGCGTTCAGATAAGCGTCGTAAAGAAGAGCCTCGCGCTCAGCGTGTTTGGTGTAATCGACAAGGGCAGTTTCAACTTCGGCAATGGCCTGAAGTATTGTTTTTCGATGGTTTTCAAAGGCTTCGGTTTCGCGGGCTTTTGCGGCATCAATACGGCCTTCGATACGACCAAAATCAATGAGGTTGACCGCAGCATTAATAGCGATATCCCAAACAGTCGAGCTGCTAACGAATGCACCATCACTGACACCATAAAAGGCCGAAAGGCTTATATTGGGGAACAGCGTAGCAATTGTAGAGTTTGATATGGCTGTGGCCTGCTCAAGCGCAAGTGCCGAAGCCTGAATGTCAGGACGGTTTGATAAAACATCAATGGGTGACATCAAAACGGGCACAACATCTGCTGATAGCTGATAACGTGCGTCTTCGTAATTTTCAAGAATGACCTGATCGGGCAATTGTCCGGTTAAAACGGCAAGACGCAGGCGGGCGTTTTCGGCAAGGCGCTCGGCTTCCGGAATTTGTGCAAGGGTAGTATTTAAAAGATTTTCTGCGCGCTCGACATCAATTTGTGGAGCTTCCCCATACTCGTTAAGCTTGCGCACAAGATCGACAGTTTTTTGCTGTGATTCAACATTGCGGTTTGAAACCAGAATGCGTTTCAAAGCGCGTTTGTGTTCAATATAGGTGCGGGTGACTTCGGCTGCCAGTGACAGCGACACATCATCATATTCGGCCTGTCTTTGAAACAGATTAAAAAGCGAGGCTTTGGCGTTATTACGGTTTTTACCGAAAAGATCAATTTCATAAGATGCATCAAAGCCCGCATCGTAGAACTCGTCTATGCCATTTGCGCCGCCGAACCCTGTGTCCTGGCGGCCAAACGTGCCACTGGCATCAAGACTGGGAAACAAGAAGGAACGTGCGGTACGG
The DNA here is from genome assembly GCA_950054485.1 of uncultured Alphaproteobacteria bacterium. Lineage (GTDB taxonomy): Bacteria > Pseudomonadota > Alphaproteobacteria > Micavibrionales > CSBR16-224 > CATLPD01. The sequence goes on along the minus strand of CATLPD010000001.1, from coordinate 5,944 downwards.
CGCATGCCGCGGGCTTCGGCGATGCGAGCTGCGGCAATGTTTCGATCGGGGCCGTTTTGAAGGGCGGTTTCCACCAGATTATTGAGGGTGGGCTCCTCAAATCGCATCCACCATTTTTTTAAACCTTGGGTGCTAATGTACTCTACGGACTCTGTAGGTTGCTGCCAGTTCTGCGGGGCCTTCAGTTTTGAAATGTCCAGATCAGCCGTCTCGCAGGAGGCCAAAAATGTACAAAGTAAAATAATACTCAAAGCTTTATGCATGCTGATCCCCCAAATCCTTTTTTGCAGGTTTTTCATCAAATGATTTGACGCCTTTGATACGGTCTGCCAGATGACGGAAGATCACATAAAAGACGGGGGTAAAAACAAGGCCGAAGAACGTAACGCCAAGCATGCCCGAGAAAACGGCAACACCAATTGCCTGACGCATTTCGGCGCCGGCACCTGTGCTCAGCATCAATGGCACGACACCCATAATGAAGGCAAATGAAGTCATCAGGATCGGGCGCAGACGAATGCGTGAAGCTTCGATGGCGGCTTCAATTATTCCTCTGCCCTGAAGTTCAAGATCACGGGCAAACTCCACAATCAAAATCGCATTTTTACAGGCAAGCCCGGCCAGAACAAACATACTGATTTGCGTGAAAATATTTGTATCTCCGCCATAAATCAGAACGCCGATTACGGCTGACAAAATGCTCATCGGGACAATGAAAATGACCGCGAGCGGAAGGGCTAGGCTTTCATATTGTGCAGCCAGAACCAGAAAGACAAAAAAGATACATAGCGGGAAAATAAATATGGCTTTATTTCCGGCCAAAATTTGCTGATAGGTCAGTTCGGTCCACTCAAACCCGAAGCCTTCCGGCAGTGTTTCATCCAGTATCTGGGTGATGGCGGCTTGGGCCTCGCCTGATGAATACCCCTCTGCGGGTGAACCGTTCAGATCTGCCGAGCGAAAAGCATTATACCGCATAGCCAGTTCAGGCCCGAAATATTCCTGAACATCGATGACGCTTCCCAGTGGGATCATCTCTCCGTTTTCATTTTTGGTTTTTAATCTCAGGATGTCCTCGGGTTTGGAGCGATATTCCTTTTCTGCTTGCGCAATGACCTGATAGGTGCGCCCGAACTGGTTAAAGTCGTTCACGTAAGCCGATCCAAGGTATATCTGCATCGTTCTGAAGATATCATCAATTGATAAACCGATTTGCTGGGCTTTGGTGCGGTCCAGATCAGCGTAAAGCTGGGGCACGTTAATGTTATATCCGGTAAATATACCTGTCAGTGCGGGGTCTGCATAAGCTCGGTTTAAAACGGCTTTTACAGCATCATCCAGAGCTTTCGGGCCCCGGTCAAGACGGTCCTGTATTTGTAATTTGAAACCACCGGTCGTCCCCAAACCACGCACGGGCGGGGGCGGGAAAATTGCGATGAATGCATCTTCAATCATCATAAATTTTTCCTGCAGGCGGCCGGCGATGGCAGCCGCACTCAGCTCTTCGCTTTTACGGTTTTCAAAATCATCAAGCGGAACGAAAACAATGGCGGCGCTGGATGAATTAACAAAGCCGTTAATGGATAACCCTGGGAATTGTACGGCGTTTGCAACGCCCTTTTCAGCCTCCACAATATCGCCCATTTGTCGCACGACTTCTTCGGTTTTTTCAAGTGTGGCGCCGGACGATAATTGTGCAAAACCGATCAGATATTGTTTGTCCTGTGCGGGGACAAAACCAGTCGGAACAGCACGAAAAGCAAATGCAGTTGCGATCACCAAGGCAAGGAAAATAACCATCATCGTAATACGGTGGTGTGTAACAAGGGTAACTAAGCGGTGGTAAAAATTTTGTGCCTTTTCGAAGACGAAATTAAACAGGCGGAAAAACCAGCCCAGAGTCTTATTCATGCCGCGCGTTAATTTATCAGGTGCATCGTTTTTATTATGCAGCAAAACTGCTGACATCGCAGGGCTGAGTGTTAAGGAATTCAGCGTCGAAATAAATGTTGCGATAACAATTGTCAGAGCAAACTGTTGGTAGAACATGCCTGTCAGTCCACCCAAAAAGGCGATAGGTATAAAGACCCCCGCAATAACAAGGGATGTAGCGATAATGGGCCCGGTTACTTCTTTCATTGCCTGAACGGTTGCATCGCGCGGGTTTTTGCCTTCTTCGATATTACGTTCAACGTTTTCGACCACAACAATGGCATCGTCGACCACAATACCGACCGACAGGATCAGGCCGAAAAGTGATAAAACATTTATCGAGAAATCCAGAAGCAACATGACGGCAAATGTTCCGACAATCGACACGGGAACGGCCAAAAGCGGGATGATAGATGCGCGCCATGTTTGCAAGAATACAATAACGACCAACACTACAAGCGCGATGGCTTCCAGCAGGGTATTGATCACAGCATCAATCGAATATTTCACAAAGACAGTTGGGTCATAGACGATAGAATAATCGACCCCTTCAGGGAAATCTTTCTTTAATTCCGCCATGCGTGCGCGGACGGCTTCGGACAAAGCCAGTGCATTTGCATCAGGGGCGGCAAAAATTGGAATCGCAACGGCGGGCTGGTTATTTAACATTGAGCGGAGCGAGTAGCTTTGCGCATCTAGTTCCGTTCGCGCAACGTCGCCCAGGCGTGTGATAACACCGTCTTCGTTTTTGACTACGATTTGTTCGAATTCTTCGGGGGATGACAGGCGGCCCTGTGCATTCACCGGTAATTGCAAGACCGTATTATCATCATAAGGCGGGCCGCCGATTGTACCGGCCGCGACCTGTATATTTTGGCGGCGTATGGCATCCAGAACTTCACTTGCGCTCAGGTTTCTGGCAGCTATTTTATCGGGGTTTAGCCAGATTCGCATGGCATAATCACCCGAACCGAACAAGGCAACGCGGCCGACCCCTTCGATTTTTGCGAGCTGATCCTTAATGCGTAGGGTGCCGTAGTTACGCAAGTATAGCATATCGTACTTTTCACCCGGTGAAATCAAGTGCACAACCATGGTCAAATCCGGGGAGCTTTTTTGAACACGTACGCCTAATTGTCGCGTAACATCCGGTAACCTTGGCAAGGCTTGTGATACCCGGTTTTGTACAAGCTGTTGCGCCAGATCGACATCCGTTCCGACGTCGAATGTTACGGACAATTGCATCACACCGTCTGTCGTCGACAGGGAGTTCATATAAAGCATATTTTCTACGCCGTTAATTTCTTCCTCGAGCGGGGCGGCGACTGTTTCGGAAATAACCTGCGGATTTGCACCCGGAAAGCTGGCAGAAATCTGGACGGAGGGCGGCACCACTTCGGGATACTCCGAAATGGGGAGCTGAAACATCGCAATCAGTCCCAAAAGAAATATGATGAATGATACGACACCAGCCAGTATCGGACGATCTATATATTTGCCCACTGCGCTCATTTTTTTTATTCCCCTGCCGGTTCTATGGGGGCGGCAGTTTCTTCAGCTAGTTCGGATGGCGCATCCATATGACTGTCGTCAGGATCCTGTTTTTCGCTCACAGGACTACCCGGACGAAGCTTGATAATACTGCTGGTGATCAGTTTTTCGCCTTCAGACAGGCCACTCAGCACTACGCGCCGTGTATCCAGTGTCGCCCCCAGAGAAACGGGTCTGTATTCGATGGTGTTTTCGTCATTCATGATATAAACAAATTTACGGTCCTGATCTGTACCTATTGCGGATTGCGGAATTAAAATTTTGAGTTGCTCATCGGCAAGACCGACATTTATATCAGCTGTCATGCCCGGTAGAAGGATATCGTCTTTGTTCTCAAATAGGGCACGCGCACGAACTGTGCCGCTGCCGACGCTGATTTTATTGTCAAAACTATGTATGGTCCCATCAAAAACAGTATCTGTTCCATCGACACGCATGCGGACAGGTGTTTCACTTGCGTTTGTCAGGGCTGTTTTTATACGTATGAACGTTTGTTCATCGATATCAAATTCAGCATATAGAGGGTTATGCTGAATGATCTCAGTTAACACAGGTGCGCTAGACCCGGCTTCGACGCGGTTTCCGACAGTCAGTTCGGCACGGCTTGTTTTTCCTGCAATAGGGGCCTTGATATAGGCGTAATCCAGATTAATCTTTGCGCTGTCGCGCAGGGCCTTGGCTGCTTTCACAGCACCGGCGGCATTATTCCGATTGCGTGTTCTCTCTTCGAAAAGCCCCTCTGATATGGCATCACTTTCGCGCAGTTTTCGCGCGCGCTGATATTCCGTTTCGGCAAGGGCGGCTTCACTGCGTGCAATATCAAGGGCAGCTTCCGCCTCTTTCAAGCTTGCCATCAAGGGGGCGGGATCAATGACGAATAGAGTGTCCCCCACGTTGACTTCACTACCGTCTTCAAAGTTTACTTCTGTAATGCGGCCGCTGACTTCAGGTTTTATAACTGCATGTGCAACAGGTTCGATACGACCTGTGAATTCATTCCATATAATGGCCTGTTCAGGTTGAACAACATAGGTGCTGACAGCCATTGGAGGCATTTCACCCGGGGTTTCGTTTTCTGCAGCATCACCAGACCTTAAAACGAAAAAAGACAGAATGGCAGCGACAAGAATAAAAGCGCTTAAAAATAATTTCTTCATAATATACCTCTAGAACCTCACGCTATATATTTGACCGAATGGTCAAATTTAGTCAAGCTCATAATTTTTAATGCCGATGATCCGCATCAGAGACGGTTTAAAAGATGTCTTTAAAAAGGCCAGATCGTTTGTCATACGGGCCGTAGTCATCGTGCCTGTAATGAAAATAAAAATTTCTTGAGCCCTAAGGTCAATGTCGATATCCGAATCGATCATGCCCGCATCCTGTAAATCTTTTAAAGCAGCTTTGAAATATGTCAGGCTTTCTTGGCGTATATTGCCCAAACCCATGTCTGTGCTGTTTTCGGCCTGATTCGACAAATCATTGCGAAAACCTGCGGTTGGACAGCCCATAACGTAACCATTTTCTCTCAGGAGCTCCTCCTGCATTTCAATTTTGCAATCGGCCATTTTTTCAAAACGCTGCAAAGGCGGGTTTAGGGGCGAAAAAATCTGATTGTAAGTGGTTCTGAATTGTTCACAGCATTGCTCGAGGGCCGCGCGGGCCAGATCTTTTTTGGATGGAAAATAATGATAAAAGCTGCCCTTAAGCACGCCGGATGTCTTGCAGATTTCATCGACACTAACGCTGGCGTAACTGTCTTTCCAGATCAGATTAAGCGCTGTTTCGATTAGTTTTTCTTTCGTATTTTTCTTAACCATGTAAGAAGATATAGATCAATTTAACCATTTGGTCAAATTCTTGATGCATATTACCTGCGTAGTAGAAATGGATTTAAAATAAAAAACATCAAACAGATAAACCTTTTTTAAATAATCATACGGGTGATGTCAGACTAACGCGAACTTTTCTCCGAGTTAGTATCGCGCTAAATATCAGGCACGAGATTTTCGTTTCAAATATAAACAGTCCCTGAATAAGTACCATAGCACTAAAAAATGATTCGATTTTTCCAAAGGTTTCTTGAATTTTTTATCTATTTTAAAGCTTATAACATTCTGATTTTATTAAACTTAATGTCGAAAGCGTATAAAATTGAAACTAATTGTAACGGAACATTAACGAATCTATGTCAAAGTACAATAGTACCCGCAAATAAGTGATCGGGGTCACTTGTGAGTAAGAACTTTTAACATTAGGGAGAAGATAAAATGAAGAAGATAAACCAAGTCCTTTCTGTAGCAGTCTTTGCATTTGCAGTTGCCTCAGCAGGGTCGGCAATGGCCGCAACAGCTGACGGTACACTGGGCGCCACATCCACAGGGACGGCAGATGTTACCTTGTCAATTAACGAACAATTCCAGATCAGCGATATGAACGCATTTGCCTTTGGTGCTTATGG